>JBFFMJ010000001.1:0-410807 GCA_041554195.1 Thiohalomonadaceae bacterium
CAGGTTCCCCTCTTCGATAAGATCCAGCAGGGCCAGTCCACGATTGAGGTAACGACGGGCAATCTTCACTACCAGTCGCAGGTTACTCTCAATCATGCGCTTACGACCCGCCTCTTCCCCCCTCAGGGCCATGCGGGAGTAGTACACCTCCTCCTCTGCCGTAAGCAGCGGTGAGAAGCCGATCTCACTCAAATAGAGACGTGTCGCATCCATCTGGCTATCTGCCACCTTGCCTGCCTTGAATACGGTTTGCACTTCCTCTTCCACCGTATCGATGTCCTCTATCAGTGAACCTTCCTCTTCATGGATCTGTTGTTTGTCCATTTTTTCCCTCTAAATAATGATTATCGCTAGTCGTTCCTCTTCGGCAAGTAGCTCAATGGATTGACCGGCTTGCCATCACGACGTATCTCAAAGTGGAGTATGACGCCCTCTTTACCGCTATCGCCCATTTCAGCGATCTTCTGCCCCTGCTTAACCGTGCTGCCTTCCTTGACCAGTAGGCGTCGATTGTGACCGTAGGCACTGAGATAGGTATCGTTGTGTTTGATAATGACCAAATTTCCGTAACCTATCAGGCCGTTACCACTATAGACCACATTTCCCGATGCTGCCGCGATCACACTCTGCCCAAGCTTGCCGCGGATATCGAGCCCCTTCTTCCCCTTACTGGGACTGAAGCCACTCACGATCACGCCCTCGCTTGGCCAGCGCCACGCTACACTCTTTTGTTGGCGACTGACGGGACGCTTTTCAACCCGGTTAGATGTATTAGTCGTAATGCGTGGCTTAACTGAACTGGCCGATGCCACCACGGCAGGGCGTGTGACGGAGGCAGTACGTGCAGGCTTAGTTGTTGCAGCGGGCTTGGTAGCAGGAGTTGTAGCCGTTTGGCGTGACGCCTTGGCAAATTTTTGATGTGGAGCGATGATCAATAATTGCTGACCGGGATAGATATTATAGGGTGGTTGAATATTATTCCAGGCCGCTACCTCGCGGTGATCGTACCCATAACGCCAGGAGATAGAGTAGAGGGTCTCACCCCGGTTAACGGTGTACTTAACCAGCTCATCACCGTCCCCCATCGGCATCATGCGACCACAGCCCGCGAGCATACCAAGTAGCATGCCAAGCACTACCCACTGTGCAACCACTCTGCCCTTATCCATTGTTGACCGAATTGAAGGCAAAGTAGGCGATGACCACGGCAAGGATCAACACCCAGCCGATGCGATCAATATAGACACGCAGAGTCTTCTCCATCCGCTCGCCGCCCCAGCGCATCAGACCCGCCACCAGAAAGAAGCGCGCGCCGCGTCCCACCGCCGAGGCGATAATAAAGGGGAAAAAGGCCATCCCCACCACACCGGAGCTGATGGTAAAGATCTTATAAGGTATCGGGGAGAAACCAGCGAGGAAGATCGCCCAGAATCCCCACTGCTCAAACCAGGCGACGGCCCGCTCATAGGTGTGCCAGTAACCCGCACTGTGCAACAGCGGCTCAACCATATCAAAGGCGAAGACACCGATAAAATAACCGAACACGCCGCCCACCACCGAGGCCACTGTGGTTAACAGCGCAAAGTGCCAGGCTCGCTGCGGGCGGGCCAATGACATCGGGGCCAGCATCACATCAGGCGGGATAGGAAAGAAAGAGGACTCGGCAAAGCTCAAGCCTCCGAGATACCACTGCGCATGGCGATGACGTGACCAGCCCAGCACCTTGTCATAAAATTTTGAGAAAAAATTCATTACGGCCTCAATTATCGGCACCGGAGAGCATCGGCACAAACACCACCCGCTCCAGTACCTCCCGGTGAAACTGATTGCCTTTGCGCGTGATCAGCTGTAACTCCTGCTCTGCACCGTCACCCACTGGAATTATCAAACGGCCACCCTCGGCCAGCTGTTTCAGTAAGGCCTCGGGGATCTCCGGCGGTGCCGCCGCCACCAGAATGGCATCGAAGGGGGCGGCAGCAGGCCAGCCACGATAGCCGTCACCGTAGCGCAGTCGCACGTTAGTCACCTGGAGTTCAGAAAGGTTGCGTTTGGCCTTCTGGTAAAGGGCTTCAATACGCTCAATAGAGAAGACCTCGGGAACCAGCTTTGAAAGGATCGCCGTCTGATAACCACAACCACTCCCCACCTCCAACGCCCGCCGTGGCGAAACGGCCATTATCGCCTCGGTCATGCGCGCCACCACATAGGGCTGGGAGATCGTCTGGCCACTACCGATTGGCAGCGCCGTGTCTTCATAGGCACGCGAGGCCAGCGCCTCATCAACAAAGATATGACGTGGCACATTGCGTATCACATCGAGCACCTGCTCATTCCCGATCCCCTGCACCACAAGTCGATTAATCAACCGCTCGCGGGTGCGTTGCGAGGTCATACCGATCCCCTGGCGGGCCTGTGTATTCATCGACTAGTGCGCCTCATCCAGCCAGCTGGCGACATCGTTCACCAGGTCGTGACGGGTCAAATCGACCTTCAACGGTGTCACCGAGACACGCCCTTGGCGTACCGCATAAAAATCGGTTCCCGGCCCGGCATCCTGCTCCGCCCCGGCAGGGCCAACCCAGTAGATGGGACGACCACGCGGATCGCTACTCTTGATCACAGGCTCAGACTTGTGGCGATGCCCCAGACGGGTCGCCTCAAAGCCCTGCAGTTCCTCCCATGGGAGATCCGGCACGTTCACATTGAGAATGGTATCGCTGGGCAGCGGGTGCGAGCGGATACGATCTAGTAACTCAACGGCAACCTTCGCCGCCGTCTCAAAGTGTTCAAACTCATGACCGCCACGGGAGACCAGCGATACAGCGATCGCCGGATAGCCGAGGAACCGCCCCTCCATCGCCGCTGCCACCGTGCCCGAGTAGAGCACATCGTCCCCCATGTTGGCCCCGGCATTGATGCCTGAGACCACCATGTCCGGCTCCTGCTCCAGCATCCCGGTGATCGCGAGGTGAACACAGTCGGTGGGAGTACCATCGACACGGAAGACCCCCTCATCCGCCGGATTGACGCGGATAGGGAACTCGAGGGTCAGGGAGTTACTGGCACCGCTGCGATCACGCTCGGGGGCCACCACGGTGATATTGGCGACGGTTTTCAGATGTTGCGCCAGAGTACGAATCCCCGGGGCGAGGTAGCCGTCATCGTTGCTGATGAGAATATTCATTGGGTTATTCTTCTCTTCCCCTCAAAAGTTGCTGCGAGGAGACTATTAATAAGGTTACCGGCTACTATAACAGCAGTGTGCGGGGCCATGAAGTCTATGTGCGAAAACAGTATGTTAGAATCGCGCCTTCACCACATTTAGCGCTTACACGGCAACGGGGCGAGGCCCGCACTATGGCAAAAAAACAGCAGATCAGCCCGGAGGATCAGGCCCTGTTTCGTGCCAGTGTCAAAGGTGTAAAGCCGCTAGCGGAAATATCCCTCCCCACACCCCCGCCACCCCCACCACCGCGCCCCCGTCCGAAGGTACGCAAGGAGCTGCCGCTTATTGATGATCGCCTCTCCGACGGCCACGAGGCGACACCATTAGAGAACGACGACGAGCTGTTATTCAGCCGTAGCGGCCTGCAACAGAGGGTGTTGCGCACACTGCGCCGTGGTCAGCTGCCCATCAGTGGCGAGCTGGATCTGCACGGTCTGCGGGTGGAAGAGGCCCGCCAGGCACTCAGTCACTTTCTCCACCACTGCCAGCTAGGGCAACGGCAGTGCGTTCGGATTATCCACGGCAAGGGTTATCGCTCAACCAACAATCAGGCGGTACTCAAGAGCAGGGTCAACCACTGGCTGCGACAGCACGACGAGGTGCTTGCCTTCTGCTCGGCCCAGCCACAGCACGGTGGTACCGGTGCCGCCTATGTTTTACTGCGGCGCAAATAGGCCATCACAGTCCACTCAGGGATGAGGCCAATGCCAGTTTTACCAACATTTCTAACAGCCTTGCCAGCCTGGCAGGAACCTTTAGACTTCGGTAACACTATTATTTTGTCCGGCGCGTTGCATCGCTCAGCCGCAGCAGCTCGCGCAACAGCGCCGTGGCATAACTCCCAGCCGGCAGCGTAAAACGCAGTTGCAGGGCAGCGCTATCGAGGTGCTGCCACGACAAATTCTTTGGTAGCAGACGCAGCGCACGACGCTCCTGCTCCAGCCCCGCCTGTGCCAGCCCCTGCATAAAGAGCGCTTCACCGGCCAGAGCATCCATCTCCAGCTCGGCCACCTCACCCAGCGCCGTGGTACTACCCCTGCCCCACAGCGGGGCCGAGGGTTGCAGAAAGCCCTTTTGAATACGCCCGCGGATCTCATCGCTAATCACCCGCAGTGAGAGCGCACTGCGACTGCTCGGTTGAATCAGTGCCTCGCCGGGGAGCGCCTGTAACCAGGAACCATCGGCAACACGTTGCGACAGCACCCGATTAAATAACCAGGAGCGCGCCGCCGAAAGGTAGAGGCCGCGCTTGTGGCGATCGCGTTCCTCACTCTCACCGCTAAATAGTTTTTCAGCCATGTGCAGGTTGCTGCCATCACGCCCGAAGCGCTGCTCACCAAAATAGTTCGGTACCCCATCGCTCTCGATACGCCGAAGCAGCTCCTCTAGGCCCGTACAGTCACCTTCCAGCTCACGCACCGTGATCACAAACCGGTTGGCGAGCAGGCCACCACGCTGCAACTTTCTGCCATGACGTGTGACCGACAGTACCTCTATCTCATCACTATTGAGTTGCGTCCAGTCGGGCTCATCACGCCCCGAGAGATTGACGCTGAAATACTGGGTGGTAACGGCGTGGCGATCCTTAAGCCCAGCGTAACCGACCTCTTTCATCGTCACACCGGCAAGCGCCGCCAGCTGCCCTGCCAACCAGTCGGTATTCGTATTTATTTTGCGGATATGTAAAAAGGCATGATGGCCGCGACCCTCGGGCTCGTAACCCAGCATCTCATCGACCTGAAAATCTTCGGGGCTGGTGCGAAGTGTGCCGTGACATGTGGGCTCACCATTGGCATAGGCCCAGTCAAAACGATAGTCGCGTTGTGGCTCAGCCATCGGCTAACAACAACACCACAGCGTGGGCAGCGATCCCCTCTTTACGCCCGGCAAAGCCGAGCTTTTCGGTGGTGGTCGCCTTGACGTTCAGCTGTGAAGTATCGACCTGAAGATCCGCCGCCAGATTAATACGCATCGCATCAATATGCGGTGAAAGCTTTGGCGCCTGAGCAATGATCGTCATATCCGCATTGCCCAGTCGCAGACCCTGCTGCTGCAACAGGCCGACGACGTGGCGTAATAAAATACGGCTGTCGATATTTTCAAACTCGGCCGCGGTATCGGGAAAGTGGCGACCGATATCGCCCAGCGCCGCCGCACCCAGCAGCGCATCACACAACGCATGGATCAACACATCACCATCGGAGTGGGCGGCAAAGGCGTGGCTGTGGGAAATGGTGACACCGCCGAGCATAATGTGATCGCCCCCGGTAAAGGCATGAACGTCGTAACCGTGTCCTATACGCATCAGCTTACTCCTGCAACTGCTGCATAAAGAAGGTGGCTAAGGCCAGGTCTTCGGGGCGGGTGATCTTGATATTGTCCGCATGTCCCTCGACCAGTTTTGGCGACAGGCCTGTGTGCTCCAGCGCCGAGGCCTCATCGGTCACCTCAAAGCCATCGGCCAGTGCCTGTTGTAGTGACTCGCGCAAGCGCCCCAGCGGAAACATCTGCGGCGTCAGTGCATGCCACATGCCGTTGCGATCCTCGGTATGTGCGATACGGCCGGATTCGTCACCACGCTTCATGGTGTCGCGTACCGGCACCGCGAGGATGCCGCCGACCTCATCCTGCTCCAGCTCAGCAATAAGGTGATCGATATCCTGTTGTCGCAGACAGGGGCGCGCCGCATCGTGTACCAGTACCCAGTCATTTTCGGCGGCATGCTGTTGCAACAACGCCAGACCGTTTAACACCGAGTGGCAGCGCTCCGCACCACCGTCGGCCACATAGAGCGGTACAGAGGTTTCAGGTTGTAACCCTGCCCAGTAGGGATCGCCTTTAGTCACAATCACCACAATACCGGCAATACGTGGGTGCTGACTGAAGATTGAAATAGTCTGTTCCAGTACCGTGCGTTCGCCCAGCCTCAGATACTGTTTGGGGCGGTCCGCCTTCATCCGCTTACCGACTCCCGCCGCCGGGAGCACGGCCCAGTATTTTTTCTCGTTCGTCATGGGGTAATTACTTCTCTTCGATCACCTGAAAAAAGGTCTCATCTTTCTTAATCATACCTAGGTCGGTACGGGCACGCTCCTCAATCGCCTCAAGTCCCTTTTTCAGGTCGCGCACCTCGGCCTCCAGAGCCTCATTACGCTCTTTTAGTCTGGTGTTTTCAGTTTTCTGAATCTCAACAGACTGATTCAATTGCCACACGCGCAACAGCCCGCCATTACCGAACCACAAGGAGTATTGCAGCAGTAATAGCAGAAACAGAAATATGCCGGTTAACCATTTCATCGTATAAACGAACAGGCCCGGGCAACCTGTGGCTGACCGGGCCTGTGCTCAAGGGTAATGAGCGATTACTCCCCTTTCAAATGAGCAAACGCCGCAAGTCCGGGGTAGCTCGCCTTATCACCCAGCGCCTCGGCAATGCGCAGCAGACGATTGTACTTGGCAACGCGATCAGAGCGCGACATGGAGCCGGTCTTGATCTGCCCGGCATTGGTCGCCACGGCAATATCGGCGATGGTGGTGTCCTCGGTCTCACCGGAACGGTGCGAGACTACCGCAGTGTAACCCGCCTCCTGCGCCATGGTGATGGCAGCCAGGGTCTCAGTAAGGGTGCCGATCTGATTAACCTTAATCAGGATGGAGTTACCGATGCCCTTATCGATGCCCTCCTGGAGGATCTTGGGGTTGGTGACGAAGAGGTCATCACCCACCAGCTGTACCTTATCACCCAGCTTCTCGGTCAGCAATTTCCAGCCATCCCAGTCACTCTCGTCCAGGCCATCCTCGATGGAGATGATCGGATACTTCTCAACCCAGTCAGCCAGGAAGTCGACGAACTCGGCAGAGTCCATTACCTTGTCTTCAGAAGCGAGTACGTACTTACCTTCTTTATAGAACTCGGAGCTGGCGGCATCGATGGCGATCATGATCTCTTCGCCAGCCTTGTAGCCCGCGGCCTCAATCGCCTCCAGAATCACCTGAATCGCTTCCTCGTTAGAGGAGAGGTCAGGGGCAAAACCACCCTCGTCACCCACGGCGGTATTCATGCCCTTGGCGCTCAGTACCTTTTTCAGGGCATGAAAAATTTCAGAACCCCAACGGATCGCTTCGTTAATGTTGGGAGCGCCTACCGGCACGATCATAAACTCCTGCAGATCGACACTGTTGTCGGCGTGCTCACCACCATTGATGATGTTCATCATCGGCACCGGCAGGCTGTACTGCTTGCTACCCGCACCAAGATAACGGTAGAGCGGCAGCTGATGGGCGGTGGCAACCGCCTTGGCGGTGGCCAGGGAAACGGCCAGCATGGCGTTAGCGCCGAGATTGCTTTTGTTCTCAGTGCCATCGAGGTCGATCATGATCTGGTCAACAGCAGCCTGGTCGCTCGCCTCGGTGCCGATAAGGGCACGGGCAATCTTGCTGTTCACATTCGTGACGGCGTCGAGTACGCCCTTGCCGCCAAAACGCTCTGCATCATTGTCACGCAGCTCAATCGCCTCACGTGAACCGGTAGAGGCTCCGGAGGGCACGGCGGCACGACCAAAGGCGCCGCCGCCGAGGATCACATCGGCTTCTACCGTGGGGTTACCGCGTGAATCAATAATTTCACGGGCACGTACGTTTACGATTTGGGTCTTGTTCTCGCTCATTGTTATTCCACTACTCGACTATTTTCGTTAAACACATTTACTTAAGCAGAGTCTGCTCAATAAAACCTTGCTGCTTGACCACATCATCAAGCGCCTTGAGAGTGGTCAGTAATTCTTTAATCCGTCCCAGTGGCCACATATTGGGGCCATCGGAGAGTCCCTGATCGGGGCTCGGGTGGGTCTCCATAAAGAGACCGGCGATGCCACTGGCAATCGCCGCGCGCGCCAGCACCGGTACAAACTCGCGCTGCCCGCCCGACTTACCGCCGAGACCACCGGGCTGCTGTACCGAATGGGTGGCATCGAAAACAACCGGTGCGCCGGTCTCGCGCATCTGTGCCAGACCGCGCATGTCGCTCACCAGGGTGTTGTAGCCGAAAGAGACGCCGCGCTCGCAGACCATGATCTGCTGATTACCGACGGCACGCGCCTTCTCCACCACGTTGACCATATCCCAGGGGGCCAGAAACTGTCCCTTTTTGATATTTACCGGTAGCCCCTGTCGCGCTACATCCTGAATAAAATTAGTCTGGCGGCAGAGAAAGGCGGGGGTCTGCAATACATCGACCACCGAGGCCACCTCGCCCAGCGGCGTATCCTCATGAATGTCGGTCAACACCGGCACACCAATCTGCTGCTTCACCTTCTCCAGGATCTTCAGCCCCTGCTCCATGCCAGGACCGCGATAGCTGCTGGTCGAGGTGCGGTTGGCCTTGTCGAAGGAGGATTTATAGATGAAGGGGATACCCAGCTCGCCACAGATCGCCTTCAATTCACCGGCGGTATCGAGGGCAAGCTGCTCACTCTCGATAACACAGGGACCGGCGATGAGAAACAGTGGCTGATCCAGTCCAACCTCAAAGTCACACAGTTGCATTGAATTTATGATTCCTTATGCTGACGCGCCGCGGCGACAAAACCGCTGAACAATGGATGACCGTCACGCGGGTTGGAGGTAAACTCCGGGTGGAACTGACAGGCAATAAACCAGGGGTGGTCGGGCAGTTCGACCACCTCAACCAGGCTCCGGTCCTCGGACAGACCGGAGAAGACCAGTCCCGCCTCGCTCAACCGCTCGAGGTAGTTGTTGTTGAATTCGTAACGGTGACGATGGCGCTCCACGATAGAGTCATTGCCATAAATTTCGCGAGCACGGCTGCCCTCAGCGAGGTGACAGGTCTGACCACCGAGACGCATGGTGCCACCAAGGTCTGAATCTTCACCGCGTTTCTCCACGCTGCCATCGGCATTCTTCCACTCGGTAATAAGACCGATCACCGGATGCGGCGCATCCAGCTTGAACTCCGTACTGTGCGCGCCATCCAGCCCGGCCATATGACGGGCATACTCGATCACGGCGACCTGCATGCCAAGACAGATACCCAGATAGGGCACCTTGTTCTCGCGGGCATAGCGCACGGTGGCGATCTTGCCCTCTACACCGCGCTCGCCAAAACCGCCGGGAACGAGAATAGCGTCCATCCCCTTGAGCTGCTCGGTGCCTTGCCTCTCAATCTCCTCGGAGTCAATATAAACGATCTTCACCTTGGTGCGGGTCTGGATACCGGCGTGGATCAGTGACTCGGAGAGTGATTTGTAGGCCTCTGTCAGATCCACATACTTGCCGACCATGGCAATGGTCACATCACCGGAAGGATTCTGCATCGCCTCAATAACGGCATCCCATTCTGAAAGGTCAGCCGGTTTCGCATCGATACGCAGCTTGTCGATCACGATCTGATCGAGATCCTGCTTGTGCAGTTCGCCGGGAATACGGTAGATGGTATCGACATCAATGGCGGAGATAACTGCACGCTCCTCGACGTTGGTAAAGAGGGCGATCTTGCGCTTCTCACTCTCAGGCACCGGACGGTCGGCGCGGCAGATCAACACATCGGGCTGGATACCGATGGAGCGCAGCTCTTTTACCGAGTGCTGGGTCGGCTTGGTCTTCAGTTCACCGGCGGTAGGGATCCACGGCAGCAGGGTGAGGTGCATAAAGAGCACGTTATCACGTCCCTCCTCGACCCCCATCTGGCGGATCGCCTCGAGGAAAGGCAGCGACTCGATATCACCGACGGTGCCGCCGATCTCCACCATCGCCACATCGAAGCCGTCGGCCCCGGCCTTCACCGATTTTTTGATTTCATCGGTAATGTGCGGGATCACCTGCACCGTGCCACCCAGATAATCACCACGGCGCTCCTTGCGGATCACCCGCTCGTAGATACGCCCGGAGGTGAAGTTATTGCGCTGGGTCATGGTGGTGCGCACGAAACGCTCGTAGTGTCCCAGGTCGAGGTCGGTTTCGGCACCGTCTTCGGTGACATAGACCTCGCCATGTTGAAACGGGCTCATGGTGCCCGGGTCAACGTTGATATAGGGGTCCAGTTTGAGCAGGGTGACTTTAAGGCCACGGCTCTCGAGGATGGCCGCCAGAGAGGCGGAAGCGATGCCCTTGCCAAGAGAGGAGACAACACCACCGGTAATAAAGATATACTTCGTCATGAGAGCCGCTAACAAGCTGAGATAAAAGAAAAAAACTTTTGGCGTTGAGCCCCGCTAATTGTCGTTGTTTTCGCCCGTCATTTCAATGGTCAGAGACCACTCAAAGAGAATTCCCTGCTCATTCTCCCCACCGGCGAAGCGACTATCGCTCCACAGACCGGCCACCTGTGCCAGTTGCCCATCAATGAAAAGTAACGGCCGGCGTCCCCGCTCCCACGGCGGAATGGCGGCCTCCTGGTAGAGTTTTTTCAACGCATGGTGACCGCTACGCCCCGCTAACGCCATGGCCTCACCGCCACGACGCCAGCCGATGGTTACCTCAGCCGAGGAGAGCAACTCCTCGCGCAGCCCCTTGCCAACAAGGCGTCGCTTCCGCAGCTCACCCAGACCAGCGGGTAACACCATCAACGTCTCGCCGCTCCATGGCAGTGGAGGCCGCTCACCCGGTACAGCTGGCAGCGGCGACATGGCATAGAGACTATCACGATAGCGGCGCACCTCCGCGCCATGCCAGCAAACCAGCGGCATGGCGTCGACCGCGGAGGGTAACACCTCATCGAGAATGCGTTGCAGGTTGCGACTGTCGGCCACCGGCAGGCCAAGGCGGCGTAGCCAGTAGCGCAGCAGGTTGCGCTGACGTGCCACGGGGAGTGCCTGTAGTGCGCCAATCGATAGGACCACCTCCCCCGCCACGACCACCCCTGCCAGATCCTGCCGCGCCAGCTCATCCAGCAGCTCCGCCGACTCGGCAAAGTGGCCGGCGCTACGGGCAAGCAGTTGCTTTGTGCCGCCACGACGCTGCTCCAGCATCGGCAGCAGTTCATGCCGCAGGAAGTTGCGCTCCAGGGTGGTATCGAAGTTACTCGGGTCATCGATCCACGCCAGCCCCTGCGCCTCGGCATAGGCCTGTAATGCCTCACGGCCATAACCCAGCAGAGGGCGTCCCAGCCAACCGGCAGCAAAGGGGCGGGACAGCGGCATCGCCGCCAGCCCGCGCACCGCGCCACCGCGCAGTAGCTGCAGCACCAGGGTCTCGGCCTGATCGTCCTGATGATGGGCGGTGAGCAGCATCTCCCCCTCCCCCACCACCTCGGCAAAGGCGGCGTAGCGGGCCTCGCGGGCTGCCGCCTCGATACCGCGACCACGGCTATCGACCTCGACCTTGATTTCACTGAGTTCAATACCCAGCGCCTGACACTGCTGGCGACACTGCGCCGACCAGGCCGCAGAATGGGCGGAGAGACCGTGATCCACATGGATCACAGAGAGGGGGGTAGAGAGTTGATCGCCAAGCTGTGACAGGGCGTGCAGCAACACGCTGGAATCCAGACCGCCGCTAAAGGCGATCCAGTAACGCCGTGCCTCAGGTAGACGTTGCAGGATGGGAAGGAGTTGTTCGGGGTAAAAAGTCCTGGTCACGGGAGAAGTAACTACTTCTCTTCGTAGTTCCCAAACGACATCAGGCGCTGGTAGCGTTGCGCCAGCAGCTCCTCCATATCGAGTCGGCCAAGCTCTTCAAGGTCGGCGGCCAGCGCCGCCTTAACGTTGTCGGCCACCGCATCGAGGTCACGATGGGCACCGCCCAGCGGCTCGGCGATGATGGTGTCGATAAGACCCAGCTCCTTCAGACGCTCGGAGGTGATGCCCAGCGCCTCGGCAGCATCAGAGGCCTTCTCGGCGCTCTTCCACAGAATGGAGGCGCAGCCCTCGGGGGAGATCACCGAGTAGGTGCCGTATTGCAGCATATTGACGCGATCCCCCACGCCGATGGCCAGCGCACCACCGGAACCGCCCTCACCGATCACGGTGCAGACGATGGGGGTCTTCAGTTTGGACATCACCAGCAGGTTGCGAGCGATAGCCTCGGACTGACCGCGCTCCTCGGCACCGACACCGGGGTAGGCACCGGGGGTGTCGATGAAGGTAACGATGGGCATCTTGAAACGCTCGGCCATCTCCATCAGGCGCAACGCCTTACGATAGCCCTCGGGGCGTGGCATGCCAAAGTTGCGAATCACCTTCTCCTTGGTATCACGCCCCTTCTGCTGGCCGATCACCATCACCGGCTTGTCGTTGAGGCGGGCGATACCGCCGACGATGGCGGCATCATCGGCATAGGCGCGGTCGCCGTGCAGCTCTTCAAAGTCGCTGAACAGGCGCTCGATGTAATCCAGGGTATAGGGGCGCTGCGGATGGCGTGCCAGCTGTGAGATCTGCCAGGCGTTGAGGCTGGAGAAGATCGACTCGGTCAGAGCCTTGCTCTTGGCCTGCAGGCGTTCGATCTCCTCGCCGATATTGATCTCGGCATCATCGCCGACATAGCGCAGTTCTTCGATCTTCGCCTCAAGTTCGGCGATGGGTTGTTCGAATTCAAGAAAATTGAGATTCATATTTTAAAGTTGTCCGACGCTTCGTTCTGATTCTTAAATAATTTCAACATTATAAGCGACAGTTTGACAAGTTGTCGCGCCCAATTGGTCACAGTTTGGAGACACTAACGGTATTTCAGCGCCACCTGCTCCTCGCCCAGCAGCTGGCGCAGGCGGCTTAACAGCTCATCGCTGGGACGCACCCGCCACTGCTCACCCAGCACCACCCGCGCCTTGCCCTGCTCATTGTAGTAGTCGAGCAGGATCGGAGTTCCCCCCTCACGGAAGGGTGACAGCACCCGCTCTAGCTCTGTGACAAAGCCGTTCAGCGCCTGCTGTTGCGGCAATTTCAGGTGCAGATACTTGGCATAGACCTCACGTGCCCGTTCCATATCGTAGGCATCCTGCACCCCCATCACCAGTCCGCCCGCGTAATCGTCGTGCCTGACCTCTCCACTGCAGACGATGATGCGATCCTTGCCCAGCAGCTCGTGGAAGCGGGCGTACTCCTTGGTGAAGAAATTGACGTCGATGCGGCCCGAGCGGTCATCAATGGTGACGAAGGCGATCTTGTCGCCCTTCTTCGTCGGTCGGGTGCGGATGCCAATGATCAGACCGGCGATGGTCACCGTCTTCGCCTTGCCCTCGCTCAGGTCGGCGATGCGGCAGGAGGTAAAGGTGGAGAGCTCCGGCAGGTAGCGGTTGATCGGGTGACCGGTGAGGTAGAGCCCCAGGGTCTCCTTCTCACCGATCAGGCGGAGTTCCTCCTCCCACTCCGGCACCTCTTCATAGCTGGTAGGGCTCTCCTGCAGCACGTCGCTATCAAAGCCGAAGAGGTCACTCATCCCCGCATCACGGTTCTTCGAGTCCTGATCGGCCATCTTCAGCGCCTGCGGCAGAGCCGCCATCAGGGTGGCACGATTGGGGCCGAGCTTGTCCAGCGCCCCGGCGCGAACCAGCGACTCCTGCACTCGCCGGTTGGCCTTGCGGGTATCGATGCGGCGGCAGAAGTCGAACAGGTCTTTAAATGGACCATTCTCCTTCAATTCATTAACGATGCCCTCAATCGCCCCCTCACCGACCCCCTTGATGGCACCCAGGCCGTAAACCACCGCACCGGTCTCATCGACGGTGAACTTGTAGGCGCTGTTGTTAACCGAAGGGGGCACCACCTTGAGCCCCATCTCATTGCACTCCTCGATCAGGGTTACCACCTTGTCGGTGTTGTCCATATCGGCCGAGAGCACCGCGGCCATAAACTCCGCCGGATAGTGGGTCTTCAGCCACAGGGTCTGGTAGGAGACCAGGGCATAGGCGGCGGAGTGCGACTTGTTAAAACCGTAACCGGCGAACTTCTCCACCAGGTCGAAGATCTTAATCGCCAGTTCACCGTCGATGCCGTTGTTCTTCGCCCCCTCCTCAAACGCCGAACGCTGCTTGGCCATCTCCTCGGGCTTCTTCTTACCCATGGCGCGGCGCAACATATCCGCACCACCCAGGGTATAACCGGAGAGCACCTGGGCGATCTGCATCACCTGCTCCTGATAGAGGATGATGCCGTAGGTGGGTTCGAGGATCGGCTGCAGTGACTCATGCTGCCACTGGGCATCCGGGTAGCTCACCTTCTCACGCCCGTGCTTGCGGTTAATGAAGTTATCCACCATCCCCGACTGCAACGGACCGGGACGGAACAACGCCACCAGCGCGATGATGTCCTCAAAGCAGTCGGGCTGCAGGCGGGTGATGAGGTCCTTCATGCCCCGTGATTCGAGCTGGAATACCGCGGTAGTCTGCGCCGCCTTCAGGGTGTCGAAGCAGGCCTGGTCGTCCAGCGGTATGAATTCAATTTGCGGGCAATCCTTCGGGGCTTCGCCACGCATCGACATGGTGTGGCGGACGTTGTCCAGCGCCCAGTCGATAATGGTAAGGGTGCGCAGGCCGAGGAAGTCGAACTTCACCAAGCCCACCGACTCCACATCGTTCTTATCGAACTGGGTAACAATACTCTGGCTGCCCTCTTCGCAGTAGAGCGGCGAGAAGTCGGTGAGGTCGCTGGGCGCGATCACCACCCCCCCCGCATGCTTACCGGCGTTGCGGGTGATCCCCTCCAGCTTCAGTCCCATATCGATGAGGTGGGTCACCTCCTCGTCACGGTCGTAACGGTCCTTAAGCTCCGGCTCCTGCTCCAGCGCCTTGGTCAGGGTCATGCCGATCTCAAAGGGGATCAGCTTGGAGATGGTATCGACAAAGCCATAGGGGTGACCGAACACCCGTCCCACATCGCGCACCACCGCCTTGGCTGCCAACGTACCGTAGGTGATGATCTGCGAGACCTGATTGCGGCCATAGGTCTCGGCCACATAGTCGATCACCCGATCGCGCCCCTCCATGCAAAAATCGATATCGAAGTCCGGCATCGAGACCCGCTCGGGGTTGAGGAAGCGCTCGAACAGCAACTCATATTCCAGCGGGTCGAGGTCGGTGATCAGTAGCGCATAGGCGACCAGCGAACCGGCGCCGGAGCCGCGCCCCGGCCCCACCGGCACGCCGTTGTTCTTGGCCCACTTGATAAAGTCGGCCACGATAAGGAAGTAGCCGGGAAAACCCATCTGCAGGATAACGCCGAGTTCGATCTCCAGCCGCTCATCGTAGGGCTTGCGGCGCTCGGCAAAATCGGGGGCATTCACATCGAACAGGGTGCCCAGACGGTACTCCAGCCCCTCGCGCGAGGCCTGACGGAAGTACTCATCCTCGGTCAGCCCCTCGGGGATCGGGCTTTTCGGCAGGTAGTAAGTGCCAAGCTCCAGCTCCAGGCTGCAACGTTTGGCAATCTCCACCGTGTTCTGCAGCGCCTCGGGGATGTCGGCGAACAGCTCGGCCATCTCCTCCGGGCTGCGCAGGTACTGCTCTTCAGAATAGAGATGGGCACGGCGCGGGTCATCCAGCGCCCGCCCGTCATGGATGCAGACCCGCACCTCATGCGCCTCGAAATCCTCTTGCTTGAGGAACCGCACATCATTGGTCGCCACCACCGGCACGTTCATCGCCGCGGCCATATCGACCGCCGCATGGAGGTACTCCTCCTCCCCCTCGCGCCCGGTGCGCTGCAACTCCAGATAGTAGTTGTCGGCAAACAGCCGCAGCCACTCGGTGATCTGCGCCGCCGCCGCATCGCGGTTGCCCGCCAGCAGCGCCTGTCCAACATCCCCCTCGCGGCCGCCGGAGAGCGCAATCAAGCCACCGCTCTGCTCACGCAGCCACTCGCGCTTGATGATCGGCACCCCGCGATGCTGATTGAGCTGGTAGCCCTTGGAGACCAGCCGCGCCAGGTTCTTGTAGCCGTCATTGTTCTTACACAACAACACCATGCGGAAGGGCTTATTGGCATCCTCCAGGTTCTCCAGCCAGATATCGACACCGATGATCGGCTTAATCCCCGCCCCCAGCGCCGCCGTGTAGAACTTGACCATGGCGAAGAGGTTATTCTGATCGGTGATCGCCACCGCCGGCATCCCCGCCTCACGCGCCGCCGCCACCAGCGGCTTGAGCCGCACCAGGCCGTCGACCAGTGAAAATTCCGAGTGGACGCGAAGATGGATGAAGTTGGGAGACATGCGGGGAAGTGTACCTGCTCTACCGGGGAGGACAAGACTTGACAGGGGGAGCTATACCCTCCTCACAAAGAGATCCTAAGATCCCCCCTCGGCCTGTAGAGCACTAAAGGCTGACGAAACAAGAAAAACAGAGCGCGTGAGCCAACCCCAGGCAAGTATTCATTAACTGGAAACCATGGCCACCAGCGACATAGATTCCATCTCCTTTTCAATCCTGAATTGACCTATGATTAAAAGATAAGCATATAAAAAATGGGAATATAAGAATGGCATCAGATCTACTCCTGAACGGTTTTCTCATTTTCGCCGCCATCATTGTCATCTACCTTCTCCGCCACCCGCGATTAAGCAAGAGTGACAACTGGAAGGCGACGCTCACCCCCCTCTCCTCGATCATCGGTAGCGGCTTCCTCATCATGACCCCGCTGCTGGCCAGCGTGGTAGGACCCATGTCACCGCTTGCGGTGATCGCCATTGTGATGCTGGCCTACTCTATCGGCACCGTGATCCGCTTTAATATCCAGCATGTGGAACCACGCATGCTGGATGGAAGCCTCTGTGTGGTTACCCGGCAGATTGAACTGCTTGGCAATATTGCCCTGTGTATGGCCTACATGGTCGCGGTGGCTTTTTATCTGTCGCTGCTCTCCTCATTTCTGTTGAATTATATGGAGATACAGAGCCTCGCCGGTGAACGAACGATGACGACCGTGATTATCGCCTTTATCGCCATCGTCGGTTACATCAAGGGGCTGGGCGGGCTGGAGAAGCTGGAGGCCATCTCGATGACCATCCAGCTGGCCATCGTCGGTGCCCTGTTACTGGGACTTTTCATCTATGGCATGAACTTCATGGCCTCCACGGAGACCCTCAATTTTCATTACCATGAAAGGGAGTGGACGACGCAACTGCGGATCATGGCAGGAGCCCTGCTGGTGGTGCAGGGCTTTGAGACCTCGCGCTTTCTCGGTGAAAAATACACCGCCGAGGTGCGTGTGATGACGATGCGCCGGGCACAGATAATCTCGGGCATCCTCTACGTACTGGCGGTGGTGGCACTGTTACCGGTAGTACAGCACATCGACCTCATCCATGTGAAACTCTCCAGCATCGTCGAGGTAACCGGACTGGTGGCGGTGGTGCTGCCCATTATGTTGATTGGTGCTGCCATCATGAGCCAGTTCAGCGCGGCCGTCGCCGACACCGGCGGCGCGGGCGGGCTGTTAAATCAAAATACCGGCAGCCGCTTTTCTACAGAAATCGGCTATGTGGGGGTATCGCTCTGCGCCATCTTCCTGGTGTGGTGGGTGGACCTGCTGCACATCATCACCATCGCCTCCCAGGCCTTTGCCACCTACTACTTCCTGCAAACGCTGCTGGCCCTGAACTTCTGTTACAGCGACTGCATCCCCGGTAAACGCATGACACTATGGATGCGCCTGATGTTTATGACACTGTCGGTGATCTTACTGGCAGTTGTCTTTCTGGCGATACCGGCCGAGTGACGGATGGGGCATGCCTCACATATCAACAAAGTAATTCTCCCACGCATCGCTGATACTTTAGCGGTTCATCCTTGGGGGGTGGCCGTGGTAGTGGGCGGCGTCGATGATGTGGTCGATAAAGCCCTGCGGGTGGCAGCAAGGCGGTGTAGAAGAGCTTGAGTCTATTTCCCCTCAAGCACCTTTCTCACCGGCCCAAAAGAGCGGCGATGGATCGGCGTCACCCCCAGCTCATGCAGGGCGGCGATGTGCGCCTTGGTGGGATAGCCTTTGTGGCCGGCCAGGCCGTAGCCCGGATACTGTTTATCCAGTTCCACCATCTCACGGTCGCGGGTCACCTTGGCGATAATCGAGGCGGCACTGATCGCCGGGATCTTGCCATCACCCTTGATCACAAATTCGCAACTACATGGCAGATCGGGGCAGCGGTTGCCGTCGATCATCGCGTGCCCGGGCTGTGGCGACAGCCCCGCCACTGCGCGCTGCATTGCGGTCATTGTCGCCTGCAGGATATTCATCTCATCGATCTCCTCGACCTCGCAACGACCGATGGCCCAGGCCAGTGCTTTTTCTTTAATCTCATCAAACAGGGCCTCGCGTTTTTTCTCGCTAATCGCCTTGGAGTCGGCCAGACCTTCAATGGGATTGCGGGGGTCGAGGATCACCGCGGCGGTCACCACCGCCCCGGCCAGCGGACCGCGCCCTACCTCATCGACACCACACACCAGCGGTGTCGTCGCATCAAACTCAAAACTGGATTGCATAATGGTTCGTCTTTTTATCTAACAAATTTACTGCGCCCAGGCCTGTTTCAGGCCATTACGAAAACGCGTAATTTCATCCCGTAACACGGTGCTATTAATAAACTTGGGAAAGGTCTCGACCAGTTCACTGAGGAAGGCGAGCACCTGGGTACGGCGCGAGGCATCGCTCTGCTCGGAGAGTACGCGCCGGCTCTGCTCCAGACGCCGCACATCGACGGTGTTGATGAGGCGGTTCAGCCCCTGATAGTAGGGGTCTCCCAGCTGCGCCGCGCCGCTCTCCTTGAGCATCGCCCAGCCGTTCATAAAGGCCATGACATTGCCCCCCTCCAGCGCCGCGGTGGCCCACGCCCTGCTCTGCTCAGGATAATACTGCAACAGAATTTCACGTATCGACTCAAACAGCCCGTAGTTAATATGCCCCTGCTCCATCTGTGCGATGTGGAAGCGGTAGATCCGCTCATCGGGGCTATAGCCGCGCTCCAGTGCCGTGCGCATCAGCCACAGACGGGTGGTACGAAAGAGTTTTCTCTCCTCCAGCAGGGAGAGGATGTAGTAAGGGGCCTCGGCACTCCCGGCGTAGTGGCTGAGGAACTGCTCGACAGGCTCAGGAAACTCCTCATCGGCGTAGCGCGACTCATTGAGCAGCGTGTTGGCAGTGTCACGCGCATCCAGCTTCATGAGCTCGGTACGCAGCGGCTCGAGGTAGGGTTTCACCTCCAGCTGGCGATGCAGCCACCCCTGTGCCGCCTTGATGTCGCCCATCGCCACCAGCTTATCAAGCTGAGCGCTGGCGGCAGCGATGGCGGCAGCCTTTAACTCCCTGCTGTCGGGATCAGCGTGTAATACCTTGTCGGCGATCACCAGGGCATCGGCGGGGTTCCCCTCGGCCAGTAGTGTCTGCACCTTCTCCAGCGCCATCTCCTCTGTGGAGGGCATCAGGTAGACCACCAGCGCCGAGAGCATCAGCACCGTCATGGAGGCCAGTGCGGTACGCAGACAGCGTGAGACTTTGCCCGTCACCGGGGCCGCAGCCTCATGCCGGATACCCGCAAGCTGCGGCACGCCGTCACTCAGACTTACCGCCTCGGCCAGGTGTTGTGACAGCTCGGAGCCCGCCTCCTGAATTACCCTGTAGACGCGGATCGGCTGGGGAATGCCCTTGAACACCCGCTCCCCTACCTCGGCTGAGGGGGCCTCGGAGCGGTTCATGGTCTGATAGACCGCGTCGGTAAACCACACCTCACCGGCCTCGGTCACCCCCTCAAGGCGGGCGGCGATATTCACCGCATCGCCCATTACGTCATTCTCCATCAGCTCCACCTCACCGACATTGATGGCGACACGGACCTCCAGCCGCTGCTCCTCCTCCTTGCCCTCATTGAACTGGCGCAACACCTCCTGAATGGTAACGCCACACAGCACCGCATCGGTAGGACTTTCGAAATACACCAGGAAGGCGTCGCCGATAGTCTTGACCACGGTGCCCGCAAAGTGGCTGAACACCGGCAGCAGCAGGCGCTCGTGCTGCGCCAGCAGCGCCTTCATCGCCTCCCGGCTGGAGGCCGAGGTGCGCAGGGTGAAGCCCTTGATGTCGGTAAACATAATGGAGAGATTTCGCGTGGCCATGGTCGGTCCCTTTGGCTAATTCATTTTATTTTTTAATACGCCTCAAACGGGCGTTTCACTATGCTGCGAACTCTACCCTGTTCACGTCCCTGCCACAACATTAACTGTTTGATTTTCCACCTATTAAGTGCGACTATGCGCGGCTATTTCCCGCTATTTTTCAGGACTGCTATCGTGAGCTCCCCGTTAAAAACCGCTGTTATCGGTGTCGGCTATCTTGGCCGCTTCCATGCCCAGAAGTATGCCGCCCTCGACAACGCCGAACTGGTAGGCGTGGCCGACGCCAATGCCGAGAACGCCCAACGCGTCGCCGAGGAGTGCCACACCGAGGCATTTGGTGACTACCGCGAGCTGTTCGGCAAGGTCGATGCGGTGAGCATCGTGGTCCCCACCCAGCTCCACTATCAGGTGGCGAAGGAGTGTCTGGAGAACGGCATCCATGTGCTACTGGAAAAGCCGATGACCGTCACCGTGGCCGAGGCTGATGAACTGATCGCCATCGCCAAAGAGAAAGATCTGGTGCTGCAGATCGGTCACCTGGAGCGCTTCAACTCCGCGGTGCTGGCCCTGCAACCGGTGCTTACCCAACCGCAGTTTATCGAGTCGCACCGCCTCGCCCCGTTTAACCCGCGTGGTGCCGACGTTAACGTAGTGCTGGATCTGATGATTCACGACATTGACATCATCCAGAACCTGGTGCGCTCACCGATCGCCCACATTGATGCCAACGGTGTCTCGGTACTGACTGACGAGCACGATATTGCCAACGTGCGTATTACCTTCGAGAGTGGTTGCGTTGCCAACGTTACCGCCAGCCGTGTCAGCATGAAACCGCAGCGCAAGATGCGCATTTTCCAGCCCGAGGCCTACATTTCCATCGACTTTCAGGACAAGATCCTCAGCATGCACCGCAAGGGCGAAAAGGAGATGTTCCCCGGTATTCCCGAGATCATTTCCGAGGAGTCGATCTTCGATAACTCCGACGCTATCCTTGCTGAGGCCGAGGCCTTTTTGAATGCCATTGCCAGCCACAGCGCGCCACCGGTAACCGGTGAAGATGGGCGGCAGGCACTCGATACCGCGATCCGCATCAGCGAACTGCTGAACAAGAATTCCTAAGACTTTCCAGGAGAGAGACAATGATCCCAATGGTGAACCTGAAGGGCCAGTACCTGGCGATTAAAGATGAGATCGACAGCGGCATGCTGGCCGCCCTGGAGGCGACCCAGTTTATCCTCGGGCCAAATGTGCGCGCCTTTGAGGAAGAGGCCGCGGCCTATCTGGGCGTAAAGCAGGCCGTCGGCTGTGCCTCCGGCACCGATGCCCTGCACCTGGGCCTGATCGCCGCCGGTATCGGCGGGGGTGATGAGGTGATCACCACCCCCTTCACATTTATTGCGACCGCCGAGGCAATCCTCTACGTCGGTGCCACGCCGGTGTTTGTCGATATCGACCCGAAGACCTTTAACATCGACCCCGAGCAGGTAGCCGCCGCGATCACCGACAAGACCAAGGCGATCATCCCGGTTCACCTCTTCGGTCAGCCCGCCGATATGGGTGCCCTGCTCGCCCTGGCCGAGCAACATAACCTGAAGATCGTTGAGGACTGTGCCCAGTCCTTCGGTGCCGACATCAATGGCAAACAGACAGGCAGTATGGGTGATGTGGGTGCCTTCAGTTTCTTCCCCAGCAAGAACCTCGGCTGCTTCGGTGACGGCGGTCTCATCACCACCAACGATCAGAAGATCGCCGAGCACCTGCGGGTGCTGCGCAACCACGGCAGCTGGAAACAGTATTACCACTCGGAGCTCGGCTTTAACTCCCGCCTCGACGAGCTACAGGCCGTGGTATTGCGTGCCAAGCTCAAGCGTATCGACCAGTACAACGACGGTCGCCGTCGCGTTGGCCATCGTTACAGCAAGGCACTGGCCGAGATGGGCATCACCCCGCCGCACGAAGACGGCATTGGTAAGCACGTCTATCACCAGTACGCCCTGCTCACTGACCAGCGCGATGCCATCATGGCGGCACTGCGCGAGAAGGAGATCGGCTGTGCCGTCTACTACCCGGTGCCGCTGCACCAGCAGGAGGTCTTTGCCGAGAGCTGCAAGGGCCAGACCCTGCCGGTTACCGAGGAGGTCGCCTCACGCGTGATGTCGCTGCCGATCTTCCCCGAGCTTGCCGATGAGCAGGTTGATGAGATCCTCGACGTGATCCGTGGTGTCGTGGTTGGCTGATCCGAAACGCGTCATGATCATCGCCGGCGAGGCCTCCGGCGATCACCACGCAGCACGCCTGGTCGAGGAGCTGCACAGGATCAACCCCGATGTCAGCTTCCGCGGTATCGGCGGCGAGAAGATGCGCGCCGCCGGAGTCGAGACGCTGGTCGATACCGCCGAGATGGCGGTGATGGGGCTGGTCGAGGTGCTGGTCAACTACCGCTTTCTTAAAGGGGTGCTGGAGCGCATGCGTGATGAGCTGCGAACCCATCGTCCCGATCTCCTGATCCTTGTCGACTACCCCGGCTTTAACCTGCGTCTCGCCGAGACCGCGAAAGAGCTTGGCATTAAGGTGCTCTACTACATCAGCCCGCAGGTCTGGGCGTGGAAGAAAAAGCGCGTCTTCAAGATCAAAAAGCTGGTCGATATGATGGCGGTTGTGTTTCCCTTCGAGACCGCCTGTTACGACACGGTAGGTGTACCGGTAGAGTTTGTCGGCCACCCGCTGGTCGATGAGGTGAAGAGCGACTACACACGCGAAACCGTTCTCAACGAACTGGGACTTGATCCCGCACGCCCGGTACTCGGACTGTTCCCCGGCAGCCGCCGTAGCGAAGTCAGTCGCCTGCTGCCACTGATGCTGCAAAGTGCTGAACGTATTAAGGCCGCAATACCCGATCTCCAGTTCCTGATGCCGCGCGCCTCCACCCTTGCGGAGGAACTGCTGCAGCCTTCTATCGATGCCAGTGGACTCGCGATCAAACTGATCAGTGGTCGTCCCTACGATGTAATGCGTGGCTGCGACACCATCATCAGCGCCTCCGGCACCGCTACGCTGGAAATCGGTTTAATGCAGGTGCCACTGGTCGTGACCTACAAGCTGGCTCCACTGAGCTATCATATATTTTCACGTCTGGTAAAACTCGATCATATTGCACTGTGCAATATTGTTGCCGGTGAACGCATCGCCCCTGAGCTGATTCAAAAAGAGGCGACCGTGGAGAACATAACCCGCGAAACGCTGGCTCTGCTACAGGATCCGAGTCGTGCCAGCACCATGCGCGAACGCATGGGCAAGATTCGAGAAAAACTGGGGGCTAGCGGGGCCTCAGAGAATATTGCCCAGCTGACACTGAAAATGCTCGATGAAGTCTGTTAACACCAACCTCAAATAAAAAGCCGGAAATAATTCCGGCTTTTTAATTCGACTGTGATGTGATTATTCAGCGAATGATGCTGCGTGTACTCTGCAGTAGAAAATCATAGAACTTTTGAATCTCTTCGCTCTCTTCAGCCATCTTTTGCAGTTGGCTCTTCGCCTCATCAAGGCTAAGCCCCTGGCGATAGAGCAGCTTGTAGGCACGCGACAGTCCACGTAACTGCTCATCACTATAGCCACGGCGTTTCAAGCCAACCTTATTCAGGCCATGCGGAGCCGCCGGGGCACCCGTAACGATAAGATAGGGCGGCACGTCCTTGGCAATTGCCGAACCCATACCCGCAAATACATGTTCACCAATGGCACAGAACTGGTGTACCAGCGTGAAGCCGCCGAGGATCGCATGGTCTGCCACCGTGACATGACCTGCCAGCGAGGCATTATTGGAGAGGATCACGTGGTTGCCAACGATACAGTCGTGAGCAATGTGAATATAGGCCATCAGCAGGTTATCGTTACCGATGCGGGTAACGCTGCCCCCGACGCCGGTGCCACGATTAATGGTGGCAAATTCGCGCACGGTATTGCGATCACCTATCTCCAGGCGCGTCTCTTCACCCGCGAACTTCAGGTCCTGCGGCATCTCGCCCACTGAGGCGAATTGAAAGATCCTGTTCTCACGGCCCAGGGTGGTCGGCCCGTTGATCACCACATGCGGGCCAATCCAGCAGTCATCGCCAATCACCACATCAGGGCCAATCACACTATAAGGACCGATCTCTACCCCGCTTCCGATTTCGGCACTGGGGTCGATAATGGCTGTGGGATGGATTGCTGTCATTTGATCGCCTGTTCAGCGCACATCAGTTCAGCACTGGCAACGACCTTATCGTCTACCTTGGCAACGGCATTGAATTTCCAGATCCCGCGTTTCTCCTTTATGACATCCACTTCCAAAATCATCTGATCACCCGGTACCACCGGCTGCTTAAAACGGCATTTATCAATACCGGCAAAGTAGTAGAGAGAAGTGCCATCGGGTTTTTTTCCGGTAGTACGAAAGGCGAGAATACCGGTGGCCTGGGCCAGTGCCTCCATGATCAGCACCCCCGGAAAAATGGGACGCTCAGGGAAGTGGCCGGTAAACATCGGCTCATTGACCGAAACGTTCTTGACCGCCACCAGGCGTTTGCCCGGCTCACACTCCAGTACGCGATCGACTAAAAGAAAAGGGTAACGATGTGGGAGATGCTCGAGAATCTCCTGAATATCCATTGCGCTCAAAGTCTTTAACCTTCTTCTGTTGGCTGCTTTAACTGTTTTTCCAACGCCCTGATGCGGCGCGACATGTCGTCCAGCTGTTTAAAACGAACATAATTCTTTTGCCACTGTGCCTTGGGCTCCAGTGGAGTGCCCGCGGAGTAGACACCGGGCTGTTTAATCGAGTTGGTGACCAACGACATCGCCGTCACCGTGACCCCATCAACAATATCTAAATGACCGAGAATACCGACACCACCACCGAGGGCACAGTGCTTGCCGATCACCGCACTCCCGGCGATGCCGACACAACCGGCAATAGCCGTATGATCGCCAATACGCACGTTGTGAGCAACCTGCACCTGATTGTCGATAATCACATTATTACCGATCACCGTATCCTCAATCGCACCACGGTCAATACTGGTGTTGGCACCGACCTCAACATCATCGCCCAGCACGACACGCCCCAGCTGGTGGATCTTGATCCAGCGCCCCGCCTCGTTGGCAAAACCAAAACCGTCAGAACCAATCACCGCACCGCTATGAATATTGGCATTACGGCCTATCTCGCAGTCGTGATAAATGGTGACATTGGGGTAGAGACAACTGCCTGCACCAATCTTCACTCTGGCACCAATTACCGTTTGAGCGCCAACTGTTACCCCATCGCCAAGGGTGGCTGTCGGGTGGATCACGGCAGAAGGGTGTATCGCTTCGGCATCGTCAACCGACGGGGCAAACAGGGCGGTAAGACGTGCGTATGTGGCGTAGGGGTTATCACAGACCAGGGCGGCAACCGGGCAGTGTGACAGGTCCTCCTGACGCAGAATAACCGCGGCCGCACAGCTATTGTTCAGGTGCTTGTAATAACGTGAATGGGTAATAAAACAGATCGTATCGGGCCGTGCTGACTCCAGTGAGCTGACACCCGTGACCCGCAAGGTCGCATCGCCCTCAAGGCGGGCACCGATGCGTTGCGCAATCTCACCGAGTGTATATTCCACGTGACTATTTCGTGTCGTTGCTGTTATCGCCAAAGTCCTGCTTCAGGCGGGTAATCACCAGACCGGTAATATCGACACGATCACTGGCATACATAACACCGCTCTCCAGCACCAGATCATACGCCAGCTCTTTGGCCAGGGTAACGATAGAGAGACGAATCTCACGCTGCATCTTTCCCAGCTCTTCATTCTTGCGGATGTTGCGATCCTCGCTGTACTCCTCATGGCTGCGCTTCATCTCACGCTCCTGAGTCAGTAGTTCGCGCTCTAACTTGCGACGCTCCTCCTCCTCCATGCCGGCACCATCGCGATCTAGTCGCTGCTTGAGCAGGGCGAGTTTCTTATCACCGGCGGCAAGGTCGACATCGCGCGCAGCAAACTCCTGATTAAGGGTCTCACGTACCGCATCGGCCTGCGGTGCCTGTTCGAGAATTTGCGGGATATTGACAAAAGCGGTACGCAGAGCCTCAGCTGCCACAGCAGAAACGCTGGTGCCGATGGCAAAAATCAGTGTGCTTAAGACAAATATTCTTCTCATTATGTACCAATCCGCATGTAACAGCCTTACATCATGCCGAGGCTAAACTGAAAGCTCTCCAGACGGTCTCCGTCCTTAGCGTTAATCGGCCAACCGTAACTGAAGACGAGTGGCCCGACAGGTGTGATCCAGTTCAAGGCCATACCATAGGTCAGACGCAGCTGATCAAAGTCTACCGCCTCGTTCGTATTATACACATTACCCGCATCGATAAAGGCTGTAAATCGCATCGACTTACTCTCCAGATCGAAGGGTGGAGGCAGCACAAGCTCCGCACTACCCAGCAGACGCGCGTTACCACCTAGCGGCAGACCATAGTTATCGAGTGTGCCGGGGGTGGAGAAGAGGCGGTTGGTCTGATAGCCCCGCAGGGTACGAATGCCGCCTGCATAGAAACGCTCATAGGGGGCAAGCACCGTACTATCACCATAAACATTGGCGTAGGCCGCTTCACCTTTAAAGCCAAAGGTCAGCCAATCGCTCAATTTAAGATAGTGCTTTTTGTTCATGCGTAATTTGTAGAACTGCGGTGCCTCGCGGAACTCTTCGCCCAGACCCGCGGCCCCACCAACGGCCACTTCAGAGCTAAAACTAAGCACTCCCCCCTCTGTCGGGAATATGGTGCGATTACGGGTGTCGCGTGACCAGCTGCCGGTTACTTTATAGCTGCCGAATTCACAGTCGAGCGCCTCGGCCGTATCGGTACAGAAATCAAGTATCTCGGTCGACGTGGACGTTGAGGTATTCAACATTGTGTGTTCATAATCAAAACGGTAACGCACCGTATCGTACTCACTGACCGGCACGCCAAAACCGAGCCCCGCACCAAAACTGTCGGAGGTGTAGTCGGTGGTATTGGCCGCTGCCGAATCACTCTCACGGTAAAACAGTTTAAGGTTACGGCTCACCCCATCAAGGGTGTAATAGGGATCGGTAACATCAATGCTATAAACCGTGTTCACATCGCTGTTGTTAAAATTAATGCTAAAGCGTTGACCACTGCCCATGAAATTTTCCCAGTCGACACTGGTGTTCATGGTCAAACCCTGAGTATCGCCATAACCGATACCGAAGTTGAAGCTACCGAACGACTCTTTTTCTACCACGTCGATATCGAGATCCACCTGATTGGTAGCCCCGACGACGGTGGGCGTCGCCACCTTCACATCATCAAAAAATCCCAACCGGTGCAGACGGGTACGCGAACGCTCGACCTTGGTACTGGCGATCCAGCCTCCCTCCATCTGACGCATCTCACGGCGCAGCACCTCATCCTGAGTCTGCTTGTTTCCGCTAATATTGATGCGTCGTATATAGACTCGTTTACCCGGGTCGATGTAGTAGTTGAGCGCCACCTGCAAGTTCTCTTCATCCAGCTTGGGAATAGGGTTGATATTGGCAAAGGCGTAACCGTTATCGCCCAACGCATCGGTAATGCGCTTGCTGCTTTGCGTTAACTCCTTACGCGAGAAAATATCCCCCTTATAAAGCGTAATCATCTCCTGCAACTTAGCCTTCGGCACCACCGTATCACCGCTAATCGTCACCTCACTGACACGGTATTGTTTGCCCTCAGTCATGTTGATGGTGATGTAGACATGGCGCTTATCGGGGGTAATGGTGACCTGGGTCGAGTTGACCAGAAAATTGACATAACCATTATTCAGATAAAGTTCTCGCAGGGTGGCGAGATCACCACTGAGCTTCTGCTTGGAGTACTGATCGTCACCACCGAACCAGCCACCGTCGCTGCTCAGGATCATCTTGTCACGCAGCTCCTTTTCACTAAAGGCCTTGTTACCGATAATATTAAGGTGATGAATAGCGGCGACCTCTCCCTCGGCCACCTCAATACGCAGGGCAACGCGATTGCGCTCGCGCCGTTTCACCTCGGTGCGTACCTGGGCGTTATATTTACCCAGCGAGAGGTACTGACGCTGCAGCTCGGTCCGAATCTTGTCGAGCATCGAGCGATTGAACACCTTGCCTTCACTCAGACCAATCATCTTAAGGTTGGCCTCCAGTTGGTCGGTGGGGATATCGGAGTTGCCCTCGATCTCGACACTGGCAATAGCAGGGCGCTCCGCCACGAACACCACCAGGGTATTGCCCTCACGCTCGAGTACCACATCCTCAAAAAAACCAGTCTTAAACAGGGCGCGAACCGCGGCCGAGGCACGTCCGCTATCCAGTATCTCACCCTTCTCCAGAGTCAGATAATTGTAGACCGTGCCGACTGAAATACGCTGTAGCCCCTCAACCCTAATATCATCGATGGTAAAGGACTCAAGTGCCGAGACTGGCAGTTGCCAGCTCAGTAACAGGAAAAAGACTATCGTGGATAACGAAGAAAAAGATCGCATGAAGATTTATTTACCCTGCCAGTCGAATCAGGTCATTGTATATGGCTAAAATCATCAACGCGGCAATCAGTGCCAGGCCGATACGTTGCCCTATTATTTCTGTATTTTCAGAGACCGGAGAGCCCTTGACCAACTCCATTGCGTAAAACAGCAGATGGCCGCCATCGAGTACCGGGATCGGCAACAGATTAAGCACCCCCAGGCTCAGGCTAATCAGCGCCAGGAAGGATAGAAACTGACTCACCCCCGCGACGGCGGAGCGCTTGGCAAACTGAGCAATGCCGATAGGGCCACTAATATTCTCCACCGAGGCGCGTCCCATGATCATCTCACCGATCATGCGCAGGGTCAGGGCACTCATATCCCAGGTTTTCGACAGTGCCGCACCAACGGCAGCAAACGGTGTGAGTCGCATCTCGGCACGGAGTGCAGCGAATTGCGCCTCATCAACTCGGGGCCTTACCCCGATAATGCCCACCGTTTTGCCGTTGCTCTTCGTCGCACGGGGACGTACTTCAATATTCAACTCGCTACCATCGCGCAGCACCACCATCATCAACGGCTTGCCGGGACTAGAGGAGATGATCTTCACCAGGTCAGACCAATCATCAATCGGCTGCTCAGCGATAAAACGGATCTGATCGCCACTGCGCAGCCCGGCACTCTCTGCAGCCGAACCCTTAACAACCTCGTCGAGCACGGCGGGCAGGCTGACGCGGTAAGCGCGCAGGCCGAGCAGCTCAACCATTTCGTCAGGCTTCTGCATCGCCGAAAGGGTCTCGGTGTTAAGTTCTTTCTCTACCGTCAGGCCACCATCAAACACAGTAAGTTGTAGCGGTTGCTGCAGCAGCGCCAAAGGTATAATCGCCTCCATCGCCGACTGCCAGGTCGGTGTGCTCTCACCATTGACCGCGATGATCTCCTCGCCACCGCGCAGCCCCGCCTCATAGGCGACGGTATTCGGTTCGACCTCATTGAGCAGCGGTTTGATGCCCTGCACACCGATAACAAACATCAGCCAGTAAGCGACAATAGCGAAGATAAAGTTAAACAGCGGTCCGGCCGCAACAATGGCGCTACGCCTGGCCAAGGACTGGCGATTAAAGGCGCGAGGCAAATCCTCTTCGTTCACCGCCCCCTCTCGCTCGTCGACCATCTTGACGTAACCGCCCAGTGGAATCATCGCCAGGGTGAATTCGGTTTTATCTTCGCCAAAGGTGCGTTGCCACAAGGGCTTGCCAAAACCGATGGAGAAACGTACCACCTTTACACCACACCAGCGCGCCAACAGGAAGTGGCCCAGTTCGTGTACCGCGATAAGCAGGCTAAGGGCGAGCAGCAGCGCCAACAGGGTTTGTACAACGTCGAGCATCAATCTAGCCCCTTCACCAGTGCCATCGCCACCTCACGGGCCTCGGTATCGGCCTCGAAGATCGTCTCCAGGCGGTCCGCATCACGGCGCGGGATCTGCGACAGGGTCTGTTCAATCACCGAGGCGATGGTGGTAAAGCCGATTTGCTCATTGAGAAAGGCCTCTACTGCAATCTCATTGGCAGCGTTGAGTATCGCCGGTGCGGTACCACCCGCTTCCATCGATTCAATCGCCAGACGCAGACAAGGAAACCGCTCGAAGTCCACCGTCTCAAAATCGAGACGCGCCACATCAAAGATGTTCAAGTCGGCCACGCCTGACTCAATGCGCTCCGGCCAGGCCAGGGCATGGGCAATCGGGGTACGCATATCGGGATTGCCCAGCTGCGCCAGCACCGAGCCGTCGTGGTAGGCGACCATCGAGTGGATCACGCTTTGCGGATGCAATACCACCTGGATATGTGAGGGGTCGGTATTGAACAGCCAGCACGCCTCGATCACCTCCAACCCCTTATTCATCATGGTGGCAGAGTCGACCGAGATCTTGCGGCCCATCGACCAGTTGGGATGGGCAACGGCCTGTGCCGGGGTCACCGACTCCAGCTCGGCCAAGGGCGTGGTACGAAACGGGCCACCGGAGGCGGTGAGCAGGATGTGACGCACCCCGCTTTGCTGCAGGCCTCGCTCAAAATTCGGCGGCATGCACTGGAAGATCGCATTGTGTTCCGAGTCGATGGGCAACAACTCCGCGCCGTGCGACCGCACCTCTTCCATAAAGAGGTTGCCCGACATCACCAGCGCCTCTTTATTTGCCAGCAGCACCCGCTTGCCTTTACGCGCCGCGGCAAGGGTGGGCGGCAGACCGGCCGCGCCAACGATGGCGGCCATCACATAATCCACCTCATCCAGCGAGGCGATCTGCTCCAGCCCTTCAACACCGCTTAGCACCTTGGTATCCGAGCCGTGCGTGCGCAGCTGCTTCTCCAGCTGCTCGGCGGCATTGGCATCCACCATCACCGCAAAGCGTGGGCTATGGGCCAGACACTGTTGATACAAACGCTCAACCTGGGTGTTGGCACTTAAGGCGACCACACGGTAACGCTCCGGGTGGCGTGCCAGCACATCCAGGGTACTGACCCCGATAGAGCCGGTGGCCCCAAGAACGGCAATGCCCTTAACTAACTCAGCCATATCAGCCCCAGGGTAAAGAACGGTGCAGCGGCAGTCAGGCTGTCGAGGCGATCCAGTACACCACCGTGACCGGGCAGGATGCCGCCACTGTCCTTAAGATTCATCACCCGCTTAAACAGGCTCTCCAGCAGATCACCCAGCACGGAAATAAATACGGTGATCAAGACCAGTATAAAGAAGGACAGATAGCCGCCCACTGGCGGCAGCCAGTAAGTCGCCACCGCAGCCACACCAAGGGCCACCAGCAGTCCACCGATTACGCCCTCCCAGCTCTTGCCGGGACTCACCCTGGGTGCCAGTTTGCGCTTGCCGAAGGCTCGGCCCGCAAAATAGGCCCCGGTATCCGCCCCCCAGATAATGAATGCCAGCAGGATAAAATAGCCGTGGTGAAACTGACTGTGCAGCACCACCAGCGCCGCCCATGAGGGCAGCAGCACCAGCAGACCGGCAAGCGCCCGTGCCACCGCACTGCTTTTCCACAGCTCGCCACTACGCGGGTAGCTCAGCACCGACATCAGGGCCATGGTCCACCACATCAGGGCCAGCACCAGCACCATCTGCGGCCAGCTGCCCTGCTGCATCAACGGGTAGAGAAAATAGAAACCCACGGGGAACAGGGCGCTGTAGCTGATGCGTGCCGCATAATTCTCCAACCCTACCAGCCGCGACCACTCCCAGCCACCCAGGGTGAAGATCACCGCCAGAATAATCGCCAGGGTATCGCTGGTCAGTGACCAGATCCCCCACAGCGCCAGCGGTGCCAGAATAAGCGCGGTAATAATGCGTTGTTTAAGCACGTTCTGCCTCCTCCACCTGCTCGCCGGTGCGTCCGAAACGCCGCTGTCGTCCGGCAAATGAGTCGAACGCCAACTGCAATGCCTCACCGTCGAAGGCTGGCCACAGCAGGTCGGTAAAATAAAACTCGGTATAGGCAAGTTGCCATAACAGAAAGTTGCTAATGCGCTCTTCGCCACCAGTACGAATAAAGAGATCCGGCTCGGGTAACTCTGCAAGGCAGAGCTGTTGGCGCAGACGCTCCTCATCGACATCGTCACTGCTGATCTCACCGCGTTCTACCTGGGCGGCGAGACGACGTGCCGCCTGAGTAATATCCCAGCGCCCACCGTAATTGGCGGCAATCACCAGGGTAAGCGTGGTGTTGGTGGCGGTAAGGGCCTCGGCCTCGACGATACGTTGTTGCAACTCTGGTGAAAAAGCGGAGAGCTCGCCGATCACCCGCAACCGTACACCGTTCTGATTCAGCTTCTTCACTTCATTATCTAAAGCCGTCATGAACAGCTTCATCAACAACCCCACCTCTTCCTTGGGGCGACGCCAGTTTTCGCTGCTAAAGGCGAACAGGGTTAAGACCTCGACCCCCTGCTCAACACAGGCGGTGATGGTCTTGCGTACCGCCTCAAGACCCACACGGTGCCCGGCAACGCGGGGCAGAAGACGCTTACGTGCCCAACGGCCATTACCATCCATAATAATCGCCACATGGCGCGGAATTTTGCTGGAGCTGTTAGTGATATCGGCTTTAGCCATGCCTGATGCCGTCCGTCGTCTATCGCGTCGTTATTATTAGATGTGAACCCGGAAACAGCGCAGGGTTCCCGTGATGCTTAGATGGAGAGCAAATCCTGCTCTTTATCCTGCAGCACCACATCGACCTCAGCGACATATTTATCGGTCAGCTTCTGCACGCCATCCTCAGCAGCGTGTGCCTCGTCCTCACTGATCTCCTTATCCTTGAGCAATGATTTGAAATCGGAGTTGGCATCACGACGGATGTTACGTATCGCCACCTTAGCCTGCTCGCCCTCGCCCTTAACCACGCGGGTCAGATCGCGACGACGCTCTTCGGTAAGCGGCGGCATGGGGATACGTATATTACTGCCACTGGTAGACGGGTTGAGTCCCAGATCAGAGCTCATAATCGCCTTTTCTACCACCGCTACCATCGGTTTCTCCCAGGGAGTTACAGAGAGGGTACGGGCGTCTTCAACATTAATATTTGCAACCTGACTAATCGGCACCTGCGAGCCGTAGTAATCAACGGTCACGTGGTCGAGAAGACTCGGATGCGGGCGACCGGTACGGATTTTTGTCAGCTCCGTCTTCAGCGCCTCGACGCTTTTCTGCATCCGCCGTTCGGCGTCTTTCATAATATCATTAATCATGATTACCCTTCCCCACGCTCTACCAGCGTGCCTTCGTCCTCACCGCGCATCACGCGCATCAGGGCACCGGCTTTGTTCATATCAAAAACTTTGAGCGGCATATTGTGATCGCGACACAGTACGATCGCCGTCAAATCCATCACGCCAAGCTTTTTGTCCAGCACCTCGTCAAAGGTGAGGCGCGAGTAGCGCTTGGCGCTGGGATCTTTCATCGGGTCGGCGGAGTAGACCCCGTCAACCTTGGTCGCCTTCATCACCAGCTCGGCATTCAACTCAATACCGCGCAGCGTTGCCGCCGAATCGGTGGTGAAGAAGGGGTTGCCCGTACCGGCCGCCAGGATCACCACACGCCCCTTTTCCAGGTGGCGAATGGCACGGCGGCGTACGTAGTCTTCACAGACCTGATGGATGGGCAGGGCCGACATAACACGTACCGTCACCCCCGCCCGCTCCAGACCGTCCTGCATCGACAAGGCATTGATCACCGTGGCCAGCATCCCCATCTGGTCTGCCGCTGCGCGCGCCATACCACCGGAGGCGAGACTGACGCCACGGAAGATGTTGCCGCCACCCACAACCAGACCCACCTCAACGCCAGCATTAACCACCTCGGCGATCTCCTCAGAGACACGCTTTACAATAACGGGGTCAATACCAAACTCCTGCTCACCCATCAGCGCTTCACCGCTGATCTTGAGCAGAACTCGTTTGTAGGTCAGTTTGCTGTCGGCGGCACTCATCTTAGCTCCCCTGTACCTGGGCCATTACCTCATCGGCGAAGTTCTCGACCTTCTTCTCGATACCTTCTCCCACTTCAAAGCGGGTGAAACCGTTGACGGTGGCACCGGCCTCTTTCAGCAGCTGCTCAACGGTCTGATCAGGGTTCTTCACGAAGGGCTGACCGACCAAGGTGATCTCCTTGAGGTACTTCTTGATACGACCACCGATCATTTTCTCAACGATCTCGGCAGGCTTGCCGCTCTCCAGGGCCTGAGCGGTGAAGATCTCCTTCTCCTTCTCAATCAGGGCCGGGTCAACCTCAGAATCATCCACCGCGCTGGGGTTGCTGGCGGCGATATGCATCGCGATGTCGCGGGCCAGCTCAACGCTGCCGCCGGTCATGTCGACCATTACGCCAATACGTGCGCCGTGCAGGTAACTGGCAAGCAGTCCATCGGTATTGAACAGCTGGAAGCGACGCACGCTCATGTTCTCGCCAATCTTGGCGATAAGACGCTTACAGGTGTCGGCGACACTCTCGCCACCGGACATGTTGGTCGCCAGCAGGGTATCAAGGTCAGCAGGCTGGGTGTCCAGGGTAAGCTGAGCCACTTCGTCACAGAAGTTTTTGAAATCGTCACCCTTGGTAACGAAATCGGTCTCGCAGTTAACCTCAACCATCACAGAGTGCTTGGCATCGTCGCTGGCCTTGACCACGATAAGGCCCTCAGCCGCGGTACGACCCGCCTTCTTGTCAGCCTTGGCCAGGCCGGTCTTGCGCATCAGCTCGATTGCCGCATCGATGTCACCATCAACCTCAACCAGTGCCTTCTTGCACTCCATCATGCCAGCGCCAGTGCGCTCGCGCAGTTCCTTAACCAGTGCAGCGGTAATAGCCATCTCTGATTTCCTCTTATATATATCGTGTTAATGGTTTTTCCGGCCCGCCCACACTTACTATGTAATGAGGGGCAGACCGTGGAATAGTTTTCAAAAAAGGGGGCCCAGCCCCCTTTTTTGTGGTTAAAAAAAGCGGCAGGCTTAAGCCTCACCACCCTCCTCGGCCACTTCTACGAACTCATCGCTGCTGCTGCCAGCACCGGTGGTGGCGCTGGAGGCACGGCCTTCCAGTACCGCATTGGCTACGCCCTGTGCATACAGGGTGATCGCGCCAATGGAGTCATCGTTACCTGGAATCACGTAATCCACACCATCGGGGCTGCAGTTGGTATCAACCACGGCAATAACCGGGATACCCAGCTTGCGCGCTTCACTAATGGCAATCTTCTCGTGACCGACATCGATAACGAACATCGCATCGGGCAGGCCGCCCATGTTCTTAATACCACCGAGGCTGCGCTCCAGCTTCTCCATCTCACGACGACGCATCAGCGCCTCTTTTTTGGTCAGACGCTCCAGAGAGCCATCGGCATCCATGGTCTCAAGGTCTTTCAGACGCTTGATGGACTGCTTAACGGTCTTGAAATTGGTGAGCATGCCACCGAGCCAGCGGTGGTTAACAAAGGGCATACCGGCGCGCTCGGCTTCCTGCGCGATCAGTTCACCGGCCTGACGCTTGGTGCCAACGAACATGACGTTGCCCTTCTTGGCAGACAGCTTGGCGATGTAGTTCATCGCATCGTTGTAGAGGGGCAGGGACTTTTCGAGGTTGATGATGTGGATCTTGTTACGATCACCGAAGATGAACGGAGCCATCTTGGGGTTCCAGTAACGGGTTTGGTGACCGAAGTGAACACCGGCCTCCAGCATTTGACGCATAGTAACGCTAGCCATTCTATATAACTCCTGGTTTGGGTTATTCCTCCATGTGCCGGGATGTCCAACCCCCTCGTGGGGGCACCCGGACAAGACCCTGTTGGCACATGTGTGGATTTACCGGTTTGGCGGCCAATCCGCCTCCCCGATATTGTGTTTGCCTATAAAGCGCGCACTTTATACCATAACCTCCCCCAATCAACAACGACGGAGCGACTTTTTCCGCCCTTCCAGGCTAAGCAGACACCCCCCTCCTGAATTCGGAAGAAGTCTTAAAAATCAACGATATGAGCGTAAAAATCAAAACTGCAGCTGAGATCGAGAAGATGCGCATCGCCGGACGACTGGCCGCTGAAGTGCTGGAGATGATCGCCCCGCATGTAAAGGCGGGGGTCAGCACCGAGGAACTGAATCGCATTTGCCACGACTATATCGTTAATGAGCAGCAGGCCATCCCCGCCCCGCTGAACTATCACGGCTTTCCCCGCTCCATCTGCACTTCGGTTAACCACGTGGTGTGCCACGGCATTCCCGGCGACAAGGTGCTAAAGAAGGGCGATATCGTCAACATCGACATCACCGTGATCAAGGACGGCTACCACGGCGACACCAGCCAGATGTTCTTCATCGGCGAGCCCTCGGTCAAGGCCAGAAGGCTGGTCGAGATCGCCCGCGAGTGCCTGGTACTGGGGATTAAAATGGTCAAACCCGGCATGCATCTGGGCGATATCGGCCACGCCATCCAGCAGCACGCCGAGTCCAATAACTACTCGGTGGTACGCGAATACTGCGGCCACGGCATCGGCAGTGAATTTCACGAGGAGCCACAGGTGCTGCACTACGGCAGCCCCGGCAGCGGCATCGAACTGCAACCCGGGATGATTTTTACCATTGAGCCGATGATCAACGCCGGCAAGCGCAATGTCAGCCTGATGCGTGACGGCTGGACCGTCGTCACCAAGGATCGTGGCCTTTCGGCCCAGTGGGAGCACACCCTGCTGGTCACCGAGAATGGTGTTGAGGTGCTCACCCTGCGTGAGGGTGAGGAGATATAGCGTGACTGACAGCCACGCCCCGCCCCTCTTTGAGAGCGACGACTTTGATGCCGAACTGAGCGCCACGAACAACCCCATCAAGCTATTTCGCGACACCATCGCCCAGGCGCGCGAGCGGCTGGAGTTTCGCTTCCGTAACAGGGACGATGTGGTCTCCCTGGTCACCCACCACGCGCAGTTTATCGATCAGATGCTGATCCGCGCCTGGTGTCATCACCTGGGCGAGGCCAGTGGCGAGATCGCCCTGATCGCCGTCGGCGGTTATGGTCGCGGCGAGCTACATCCCCACTCCGATATCGATATTATGATCCTTGCCGAAGAGCCTGCGCTGGCCGCACACGGCGAGTCATTGGAGCGCTTCCTGCTTTTGATGTGGGACATCGGCCTCGACGTGGGCCACAGCGTGCGCACCCCCGAGGACTGCATCGAACAGGGGCGCGATGACATTACGGTGGCCACCAATATTATGGAGGCACGCCTGCTCAGCGGCCCCGATGCCCTGTTTCAGACGATGCGCGAAACCACCGATCAGAACCACCTGTGGCCGGGGCGTGAATTCTTTCAGGCCAAGTGGGAGGAGCAGATCGCACGCCACCACAAGTTTCACGACACCGCCTACAATCTGGAACCCAATATAAAGGAAGGACCAGGCGGCCTGCGCGATATTCAGATGATCGGCTGGGTCGCCAAACGCCACTTCGGCTGCGAGACACTGGCCGGGCTGGTGGAACACAACTTCCTTACCGTGGATGAGTACCAGGCGTTAATCGAAGGGCAGAGCTTCCTCTGGCGCGTACGCTATGGCCTGCACGTGTTGGCGAAACGGCGTGAAGATCGCCTGCTGTTCGATCACCAGCGTAACCTCGCCACCCTGTTTGGCTATGAGGACGATGACAAACACCTGGCGGTCGAGCACTTCATGAAGGAGTACTACCGCACGGTAATGGAGCTGCAGCGCCTTAATGAGATGCTGTTGCAGCTGTTCCAGGAGGAGATCCTCTACGCGGGCGAGCCGGAGGACCCCACACCGATCAACAAGCGCTTTCAGTGCCGCAAGGGCTTTATTGAGCTAACGCACGACAAGGTGCTGCAGCAGAGCCCGTTCGCGCTACTGGAAATCTTCCTGATTCTCGCACAACAACCCGCCCTCAAGGGGGTGCGCGCCAACACCATCCGCCAGCTGCGCCACCATCGCCACCTTATCGATGACGACTTTCGTAACGACCTGCGTTGTCGCTCACTGTTCATGGAACTGCTGCGCCAGACTCAGGGCATCACCCATGAACTTCGGCGCATGAATCGTTATGGCATTCTTGCCAAATATCTACCACTGTTTGGCCATGTGGTAGGGCAGATGCAGCACGACCTGTTCCACGTCTATACCGTGGACGAACACACCCTCACCGTGGTGCGTAATCTGCGCCGCTTTACCGTGGCCGATCACCATCACGAATTCCCGCTCTGTAGCAAGGTCAGCCACAACATAGCCAAACCCGAGTTGCTTTATATTGCCGGACTGTTTCATGATATTGCCAAGGGGCGCGGCGGTGATCACTCGGTACTGGGTGCCCCCGAGGCGGCGGCATTCTGTCAGCACCACGGCCTGAGCGAATATGACTCCAATCTGGTCAGCTGGCTGGTGCGCAACCACCTCATCATGTCGACCACTGCACAGCGCAAAGATATCTCCGACCCGGAAGTCATTAACAAATTCGCCGCGCAGATCGGTAACGAACAATATCTCGACTATCTCTACCTGCTCACCGTAGCCGATATTCGCGCCACCAGTCCGACCGTCTGGAACTCATGGAAGGATGCGCTACTTGCCGAACTCTACCACGCCACCCACAAGGCGCTGCGTCGCGGCCTCTCCAACCCGATGATGCAGAGCGAGGTGATCGCCGAGCGCAAAAAAGAGGCCATCAAGCAGCTCAAACTACATCGCATTAGCGACGCACAGATTGAGAGTTTCTGGAACCGACTCGGTGAGGAGTATTTCCTGCGCTACTCCGGTAACGAAATCGCCTGGCACACCAAGGCCGTCATCGAGAACAATGACAACCCGGCACCGTTAGTCATACTTCGCCAGCAGACCGAACGCGGCGGTACCGAGATCTTTCTCTACACCCCGATCCTCGGCTTTCAGTTCACTACCAGCACCACCCTGCTCGACCAGCTGGGGCTCAACATTGTCGATGCCCGCATCATGCCCTCCAACGACAACTATACGGTCGATACCTACATCGTGCTGGAGGACAATGGCGAGCCTATCGCCGGCCGCTATCGCCTTGATGAAATCAAACAGCAACTCCAGCACCTTCTCGCCAACCCCGACCAGGGTGCCGACAAGGTACACCGTCAGGTAGCACGCCAACTCAAGCACTTCCCAATCCCCCCACGGGTATTCTTTCACCAGGACCCCAATAACGAGCGCACCATTATGGAGGTCGTCGCCTCCGACCGACCCGGCCTGCTATCCGTCATCGCCAGGGTAATCGCCGAATGCCGTATCCAGCTGCAAAACGCCAAAATCTCCACCCTCGGCGAGCGGGTGGAGGATATATTTTTTATTACCGATGAGAATAATCAGCCGCTGGATAGCGACGAGAAGAGAAAATGCCTGGAAGAGAAGATCATTCAGGCGCTTGCTAGTTGAGATCTGATCAAAAATATGGCGCTTTTACAAATGACCCAAATTATTTTATGCAACACTGATCGCGGAATGAATTGTTAACGCCAACAACCCTCACGCCGCTCTACGCGATGAGAGCTACTCATCCTCATGAGATACCCTCAGCACCACATCACCATCCTGTGATGTCGACACATCAAAGTTAATTGGCCGACAACAGACCTGACAATCTTCTATATAGGTTTGATGAGCAACAGAGGCATCGAGCAAGACATCAATCATTTCCCCACAATAGGGGCAACTCACCTGACGTTCGATAAGTTCATTCATATGGCGATCAACTCCACCCCGTTGCCATCGGGGTCACGACAAAATACCGCAGCTCGACCCGAACGACTTCGGGTGTGAGGGATCCCCTTCTCTTCAAGTTGCAGCAGTAACTCATCCAGGCCTTCGACGCTGAGGGCAAGGTGACGATCACGCCCGGCGTGATCGGGTCTGCCGCTGGACGGGTCAGGGTTTGGCAACTCCATCAGGTGCAGTTGTTGTGAGCCGATGCTGAGCCAGGCACCGGGAAAAGGTAGCTCGGGCCGTTCGGCCAGCGGCAGGCCAAGTAGCCCCTGATAGAAGGTCAGGGCGCGGTCGGTATCGGCCACTATCAGGCTGAGGTGGTGTATCGCTTTGATCGGCATAATTTCGCCCCTTGTAAAACGTTGTTTATGACGCTGCCTCAATACCATATAATGGTGGGCTGTTTTTCGCACATGAATAGTATGAACCCGGATCTGAATACATTACAGCCCTACCCCTTCGAGAAGCTCAACCGGCTGAAGGGTGAGGTGACGCCGGTCGCAAAGCCGCATATTGCACTCTCTATCGGCGAGCCCAAGCACCAGCCACCGGGCTTTGTGGTGGAGGAGCTGATCACCCATCTGCACGGGCTGGCCAACTACCCGCTGACCAAAGGACGACCGGAACTGCGTCAGGTGATTGCCGACTGGCTGAGCCGTCGCTTTAGCCTGGCCGAGGGCAGCCTTGATGCCGAACGCCATGTATTGCCGGTGGCGGGCACCCGTGAAGCGCTCTTTGCCTTTGCCCAGGCGGTGGTGGACCGCAGCAAAGCACCGTTGGTGCTCTCCCCCAACCCCTTCTATCAGATCTATGAGGGGGCGGCGCTGCTGGCCGGGGCCGAGCCTTATTTCCTCAATACCTCAGCCGAGAATAGCTTCCTGCCCGATCTGGACGCCGTCCCAACCGAGGTATGGGCACGCTGTCAGCTGATCTACCTCTGCACCCCTGGCAACCCCACCGGCGCGGTGGCCGCTATCGACTACCTGCAACAGCTGATCAGACTGGCCGACGAGCACGACTTTGTCATCGCCTCCGACGAGTGCTACTCCGAGCTCTATTTTGATAGCCCGCCTCCGGGTCTGTTGCAGGCGGCCGCCGCGATGGGACGCACCGACTACAAGCGTTGCGTGGTCTTTCACTCGCTCTCCAAACGCTCCAACCTGCCGGGACTGCGCTCCGGGTTTGTGGCGGGCGATGCCGAGGTACTGGCCGGTTTTCTCAAATACCGCACCTACCATGGCTGTGCCCTGCCGCCGCACACGCAGGCCGCAAGCATTAGCGCCTGGGGTGATGAGGCGCATGTGGCGAAAAATCGCAAGCTCTACCAGCAGAAGTTCACTGCGGTGCTTGATATCCTGCAGCCGGTAATGAAGGTGAAGCGGCCCGATGCCGGTTTCTACCTGTGGGCCGAGACCGCACCGCTGAGTGACACCGAATTTGCCCAACAACTCTTTGCCCAGCAAAACGTAACGGTACTGCCCGGCAGCTACCTCTCGCGCGAAGCCCATGGCGTCAATCCCGGGGCCGGTCGCGTGCGCATGGCCCTGGTGGCCGAACTAGACGAATGCATTGAAGCGGCGGAACGTATCCGCGACTTCATCACATCCTTTTCAAAGAATTAACCCAGGAGACTACCGTGGACGATATTAAGAACGTCATTGAACAAGCCTTTGAGAACCGTGCCGAGATCACCCCGCGCAGTGTCGATACCCATGTTAAAGAGGCGGTCGACGAGGCGATTCGCCTGCTCGATAGCGGTGAGGCGCGTGTCGCCGAGCAGCGTGGCGTTGGCGACTGGGTAGTCAACGAGTGGCTGAAGAAGGCGGTACTGCTCTCCTTCCGCATTAACGACAACGACGTAATGCGCGGTGGCTTCACCAACTACTACGACAAGGTAGACTCCAAGTACGCCGACATGAGTTCACGCGAATTTCGTGAAGGCGGTGTGCGCGTCGTGCCACCCGCCTCGGCACGCAAGGGTGCCTACATCGCCCCCGGCGTAGTGCTGATGCCCTCCTACACCAACATCGGCGCCTATGTAGACTCCGGCGCGATGGTCGACACCTGGGCCACCGTTGGTTCCTGCGCACAAATCGGCAAGAACGTACACCTCTCCGGCGGTGTCGGCATCGGTGGGGTACTGGAGCCGCTGCAGGCCGCCCCCACCATCATCGAAGACAACTGCTTCATCGGTGCCCGCTCCGAGGTGGTTGAGGGGGTGATCGTTGAGGAGGGCGCGGTGATCTCCATGGGCGTCTACATCGGCCAGTCCACCAAGATCTACGATCGCGAGACCGGTGAGATCCACTACGGTCGTGTGCCGGCCGGTTCGGTTGTGGTCTCTGGCAACCTGCCAAGCAAAGATGGCAGCTACAGCCTCTACTGCGCCGTCATCGTAAAGAAGGTCGACGAGAAGACCCGCAGCAAGGTTGGCATTAACGAGCTGTTGCGCGATATCTAAAAACGGACACGTCTCCGGCGCCATGAAGTTGGTGCCGGAACATGCAGAAACTACTCTGCATCAAGGTATTTAAAAAGGGACTACACTAATAATTGCGTGAGGTACTTCCTCCCCAGTTTCAAGGAATAAAATGATGTCGATAGATCTATCTAAACTCTCTGCCAAAGAGCTGTTTGAACTGGCTCAAAAAAAAGAGCAGGAAGAGCAACAACAGGCCAAACAACAGAGCAGGGTTAACGAACTCATAGCCAAACGCGAGGCCGCACTCAGCGAGCACAAAAATGTATTACTGCTCACTGACAAAAAGATTCGCGATATGCAGGCGCAACGTGAGAAGCTGATTAGCGATCACGAGAAAGTGGTCGCCGAGATTGATCAGGAGATCAAGTCTCTGGGGGGAAATGCCCCCAAGACAGAGGCGAAAGCTGCAGCGGCAAGCGGCGGTGGTAGCGATGACAGCAAACTCAAATCAACCATCCGCCAGATCATGAACAAGCGCGACTACATCAGTGCCAGTCTCCTGAAGGAGAAGCTTGCCGCCTACGGCATCACGCCCGCCACCTTCAATAAAGACCTGGAACAGTGGGTGCGTAATGGCTGGCTTGAAGGCAAGGGCAAAGGTAATTACGCCCTAGGTAAAAAATGTTAAGGGAATGGAGCCCTTAGTGGCATACCAAAGCAATACGCTGAATAGCAAGAAACATCACCCCATCAATTTGAACAACCTGATTAAGATTTAAAGATGATTACATTAGTAGGTATAAAAAATTGTGATTCGGTCAAAAAAGCAAAGAAGTGGCTTGATGCCAACAACGTCGAGTACAACTATCACGATCTTCGCGAAAATGGATTAGATAAAACGGCACTCGAGGCCTGGATCAAGGACCTTGGCTGGGAAATCCTGCTAAACAAGCGCTCGACAACATGGAAGCAGTTATCCGATGCAGATAAAGCCGATCTCGACGATGCGAAGGTTATGTTTCTGTTCCTCGCCTACCCGACTCTAATCAAACGCCCCGTACTGATTACTAAATCGGGTATCCTTGTCGGATTCAAAGAGGCGGAGTATCAGAAACTACTTAACTGACAGTTAGCATAAATTCTTGCGCCGGTCTGAATAAGACGATATCGGAACGCGGCTTTGAAGAGGGAATAGTGAATTTAGGGTGCTACTCGCGATGCGAGCCCATTAACCATACAAAAAACAGTTATTTTAATTTTCTATTTTGCCCTTGAGAATAAAAACCATCCCCCCTATAGTGCATAAACTAAAAACTCACCCTCCCTTTTTGACAGTATGTCTTGTTGTGCCACACGGATGCTCGGGGAAGAACCGATCAGGCATCCACCATGCAGACCCGGCACTCCAAGAAGTTCATTATCAGTGGCTTTGCCTTTGTTCTTGTTACCCTGTTTGCTGCAGGGGTTGGTGGTCTCTCCCAGTTAAACCAGCTCAACCAACAACAGCTAGAGCTCACTGAACACTACCTGCTCAAACACGACCTGATACACCGCATGCTCACCGCCTCCCGGGAACGTGCAATCACCCTTAACCAGATAACCAACCTTACGGATCCCTTCGAACGTGACGAGCAGATCATGCGCTACCACAGTCTGGGGGCCGAGTTTGCTGCCGCACGTGAACGAATCCTCGCCCTGCCAATGGCACCGGATGAACGGGAGTTACTCAATAAACAGGGAGAGGAGGTAACAAGGGGGCTCTCAAGCCAACATGAGGCGATCGAACTCGCTGTGAACGAGGAGTTGGAAAGGTCGCGGATGCTCCTCACCCACACCGCCATCCCGACCCAGAAACGGGTATTTGCTCTGCTGCAGAGTCTCTATGAGCTACAGACCACCGTCTACGAAAGGCAACAGCTGGGCACCGCTGCGAGTAATAGTGAGACCTATCTGACACTACTCATTATGCTCGGGATACTTTCACTCACTATCGGCGGCATCACGGCGGTGGTGGTAATCCGGCAGATAAGCCAGAGTGAACGGGCCCTCTACCAGGCCAATGAGCGCTTTAACCTGGCGATGCGCGGGGCCAACGACGGCCTGTGGGACTGGGACATACAGAACAATACCGTCTACTACTCCCCACGCTGGAAACAAATGCTCGGCTTCAAGGAGGGAGAAATGGAAGGCTCAGTGGCAAACTGGGTGTCACGCATTCACCCTGATGAGCTAGAGCAGGCGGAAAATAATCTCGAAGCTCATCTGCAGGGTAAAACGGAACTCTACGAAAATATCCAGCGCATGCGTCACAAGGATGGGAGCTATCGCTGGCACCTGGAGCGCGGCATTGCGGTACGTGACGAGAACGGCCACCCCTACCGTATGGTCGGTACCAACACCGACATCACCCGTCAGAAGCAGACCGAGGAGGCACTGTTCGAGGCCAAAGAACGGGCTTTGGTCACCCTCCATTCCATCGGTGATGCGGTCATCACCACCGATAACAGTGGCCTCATTACCTACCTCAATCCCATCGCCGAACAACTTACCGGTATCAGCAACGATGAAGCAAACAGCAAGCCGTTGGAAGAGTGCTGCCGTATGCTTGATGAGGACCACGATCGCCTGGCCCCCAACCCGGCCCTAAGGGCCCTGCAACGCGATGGTGTTTATGAACTGAAGTGTTCCACTCAGCTCATCGCCCACAACGGTACCAGCCGTTCCATCACCGCCTCAGCCGCCCCCATTCGTGACAGCAACGGTAGTGCCATCGGTGCGATCATGGTATTGCGTGATGTGAGTGAAAGTCGCGAGATGGCACGGCGTCTCAGCTGGCAGGCGAGTCACGATGCCCTGACCGGTCTTTACAACCGTCAGGAGATGGAAACACATCTGGAACAGTTACTCGAGGAGGCACAGCGCGATGGGGTCCACCATGTCCTGCTCTATCTCGACCTGGATCAATTCAAACTGGTCAATGATACCAGTGGTCACCTTGCCGGTGATGAGCTGCTGCGGCAACTCAGTTATCTGCTAAAAAAATCACTACGGGACACTGACCTGCTGGCGCGCCTCGGCGGCGATGAATTTGGCGTACTGTTGAGTCACTGTCCCATTGATAAGGCGACAGAGATCGCCGACCACCTGCGAACCCAGATCCATGAATTCCGTTTTGTCTGGCAGAATAAAAGTTTCGAAATCGGTGTCAGTATCGGCATTGCCCCCATCGACCAGCATACCGAAAGCAGCGCATCGGTAATGAGTGCGGCCGATGTCGCCTGCTACGCGGCCAAGGACCTGGGGCGCAACCGCTATCACATCTACGTACCGGAAGATGAAGAACTGACACGCCGCCACGGTGAGATGACCTGGGTCAGCCGCATTCGCTCGGCCATCGAGGAGAACCGACTGGTGCTCTATCGCCAGGCAATCCAGTCGGTACACACGGAACACACTCACGAGGTGCATACCGAGATTCTGGTAAGAATGGTGGATGAGGAGGGCAAACTGATTGCACCGGGACAATTCATCCCGGCCGCAGAACGCTACAATCTGATGCCGCAGGTTGACCGCAAGGTCGTAGAGTTAACACTCGGCCACATGGCCAAGGATAAACAGGCGCCACACAGCGTGGCGATCAACCTCTCCGGTGCCACCTTTGCTGATGAGGAATTTCTCACCTTTATACATCAGCAACTGGAACACTCTGGCATTGAGCCTAAACGTATCTGCTTTGAGATCACGGAAACGGCCGCTATTACCAAACTCTCCAGCGCGATCCACTTCATTCAGGAGTTCAAAAAGCTGGGCTGTCGCTTCGCCCTGGATGACTTCGGAAGCGGGCTATCCTCATTCAGCTACCTGAAGAACCTACCGGTAGACTACCTCAAAATTGATGGTGCCTTTGTGCGCGATATTGTCGATGACCCCTATGACCGGGCGATGGTCGAGGCGATCTGCCGCGTTGGCCGAGTGATGGGCTTAAAGACCATCGCCGAGTTTGTTGAAAACGACGCCATACTCGAACAACTGCGTATTATCGGCGTCGACTACGTTCAGGGTTATGGCATTGAGAAACCACGCCCGCTATTTCAACCGAGCTATCTCCACGACAGTGTCAAAAGAGAGTCGCAGTCGATATAATCCTGACTCATTCTTTTACCCAGTGAACTCAGATGAGCCCCACAATCGAACTGGCCCAGGCCCTGATCAGTCGTCCCTCTATCACCCCCGATGATGCCGGTTGTCAGGCCCTGCTATGTGAGCGCCTGAGTGCCATCGGCTTTGCCTGCGAACCGCTGCACTTTGGCGAGGTGGCTAACCTGTGGGCACGCCGCGGCACTAGCGGCCCGCTGTTCTGTTTTGCCGGTCACACCGATGTGGTGCCAACCGGCCCCGAGGGGAAGTGGCAACACCCCCCCTTCTCTGCGGTGCTGGGTGAGGGGATGATCCACGGTCGCGGTGCTGCCGACATGAAGGGCTCCATCGCTGCCTTCGTTACCGCCTGTGAGCGTTTTATCGCCAGCCACCCGCAGCATGCCGGTTCCATCTCCCTGCTGATCACCAGTGATGAGGAAGGCCCTGCGGTGGATGGGACGGTGAAGGTGATCGAAAGCTTAGAAGCACGTAACGAAAAGATCGACTGGTGTCTGGTCGGGGAGCCGACCAGCACCGCCAGGCTGGGCGATGTGGTAAAAAGCGGCCGGCGCGGCTCACTCAGTGGCTACCTCACGGTAAAGGGGATTCAGGGCCACGTCGCCTACCCGCACCTGGCAAGAAATCCGGTGCACCAGACCGCCCCGGCACTGGCCGAGCTGGCTGCCATGGAGTGGGATCAAGGCAACGACCACTTCCCCCCCACCAGTTTTCAGATCGCCAACCTCAACGCCGGAACCGGTGCCAGCAACATCATCCCCGGCGAGCTGGAGGTGATGTTCAACTTCCGCTTCTCCACCGAGCAGACCGAGGCGGGGTTGCGACAGAAGGTTGAGGCACTCCTTGATCGGCACGGGCTGGAATACGATCTGCGCTGGGACCTCTCCGGCAACCCCTTCATTACTGAAGGCGGCAAGCTGCTGGCGGCCACCACCGCGGCGATTGAGTCGGTCTGCGGTTATCGGCCCGAGGTCAACACCGCCGGCGGTACCTCCGATGGGCGCTTTATCGCCCCTACCGGTGCGCAGGTGCTGGAGCTTGGCCCACTCAACGCCACCATCCATCAAATCAACGAATGTGTCAGCGCCGCCGATCTCGACACCCTATCCACCGTCTACGAGCAGATCCTCGTCCGCCTTTTAACAGAGAATTAAAGATTTCAGCTACCGGCACTGGCTCAGTTATCGCTGAGGTCAAGAATATCGGTATACACTGGAACAGGACGGAATTGCTTCATTCCCACCGGGCGACAAAATATCTGGGGCAACTCACGCCCATAAGCCGATGAGACATCGCTATAATGCCTACACGTCACCGGGGAAATAGTGTTATGCCAGCGCGCTCTACTCACCTGTTTGTTCTTATTCTCAGCCTGCTTCTAGCCGCCTGTAGCGGCAGCGATGGCCCGCGCCTGAGTCCTCTGAGTGATGATGCGGTGATCCTCGCCTTTGGCGACAGCCTCACCTTTGGCACCGGCACAAAAAAAGAGAGTAGCTACCCAAGCCTGCTGCAGCAGCTGAGCAGGCGACAGGTGATTAATGCCGGAATTCCCGGCGATATCACCGCCGGAGGACTGGAGCGCCTTGCTGAAACTATTGAAGAGTTCCAGCCGCAGCTGCTGATCCTCTGCCTGGGTGGCAACGACATGCTGCGCCAGAAGGCGGTAACGGAGATAGAAAATAATCTGGAGAAGATAGTGACAAGAAGCCGGGAACTGGGAGTACCGGTGGTGCTGTTGGGGGTGCCACGCCCGGCCATCTTCGGGCTGGAGAGTGCCGACTTCTACTACACCCTGGCCGAACGGATGAAACTACCGCTGGAGGCCGAAATCATCCCCGAGGTACTCTCAGATCGCAAGCTTAAATCCGACCAGATTCACCCCAATACCGAGGGTTACCGTTTGATAGCCGAGGCCGTATTCAACAAACTCCGTGAGACTGGAGCGCTATAACAAACCTTACTTCTGTCCCGCCTTTTTAGCCACATTGTCACGCAGGTAGCGCGGCAGCGCCTGCTCCGCCGCCACCGACTCGCCACGGTTAAAACCATCCACCGCAAGTAAGGCCACATCATGGGCGTGAGGAAAGTAGTCACCCTTAGCCTCGCTTACCGCCCCACCCTGTCGTTGCATGAGCTCCTCGGCATAGGCCTGCCAACCACTACCAATGCCGAACCAGTTGTTCCCCTTCAGCAGGGGAACCTGTAACGGAGCAATGACCCGCTCCTCAGTAACGGCGCGCATAATGCCATCACCATTATCCTCAAAACCTCCCCAGTAGACTTCACCCATGCGGGCATCGATGGCGGCTGCCACACGCCCCCAGCCAAACTCACGTCGTGCCCCCTGTGCCAGGGTGGCCAGGGTAGAGACCGGCACCACCGGCAGATCGGCGGCGAAGGCGATCCCCTGCACCACCCCGGTGGCGATACGCACCCCGGTAAAGGCACCGGGGCCGCAACCAAAAGCCACCGCATCGAGCTGCGCAGGAGAGAGCCCGGCCTCGGCCAGCAGCTGATCTGCCATCGGCAAAATCAGCCGGGTATGTTCGCGTGGGGCAATTTGATAGCGTTCACTGATCTCGCCGTCCAGATAGAGGGCGGCGGAACAGGCCTCAGTGGCAGTTTCCAGGGCAAGTAATTTCATGGGCGGAAGCAGAACATAAAAAAGCCCGGGATGCCAGCGCAGCCCGGGCTTTTCGACGTACTACGGGTTAGAAACCGTAGGAGATACCCAGTGCAATCACAGGGTAGACTTCAAACTCATCCAGTTCCTTCTGCATATTCGCCTCTTCCTCGGCAACATGATTTACACCACCATCGTTATACAAAGTATTAACCAAAGTAGTGTTAGTTCCTGATGCCGCTAGTGATGCATCAGGAGTTCCCATCTGTACAACACCCGCCTCAAAGGAAAAACCAAATCCAGAAGCTGGAACATTACCCCAACCTAACCCCAAATAGGGTCCACTACCCAGCTTTACTGTCCCATCCAGCACAAGCTCATCTGCTGAAGCCACCGTATGAGTGTATGAACCAATACCAACAACTGTACCTACAGAAGGGGTTGCGTGGGCAGATAGCTCATTGTCGCTATTGACGTAACCCAGGGTCAGGTGAAAAGTCCCCTCAAAGGGGTGCCAGTCAAGATAAAGAGAGTTGTTGGAAAAATCTAGATCGGTCTTGTAATCAATTCCATCAATATTCTTGTTTTCCGACTTGCTGATGCTGTTCATGCCAAGGCGCACATTCAATGAGTCAGTTAATGATTTACCAATCTGAATGCCATGCCCAAGGGTACCCGTATTGACTGCGAGCCCAAGACCAAGTCCATCATCGTCCGCATGGGCACTCCCCAGGCCAAGCAGCATGATTCCGGAAACCACCGAAGTTATTATCTTTTTCATTCTTACACCCTTTTTAAAGTACTTTTATTCAGCTAACGGGGGCCATTCTCGCAGAAGTCTTAGCTTAAACTCAATATTGCAAACCGAAAAACCTCTGCACTACCTCAAGCTTGAGCGTTTTACTCATCGGCGGCAGACTATCCAAGAATATGCGACCATAACTTTTCGTTCCAAGCCTTGGGTCACATAACATTAAAACGCCGCGGTCGCTGACATCGCGAATCAGTCGCCCAACCCCCTGCTTAAGGGTGATCACCGCCTGTGGCAACTGATACTCCATAAAGGGATTACCCCCCGCCTGGCGCATCGCATCGATACGCGCCTGTAGCACCGGATCGCCGGGGGAGGCGAAGGGGAGCTTGTCGATGATCACACAGGAGAGCGCCTCACCGCGCACATCGACCCCCTCCCAGAAGCTGCCGGTACCGAGCAACACCGCATTACCCTTTTCCCGGAACTCCTCCAGCAGACGGCTGCGCGGGGCATCGCCCTGAATCAGCAGCGGATAGTCGATGCGTCCCGCTAACAATTCCGCCGCCTCACGCAGGGCGCGGTGGCTGGTGAAAAGCATAAAAGCACGCCCCTGGCTTGCCTGTAGCACCGGCAACGCTGCCTCCACCACGGCCGCAGTGTAACCGGGACTATTGGGTTCTGGCATTGGCGATGGCACGTAGAGCAGCGCCTGTTTGGGATAATCAAAGGGGCTGTCCCAGCGATGGGTCACCGCCCCCTCCAGACCCAGCTGATCACTGAAGTGCTGGAAGCTCTCCCCCACCGCCAGGGTGGCCGAAGTAAAGACCCAGGCAGCGGGGTGGGCGGAGAGTTGCTGCTGGAACAGCTTTGCCACATCCATCGGGGTGAAGTTGATGGTGAAAGAGCGAGTGTGGGTCTCGAACCAGTGAATCATCCCTTCGGGGGTTGGGCCGGTCAGGGTGGTGAAACGCTCCAGCAACACCTCGCTACGCTGATGACACGACTCCAGCCCCTTACCGCGGGCAGCGAGCCCTTTCAGTCCCGACGACAGCTCCTCCAGTAACTCGGCAACCGCGGTGATCGCCTGTTCCAGTTCACGCCCATCGGCGACCTCATTCCAGGCACCACGGCGCTGCATTTCACCAAAGGCGAGGCGCATGTCACGTATCGCCTTCTCCAGCTTGTCGGCGCGCACGCGCAGCTCGCGGCTCTCACCGGCCTCACGAATTTCTTCGGCGACGCTGTCACGCACCAGCTCCAGTAACTGATTGGCGCTAATGGTGGTACCAAAGAAGTTTGAGGCGGTGTCGGGCAACTGGTGTGCCTCATCAAGAATGAATGCGTTGGCCCCCGGCAGCAGCTCACCGAAGCCCTCGTCCTTAAGCGCCATGTCGGCAAACAGCAGGTGGTGGTTGACTACCAGCACGTCGGCCTCCTGTGCCCGCCGCCGCGCCTTGGCAAGAAAGCACTCGTCAAGGTAGTCACAGTCACCACCCAGGCAATTTTCCGCCGAAGAGGTCACCTGTGGCCACAGTGGGGAATCCTCGCTGAGGCTGGAGAGTTCGGCGATATCACCCGAGGCGGTGCGCCCCGTCCAGACCCCGATCTCCTGCAGCTCCGCCGTCTGGCTGCGGGTAAGAAAACGCCCCTCCTCACGCGCCACCTGCAGACGGTGATGGCAGAGGTAATTGGCCCGTCCCTTGAGCAGGGCGACATCGACCGGCACACCAAGGGCATCACGCACCAGGGGGATATCTTTATGGAAGAGTTGGTCCTGAAGATTTTTGGTGCCAGTTGAGATGATCACCTTTTGCCCGGAGATCATCGCCGGGATCAGATAGGCAAAGGTCTTGCCGGTGCCGGTGCCGGCCTCGGCGATCAGTAGTGAATTATCGTTAAGCGCCTGCGCCACCGCCTCGGCCATCTCCTGCTGCTGCGGACGGGCAGCAAAGCCGGGCAATTGTTTGGCGAGTTGGCCATTAGGGCCAAGGATATCTGCGGGGGATTGCATCACAATGGATCAGGAACCGGGGGTACTTTCCCAAATCTCCTCATCATCGAAGTTGGCGATTTCAGCGGTCAGCGGGAGCGGCTGGCCGGTCATCTGCCGAAAATCAGCGGGCCGCTTGCGCATTGGTGCCATCAACTTATCGACTGCGTAAACAGACACCCTGAGCCTCCAGAAACGGTTACGGCAAACACACCTCATCGCCATTGCGGCAATAATACCTGTTCCGGGGAAAGTTGTGGAAAATTAATGCCCTAGGGCGATGCGCGGGAAGATATTGGATAAAGGATTCGGACTCAAGGCAATATTGGAATGGCATTCACACACAGTTAGCGTGTCGATATACCCATTGGATAGTATCCCAAGAGCCGCGCCCCTCATTTGGAACGCCGTTTACTTCAACCAATAAGAGATACCAAGCGAGAGTATCGAGATATCTTCGCCATCGATATCATAAACGTCGTAGTCAGCATGCAAGTAGGTATCTGGCTGTGGCATTTAGCCCGGCGGCCGCCAGCTGTTGATTCAGCTCGCTGGCACTGCTATCGCCCTTGGCCATTCCCAAGCCGCCAGCCACGAATCAGTCACCAGCAACCGCCTGGGTGTAAGGCAACAAAAGGCTGGCCAGTATTATCAGCGTTGAGCACCAGCTTCAGGCCCGGCTCGGGCTCAGCCAGGAACTGGTTGTTCACACCGCGACGCTCAGGCAACACATTGGGCTGACCGGGTCCGTCGAGGTACTCCGCCACCCCGTCATTATCGCTATCGAGGCTTTGCTCGCGCCGAGGCCTGCGCGCTACACGGATCATCCGGCCAGGGGTGCTTGGGATAACGGCCCTTGAGCTCCTTTTTCACCTCTGGGTAGGTGTTGTGCCAGAAGCTGTTGAGGTCTTGCGTGACCTGAATCGGGCGCTGCGCCGGGGAGAGCAGGTGCAGCATTACCGGCTGTTTTCCCCGTGCCAGGGACGGGGTCTCGGCCAGACCAAACAGCTCCTGCAGCTTCACCGCCAGCACCGGTGGGGTGCCATCCGTACTGTAGTGCAGCTTCTTGCGTGAGCCGCTGGGTACGGTGAGGTGAGTGGGGGCAAGGCTGTCCAGTTGTTGCTGGCGTTCCCATCCAAGAAGAGCCTTTAACGCCGCGCTGAGATCGAGCCGTTTTAAATGGTCGCGACGGCTGATGTTGTTGAGCCAGGGGGTAAGCCATTCGTCCAGCGTTTGCAGTAAGGTTTCATCACTGAGGTCGGGCCAATCGTCATCAGGCAACCATTGGTGCAGTGAGCAGACACGGGCCTGAAGCTGGCGACTCGACTCATCCCAAGGCAAAGACTCCAGACCCATTTGTCGGATGCCCTGAAGCATAGCCGTGGTAATTGCATCGCCGTCGATGGCATTCAATTTTGACTCTTCAAGGATCAGCGCCCCGAGGCCGCGCACCCGACGGGCGAGAACGGTCTGTGTGCGCTCATCCCAGACCACCTCCTCACGCCACGCCAGTTGTTCGGCGAACTGGTGTTCGAGCTGGGGCAGGGTGATCGGCGCGGCAGAGAAGATACGCCCCTCGCCCTTAGTACCCGCATCCAGCGCGGCGACAACGATAAACTCGGAGCCCGCCACGCAGTCACGAAACAGGGCGGCACCGCGACCATTGGCCAGCAGGTAACGCTTCCCCTCCTCACCACGTTTTCGGGCAATGCGATCCGGGTAGGCAAGCGCCAACAATGTGCCGACATTCTCATCAGCCACCACACTATTTTCGGCCTGAATTTTTAATAGCCGTCGCCACTGTTTCGCCGCCTGCTCCACGGGACGGCACGCCCCCACATCGGCACCATAACCGCGTGCCCCGCCGGCCCCCTTATCACGGTAGGCTCGTAGCGCCGTGACCCGCAGGGGAAAGTCACATTGCCCCTCTCCTTTTATATTGCGCAGGATATCGCGCTCCGAGATCACCGCCGCGATATCGCAGGCCAGAGCCCCCTGCCCCATGCTATCTGCCCGCACCAGCATGTGGGCGAGGCGCGGGTGGAGCGGCAGGCGGGCCATTGCCTTGCCATCGACGGTGATGCGCAGGTTCTCATCCAGCGCGCCGAGCTGTTGCAGCAGCTGCTGTGCCTGATTGAGGGCGGCGGCAGGCGGGGCGTCGAGCCAACGCAGCGAGGTGGCATCGGCCACCCCCCACTGGGCCAGCTCCAGCGCCAGCGGGGCGAGGTCGGCCTCGATGATCTCGGGATTGTTATAGGGGACCAGGCCTGTCTCGGTGGTCTCAGTCCACAGGTGGTAGCAGACGCCGGGCTCCAGTCGCCCGGCACGCCCGGCACGTTGGGTGGCGGAGGCGCGGGAGACGCGTACCGTCTCCAGCCGGGTGAGACCGCTGCGCGGCTCGAAGCGCGGGACACGCTGCCAGCCCAAGTCGATAACAACCTGCACCCCCTCAATGGTCAGCGAGGTCTCGGCGATATTGGTGGTAAGTACCACCTTGCGCCGTCCGGCAGGGCTGGGGTTGATCGCCCGTTCCTGTTCGCTGTGGGGCAGGTCGCCGTAGAGGGGGTAGAGGTCGATACCGGAACAGGTTGGCTCCTGGCGCAGCAGATCAAGGGTACGGCGGATCTCCCCTGCTCCCGGCAGAAACAGCAGGATATCGCCCGACTCCTCTTTCACGGCCCGCACCACGGCACTGGCCGCCACCTCGGGGATGCGCCCCTGCGGCTCGCGTGGCAGGTAGTGGTGCTCCACCGGGTAGCTGTGCCCCTTGCTGCGCAGCAGCGGGGCATCGAGTAAGCGCGCCACCCGGTCCCCGTCGAGGGTAGCCGACATCACCAGTAATTTCAGGTCCTCTCGCAGCCCCTGCTGGGCGTCGAGGCAGAGGGCCAGCGCCAGATCAGAGTGGAGGTTGCGCTCATGGAACTCATCGAAGATCACCAGCCCCACGCCGTTAAGCTCCGGGTCGTGCTGCAGGCGGCGGGTAAGAATGCCCTCGGTGACCACCTCGATGCGGGTGTTCCTACCCACTTTGGAGTCGAAACGCACCCGGTAGCCGACCCGCTCCCCCTCACCCAGCTCCGAGGCCATATAGAGCGCGGCGTTGCGGGCGGCAAGGCGGCGCGGCTCCAGCATCACAATCGACTTGCCCGCCAGCCATTCAACATCCAGCAGCGCCAGCGGCACGCGGGTGGTCTTGCCCGCGCCGGGTGGGGCCTCCAGCACCACGCTGGGGTGTTCCTCCAGGGCGGCGAGCAGTTCGGGCAGCAGGGGTTCAATGGGGAGGGCAGTCATAGGAAAGTATTGTAACGCAGGACGCAAAATCCCCGGGGCTGTTCTATGCTTAAATTTCCTAAAGCTAATAGTAGGGGGACAGCAATGAAAAACACTTGGCTACTGATTGCCAACGGCAGCGAGGCTCGCCTGTTTGAGACCGAATTCCGCCCCAAAACACTGACTCTGTTACAGGAGATCCAGCACCCGGAGAGTCGAGAAAAGGGGGCCGAGCTGGCCTCCGATAAATCCGGGCACTATCAGGGGGATGCCGCAACCGGCGGCAGCACTCAGGGCTCCTTCAACGAGCCGACCGATCCCAAAGAGTATGAGATGGAACGTTTTGCCGGTGAGCTGGTTCAGATGCTGGAGACGGGACGCAATACCAACAGCTTCGAGCACCTGATCGTCGCCTCCTCACCCAAGTTTCACGGCCTGCTCAATAAGAAGATGAATGGGCAACTCTCAAAGCTGGTCGACACGCACATCAACAAAGATTACACCGCGCTTACGGAGAAGGAGTTGCTGGAACGACTTACTTAAATTAACGGCATCGACAATAAAGCCGCTCAACTGAGCGGCTTTTTTCAGCGTGATTCACTACTCTGGTGTGCGGTAGTGCTTATAAGCTGCGGGCAATAGAAACAACTTTTCATCCGCCTTGAATTGCTGATCAATATCGACCAGCAGACGACCACGTTGTGCTGTGAGATCAAACTCCTGAATCGCAATGCCCGACTCCAGCATCCACTCAGGATGGAAGGTGTGTAAGGCCAGATCACAGCCCTCCAACATCTCATGGGGTAGCTCGCTGAGCATCTTGCCCTGCTCACCACCCAGCACACGATTAAAGTCCCGCAGAGCCTTTAGCGTGTCAGGCAAAAGCCCCGGCACCACCACCGCGTCGTAACACAATTTGTCGTTTACAAAGAGACGCAGTTGGTGTGGCTGCTTGCCGCCGATCTCCGGTGCCTTTTTATCGGCTTCCAGCGTGTGGTCACGTTTTAACGGGATCGGTGACTCGGTTGCCAGCGTGCGTGAGGGAATTTCAAAGACGGTGCCGTCTTCATGGGTGACGCTGCTGATCAGCTGTTTCTCACGATCAAACAACAGGTAGTCGCCCTGCGCATCGTTATCATCCATCCGCACCATCGTTTCCGTGATGATGATGCGCGAGGGCTGGGGCTCCAGCCCTGCCTCACTCACCATGTATTTCAGCATCACGCCGTCGAGTGTCTGTGCAGACGCTGCCGCACTCAGACCCAACATCATCAGCAGTGCGATGAATTTTTTTCTCATTAACCAACCCCTTCCAGGTACGCTAACTCTTCTTCACTAAAACCGGCTTCGCGCCGCGCTTCGATATGGAACGGTGGTCGTAACGGCCCGCCCATATACTCGTCGATAAGACCATTGAAAGTCGGCACCGGTTCCAAGCCCCGTTGTTCGCAGTGGTAATGGAACCAGTGGTTGCCGATGGCCACATGACCGATCTCATCGCGCAGGATGATATCGAGCAGCGCCGCACCCGCCTCATCGCCACTCTGCAACAGCCTTGCCTTGATACCGGGATTCACATCCAGCCCGCGCGCCTCCAGACAACGCGGCACCAGCGCCATACGCACCATGCCATCGAAGGCGGTCTTTTGCGCCATCTCCCACAGGCCGTTGTGCGCAGGAAAATCGCCGTAGTCATAACCGAGACCGCGCAGGTGATCACGCAGCAGGCAGAAGTGTGTCGCCTCCTCGTCGGCCACCCGCAACCAGTCGTCATAGAACTCGGCGGGCATGTCACGAAAACGGTAGGCGGCATCAAGACCGAGATTGATGGCGTTAAACTCGATATGGGTCAGGGCATGAAACAGTACCGCCCTCCCCTCTACCGTCACAGGCTTACGCTTGGAGAGATCTCGCGGGTGAACCATGACCGGTCTTTGAGGACGCCCCGGTACCGGTACCGCCTGCGGAGCATCGCCCCCCTCGACCGAGAAGTCACCGGCGCGCCAGGCGGCAAACAGCTCGTGAGTCAGACGCACCTTATCATCGGGGTCATCGGTCATCAGCGCCTGATAGGCGGCGGGAAAGAGTGGTTGTGCAGACGGTTGTTTCGACATAGGCGCGTAGTCTACCACTTCCAGCCGATAACCAGATCCATCACATTGGTGCCGGTGGGACCGGTTTGGATCAGATCGCCACTGGCCTCAAGAAGGCGGCCGGACTTAGCACCCTCAAGCGCATCCAGTGCGTCCTCCCCTTCCCACTCACCACGTTGCACCGTGCCGCCATCGACCAGCGCCCCTGCATCCTCGGTGGGGCCATCGCTGCCATCGGTGCCCGCTGCCAGCAACAACAGGTTGTCATGACCGAGTAGATAGCGTGCCGCGGCCAGTGCCAGGTGTTGATTGCGGCCACCCTGCCCCGGATGTTCGGGTAGTACCACACTGCTCTCGCCACCCCAAATCTGCAGGCCCACGGGGGCATGGAGTAACGCCTCACAAAATTGCGCCGCCAGCGTTTCGGCATCGCCCTGAAAGTGGCCAGGGTGGTTATACGTAGTGAGGCCCACCTGTTGGGCCGCGGCCATCAGCGCCTCGCGCGCCAGGTCATTGCTGGCGATGATGTGTGAGTCGATGTTGGCAACACTATCCGTATTCATTTCTGGATGTGCGTCAATGAGGGATTGTAGCCATGGCGGCAGAGGCGTAGTGATCGGGGGGATCTCAGGTTCGGCAATAAGCGGGCCTGAACCGATAACACTCGACACATCGTCTGGTACATCGGAGATCAGCAGTTGCAGACAGTGACGTCCCCTCAGGTAGGGGATTAATCTTCCCCCCTTGATACACGAGAGTCGTTTGCGGATCGCGTTCATCTCAGTGATGGTGAGCCCTGATGCCAGCAGCCAATTATTCAGTTCGGCCAACTGCCGCGCCGTCATCCCCGTCGGCAACACCTCAACCAGCGCCGAGGCTCCGCCGGAGAGCAGAAAAAGTAGTGGCTCGTCATCGGGTAGTGTTTCGAGAAACGCCAACAAGGCATGACCTGCCGCGAGGCTAGTTGCATCAGGTATGGGGTGGGCGCTCTCCATCTGGACGATGCGCCTGGCATCAAGGCGCGGCTCACTGTGGCCCTGTTTGGTGATCACCAGACCGGCACGCAACTGCTCACCCAGCACCTGCTGTGCCCCCATCGCCATCGCTGCGGCGGCCTTGCCGATGGCGATAAGGGAGGTTGGTTGGGAAACAGCAATATTTTGTAAAAACTGCAAAACCACCTTGTCGCCGCATACCGCATCAAGGGCGACACGATAGAGCTGCAGTAACTGAGTGCGGCGTTGCTGAAGTGAGGACTCGGTACCACTCATCGCAAGCGCTTATCGCGGACGGTAGCGAAGCAGGAAATAGTTAAACTTCTGCTCACCACCTGCCGGGGTGGTGTGCGTCTCGACCTGCTGCTCCAGTAGTTCAAACTCAGCACCCAAGGTCTGTTTCATCTTATCGCTATCGTAGCGTTCAACGGGTAAGCCGCTGCACATCTCCGGGCCATCTGCGGCAAAGGTAGCGATCAGCAGATGGGCATCCGGCTTGAGCGCCTTGCGCAACACGGCACGATATTTTTCACGATCGTCCTCACCGGTGAGAAAGTGGAATACGGCACGGTCGTGCCACAGGGAAAAACGGTGTGGCGGCTCAAAGGTGGTGACATCGGCAACGAACCACTCCACCTGCTTCGCCTGTTCACACAGTCGTTGCTGTGCACACTGCAGAGCGGCGGCAGAGATATCCAGTACCGCAAGGTGGCTGTATCCTTTTTGCAGCAGTGAATCAATCAACACCGAGGCACCGCCGCCGACATCGATAATGGCATCCGCTTTAGAGGCGACGACCTTTGCAATCATGCGCATCGACTGATCGGGATACTCCTGATACCAGCTGACCTCAGTGCTCTCCTTGCTTTGATACACCTGCTCCCAGTGGTTCTGCCGATCACTCATGACACTCTCCCCTATGGGTTAATCCCCTCAACCTTGCTGACAAACCAGACAGCATCAAAGCTGCGCTGGTGCTTTTTACTGTAGAAATTCTGCATCAAGGTACCGTTGCTATAGCGAACCGCATCACCCGGCTGATACTCCTCTGCGGGTGCGGCCAGCCAGAACTGTCCGCCTTCATTTTTGACCTCAATATAAACATACTCATTGCTGCGGATCGATTGCACTACCGTAGCACGATTTGGCAGCTGGTCGAGATTGGGATTTCGCGGCAGGCGCATCGTTTCAGCCGCCTGTGCCACCGAGGGATGTCCCGGTGGTGGTGCCGCAAGTACCGGCGCCGAAAACAGGATTAAAGGAAGAATGATTTTTATCATTTTTTTACTCTATTTATGCAACCGACTACTGTGGACACTACACCGCGAAACCACGTGCCAGATCGGCCTTCAGGTCATCCACATCTTCCAGGCCAACGGAGATACGTACCAGTCCATCGGTGATCCCTGAATCGGCCTTCTGCTCCGGGGTGAGGCGACCATGCGTGGTCGTTGCCGGGTGAGTAATTGTGCTCTTGGCATCACCCAAATTCGCGGTGATGGAGATCACGCGCGTGGCATCAATAATGCGCCACGCCTGCTCCTTTCCGCCCTCCACCTCGAAGGCAACGATACCACCAAAGCCACGTTGCTGGCTGGCCGCCAGTGCGTGCTGCGGGTGTGAGCTAAGACCCGGATAGAAGACACGCTTGATCCCCGGCTGCTGTTCCAGCCACTGCGCCAGTTCCAGCGCATTGTCACTGTGCGCCTTCATGCGTAACTTGAGCGTCTCCAACCCCTTTAAAAAGATCCAGGCGTTAAAGGTACTCATGGTCGGACCGGCCGAACGCAAAAAGGCGTAGACCTGCGCCATCAGCTCCCGATTACCCACCACCGCGCCACCCATGGCACGCCCCTGACCATCAATATATTTGGTGGCCGAGTGGATCACCACATCGGCCCCCAATTTTAGCGGCTGTTGCAGCGCCGGGGTGCAGAGACAGTTATCGACCACCAGCAGGCAGCCTTTTGAGTGGGCAATCTCAACCAGTCTTGGAATATCAGCCACCTCAACCAGCGGGTTGGAAGGGGTCTCCAGAAACAGCAGCTTGGTGTTGGGGCGGATCGCCGCCGCCCAGCCGTCATAGTCGGTCAGTGAGACATAAGTGGTCTCCACCCCGAACTTGCCCATGAAGTTATCGAACAGCACTACCGTGGTACCAAACACCGAGCGCGAGGAGACAATGTGATCGCCCGCCCTAAGCAGTCCCATGCAGGTGGCGAGGATCGCGGCCATGCCGGAGCTGGTGGCCACGCACTGCTCGCCGCCCTCCAGCGCCGCCAAGCGCTCTTCAAAGGTACGTACCGTGGGATTGGTAAAACGCGAATAGATATTACCCGGCTCGGTGCCGCCAAAACGGGCCGCCGCCTGCGCCGCGCTGTTGTAGGTAAAACTGGAGGTGGGAAAGATCGGTTCGCTCTGCTCGCCCTCGCTGCTGCGCACCTGACCGGCACGTACCGCCAGGGTATCAAATCCGAACTCATCCCAGTCATCTTGCGAAATGGTCATAGCCTCTCCTCTCTATTTGCGCAGGCACAAAAAAACCCGCTCAGCTATCGCCAAAGCAGGCTTCTCGCCTTCGCTTTAGCTGCATTTATTTCGCGCCCGCAAGCTGAGTCTCAAATCGGCGCGTACCACTACACTAGGTAATGGCCGTGATGATGTCAACTCAATCGTTGTTGTGCATCTCGATCACGCTACTCTCACGCTTATCGCGATCGGACTTGGCACCATCACTACGGTTGTCTTCGAGTTTCTGCAGATAGGCAGCATCCACATCACCGGTAACATACTCACCGTTAAATACTGAGGTATCAAAACGCGTCACCTTTTTACTCTTTTTGTAGAGTACCGCCTCGATGAGGTCATCCAGATCCTGATAGAACAAATGGTCGGCACCAATCGCCTCAGCGATCTCTTTATCGTCACGGTCATGGCCAATCAACTCGGCCTTGCTCGGCATATCGATTCCATAGACATTGGGATAACGTACCGGCGGCGCGGCCGAGGCGAAATAGACCTTGCTGGCCCCCGCGTCGCGAGCCATTTGAATGATCTGCTGCGAGGTGGTGCCGCGCACAATCGAATCATCCACCAGCAGTACATTCTTGCCGCGGAACTCCAGCTCAATCGGATTGAGCTTCTGGCGCACCGACTTTTTGCGTTGCTGCTGCCCGGGCATGATAAAGGTACGACCGATATAACGATTTTTAATGAACCCTTCGCGATAGAGGATGTTCAGCTCATTGGCCAGCTGCATTGCCGAGGTACGGCTGGTATCGGGGATCGGGATCACCACATCGATATCGTGTTCGGGGAAGACCTTTTCGATCTTCTTTGCCAACGTCTCACCCATACGCAGGCGTGCCTTATAGACAGAAATACCATCGATTATGGAATCGGGACGGGCAAAGTAGACATACTCAAAAATACAGGGCGAGTGCAGCGTATTCTCGGCACACTGGCGCGAGTAGAAGTTACCCGCCATGTCGATAAAGACCGCCTCGCCCGGCTCTACGTCACGCACCCGTTCAAAGCCGAGGGCATCGATAGCCACACTCTCCGAGGCGACCATATACTCATCACCCTGTTCGGTGCTGCGCTTGCCGATCATCAGCGGGCGAATACCATTTGGGTCACGAAAGGCGACGATGCCGTAACCGATGATCAGCGAAACCACGGCGTAACCGCCCTTAATACGTTGGTGCACACGTGAGACCGCCTCGAAGACATCATTTTCATCAACGCGGTATTTACCCTGTCGCTGTAGCTCGTGGGCAAAGACGTTGAGCAGCACCTCGGAGTCAGAGCTGGTATTGATGTGGCGCAGGTCTTCGCGAAACAGGTCCTCCATCAAGGTCTCGGCATTAGTGAGGTTACCGTTGTGCGCCAACGCAATGCCGTAGGGAGAGTTGACGTAAAAGGGCTGTGCCTCGGCAGAGGAGGAACAACCGGCAGTGGGATAGCGCACATGACCAATGCCCATGTTGCCCTGCAGGCGTCGCATGTGGCTGGTGCGAAAAACATCACTCACCAGCCCGTTGTCCTTGCGCAGGAAGAGACGATTGTCGTCGCAGGTCATGATCCCGGCAGCATCCTGGCCACGGTGTTGCAACACGGTCAGGCCATCATAGATCGCCTGATTGACTGGGCCCTTGCCCACGATACCGATAATGCCGCACATGTTGTCAGTTACCTCGTGTTAATCAGGCCGGAAATGACCGACTAATAGTGAATATTCTTCGCGTAATCGGCGGGGAGAAACTGGCGTAGCCAGATCGCCATATCCTGAAAGTAGTGCATAAACTGTGACTCGTGCCACCAGGGATCCTGTGGTAGCGCAGTCAAACCAGCCACCAGAACCAACAATGCTACCACCATACAGCCGCGTGCCACGCCAAAGAATATGCCGACCATGCGGTCGGTGCCGGAGAGGCCGGTCTTCTTAATCACCTGCACCGCCAAGTAATTAATGAAGCCGGCAAGAAACAGGGTAGCAATAAAGAGGATGACAAAGGCGGCTACCTGCCGTATTGAGGGCACCTGAATGTGGGGTTCGAGTAAAACATCCAAATTATCAACAAATTCCATTGCTACGATAAATGCGATGATCCAACCGGCCAGTGACAGCGCCTCTTTGGTGAAGCCGCGCCAAATGCTAATCAGTACGGAGAGGCCAATTATGGTGAGTATGGCGTAGTCGATCCAGATCATATCTTCGCTGTTGGCCCTGTGGCGGCCAGCTGGCCTGTGGCGAGAAAGGAGCGGATCTTACCAGAGCCCGGGCAGCGGACAAAGCCGAGTTTCATCAGGGATGCCCCATAATAATACCTTTGAGTTTGAGCTTCTGTTTCAGCCGCTGCAGATGCTTCTCAGCAGTCTCTCGTTTGAGCTCAGGCCCGACCCGCACCCGGTATGAGGTCTTGCCTTTGTCACGATACTTCTCGACAAAGGCGGTAAAGCCGTTCTTGCGTAATTTATCGCGCAGGGCCAGGGCATTAGCCGACTGGCTGAAACTACCCACCTGCACAATCCAGGCAACCGGGCCCCCCTTGGCAGCAGGTTTTGCTGCCTCAGTGATGGCGGGCTTGGGTTGTGCTGTGGCGGGCTGGCTCGGTGCTGTCGGCTTGCTCTCTGCCGGTTTGCTGGCGGCAACGACAGCAGGCTCGACCTTGTCGATAACACGGGGCCGATCGGCAGGGATCGGTTCAATCGGCTGAAGCGGGATCTCCAGCGGTTCAAAGTCGAAATCGGGTTGCGTGGGGATGTTACTGCCGTAACGGGGCATCGAGGAGTTGTTGCCGCCATCCAGCAACATCGGGATAAAGATCACCGCCAGCGAGACCAGTACCACGGCACCGACTAATCGCTGCTTAACCTGTTCGTTCAACGAAACACCTCGAATTGATTGGGAGAGACCCTGTGTTACCAACCATTATACGGTCTGTGGCATTGCCTCGGCTACCGTGTAAAACGAGCCGAAGATCACAATACGATCATCGGGCTCAGCACTGGCCCGAGCGGCGGCAAGCGCCGCCGTCACCGTGGCATAGCAGGCCTTGGTCCCTACCCCAGTTTCCGCCAGAGCCTGTGATAATGTGGCCGCATCTGCACCTCGTGGTACAGAGAGTCCCGCCGGATACCACGCGCTTACCACACCCTTCAGGTGTTGCAGCGTTGCCGCCAGGTCCTTATCCGCTAACATTCCCACCACCGCGTGGGTCTTACCAACCACCGGCATCGCCCGCAGATTATCGGCCAGCACCCTGGCCGACTCGGGATTATGGGCCACATCGAGGATAGTGACAGGCGTACCCGCTATGACTTGAAAACGCCCTGGCAGCTCCACTGCAAGCAGCCCCTGTTTAAGATACTGTGGTGCGAGTGGTAATTTGTCGTGTAGCTGCTGTATCACCATCAACACCCCGGCGGCGTTCTGCAGCTGCGCCCTGCCGCGTAGCGCAGGCAGCGGCAGGACGTCACGGTTAATTTGATCACTCGACCACTGCCAGCTATCGCCATTATCCACATAGCGATAGTCCTGGCCCAGCACCGAGAGCGGCGCTGCCATCTGCGCGGCAAGATTGAGCAGACTTTGGGGCGGCTGCGGGTCACTGCAGACGGCGGGCCGATGGGGGCGCATGATACCGGCCTTCTCGATAGCGATGGTCTCACGGTCATTACCCAGCCAAGCGGCATGGTCCACATCGATGGCCGTGATCAACGCCACGTCGGCATCGAGCAGGTTAGCGGCATCCAGCCTGCCACCCAGCCCCACCTCCACTACCGCCACATCAAGTTTGGCACGGGCGAAAATATCAAACGCGGCCAGGGTGCCGAACTCAAAATAGGTGAGCGAGGTCTCGCCACGCGCCTGGTCGATGCGCTCAAAGCTCTCGCACAGCAGCGCATCACCGACAGCCTGACCATTGAGGCGGATACGCTCGTTGTAACGAAAGAGATGGGGAGAGGTGTAGCAGCCGACGCGATAACCGGCGGCCAACAGGATGGATTCAAGCAGGGCAACACTTGAGCCCTTGCCGTTGGTGCCAGCAACGGTGATCACGGTATGGGGAGGATGTTCCAGCCCCATCGTCCGCAGCACCTTACCGGGACGCTCCAGCCCGAGGTCGATACCAACCGGGTGCAGCGTCTCCTGCCAGCTGAGCCACTGGTCGAGGCTAGAAAAACGCATTGAATTTCAGGCTGCCGAGGACCTTATTTGGGTGCTGGCTGATGGGTCATCATGCTAAGCAGGCTGGCGATGCGATCACGCATATCGCCACGGGCCACGATCATGTCGATGGCACCCTTTTGCATCAGGAATTCACTGCGCTGGAAGCCCTCGGGCAGGGTTTCGCGCACCGTCTGCTCGATAACGCGCGGACCGGCAAAACCAATCAGGGCATTCGGCTCACCAATATTGAGATCACCCAGCATCGCCAGTGAGGCAGAGACGCCCCCCATGGTCGGGTCGGTCATCACCGAGATGAAGGGGATCCCCTTTTCACGCATGGTAGCCAGCACTGCCGAGGTCTTGGCCATCTGCATCAGCGAGAACAGTGCCTCCTGCATGCGGGCACCGCCCGAGGCGGAGAAACAGATCAGCGGTATGCCGTGTTCGATACTGGCGTTGGCGGCGCGCACGAAGCGCTCCCCCACCACCGAGCCCATGGAGCCGCCCATGAAGCGAAACTCAAAGGCGGTCGCCACCAGCGGCACACCCTTGACCTGACCCATAATGGCGATCAAGGCATCGGTCTCGTCGGTCGCCTTCTGCGCGGCAACGATACGATCCTTATATTTCTTACTGTCCTTAAACTTAAGGAGATCGACCGGGGTGACTTCGGCTCCGATTTCCTGACGCGGCTCGGCATCAAGGAAGGCCTCAAGACGACGACGCGCGCCGATGCGCATGTGGTGGCCGCACTTCGGGCAGACATCGAGGTTGCGTTCCAGTTCGGCGCGATAGAGTACGCCATTACAACCGGGGCACTTGGCCCATAGCCCTTCAGGCACGGTCTTTTTACTCGCGGTATCAGTACTGATCTGCGGCAGGAATTTCTGTAACCAGCTCATTATTCTCTTCCCCCTGTTCGGGTGTTCAACTCAGTGAACGCTCAGGCTTACTTGTCCAGGGCGGCACGAAGCTCACCCATAAAATTCGATAGCGTCTGCGGGATCTTCTCCGCCTCATTCTCCAGCTCAGCCATGCGGTTGACCACGGCACTGCCGACGATCACCGCATCGGCCACCGCGGCGACGCGTGCGGCGGTCTCTCCGTCCTTGATACCAAATCCGACACCAACCGGCAAATCGGTGGCACCGCGAATCACGTCCAGTCGTGTCGCCACCTCATCGGTATCGAGGTGACCGGCACCAGTGATCCCCTTGAGTGAGACATAATAGACAAAGCCACTGGCCAACTGACAGATACGCTCAACCCGCGGCTTCTCGGTGGTCGGTGCCAGCAGGAAGATAGGGTCAAGTTTTTTGTCGCGTAGCGCAGAGGTCAGCTCTTCGGCCTCTTCCGGCGGCATATCGACAGTCAGCAGCCCATCAACACCGGCCTTGGCGGCCTCGGCGGCAAAGGTCTCATAGCCCATGATCTCTACCGGATTGAGATAGCCCATCAGGATCACCGGGGTCTCGCTGTCAGTCTTGCGAAACTCGCTTACCATCGCCAGCACATCGTGCAGACTCACATTGTGCAGCAGGGCACGTTCGCTAGCATACTGAATGGTCGGCCCATCGGCCATCGGGTCGGAGAAGGGAACACCCAGCTCGATCAGATCGGCCCCACCTTCGACCAGCGCATGCATCGTCGGCACGGTGATCGCAGGATTGGGGTCACCGGCGGTGATAAAGGGGATCAGGGCGGTGCGTCCTGCCGACTTCAACTCGGCAAAACGTTGTGCGATACGGCTCATACTTCGATCCCCTCAATGCCAGCCACGGTGTGGATATCCTTGTCGCCACGTCCCGAGAGGTTGACCAGAATCGTCTGATCCTTGCCCATGGTCGGCGCCAGTTTCGCCGCATAGGCCAGAGCGTGGCTCGACTCCAGCGCCGGAATGATCCCCTCGGTGCGGGTCAGGTCGTGAAAAGCGGCCAATGCCTCATCATCGGTGGCGGCCACATAGTTGGCGCGTCCCACATCCTTCAGCCAGGCGTGCTCGGGGCCGACGCCCGGATAGTCGAGACCGGCGGAGATGGAGTGGGTGTGAATGATCTGCCCGTTCTCATCCTCCATCAGGTAGGTGCGATTGCCGTGCAGCACACCGGGCTTGCCGGCACAGAGCGGAGCGGCGTGCTCACCAGTCTCAATGCCGTGACCACCGCCCTCAACACCGTAAAGTTCAACCGACTCATCGGCAAGGAAGGGGTAGAACAGCCCCATCGCATTGGAGCCGCCACCGATACAGGCGACCAGGGCATCGGGCAGAGCACCGGTCTCATCGTTCATCTGCACCCGCGCCTCTTCGCCGATCACCGCCTGGAAGTCACGCACCAGCGCTGGATAGGGGTGGGGACCGGCGACAGTGCCGATAATGTAGAAGGTGTCATCGACATTGGTGACCCAGTCGCGCATCGCTTCATTCAGCGCGTCTTTCAGGGTCTTTGAGCCGGAGGTGACGGGTACCACCTTGGCACCGAGCAAGGTCATACGAAAGACGTTAATCTTCTGCCGTTCGATATCCTCGGCACCCATGTAGACCACGCACTCCATGCCGTAACGGGCACAGACGGTGGCAGTGGCGACACCATGCTGCCCGGCACCGGTCTCGGCGATGATGCGGTTCTTGCCCATACGCCGGGCCAGCAGGGCCTGCCCCACGGCATTGTTAATCTTGTGGGCACCGGTGTGGTTGAGGTCCTCGCGCTTTAGCCAGATCTGTGCCCCGCCGAGCTTCTCGCTCCAACGTTTGGCGTGATAGACCGGCGACGGACGGCCGACAAAGTGCTTCAACTCATAGGCCAGCTCGGCCTTAAATTCCGCATCGTCCTTATACCTGGCATAGGCGTCGCGCAGCTCACCGATCGCCTCCATCAGGGTCTCGGCGGCAAACACACCGCCATAAGGACCAAAGTGACCCCGCTCATCGGGCAGCTGTAACAGCTCCGCAAAGCGCTTATTTTCGTTTGCCATCGGCTCTCTCTACTCCTCGCATAAATGCGATAACTTTATCGGCGTCTTTAATGCCCTTCGCGGCTTCAACGCCGCTACTGACATCCACCGCATAGGGGCGAACCGAGCGGATCGCCTCTTCAATATTTTCCGGTCCCAGCCCGCCGGCCAGAATGATTGGCTTCGCCAACCCTTCGGGGATCCGCGCCCAGTCGAAGGCGTGGCCGGTGCCACCGGGCACCCCCTTCTGATAGCTGTCTAGCAACAGGGCCGAGGCCGAGGCATAACGCGCGGCCTCCTCAGCCAGGTCGACCCCCTCGGCCATGCGGATCGCCTTGAAGTAGGGACGACCAAAACTGGCACAATAGGCCTCATCCTCATTACCGTGAAACTGCAACAGATCCAGTGGCGCCTGTTGCAGCACTGCCTGCACCTCGGCCTCATCGGCATCGACAAACAACCCCACCGTGGTGACAAAGGGCGGCAGCGCATTCATCACCTCACGCGCCTGCAGTGCCGCCACATAACGCGGGCTGGGCGGATAGAATACCAGCCCGATGGCATCGGCCCCCTGTGAGGCGGCAAGCAGCCCATCCTCGGGGCGGGTAATGCCGCAAATCTTGCTGCGGGTGCGTATTTGTTGAAGTCTACTCATGGGGCCGTGCAGTTTACCAAACTGGCGGCACATGGGTAAGCTCGGGAAGGCCAAATTCCGACGGATATCCCACCTCAGTGAGATATAAACCGTAGGGCTGGGCGGTTACCCCACCCAGAGTGCGGTCTCGTGCCTCCAGCACCTCGCGGCTCCACTCAATCGGACGCTCCCCCTCGCCGATAGCCATCAACACCCCGGCGATGTTACGCACCATATGGTGCAGAAAACCGTTGGCCTCTAAATCAATAAAGATAAACGGCCCCTGGCGACTCACCTCTAATTTGTAGAGGCTACGCACCGGGCTCTTCGCCTGACAGGCGACCGCACGGTAGGAGGAGAAGTCATGTTCACCGATGAGCGCCCTGCCCGCCTCGGCCATACGCTCAACATCCAGCTCCCGGTGGTGCCAGGTAACACGATAGGCGAGAAAGGTCGGGCGCACGTGACGGGTAAAGATCACATAACGGTAGGCTCTGCTCTGTGCTGAAAAGCGGGCATGAAATTCATCGCTCACCGGTTTGGCCCACAGCACCGCCACATCCTTGGGAAGGTTGGCATTGGCCCCGAAGACCCAGGCACGCTCATCACGCTCGGCATCAGTATCAAAATGAACAACCTGGCCGGTGGCATGCACCCCGGTGTCGGTACGCCCGGCGCAGTAGACCCGCACCGGATGGTTGGCAACCCTGGAGAGTGCCTTCTCAAGCTCCTCCTGCACCGTGCGTTCCCCGTGCTTTTGCAGCTGCCAGCCGGAGAAATTACTGCCGTCGTATTCAACACCTACTGCTATGCGCATGATTTGACCACTGTACGTAAAACGCCCCGTCCCGGCGAGATACCGAAACGGGGCGTAAAGATTACAACCAAGTATTATTGTTAGAGCTTGTCGATCAACGCCTGAGCCTGCTGTTTCTGCTCATCGCTACCTGCAGAGACAACCTCCTCGAGCATGCTGCGGGCACCCTCTGCATCGCCCATTTCGGCGTAGGCCTGGGCCAAGTCAAGCTTAGTAGTCATCTCGTCTTCGCCTGAGTCAAGGTCACCGAGGTCACCCAAATCGTCCAGCGCCATGTCAAGATCGAGTGAATCATCCAATGCGGCGATGCTAGCACTATCAGCCTCACTACTGCTATCCAGGTCACCCAGGTCGAAATCACCAATGTCCATATCCATGTCGAGACTCATATCCAATTCCGCTTCGTCCCCCTCAGTCGTGAATTCACCCAAATCAAACTCGATCTCGGCATCACCACTTTCTGCTACAGCCTCATCGCTATCACCCAAATCAAACTCGATCTCGGCATCACCACTTTCTGCTACAGCCTCATCGCTATCACCCAGATCGAAGTCGAACTCCATGCCACCGTCATCGGTTGACTCCTCAGCACCGCTACCAATATCGAGTGCCCCTAGATCCATATCCAGATCGGTAGATTCTTCAGCTTCGGGCTCATCTAGACCAAAGTCCCCCATATCCAGGGCAGCGTCCGCCTCAGGCTCAGCGGTATCCAGGCCTAAGTCAATGTCGCCCTCGGCTTCATTATCAAGATCACTGAAGTCGAGACCAAGATCGAGATCCATGTCACCACCACCGCCATCACCTTCCATCTCGGCAGAGAGTTCATCCAGATCCAGACCAATGTCCATTACGTGATCAGAGGCGCTTTCTACCGCCGCTGCGGGAAACCCGGCACCAGCTCCCGCTCCCTCCTTAAACAACACATTATCGGGGCAAAGTTCATGACCCATTCCCAACACCTTACCCCACAGCTCATCATTACCCTGCAGAGAACCCACCGCTTTCTCAGCCAATGCCTCGAACTGCGCGCTGTCTTTACTGTTGTAATAAACTTCGAGCAACTTGGCCGCAATGTCGGCACGCTCTGGAGACTTTTCAAGCGCCTTCTTCAGTACATCTTCGGCCTGCTGGTTACGCCCGTAGGCCATAAAAACATCGGCTTCGGTAAGGGGGTCAACCTCACCCTCGTCGGTTTGTATGGTTCCCGGTCCCATACCACTAATGGCAAGGTCACTTAGAAAAGAGGTCTCACTACCCTGCTCATCACTGGCCTTCATCATGGATGAGGAACCGGCGTTAAGAATGCTCTCCTGGAACGCCCCTTTGCGACGACGTTTGATGATCAGTGCCAGTAGAATCAGGATGAAGATAGCTACGCCACCACCAATGCCCAGCATCATCTGATCCGCCATCAGACTTTCTATCAAGCTCGGCTCCTCGACAGGCATTATCGGTGCACGCTTGGGCTTCGGCTTCTTAGCTACCGGCTTCTTCACTTCAGGCTTTGCCAGCTCAGGTTTCACCTCTGCTGGAACCGCTGTGTCAGCGGGTTTTGCCTCAGGCTTCATCGCCTCAACCGGCATAGTCTCCTCTGCAGGCTTCTCCTCAGGTTTAACAATTAGACCCGGCTCCTCGCCAGGCTTGGTGACCACCTCAGATGCCGGCTTTTCAGAGGGCAGCGCGACACCCTGACCCTGCTTACGCAACTGCTGCTGCAGGGCGGCCAGATCAGCATCCTTAAGGCTGACGATCTTCTCCATATCCTGAAGCTGACCTTCCAGCGCCTCCAGGCGCTTCTTCAGGGCATCATTTTCCTTACGCTGGGCAGCGGAACTCTCCAGTGCCAGCATTAGCTTTTCACTCACCTCGCCGGTGGGCTTACCCTCGGCGGCACCACTGGGGGCGGCAGTATCAGCGGCCTTGCCCTCAGGAGCGACCAGCGTCAGCTTGGGCTCACTCTTGGTGGCAGCAGCCATGCCTGGTTTGGCCTCAACGGCGGTGGCCGCCGCGGAACGCTGCTTGGCACGCGCAGCCACACGCTCACGATAGTCCTGCCAGGAGCGGGTCTGACGTGCGACCTCACGGACGGCATCGGCACGATTCATGGCGGTTAACAGAGAGGGGTCATCAATGCGTAATACGTAACCGCGCTTAAGCCGATTGATGTTGCCGTCAAAGAAGGCATAGGGGTTGGCCTTCAGCAGCGCAACCATCATCTGCTGAATACTGATATCTTTACTGGGACGCAACTTCTCGGCAATACGCCACAGGGTATCTTTGGCCTTAACCGGGCCGTAGACGAGACTGCCTGCCGCTGCTGCGGGGGTTGGCATCGGAGAGGTGGTGGAAGACACCGGTGTCACCGCGGCTGGTGTCACCGCGGCGGGTGTAGAAGCGGGTGCGGCCTGCATAGCGGGAGTGGGGGCAGCAGGGGTCACCGCCGCCGCAGCGGGCACTGTGGCTGTAGGAGCAGCTGAGGTAGTTGGTGGTGCCGTGGAGGGTGCGGTTACGGCAGGGGTGGCTTCACTATAGCCACTGGGCGGATCAAGCAGCAGAGTATATTCGCGCAGTACGCGCCCAGACTTCCAGTCAACCTCTACCAGAAAATCGAGAAAGGGTTCGTTAATCGGCTCTTTGGAGGTCACCTTGATGGTATAATCTCCCGCCGCGTCCTGCACCATTTCAAATACCAGGTACATGAGTATGGCGGGGCGCTCCAGACCTACCTTATCGAAGGTCTCCTGCGATGCCAGAGAGATGCTGAGACTATCCGCCTCAGCCGAACTGACCGACAGCAACTCAATATCTGCATCCAGGCGTTCACTCAGTGCTGAGTGTAGATGAACATCACCCAGCCCAAGTGCAAACGCGCTCAATGGCGCGATTAACGATAGAGACAGCAGCGATTTTATCAACTTCCGCACCATCTTAACTCCCTTCTCTGTCAGATCTGATTATTATGATCATAAAGCACAAATATCTATTTTGTTCGTGTACTTGAGATGCAAACTTACCAATGAACTTTAGTTATTGCAACTAACTCTAACTCACGTAACGTTTTTTTCCAATATTTCCGCGAGCAAAATCACGTTTTTCGCAACCCCAAAACGGACATTATCTGCCACGATCCAGAGCTTCAGACCCATCGGATCGTCACTTTCCTGGCGCAGACGGCCAACAAAGACCCCCTCACTATTGGCGGCGGGGGCTACTGAACTGGGTGCTACGGCCAATTCGATACCCGGTGTTTTCGCTAGAATACGCTCCGCCTCGGCCACATCGATCTCAGCGCCCAGTTGCAGATGAACGGTCATTGAATGGCCAAAAAAGACCGGTAACCAGACCGCCGAGAGGTGGAGCGGCAGTGACGCATCACCCAGCAGGGTGCGACACTCCGCCACTATCCCCTGCTCCACCACGGTGGCACCACTGCTGTCGATGGCCCCTACCTGCGGTACCGCATTGAACAGCACCTGCTGCGGGAACAGCTCGCTCTTCACCTCGCGCATATTGAACAGGCTGACCGCCTGGGCTGAGAGTTCATCCACCCCGCCCTTGCCCATCTCGGAGACCGCCAGCATCGCCGTCACATCGACACGCTGAATACCTACCGCCTCATGCAGCGGCTTGAGCACCGCCACCAGCTGCGCCGTGGCGGCACTGGGGAGGCTGACCAGACCATCACTCCCTGCCGACTCCAGGGCCTGCGGATTGATGTTGGGCAGCACCAGCGGCACTGTCTTGTCGTCGCAAAAATATCCGCTGGCATCGATCACATAACTGCCGTCAGCGGCCGCCTTGCGTGCAAACTTGGCACTCACCTCCGGCGTGGCGGCAAAGATCGTCACATCGGCCTGCGAGAAATCGAAGAGACTTACCGGCTGAACAATATACTCCTTACCCCGGTGACGTACCCGCTCCCCCGCCTCCTCGTCCCTGTCTAGCAGGAACAGTTCAGTAGGCTTGAGCGGGCTCTTGTCCAGCACGGCGAGAATACTTTCACCGGCCATCGTCGTCGCCCCAACCAGGGCGAGGGTAATACCTTCGGACATAATGATTTACGACTCCAACAGAATGCGCAGCATGCGACGCAGTGGCTCAGCCGCGCCCCACAGCAGCTGATCGCCGACGGTGAAGGCGGATAAGTAATCGTTACCCATGGTCAGCTTGCGCATACGGCCAACAGGCACCGTAAGGGTGCCGGTAACAGCGGCCGGGGTCAGCTCGTCCATGGTTACCTGACGGTCGTTAGGTACCACCTTCACCCAGTCGTTGTGGCTGGCGATGATGTCGTGGATCTCATCAAGCGGTGCATCCCTGGTCATCTTGATGGTCAGCGCCTGGCTGTGGCAGCGCATCGCACCGATGCGTACACAAAGGCCATCGATAGGGAGCTGGTTGTCGGAGCGACCGAGGATCTTGTTGGTCTCCACCTGCGCCTTCCACTCCTCCTTAGACTGACCGGAATCGAGCTGCACATCGAGCCAGGGGATGAGGGAGCCGGCCAGCGGCACACCCCACTTGTCCTTCGGATAATCGTCAGAGCGCAGGAAGTCGGAGAGCTTACGGTCGATATCGAGGATGGCGCTGGCCGGATCTTCGTTAAGGTCTTTTACCTCGTTGTTGATCGCGCCCATCTGCTTGATCAGCTCGCGCATGTTCTGCGCCCCGGCACCGGAGGCGGCCTGGTAGGTCATTGGAGAGATCCACTCCACCAGCCCCTTTTCAAACAGGCCACCGATCGCCATCAGCATCAGCGAGACGGTGCAGTTGCCGCCGACATAGGTCTTGATGCCGTTGGCCAGGCCATCCTGGATCACGCTCCTGTTGACCGGGTCGAGGACGATAATGGAGTCATCCTTCATGCGCAGGCTGGAGGCCGCATCGATCCAGTAGCCGTCCCAGCCCGCCTTGCGCAGTTCAGGATAGATCTCGTTGGTGTAGTCGCCGCCCTGGCAGGTGACGATCACATCCATCGCCTTGAGCTCATCGATCGACTTGGCATCCTTCAGCGGGGGCACATCCTTGCCCACATCGGGACCGGCCTGACCGGCCTGCGAGGTGGTAAAGAATACCGGTTCGATATCGGCAAAATCGTTCTCGTCACGCATGCGCTGCATCAGCACCGAACCGACCATACCGCGCCAACCAACCAGACCTACTTTTTTCATTGTCCTGACCTCAATCCTGTTCGTTAAGACTTACGCATTCATCGCGGCAACAACCGCATCACCCATACCCGAGCAGCTCACCTCGGTGCAACCGTCGGTCATAATGTCGACGGTGCGAATGCCCTTGGCCAGTACCGCCTTCACCGCATCCTCAATGCGTTTGGCCGTAGCCTCATCGCCAAAGGTGTAGCGCATCATCATCGCCACCGAGAGGATGGTGGCGAGCGGGTTGGCCTTGTCCTGACCGGCGATATCGGGAGCAGAGCCGTGAATCGGCTCGTACATCCCCTTGTTGTTCTCATCCAGCGAGGCCGAAGGCAACATACCGATGGAGCCGGAAAGCATCGAGGCCTGATCGGAGAGAATATCACCGAAGATATTGCCGGTAACGATGACATCGAACTGCTTCGGCCACTTCACCAGCTGCATCGCCGCATTGTCGACGTACATGTGGCTGACCTCCACCTCCGGATACTCCTTCGCCACCTCCAGCACCACCTCGCGCCACAGCTCGGAGCACTCCAGCACGTTGGCCTTCTCCACCGAGCAGAGACGCTTATCGCGCTTCATCGCAATATCGAAGGCGACGTGGGCCACACGGCGCACCTCGGATTCGGAGTAAAGCATGGTGTTGAAACCGACACGCTCGCCGTTACGCACCTCGATACCGCGCGGCTCGCCAAAATAGACGTCGCCGGTCAGCTCGCGCACGATCATGATATCGAGACCGGAGACCACCTCAGGCTTGAGGGATGAGGAGTCTGCCAGCTCTTCATAGAGCAGCGCCGGGCGCAGGTTGGCGAAGAGATTCATCTCCTTGCGGATACGCAGCAGGCCGCGCTCGGGACGCAGCGGGCGGTCCAGCTTGTCGTACTCAGGACCACCGACGGCCCCCAGCAGTACCGCATCGGAGTCCTTCGCCAGCGCCAGGGTCTCGGCCGGCAGCGGGTCGCCCGCGGCATCGTACCCGGCACCACCGATGGCACCCTCTGCCATCTCAATGGCCATGCCGTCGGCCTTCAGTACCTCAAGCACCTTTACCGCCTGGGCCACGATCTCGGGGCCAATGCCGTCACCCGGCAGAACTGCAATCTTTTTAGTCATGATTATCTTCCATCTCTCAAATTCGTGATTAAGCGAAAAGCCACGGGGCTTCTTTCTTGCGCTTCTCTTCGTAGGCCTTGATGTCGTTCACGTGCTGCAGGGTCAGGCCGATATCATCAAGGCCGTTAAGCAGGCAGTGTTTGCGGAACGGGTCCACCTCAAATGCCATCACCTCACCACCCGGGGTGGTAATGGTCTGCGCCTCCAGGTCGACAGCCAGCTGGTAACCCCCGCTCGCCTCTACCTCTTTGAACAGCTGATCCACCTTCGCCCCATCGAGCACTATGGGCAGGATGCCGTTCTTGAAACAGTTATTAAAAAAGATATCGGCAAAGCTGGGGGCAATGATCACCCGAAAACCGTAATCTTCCAAGGCCCAGGGCGCATGTTCGCGTGAGGAGCCACAACCGAAGTTCTCGCGCGCCAGCAGAATATTCGCCCCCTGGTAACGCGCCTGATTCAATACGAAGTCGGGATTGAGCGGACGCTGGGAGTTGTCCATTCCCGGCTCGCCGTGGTCCAGGTAGCGCCACTCGTCAAAGGCGTTGGGGCCGAAGCCGCTGCGCTTGATCGATTTGAGGAACTGCTTGGGGATGATGGCGTCGGTATCAACATTGGAGCGATCCAGCGGCGCGACCAAAGCATTCATGGGTACAAACTTTTCCATTACTTCAACTCCTCCATCTTGCGCACGTCGTAGAAGTGGCCGGTAAAGGCGGCTATCGCCGCCATCGCCGGGCTCACCAGGTGGGTACGACCGCCGTTGCCCTGGCGCCCCTCGAAATTGCGGTTCGAGGTGGAGGCACAGCGCTCGCCCGGCTCCAGGCGATCCGCATTCATCGCCAGACACATAGAGCAGCCCGGCTCGCGCCACTCAAAGCCCGCCTCGATAAAGATCTTGTTGAGACCTTCGGCTTCCGCCTGCTGCTTCACCAGACCGGAACCGGGCACCACCAGCGCCAGCTTCACCGTCGGGGCAACCTTGCAGCCTTTATTCAGCGCCTTCTGCGCCACCTCGGCCGCGGCACGCATATCCTCGATACGAGAGTTGGTACAGGAGCCGATAAAGACCTTGTCGATGGGGATATCGCCAATCGCCATGCCACCATCGAGATCCATATATTGCAGGGCGCGACGCATCCCCTCGGCCTTCACCGGGTCGGACTCTTCATCCGGATTGGGTACCGTACAGTCGATGCCGGTCACCATCTCCGGCGAGGTGCCCCAGGTCACCTGCGGTGTGATGCAGGCGGCATCGAGCACCACCTCTTTATCAAATACCGCATCGTCGTCGGACTTGAGGTCGGCCCAGGCGGCGACCGCCTGCTCCCACTGCTCACCGGTCGGGGCAAAGGGCCTGCCCTTGAAGTAGTCGATGGTCTTCTCATCGACTGCCACCATACCGGCGCGGGCACCCGCCTCGATTGCCATGTTGCAGACGGTCATGCGGCCTTCAACACTCAAATCCATGATCGCCTCGCCGGCAAACTCTAGCGCGTGGCCGTTACCGCCGGCAGTACCGATCTGGCCGATGATCGCCAGCACAATATCCTTGGCAGTGACGCCGGGGCCAACGTGGCCCTGCACCGTCACCCGCATATTCTTCATCTTCTTCTGCACCAGACACTGGGTGGCCATCACGTGCTCCACCTCGGAGGTGCCGATGCCGTGGGCCAGTGCGCCGAAGGCACCGTGGGTGGAGGTGTGGGAGTCACCGCAAACCACCGTCATGCCGGGCAGGGTCGCCCCCTCCTCCGGCCCGACCACGTGGACGATACCCTGGCGCGGATCGTTCATCGGGAAGTAGGTAAAGCCGAACTCCTTGACGTTGGCTTCCAGCGTCGCCACCTGGGTGCGGGCGATGGGGTCTTCAATGCCCTCAATACCGCCGCTCTGGCCGGTGGTCGGAACGTTGTGATCCGGCGTGGCGACCACGGCATCCTGACGCCACGGCTTGCGCCCGGCGATGCGCAGCCCTTCAAAGGCCTGCGGCGAGGTCACCTCATGCACCAGGTGGCGGTCTATATATAAGAGTGCAGTGCCATCCTCTTCGGTGCGCACCACATGGGCGTCCCACAATTTGTCATATAAGGTCTTGTCAGCCATCTAACCACTCCAAGTCTTGGCTTTTCTGAGGCTTGAAGTGTAGTCCAGCAAACCCGCATTACACAAATTCATCTTTTTCATCTATTCTATTCCATTATGGAATTCAATAGTCTAAAGGCCTTTATCGCCGTTGCCGAGAGCAGATCCTTTACCGAGGCCTCCGAGCGGCTGTTCCTCACCCAGCCCGCGGTAAGCAAGCGTATCGCGGCACTGGAGGAGGAGCTGGGGGCCGCGCTGTTCGACCGCATCGGTCGCACCGTCACCCTCACCGAGGCGGGTGAGACCCTGCTGCCGCGCGCCCGACGCATCCTAGATGAAGTTAAAGAGAGCCGCCAGGCAATCAGCAATCTCAGCGGCAAAGTAACGGGCGAACTCAGCTTCGGCACCAGCCACCACATCGGCCTGCACCGCCTGCCGCCAATACTGCGCGCCTTCAACCAGGCCCACCCCCAGGTAGAACTCGACATCCACTTCTATGACTCGGAGGATGCCTGCCGCGAGGTGAGCCACGGCAACCTGGCGCTAGCCCTGATCACCCTGCCAACCGAACTGGAGGGGCCGCTGGAGCAACTGGTGGTGTGGGACGATCCGCTGGCGGTGATCGTCGCCCATGACCACCCGCTGGCCGGTGACCGCACCACCCTAGCCGAGCTGATCGAACTTCCGGCCATCTTCCCGGCGAAGAACACCTACACCCGCCAGCTCATCGACGAAGCACTGGAGCAATATGAGGTAAGCGCCAATGTGCGCCTCGCCACCAATTACCTGGAGACGATCAAGATGATGGTCTCGGTGGGCCTCGGCTGGAGTATCCTGCCGTGCAGCATGGTCGACGAGGATGTCAGCGTGGTCGATATCGAAGGGCTCAGCCTGAGCCGCCAGCTCGGGGTGGTCACCCACAAACAGCGCAGCCTCACCAATGCCGCCCAGGCCTTTATCGCCCTGCTGCAGGAGGCCTCCGCATGATTGCGCCTAAAACAAAAGAACTTGGCATCCTCGCCCGCTGGTATGCCGAGCCACTTAACCATGATGAGGCACAGGCGCTGCTTTCACTCTGCGTTGAACGTGAACAGCGGCTACTGAAACGCTCAGGCAGACCCACCCTCTCCCCGCTTCTCAAACTCATCGCCCTGCACTGGCTGGACGAGCCGACCGAAGCCCACTACCAGCACCTGTTGTCACGGCAGGAAAAATCGGTTCACGCCGAGATCCTTAAACCGCTTATCTACGGACAACTGTTGATGAGCCGGCAAAAAAACGGAGCGATAAGTTATCTGGATGAGGCCTTTACGCAGGCACGACTCTTACTACGCCCGGAGGATTACTTTGCCGTAATGAAACGACACCAACTACTGAAACAACTTCCACTCGGCGGGAGTGATTCGGCGGGCCTCAGACTCGACGCACTGCTCGCCACGGCAGGGGTTATTGAGCGGATGAAAGAGGGGAATGGGGAGAGGCCGGGATTTTGGCATGATCCTAATGATACTTATGGGTAGCCGCCGACAGTGGGAACACGACTTACCACTGGCCGTGTAATGGCTTTTGGTTACTGTGTCCGGACTCGGGCCGCGATACTTAGGCGTCAATGTATTTTTTTCTAATGAAATAAATACCAAGTGCGATAACAGGTGTAACAATGGCCGATAGCATGCACCATACCCCGAAGTTAAACAGCGAATATTTACGCAGTGCAATTCGAGAATATGAAATAATAAGTTCAGCTAGATCCTCTTCGAAAGGGTCAATTTCTTTTAAATCAACTGCCGCTTGTTTATGCATAGCCTCAAGGTATTGCTTAGAGTCATAATTCGCGATATCAGCATAGGCCAAAAGGTTGTCTTCTTCTATTGGGGTATGCACTGACTCTAGCCACGGTATATCGACTTGAGGGATAAACGAGAGTAAACAAAAAACGGCACTCAAGAAAAGAAACAACAAGGCTTGATAGATATAAATTACGTACATTTGATTTGAAGCAGAAGCATTCCCAAGTAAACTAATAATTCCAAAGATCGCCGCTCCATTTGCTGCAATTAACATAGCATTCTTGCTTTCAGCAAAATGCAACCAATCGATCGTCAAGGATAAAGACAACTCTAACTTCTTTTGCATCTATTTTATTTCCATTTTTTTAGTTACTCATTCCTACGCTCCCGCGAGGGAAACCATACATGCCCTTACAACTTTATTGCAGTATCCCACATTCAATGCCAGATTAGTCTTGAAGGCGGGATCGTAATAGACAAATCTAACTAATATGAATGTGGCACGGAAAGGCCCTGAATTTGTTCATCTATTCGCCGACATTAAGTCTTATGCAGATGCTGCTACTGACAACCCTATACGCCCATATTCAAGTATGTGAAATAGGTATACTGTCCCCGGAATTGCGGAATTGGCGCGCCAACAGGGCTGGTGTGGCAATAAGCCTGTTATGCGACCACTTCCCCCTTAATGGCCAGCAGCTTGTCCAGGGCAGCGGGATTGGTAACCAGATCTGCCACACAGTATTTGCCCAACACCTGATAAAACGCCTCCTGGGCCTCACGCAGAATCCCGCTCAGGCGACAGGCCGGGGTGATCTTGCAGTGGTTCGCCGTGGGCGTAAAACACTCAACCAGCGTGCTGTTCTTTTCCGTATCTCTAACCAGGGTGCCGAGGTTGATATCCGCCGCACTGGTGGCGAGCCTTATTCCGCCCCCCTTACCGCGCAACGTCTCAATATACCCCTGCTGACCTAAATAGTGGATGACCTTGGTGAGGTGGTTGCGTGAGATCTCATAGCGCTGCGCCAGCTCTGCGACCGTGGTCAACTCATCGGGATGCAGCGCCAGGTAGATCAAAACCCGGATGGTGTAATCCGTAAATGTCATCAGGCGCATTCTGCCCCCTTATAATATGTATATCATATGTTGATTATCGACCAATCCCGTGCTAGATTAAAGATGTATTTAATATACATGTATTGCAAGACAACGGAAAATAGTCATCGAGGCAGAGACGGAGCCCGCCACGAAACCGGCATACAACAACCGGTACGGTGGCCCACATCCACATCGTTGATACGGATCAATACAGTACCCTTGCAGAAAGGCAGAGGTGGCATCAAATGAGTATGTTCTGCAGCGCATTGTCACCGCAACCGCGCATCACGAGGTGGTAAACGAGCGAGGAGACCCGCGATGAAAAGAGAACACTATCTAAGAGCCCTCTCTTCTGAGCACCACCAGGCCCTTGGCCTTGCGCGCGAGATCGCCAAAGGGGGGACAGAAGCGACAAACCTGCCGGCCCTGCGCAACAAGGTCAGTTCGGTATTCACAGCCGAACTCGCACCTCACTTCGCGTTCGAGGAGCAGGTGATTCTTCCGGAGCTTGCTCGTCTGGGGGAGACAGAACTGGTGGTCCAGACCCTGATGGAGCATCGGCAATTACGTGCGCTTGTCGCTCGATTGGATGAGAAAGGTGCCCTGAATGGATTCGCGCAGCTGCTAACGGCACATGTGCGCTTTGAAGAGCGCACCTTATTTTCTGTATGTCAGGAGAGATTCGACGCTCACGCCATCACTGCCATTGAAATGAAAGCAACGCGATATTCATCGCCTAGTACGAATCTGTCACCGGCAGGACCGCATAATGCAGGTTCGCGCCATGGGTGAGAGACACACCGATCTGTAGAGGAGAGTACACATGAAGATTTCGACCTGCCTTGTTGTCCTGCTTGCGCTCACCGCAGCACCGCCCCTGATTGCCGCCGAAGATCACAGCCAACACCAGACGCATCAAGGGCAACTGTCCCTCGATCACGGGGCCAAGTGGCTCACCGATGAGCCGTTGCGTGCCGGTATGGAGCAGGTACGCAGCGCCATGGCCGTTAACCTCGAACGCATCCACCGCGCGGAGCAAACCACGGCCGAGTATTCTGCCCTGGCAACAATAATCCGTCAGCAGGTCACCACCATTGTTGCTCAGTGCAAGCTTAAGCCTGAGGCCGATGCCAATCTGCACATAGTCATTACCGACCTTCTCTCGGGCGCTGATGCCATGCAGCGCAAAGGTGGCGCAGACCCGACCAGTGGCGCCCACCGCGTCATCGAGGCCATGAATGCCTACGGCGCGCATTTCGACCATCCGGGCTGGCGCAACTTACCGTAATTAATTTCATCCCAGCCACCACAATTAGGAGCTAACTAGCATGAATCATTCTCCACACCTTCATCTCTTACCCGATCAGCTCTACGTGTTTGATGCACGTGGTGTTGCCAAACGATTTCGTCACGCGGCTATCTTCGGCGCGCTGGATACCCTGGTCCCGGGCGAAACCATGCAGTTTTTCAACGACCATGACCCGTTGCCACTGCTTGAACAACTGCAGCAGCGCTATGGTTCTGCCGTTTCCATCAACTACGTTCAGCGTGAGCCGGGTCAGATCGTGATCAATTTCAAGCGGGAGCCTGACTCACAGACCTAGCTGCGGATGTTATTCCCCCTCGTCTTGCTCGCCCTGGCCTCGTTTGCCGGGGCCATCCTCCTTTATGCCTCGGCTTTCCCCACTCCAGTCCCCGTTCACCTGGCGCTGGCAAGTGGTGCCATGCCACTCATTACTGGTGCCATGATCCACTTTGTCCCGGTACTCACTCGAAGTGGCCAGCGTATGGGTGGGATTCAGTCGCTGCCATGGCTGCTGCTGCTGGCAGGCGCGCTGGCCGTTACCTCATTTATTTTTCCATCTGCCCCACCTATCGTGCGCATCACGGCAGCGCTTATCGGCATCACCGCTGTGGCGGCACTGGCATGGTGGACGTTTCATCTATCCCGCAATAGCCTGGGTGGAGCACACCCCGGGGTATACTGGTACCTGGCAGCAATGATCTGCCTGCTGCTTGGACTGCTAACCGTGCTATTGATGCAGCTATGGCCATCCCAGTACCTGGCGCTACGCCGTTTTCACCTTCACCTCAACACGCTTGGCTTCATCGCTATCACTGCCGTGGGAACGCTGCAGGTGTTACTGCCTACCGCCCTTGGTCAACCAGACATGCACGCCACGCAACGTCTACGCAAAGACCTTAAATGGGTAGTCATAGGCACTATTCTGATAGCCACAGGCGCGGCCTGGGTAAGGCCCCTCATCTGGCCGGGACTGCTGTGCTGGCTGTGGCCACTTGTTCGGCTAGGCATCTCCTGGGTGACGCTCTATCGAAAGTCATCACAGCACTGGAATGCTAACGCCACAGCGATTGCCGGTGCCCTTCCCGGATTGTTGGTCGTCCTCCTATTCGGTGCTGCACATGCCAGCAACCTGGTCCCTACCAGACATGCCAGTTTGTCCTATCTGTTTGCCTTTCTGTTACCACTGGTTACCGGCGCGGCAAGCTACCTGATACCACTCTGGCTGCGGCCCGGTGTACAAACGGAATGGCACATGCGAACACGCCACCACCTCGCACGATACAGCCATCTTCGTCTGGCCCTGTTCCTCGCTGCAGCATCGTTCATCACCCTGGGGTATGTAGAATGGGGCTGGCCCTTGGCGGCTATCGCTCTGGCACTTTTTTTCGTGCAGTTACGAGTACTCGCAAGAGGACTGCCGTAAAAGGCAGCCCCCAAGAAGCACAGTAACGGGATATTTCTGTTTTAAGGGCGGGTAAAAAATTGATGACACACCCTCCCCCTTCATTTATGAATGTCCGTCAAGCCGTGACATAAAGATACTTTTCCCGGTATGCGACCGAATCCAAAGCGGATGGTTGGCTTTGAACATGCCTGTTATTTTCACTCATTGCAGACATCAATATCAGTTCAATCACATCATCCCATATCCTGCCGTGCAACCCAGTCCGAACATCAAAGCCCATATAATTTCACGCGGATTTTGCTGCTTGCTACATCGCCCCACGATAACTACGCAATCAAGACTGACCCTGAGTAAACCCCGCGTATCTTCTCGTAAAGTCAGTGCGTTATTCCCAATCATCAGCTTGAGTAAAAACACGCACGATGTTTTTTGAATTCAAGCGGTTTCTGCACCATTGACCTGTTCCGGGAAGTAATTCTACACCAGGGTTGGCTGTTGCGGATATTGTCAGGGTGGCGTCTGGCTGATGCCCCACCGGCACGGCTGAGGACGCTCACACAGCCTATTCCCGTCTCGCTTGATGTAGATCATGTATTTTCGGGGGCGGAGTGTGTTTTTCTACCTCCAATATTCCCCTCCCCGGCAGCTTTGTAGCTCCAACACTTGATGTCCAGTGAGATGGCCCTCTCTGTGGCGGTATAGAGTCGTATATCTGGCAACCGTCTTGTGGCTCCGCCGTGACTACACGCTGCGGTTTGATGCGGTTTAAGGTGTACAAAGGTGGTGTGACAGATGAATGATATGGAGCTGGCGCTGCGAAGGTCGCCATTGTTCTGCGACCTTTCGTCAGGCGTGTTGAGTGAAATACTGAGCGAGGCCTCGTCCGAATATTTCAGCCCAGGTGACTACCTGTTCACTATAGGCGGAATCCCCGATCGCCTGTTTGTGCTGGTCGACGGTTCAGTGAAAATGGTGGCAGGCGCTCACAACAAGAATGAAACGGTAATCGAGCTGCTGCAGCCAGCGGACAGCTTTCTCATTGCTGCGGTGATGACCAATAAGCCCTACTTGATGTCGGCACAGGCGATTGGCACGGTGCATGTGTTGACGATCCCGGCACAGGCATTGCGCCAGCATGTCGTGAGCGAACCACAACTTGCCCTCACCTTAATCGCCTCGCTGGCAAATCAATGTCGCCAGATGGTGCGGGATGTCAAAGACCTGCGCCTGCGCACTTCGTTCCAGCGGCTGGGTGTCTACCTTCTCGAACAGGCAGACAAGGCTTCCGGCAGAGCGACGATAGTACTACCGCATGTAAAAAAACTGATCGCATCCCGCTTGAATATGACACCGGAAAACCTCTCACGCGCAATACATTCGCTGCAGGAATACGGCGTCGAAGTGGTGGAGGATGAGGTGAGGTTGCATGATATCGCGGCGTTGCGCCGTTTTTGTAAGGTGGAGACAATCCTCGGCGAGTTGGATGATGAGTTCGTGGTGCTGACTGAACGCTGATCAGTGACAGCTGTTGGACACAAGAGACCGATTGACACATCATACGGCGGGATTGCCAAAACTGATGTGCGATGATCATGTCGAAGATTGGCCGAGATTGATTCCCTATAAGTCATTAGATCATCTTTAATGACTGCTTTTAGACTTATTGCTACCAAAACTGTCCAGCAAGCATAAAGCCCGCACCTAACCGAAATCAGACACCAATTCCGAAAACATCTGGTACTTGCTCTCGGACCAGAAATTAATCACTACGGCTTAACTGCTAGCCCTTGCTGGAACACCAATAAAACGCCAAACAATCACCAACGCCACCACACACATCCCGGCGGCCACGTAGAAGCTGACATCGCCCCCCATGGCATCCCAGGTATAGCCGCTGTAGAAGGCCCCCAGTGCCCCACCGGCCCCGAAGCTCATGGAGCTGTAGAGTGCCTGCCCGCGACCGTGGTGGCGACCGGTGAAGAAGTGGTGGAAATAGGCGATGGCCACAGCGTGGAAGAGACCGAAGCTGGCGGCGTGGAACAGTTGGGCGAAGAGCACCACGGCGAAATTTTCCGGCAACGCGCCGATGAGCCCCCAACGCATGGCAGTGAGGGCGAAGGCGGCCATCAGCAAATTTTTTAATCCAAAACTTTTCACCATGCGGTGCATGATGAGGAAGATCCCTACCTCGGCGATCACCCCCAGCGCCCACAGCTGGCCGATGAGGGTGCGGCTGTAGCCGTAGCCCTCCATGTAGATGGTGTAGAAGGTGTAGTACGGGCCGTGACTCGCCTGCATCAGGAAGCAGACCACCAGCAGGGCGATCACTTCCGGCCGTTTCAGCACCCCGAAGATCCCCCCCTGCGCCTCGTGATGCGGAGGTGCCTCCACCTCCGGCACGCTGAGACTGACGCCCCAGATGGTGATGAAGATCATCAGCAGCATCGACGGCAGTATGGCGGGGCTGCTCCCCTCCAGCACCAGTCCCAGTGCCGCGACGGCGACGATAAATCCAATCGAACCCCAGATACGAATTTCACTGTATTTATGATGTTCTGTGCCGAGAAAGCTGAGGGTATTGGCCTCGAACTGCGGCAGCGCAGCGTTCCAGAAAAAGCTGAACAGCAGCATTACCAGCGCTACGCCCCAGTAGCCTTCGACGAAGAAGATGCCGATAAAGGTGAGGAGCGAGAGCAGTGAGCCGATACGCACGATCCACATGCGATGGCCGGTGTGATCGGCGATCCAGCCCCAGATGTTGGGCGAGATGATCTTGGTGGCCATCAGCACCGCCATCAGCTCGCCGATCTGCAACGGGCTGAAGCCGAGGTGTTTGAGGTAGAGGCTCCAGTAGGGGACGAGGATCCCCAGGCTGGCGAAATAGAAGAGGTAGAAGCCGGAGAGGCGCCAATAGGGCACGCGCGGTGCCCTATTCTGGTTTGGCGGGGATAACAGGTGTTTGGCTATTCACATCCATGTTCTGTGCCCGCTGGCGCAGCAGGTGATCCATCAGCACGATGGCCATCATCGCCTCGGCGATGGGGGTGGCACGGATGCCGACACAGGGGTCATGGCGCCCCTTGGTCACCACCTCAATCGGCTCACCGGCGAGGTTCACGCTCTGCCCCGGCAGATGCAGGGATGAGGTTGGCTTCATCGCGATCGCCGCGGTGATCGCCTGACCCGAACTGATACCACCAAGGATGCCACCGGCGTGGTTGGAGAGGAAACCCTCGGGGGTGATCTCATCACGGTGCTCAGTTCCCTTCTGCTCGATGCAGTCGAAACCGGCACCGATCTCCACCCCCTTCACCGCATTGATGCTCATCAGGGCGTGGGCGAGATCGGCGTCAAGGCGGTCGAAGATCGGCTCACCGAGGCCGGGGGGAACCCCCTCCGCCACCACATTGATCCTGGCGCCGATGGAGTTGCCCTCCTTGCGCAGGGCATCCATATAGGCCTCCATCTCGGCCACCTTGCCGCTATCCGGGCAGAAAAAGGCGTTGTTGCCCACTTCATTCCAGTCGAAGCTCTCAATCTTGATGGGACCGAGCTGGGAGAGGTAACCACGAATGGTGATCCCCTTGCTCGCCAGGTACTTCTTGGCGATGCCACCGGCGGCGACGCGCATCGCGGTCTCGCGAGCCGAGGAGCGCCCTCCCCCGCGGTAGTCGCGCACCCCGTACTTCTGCTGATAGGTGTAGTCGGCGTGGCCGGGGCGGAAGGTCTCGGCGATGTTGGAGTAATCCTTGGAGCGCTGATCGGTATTTTCGATCAGCAGGCCAATCGGCGTACCGGTGGTGATCCCCTCAAACACGCCCGAGAGGATCTTTACCTGATCCGCCTCGCGGCGCTGGGTAGTATGGCGCGAGGTGCCGGGCTTGCGACGATCAAGGTCGGCCTGCAGATCCGCCTCACTCAGCGGGAGTCCAGGCGGGCAGCCGTCTACAATGGCCCCGAGGGCCGGGCCGTGGGACTCACCAAACGAGGTGACCGTAAAGAGTTTTCCGAAGCTGTTTCCTGACATGGCGGCGATTCTAACGGTTTAGCCGGGCCGCGTCGCGACACCGGGATGAAGTTCTACACACCTGACTTTAGCCATCAAGTATGTGTATGATGACGGGATAATAACAGAGACCACAGCTGTCAGGGATAAAAAGCTTGTCATATCAACAGCGTACACACAGCGGAAGCGGTCGCCTGCTACAGGCGGCCGGTTTCGCCGCGATCCTGGTTTTAATGACCTTGCTAACCCTGATCGGCCTGACAAAAATGGCCGATATCAACCGGCATCTAGAGATCATCGTGCACCAGCACAACGCCAAAGCGGCACTGGTCAAGCAGATGCGTATCACCGCCCGCGAGCGAGTGTTCACTATCCAGAATATGATGCTCACTGATGACCCCTTTGAACAGGATGACGCGGCTCTGGACATCGATGATCTGGGGGCACAATTCACCACGGCACGACATCGACTGCTGCAGATGCCATTGGGGCCACATGAAAGGGCGATGCTCGATATTCAGAGCAAGTGGGCACAGCAGGCGGTGCCACTGCAACGTGAGGTGGTAACCCTGATCATGGGCGGTCGTCGCGAAGATGCGAAGATTCTATTAGCCGAGCAGGTACTGCCTACCCAGCAAAAGGTACTGGCCACCCTGGCCCAACTTGAGGCCAAACAGGATGCGGCCATCGAAAACACCTTCAAAGAGGCCGTTACCAATCACAACCATGCTCGTATACAGATCATTGTCCTTGGCGGAATCGCCGCATGGCTTGGCATTTTAATCGCGCTCTTTACCATCAACCGCAGTCGCATCAGTGCCCAACAGCTGTTCCGTGAAAAAGAACGCGCTCAGGTCACCCTGCACTCCATCGGCGACGGGGTCATTACCACCGACGCCCACGGTAGCATTGAGTACATGAATCCGGTGGCCGAACAGCTCACCGGATGGCGTTCCAGTGCCGTGGAAGACAAGGCACTGCTCGACATCTTCCGTGTTGTTGAAGGGGATGAGGCACAGCCAATCTACAGGAACCTTGATCAACTATTAAAACAGAGTAATCAGGACGGTCCACTGCACCAGAGCATGCTGCTGGACGCCAGCCACGAAACCGTCGCCATCGAATTTACCGCCTCAGCGATCAAGGATGATACAGGCCACCTGACGGGTATTGTTGTCACCTTTCGTGATGTTAGCGAGATCAGAGCGCTGGCAAACCATCTGTCGCATCAGGCTCGCCACGACCCGCTCACCAATCTGATCAACCGCCGCGAGTTTGAGCTGCGACTGGAACAGGCGCTGATGCATGCGCACCTCGAAGACCAGCAACACGCTCTCTGTTTCCTCGACCTGGACCGTTTTAAGATCGTCAACGACACCTGTGGTCACGCCGCTGGCGATGAGCTGCTCGTTCAACTCGTTGCCCGCCTTAAAGCACAGGTACGCAGCAACGACTTGCTGGCTCGCCTTGGTGGCGATGAGTTCGGGCTGTTGCTGGAGAACTGCCCACTGGAAAAGGCCAACGCCATTGCAGAAGAGATCCGCAGTACGGTAAACAGCTTTGTCTTCGTCTGGGAGAAACAGAGTTTCAGCGTGGGGGTCAGCATCGGCATGGTGATGATCGATACCAACAGCGGCACCCTTAGCGAGGTGATCGCCATGGCCGATGCCGCCTGCTACTCGGCCAAGGACGGGGGACGTAACAGGGTACACCTCTATTCCGCTACCAAAGAGGACAAAATGGCGCAGAATAAGGCCCCCTGGGTCGAACGCCTGCAAACAGCGCTACAGGAAGACAACTTCGCCCTCTACTGTCAAAGCATTGTCGCCGTCAATCCGGTACGTGAGCCGCTGCACCTGTGCGAACTGCAACTGCGTTTTAAAGATGAGCAGGGACAACAGATCCCGCCGATGGCCTTCATCCCTGCCGCCGAGCGTCACAACCTGATGCCCGCCATCGACCGCTGGGTACTGCGCCACACCTGTCAGCTTATTCGCATCGTTAACGACGAAGCGGCTATATACTGCATCAACCTTTCACTACAGACGCTGAGCGATGAGCATTTCCTCCCGGCGGTAGAGCAGATGCTAAACAGCTACCGGGTAGAGGCGCAGCAGATCTGTTTTGAAATCACCGAAACCCACGCCGTAGGTGACCTGCAAAAAATTGGCGACTTCGTGCGCAAGTTAAGGGAGATCGGCTGCCGTAGTTCACTGGATGATGTGGGACGTAGCATCGGCAGCTATGACTATCTGAAGAACCTGCCGGTGGACTTTATCAAGATCGACGGTCACCTCATCGGTGGCGTAGTACACAGCACCATCAGCAACGTTCAGGTGAAGGCGATCACCCAAATCGCCCACCTGCTGGGGATCTGCGTTATCGCGGAAATGGTGGAAGATCACAACACGCTCAAACTACTGGGGGGACTGGGTATCAACTACGCCCAGGGCTTCGGCATCGCCAAGCCACGGCCGGTCGCCGAGTTAAAGACGGTTCTGGCCACCGCCGCCGAGGCGGCAGCGGCCCACAAGAATTAAACCGCTTAAATTACCTTGGAGAAACGCTGGTTCTGCTTCTCACGCAGGTAACGGTCGAACACCATACAGATATTTCTGATCAGTAACTTACCCGCCGGCTGCACCTCAATGCGTCCCTCCTCCAGCGTCAACAGACCATCAGCCTGCATCCCCTCCAGATCCTTCAGCTCATTGGCGAAGTACTCATTGAAGTTAATGCCGTGTTGCTGCTCCACCGGACCTTTGTCCAATTCAAAGTGACAGATCAGGCGGGTGATCACATCGCGTCGCAGCTTGTCGTCCTTATCCAAATCAACACCGCGGAAGATCGCCAGCTTGCCCGCATCGATGGCGGCGTAATAGTCATCCAGCCCCTTCAAATTCTGGGCATAGGAGTCACCAACCATGCTAATAGAGGTGGCACCAATGGCAACCAGGTCACACTCGGCATGGGTGGAATAGCCCTGGAAGTTGCGATAAAGCGTGCCATCGCGCTGTGCCACTGCCAGCTCATCATCAGGCTTGGCAAAGTGATCCATGCCAATGTAGACATAACCGGCAGAGGTCAGCTTCTCGATCGACATCTGCAGGATATCGAGCTTTACCTGCGGCTCAGGCAGATCCGCCTCATTAATACGACGCTGCGGCTTAAAGATCTCCGGCAGGTGGGCATAGTTAAAGACAGTAAGACGATCCGCATCAATGGCAATGGCCCGCTCCAGGGTGCGCTCAAAACTCTCAACGCTCTGGTGCGGCAGACCGTAGATCAGATCCATCGAGACCGACTTAAAGCCCTCGCGTTTCGCCGCCTCCAGCGCCCCCAGGGTCTGCTCATCGGACTGCACACGGTTGACCGCGATCTGCACCTGCTCATCAAAATCCTGCACCCCCAGGCTCATGCGGTTAAAGCCGATCTCACGCAGCAGGGCGATGGTATCGCTCTGCACCTCACGCGGGTCGATCTCGATGGAGTACTCGCCCGTATCATCGTCGTGCAGCTTAAAGCACTCACGGGTCTTGGCCATCAGCGCACGCATCTCATCGTGGCTGATAAAAGTCGGGGTGCCGCCACCCCAGTGCAGCTGGTCAACGATACGGTCCTTATCAAACAGCGCACTCTGCATCTCCAGTTCGCGGTGTACCCGCTGCAGGTAGGGAGCCGCCCTGGAGCGATCCTTGGTGGCCACCTTGTTACAGCCGCAATAAAAGCAGACGGTGTCACAGAAGGGAATGTGGAAATAGAGCGACAGTGGCCCGCCGACGGCATTGCTTGCCGCCGCATGGCGCTTATACTCCGCCTCGCCAAAACCGTCGTGAAACTGCACCGCCGTCGGGTAGGAGGTGTAACGCGGGCCGGACTTGTCGTAGCGCTTGATCAGCTCCAGGTCGAAAATAATGTTCTGCTGTTTCATAGATACTCCGCGCTGTTACTCTTCAGTCTCAATATTAAGACCGTAACGATGGGTTTGGTTAATCGCAACCAGCAGCTGCGCAAATGGGAGCTGAGTACTAAGACGATTGGCAACCTCCATAAAGGGAAGATCCTTGTTCTCAAATTCGTAACTACCATCGGCCATGCTTTGGCGTATATCCGTCGCGGCCTGAAGCAATGGATTCAATACATTTAACTGATCTCCCGGGTCATCCATATCGAACTCCAGGCAGGCAATAAATTCATCTATCTCAACGACGGCCTGATCTACCAGACGTACGTACTCTTCAACGGTTTTTGCTCTCATATCAACCATCAATCAATCCACTCTTCTCTTTCGTTGTACGGTGTTAGGACATGATACTGGGGCGCACCAGGCGGAACAGCTGATGATGCTGCTGTACCTGCTCGGCGGTCAGTAGGAAGACCCCGTCGCCGCCATGTTCAAAATCAAACCACAAAAATTCTACCTCCGGCAGCAGGGCCTCCAGCGCCTCACGGCTATTCCCCACCTCGACCACCAGAATGCCATTAGCCTGTAGATGATATATCGACTGATAGAGGATGGAGAAGACGAGATCCAGTCCGTCATCACCCGCCTCCAGCGCCAGCCGTGGTTCGTGACGGAACTCCGGCGGCAGCGAGGCCATATCCTGTGCATCCACATAGGGGGGGTTGCTGACGATGATGCTGTACTTCTTCCCCTGAAGATTACCAAAGAGATCCGACTGCACTGGCCGCACCTGCTCACCCAGCCCAAACTCCTGGATATTACGCCGCGCCACCGCCAGTGCATCCTCCGAGATATCGGTGGCATCCACCTGTGCCTCGGGGAAGGCGAGTGCACAGGCGATGGCGATGCAGCCGCCGCCGGTGCAGAGGTCAAGCACGCGATTCACCTGCTCCGGTTTAGCCCAGGGTTGGAACTGTGCCTCAATCAACTCGGCAATGGGTGAGCGGGGGATCAGCACCCGCTCATCCACATAGAAGGGCATGCCCGCAAACCACGCCTCGTGAGTCAGGTAGGGGGCAGGAATGCGTTCATCTACCCGACGCATCAGGATACCAACCAGACGCTTGCGCTCAGTCGCCGTCAGGCGACTGTCGAGATAACTGTCGTGCAGCTGCGATGGCAGGTTGAGAGTGTGCAACACCAGGTAGGTCGCCTCGTCCTGCGCGTTGTCGGTACCGTGGCCATAGAAAAGCCCGGCCTCATTAAAACGACTCATGCCCCAACGGATAAAGTCACGAATGGTAGCAAGATCACTAATGGCCTGATTACGATCCACGGCTACTTCCCCTCTGGTTTCTTGGCGTGTTTGGGGCGAAAGGTCTTGCAGAAGGCCTCAGCGGTTTCCAGGTAGGGCCCATCGATAAGGTCGACACAATAGGGCACCGCCGGGAACACCGCGTTCAGACAGTCGTCGATAGCAGAAGGTTTGCCCGGCAGATTGATGATCAGGCTATTGCCACGAATGCCCGCCGTCTGGCGCGAAAGGATCGCGGTGGGCACGAATTTCAGCGACTCCTGGCGCATCAGTTCCCCAAAGCCGGGCATCATCTTCTGGCACACCGCCTCGGTCGCCTCAGGCACCACATCGCGTAGCGCCGGTCCGGTGCTGCCGGTGGTCACCACCAGGCAACACCCCTGCTCATCACACAGCTCTTTCAGGGTCGCCTCAATCTGATCCTGCTCATCGGGAATCAGCCGGGCCACCGGCTCCCAGGCCGAGGTGAGCGCCTTGCCCATCCACGCCTGCATCGCCGGCCCCCCCAAATCCTCGTACTCACCACTACTGGCGCGGTCGGATACCGTGACAAAACCGATACGTGCTGTTGTTGCTGACATCTTGCTGACCATACTCACATTCAAAGAGCGCCATAGTATACGCGGCTTGCGACGATTTTACCTCGCCGATCAGCATAACCCCAAACCTGTTATGGAATAGTCTCAAGCGTCTACCACATGCTGGTGTTACCATGATCCCGGCACAACAAGAGTCGAAGGCAGGCAACTACTGATGCATAACGGCCACCTTAGAACCATTTTTCTCAAGGAGATAATAATGAAAACAGAGACACTACTACTCAGCCTGATACTGAGCCTTAGCAGCACGTCACTATGGGCGGAACAGACTAGTCCCGAACCGAGTGCGGCGCCGGCTGAGCTCGCAAGCGAGGCACCCGCGCAACAACTCGAAGAGCAAATGTCCCCCGAAGAGGCCGAGTATATGGCATGGGCAAAGGAGCTTTGGGACTCACTGGATCGCCAAACCGGTGAGGTCGAACTACCCAATGGCGTGGCCACACTCCAGGTGCCGGAACAGTTCTACTACCTCAACCCCGCCGATACCCAAAAGGTGCTGGTCGAGGTGTGGGGTAACCCGCCGGGACAGGAGAAGCTAGGCATGTTATTTCCCGCCGAGCAGACCCCCTTTGACAATGAAGTATGGGGCGTCACCATCGATTACGAAGAGGAGGGCTATGTCTCTGATAAGGATGCTGACGACATCGATTACAATGAACTGTTAGAGTCGATGCAGGAGGAGACCGAGGCTGCCAGCCTGGAGCGAATCGAGCAGGGCTACGAAGGGATAAAACTTGTCGGCTGGGCCTCACCGCCCTTTTATGACAAAACTTCACACAAAATGCACTGGGCCAAAGAGATTAAATTTGGTGACGGTGAACGGGTCAATACCCTTAACTACAACATTCGCGTACTAGGAAGAAAAGGCGTACTGGTTCTTAACTTCATCGCCGACATGAGTCAAAAAGAACTCATCGAGCAGCAGCTATCCAGGGTGATGGCGATGTCCGAGTTTAATCAAGGCTCGCGCTACGATGAATTCGATCCCGACATCGATCAGGTTGCGGCCTACGGACTGGGTGCACTGGTGGCAGGCAAGGTGGCCGCCAAGGCAGGTCTGTTCGCCGCCGCATTGATCTTCCTGAAAAAATTCGGCGTCATAATCTTTATCGCCCTTGCGGCACTGTTCGGCAAACTGTTCAAACGCAAGGAAAAGGCCGCGTAAAAAGGTTTCATCTTTAATAGTCGGCGCATGCAATGTGCGACCGGCCCCTCATCTTTTTTGCACACATCCATTTGATGGATTGATTAAAGATAATCCATCAATCTCACTGGTTTCCGCTTTGCCCCCCAATCACCCGCCTTCGCCTCAAATACTCCCGCACAGGCGGTACCGCATTTATTGCAATGACCACTGGCATCCAGATTCCACTCTGACAGCACATACCAGTCACGGCCGATAAGTCGCTGCCCACAACTGTGGCAATAGGTGCTCTCCCCGGCCTTGTCGTGAACGTTGCCGGTGTAGGCGTAATGCACGCCGTTTTTCAACGCGATATCGCGGGCACGCCTCAGTGTGGCCTGCGGTGTGGGCGCAACATCCATCATTTTGTAGTCGGGATGAAAAGCGGTGAAGTGCATCGGCACATCGGGGCCTAACTCCTTGACGACCCACTTTGTCATCGCCTCGATCTCCACATCGGAATCATTCCAGCCGGGGATAAGCAAGGTGGTAGTCTCAAACCAGACATCGGTTTCATGCTTTAAATAGATCAGGGTATCGAGCACCGGCTGCAGGTGACCACCGGTAAGCTTGTGATAGAACTCTTCAGTAAAACCCTTGAGGTCAACATTGGCGGCATCCATCCACTGATAGAATTCCTTGCGCGGCTCATCGCAGACGTAGCCTGCGGTGACGGCCACCGATTTTATTCCCTTTTCGCGACAGGCCCTGGCCACATCAATGGCGTATTCGTGAAAAATCACCGGGTCGTTATAAGTATAGGCGACGGAGCGACAGCCGAGTTCATCGGCAGCGCGGGCGATAGTCTCTGGGCTGGCGGCATCGGCCAGGGTATCGATCTCGCGTGACTTGGAGATATCCCAGTTCTGGCAGAACTTGCAGGCGAGGTTACACCCCGCGGTGCCAAAACTGAGGACCGGGGTGCCCGGCAGAAAGTGGTTAAGCGGTTTTTTCTCAATGGGATCGACACAATAGCCACTGGAGCGACCATAGGAGGTAAGAACGATCTTTGCCCCCAGATTGGCGCGCACAAAACAGAGGCCGCGCTGCCCCTCTTTGAGTTTGCAATAACGCGGACAGAGATCGCACTGCACCCGCTCATCGTCCACCTTGTGCCAGTAACGGGTATCGACCACGCTGCCCGGCTGTAGCTCTGCCTCAGTCACTGTATTAGGACTCATTGCTCTCTCCTTCTCATTACTCTTTAAAGGTAGGCGCTGATGGCGCTGTGTGGCAAGTCGCATCGAGTGCTATATTTAACAGACTGTTTTTTAGGAGCTGTATTGATGTCGACTATTCGCCCCACTGCCGTTGCCGGCATGTTCTACCCGGCCGACCGTGATGAGTTGCACGATATGGTGAGTGGCTTCCTGCGCGATGCAGGCACATCCGAGCAGCCTCCCCCCAAGGCAATCATCGCCCCCCACGCCGGTTACATCTACTCCGGCCCCGTCGCCGCCAGTGCCTATTCCCGCCTAGCCTCAGCTCACGGCACGATTCGCCGAGTGGTATTGCTGGGGCCGTCGCATCGTGTCGGTTTTCTCGGTATTGCCACCAGCAGTGATGACTACTTCCACACCCCCCTGGGTGATGTGCCGCTGGATCAACAACTGCTTGAGCAGGTGACACAGCTGGCAAACGTACAGTGCTTCGATCAGGCCCACCAGGCGGAGCACAGCCTGGAGGTCCACCTGCCCTTTCTGCAGGAGGTGCTGGACGACTTCACCCTGCTGCCACTGGTGGTGGGTGATGCCAGCGCCGAAGATGTTGCCGAGGTACTACGCGCGGTGTGGGGCGGGGAGGAGACGCTGATTGTCATCAGCTCCGATCTCAGCCACTACCACGACTATGCCACCGCCCAGCGCATGGATCGTGCTACCTCCAGTGCCATTGAGCAGCTCAGCCCACAGGCCATCAACCATGGCGATGCCTGTGGCCGCACCCCGCTTAGCGGACTACTGCTGGTGGCCAGGGAGAAACAGCTTAAGGTCGAGACCATCGACCTGCGCAACTCCGGTGACACCGCCGGGCCACGAGATCAGGTCGTCGGCTACGGCGCCTACCTGTTCCACTGAGATGATTGACGAAGACCAACAGCAGACCCTGCTTGCGCTAGCCGAAACGGCGATTCGCCATGCCATGGAACACGGCACTCTGCTGCAGATCAATCCCGAGGACTTCGATGAGGCGCTACTCCAGCCCGCCGCCAGTTTCGTCACCCTGAAGAAAAGAGGGCAACTACGCGGCTGCATCGGCTCACTGGAAGCCCACCGCAGCATGGTAGAGGATGTGGTGCACAACGCCGATGCCGCCGCCTTCTCCGACCCGCGTTTTCCGCCACTACTGCAGGATGAACTCCCCGGGCTGGAACTCGATATCTCACTCCTCACCCCGGCGCAGGAGATGCAATTCAGTTCAGAGAAGGATCTCATCGCCCAACTGCAACCGGGTATTGATGGCCTGATTCTGGAGGAGGGTTATCGTCGCGGCACCTTCCTCCCCTCGGTATGGGAGCAGCTCCCCAACCCCGAACAGTTCCTGCAACACCTCAAACTCAAGGCGGGGCTCCCCCCCAACCACTGGTCCGCGAACATCCGCATCAGCCGCTATACCACACAGATCTTTGGTCGATGCCTCTCAGCATAAGAAAAAGCCGCTTTTCACGGAACTAAACCAGCAATACTTAGTCTCTCCTCTTGATTTATCAACAACTTAACATTAGCACTCACCCATTGAGAGTGCCAAAAACTGTGCTATAGTAATCCGCAGTCGTTAACGAGGAGATTCAGATGAGTACCGCATTGAGCCCCTTGATGCAGAGCAACCAGACATTGCCCATCGCCAGTGGCAATCTCGACAGCTACATCCGTGCCGCCTACGCCATGCCGATGCTAGGCGAGCAGGAGGAGTACCAGCTGGCGGTACGCCTGCGCGATCACGGCGATGTAGAGGCTGCCCAGCGCCTGATTCTCTCCCATCTGCGCTTCGTCATCCGCATCGCCCGCGACTACAAAAATTACGGCCTGCCAGTGGCCGACCTGATCCAGGAGGGCACCGTCGGCCTGATGCGCGCGGTCAAACGCTTCGACCCGGAGCTCGGGGTGCGTCTGGCCAGCTACGCGGTTCACTGGATCCGCGCCGAGATCTACGAATATGTGCTGCACCACTGGCGCATCGTCAAGGTCGCCACCACCAAGGCCCAGCGCAAGCTCTTCTTCAATCTGCACAAAATGAAGAAGCGCCTCGGCTGGTTTAACCGCGAGCAGGTCGAAGCGGTGGCGCAGGAGCTCGGGGTGAAGCCCGAAGAGGTCGAGCAGATGGAGGGCCGCCTGGCCGCCCGCGATCAGATGTTCGATCCCTGGAGCCACAGCGACGATGATGACCAACAGCGTGGCCAGGAGCAGAACTATCTGGTCGATCTGCGCGAGGAGCCGTCACAACGCGCCGCTGATGAGCAGCAGAGCCAGCTGCAGAGCGAACTGCTGTTCCAGTCACTGGATAAGCTCGATCAGCGCTCACAGGATATTATTCGCCGTCGCTGGCTGAGTGATGAGAAGGCCACCTTCAAGGAGTTGTCAGAGGAGTATGGCGTCTCCATCGAGCGCATCCGCCAGATCGAGGCGGCGGCATTTAAAAAGATGCGCGGTAAGCTGGCCTGCTTGCAGGGCTGATTAGTCAACAACCTTAATAAGAAAAAGCCCGAAGCACTTATAGTGCTACGGGCTTTTTTCTTAGCGACAGAATCGACGGCTTAGAGCTGTGCCAGGGCGGGGCCTACCTCATTGAGTGAGAGCACGCGGTCGCTCAGGTTCGCCTCAGCCACCGCCTCCGGCATGCCGTAGACCACGCAACTCGCTTCGTCCTGTGACCAAACCTGTGAGCCGCCCTGCTTCAGGGTACGGCAGCCCTCACGTCCGTCAGCACCCATGCCGGTGAGGATCACCGCCAGGGTCTGCGCAGGGTAGACCTTGGCGACGGAAGTAAAGGTGATATCGACACTGGGTTTGTAGATCTGGCCCTCCTCAGGCTCGACCACCTTCAGTAGCTGGCGCCCTCCCCGACTCTCCAGCAACATTTGCATGCCGCCGGGAGCTAAATAGGCGGTACCCGGCTGCAGGGTGTCACCGTCTGCCGCCTCTTTGACATTGATCTGGCAGAGCTGATCGAGGCGTGCCGCAAAGGCAGGGGTAAAACTACCGGGCATGTGCTGCACCACCACGATAGGCAGCGGGAAGTTGCCGGGAAGCCTGGTGAGAACCTCCTGCAGCGCTACCGGCCCACCGGTGGAGGTACCGATGGCAAGCAGCTTGAACGGACCGCTGTATCTAGCTGGATCTACTGCTGGAAGGTCAACAGCTGCCGCGGCATGTGGAGCAGCCGTTGCGATCGAGGCCGAAGGACGAGGGGCCGCACCCGGGGCGAGGGCATGGCCGTGGGGCAGTGAGAAGACACGATCACACAGGACTCTGGTGGCCTCATCGCGGTTGTGCGAGATATCCTCAAAGCGCTTGGGAAGATAGTCGACCGCACCGGCATCCAGTGCATCAAGGGTCGCCCTGGCACCAGCAGTGGTCAGTGAGGAGAACATCATAATTGGGCATGGCGTTGCCTGCATAATGCGACGGGTGGCTGTGATGCCATCCATTACCGGCATTTCGATATCCATGATGATGACGCTGGGCTTGAGCTTGGCCGCCATCTCGATCGCCTCAGCACCATTGGCCGCCTCGCCGACCACCTCCAGACGGGCGTCGCTATCAAGCATCTCCTTGACGCGGCGACGGAAAAAACCGGAATCGTCTACAACCAGTACCCGTGTGGGCATGCATCCCCCTAACTATTCGTAATGTGCTAACACTTTTGCAGTTTACACCAGCTGCAGTGCCCTGGGCGTATGCATTCATCCAGCGTGGGCTTGGAATAATTAGCGCAAAAAATGCTCGCGATAGTGGCGCAACTCGTTAATCGAGTCGCGGATGTCATCCATCGCCAGGTGGCTACCGCTCTTGCTAAAACCCTGCAGCACCGCCGGTGCCCAGCGGCGAGCCAGCTCCTTGAGGGTGCTGACATCAAGGTTGCGGTAATGAAAGAAGGCCTCCAGCGTCGGCATGGTGCGGGCGAGAAAGCGACGGTCCTGACAGATGCTGTTGCCGCACATCGGCGACTGCCCCTTGTCGATATATTGCTCGAGGAAGGCGATGGTCTGCGCCTCCGCCTCGGCCTCGTCCATCCGGCTCTGTCGTACCCGCTCCAGCAGGCCGGAGCCGCCGTGCTGTTTCTGGTTCCACTCATCCATCCGCCCCAGCACCATCTCGCTCTGATGGATGGCAAACACCGGCCCCTCGGCCAGGGTGTTCAATTCGGCATCGGTGACGATGGTGGCAATTTCGATAATGCGGTCACTGTCAGAATCAAGACCGGTCATCTCCAGGTCGATCCAGATCAGGTTGTCGGGGTGCTTGCTCATCTTACTTTCAGCCTTTAGTAACTTGCCAACCATTCTAGCAAAAGCTACCCTGCCGCGGCGCATCAATATAAAAGGACGACACAGTCACATGCACAGCTTTACCCTGCTCTTTCTCGCCATGCTCACCCTTTCGCTCGCCATCTCGCTGTGGCTGGAGCAGCGCCAGTTGCGCCACGTGCAGGCCAACCGCCACGCCGTGCCCGAGGCCTTTGCCGGGCAGATCAGCCTGGAAGCGCACCAGAAGGCCGCCGACTACACCGTGACCAAGGTGCGGCTGTCGCGCTTTGAGCTGCTCTATAGCACCCTGATCCTGCTCGGGCTGACCCTGGGCGGCGGCCTTAATCTCCTGGATCAACTCTGGAGTGGCCTGGAGCTCGGCCCCCTGTGGGGCGGCGTCGCCTTTCTGCTCAGCCTCACCCTGCTGACCACGCTGCTGGATCTCCCCTTCTCCATCTATCGCACCTTTCGTATCGAGCAGCGCTTCGGCTTTAACAAATCCACCCCCGGCCTGTTTATTGCCGATATGCTCAAGGGGCTGCTGCTGATGCTGCTCATCGGCACCCCGATGGCGGCACTGGTGCTGTGGCTGATGGATAGCACCGGCGCGCAGTGGTGGCTCTATGTATGGGGGGTATGGAGCGGCTTCACCCTGCTGATGATGTGGGCCTACCCGGCGGTGATCGCGCCGCTGTTCAACAAATTCACCCCGCTGGAGGATGAGGCGCTGAGTGAGCGCATCGACAATCTGCTGGCGCGCTGCGGCTTTACATCCAACGGCGTCTTCGTGATGGACGGCTCGCGGCGCTCCAGCCACGGCAACGCCTACTTCTCCGGCCTCGGCAACAACAAACGCATCGTCTTTTTTGACACCCTGCTGAAGAGTCTCAGCGCCGATGAAATCGAGGCGGTACTGGCCCACGAACTGGGCCATTTTCGCCGCAACCACATCAAAAAGCGCATCGTGCTGATGATGGGGATGAGTCTGGCCGGTCTCGCCCTGCTGGGGTGGCTGATGCAGCAGACCTGGTTCTACAGCGCACTGGGCGTCGCCACCCCCTCGGTACACACCGCACTGGCGCTATTCCTGATGGTGCTGCCAGTCTTTACCTTCTTCCTGCAACCGCTGATGGCGATGTCGATGCGCAAGCACGAGTTCGAGGCCGACGATTTTGCCGCCGCGCATGCCGATGCCAATGAGCTGATCCGCGCCCTGGTCAAACTCTACCAGGAGAACGCCAGCACCCTTACCCCGGACCACCTCTACTCGGCCTTCCACGACAGCCACCCGCCCGCACCGGTGCGCATCGCCCATCTCTCATCTACAATGCAGAAAGATTAATCGAGGAATTGACTATGAAAACTGTGATCACCACCCTTGGCCTGCTGGCCGCTGCGCTATTCACCATGAATGCCTCTGCCGCCGATACCAGCCGCGGGGCCACCCTGCACAACGAGCAGTGCATGGCCTGCCACGCCGCCCGTTTTGGCGACGGCGGCAATGCGATCTATACCCGCGCCAACCGCCGCGTAACCAGTCTGGCCGGCCTGCAGAAGCAGGTAGACCGCTGCAAGAACAACCTGCAGATCGTCTGGTTTGATGAGGATGTGGCCGACGTCACCGCCCACCTCAACGCCACCTTCTACAAATTTCCGGAAAATTGATGTCACCGCTGCACCTGCAACTCTGCCGCTCTCCCGAGCAGGGGCTGGTGCGACTCAGTGAGTCCGAGCTGTCGCAGAGCCTGCAGCTGCTACCCCAGTGGCAGCTGAGTGCTGACGAGCCACTGCTGCAGCGCGAATTCCGTTTCCGGGATTACTACCAGACCCTGGCCTTCGTTAACGCCGTCGCCTGGATCGCCCACCAGCAGGATCACCACCCCGAGTTAGTCGTCAACTACAACCGCTGCCGGGTGAGTTACTCCACCCATGCCGTCGACGGCATTTCGATGAATGATTTCATCTGTGCGGCAAAGATCGACCAGCTCTACGACACCCCGGCATAATATGCCCTCCAACCCCCTTAGCTAGCACAGAGAATTCATGGCCGGACGCAAACTAAATCGACGCCAGCAGTGGCGCATCGAGAAGATCCAGGAAGAGCGCCGCACGCGCATGGAGCGCAAGCAGGGCCGCCTGGAGCAGCGCATTGGCGGTGAGGGGGGACTGGGTGCGGAGCAGACCGGGCTGGTGATCGCCAGCTTCGGCGCCTCACTGGAGATCGAGGCGGAGAACGGCGAGCAGCTACGCTGCCTGCTGCGCCAGAACCTGCCGCTAATCGTCGTCGGCGACCGGGTAGTGTGGCAGGCCGGGCAGGAAGGGGGCGTAGTCACCGCGCTTCAGGAACGCCGCTCGCTGCTCTCCCGCCCCGACGCACGCGGTGAGCAGAAGGGGCTGGCCGCCAATATCGACCAGATCATCGTCGTCGTTGCCCCCGCCCCGCTCTACAGCACCGAGCTTATCGACCAGTACCTGGCGGCGGCGGAGCTGACCGGCATCACCCCGCTGCTGCTGTTAAACAAGATAGACCTGATCGGTGATCAGAATCAGCGGCAGGTTGAACAGCTGCTGCAACGCTATCGTGACATCGGCTATCGGGTACTCACCTCCAGCACCAAGGTCAACCACGGGCTGGATGAGCTGATCGAACAGCTCAAGGGGCACACCAATGTCTTCGTCGGCCAGTCCGGCGTTGGGAAGTCCTCGCTCAGCAACGCGCTAATGCCAGGGCTAAATATTGCGACCAAGGTACTCTCCGAACGTAGCGGACTGGGTCAGCACACCACCAGCACAGCCCGCCTCTACCACCTGCCCCAGGGGGGCAGCGTCATCGACTCGCCGGGGGTGCGTGAATTCCGCCTGTGGCAGATGGATGAATCGACCCTGGCCGAGGGCTTTCGCGAGTTTCACCCCTTCCTCGGGATGTGCAAATTTCGCGACTGCAAACATCAAAGGGAGCCGCAGTGTGCCCTGAAGAGGGCGCAGGAGGAGGGCAAGATCAGCCGCGAGCGTTTGAACAATTACCACAAGATCGTCTCACAACTGAGTGAGTTCGCCAGCGATTACTGAGTCGGTGGCTTATTGTCCAGCGCCCCAAATAGCACTCGCTCCATAGCGGTGGCTGGCATAACGGTAAAACCATCCGGTCCCACTTCATCCGTGACAGACAGATTTAATCCGAAAAATTCTCCATAAACCCATCCATCAACTCCAGCACGGCGCCAACAGAGTCATCCACACTCTCCACCGGAACGGGCTGACACTTTAGTGCATCCAGCAGTATTCGGACTTCGGCGTAAAGCGCGCTAGCTCCCACAATACTGGCCGAACCCGCCAGCTTGTGCAGTACTTCGTAGAGTGTTTCGTAGTCGGCGCTACGGTGTGCCTCAGTAATGGCGGTGACGCTCTCTGGCATCATCTCCAAGAACATTTCCAGGAGTTGTTGCGCGGTTTTTTCGTCTCCCCCTACGTTGCCGAGGGCGACCGTTGGATCGTAGACCTGCAACGGTTGTTCGATTTGCTGTTGCGGCGATGACGTCGGCGGCGGCAGCTTTTCATCACCACACCAGCGAGCGATCATGGCATTGAGATCTTCGGGTTTGTAGGGTTTGGCCAACAGGTCATTCATCCCGGCCTCAAACACCTCTTTGCGCATCTCGGGGAAGGCGTGAGCGGTGATGGCGATGATCGGCAGTGTCGCTATAGCGCTTTGTGAGTGGCGAATTTTTCTCGTCACGTCGATACCACTCATGCCTGGCATCTCTAAATCCATCAGCACCAGATCAAATTGCTGACTGCTCACCAGCTGCAGAGCCTCGACACCGCTTTCTGCAGTGCAGACCATAACGCCCTCATTCGCGAGCAGAGTAGAGGCTACGGTGAGATTGAGGATGTTGTCATCGACTACCAGAATGCGCAGGCCGCCGAGACTGGGTTTAAGGTCAAGCGTTGTTTGATGCCTGACCTCCCCTTCATCCGCCTCCTGCAGCTGAATATTCGATACGCCCAGGCGTAACACAATGGTAAAGACGGAACCCTGGCCGGGGGCACTTGAGAGCGTAATATCACCATCCATCATCGATACCAGGCGCTTGGTGATGACCAGGCCAAGACCGGTGCCGCCGTAGCGTCGCGTGATTGAGCCGTCAGCCTGCTGGAAGGGTTGGAACAGAAGTGCCTGTTGCTGCGGGGTAATGCCGATGCCGGTATCACGCACGGTTATGCGCAGGCTGAGCCATGCATCCTTGAGGCGTTCGTTCTCTATGCGAATGGAGACCTTTCCACGCTCCGTAAATTTAATAGCATTGCCCAGCAGGTTGGTAACAATCTGACGCAGACGTACCGGATCACCATGTAGCCATTGTGGCACGTCAGCGGCGACAACGGCCTCCAGGGCAAGCCCTTTCTCCTCAGCCTTGGGGTCGAACAGGGCAATAACCTCATCAATCACAGTGCGCAGGGGAAAGTCGGTCTGTTGCAGGTTGAGTTTACCAGCCTCCATCTTCGAGAAGTCGAGGATGTCATCGATGATAGTGAGCAGGCTCTCTGCTGACTGGCTGATGTTGTGTACATAGACGCGCTGTGCCTCGGACAATTCCGTCTTATTCAGCAGACTGGTAAAGCCCATCACACCATTCATCGGTGTACGAATCTCATGACTCATGGTGGCAAGAAATTCACTTTTTGCCTGACTGGCAGACTCTGCCAGACGCTTGGCCGATTCCAGATCGCGGGTGCGTTCTGCCACCAGAGATTCAAGATCTTCATGGTAGGTAAGCAGTTCACCTTCATAGTCCTGAATGCGGTTCAGCATCACGTTAAAACCGTCGACCAAATCACCCAGCTCATCGTTACTGGCGCGCTCTGCCCGTTGATCGAACTCCTTACTTTCAGCCACCTCACCCATGGTCTTTAGCAGACGCTGTACCGGTAGCGAGACAATGCGCTGCAGCCGGCTCGAAAGCAGCAGCGCCAGCAACATCGAAACCATGAAGACACCCAGACTCAAATAGGATTGCTTAATTAGCACCGTCCTGGCCCGACTCATATCGGCAATGATATGGAAGTATCCAATTAACTCCCCATCTAATCGGATTGGCTCCTCTACAGCGACATTGTCCAGCAGGGAGCCCTGCGAGGACTCTTCTGCCACCGCCCCGGCTCCCTCAAACTGGGGGTGTCGATACTCTGCCAGCACTTCATGATTTTTATTGTAGATAACCGCCCAGAGTATATCTGGCTGAGAAGAGAGGGTGGCGAGGATCTCCTCTGCCGTGTAACGATCATTGAAGGAGAGTGCGGCACTGCTGTTGGCCCCAAGCACATTGGCCAGGGCCCGCAGGTGCGTACCGGCCTCGTTTCGTGCCGAAGCCAACTCCAGCACCATGAAAAGCAACAGACTCAACAACAACACGGCAGCGGCGGTGAACAGAATAATCGCTTCAAGTTTATGTTTTATCGAGGCGTTGCGCAGGATCACGGTGCCACCTTCTGATCTACGATCTCCGCCAGATTAAGCAGGCGTGAACTTATTTCCAGACGGGAGTGACGAGCAGCATCAAGGTTGATGATAAAGCGAACCCGCCCCTCTTTACGGAACAGCTCAATGGTTCCCCCCGACTGGGCAAAATCAGGAATTCGACTCACCATTAAAACGGCCTTATCACGCATCGTCTCAGTAACCTGCTGATAACGCTCGCGCTCTGAGGTGGCGACATAGACGATGTGACACGACGGTGCCTCCCCCCCCTCATCCCATCGGGTGATGGTGAGCGGACGCCCCTTAACCATCTTACCCTCGAGTCGTTCAAGCTCGACGATCAACTCGTCAGTACCCGCAAGACAGAGATTTATGTGGGCCTGCTCGTCAGCCCAGGTGCCCGCGGGCCAGCGGGTGAATTTGGCAAAGTTATAGATAAAGGCGGCCTTTAGCAGGCGCTCCTCCTGCGCCGTATCCTGTGCCAGCACCACGGGTGTAAGCAGTGGCACCAGCAGTAGGCCGAGTACTACACGGAGGCGTGTAGTCAGGCCGCGCATTGCAGGCTCCAGGAGAAATTATATGTAGTGTGATAACCAACCATGGTTCAGTGATCGTGATCGTTCCGTTGTCATCAAAAATTTAAAACTTGTAGCGCAACTCGGCATAGCCGTTACGCCCGGGTAATGGCAGGTCATTCGGCATAGAGGCACCGGTACTCGCCAACGCCTCAACATCAAACAGATTGCGCAACGAGGCGGCGAACTCCCAGTGGTCGGAGCTGGCATAGCGCAGGGTCGTATCGGTTAACAGATAGGCCTCTGCAGTCGGGCGTGAGGAGCGCGGGCGCTCACCAACCCAGTTGCCCTGCAGGTTCCAGTTCCAGTTCGGCCGAAAGCCCCAGTCCATACGCAGATAGGCGTAGCGATCCGACTCGTCAGCGGCACGGTAAGCATCGTCATCCTGACTGCTAAGCGTCACATTACCGGAAACCTTGAGATCTCTTGCCGCCTGCCATTGTGCCTCTACCTCAATGCCGCGAATAGTGTGATCACCGGTATTCTCATACAACGTTACACGTTTGATAAGATCTCTCTGTATAAAATGAAACAGATTCACATTGAATTGCAGCTCATTCGTGGCAGCATAACTGAAGGCCAGTTCCGTGGTTTGTGAAGTCTCTGGTTTAAGATCTGAGTTGGGTTGAGCATGAGCGGTGCCTGAATATAGCTCCCGATAGGATGGAGCACGAAATGCCTCGCCATACATCAGTTTCGTTGTGAGCTTATCTGAATTTCTCCATACCATAGCCAGACGTGGATTCAGCGTATTCCCGAAATCAGAGTAGTCGTCATAACGCGCTCCAGCGGTCAGTTCTATATTCTCGGTAATAGACCAGACGTCTTGCAAATAGAGATGATTGATCGTGCGCTTATTTTCAGGGGCAAAGGCATCCGGTGTATCTGAAACATCGAGCAGCTGCGAAACATCGCCTGGATCGTTGATAATGTGACCAACATAGTAAAGATCCTGTATCGTCCTGCCAGCACCAACCCTGATAGCATGCCTATCAAAACCGCTATACAGTCCACTCACATCCAGTGTCGTGCGGCGCTCGGCCGAGCGCATTTTATTGATCTCACCGATAGGATAGGGAGTGAAAATATCATCACTCGGATCCAAGGGCGTACCGTTATTGTCCACATACACATAACCGGGCGGGCGCTCCTGAAAACCATCGCCGGATGTGTAGTCGAGGTGGTGGTAACGCAGCTCGGCATTCACCCCCCAGTTGTCACTGAAGTTCTCATTGCCATAAAGCAGGTCCATGTTGTAGCGGCTGTCACTGGCCTGCGTAACAGGATCCAGTACACCGGCACCAGCCATTCCTATTTCCAGATCACTGTGGCGCATATAGTCGGCAAGCAGCCGCCAATCCCCTTTGGCGACAGAAAAACGAACATCCTGACTCTTCCAACCATAGCCGGAAATCCCTGGTGCCAGTGAAGAGCTCGGGTGGTCAACAGTCTGCTTGTCCTCCTCAATAAACGGATCATGGCCATCAGTAGCGTAGGCCTCAACAGTCAGGCCAATGTCATAACCGCCCCAGTCCCCGCCATACTGCGCCCAAGCGGTCTGTGTATTGAAGCTACCGGCACGCACACCAACCTCGTCACCATCAATCGTGCCCGCGGTTTTGCTAATGACGTTAATCACACCGGCGGAGGCGTCGGCCCCGAACAACGCAGAACCCGGTCCACGAATGATCTCTACCCGCTCAATCATGCTGGCGGGAAGCCCCTTCCAGAAGATACCAAAGCCCCACATCAGATCCCGCATCGGCACGCCATTGACCATTAATAGGGTCTGTGTGGCGTTGGCACCCCTGAACTGGATCAGCGGTCTGAAACCAAAGCTGTTTGCCCTGACGTGAATACCGGGAACCCCCTCCAGCACATCCACCAAATTGGTGGCGCCGGTGGCCTTAATATCATCGCTGGTAATGATCGACACGACACCAGGGGCTTGAGTAAGCGTCTGCGGTGTATTGGTGGAGATCGTGATCTCCTGACTCATCAACTCTTCGAGACTAAGAGAGAGAAAGTGCTCGAACCTGTCATCGGAATTCGCCGCATGAGCGAACGATGTCTGAAGTAGGGAAACAAAGAGAGCGGTGCGGGTAAGTTTATTCATATCATTCCGGGCAGTAACAATCTCATTCTACTTGGTCCTCCTGTATGACAAGTACGCGACCTTGTCTATCCCATCCAGGTTGGTGATAGCAGTACACCACTTCAACTATACAACACACACAAACCCGCGACACGTCCTCTATAACGTGAGTGAGCACTGCCTTGCGACAAGCTAAACCTCGCGCCGCCCATGAAAGGCATGCGACAGGGTGCCGCCATCCACATACTCCAGTTCCCCGCCCAGGGGCACGCCGTGGGCAATGCGTGTCACCCGCATACCACGACTATGCACCATATCACTGATGTAGTGAGCGGTGGCCTCTCCCTCAACGGTAGGGTTAGTGGCCAGGATCACCTCAGCAATATTGCCCTCATCTAGCCGCTGGCTTAACAGGTCGAGCCCGATATCCTCGGGGCCGATGCCGTCGAGCGGCGAGAGATGCCCCATCAACACAAAGTAGCGTCCCTGATAACCGGTGGAGTGTTCCAGTGCCTCGACATCGGTGGGGGACTCAACCACGCACAGAATAGTCGCATCGCGCTTATCGCTGGAACAGATCGGGCAGTGGTCGTTCTCGCTCAGGGTACGGCAGCTCTGGCAGTGGCCGACCTTCTCCATCGCCTCGCTAAGGGCGGCAGCGAGGGTGAGGGCACCGCCACGGTCGCGCTCCAGCAGGTGATAGGCCATGCGTTGCGCCGACTTGGGGCCGACACCGGGCAGGCAACGTAGCGCCTCGACCAGGCGTGTGATAAGTGGACTACTCATGGGGCGGCTTAGAAAGGAAGTTTCATGCCACCGGGCAGATTCATACCAGCGGTGACGCTGCCCATCTTCTCCTGCGAGGTCTGCTCCAACTGACGCACCGCATCGTTAACGGCAGCGGCGATCAGGTCTTCGAGCATCTCCTTGTCATCGCCCATCAGGCTATCGTCGATGTTCACACGTTTCAGGTCGTGGCGACCGGTCATCACAACCGAGACCATGCCGCCACCGGCCTGACCGGTGACCTCGGAGTTGGCCAGTTCTTCCTGCACGCGCGCCATATCGGCCTGCATCTTCTGCGCCTGCTTCATCAAATTTCCCATTCCACCTTTCATGCTTATAGCCTCTTCTGTCTGTTGGTGATGTGCCCACCATGGTCAACATGGCGAACCGTTCAATATAGCTAGTGTATCAACCCATTTTAGCCCTGACCGACCGGTTTAACCGAGCCGGGCTGAATGCTGCCATCAAAATGTTCGAGTATCGATTGCAGTGCGGCGTCACTCTCAATGGACTTCTCCGCCGCCTGCTGATCCGCTGCCGCCTGTTCTTTTCGCAACTGCAACGGGGTGGCGGCCGCAGGGGCACCACCCTCGATACTCAGCCGCACCTCGCCCCCCAGATAGTGGCCAAGGGCCAGCTGTAACCCCTGCTCCCACTTGGGGTTGCGCAGGTTATCAAAGGCGGGGTCCAGCGACAGGGTTACCTTGCCTGTCTGACAGCTAAGCAGGGCACAGTGCTCGGCCATCTGACGGGTCATACCGGTAAGCGGTAACTTGGCGACCAGGGTGGCCCAGCCGGCGGCATCGCCGGGCGCGGGCATCTCGCCAACCACGGCGGGCGACTCCTGGGGGGCATTATTCTGGGGCGCGGGCGATGACTCTGCCGCCTGCATCGGTGGTGCTTCAGGTTCGGCCACTGCCGTGGGCTGAGGGGCCTCGGTCAGCGGCGGCTTCACCACGGGTTCTGCGGCGACGGCCTGGACCGGTGCCGTCTCAGGCTTCGCCGTTGGGGCCTGTTTGGCAGACGCGGACTTTTCTGTTTGCCTTGCCACGGGAGCCGCCGGGGCTACCTCGCCCCCCCTGGCAGGCCTGAAGGCGAGCATACGCAGCATCACCATTTCAAAGCCACTGCGTGGCTCGGGAGCCAGCGGCAAATCACGTCGGCCCAGGATCGCGATCTGGTAATAGAGCTGCACCGCCTCGGGGCTGATCTCTCCGGCCAGAGCTTTAACCACCTCACCATCGCCCAGGCTCTCGTCCAGTGCGCTTGGTATCTGTTGGATCAGGGCGATACGTTGCAGCAGGCTCGCCAGCTCGGCCAACACGCCGGCGAAGTCAGGCGACTGCTCGGCCAGCGCGGCGATCACGGCAAGCAGCTGTTCGCCATCACCCGCCGCCAGTGCCTGCAGCAGCGCCGCCACCCGGTCACGCTCGATGGTGCCCAGCATCTCGCACACCTCGGCGCTATCGACCCGACCGCCGCCATAGGCGATGGACTGGTCGAGCAGGCTCAGCGCATCGCGCATCGAGCCGTCGGCGGCACGGGCGATCTCGTTGAGCGCGGCAGGCTCTGATGCCACCCCCTCTTTGTCGAGGATATGGCCCAAATGGTCGCGGATCAGCTCCGCCGGCATCCTCTTGAGATTGAACTGCAGACAGCGCGAGAGGATGGTCACCGGCAGCTTCTGCGGATCGGTCGTGGCGAGCAGGAACTTCACGTGGGGTGGCGGCTCCTCCAGCGTTTTTAACAGGGCGTTAAAGCTGTGGTTGGAGAGCATGTGCACCTCATCGATGAGGTAGACCTTGTACCGACCACGGCTCGGGGCGTACTGCACATTGTCGAGCAGGTCGCGGGTATCCTCGACCTTGGTGCGCGAGGCGGCATCCACCTCGATGAGGTCAACAAAGCGCCCCTCATCGATCTCTCGACAGGCCGAGCATTCACCACAGGGAGTGGAACTCATCCCCTGCTCGCAGTTGATCGACTTGGCGAGGATGCGCGCCACCGTGGTCTTGCCGACCCCGCGGGTGCCGGTGAATAGGAAGGCGTGATGCAGGCGGTCGTTATCCAGCGCATTGATCAGGGCACGCAATACATGCTCCTGCCCCACCATTTCGGTGAAGTTGCGGGGACGCCACTTACGGGCCAGCACCTGATAGCTCATGCCTTCACGCTCCAGAAATTACACAATAGAGGCGGCATTATAACGCAGCAAAAGGGGGATTGAAGCGGAATAGTGACCCTGGCGGGTAAATCGGTATTAATAGGGGAAATAAGAAAAGTGGTGACCCGCACCAGCCACACCTCGGCACCCGAATCCACCGCTGCGGCTGCTCCCTTCCAGGCCTGACCGGGTTCACGGTTTATCGTCGCGAGGGGACCAATGCAGGTCACCGCGGCGGATTATAAAGGAGTGGCCGCGCCATTGCTACGAAAGCTGAAAATGTGCTTTGCCAATGCGTCCGTTTTGCCATCGCAATCGCTCACTGCGAAGGCAGATAAGTTATGAAAATTGAGGGATGGGGAATAAATCCTCTGAAACAAAAAAGCCCCGCATATAGCGGGGCTCAGTTGTTTGGCGGAGAGGGAGGGATTCGAACCCTCGATACCTTACGGTATACACACTTTCCAGGCGTGCTCCTTCGGCCACTCGGACACCTCTCCAAACTTCTCTCTCACAGCTATCTAGGCCGAAAGAGCGCGCAAGATTATACCAGATGGCCCCCCGGTGCAACCGTCTAGCCGCTCGCCATGACGGCAGTGTGGGCGCATGATATCCTCCTCTGCACTTTCGCCTGCGCACCTTCTTAAATGGTGTATAGGTATAACCATTTTGAGAACATCTTTATAAGAAGCCGTTAAATTTTCTTAAACGGTTGTTTGAACTGCGTTGGGGACAATACGTATGAACACAAAAAATTTGCGACGCCTTGGCGGGCTGGTCACGATGGCTCTCATCCCGTTAGGTGCTCAGGGTTCGGGGTTCGGCCTCATTGAGAACTCGGCCTCGGGAATGGGCAACGCCTTTGCCGGTGGCTCGGCGATTGCAGAGGATGCCAGCACACTGGCCTTCAACCCTGCCGGGATGTCCCGTTTGAAAGGATCGCAACTGGTCGCCGCTGGGCACTATGTCTCCCCTGTGGCCAATTTCTCTGACAACGGCTCGACCGACGGCCTTCCTGGGGGCAACACCCTGGAAGGTAGCGAGGTCGATAGCGGTGTTGATGCGATTGTCCTCAACCTCTATACCGTCTCCGAGCTGAACGACAAGTGGCACTTCGGTATGGCGGTGCACGCTCCCTTCGGCATGACCACCGAATATGACGATGACTGGGTGGGCCGTTACCACGCCCTGACCTCGGCACTGACCACCATCAACTTCACCCCCAGCCTGGCCTACCGGCAGTCGGACAAACTCGCCCTCGGCTTTGGCCTCACCGCCCAGTACCTTGATGTGAAGCTCAGCAGTGCCGTTGACTTTGGTGCACTCTGTGTCGCCCAGGAGCCCACAACCCTGCCCCTTGGCACCTGCAACACCATCGGGCTGGTGCCTCAGCAGAGCGATGGCTATGCCGAGATCACCGGTAGTAACTGGTCCTATGGCTGGCATGCCGGTCTGCTCTACAGCCTCTCTAAGACGCAGCGTGTCGGCCTCAGCTACCGCTCGGCGGTGACGCAGGATATAGCCGGTAAGGCCGACTTTACGGTGCCCGGTGAGGCGGCGGCCCTCATCGCCAGCAGCGGTGCCTTTATCGATACCGACGTGAATGCCAGGGTCACCCTGCCTGCCAGTGCCTCGATCAGTTACTGGCAGCAGCTCGACCCCCAAATAGCCATCATGGCCGATGCCACCTGGACCAACTGGGCGGTGTTTGATGAACTGCGTATTGAGTACGACGAAAACGAGACCGGCTACAAGCAGCCCGATTCGGTCACCACCGAGAACTGGCAGAACACCTGGCGCGTGGCGCTGGGGATGAACTACACCCTCGATGACACCGTGATGCTGCGTGCCGGGCTGGCACTGGATCAGGCAGTGATTCCCGACGAGAGATACCGCACCCCGCGTATCCCCGATGGTGAGCGCCGCTGGCTCTCCTTTGGTGCCCGCTACAGGATCTCCGATGAGACCGTGCTCAACGCCGGTTACTCCCACCTGTTTATGGATACGCTTGAGATGAATAACACCCTGGAGAGCTCGGAATCTAGCCTGCAGTCCACCCTTAAGGGGAGCTATGAGGCCTCGATCAATATTTTCAGCCTGCAGCTCACCCGCAACTTCTAGCCACAGGGAAGAGGAATTCAGACGATGAACAGAACAAATATGCTTAATAAGACCCTTGGCCTGTCGCTGCTGGCCCTGGCCACGTTCACCTTCGGTGGCTGTGGTGAGGATCGCACTACCACCAATCAGGACACGCTCAATCCCGACGGTTTCTACGCCCGCTTTGACCCGGCCAACGGCGTGATCCCCTTCCCCAATAATCTACTGTTCAGTGGTAGCACTGATGGCACCCTCAATATTCCGGTAGCGGATGCAGCTGACTACAGTGACCCGCAGGTCGCGCTCAACGCCCTGGATGGTTTCTCCACCGTGGCACCGATCACCGCCCAGTTCTCCAGCGGCATCGACAGCGCTACGCTGGTGGCCGGTGAGACAGTGCGCCTGTTCGAGGCAACCCTCACCGCGGGTGCCGTCACCGCGATTAACAGCGAGTTGATTGCGGGCACCGACTACAGCGTCGTCCTCTCTCCGGTCGATACCAGCAACGCCACCATCAGTATCCTGCCGTTGCGCCCCCTTGCCGCCAACAGCAGCTATCTGGTCACCTTCAGCCGGGGAATTAGCGATACCCTGGGCAATGCGGCCAACCCGGAGCTCTCGTATGCCCTGGCCAAGGGGACCACTCCCCTGGTTGACGACACCGGTTGTCTTATTGATCTAACCACGTGTACCACATCCTATGGCGCATTCACCGACGACGACATCAACGACCCTGAGCCGTTGGAAACAGCGGGGCAAAAAGCGGGGAAGCTGGAACTGGTACGCCAGCTCACCAATGCCGCCGAGCTCGCCGTCGCCACCTACACCATCACCAATGATGGCACTGATACTGTGACCGATCTCGCCGCCAGCGATATCGTCTTGAGCTGGAGCTTCACCACCCAATCCATCGGCAATGTACTAAGTACCGTCTGGTCAAACACCTTGCCGAATACTATAACCGCCTCAGCCAGTTCAGTAGATCCTGCCACACTGGGACTCAGCAATGTCACTCTCCATGAAGGCACCCTGGATGTGCCTTACTACCTCAGCGCCGCCGACAGTAACTGTGACACCATCGAGACCTTTTCCAGTTGTCCGCCACTGCATGAGTACTGGAAAAATTCTGACCTGATCTTCCTCAATCCGCTCAACAACGTGCCGGTTGCCACCACCACCCAGACCGTGCCGCTGCTGATGACCCAGCCCAATACCGGCACCATGCCTGCTGGCGGCTGGCCGGTGGTGATCTTCCAGCACGGCATCACTCAGGATCGCAGCAACCTGCTGGCGGTGGCCGACACCCTGGCGACTGCCGGTTTCGCCGCGGTGGCCATCGACCTGCCGCTACACGGCATTACCGATAACACCAGTCCGCTCTACATGGCCGGGATTGAGCGCACCTTCGACCTCGACCTTATCGACAACACCACCGGGGCAGAGGGTGGCGACACCCTTATTGATGAGTCCGGTGCCCACTATCTCAACCTCAGCAATCTGCTGGTGGGGCGCGACAACCTGCGCCAGGGCATTGTCGACCTGATGACCCTGAAGGCCAGTCTGGTCAATATTGCCAATATCGACAGCAGTAATGTCTTCTTCGTCGGTCACTCACTGGGGGCAATGGCAGGCATCCCCTTCCTCTCCTTCGAGACCGCGGTGCAGGATGCGGTGCTGGCAATGCCCGGTGGCGGCATCCCCCGACTGCTCGATGGTTCAGTCAACTATGGCCCGGAGATGGAGGCCACCCTGGCCACCGCAGGGGTCATGAAGGGCAGCGCCGACTACGAGTCCTTCCTCACCGCCGCCCAGACCGCGCTCGACAGTGCCGACCCCATCAACTACACCAGCAGCATTGGCAACAATCGCGGCCTGCTATTGTTCGAGGTGGTGGGCGGCAACAGCTCACTGCCGGATCAAACCATCCCCAACAACCTCTGGCCCTACGCCACGACGGCCTCATCGCCCTCACCGCTGGCGGGCACTGACCCGCTGGCCGAGTCACTCGGCCTGGTGAAGGCGGACCCGGCGGATAGCACCACCACCAGCGGCATCGACCTGCAGGCCTGGGTACGCTTTAACGCCGGCCACCACGGCTCACTGCTCACTCCCAACGATGCCGATGGCAATGTTGATGCACTCTCGGAGCAGGTCACCACGGAGATGCAGTCGCAGATGGCAACCTTCCTGGCCACCACAGGAACAACCGTCACCATCAGTGACTCCACACTGATTGACGTCGTCGTTTCTACCGTGCCCTAAACTTACAGGGCAACGTGGACAAATACACTTCAGCCAGGAGGTATAACCGGTGACCGGCACCGCCAGAGAGAGCATACCGATCGAGAAGGTCGAGACCCTTGACGGCCTGTTCCGCGCCCGTGTGGCGGCCTCACCAAAGGCCGCTGCCTACCGCTATTTCGGCACAACGAATAAGGCCTGGCTCAACCTCAGCTGGCAGCAGATGGCCGAGCAGGTGGCCCGCTGGCAGACGGGGCTTGCCGGGCTGGGTCTACAGGAGGGCGATCGGGTCGCCCTGGGGCTACGCAACTGTCCCGAGTGGGTGATGTTTGAGCAGGCTGCCATTGGCCTGGGGCTGGTGGTGATCCCGCTCTATACCGATGACCGCGCCGACAACATCGCCTTCATCCTGGGCGATGCCGGGGTCAGCCTGTTATTGCTACCCGATGCGGCGCGCTGGCGAAGACTCGCCCCCGCCCTGGCAGCAAACCACACCCTGCAACATGTGGTGCTGCTTAACGGCGAATGCGAGTCAATTCAGACAGAAGATCCGCGCCTGATTTGCAGTAAAAACCTGCTGCCTGATGGTGACCACGCCTTGCGGGGCACCCCACAGGATCCGCAGGCGCTCGCCACCATTGTCTACACCTCCGGCACCACCGGGCGTCCCAAGGGGGTGATGCTGAGCCACCGCAACATCCTCAGCAACACCATCGCCAGCCAGGCGCGCGCGCCGCTGGACGATAGCGACCTGCTGCTCTCCTTCCTGCCGTTGGCACATATGTACGAGCGCACCGGTGGCTACTACTTGGCGATGCTGGTAGGGGCACAGGTCTGCTATGCCCGTTCCATCGCACGGCTGAATGCCGACCTGCTGGAACAACGTCCCACCGCCTTCTTCAGCGTGCCGCGGATCTTCGAGCGGGTGCAGGCAAAACTGGATGAGCAGCTTAGCAAGGCCTCCCCGCTGCACCGGGCGCTGTTCAAACTGGCGATCAACGCCGGCTGGCGTCGTTTCAAATACCAGCAGGGGCATGCCAGCTGGCACCCGCTACAACTTATCGCGCCGCTCACCCAGAGACTGGTCGGCGACAAGGTACTGGCCAAGCTTGGGGGGCGATTGCGTTTTGTCGGCAGCGGTGGCGCCCCGTTATGCACCACCATTGCCCACACCTTTATCGGCCTGGGTGTGCCGCTGTTTCAGGGCTACGGCATGACCGAGGCCTCGCCGATCATCTGCGGCAACGTGCCCGGCGCCAACGATCCAGAAACCATCGGTCCGGCCCTTGATGGGATCGAAATCAAGCTCGGCGAAAACGACGAGCTGCTGGTGCGCGGTCCCAATGTCATGCTCGGCTACTGGAACAGGCCCGAGGCCACCGCCGAGGTGATCGACAGCGACGGCTGGCTACATACCGGCGATCAGGCCGCTATCGATGCCCGTGGTTATGTGCGCATTACCGGTCGCATCAAGGACATTATCGTCCTCTCCAATGGCGAAAAGGTTCCCCCCGCCGATATGGAGCTGGCGATAAGCGGCAACCCCCTATTCGAGCAGGTTATGGTGATCGGTGAGGCTCGCCCCTATCTGGCGGCATTAATCGTATTAAATAAAGAGCTGTGGCCAGAGCTGGCGCAACAGTGCAAGATCGATGGTGACAGCGCCGATGCACTGCAGAATAAGGTGCTAAACAACGAGGTGCAGAAACTCATTGCCGAGCAACTGCGAGACTTTCCAGGCTATGCCAGGATACGCCGAGTCTACCTCACCCTGAAACCATGGAGCATCGAGAATGACCTGCTGACACCGACCCTCAAGATCAAACGCACCGGGGTAATGAGGCACCTACACAAAGAGATCGAACAGCTTTACAGCAATGGGAAAGGTTAAGCCCCCCCATTATCTCCGTACTACTGGCGCAATTAATGGCGTTGGGACTGGTATTCAGCGGCGTCATTGAGCCTGTAAACCAGATTGTGTAACTTTCCATTATTACTTAGCTTCCCTACATTATAAATACATCTGCTACCCTTCTGGCAGGCCGTCGCCTCATTCGTCGCAATAAGGTAAACCATTCTTGCTTCTGCCGTTACTCTTACCGTGCTCGATACACTCCGCCTTATTGCCATTGCTCTCTTTCTTTTCCTTTTTTTCTTTCTCCTGTTTTTCCTTTAACAGCTTAGTTTGCTCCTGTTTAGTCCGTTCCTGCTTGGCTTGTTCCTGCTTAGCTTGTTCCTGCTTAGCTTGTTCCTGCTTAGCTTGTTCCTGCTTGGCTTGTTCCTGCTTGGCTTGTTCCTGCTTGGCTTGTTCCTGCTTGGCTTGTTCCTGCTTGGCTTGTTCCTGCTTGGCTTGTTCCTGCTTGGCTCGTTGCTGTTTGGCTCGTTGCTGTTTGGCTCGTTCCTGTTTGGCTCGTTCCTGTTTGGCTCGTTGCTGTTTGGCACGTTCCTGCTTGGCTCGTTCCTGCTTGGCTCGTTCCTGCTTGGCTCGTTCCTGCTTGGCTCGTTCCTGCTTGGCTCGTTCCTGCTTGGCTCGTTCCTGTTTGACTCGTTCCTGTTTAACTCGTTCCTGTTTAACTCGTTCCTGTTTAACTCGTTCCTGTTTAGCTCTTTGCCTTTTCAGTACCTCAACCTCATACCGTCTCAAAGGTCTGCCATTTTCTTGCTGGCTCCTACCCTGGTAATTATCCTCCGTCTGATTGTGCCTAAAAGGTTCGGGACCTATGAAGAGATCGACATTATCAATATGCACATTACCGCGAAATTTAATCCCCTTATAGTGGTCACCTTTATGCCAGTCATCACGATATTTAAATGTGCGCAAATATCGCTTACCATCTCCCAGCATTACTTCGCCGTCCTGATAGCGGACCCATATTTTGATTTTATGTGGTAACTGACCATTGCGACTAACTAACGAAAAAGTTTGAGTCTCCCCCTGTCGTAATTTAAAGGCGTGCTGATGGAAGGCATATCTCTGCCCTTTAATGATAAACGCACCACCGGACAGGTTAAGATAGATAGTCTCTGGGTAGCGAGCACGACGAGCTGCCATCTCGTGGGCACGCATCTCGGCCTCGACAGCACGGCGCCTCTCTTCATGCAGGCGGCGTTCCTGATAGATACGTATAACCTCCGTACGTTCCGACTCACTCATCCGTTGCCAATGATCTTCTCGTACACCGTAGTGATAGCGGGCACAGCCAGCTAAGAGAGTCACTAGCAGGCCTGTCAGAACAACGAAGCGCAGACTAGAAAAACGCATTCAAAAACTCCTGTTTTTTTTAATTTTATTTATATCTAAGCCTAATATTCAAACTATCAGGTAGTTAACAACTATACCCGCAAACACCACCATGCCAAAATAGTGGTTGTTGAGGAAAGCACGAAAACTGCGCTGCGGATCGCGCTCACGAATGAGTATCTGCTGGTAGAGACTGAAGCCACTCGCCAGCAGCAGTCCCAGATAGTAGGGCCAGTGCAAGTCAAAACTCATACCGGCTAGCAACAACACCGCCAGCAGCAGCAGCTGCATCACGCCGATGGCGAGGCGATCAAATCGGCCAAAGAGGATGGCGCTGGACTTCACCCCAATCTTCAAATCATCTTCACGGTCGGCGATGGCATACATCGTGTCATAGGCAAGTGCCCACAACACAGTGGCGATAAACCAGAGCCAGGAGGCGTGCGGCACCTCACCGGTCTGCGCGGCAAAGGCCATCGGCACGGCCCAGCCAAAGGCAACGCCCAGGTAGGCCTGTGGCAGGTGGGTGTAGCGCTTCATGAAGGGGTAACTGGCGGCGAGCAACACGGCCGGGACAGAGAGCAGAATGGTCAGCAGGTTGAGCTGCAACACCAGCATAAAGGCGATGAGGCTGAGCACGGCAAAAACCCCCAGCGCCTCCTTAGGAGAGATCGCCCGACGCGCCAGTGGCCGCTCTTTGGTACGCGCCACATGCAGGTCAATCTCGCGATCCGCATAGTCGTTAATCGCGCAGCCCGCCGAGCGCATCAACACCACCCCGGCCAGAAACACCAGCAGCACCAGCGGCTGCGGCACACCTTCAGCCGCCACCCACAACCCCCACAGGGTAGGCCACAGCACCAGATAGATGCCGATGGGACGGTCCAGACGGGTCAGTTTTATATACTCAACCAGGTGTTGCTTTATCATCAAAACAGGGCTTTATTTATGCTTAATCAGGCCCGCTATTCTACATGCCAGCGCTGCTGGCATACAGGCTTACCCTGCGACACGGCAGTGGGTACAATGAGGCAGCGTCATAACCAGTGAGTCGTCATGGAACAGATAAAGAGAATAAAACAGCTTCTCCTCTACACCCTCGCCCTTAGTATCATCAGCTGCAGCGGCGACGACTCCCCCGGCAGCGACAACCTCCGTGCCGATACGCCACGCACCACCCTGCGGGTAATACTCCCTAGCCACCCGCAGGGGCTGGATTATCTGCCACGCAGCGGCCTGCCCAATAACGATGAATACCGCCTGCTCGACCTCTATGCCGAGGCCAGCAACAGCGATATCGAGAAGATATACGTCGACGACTACGACCAGCTGATCCCCACCCTGCTCGCCGACAGGGGCGATATTATCGTCAACAATCTCACCGTGACCGACCAACGCAAGGCGCAGGTCACCTTCACCTCCCCCATCGCCTTTGTTCACGAACAACTGATCGGGCGCAACGGCGAGACCCCCAAGAGTGCCCATGAGCTGGAGGGGCGCAAGGTGGCGGTACACCGCTCTGATGCCTACTACGAAACGCTTAGTTCATTACAGAAGAGGCGCTTCCAGCCCCCCTTTGAGATCATTGAGGTCGATGAGGCGATCCCCACCGATCAGATCATCAAGGGGGTGATTGAGGGCAGTTATGATCTGGCGGTGGCGGACAGCAACCAGTTACAGGAACTGCCCGCCAATAGTGGCATTGAGGTGGGATTTGATATCGGCGCAGTACGCCCCATCGCCTGGGCGCTAAGCAAAGAGAACAGCGAACTGCTCAACAGCATTAACGATTTTCTCGGTCGCCACCACCTGGCCGGGCAGGGCGAATTTATCGCCCGCGATGACCTGCCGAAGATCAAAGACAACAAGGTGTTGCGCGTACTCACCCGCAACAATGCCAGCACCTACTTTCTGTGGCGCGGTGAACTCTACGGCTTTGAGTACGAACTGGCAAAACGTTTTGCCGAGGAGCAGGGGCTGCGTCTGGAGATGGTCGTCCCCCCCAGCCGTGACCTGCTGATCCCCTGGTTGCGCCAGGGCAAGGGGGATATTATCGCCGCCGCCATGACAGTTAACGATGAGCGGCAACAGGAGGGGGTGAGATTCTCACGCCCCTATAACACCATTTCCGAGATCGTAGTCAGTCGCAAAGATGACCCCATCGAGAGTGCGGAACAGTTGGCCGGACGCACCGTGGTGATCCGCCGCAGCAGCGCCTACTGGCAGAGCATAGAGGCGCTACAGCAACAGGGTATCGCGCTGAAACTTGTCGCAGCCCCCGAAGAGCTGGAGACCGAAGAGCTGATCGCCCAGGTGGCACGCAGTGAGATCGATATTACCGTCGCCGACAGCAATCTCCTCGATATCGAACTGACCTGGCGTGACGACATTCGCGCCGCCTTCGCACTGGAGACACGCCAGCACGGCTGGGTGGTACGCGAGGAGAACCCGCAACTTCTCAAGGCGATAAATGCCTTCCACAAAAAAGAGTACCGTGGCCTCTTCTACAACATCACCTACAAAAAATATTTCACCAACCCCAAGCGCATCCTCAGCCACGTTGAGGAGCGCGCCGACACCGCTGACAATAACGCCCTCTCCCCCTACGACGAGCTGGTGAGGAAATACGCCGAACACTATGGCTTTGACTGGCGGCTGATCGTCTCGCAGATGTACCAGGAGAGCCGCTTCGACCCCGCTGCAAAATCGTGGGTAGGCGCACTCGGCCTGTTACAGGTGATGCCTCGTACCGCCAAGGAGTTTGGTATTAACGACCTGCATCAACCGGATAGTGGACTGAACGCCGGGGTGCAATACCTTAACTGGCTGTTGCAGCGTTTCGAGCCGGAACTCGATATCGGCGAGCGCATGTGGTTCTCGCTCGCCGCCTATAACGCCGGTCTCGGTCACGTTCGCGACGCCCGTAGCCTGGCCCGAAAAAAGGGCTGGGATGGCGATAAGTGGTTCGACAACGTCGAGAAGGCGATACTGCTGTTATCAAAAAAGGAGTACGCCCAGAAGGCCAAACACGGTTATGTGCGCGGCCACGAACCGGTCAATTACGTGCGCCAGATCCGCGACCGCTACCTCGCCTATCTTGAGCTTAAGGATGAGACTACCGTGGCAAAACTGGATTAAGCTGTTACCACTCACGCTCGTGGCGGACGGATCGCCCAGACCACCACGGCTACCAGCACCACGAGAATAATTAACTCAATCAGGATCACGATACGCCACCTCCAGTCCCGCATAAAAGCGTAACAGTGACTCGGCCACACGCTGAGGGCCCTCCATATGCAGATGGTGTCCACCGGCTAACACCTCATGTTGCAGGGCGGGCAGTGCCTGGCGTCGTGCCTCAAAACCCTGCCACCCGTTTAAGGCCCCCTCATCGGCGCTGATCAGCAACGCCGGGGACTCGATGGCATTCAGGATCCCACAGGACTGATCCTCACTATAGTAGTGAGTGGAGGCCTCCTTCAGACGCGGATCAAAGCGCCAGGTATAGCCCTCGTTCACGCCACGCAGGTTACGCTCTACCAGTGTGGTGGCGGCCTCGGCAGAGATGGCAAAACGGCTGTATCGCTGGCGCAACTGCGCCGCGCTGGCGATCTCAGCAAAGGGGCATTCCCTCCTCTCAGTGTCCTGCTGAGAAAAGAGCTGACGCAACCGCTCCACCTCCTGTGACGGAGTAAAGGCGAGCGGCCCCAGGCCATCGATGAGGCTCAGCCCTGTCACCCGCTGCGGCATCGCGGCGGCAGCCAGGCAGGCGATGGCCGCCCCCATGGAGTGACCGAGCAGGATGAAGCGCGACCATCCCATGGCATCGGCAACGGCGGCCAGCCAGTGGAGGTTATCGGAGAGGTGGTAGTGGGCGGCGGCGGGGAGATGGTCAGAGTGGCCGTGGCCGGGCAGATCCAGCGCCAGCAGGTGGTGCGGGGCAAGGAGATCGGCCAGCGGTATAAAGGAGGCAGCATTATCGAGCCAGCCGTGTAGCGCGATGATCGGTAGCCCCTCACCGGGCCACTCCAGCGCCGCCAGTGCGAGGCCGTTTAGTTCAAAGCTACGCTGCTGCACATCTCCCCCCGCATCTCTACCGTTCAGCCATCAGGCCCGGGACAGTAGCACGATGCCGGTCGAGGTGTCGCAGAGTTCGAGCTCAAGAGTCGCTTTTACTGCGAAAGTCGGTGATCGCCGCCTTAATCGCATCCTCGGCCAGTACCGAGCAGTGGATCTTCACCGGCGGCAGTGCCAACTCCTCGGCGATCTCGCTATTCTTAATCGCCGCCGCTTCATCCAGAGTCTTGCCCTTGACCCACTCGGTAACCAGCGAGCTGGAGGCGATGGCCGAGCCGCAACCGTAGGTCTTGAAGCGGGCATCCTGGATCACCCCATCATCCCCCACCTTGATCTGCAGGCGCATGACATCTCCACAGGCGGGGGCACCAACCATCCCGGTGCCGATATCATCATCATTGTCGTCGAACGTGCCGACATTGCGCGGATTATCGTAGTGGTCAAGAACTTTATCGCTGTAGGCCATGAGTGCATCCTCCTGTCTGTTCTGCTACGCCGTTATCACGGCGACATAATAACCAAGTAATTTAGTAAAGTATGTCGTCAAGTGCCGTGCAAGTCAAGGTGTAAAACCATTAAACCCGTTCGCGCTGCTCACGATAACCGAGACGCAGACAGTAGAGCAGCAGATCGTGCAGCAGGAAATTGATCTGACGTTTGTCATCTTTATGGTGACGCCCCTGACTTGCCACCTGATAGCGGGCGGGAATACGATGGCAACCCTGATAGGCGGCCACCTCGACTACGCGGGCGTCGTGATAGACGCGCAGCTGCATCGACAGATCCGGCAGCCACTCCCCATCAATGGCGAAGGGCTGGCTCAGCGAGACCATGGTGGTGTAGCGGCAGCGCTCCAGGATCAGCAGCTCCAGCGCCTCGCCCTTCACGGCGTTGAGGACAAAGCGATCACCGCCCTGCTCCAGCTCGGGCAACAGGCGCTGCAGCAGACGAAAGTTTTCCTCGAAAACCCACATCGGGCTACGGGGTGAGGATTTGCTGATAGTGTGGCTCATGGGATGACTGTACCACAGCGGCAAGGGGCAAAGCAGCCCGCAAAACCTGTTGATATATATGAGTTATTAAACCACTGGATGAAATATGGAGAAGCGACCGTACCCCCTATTTCTTTAGGGATTCTACGAGTAGCACACCGAGATCAGCCGCACTACACGATTAATTCCTATGTTGCTGCAAAATCTCGTATAGCGTTATTTTCCCAACAGCTGATCGATTGATATAACTTCAGCTATTGTTTCCGCCTCTATCTACCTGGCCTATGCTGTTGATTGATGATTTTATTAAAGGCACACGATTGGGAGTCTACCTCCCTTGTCTGCGAAGCTAAACCGACTAACGCTGACCACGCTAGTGATTGATTTTACTGGTGCCCCGAAGAGGATTCGAACCTCTGGCCTTCCCCTTAGGAGGGGGACGCTCTATCCAGCTGAGCTATCGGGGCGAATATGAGGCTGCGATTCTACCCTGCCGAACGGCATTTCGCTAACCCTCATCTCTACGAATTCTCCTCGGCGTAACAGCTGGCGCTCCAACTCGGCGATAAAGCGCTGCCGCCGCCACATCTCATACCCGTTTATATTGTGCAATGTCGCCCCAAGCTGAACCAGCAGTGCGCCTCCCGCCTTCACTGCGTAGTCTGGCTCAATAGCCACGCTTCACTCCAGCAAGCTTGGCCGAGCGACTCCCCAGGGACACTGGTTGTGCAACGGGTCTTTTAACCGCCCCCCACAAAAAGGCGTGGCGTGATCGGCCAGCGAGCCGACCCCTAGCCGATACTCGTTAAGCGCCTGCTGATATTCGACAGTGTCGAGAATAATAAGATACCAGAGAAGCAAACCCGCCTCGTCACGTGACGATTCAGTCACGGTAATGGAGTTGAGCCCTACCCCCTTCTAATGTTGGCTCAATACTGATCGAGTCACTCGGCGACAACTGCCCTTCGTGCTGTTGCGGATAAGGCGGCTTGCGTATCATCAACCAGATAAACAACCCTATTACCGCATTCGGATCAACAACTTAGCATCTCACACCAGATCACCGATGCCGGTAGCGAATTGAATAAACTCTCCGGCAAAATTCAGGCTATGGTGAGCGGAAGACCGGGCATAGTTGGCTTAAGCCATCGAAACCATAGATGACAAGCCCCACACTCAAAGATACTATCCAAGTTGGTACCACAACCTTCGGGAATCTAAATCTGTGACTACTCAACAAATATCGCCACAGGAATACGACGATTTTTGTCGTTACCTGGAAGACGCCTCGGGGATCATACTGGGGGAAAATAAGCACGATCTGGTCACTAGCCGCCTAAATCGCCTGATGCGTGAATTCGAAATCGAAGACTTTGCACACTTGATACAACAGCTGAAAATCAGACGAAATACTAAACTGCACGAGCAGATTGTTGATGCCATGACCACCAACGAGACCTTGTGGTTTCGAGATACTTACCCCTATGAAGTGCTCAAACATGAACTGCTTCCGGAAGTCACATCACAGAAGGCGCGCCAGTTACGCGTATGGTCAGCCGCCAGCTCCTCTGGACAGGAGGCCTACTCCATCAGCATGACCATTCAGGAATACCTGGCCAGCAAACCCGGTTCACTGCCCAGCGATATTCAAATTATTGGTACCGATATCTCGACCACGATGTTGAGAGATGCCAGTAACGCCACTTATGACAAAATGTCTCTGTCTCACGGTATCTCAGAGGTTCGTAAAAAGCGCTTCTTCATACCGCAGGGCGACAAGTGGCAGGTACGCCCCGAGATCAAGACACGTGCCTCATTCCGTGAACTCAACCTGCTCGATAACTTCTCGGCACTGGGCAAGTTCGACATCATCTTCTGCCGCAACGTATTGATCTACTTCTCCAGTGAGATCAAGAGTGACATCCTCAACCGCATGGCCGCTAGCCTCAATCCCGGAGGCTACCTGTTCCTTGGCAGCTCAGAGTCACCTACCAGCTATACCGACGCCTTCGAAATGGTTCGCACCCCAAAGGGCGTGGTCTACCGGGTCAAGTAATCGGCACATAAAGGCACCCCCTTCGCTGCTCGGCACTAGGCCGCGCACACACTAACACTTTTGCAGCCGTGAAATGCGGTTACGGAACGGGTTGGAGCAACCATTTGCAGTTCTGCCGCAAATGCATTAAACAGGGGGGATGAGCCTTCACATAACGGTAGCCGGATGAACGAAGTCACCATCACCACCGAGGCCGAACTGGCCAGAGTACTGCACGCCAACCCCGTCCTCTCCGACCGGCTCCTTGGCGATATCCTGATCAACGAAGGGCACTTAAACGAGGAGCAGTTACAGCAGGCCCTCGCCTGGCAGCAACAACACCCCGGCATACACATCGGTGACGTGCTGGTTGAGCTGGCATTTAGCAGCCGTGAGCAGGTCAACGCCGCCATGGCCAGCAAGCTTGGTATTCCCTACGTCAAACTGGCCGATTATGAAATCCCGCCACAGGTCTTAAGCCTGGTTCCCGCCGACATTGCCCTGCAATACAACGTGCTGCCACTGGCCGAGCATAATAAACGACTCGTCATCGCAATGGAGAATCCACTTGACTGGGAGGCACTGGAGCTACTGCGCTTTCATACCAACCGCAATATTGATGCGGTGATCACCTCCAGCGCCGAGATCAGTAAGGTACTCGATAAATACTACCTGCAGCATAGCGAGGAGGATTTTAATGATATCTCCGGCGAACTGGAGATGCTCAATGAGGAGAAGACTCAGCAAGATCTTACGGTACTGCAATCCATCGCCAGCGAGGCTCGCAAAAAACCGATAGTACGACTGGTCAACGCCCTCATCACGCAGGGCATCCAGCATCGTGCCTCCGATATCAACATCCGTCCCAGCAAGGATCGGATTAATATCTACTACCGCATTGACGGCAAGCTGCAATTCTCACGCTCAATGAGCCTCTCCCTGCTATCCGCCCTGGTCAGTCGCATCAAGATCACCGGGCGCATGGACATCTCCGAACGTCGTCTGCCACAGGACGGTCACGCCCGCGTATTACACCAGGGTAACGTCATCGACCTGCGACTCTCGGTAATCCCCACCATCAACGGCGAAAGTGTTGTCATTCGTATCCTCGACAAGCAGGTGGGACTCAAACCTCTTAACAAATTAGGGCTTGGGAAAAATGAAATCCGCAGACTTCGTACCCTGATGTCTCGCAGTTACGGCATGATACTGGTGACCGGTCCAACCGGTTCGGGAAAATCCACCACGCTTTACGCCCTGCTCAATGAGATCCGCCTGCGCAATCCACACATCATCACCGTCGAAGATCCGGTGGAGTACGACATGGATAACATAGAGCAGCTCCAGATCGCCCCGGTTATCGGCTACGACTTTGCCGAATCGCTACGCCACATCCTGCGTCACGACCCCGACGTGATCATGATCGGTGAGATCCGCGACATCGAAACCGCCCGTATCGCCAACAAGGCCGCACTCACCGGCCACCTGGTACTGAGCACCCTGCACACCAACAACGCCGCCAGCACCGTCACCCGCCTCATCGACATGGGAATCGAACCTTACCTGCTCAGCTCCACCCTGCTCGGTGTCATGGCACAGCGCCTGCTCCGCCTCAACTGCCCCCACTGTAAAGTGGTTGAGGAGGTTGAGCCAGAGATACGACAGATCCTTAAACTAAAGGAACAGGAAATCTTCTATAAAGGCAGTGGCTGCAACAGCTGCAACAACACCGGCTATCACGACCGCACCGTAGTCAGTGAGTTACTGGAAATTAGCCCAGACCTTTCGAACCTGATCAGCAGAGGTGCCAACACTCAGCAGATTAAGGACTTAGCAGAACAACAGGGGATGAAAACACTCACACAAAATGCCGTAGAAATGGCGCGTAATGGAACAACCTCGATTGAAGAGGTGTTCGCGGTACGGATTGATTAACGACAAATAACTCTTACACCTCTATTTTAGAAGGCTACGCGTTAAATAGACCGGAGAAAAGCCGACACCACCACAGGTCATGCGGCAATTTTCTTTTCGTGATAAATGAAACATCATTTATTTAACGCAAAAAAAAGCCCCGCTGTCTCCAGCGGGGCTTTTCTTTATTTGGTGCGCCCGACACGATTCGAACGTGTGACCGCCTGGTTCGTAGCCAGGTACTCTATCCAGCTGAGCTACGGGCGCTTTAAAGAGGCCGCATTATCCTTTTGCATCACTTGCCTGTCAAGGCAAAGTTCCATATTAATACACACTAGAGAGTATAAATATGATCACTCCCTGTTGCTTCATACCTGAAGCTTTTGAACCGGCCTGACTGATCAATCTCGGTTCAAAATTCAAGTAAGTTGATTTTGATTATTCGGTCAACCTACCGTTACACCATTTGGCGGAGAGCGAGGGATTCGAACCCTCGATAGAGTCACCCCTATACACCCTTAGCAGGGGTGCGCCTTCAGCCACTCGGCCAGCTCTCCTTTAACTACGCGCGCAAGGATACTAGCGTAGCTGCTTGAGGTAAAGGGGAAATCAATAATTTCCTTCGTTACCTTCTTCGTTGCCAGCCACAACGCCACCCTTCTCACGCTGAATGCGATCATAGATCTCTTCACGATGTACGGAGACATCCTTGGGGGCGTTTACACCGATGCGCACCTGGTTACCTTTGATACCCAGTACGGTCACAGTTACGTCATCACCAATAACCAGGGTCTCACCTACGCGGCGGGTTAAAATAAGCATCTTACTTCTCCTATACAATCCATAACATTGCGGCAACTACACAAGTGACCAGGGGCCACGGGGGGAGCCATAGAAACACATTCACAGGGGGAATGGACATCTCTGTCACCGCTCCTGTGAAACATTGTTGGGTCGTCTGGCGGTAAATTCAACCGCCATCATAAATTATGACGCGACCGGTGCCTCATCCAGATTGAATGCGCTGTGCAGGGCGCGTACGCCTAACTCCAGATACTTCTCATCCACCACCACGGAAACCTTAATCTCTGAGGTGGAGATCATGCGAATATTAATGCCCTCTTTGGCGAGGGCTCCAAACATGGTGCTGGCGATACCGGCATGCGAACGCATGCCGACACCGACGAGAGAGATTTTCACGATCTTGTCATCACCACTGACCTCACGGGCACCTAACTCAGCGGCGGTCTTCTGCAGCACGGCAAGGGCCTTGTCATAGTCGTTGCGGTGAATGGTGAAGGTGAAGTCGGTGGTGTCATCGGCAGCCACGTTTTGCACGATCATATCGATCTCAATGTTGGCCTCACCGATGGGCCCCAGAATACGGTAGGCAACACCCGGCTGGTCAGGTACCCCCTGAATGGTCAGCTTGGCCTCGTCACGGTTAAACGCGATACCGGAAATCTGCGCTTCTTCCATCCCATCTTCCTCGTAGGTAATCAGTGTGCCGGGGCCTTCCTTCCCTTCAAAAGAGGATAGCACCCGTAGCGGAACATTATATTTGCCGGCAAATTCCACCGAGCGGATCTGCAGCACCTTGGAGCCGAGGCTGGCCATCTCCAGCATCTCCTCAAAGGTGATGCGATCGAGGCGGCGTGCCTCGGGCACCACGCGGGGGTCGGTGGTATAGACGCCATCAACATCGGTGTAGATCTGGCACTCATCGGCCTTCAGGGCCGCTGCCAGTGCAACGGCGGTGGTATCGGAGCCGCCACGCCCCAGGGTGGTGATATTGCCATGCTCATCGGCCCCCTGGAATCCGGCCACTACCACGACGCGCCCGGCATCGAGGTCGGCTCGCATCTTCTTCTCATCAATATCGAGAATGCGTGCCTTGTTGTGGGCGCTATCGGTGCGAATATGTACCTGCGAGCCGGTGTAGGAGCGGGCATCACAGCCAAGCTTTTTTAACGCCATCGACAGCAGGGCGATGGTGACTTGCTCACCGGTGGAGAGCAATACATCGGTTTCGCGAGGATCCAGCTCGGGGTTGATCTCGGTGGCCAGAGCCAGGAGACGGTTGGTCTCACCACTCATCGCCGAGACCGCTACGACGATATCATCACCACGGTCGCGGAAGGCTTTAATTTTACGTGCGACATTCTCGATGCGCTCTACGCTACCGACCGAGGTGCCGCCGTATTTGTGAACTATCAGTGCCATAACTGCTCAGGATTCAAAGGGCGGTGATTAAACACTAAAACGCGCTGAAATTAAAGGCATTTTGCGGAGAAACAGCAAAATATGACATAGATCATGCACCTAATTGTCCACGTACCCAGTCGGCTACAGAATTTAGCGCCGCATCGAGCTTTTCAGGCTCACTACCGCCGCCCTGCGCCATGTCGGGACGACCGCCACCCTTGCCGCCTACCTGCTCGGCTACCACCTTTAATAGATCACCCGCCTTGAGGCGGTCAGTGGCATCCTTGGTGACTCCGGCGGTCAGGGCGATCTTCCCGCCATTGACGGCGGCCAGTATTACGGCGGCCGTGCCCAGCTTGTTCTTTAACTGATCAACGGTATCGCGCAGAGATTTGGGGTCTGCCCCTTCGAGATTGGCCGCCAGCACCTTAATACCGCCAATATCTACCGCCTGGGAGGCGAGGTCAGAACCCTGCGAGGAGGCCAGTTTGGCCTTCAGTGCATCCAGCTCTTTCTCCAGCTTGCGGTTGCGCTCGGCCAGCCCCTGTACCTTGTCGAGGGTGTCATCACGCCCCGCCTTTACCAGCGAGCCGATGGCGGCGAGTTGCTGCTCGCCCTGCTCCAGCCACTTCAGGGCACGGCCTGCAGCAACCGCCTCGACCCGGCGCACACCCGCAGCGGTGCCCGACTCGGAGGTGATCTTCAGAAGACCGATATCACCAGTGCGCGATACGTGGGTGCCGCCGCACAACTCCACCGAGAAATCGCCCATCGAGAGAACGCGCACGATGTCGCCATACTTCTCACCGAACAGCGCCATCGCCCCGGCGTTTTTTGCCTCTTCCGGCTTCATCAATGCGGTATCCACACTGAGGTTGGCGCGGATCTGCTGGTTGACCAGACTCTCTACCTTCGCCAGCTCCTCGGTAGTCATCGCCTCGAAGTGGGAGAAGTCGAAACGCAGACGCTCAGCAGAACAGAGCGAGCCCTTCTGTTGTACGTGATCCCCCAGCACCTGACGTAGCGCGGCGTGCAGCAGGTGGGTGGCCGAGTGGTGGGCGGCGATATCGGCACGCAGACCAGCATCAACTGTCCCCTCAACGCTATCGCCGACCTTCAGTGCCTGCCCCTCGCGCAGTAGCCCCATGTGCAGAAAGGCCTTGCCCTGCTTCTGGGTATCCTGCACCTCGAATACGCTCCCGGAACCGCTGAGCAGGCCGGTGTCACCGACCTGACCACCCGACTCCCCGTAGAAGGGGGTGTGATCCAGCACCACAATACCCTGCTCACCACTGAGCAGCTCGACCACCGGCTCGCCATCACGATAGAGGGCAACCACCTTGCTCTTCTCGGCGAGGCGGTCGTAGCCGACAAATTCAGTGGAAAGGTCGGCCATGCTGGCGTGAACCGCCTTTTCCATAGAGAAGCCACCGGCGGCACGGGCACGGGCACGCTGCTCGGCCATCGCCGCATCGAAGCCTGCCTGATCGATGGTGAGGCCACGCTCGCGAGCCACATCGGCGGTAAGGTCCATCGGAAAACCGTAGGTGTCATAGAGCTTAAAGACCGTCTCACCGGGGATGGTCTTGCCGGAGAGTTCAGCGATAGCCGCCTCCAGCAGCCCCATCCCCTGCTCCAGCGTCTCGGCGAAGCGCTCCTCCTCCTGGGCCAGCACCTTCTCGACCTGAGCCTGTGCCTTCACCAGCTCAGGATAGGCCGCCCCCATCTGCTCGACCAGCGGGCCGACCAGCTTGTAGAAGAAACTCCCCTTGATGCCCAGCTTGTGGCCATGGCGAATGGCGCGTCGGGTGATGCGGCGCAGCACATAGCCGCGTCCTTCATTGGATGGGATCACCCCATCGACCACCAGGAAGGCGCAGGAGCGGATGTGGTCGGAGACGACCTTAAGTGAGGCGTTCTCCAGGTCGTCGGTTCCGGCCAGCGCGGCCACCGCCTTGATCAGTGCCTGAAACAGGTCAATCTCGTAGTTGGCGTGAACACCCTGCAGGATCGCCGCAAGACGCTCCAGTCCCATGCCGGTATCGACCGAGGGTTTGGGCAGCGGGGTCATGCTGCCGCTGCTGTCACGGTTGTACTGCATGAAGACCAGATTCCAGATCTCAATGTAGCGATCCCCATCCTCCTCGGGGGTGCCGGGCGGACCGCCCCAAATCTGCTCGCCGTGGTCGTAGAAAATCTCAGTACAGGGGCCGCAGGGGCCGGTATCGCCCATCGACCAGAAATTGTCGCTCTCGTTCTTCTTGCCACCTGGCTTGTCGCCGATGCGGCTAAAGCGATTGGGATCGACCTTGATCTCTTCCAGCCAGATATCAGCGGCCTCAATGTCCTCCTCGTAAACCGTGACCCAAAGCTTCTCGGCAGGCAGGCCACAGGTAACGGTAAGGAACTCCCAGGCGTACTGAATCGCCTCACGCTTGAAGTAATCGCCAAAGCTGAAGTTGCCAAGCATCTCAAAGAAGGTGTGATGGCGTGCGGTATAGCCGACGTTTTCCAGATCGTTGTGCTTGCCACCGGCACGCACACAGCGCTGCACACTGGTGGCGCGGCTGTAGGGGCGCTTGTCGTCACCCAGGAAGACATCCTTGAACTGCACCATCCCGGCATTGGTAAAGAGTAGGGTCGGATCATTGCCGGGCACCAACGAGCTGGAGGCAACCACCTCGTGCCCCTTATCGGCGAAGTAGTCCAAAAAGGCCTGACGAATCTCTGCGCTGCTTTTCATTCAATTATCCAGTTATGTTTATGCTTACTGTTCATCATCCATCGCCGCTGCGATCTGTTCATGGCTGAAGCCGCGATACTGTAAAAAGCGCATGCGTTTCGCCCGCTCCTTAATATCCACGACGGGGGTGCCACCATACTTCTTGGCATAGGCCGTTGCGGCCCGCTCAAACCAGTCGATCTCGCCCTCATCATCGGCCTGCCGAAACTGTGCCGAGATCAGCGCATCATCCACCCCACGCTCACGCAGCTCAATGCCAATACGTACCGGGCCATAGCCCTTCAAACTGCGCTGCCGCAAATAGACCTCGGCAAAGCGTTCATCACTCTGCAAGCGCTCATCAATGAGACGGGTAATCACCGACTCGATAAGCTCCGAAACCACCCCGCGAGAGATGAGCTTGGTCGCCAGCTCTTTTACTGAGTGCTCGCGCCGGGCAAGCAGGCCGACGGCCGTGGCGTAGGCTTCAGACTCTGTCCAAACTTTCTCTTCACACATGGGCGCTACAGACGTCCAGCCACGAAATCGGCTAGTTTAATTCAAACGACGGAAAAAAGGGTGCTCTAAAAGAGACTTTATAGGAAAAAAACAAGCCCTCAGCAGGGAAAAGAGTCCGCTCTAAGGCTAAAACGGGGAGATTAATTATGCAGCGGGAAAAACGCCCTACCCGATACAATGGGGAGGGCGTTTTGCGTATCGAAACAAAGAGGGGGGGCTCAGTCGCTACACCTGAACCGCAGCAGCATCTTCCAACTCGACATCCTTCAGCTTTTCCTTACCCTTTTTCCCCTTGGCCTCTACCACCTCCGCTTCACCCTCTTCCGCGGTGATATTCGGCAGCAGCTCGGCACGAATCTTACCTTCAATTTCGGCAGACAAATCAGGGTTTTCCCTGAGAAAAATACGTACCTTGTCCTTGCCCTGACCAATACGGTCGCCGTTATAGCTGTACCAGGAGCCTGACTTCTCGACGATGTCGAGCTTCACCCCCATGTCGATAATTTCACCCTCCCGGGAGATCCCCTCACCATAGAGGATATCGAACTCGGTCTGCTTAAACGGCGGGGCTACTTTGTTCTTCACTACTTTCACGCGGGTCTCGTTACCGACCACCTCATCGCCCTTCTTCACGGCACCGATACGGCGAATATCCAGACGCACCGAAGAATAGAACTTAAGGGCATTACCACCGGTGGTGGTCTCGGGGGAGCCGAACATCACGCCGATCTTCATACGGATCTGGTTGATGAAAATAACCAGAGTATTGGAGCGCTTGATATTGGCGGTGAGCTTACGTAGTGCCTGTGACATCAGACGAGCCTGCAGACCCACATGGGAGTCGCCCATGTCGCCCTCGATCTCCGCCTTGGGGGTCAGTGCAGCGACCGAGTCGACCACCACCACATCCACCGCGCTGGAGCGCACCAGCATATCGGTGATCTCCAGGGCCTGCTCGCCGGTATCGGGCTGGGAGACCAGCAACTCATCCACATCTACCCCCAGCTTACCGGCATAGACTGGATCCAGCGCGTGCTCGGCATCGACGAAGGCACAGGTACCGCCCGCCTTCTGCGCCTCGGCGATCACCTGCAGGGTAAGAGTTGTCTTACCGGATGACTCCGGCCCGTAGATCTCAACCACCCGCCCCTTGGGCAGACCGCCTATACCCAGCGCGACATCCAGTCCCAGTGAACCGGTGGAGATCGCCTCGACATTCGGTATGGCGTTCTCATCGCCCATGCGCATCACAGAGCCCTTGCCAAACTGCTTCTCGATCTGTCCCAGTGCTGCCGATAAGGCCTTTTTCTTCTGCTCATCCACGATGGTGTACTCCCTAATCAGGTTCGTTAAATGCGTTTTTTTCTGCTTGCTTGAGGTGAAATTTAGACTATACATTTCACCATGTCAATATTTTTTATCACCTAAATATTATTTACTTTCATATTGCACGTATGTATCCTGTGACAAATAATCACAACACACTATTAGATGGGGTTTCGGCATGGGCATGCCCGATAAAGCAGTAGAAAAGATGCTGGCAGAAATGAAGTGGGCAACCCGCCAGCGGCTGCAACACATTGAGATCATGGCGTTTTATTGTGGCTTAGTGACACGAAATGATGTCGCCCGCGCCTTCGGCATCTCCGACCCGGCCGCCACCAAGGACATCAGCCTCTACGGCCGCCTCGCCCCCGACAACCTCATCTACCGGCAGGCCCTGTTCGGCTATGTCCCCGGCCCCAAGTTCAAGGAGTGCGTCGCCGACCTCTCCCCCGAGGCGGTGTTACCAATGATCGCCCACAACCTTACCAGCATGAGCGGCCCCTATGGCGAGCAGCCGATCTTCGGTATTCCCGCCGAGTCCCTGCCCATCCCTGCGCGCCTGCCAGACAGGGAGATCACCGCCCAAGTGCTTCGCGCCGTGGCACAGAAGAAGAAGCTGCTGATCGGCTACCGTTCGCTGTCGGATCGCGACAGCGAGGCCCCGCGTCTCATCGAACCCCACTCGCTGTGCCACAACGGCCTGCGCTGGCACATCCGTGCCTACAATGAGGAGACCTTCGACTTTCGTGACTTCGTGCTGTCGCGCATTGAGGTGGCGCAGATGGTCGATACCCCCGCGGAATCGACCGCTGAGTTTGATGAGGAGTGGATGGAAACGCTAACGCTGGAGCTGGCCCCCCACCCGAACCTGCCAGAACGGAAACAGCAGAATCTGTTAATGGACTACGGGGCTGAGGATGGGGTGATTGTGATCGAGATCCGCCGCGCCCTGCTCGGCTACCTGCTACAACAGCTAAGTGTGGATACCACGGCGGAGCACTCGCTCAACCCGCATGCCTACCAGCTTGTTGTCGCCAATCGGGAAGAGGTGGAGCCATTTGCCGGATGGGCATTTAGCTAGCGATCACGACGACCCAAGCAGCGGCCAACTTCGCAATACCCGATACTCCACCCCGCCGGGGGTGCTGGCTGACTCGACCAGCACAAACTCCCGTGCCTGCCACGACAATTCAGGGGCAGACTGCTCCGGTGCCCGCCTCGCCTTGCGCAGCAGGGTGAGGTGGGGATGGTAGGGACGGCTATCCGGTTGCAGACCACACTGCTCCATCACCCGATTTAATCCATTGATCAGATCAATCATGGCTGGTGGGGTTTCATTACAGCCGAGCCACATCACCCGTGGGCGGGGCCAGTAGCCAAAGCGATTCAGGGTGAGCTCAAACGGAGGGATGATGATGTCGCCCGCTGCCTGCTCCAGGCAGTCGCGGGTATCGGCATCGACCATGCCGAGGAAGTTAAGGGTAATGTGGAGGTTACCGGGCGGGTGTGGCCGTCCACCGCATTCGTGTTTGAGTTTTAGCAACGGGATGAGCGATTCCCGCATCTTGCCGCTGGGCCAGAGGGCAAAGAAGAGGCGTTGGCGCTCATTCATTGCAACTGCTGGAGCAGCCCCTGCAGGGCGTGCAACACCGCCTGGGCACGTACCGCCTCGCGGTCACCATCAAAGCGGCGGCGCTCGGTGACGGTCCCGCCGCCCTGCTGCGCCCAGCCGAAGCAGACGGTACCGACCGGCTTTTCTAGGGTGCCACCACCGGGGCCGGCAATGCCACTAATGGAAACAGCTATCTGTGCACGGCTATTGGCAAGGGCACCGCTGGCCATTTCTGCCACCGTCTCCTCACTTACCGCACCGTGGGTCTGTAGCGTCTGTGCCAGAACACCCAGCATCTCCTGCTTGGACTCATTGGTGTAGGTGACAAAACCACGCTCAAACCACTTCGAGCTGCCAGACAGATCTGTACAGACCTTGGCCAGCCAACCGCCGGTACACGACTCGGCAACCGTCAGCATCATCTCCCGGTCACCCAGCAGCTGCGCCAACTGTCCCACCTGTACCTTGATTACACTCTCCAGCCCACTACCCATGATTTACTATTCCATTGAGGATCTTTCTATTACTTGGATTTTGAACCTATCTAGAATTTACGCAAGCTGTTGGCCGGCCAGAGACGGCTACGCCATGTGGAAAAGCAGGGCTGCAACAGGAGGGCCATCAGAGACCGGGCAACATCTCCAGAATCTTCAAGCCCAGCTGATAGCTACCAGCGACGCGCTCATCACAACGCACCACCTCAGCTTTGGCCTGTAGCGGTGGCACAATCGCCTGCTCCGGCGTCATCTCCACCATCACGATGGCCCCCACACTCACCGCATTGCTGCCGTTGAGTTGTAGTCCTGTTGCGCTGAGATCGGTGGCGATGGCATGACAGGTGGTGTCATCCCCCTCTAGCTTGAAGGTCGCCGGACACTCCACTCCCATGCGTTTAAAGTCCCGTCTCTCATCGCAGTCGCCTCTGTACAACATCATCTCTCGCTCTCCAATAAGCTATATCTCATTGTTATCAAACCCCGGACAGTGCCGCAAGCCCCTACCATGTGAAAGTGAATGCTGCTCTCACCCGTTCACCATCTGGCCCGCCCCCCCTTTTTTCCGATACACTGCGCGGCATGACAAAAGCGAGAAAAAAAGCAGAGAACCCCGGCGGACACACCCCGATGATGCAGCAGTTTCTGCGAATCAAGTCGGAGTTCCCACAGATGCTACTGTTCTACCGCATGGGGGACTTCTACGAGCTCTTTTACGACGATGCCAAACGCGCTGCCGAGTTGCTTGACATCACCCTCACCGCCCGCGGCTCCTCGGCAGGCGAGCCGATCCCGATGGCCGGGGTACCCTATCATGCGGTCGAGGGCTATCTGGCGCGTTTGATCAAGATGGGGGAGTCGGTGGCGATCTGCGAGCAGATCGGCGATCCGGCCACCTCCAAGGGACCGGTGGAGCGCAAGGTGGTGCGCATCGTCACCCCCGGCACCGTCACCGACGATGCACTGCTGGAGGAGCGCCGCGATAACCTCATCTGCGCCATCGCCCAGAGCAAGGAGAGCTACGGCCTGGCGACCCTTGATATCACCTCGGGCCGTTTCAGCGTACAGCAGCTTGATAGCGCAGAGAGCCTGGCTGGCGAGCTGGAGCGCCTGCATCCGGTGGAGCTCATCGCCAGCGAGGAGATGTCCGCTGCGCCAAAGCGATCAGGCCTCACCCGTCTCGCCCCCTGGCACTTTGAGTACGACAGCGCCCACCGCCTGCTGTGCCAGCAGTTTGCTACGCGCGATTTGAACGGTTTTGGCTGCGAAGGGCTGCGCGAGGCGACCGCCGCCGCCGGTGCCCTGCTCCACTATGTGCAGGAGACCCAGCGCGGCACCCTGCCCCACCTGCACGGACTTACCCTGGAGCAGCACGACGAGGCGCTGCAACTCGATGCGGCGAGCCGCCGCAACCTGGAGCTGGAGACCAACCTCGGCGGCGACAACCGCCACACCCTGGCCGGGGTGATGGATCGTGCAGCCACCGCCATGGGCAGCCGACTCCTCAGGCGCTGGATCAACCGCCCGCTGCGCGACCAGCAGCAACTGCGGGGGCGCCAGCAGGCGATAGAGACCCTGCTTGAGCAGCGCCTGTTCGATGAGCTACGCGACTCGCTACGCGGCATTGGCGATATCGAACGCATCCTCACCCGCATTGCCCTGAAGTCGGCCCGCCCGCGCGACCTCACCCAGCTGCGCGAGGCGCTGCACCGTCTGCCCGCGCTGCAACAACAACTGGACGGTCTCGACTCACCACAGCTGGTCGATGTCGCCCAGCGCATCGCCACCTATCCGGCCCTTGAGGAACTACTCACCAGGGCGATCATCGACGAGCCGCCGATGCTCATTCGCGACGGCGAGGTGATCGCCGAGGGCTTTGATTCTGAACTGGATGAGTTGCGGGCGATCCGCGAAAACGCCGGGCAATTTCTTTTAGATCTGGAGCAGCGCGAGCGCGAGCAGACCGGCATCGCCACTCTCAAGGTGAGCTACAACCGAGTACACGGCTACTACATCGAGGTGAGCCGCGCACAAAGTGAGAAGGTGCCGGTGGAGTATGTGCGCCGCCAGACCCTGAAGAACGCCGAACGCTTCATCACCCCGGAGCTCAAGGCCTTTGAGGATAAGGCCCTCTCCGCCGCCGAACGGGCGCTGTCTCGCGAAAAAGGGCTCTATGATGAGCTGCTGGTGACCCTGGGTGCCGAGCTGGCTCCGCTGCAACAGACTGCCTCCGCGCTGGCCGAGCTGGACGCCCTCAACAACCTGACCGAGCGTGCCGACAGCCTGCGTCTGGTACGCCCTGAGCTGAGCGAGCAACCCGGCCTCACTATTCGCGGCGGCCGCCACTCGGTGGTCGAGCAGGTGATGGAACAGCCCTTCATCCCCAACGATATCTGCTTTGATGATGAGCGGCGCATGCTAATCATTACCGGCCCCAACATGGGCGGCAAATCGACCTATATGCGCCAGACGGCGTTAATTGTACTGCTCGCCCACATCGGCAGTTTCGTCCCGGCGGAGTCGGCGACCATCGGCCCGGTGGACAGAATCTTCACCCGCATCGGTGCCTCGGATGATCTGGCCACCGGGCGCTCCACCTTCATGGTGGAGATGACCGAGACCGCCAACATCCTCAACAATGCCACCGGGCAGAGCCTGGTGCTGATGGATGAGATCGGACGCGGTACCTCCACCTTCGATGGCCTGTCACTGGCCTGGGCCTGTGCCCGTCACCTGGCAACCAAACTGCACGCCTTCACCCTCTTTGCCACCCACTACTTCGAGCTGACCACCCTGCCAGAGACCCTGCCCCACTGCGCCAATGTCCATCTCGATGCGGTTGAGCACGGCGAGAGCATTATCTTCATGCATAGCGTGAAAGAAGGGCCTGCCAACCAGAGCTACGGTCTACAGGTGGCGCAGCTGGCCGGGGTGCCACGCGAGGTGGTGCAACAGGCCCGGCAGAAACTGCTGGAGCTGGAGCAGATTGGTGCCGAGCGTAGTGAGCACTCACCAGAGGTCACGCAGATGCCGCTGTTTACCGCCCCCCCACCCCACCCGCTGCTGGATGCGGTGGAGTTGCTGGAACCGGATGAGTTGAGTCCACGCGAGGCGCTGCAGGCACTTTATAAACTCAAGGAATTGCTCTAACCACTGATGCCCTATACTTGGTGAAAACACCAAAGGAAGCCCATGTCAGAGCCTAAAATCGACCAGCCCGCCCCACTGCACTGGCGGCGTACCAAAATCATTGCCACCCTCGGCCCTGCCAGCGGCTCCGCTGCCGCCATTGAGAAACTGATCAAGGCCGGGGCCAACGTCTTCCGCCTCAACCTTTCTCACGGCGATCACGACAGCCACCGCCAGCTCTTCGAACGCGTTCGCCGCTGTGCGAAAAATTTAAAACAGCCGGTGGCGATCCTGATGGATCTCTGCGGGCCAAAGATCCGTGTCGGCAGCTTTGTCGACGGACAGATCGAACTGCTCGAGGACGAAACCGTCACCGTTACCTGTCGTAACGTTAAAGGTGAGGCAGGCCTCATCCCCTCGCAATATCGCGGCCTCTATAAAGATATAAAAAAGGGCGAGCGTATATTCCTCGATGACGGCCATTTCGAGCTAATTGTCGAGGGCGTGGAGGAGAAAGAGATCCGTTGTCGCGTGCTCTTCGGCGGCACCCTGAAAGAGAACAAGGGGATGAACCTCCCCGACTCACAACTCAGTGTCGCCGCGACCACCGCCAAGGATCGCAAAGACGCCGCACTGGCCGTCGAGCTGGGGGCCGATTTTATTGCACTCAGCTTTGTCCGCCGTGCCAACGAGGTCACCGCACTGCAACGCCTCCTCACCAGGCTGGGTCGCGAGATCCCGGTCATCGCCAAAATCGAGAAACCCGAAGCAATTGAAAACATCGAAGGGATCCTGCAACAGGCCTACGGCATCATGATCGCCCGTGGCGATCTGGGCATAGAACTGCCCGCCGAGCAGGTGCCGTTGATCCAGCGTGATCTGATTCAGCTGGCACGTCACCACCACCGCCCGGTGATCGTCGCCACGCAGATGCTGGAGTCGATGATCAGCCACTCCCGCCCTACCCGTGCCGAGGTGGGTGATGTAGCCAACGCCGCATTACTCGGCACCGACGCGGTAATGCTCTCCGGTGAGACGGCCAGCGGTCGTCACCCGGTCAAGGCCGTCACCACCATGGATCGCATCCTGCGCGAGATGGAGAACTACCAGTGGCAACACAACCACTTCGTCGAGCCGCAACAGCGACGCGATGAGTCGAAACTGCCACAACGTGAGGCAGTGGCCAGGGCCGCCACTTCACTGGCAGAAAACCTGAATCTACAGGGCATCATCATCCCTACCCGTAGCGGTATCACCGCACAGATCATTGCCGCGGCGCGACCTACTGCCCCCTGCATGGGGATCACGACAAACGAGGGCGTCAGCCGTCGCATCAACCTGCACTGGGGCATCGTACCGGTAACCACCACAGAGGAGGCGTGCAACAACTGGCGAGCATTGAGTGAGGATGTGGCGCGTTCTTATCACCTGCTACAAAGCGGCAACTCGGTGCTACTGGTTTCCGGTTTTAACGACGACCCCACACTTAGCGAACCGGTGATGAAACTGATGCAGCTGGCGGGGACGTAGGGGATGCCGGAACTATTGGTGGTGCGTCACGCCATTGCCACGGATCGCCTGGCCAGTATGGAGCGGGGGCTGAGCGATGCCGAGCGTCCACTCACCGATGAGGGGCGGGTGAAAATGCAGCTGGCAGTACAGGGACTGCAGCGCATACAGAGCGGCATCGATGTCATCCTCACCAGCCCCCTGCTACGCGCACAGCAGACTGCCGCGATCCTTGAGGATTACTTTCCCCTTGCCTCTTCGACAAAACTCAAAACACTCGCGCCGCCGTACAACAGCGAGAAGCTGATACCTTCATTGAGCAACATACCGGGCAAGCGCATAGCGATCGTCGGCCACGAACCGGGATTAAGCATGCTGATCGCCTCACTCATCTGTGGCGCTGACGATGGTGCTATTGAATTGAAAAAGGGTGGGATGGCACAACTTCACTTTGCACAACAGATTGCGCCAGGGGAGGGGGCTCTGCAATGGCTACTAAGGCCAAAACAGCTACGCCTACTGGGCAACAACAACTAGCCCGGCTGGCGCCCGCAGAGGGGCTGCAGCATTTGCTGGCGCAACGACGTCAGCAGCTTTTTGATCACTACACCCTGTTTCTACAGCAGGGCGGCGAAGAGGCGCTACACGACTTTCGAGTCTCATTGCGTCGGCTTCGCAGCCTGCTGCGAAACTATCAGAAGTTTATTGAATGCGATGAGTTTCTGGTCGGGCGACTGCGCGAGTTACAGCGCCAGACTAACCTGGCCCGCGACCTGGAGATCTTCATCGCACAGCTAAACCGCTACTGCCCGGAACAGGCACAACTCATCTCCGCCCTGCAGCAACAGCTACAAGGCGCCTACCGGCAATTGCAGCACGAGCTACCACCACAATGGGCGGCTCTGTTTCCATTAATAAGGTTTTCACTGTCACCCAGCACCGCGACAACCGCCTCCTCACTTGGCCACCTCACCGCCCACCTTGGCAAACGACAAATCAAACAGCTAAACAAGGGACTCCGCTCGTTACAGCAGCATTGGGATGAGTCGCTTCTACACCGTCTGCGTATTCGCGGTAAAAGGCTGCGCTACCTGCTTGAACCCCTTGCCGAGGAAGCCGGCTATTTGCAGACTGTGGAGGTGATGAAGGACTTTCAGGACACCCTGGGGGATTATCGTGACCTGCAACTGCTGCTGCAGTATCTTAGCGAATCACGCGCTGAGAAGGAGGGCCTTACCGTGCAAACAAGGGAACTCCTCAAGTCGTTAGCACCTCAGTGGCGACAGCAAACCGGGCAGGTCAAACGATACGCCAAGCGCGACAGACAAAAAGGGCTAATCAAGTCGCTGCGTTACGCCCTGCATCAGTTAGATAAGCACTAGCTGGACAATCGTTATATTTTTCAGCTTCCCCCACGGTTCATTTCCCGACGCCAATCGGTTTTAATAGTCCAAACCCACTACCGCAGGATCGCCAGCGCGTGACTCCATCTCAGGCCATTCAACTCGTCCCCTATGCCACTGACCCACTGCTACAGCTGGCCGAACGATTACTGCGTGATCACCGTGGACAGCTACCGCGCCTCGATAAGGTAGTGGTGCTACTGCCCGATATGGAAGCGGCAATACGACTGCGCCGCCTGCTGCTGCAACAGGCCTCTGTGCTCGGCTTCGATGCCCTGCTGGGCCCGCAGATCACCACCCTGCGCGGCTGGCTGAACGGGCTCCCCTCGCCCCACCAGTTCGCGGTCGTGAATGACTACCAGCGTGTGCTAATTCTGGTGGAGGCACTACGTGAACATCACCACCTGTTTGGTGGTGCCAACCTGTGGGCACTGGCCGATAGCCTGCTCAAACTATTTGATGAGCTGACCCTGAATAGTGTCGAGCTGCCCGACGACTTAGTACAGTTTACCAGCCGTGTCGCCAGTGGTTACGGCCTGGAGGGTAACCCTCCCGCGGCACTGGATCGCGAGGCGCGGCTGATACATACCCTGTGGCATGCCTGGCATCAGCAACTGCATGCCCGCCATCTTATCGACCGTAACACCCGCACCCTGTTGCAGCTCTCCAGCTCACTGCAACAAAGCCCCGACTCACCCATTTATATGGCTGGCCTGCCCACACCGCATCGGGCAGAGCGCCAGTGGCTTGGCAACATGCTTGCCGCAAACCGTCTCATCCTGCTGTTGCATGGCGAAGGGGGCGAGGAGCCAGCACAAACCTATCACCCGCGTACCCCGCTTTTTTCCCTGTGCCAGTCACTGCAACACACCCTGACAGTATCTCCACCGGGCCCCCCCCTTAATGCCCTCTTTGATACCGTCTATCAGGCCGATGCCGATGCAGGCTCATTGCAGGAACGCGCACAGCACTACCTCAGCGAATACCCTGTCTCTCCCCTCGCTGACACCATCACACTGTTTCATGCCGAGGGGGACGAGCATGAGGCGCGGGCAGTCGACCTTCAGGTACGCCGCTGGCTGCTGGCGGGCCACCGGCAGATCGCCATCGTTACCGAAAACCGTCGACTGGCACGACGTGTACGTGCGCTGCTGGAGCGTGCCAACGTCGCCCTGCTCGATGCCTCGGGCTGGGTCCTATCCACCACCAGTGCCGCCGCCACACTGGAGCAGTGGCTGCAGTGCATTGAGGAGGACTTTGCGCATCAGCCGATGCTGGATCTGCTCAAATCCCCCTTCATCTTTGCCGACAGGGATCGCGAACAACACCTGAATAGCGTCTACCGACTGGAACAGGATATCGTACTGCACGAGAACATCGGCAATGGCCTGAGCCGCTACCTGCGCCAGACCCGTTTTCGTCAACACCGCCTGCCCACACCACTGGCCGAGAGACTGAACGGTGTGCAGGCACTGCTCGAGCAGCTAGCCGAATCGGCGCAGTCGCTGCTCCCCCTACTGCAAGGCGAGCACCGTGCCGCTCTCTATCTTGATACCCTGCTGCAGAGCCTGCAGCCACTTGGCTTGACCGAAGGGCTGGCGGCCGATGCCGCCGGAATACAACTGCTGGAGCTGCTGCAACAGATGCAACAGGCGGTAAAGGGGGAGGAACAGACACTCTCTTGGCTGGAGTTTCGCGGCTGGCTGGGACGTACCCTGGAGCAATCCAACTTTCGCCCCACCATGCAGGGCCATGCGGTCAGCCTGATGGGGCTGGGACAGAGCCAGCTGCAACAGTTTGACGCCCTGATCATCGCCGGTATGGAGCGTGAACACCTCCCCGGCAGCCCCGCCAGCAGCCCCTTCTTCAACGATGCGGTGCGTCGTGAACTGCGGCTCCCCACCAGTGAGGAGCAGCTGGCCGAGCGCTTCTTCCACTACCGCCGCCTGCTGGAATCCTCGCCGACTATCCTGCTCACCCTGCGCCGCCAGCAGGATGGCGAGGACATCCTCCCCAGCCCCTGGCTGGAGTCGCTACGCAGCTTCCACCTGCTGGCCTATGGCGATGCGCTTGAAGATGAGGAGTTGGCGCAGCTGCTTGACCACCCGGAGAGTCAGGTGGTGGATCGCACGGCTCCCCTGCCCGTGCCCAGCCAGCCCCCTGCCCCGGCACTTGAAGCCTCGCTGTTACCGACACACTATTCCGCCTCGGCCTACCAGCAGCTAATGAACTGCCCCTACCAGTTCTATGCGGCGCGCGGGCTGCGCCTGGCCCCACCCGAGGCGATCCGCGAGGCCCTGGAGAAGAGCGACTACGGCGAACGGGTACACCGTATCCTGCAGGCCTTTCATGGCGATGTCGCAGGTCTGCCCGGCCCCTTCATAAAGCGTCTGGATATGCAGACACGCGACCAGGCCACGACTCTTTTGCACGAGATCAGCCAGGCCGTTTTCGCCGAAGACCTTGAGGATAACTTCCTGCACCGCGGCTGGCTGCAACGCTGGCTGGAAAAGATCCCTGACTACCTCGACTGGCAGATCATCCGTGAAGAGGCGGGAAGGGTAGAGACCGTGGAGGCGGATCTGCGCACCGAGGGCTTCGCGCCAAATCTGGAACTTCAGGGGCGCCTTGACCGCATCGACCAACGGCTGGAGGGCATGGCCGTGGTCGACTACAAGACCGGGGGGATCGCCAGCGAGGAGGAGGTTCTTAGCGGCGAGGCGGTACAGCTCCCCTTCTACGCCCTGCTGGCACAGCACCAGCAGTTACCCGTGACACAGGTTGAGTATCTGGCACTGGATAGTGGCAAACTCGGCAGTAAAGTAGTGCTTCAGGGAGAGGGGTTACAGCAGTTAAGCGAAGGCTGTGCAGTACGGCTAACACAGCTGCAAAGCGAGATGTCCGCGTCACAGGGTCTGCCCGCCTGGGGTGATGAGAAGGTCTGCGGCTACTGCCAGATGGAGGGTCTATGCCGACGCACGACATGGCCACTGGGTGAACATCACGGGGAAGATAATCACGGGCAATAAAAAAGGCGACTCAAAAAAGTCGCCTGATATTTTCATCCCTCCTGGCTTCCTGCCAGCACCATTCCATTGGCGTATCATCCTGATAGATCCATTAAGGTGGAAGCATGTTCCACTTGTTGTTATTACTTTACGACATCCTTGCCGTGTCACTCCATGTGTGTAAAGTCACTTCCATTTGACCACTCATCCCAGAGTCTCCCGCTTCACATTCTTGTGCATTCCTAACGACATCCCTGCCATGTCACTCCCTGTGTAACTGCCAACTCCTTTTGACCGCCCGTCCTTAGTTTTTCCCTGTTCATGTCCTTGTTGAGGTACAGATTACCAATCCCCCCAATTCCTACAAGTGGGGTGTCATCCCGCATAAGGGTAAACCCTTAAACAAAAAAAGACTATTTTCTAACTAATTCAATTGGTTAAAAATAACCACACAATAATAGTGCGCTAAGTAGTTACAGCCCAAGCACCCCACCGCCTACATCCCTATAGGAATCGTCCTACACACATCGCCTGTTTACCGCCCCCATTGAGGCCATTATGCTGTCACCATGACAAAGAACCTCGGACCCAGCTCCCCACTTATTAACGCCACCGTGATGGCCTCGGCCGGTACAGGCAAAACCTGGCTACTGGTCAGCCGTCTGCTACGCCTGTTACTGCATGGTGCCCGCGCCGATACCACTCTCGCCATCACCTTTACCCGCAAGGCGGCGGCAGAAATGCAGACCCGCCTCTCCGAGCGCCTGTTTGCCCTCGCCTCAGCGGATAATGAGACGCTGGCCGCACTGCTGCGAGAGCTAGAACTAACTCCTGACGAGTCAACCATGGTGCGTGCCCGTGGCCTCTACGAGGAGCTGCTACAGAGCGGCAAAAGTGTTCGTAACACCACCTTCCACGCCTTCTGTCAGGATATCCTGCGTCGCTTCCCGCTGGAGGCTGATGTGCCGCCCGGCTTTGAGCTGCAGGAGAGCAGCGGCGAGCTTGCCCGTACCGCCTGGGAAGTTCTGATAGAGCAGGCCACGCTACAACCCGATGGCGAGTTGGCACAACAGCTCGAAATCCTGCTTGGCTACTGCGGTGGCCTGCATGGACTGACCGAGGCCCTGTTTGGCTTTCTCAACCATCGTGGTGACTGGTGGGCCTATACCGAGGAGCAGCGGCACTCACATGCCTTCGCTGTCGAGCGACTGCGAGAACAGTTACAGATCCGCAATGAAGCAGCACCGCTTGAACACCTCTTTACCCCTGGGCGCGAGCAGGCGCTGAGCGCCTACTGCACCCTGCTCAATAAACATCCGATCAAGAGCAACCTCGGCAGACTGGAACTGCTGGCCGGTGCCCGCAACACAGAGTTGAGTCTGAAGCAGCGTTTCGGCCACTGCCGTGAGGCACTGCTGACCCAAAAAGATGAGCCGCGCGCCTGCAAGCCCTCCAAGGCACAGGCGGTAAAAATGGGCGAAGAGGGACAGGAGCAGTTCATCGAACTGCACCAGCAACTCTGCGCGGTAGTAATGGAGACCCTGGATCAAATCAGCGCTATCGCGAGCCTGGAGGCCTGTCGTGCCTGGTATGCAGTAGGGACACAACTACTCGAGCACTTCCAGCGCATTAAGGCCGAACGTCGACAGCTCGACTTTACCGACCTGGAGTGGCGTGCCTATCGCCTGTTGCACCACGCCGAGAATGCCCAATGGGTGCAGTACAAACTGGACCAGCGCATCGAGCACCTGCTGGTCGATGAGTTTCAGGACACCAACCCCACCCAATGGCGTCTGCTACAGCCGCTACTGCAGGAGATGGCGGCGGGGGCCGCCGAGCGCCACCGCAGTGTCTTTCTGGTGGGCGATGCCAAGCAGTCTATCTACCGCTTTCGTCGCGCCGAACCACGTCTGTTTCAAGCCGCACACGAGTGGCTGGAACAAAACCTGGATGCCCGCAGCTATCCGCTGCATACCTCATGGCGCTCCGCCCCCGCCATCATGCAGGGGGTCAACAAACTCTTTGGCAACAATGGCCCGATGCAGGGGATACTGCGTGACTTCAGCGACCACGACACCCACCTGCACGAGCTGTGGGGACAGATCACCGTACTGCCGCTAATTAACGAGCAGAAAGAGGAGGAGGCACCTCCCACGCCCACCCTACGCAACCCGCTACACCAGCCACGCATCATCAAGGGCGATGATCGCTACCAGCGCGAGGGCGAGATGATCGCCAACGAGATCGGCCAGCTGGTCGCGGCGAGAACCCCCGTGGGTAAGGCCGGCGACGCACGCCCCATGCGTTATGGTGATGTGATGATACTGGTGCGGAGCCGCGCCCATGTGGGAGACTATGAGCGTGCGCTACGTCAGGCGGGGATCCCCTACCTCGGAGCCGAGCGCGGCACCCTGTTGCAGAGCCTGGAGGTGCGCGACATGGTGGCCCTGCTGGAGGTACTGATCACCCCCTACAACAACCTGTCGCTAGCCCATGTTCTACGCTCACCGCTGTTTTCCTGCACCAATGAAACACTTATGCAGTTGGCGGCAATGCCCAAGGAGAGCGGCAACTGGTATCAAAGAGTCGCCACACTGGCGCAACACGACAACACCCACCCACTTCACCGGGCATGGCAACTGCTCAGTAGCTGGCGTACACGAGTCGGCAAACTACCGATTCACGACCTGCTTGATCGCATCTTCAGTGAGGGCAATGTACTGGCCCGTTATCATGCTGCCTACCCCGCCCACCTTCACGCCAGAAGCGAGTCGAATCTGACACGCTTTCTGGAACTGGCACTGGCCATCGACAGCGGCCGCTACCCCAGTCTTGGCCACTTTCTCGCCCGCCTGGGTGAGATGCGTGAAAATAGCGACGAGGCACCGGATGAAGCACCCGCCACCGGCAGCAGTGATCGGGTACGCATAATGACCATCCACGCCTCCAAGGGTCTGGAGGCACCGGTGGTATTTATTGCCGACAGTGCCCGCGGTGTTGCCCGGGATCGTCCCTTTCGTGCCCTCATCGACTGGCCCGCCGAAGCACCACGGCCCCACACCTTTTTACTGGTCGGCAAAAAGGGGCAGCTGCCCCCCCTGACGCGCCAGGCTCTGGAGCGTGAACAGGGAGAAGAGCAACGCGAAGATGCCAACCTGCTCTACGTCGCCCTCACCCGTGCACGCCAGCATCTCTTCCTTAGCGCCTGTGCGCCGCGTCGCGGTGAAGAACTGGGCTGGTATGGTGCAATGCGCAAGGCACTCGACCCGCTTGATGAGACGGCGGCCGATGCTCCCTGCCGGCTACAAAGCGGCTCCGCTCCTGCGCTAAGCGAAGTGCCCGACAGTAGCGATGTAAGTGCCACGGGAACGAATATTCCCATGGCGCTTTCCAGCCCCATCAGTGTGCCGACAAAAGAGTACGAAATCGCCCCCAGTTATCATCGCGGTGATGAGGTGACTATGACCGCCTCTGGCGGTGACGAGGATGGTCGCCGACGCGGCATCGCCATCCACCGATTATTGGAGTTAATGACCAGTAGCGACAGTGAAGCGTGGCAAGACAGTATTGACCAGGTGGCCCAGGAACTGGGCACGCCACATGACGATACTGAACTACTAGAGTGGGTAGCGGAGGTAAAACAACTCTTTGCAGAGCCCAGACTTGAACAGATATTACGACCGGAGAACGGTGAGGCGATTAACGAAATACCTATCATCTATCAGCAGCAGGGACGTACCGTTCACGGCATCATCGACCGGCTGTTGCTACGCCACGACGAGGTCTGGGTGATCGACTACAAAAGCCATCGCCAGGCCACCGGTGAAAACCTTGCCACACTGGCCGCCCCGTATCGCGAACAACTTCATTACTACGCCGAGGGAGTAAGTAAAATATGGCCCGCACGGCGGGTACGTACCTTCCTGCTATTCACCCACTGCGGGGGGCTGGTAGAGGCCGAAGTCTATGCCATCATCTAAGAAAAAAGGCTGTCGTTGACAGCCTTTTTATACCGGGCACCACTGATAATTACTGGAACAAGGACAGCAACTGCTTCGGCGGTGCATAACCCGGTTGCAGACGGCCATCCTCCAGTATCAGAGAAGGGGTACTGTTGATCCCCAGTTGCTGCGCCAGTTGCATATGCATACCCACCGGCGCATCGCACTTAATCGGCTCGATTTTACCGATACCCTTGGCATTATCCATTGCTGCATTTCGATCTTCAGCACACCAGACACTGACCGCCTTGTCATAAGATGGCGAGTTGAGGCCGGCTCGCGGAAATGCCAGATAACGCACGCTAATACCCAATGCGTTTATCTGCGCCATATCCTGATGTAGCTTGCGACAATAGACACAATCGATATCGGTAAAGACATTAATTACATGTTTCTCATTCTGCGCCTTGTAGACAATCATCGACGACTCAGGAATCGTCTCCAGGATCTTCAGGCGGCCACCGGCACGACGCTGTTCGGTAAGATTGTCCAGTGTTTCCAGGTTATAGATCTCACCGCGAATAAGGTGTTTGGCATCACTGGAAATATAAAAGACCTCAGAACCATAAAGGGCCTCGTAAAAACCCGGGAGAGGGGCATCGGCAATGGCATCTGGCTGGGCATTGAAGGCCTTATCAAGGCGTCCTCTAATCTGCTCCATATCCCCTTGAGCCACCACCGGTCGCTCTACCGGTGCCACCGAGGCGACGGCCCGCTCATCTTTCGCCACCACGATGATCACAGCGACAAAAATGATCGATACCAATAAAAAAAGGGGCTTTGTCATAACAGAACTCCTGCTCACTCAGTCGCGGAAATTGGTGAATTGGAGCGGCTGCTCCAGCCCGGCCCCCTTGATCAGGGCCATCGCCTGTTGCAGATCATCACGTTTTTTGCCCGTGATGCGCACCTGTTCCCCCTGAATCGAGGCCTGCACCTTCATCTTGCTCTCTTTGACCAGCTTGACGATCTTCTTTGCCAGCTCCTTGTCGATCCCCTCTTTCAATAGCAGCTTTTGGCGTGCCCGCATATTACTGCTCTCAACCCCCTGCTTCTCCAGACTCTGAATATCGAGACCGCGCTTGACCAGCTTCTGATTCAGTATCGTCATCATCTGATCGAGCTGAAATTCACTCTCCGCCTCCAATGTTAATCCCTCCTTGGTCTCCTCGATTTTGGCATCACTCCCCTTAAAATCGAACCGGGTATTGATCTCACGATTGGCCTGATCGACCGCATTACTCAGCTCGTGACGTTCAAGTTCGGAAACTACATCAAATGAAGGCATTGCTCTTTCTTCCTCGTGTTCAAATTACGGCCGTAACTTTACACCATCACGGCGGGGGCGGTCATATTGCTCTGTAGAATAAGTTTGCGCACATCAATACCGAAGGCATTGGACTCCAGTATTTTTTTAATGCGCACGGGACGCTCGCGCTTCTCCTGCAGTTCAAGATTCATCATCTTAGCCTGAGGGAAAGGTTGCTTATTGCCGTCTAGCACCAGCGTCAAAATCGGATTGAGACGACGACTGCGATTGACCGTCATTACCACCCCCACCTCACCACTATCCAGCTCGACCAGACTGCCGATAGGATAGATGCCCAGACACTGGATAAACGACTCGACCAGCTCCATGGGAAAGCTTTTAGCCGCCACCGCATACATCATATTCAGTGCCTCGTGAGGCGAAATACCGATATGGTAGGCACGGTCACTGGTTACGGCATCGTAAAAATCAATAATGGAAACAATCAATGCGTAACTGTTTAACTCTTTCCCCTTCAGTCCTCGCGGGTAGCCGCTGCCATCGTAGCGCTCGTGGTGCGACAGTGCGATCTCCAATACCGCAGGGTGAAGGTCGTCATGCCCCTTAAGAATCGCGTGACCCAGCTCAGGATGACGGTTCATAATCACCCTCTCATCACCATCCAGACGTCCTGGCTTGTTGAGGATCTCACTGGGAACCCGCATCTTGCCGACATCGTGCAGCAATGCACCCAGCCCGAGGTGAGACAGCTCCTTCTCCTGCAGCCCTAGAAAACGACCGAAAAGCAATGACAACACACAGACATTGATACTGTGCATAGAGGTGTATTCATCGCGATTTTTCAGCTGGGTAAGCCACACCATGGCATTTTCGTTTTTCACGATATTCTCGGCGAGGCGATCCGCCAGTTCACGCGCGCCACCCGTATCAATACTTTTTCCCAGCCGTACATCATCCAGCACACTGCCGATGTAGTCCTTGGCGGCGCTATGGAGCATAATCGCTTCGGGTAGGGTTTGAGTAAATCCTTCCTTGTCCCGATACTCCACCCTCTGTCGTGAAGGCTTGCGATTCAGCCCCTGCGTAGAAAAGCGCACCTCTCTGGTCACCGATGCCGTAGGTGTATCCAGTTGCCAGTCGATGCTCTGCTCCACATCGATATAGACAAAGTCGCAACACTCCCGCAACTGCTCCAATTCGTCCTGATTGCGGATGGGAAAGCCCTGAAACAAAAACGGTGACTCGAGCCAGGGACGATCAAGCTGCGCCACATACATACCGATGCACAGCTTCTCTACCTCAACCTTTTCATGCGCGTTCTTTCTCATCCTACACTTCCCCTGTGAAAACCCTTACTTAACTCCAGACATCAACCCCGAGGGTGATGTATAGCGTGCAACCCCTTCAAGCGCTCCTGCGCCACAAAAGTATAAATTTGTGTCGTTGAGAGGGAGCTATGGCCCAGTAACAATTGTACCACCCTCAAATCGGCACCGTGATTCAACAAATGGGTCGCAAAGGCATGGCGCAGGGTGTGAGGAGAAAGTGGTTTACTGATCCCCCCCTGCATGGCATAACGTTTAATCAATTGCCAGAAGGCCTGACGGCTCATGGCCGCCCCCCGCTTGCTGGGAAAGAGCGCCTCAGAGCGCTTCTCTCCCAATAATAGACCACGCCCCTCACGCATAAAACGTTGCAACCAATGTAGTGCCTCATCACCCAACGGAACCAGGCGCTCCTTACTCCCCTTACCCATCACCTTGACCAGCCCCTGCTGAAAGTTGACCTGCAAGAGAATTAAATTCACCAATTCAGAGACACGCAGGCCACTGGCATAAAGCAGCTCCAGCATCGCCCGGTCACGCAACCCCATGGGGGTGCTGGTATCAGGCGCGGCAAGCAGACGCTCCACCTCCTCCTCGGTCAGGGTCTTGGGCAGGGGGCGTCCCAGCTTGGGGGCATCGATACGGGCACTGGGATCCTCAGTGATCTGTGATTCTCGTAGCAGGTAGCGGTAAAAGCGACGCATGCTGGAGAGAAGTCGTGCGCTAGAGCGCGGCTTGGCCCCAGCCTCCACCCGGTGTTGCAGGTACCCCAACAGGTCATGACGAGCGGCCGTGAGCAGCCCCGAGTCCTGGCCACGCAGCCACGCAGAGAGAGACTGCAAATCACTGCGGTAGGCTGTAAGGGTATTTTCACTCAGTCCGCGTTCCAGCCACAGTGCATCGCTAAAGCGTTCGATTAGAGTCATATCCTGTTCAGAGATGGATTCAGACATAGCCCTCATGGTGCAACAACCAGCGTTTTATCGCCAGCCCGGCACCCTCGGTTTGTCCCATATAGCCACCGAGCCCATTAGCGGCAACCACCCGGTGACAGGGAATAAGAATGGGTAGGGGATTGGCCCGGCAGGCCTGTGCCACGGCGCGGGCACAACTGTCCAGCTCGTTGGCAAGTTCGCCATAGGTGCGCACCTCGCCGACGGGGATCCGTTGTAAAGCCCTCCACACTTTTTGTTGATAGGGTGTGCCGCCAGATGGCCGCTGGAGTGGGATTATCGTGCGGGGGTCTGCAAGGTAGGCCAGCAACAGGGCCACCCTGTCCGGAGCTGCGACTGAAGGCTTAGCCCCGTTCACCCTGCATTCTCAACTGCTGCAATTCATGGCGTAGCACCGAACGGCGCTCAGGGCTTTCGGTGATCCGCAACAACTGCTTATAGATAAAGGCGGCGTCCCTGGTCAGACCACCTTCACTTAAGCTCTTCGCCGCCTGGTAACGGGCGGTCTGTGCCCAGGGGTCCATACTGTCGTTATCGCCCAGTGTGGCCGATTGAAGATAGAAGCGAGCCGCCTCGGTATGCTGCGACTGCGCCTTGCATGAATCAGCCATCCAGAACAGCAGTTCGCGACGTAGCTCAATGCCAGGAACACTTTCATACATGGAGGCGAGCAGGCGAAAGGCACGTTCATGCTCGGCCACCGCCTGTAGATCAAACAGCAACTGCACCACCTGATCGCGCTGCTCATCATTAAGGGCGGCGGTACCCGGCATTAGGGCCGTCAGAAGCTTATCCGCCTCATCATAATCACCCGCCAGCAAAAACACCTTGGCACGACGCATCTGCCAGGCAAAACGGACCGTACCACCCGGAGGCTCTGGGAGCTGCTGCAATAGACTTGAGGCGAGGCCTAATTCCGCATCCTTAATCGCCTCATCCACCAGACGGTAAGCAATGCTATGCGGCACACTGCTCCGCTTTGCATAGCGACTGCTCTCAAGATAGAGGCGACGCAGCAGCTCTCCCCCCGATTCCATCTGTTCAAATAAGCCAAGTAGCGCCTGCGCGGCCTGCTCGCGCATCGTCACATCCACACCGCGCAGTGCCAGCAGGGCAAAAAGTGAGCGTTTACGCACCGGGTAGCGCATTTCGGTCTGCTCGGCGGCACTCAGCCAGGCGGCATCGTCACCCTGCAGCAACTGCTCTCGGTTACCCACACGCTCGGCGTAGGCAAGATAGCCCTGCCAAAGTTGATCGGGGGAAAAGTTAAAAAGACGACGCTCGCTATCAGGGATCGGTAACGTCCCCTGCTGTGGCAACATGCGTTCCAGGGCGATGATCAGATTGGCACTATTGTTAAGCTGTTGTGCCGCCTCGGCCATCACGCCGAGCCAAAGCCAGCGGAGATGTAGCCCCTCTTCCTTCGCCACCATGTCGCGCGCTAACTTAAGAACCGCCGCTGTATCGCCACCACTGCGCACTGTCGCCAGAGCCTTTAACGGCTCAACCACACCACCCGTGGCGATCAGGCGCAACAGGGCGAGACTCTCACCGGCACGCCCGGCAGCCAACAATACCTTGGCACGCAGCAACAAGGCCTCTTCATCCTGCTCGTCATAGTCCTGCTGGAAGCGCAACATCGCCGCATAGGCATCCTTAATGCGTCCCTGCTCCAGATAGCTTTGCATCACCAGACGACGCAACTCAGCCAGACGCTTTCCGGTTACGTCCTCCCCGGCAACGGGTTGCCAGATCAAGCGCCGCAATAACTGACGTGCCTCAGTATGCTTAGCGGCATTGATCAGGGCGTTGGCATGGCGCAGTTCGCTCCAGTGACGAAACTCATCGGGCAGGCCGGTGGGATAGGTGCTGATAAGCGTCGCCAGCTCTTGCCACAGACCATGCTCCTCCATGATACGTACGCGCACCCGCTCCCAACGGCGCCAGTGATTGGCATCCTCGGTATAAGCCGGCTGATGCTGTGACAATAAAGAGAGGGCGAGCTGCGAGGCCCCCCCCTTGGCTAAGCGCCCGATCTCGGCCAGTTCGACGGCAGAGACTGAGAGAGGAAGCGAAAGCGCGACAATTAAAGACAGCACAAACACAAAACGGGCACCATCATTACGATGGTACCCGTCTCGTACTGCGCCAGCAGGTTGCAGAGTCATCATCCGCAACATCGCTCGCAAGGTTCGCTCTAGATTAGAGCTTTTCCTTGATGCGGGCAGCCTTACCGGTAAGTTCACGCAGGTAGTACAGCTTGGCACGACGTACATCACCACGACGCTTCACGGTGATGGAGTCAATAGCATGGCTGTGGGTCTGGAAAACACGCTCAACGCCTTCACCGTGGGACATCTTGCGCACGGTGAATGCAGAGTTGAGGCCGCGGTTACGCTTGGCGATAACAACGCCTTCAAAGGCCTGCAGACGCTCGCGAGTACCTTCCTTTACCTTTACCTGAACAACGACAGTATCGCCGGGACCAAATTCTGGTACCTCACGGGTCATCTGCTCTGCTTCAAGTTGCTGGATGATGTTGCTCATTACTAAAACTCCCGGAAAAAAGTCCGTCGATTATACACGTAAAATTAATTCTGTTCATGTTCATGAATAAATTCCTGCAACAGGGCCTGCTGCAATTCATTCAATTCCATTGTGGCCAGCAGATCTGGCCGTCGTAACCATGTGCGCCCCAGCGACTGTTTCGCCCGCCAGCGTGCAATGGCCTGATGGTCGCCGCTCAACAACACGGCAGGTACTGCCTCACCCTCAAACACCTCAGGCCGGGTGTAGTGAGGGGTGTCGAGCAGGCCCTCGCTAAAGGAGTCCTGCTCGGCGGAGTCTTCATGCCCCAGCGCGCCGGGCAACAGGCGGGTCACCGCATCGATGATCACCATAGCCCCCAGCTCACCGCCACTGAGGACATAGTCACCGATGGACCACTCTTCATCCACCTCGGCCGCAATGAAACGCTCATCCACCCCTTCATAGCGTCCGGCAATCAACACCAGATGCGGGTATGCAGCAAGCTCCCGTGCCCCCTTCTGGGTCAGCGGCCTACCCTGTGGAGAGAGATAGACCACATGGGGCTTGCCACCACCTGCGGCGCGCGCAGCATGCAGGGCATCGCGTAGCGGCTGTACCTTCATCAACATACCCGGGCCACCGCCATAAGGGCGATCATCCACGGTACGGTGCCGGTCATGGGTGTAGTCACGGGGATTCCACATCCCCAGCTCTACGATCTCACGTTCCACCGCCCGGCGGGTAATGCCGTGCTGACTAATCGCCTCAAACATCTGTGGAAACAGGGTAACTACGTCGAACCGCATGACCCTAAAATTCCGGATCCCAGTCGACCTTAATTACCCCCTCATCCAGCGACACATCAAGCACAAACTGGCCCGTCACGTACGGAATAAGTCTCTCCGTATCACCATCCTGAACCACCAGCACATCATTGGCACCGGTCTCCAGCAGGTGATCCACCACGCCGAGTTCTACACCCTCGGCGTTGACTACCTTGAGCCCCTGCAGATCTGCCCAGTAATACTCACCGGGTGTCGCCTCAGGTAGCTCCTCGCGATGAATGGCAATCTCGCATTTAAGCAGTGCTGCCGCCTGGTCGCGATCATCATATCCCTGGAGCCGGGCAACAATACCCTTGCCCTGAGGACGACCATCGGCCAGCTCAACAGCCACCCAGTTACCACCCTGCAGCAAGTACCAGGTTCGGTAACTGAGAATATTCTCGCGTGGTTGGGTATGGGAGTAGACCTTTACCCAGCCGCGCACACCGTGCAGGCCATTAATTTGGCCCACCACGATATAGTCCTGATTTTCCATTACCAGCCTCGCTCCCCCGGCTTGACAAACGGCCGCATGAACAAGGCTAACGGGAAGAAGATCAGGCCGGTTGCTTCAGCAAGCTGGCAACGCGGTCAGACGGCTGGGCACCCTTGGAGACCCAGTAGTCAACACGCTCACGGTCGATGCGAACGCGCTCTTCGCTACCACGGGCAACCGGGTTAAAGAAGCCGACGCGCTCGATAAAACGACCGTCACGACGGTTACGGCTATCGGTTACAACGATTTGATAAAAGGGGCGCTTTTTAGAGCCACCACGAGCCATACGAATGGTTACCATGCCAGTGAAATCCTCGTCATCACAAACAAACAGGGCCGCCCGATGGCGACCCGCATCAAAATTAAGCCGGGTATTTTACGACGATTTGAGGGAAAAGGGTAGCCCTATTAAAAAGGCATGCCCGGAGGCAGCTTTCCTTTGAGTCCACCAAGGCCCCGCATCATCTTGCCCATCCCGCCCTTGGACATCTTTTTCATCATCTTCTGCATCTGCGTGAACTGTTTGAGCAGGCGGTTGACGTCCTGAACCTGGGTCCCGGAGCCCATCGCGATGCGCTTTTTTCGGCTCCCCTTGATGACGTCTGGACGCTGGCGTTCGTGCGGCGTCATGGAGTTAATGATCGCTTCCAGTTTGCCAAACTCCTTGTCATTAACCTGATTCTTCGCCGCCTCGGGCACATTGGCCATCCCCGGCAGCTTGTCCATCAGAGCCCCGACCCCCCCCAGGTTCTGCAGCTGCTTCAGCTGGTCACGAAAGTCTTCCAGGTCGAAACCCTTACCCTTCTTGAGCTTCTCGGCCATCCTCGCGGCCTGCTTCTGATCAACCTTATCCTGCACCTCCTCGACCAGCGAGAGCACATCACCCATATCGAGGATGCGAGAGGCGACACGATCCGGATGAAATGGCTCCAGCGCGGTCGATTTTTCGCCTACACCGAGGAATTTGATCGGCTTACCGGTGATCTGGCGTACCGACAGCGCCGCACCACCGCGGGCATCACCGTCGGTCTTGGTGAGGATCACGCCGGTCAGGGGCAGTGCATCGCCAAAGGCCTTAGCGGTATTGGCGGCATCCTGACCGGTCATCGAGTCGACCACAAATAGGGTCTCAACCGGTGTGACTGCCGCATGCAGCCGCTTGATCTCGCCCATCATCTCCTCATCGATGTGGAGACGACCGGCAGTATCGATCAGTACCACATCGATATGTTTTTTACGTGCCGCGTCGATTGCCCCAGTGCCGATATCGACCGGGTCCTGCTCACCACTGCTGGGAAAAAACTCCACGCCAACCTCAGCGGCCAGGGTCTTCAACTGCTCGATAGCCGCAGGGCGATAGATATCGGCACTCACGACCAGCACCGATTTTTTCTTTTTCTCTTTTAACCAGCGGGCCAGTTTGCCGACACTGGTCGTCTTACCGGCACCCTGCAGACCTGCCATCAACACAACCGCCGGGGGCTGCACCGCAAGGTTAAGCTCCTCGTTGGCTTCACCCATCAGGGTGATGAGCTCCTCGTGCACCACCTTGACTAGCGCCTGGCCGGGAGTGAGGCTCTCCATCACCTCCTTACCCACGGCGCGTGCCTTCACGTGCTCCACAAAGCCGCGCACCACCGGCAGGGCCACATCGGCCTCCAGCAGAGCCATCCGCACCTCGCGCATGGTCTCCTTAATATTCTCTTCGCTTAAGCGACCACTGCCGCGCAGATTGCGCAGAGTCTGAGTCAACCTCGATGTCAGGCTATCGAACATGGTAAATGGTGTTCCTGATTGGGTGGTCGTGACGGGGCACGACGTATGATACAGAATGACAAGCGGGCATTATAACGCCAAACGCTCGCCTCCTGTCAGGTGGTGTAAGGTACGTTCCGGAAGCAACTGCCGACACTCCTGATAGATCATCTCCTCTTCACCCGGCTTAGCATGGCTAAAGTAGATCTGCGGGTCATGGCGCAACTTCTGTAAATCGGCGGCCAGCAACTGCGGACAGTAGTGCTTGGACATCTCACAAAGTTCAATTTCGCCATTGGAGAAGGCTGACTCGACGATCAGATGGTCAAGACGATCCAGCTGGTTCAACCCCTGCCACAGGGTATCATTAGTGGTGGTATCGCCACTGAAGGCAAAGGCACCGCCGGGATACTCCACCACATAGGCGACGGTGGGGACAATATGGTTAACCGGGATCATGCTGAAGTGGCTGTCGTTAACCGTAATACGCTCACCCGGCTCCATCTCCTGCAATACCATTACCGGAAACTCTTCGCTCGGCAGGTTGGTAAAGTCGGGCCATAGCACCCAGTTGAAAATGTGGTCGCGTAACGCCTTCAGGGTGTGAGGAAGGCCGTGCACCACCACCGGTTGCTCCACACGGTCGAACACACTATCGATAAGCAGCGGCAACATATGGATATGATCCATATGGGAGTGTGTAAGGAAGATGTGGCTAATCGCGGCGAGCTCATCCAGCGACAGGTCGGCCACGCCGCTGCCCGCATCGATCAGCACCTCATCCCCCACCAGGAACGAAGTGGTTCGGCGTCCATTGCCACCAATGCCACCACTACAACCTAGTACCCGTATCTCCATTCAGGTGCTCCAAAACCTCTTTCGCGGCATCATTACCTGCCTCACCGATCTCCGCCAACACAGCAAAACTTTTTTATTAACGCACTATATGGCGATAATCCGCTGATTACAATGCGGCTGTTCAGCATGCGCCATATGACATACTAACAAAGCTTCGCCATACATCATTGCGACCCCATTCACATAATCATCACCACTACAAAGCTAATAAAAGAACTTCAACCCTCCGGCCTCATATGCGAACATTGCGCTTCTTATTAATCAAAGCAAGGCATGATGAACTTCGTCTTAATCACTCTAGCCCTCCTACTCTACCTGCTAGCCGCCAGCCTGCTACTGAAAAGGCTTGCCTCAGGTTTCGAGGCTAAAGACAGCAGCAAACATGCTGCGGTTATCAGTGGACTCATCGCCGCCGCCCTACATGCCGTTAGCGTCTATGCAGGTGTAGTGGTAGATGGCGGGCTTAACCTCTCGTTCTTCCTGGCCCTCTCCTTCACCAGCTGGCTGGCGGCGACATTTATCCTGTTCAGCACCCTGCGCCAACCCATTGAAAATCTGGGGATTGTTGTCTTCCCGTTCGCCGCCGCTAGTCTGTTGCTACAGGGCTATCAGGCTGACAGCGGGGTATTACTCTCTTCGGCCTCCACCGGACTGCAGGCGCATATCGTGATCTCGGCTATTTCCTACAGTCTGCTGACACTGGCGGCCATCCAGGCGTTACTGCTGGCAATTCAGAACAAACAACTGCGCAACCGTCACCCAGGCGGCTTTGTCCGTGCTCTGCCGCCGCTGGAGACCATGGAATGCATGCTATTTCGCCTCATCGGCTTCGGTTACCTACTGCTCAGCCTGTCACTGGTGAGCGGGATTCCCTACACCAAGGATATCGTCGAGCAGCACCTGATACACAAAACGACCCTCTCTGTGAGTGCCTGGATCGTCTTCGCTATCTTGCTGTGGGGGCGCTGGCGTTTCGGCTGGCGCGGACGCACCGCGATCCGCTGGACCCTAAGTGGTTTTGCAGTGCTGATGCTCGCCTATTTCGGCAGCAAGCTGGTACGTGAGCTGATCATCGGTGGCTAAGTGTCGCTTGACAATCCGCCCCTAGCCGCCTGTAATTGCGTTTCGTCCCCATTTTCGAGGCATAACCCTCTTTGTTAAACGACATACCCATCGGGGTGCTGCTAGGCCTCATTGTCTTTCTAATTCTCGTCTCCGCCTTCTTCTCCGGCTCCGAAACGGGCCTTATCAGCCTGAACCGATACCGCCTGCGACACCTTGCCGAAGACGGACACGCCGGGGCTCGCCGCGCGCATCAGCTACTGAAACGCCCAGATCGTCTGATCGGGCTGATCCTGCTCGGCAATAACTTCGTCAACATCCTCGCCTCGGTACTCGCAGGCGTACTGGCGGTACGCCTGGTGGGAGAGAGCGGTCCGCTGGTGGCGACGGCGGTACTCACACCGCTGGTACTGATCTTCGCGGAGATCACCCCCAAGACCTTGGCAGCAATGCGTCCGGAGCGTTTTGCCTTCCCGGCCACGGCCATCCTCAAGCCTATGGGCTGGCTTCTCTCCCCCTTCGTCACCCTGTTCAACACCATCCCCAGTGCACTGCTACGCCTGTTCGGCATCAGTCAACAGGAGCTGAGCGAGCACAGCATCAGCCGCGAAGAGCTGCGGACGGTTGTGAATGAAGCCGGGGCGATGATTCCTCGACGCCACCAGAAGATGCTGCTCGGTATCCTTGACCTGGAAAAGGCGACGGTGGAGGACATCATGGTGCCGCGTAACGAGGTCATCGGCATCGATCTGGATGACGACTGGGAACAGATCCTCAAGCAGCTACGCAACAGCCAGCACACCCGTCTGCCGGTCTATCGCGGCGATATCGATAAGGTGATCGGCATCCTCCACCTGCGCAACTTCCTGGGGCTGCAACACAAGCCGGAACTCACTCGGGAAGATCTGGAAGGGATCGTTCGCGAGAGCTACTTCATCCCCGAGGCGACACCGCTCAACACCCAGCTGCTTAACTTTCAGCGCCAGCGCCGCCGCATCGGCCTGGTGGTCGATGAGTACGGCGATATTCAGGGGCTGGTGACACTGGACGATATTCTGGAAGAGATCGTCGGCGAATTTACTACCGATCCGTCAACCAGCAGCAAGGATATCCACCCGCAGGAGGATGGCAGCTTTCTGGTCGATGGTAGCGCCAATATCCGCGAGCTGAACCGCATCATGCAGTGGGAGTTGCCCACCGATGGACCCAAGACCCTTAACGGCATGATCACAGAATACCTTGAAACCATCCCCGAAGCGGGCACCAGCCTGCTGTTGGAAGGTTATCCAATAGACATCGTACAGACCGGTTCCAATACCGTTAAGACGGTGCGCATCGACCCGGCACTGCGTAAAATGGTTGAGGAAACAGCAAATCCGCTTTAACTGTGCGAGCCATGTTACGGAATTTACACGAAAAAGCTGTACCCGAAGCGTACAACTAATACTATAATGAGCTGATAAATCAGGAATTTTGGAGTCCAACAGTGTCAAAATTGACCCTGTCATTCAAAGGCAAAATGCTCAAGGCATTCAAGGTGAGCGAAGGCGAGATGGTGATCGGCAGTGATCCCAGCTGCCAGATACACATCGACAGCCTCGCCATACTGCCTATCCACGCGGCCATTACCACTGAAAAAGATGTCTCGGTACTCCGTGATCTCGGAGACGACGAGAGCATATGGGTCAACGGTAACGAGATAAAGTCACACACCCTCATCGACGGCGACGAGATCCGGATCGGTAAGCATATCTTGCACTTCTCCTTCGCGCCCTCTGCCACGACAGACGACAGCTTCAAGGCAGCATCAGCGGCAGCGGCAAAAAGCGCCTGGCTACAGATCCTCACCGGCAGCAATGTCGGCAAGACCATTAACCTGAAAAACAAGATGACCAATCTCGGCAAGGCCGGGGTACAGACAGCTGTAATTGCACGACGCGGTGACGGCTACTTCATCACTCACCTGGAGGGTGAACACTCTCCCAAGGTGGATGGCGTTCCCATCGGCGAGCATAGCCAGCAACTGCATGACGGTAACGTGATTCAGCTAGGTAACGTAAAGATGCAATTCACCCTGGCCTAAAGCCAAAGAGAGTCGACATGTCCGCCGATAGCACCAACGATAACCGCCGCCACTTCACCCGCATACCCATGGATTGCGAAGTCACACTGGCCTGTGGTGCACAACAGTGGAAGAGTCAGCTCATCGATATCTCACTTAAGGGGGCCCTGCTGGCTGTCCCGGAGGCGTTTGGCGAGTGCCCCGAGTGCAGCTGCCGCCTGATGTTTTTACTCAACGAAACCGATGTCACGATTATGATGGTCGGTAACATCGTCTACCAAAAAGAAGAACATCTCGGCTTTCGCTGCGACAATATCGACCTCGACAGCATCACCCACCTCAAGCGCATGGTGGAGTTAAACCTGGGCGACGCGGGACTACTCGAACGTGAGCTCAGTGAATTGCTGGGTAACTCGCACTAAAACTCCCTGTTATCAGCTAAAGCTGATCCAGCGCCTCGGATAGGCGGCTTACTCCTAGCACTTCCATCTCCGCAAAACGCTTTTTACTCATATTGGCCTTCGGCACGATGGCGCGGGTAAAGCCGTGCTTGGCGGCCTCTTTGAGGCGATCCTCGCCGTTGGGCACGGGGCGGATCTCTCCGGCCAGGCCGACCTCACCAAAGACGATAAGCCCTTCGGGTAGAGGACGATCACGCAGACTGGAGAGCACCGACAGCAGCACCGCCAGATCTGCGCCGGTCTCCGTTAGCCGCACCCCGCCAACCACGTTGAGAAAGACATCCTGATCGTGGGTTACCACACCGCCGTGGCGACTGAGCACCGCCAGCAACATCGCCAGGCGATTCTGCTCCAGCCCCACGGCGACGCGCCGCGGATTGCCCAGATGGCTCTCATCGACCAGCGCCTGCACCTCGACCAGCAGCGGACGACTCCCCTCCATCGTCACCATGATGGCACTGCCGGAGACCGCCGCATCGTGGCTGGAGAGGAAGATCGCCGAGGGGTTGGTCACCTCCTTCAGCCCCATCTCGGTCATCGCAAAGACGCCCAGCTCGTTGACTGCACCAAATCGGTTCTTAAAGGCGCGTACCACCCGGTAGCGTGAGCCGCTATCCCCCTCGAAGTAGAGCACCGTATCGACCATGTGCTCCAGCACTCGGGGCCCCGCCAGCTGGCCATCCTTAGTGACATGACCGACGATAAACAGGGAGACACCACTCTGTTTGGCGTAACGCACCAGCTGTGCCGCGCTCTCACGCACCTGTGCCACCGAGCCTGGGGCTGACTGCAGCTGTTCGGTGAAGATGGTCTGAATAGAGTCGATCACCATCATCTGTGGCCGCTCTTTTACCGCGGTAGCCAGGATCCCCTCGACACGGGTCTCCGGTAACAGACGCATGTTGTCGATGGGAAGCTTGAGCCGCTTGGCACGCAGGCTAATCTGCTGCGGTGACTCCTCACCACTGACATAGAGGGTGGTGAACTGCTGATCCAGCTCGGCCAGGGTCTGCAATAACAGGGTCGATTTGCCGATGCCGGGGTCGCCACCAATCAACACCACCGAGCCGGGCACCAGCCCGCCGCCCAGCACCCGATCAAACTCGCTGATCCCGGTAGGGGTACGTGCCACATCATCGGCACTCACCTCACGCAGCAGCTGCACCGATGTGGTCCCCGCCTCACCGGTATAACCGGCAAAACGGCCACTACGCGCTGGCGTGGCCTGGACCATCACCTCCACCATGGTGTTCCACGCCTCGCAATCGGGGCACTGTCCCGCCCACTTATTGGCGGTGGCACCGCAGGCGCTACAACTGTAATTGATCTTTGCTTTGGCCAAGCCTTACTCCTCACGCACCAGATAACGGTTTTACATTAAATGGTGGTCTTCGTTATCGTCTTCATCTTCATCGGGAAAGTGTTCATCCTCCCACGGCTCCTCACCGCGGTTGCGGTTAAGCAGCCACAATATCATCATCACCAGCAGGAAAGGGAGCAGCACCAGCACACCTACCAGGGAGGAGGTCTGCTCCATACACCCGCTCAGCATCAGGCTGGGCGAAAGACGCAGGAAGACGCTCATCGGGGAAACTCTTCGGCAAAGAGGGTGTGCAACGCCTCGCGGGTGGAGTCGGTAAGGGGCAGCACTGCCAGCTCATCGAAACGTAGCCAAGCGGCCTCCTCAGCATCGTCACCGGCGCAGGGCTCACCACCGAGATACTCCGCGGCATAGTCGAGTACCACATAGTGAAACGCGAGAGCCCCCTGCTCATCGTGTTCAATATATTCGAGCTGATAGACCATGTCGTCAGCCTGAACGCTAATCGCGGTCTCTTCGAGGATCTCCCGCTCCACCGCGTCCCTTAGCGACTCACCCGCCTGCACCCTGCCGCCGGGGATGGCCCACTGCCCCTGGCGTGGCGGCTTGCCACGCTTGACCAGCAGCACCGTATCGCCGCGACGCACGATGCCACCGCACCCCAACTGTGGCCAGTGGGGAACCGCCATCGGTTTAACCCTGTTCGACGATGCGCACCCGACCGGTGACACCGCACAGCAGTTCGTAGGGAATAGTCGCGGCATGCTCAGCGATCTCCTCCACCGGAAGTCCGTCTCCCCACAATATCACCTCATCGCCGATCCTGGCCTCGGGCAGGCCACGTAGATCGACGCTTATCATATCCATCGAGACCCGTCCTACCAGTGGCACACGCTTACCGTTAATCAGTACCGGTGTGCCACACTCGGCGTGGCGCGGGTAGCCGTCACCATAACCCACGGCCACCACGCCTATTGTCATGTTCTCAGGGCAGCGCCAGCTACCGCCATAACCCACCGCATCTCCCTGTTTCAGCGAATTCACCGCAATCAACTCGGAGCGCAGGGTCATCACAGGACGCAGTCCGTGCTGCTGACCACGGCCACCGATCATCGGCGAGACACCGTAAAGACTGATACCGGGGCGGTTCCACTCCGCATGGCTCTGCGGCCAGCCGAGCAGCCCCGCAGAGTTGGCGATGGTGCGCTCGCCGGGCAACTCGCCACAACTTGCATGAAACAGGGCCAGTTGTCGCTCCGTCGCCTCATCATTCCGATCATCGGCATTGGCCAGGTGGGTCATCAGACCGATAACCTCAACCGAGGAAATGGCCGAGAGACGCTGCCACTGGACCACCGCCTCCCCAGCGGGAATACCCAGGCGATGCATACCGCTGTCGACCTTAAGCCAGACCCGCAGGTGAGCGCACAAGGTCTGCTGCTCCAGCACCTCGATCTGCTGCGCATGGTGGATCACCAGGTCGAGATTGTGCTGACAGACAAGGGGAAGCTCATCGGCATGGAAGAAGCCCTCGAGCAGGGTAATCGGGGTAGAGATAGCCGCCTCGCGCAGTTTCACCGCCTCATCGAGACAGGCCACACCGAGGCCATCCACATCAGAGAGTGTGCGGGCCACCCGCTCCAGGCCGTGACCGTAGCCATTGGCCTTAATCGCCGCCATCACGCGGCTGTCGGGGGCTGCCTGGCGGAGGGCTCCCAGGTTATGACGTAGAGCGGCCAGATCGAGGCTGACCTCGGTGCGACGCATTACCCGAACTCTCCACCGCCATATTGGTGGTCGTGCGCCAGATTCTCAAAACGGGTGTACTTGCCGAGGAAGGCGAGCCGGGTGGTACCAATGGGGCCGTTACGTTGCTTGGCGATGATGATCTCGGCCGTGCCACGGTCCGGACTCTCTTCATTGTAGACCTCATCGCGGTAGATGAAGATGATGATATCGGCGTCCTGCTCGATCGCCCCCGACTCACGCAGGTCCGACATCACCGGGCGCTTGTTGGGGCGCTGCTCCAGACTGCGATTGAGCTGGGAGAGGGCGATCACCGGCACATTCAACTCTTTGGCCAGCGACTTCAGTGAGCGGGAGATTTCGGAGATCTCCGCGGTACGGTTCTCCTTGCCGCCACTCGAGCCCTGCATCAGCTGCAGGTAGTCGATGACGATGAGACCAAGACCGTGCTCACGGGCCAGACGACGGGCACGGGCCCGCAATTCGGTAGGGGTAAGGCCGGGCGTATCATCAATGTAGATCGGGGCCTCAGAGAGGATGCCGACTGCCGAGGTCAGGCGCGGCCAGTCATCATCTTCCAGCTTACCGGTACGTACCTTGTGCTGGTCGATACGTCCCAGCGAAGACATCATGCGCATTGCCAGCTGCTCACCGGGCATCTCCATCGAGAATACCGCTACCGGGGCCTGGCTCTTGATTGCGGCGTTCTCCGCCAGATTCATCGCGAAGGTGGTCTTACCCATGGAGGGTCGACCGGCAACGATAATCAGATCGGATTTCTGCAGCCCTGAGGTCTTCTCATCGAAGTCATCAAAGCCGGTCGAGATACCGGTGATGGCATTATCCTGGGTGAACAGGTAGTCGATGCGCTCGACCGCCTTGGTCAACAGATCCTTCATCCCGGCAAAGCCCTTATTACCACGAGCCCCCTGATCGGCGATATCGAAGACCGCCTTTTCCGCACTATCGAGCAGCTCGCTGATCTTGCGACCCTCGGGCTGGTAGGCCGAATCGGCAATATCGTTGGAGACCTCGATCAGCTGACGCAATACCGAACGCTCGCGCACAATCTTGGCGTAGGACTTAATATTGGCGGCGCTGGGGGTGTTGCTCACCAGCGTCCCCATGTAGTTGATGCCACCGACGTTATCGAGCTCACCCTGCTTGTCGAGCCACTCGGCAAGGGTTACCACATCAAACGGCGAGGACTCTTCAGCCAGACTCTTGATGGCACGAAAGATGAGACGATGATCGCGACGGTAGAAGTCGCCTTCGGTGATCTCATCACCCACCTTGTCCCAGCTGCTGTTATCCAGCATCAGGCCGCCGAGCACTGACTGCTCCGCTTCAATAGATTGAGGAGGGACCTTGAGTGCCGCAGTTTCGGCGTCACGCTTAAAGGGAATTGGAGAGTCCTGCATTAGTCATTATTACCTGCAAAAGACGGCACGAAGATGTGCGCGCTATTCAAGCATGCCACAGTCAGGAGTTCCAGAAAAGGAGGGCAAAAAAGCATGCCGCGCCAGCGTCGAAACGGTGGCGCGGCACAGGTGCAGCACGCGGCGAGTCTTACTCCGCGACGACCTCGATGGTAACGTTCTGAGTTACATCGGTGTGCAGCTGAATGGCCAGCTCGAACTCACCGGTGTGACGGATAGAACCTTCCGGCAGCTTCACTTCCATCTTCTGCACTTCAACGCCAGCGGCGGTGATAGCATCAGCAATATTACCGGCGTCGATAGAACCGAACAGCTTGCCCTCTTCACCGGCGTTTGCGGTGATGGTGACATTGCCCAGTTCGGCCAGCTTAGCAGCACGGGCCTCAGCGGCAGCAACCTTCTCAGCAGCCTTGGCTTCCAGTTCGGCACGACGCTCTTCAAACTTAGCGACGTTATCCTTGGTGGCCATAACAGCCTTGCCCTGAGGAATGAGGAAATTGCGGCCAAAACCGGATTTCACTTTGATCTGCTCACCCAGGTCACCCAGGTTGCGTACCTTCTCCAACAGAATAACTTCCATCTTAACTACCTCAACTTAATAATCATCTATCCATTATCCACACCAGGCATGGATATCATTCAATATCGGTCGGCTTCCCTTGACCAAATTTCCTACGAAAATCAAACCAGTTATCCAGCACTCCGGCCATCGCCAGCAGCAAGACTATCGGCCCGGTGAACAGCAGCAACAAAGCATACATCGCTACCAACCAGCCCTTGTGGGCTTGGCTCAATCGCACCAAAGCATGCACCACAGCAACCCCCTGCAGGGCAAAGGCCACCTGGGCCAGGGCCAGCAAGTCGCGCAACAGGCTACTGCTACTCCCCTCACCCAGCTGCCACAGCAGATGGGCGGCGGCGATCAGCAGTGCGACAAGGGCTACTGTCTGCCCCAACCGCAGTTGGCGAAACTCCTCGCCAAAACCGCCGGGATTGAACAGTTGCGCCTGCCACCAACGCCCCAACAGCAGGCAACCGAGCAGACTGGCCACCATACCGGCCGCCATCACTCCGCTCATCTGCCCCGCCAGTTCAACCATATTGGCCTCAACCTGGGGCATCTCCTCCTGCGGAACCTGCTGCAACATCGGCTCCAGCAGCAGACGAAGCATCTCCAGCCACCACTGTGTCGGGTTGTCGATGCTCAGACTGAAACCCAGTAACAGCATCACCCCGAACAGCACTGCCAGCACAATGGCACGGGCTGGCGAAGCACTGCGGCGCAGACTCATCGCCAGCGCCCACACCGGCAACCACAGCACCAGCAGGAAAACCCCACCAAGCTGTGGTGGCAGTTGCAGCAACAGCATCATCGCGGTTGCTGCGACAGCGGCCAACAGACCAAGCTGCAGTCCGGCCTTCGGCCCCAGACGCAGGGTGACCAAGGCCACCGCTGCGCCGCTGAGATAACTGAGTGGCGGCAGCAGCAGGGCCAGTATGGCCATCACTGCTGTCACCACGACCGCCTGCATCCGCCCCTTGAGCACAAAGGCCGCAAGAAACTGCATTAATCGACTCCGCAGACGGCTACGATTTTCTACTGATGTGCGTCGCTGTAAGGCAGCAGTGCCAGGAAGCGGGCGCGCTTAATGCAGGTCGCCAGCTGACGCTGATACTTGGCCTTGGTTCCGGTGATGCGGCTAGGCACGATCTTGCCGGATTCAGTGACATAATTCTTCAAGGTAGCCAGATCTTTATAGTCAATCTGATCAACACCATCCGCGGTGAAGCGGCAAAACTTTTTACGACGGAAATAACGGGCCATTTCGGTCTCCTAATAAATTCGGTTTAACTTCAATTCAATCTTCGCCACACGTCAGAGAGATTCAATCTGCTCTGCGTGAAGGATAATCCGGTTCTCGCCCTGGCGGTTATTCGCTCGACTGAGAAAGCCGCTTACCCTTACCTGCTGTTCACTTTGTAACGACCGGGTCGATTCCAGGAACTCTGTGCCGCTTGCAATAACACCGATATTACATATCACCTGTCGTTGCATCCCGGCCTCCTGCTGTATCGACTCGTGTCGCAGGGTGAAGCGCGTGATGGGAATGCCTGCCGGGCTGTAGCGGGTCTCAGGCTTATTGCCGAGGGTGCCGCTAATGACCAGACGGTTATCCACCGCAGCGCGTCACTTACTCAGCGTCGGCAGCGGCCTCGCTGGTACCTTCAGCGGCGGCGACAGGAGCAGCGGCCTCGCTGGCCTCTGCTGCAGCAGGCGCAGTCGTTGCAGCAGGCTCATCACGACGCTCTTCCTTAACACGAACCAGGGGAGAGGCATCGGTAACGGCCGATTTCATGCTGACGATGAGGTTGCGGATAACCGCATCATTGAAGCGGAAGGCAGACTCAAGCTCACCCAGTGCCTCTTTGTTGCACTCGATGTTCATCAGAACGTAGTGGGCCTTGTGGATTTTATTGATTGGGTAAGCCAGCTGACGGCGGCCCCAGTCTTCCAGGCGGTGAATGGTGCCCTCATGGCCTTCGATGGTTGAGCGGTAGCGCTCAATCATGGCCGGAACCTGCTCACTCTGATCAGGATGGACCAGAAACACGATTTCGTAATGCTTCATTAAAAGCTCCTTACGGTTTGTTCAGCCCTGAACCCAATGTCCAGAGCAAGGAGTAGTCAAATTGTCTTCTCTTCGGCCGGATAGACCCAGCGGAAAGTCGCGCATTGTACTGGAAGCACCGGCACGGCGCAATTAGCGAAAAGAGTGGTTTTGCTCACGGCAAAGAATTAGCGTAACCTAATATTCTCAATTACCAACCAATAATTAATAAATTATAAGGGCGTGATCATGGCCGATGACAAGGACAAACCCGTTACCGGCGGGCAAAGCGGCAGCTCAAAACCTGCCGCCACTAAATCCACCGTTAAAAAACAGCATGCCCCGCGTAAGAAAGCGCCAGCAAAAAAGGGGGCGGTGACCACGGGCGATCACGCCCTGGATATCAATGAACTCAAGGCCGACCTGCAAGAGATGGAGCAACAGAACCGTGCACGTAACGAGGTTCAGGATGCAAAGCTGGGCGAGCTGATGCTGGGGCTGGAGAAGACCTTTGGTCACATCCACAAGTCGAGCAGTGAGCAGACACAGAAGCTCGGCAGTCTGATGATTGGTCTGGAGAAGACCTTTAACAGCATTCACACCGGTACCCAATTTCGCGACAAGAGCAGCAACTCCTCACTGGATCAGGTCTCACAGACCATCATCCGCTCCAGCGAAGAGCTGCGCAAAGAGTATGAAGAGATGGAGCGGCTGCAGGAGCAGAAGCTGGCCGCAGAAAAGGAGCGCCATGAGCACAGCTTCAATATCTTAAAGATCATTGCCGTGCCCGCTATCATCCTTGCGGTACTTGGTATCGGCTATATGTTCTATACCGTCACCGTGATGGAGCGGGCGATGACCGCCATGTCGGCCGATATGCATGCGATGCGTGGCTCCATGGGCGAGATGACCACCTCGGTCGGCAGCATGAACAGCAACGTGCAGACGATGTCGCATAATATGCAGGGGATGCGCCGCGACATGGGGGTTCTGACCTACAACGTGGCACCGGCTATGGATGGCATGCGCCAGATGATGCCGTGGGCGCCCTAACCCAGAGAGAAGGAGTTAGTGGTTACGCTGGCGTAGTGCCTCAAACAGGCAGACGCCGGTCGCCACCGAGACATTGAGGCTCTGTACCGTACCGGCCATCGGCACGTAGACCAGTTCATCGCAGTTCTCGCGGGTAAGACGGCGTATTCCCTTCCCCTCGGCCCCCAGCACCAGTGCCAACGGCCCTTTCAGATCACGCTCATAGAGCGACACCGCCCCCTCCTCCAGCGCCGTACCTATCACCCACACCCCGGCATCGCGTAACGACTTGATGGTGCGAGACAGATTGGTCACCTGCACAAAGGGCACCGTCTCCGCCGCGCCACTGGCCACCTTGCGCACCACCGGGGTAAGGCCACAGGCGCGGTCACGTGGCGCGATCACCGCATGTACCCCGGCGGCATCGGCACTGCGCAGACAGGCACCGAGGTTATGCGGGTCGGTCACCCCGTCCAGTACCAGCAGGAAGGGAGCGACTTCAAGGTCGGTAAGGAGCTGCTCCAGAAAGGTCTCGTTGCGGGCGGTGGTTGCTGATGATTGTTGCACCTGTGCGACCACCCCCTGGTGCTTGCCACCGGGTGCCAGCTTATCCAGCTCGTCACGACTCAGCTGCTGTGGTTTGATCCCCCGTTTCGCCGCAAGTTGCACGAGACCCTGCAGCCGTTTGTCGCGGCGCTGCTTATCACACCACAACTGTTCGATGGACTCAGCATCCTGCTTCAGCGCCGCCTCCACTGCATGGAGGCCGAAGATGATGGAGCTATCACCCATTACGACTTCTTCTTGGGGCGACGCTTCTTTTTCCGCGGCTTATCCTCTACCGGGGCTGCCACCTCATCGGGAACCAGATCGAAGTCGACCTTTTTATCATCCAGGTCCACACGGGTAACCAGTACCTCAATGCTGTCGCCGAGACGATAGATCTTGTGGGTACGCTCACCCACCATACGGTGATGCGCCGCATCAAAGTGATAGTAGTCGTTCTTGAAGGCGCTCACGTGAACCAGACCCTCGACGTAGATATCCTTCAGCTCGACAAAGATACCAAACCCGGTGACGCTGGAGATCACACCCTCGAACTTCTCACCGACCTTATCCACCATGAACTCGCACTTCAGCCAGTCCATCGCATCGCGGGTAGCCTCATCGGCGCGGCGCTCGGTCATCGAGCAGTGCTCGCCCATCAGCAGCATATCTTCGGTGCTGTAACGGAACTCGTCGATCGGCTTGCCGGAGATCACATGACGAATCGCACGGTGGATCAGGAGATCAGGATAGCGGCGGATCGGCGAGGTGAAGTGGGTATAGGCATCGAAGGCGAGACCAAAGTGCCCCTTGTTCTCGGGGCTGTAGGCCGCCCGCGACATACTGCGCAGCATTACGGTCTGAATCAGGTGGGCATCGGGACGCCCCTTAATGCTAGTCAGCAGCTCGCCGTAATCACCCGCCTCGGGCTTATCGCCACCCTTGAGATTGAGACCAAGCTCAGAGAGAAACTCACGCAGTGCGGTCAGCTTGTCGGCCTTGGGACGATCATGGTCGCGATAGAGCGCGGGGATCTTCGCCGCGCTGAGGAATCTGGCAGTGGCCACATTGGCCATCAGCATGCACTCCTCGATGAGCTTGTGGGCATCGTTACGCTCGGTGGGCACAATCTTGTCGATCTTCTTGCCCGCACCGAAGACGATACGCGTCTCGGTGGTATCAAAATCGATGGCCCCGCGCTCTTCACGGCGTACGTGCAGGATCTTAAACAGCGAGTAGAGGTTCTCAAGGTGGGGGCGAACCGCGTCGTACTCTTTGCACAGCGGCCCATCGCGCTCCACCACGATGGCGTTCACCTTGTTATAGGTCATGCGCGCATGGGAGCGCATCAGCGCGGGGTAGAAGCGGTGCTCCTGTAGCTCACCCCTGGCATTGATATCCATGTCACAGACCATGCAGAGACGGTCCACATCGGGGTTGATTGAGCAGAGACCGTTAGAGAGCTCCTCTGGCAGCATCGGCAGCACCCGGCCGGGGAAGTAGCAGGAGTTGCCACGTTCACGTGCCTCGGCATCCAGTGCTGAACCCTCTTCAACATAATGAGAGACATCGGCAATGGCCACGACCAGACGCCAGCCATCACCAGCCGGCTCACAGTAGACGGCATCGTCAAAGTCCATTGAGTCTTCGCCATCGATGGTCAGCAGCGGCATCTGGCGCAGGTCGGTACGCCCCTCTTTTGCCTCCTCCGGTACCTCGGTCGGCAGCTTCGCCACCATCTCCTTGACCAGCGGCGACCACTCCATCGGCAGGTCATGGGCACGAATGGCCATATCGATCTCAAGCCCCGGGGCCATGTGGTCGCCGAGGATCTCGATGATCTTGCCGGTGGCCTGACGACGCTGGGTGGGATACTCGGTGATCTCCACGACCACAAGCTGGCCGCTTTCGGCCCCCATATCCTGGCCCTCGGGCACCAGAATGTCCTGATTGATGCGCTTGTTATCGGCGATCACATAGCCGACGCCCTGATCGATAAAGTAGCTACCGGCCACATGCTTATTGGCATGCTCCAGCACCTCGACAATGGAGCCCTCACGGCGACCGCGACGGTCGATACCGGAGACCCGCGCCACCACCCGGTCACCGTGCAGGCAGGCGTGCATCTCGCGACCGGAGAGGAACAGATCGTCGCCACCGTCGTCCGGCACCAGAAAGCCAAACTCGTCGGCGTGACCGATGACCCGGCCACGCACCAGGTCCATCTTGCTGACCAGACCGTAACCACCACGACGATTGAACAGCAGCTGCCCATCGCGCTCCATCGCCCGCAGACGGCGGCGTATCGCCTCCAGCTGCTCCTCGGTCTCCAGCCCAAGCGCCTCGGAGATATCATCGCGATACATCGGTCGGCCGGCCTCCTCCAGCAGCTCCATGATGAACTCACGGCTGGGGATGGGATTCTCATATTTCTGCGCTTCACGCGCCTTATGGGGGTCTTTGTCTGCTACTTGCTTTGGCATTTAATCTCGTTCCTGGGCCCGCTCGGGCATAATTAAGCGCGCTATTCTAACTTAATATAGAAAAAAATGCGGCAACCCATTCACCACAGCGTTGACAATGCAAAAAAGGCGCTGTAAAGTTCGCCTCCTCTTCAGGTCGCAAGGCCGAAGAGACCTCTGCCGAGGTGGTGAAATTGGTAGACACGCTAGCTTCAGGTGCTAGTGGGGGCAACCCCGTGGAAGTTCGAGTCTTCTCCTCGGCACCAACACTAAAAGCCCGTACACGGTTCATCCGGTACGGGCTTTTTCTTGTTTAGCACTCTTCACTCCCACTTACGTGGAAGCTGATTCGCTACACTCTAGCCTCAGGGGGTGAGCCGCTTGCGCTTCACGAAGATCTCAGGCCAGTCACTGACATACTCTTCAAATGCGATGTAGAGGGTAGTATCGCCGCTTGAGTAGGCCAAACTCGGGTCGTGGGCCGTGCGTGCAGGGTCGACATTCAGATTGTCCCCGTCCATCAACCATATTCCCCCCACCTCATCCCAGCGGGCTACAAAGATATACGAGCCAGAAGTAGACTGATTGCGCTCCTCCCAGGCAAGATAGAGCGTGCCGTTCACCAGCAGCAGATCGGGATTTCCCGAGTCGTAATGCTCACTGGGGGTAAAGGCGGAAACCGGGCCACCTCCCACCGTAGACCAGACACCGCCACTGTATTGCTTCACGTACACCTGCTTGGTGTAATCGAGCGCATTCGCCTCGGTGTAGGCGATATAGAGGTTTGCGCCCTCCACGACCAGGGAGGGGACGCTCAGGTTGCCAGGATCGTAATCCGCACTGACTACCGCCCCCAAATTGGTGAAGCTGTCACCCAGGTAGTGTGTCACGTAGAGGTGGGTAAGATTCGGGTCAGTCGCGTCACTCTCCCACTGGGCGATATAGGCGTTACCACTGGCATCAGCGGTAATGCCCACCGTGCGTACATCTGTCGGATAACTGTTAATGTCTACATAGTCATCGCGGCTCCAGATGGTGGAGCGTGCCAAATAGGTGCTGGTTACACTCGCCACCCAGGCACCAAAGTCACTATCAGGGGTCGGGACCACATCAGCCTCACTCCAGGCCACAAAGGGAGCGCCACCAGGTGAGACCGCCACCGCCGGCTCATAGGCATCAGAGCCACCGTTAGTGGCACTCCACGGAACGCTAATTTCAGCCCCGCCGTTCCAACTGTTCCAGGTCGATGCAGGGGTGCACTGGTCGAGGTAGATACGGTGATATAAGGCCGCATCACCGGCATAGATTCCGCCCGCCGCCAGTGCATAGGCAACAAAGATATTCGTCCCATCAGAGGCGAAGCCCGGCGTGCCATATATAGAGCCTAAGATATTGCCGCTCTCCGGATGCACCTTGGTAGCGCCCCAGCTTAAGCTTATATTGCTCCAGGTCTGTAGATTGATCTCGTCCCCCCCCTGGCGGTATCCCACCGAAGGGGTGGTGCCGGTAACCAGCATGGTGGGGTCTTCCGACTTTGCGATAGCGGGGCTCACCTGCCCCCCCACCGACTCCCAGAGAGCCGTTACGCTTTCAGTGGTGAAGCTCCAGCTATAAGCGCTGGCAATGGCGTTACCGGCGACATCCGTCACCGCCGAGGTGACGGTTGCGGTGTACTGCGTGCCATTGCTGAGAGTGCTGTCCGGGGAGAGGGTCGCCACAAAAGAGTCTGAGTCATAACTTATCGTGGCATTGACCGCGACAGCGCCCATGGTCGTCTCCAGAGTAAAGCTGGCGATATCCAGCGTGGTCTCATCCACCGCCTCGCTGAAGGTCACCCTCACCGGGGTCGTAACCGCCACCTCACTGCTGCTGTCGGCCGGGTAGACCGCACTCACTGTAGGTGGCGTTGTATCGGCAGTGGAGAAAGGGGCCTCACTGCCGCCACTACAGGCCGCCAGCATGGCCGCCGCAACAATAAACAGCCCCCACTTTACGTGTAAATTAGTTGTGTTCGTCATAAATCCCCCGTCCTCAGCTCGCAACAGAGAGATGCTTATAAGGTTTATAAGCATAGAGTGAACAATCCGCCGCAATAGACCGCCGCAGCCGATTAGAGCCCTGGCGCCACATGATGCACATGAGTCTCCTTAATATAAGTAGTACAGTTTTCTCCTTCACGCTGTGTCCCCTACGACTGTTGGAAAGGGCTTCTCTTTTATACCCTCCCTAGCGCCCATGGCTGTCAACCAAGAGAAGCCCTCCTGTTCAAGTAGTAAAATTTATGTTGATTCTTTTCTAAATGATAATTATTATCATTTGCATCCAGTTACTTGCTCAGAGGCTACACTATGAAACAGCTACTCCTCACTCTCTGTTTATTTATTGCTCCAGCAGCCTTCGCCGGGGAGACCCAGCAACTGTTGCAGCTTCTCGACTATGTCGGTGTCGATTATGCCGAAGCGGTAGCCGACGGTAAGGTCGTCAATGCCGGTGAATATGAGGAGATGAATGAATTCGCTGGGGCCATTGGAACGACGATCAACGCCCTCCCCTGGCGCGAGGCCAAGGCCCCTCTGCAACAGGAGGCCGCGGCACTTAAGGTCGCGATAGAGACCAAACGCCCCCCCGCCGATATCGCCACCATGACCGGGGCAATGCGAGGCCGCATCATGAACAGCTTTGAAGTGGTGGCCGTTCCGGCTCAGCAGCCCGACTTTGCCCTGGCCAAACAGCTCTACAGCAGCAACTGCGCCGCCTGCCACGGCGTCACCGGTATGGGTGACGGCACCGCAGCGAAGGGACTGGAACCGGTTCCTACCAATTTTCTTGATACGGTTCGTGCCTCCCAGCGCAGCCTGTTCGGCCTCTATAACACTATTACCCTGGGTGTCAGCGAGACCGCGATGCGTCCCTTCGGGCAACTGAGCGACCACCAGCGCTGGTCACTCGCCTTTTATGTTGGAACGCTTGCCACCCCCGCCGCAGAAAATGACGGGGTTAACGCCAGTGTGTCACCCATCAGCAGCCTGAAGCAGCTCACTACCATCACCCCGACAGAGGCACAGAAGAGCTTCGGCGATAAGGGTGCCAGCGTGGTGGCCTCCCTGCGCCGCAATCCGCAGAGCCTGTTTGCCGAGAACAGTGCCCCACTCACACTGGCCCGCACCCTGTTATCGCAAAGTGTCAGCCGCTATGCACAGGGGGCTGCCAGCGAGGCACAGCAGCTGGCCGTGACCGCCTACCTGGAGGGATTCGAGGTAATAGAGTCCGGCCTCAGCATTAAAGACGCCGAATTGAGCAAGACCATCGAGGGGCAGATGGCCGCCTTGCGCAACCTGCTGCGCCATGACGCACCGCTCTCACAGGTCGCTGAGCAGCAAGGTGAACTCGACACCCTGCTGGCCCAGGCGCAACAGACCATGGCACAGCGAGGACTCTCCAGTGGCGGAGCCTACACCAGCGCCCTGGTGATCCTGCTGCGTGAAGGGCTGGAGGCGATCCTGGTACTCGCCGCGCTGTTTGCCTTCCTCATCAAAACGGGCCGCCGCGACGCCCTACCCTACCTGCACGCCGGCTGGATCGCCGCCGTCGCCGCCGGTGGTGCCACCTGGTGGGCCTCGGTCACGCTGTTCACTATCAGTGGTGCGATGCGTGAGGTGACCGAGGGCATCGCCGCACTCGCCGCCGCCGGTATCCTCTTCTATGTCGGTTTCTGGATGCACAGCAAGACCAACGCCAAGCAGTGGAGTAGCTTTATCAATGGCAGCGTAGAGAAGGCACTCAAGGGCACGACCCTGTGGTCAATGACCGGACTCGCCTTCATCAGCGTCTACCGCGAGATGTTCGAAACTATCCTCTTCTACCAGGCGATTTGGGTACAGACCGATACCACCGGCCACGGCATGGTCTTAGCAGGCATGCTCAGCGCTGTTGCCGCCCTGCTGGTACTCGGCTGGTTTATCCTCAAGTACAGTACTCGCCTGCCACTTCGTCAGTTCTTCGCCGTGACCGGGGCCTTCCTGTTCCTGCTCGCTGTGATGTTTGCCGGAAAAGGGATTGCCGCGCTACAGGAAGCGGGGAATCTGCCGCATGACCCGCTGCATGTACCATTGATTAGCGCTATTGGATTTTCTGATAGTGTGCAGGGATTGTTGGTGCAGGGGGTGATGATCGTGCTGACAGCATGGTTGCTGTGGGGACGCAAAGGAAAGCGTGATATCGCTGCGTGATGTAGTCTTACGCTGGAATGGGAAAGGGCCTCGGGTGAGGCCCTTTTTTATGCATTGTCGTTGCGACGCCGGCATGGACGCAAACGCTAGACTACCCCTGGAACGTGTAGTCGAACAACCGTGAAGCAATCTTAATTTTGTGTCGCTAGCGCGGCAGATACATCTAATGCGGGGGGCTGCCCCACCGCAGCTCACTTTCTCTTACGCGGCTAAGAGAAAGTAAGTAAAGAGAAGGCCGCCCAACTGCCGAATTGCGCGCACCCCTAACGGAGGGATGACTCAAGGAAAAATAATATTTGATTAATCTTTCGCGTAAACCACGCCACACTGAGATTACATCGCTGTGTGCGCAATGACAGCACAAGGTGTAACACTAAACCTTCCCTATTCAGCCGCGACCTCATCCCCTTTAGGCCGCGGCCAGGCGACTAAAATTGCACTCACCAGCGTCGCCAGCGGTATGGCAAAAAAGACGCCCCAGAACCCCCACAATCCTCCGAAAACTAAAATCGCGACGATAATGGCGACCGGATGAAGATTGACCACCTCGGAGAAGAGCAAAGGCACCAGTACATTGCCATCGAGTGCCTGGATGATGCCGTAGGCGACCATCAGCCAGGCAAAATCCGTCCCCCATCCCCACTGGAAATAGGCCACCAGTGCCACCGGCAGGGTGACCACGGCAGCCCCGATGTAGGGGACGACAACCGAGAGGCCGACCAGCACGGAGAGCAGTATGGCGTATTTGATCTCCATCAGGCTGAAGACGACGAAGGTCGTCACACCGACGATCAGGATCTCCCAGAACTTGCCGCGGACATAGTTACCCAGCTGTACGTCTACCTCACGCCACACCTCGGTGGTGAGGTGGCGCTCGCTGGGCAAAAAGCCGGTAAACCAGCGGACGATGAGTTGTTTGTCTTTAAGAAAAAAGAACACCAACAGCGGCACCAGAATGAGGTAGACCAGAACGGTAATAATGCCGGGAATGGAAGAGAGTGAGAGCGAGAGGATACGCTGTCCCTGCAGGGTGATCTCTTTTTGCATCAAAGACATCAGATCGGTGATCTGAGCCTCGCTAATCACCGGGTAGTGCTCGGGCAGACGCAACAGCGCCGCTTGCCCCTGACTCAGGTAGTTGGGCAACTCGCGGAAAAGATCGACAGCCTGCCCCCACAGCAGCGGCACCACGCCAAATAGCAGGAACAGGATAAAAGCCATAAAGGCGAGGAAGACCAGAATCACTACGCGGGTGCGCGGTGCGCCTCGATCCTGCAGGACATGAACAATGCCCTCTAACAGGTAGGCGATGACAATGCTGGCAAGTGCCGGGGCGAGCATCTGCCCCATAAACAGTACGACGGAGAAACCTATCAGCAGCAGCACTGCCAACACCACCGCCTGAGGGTCGGAGAAGTAGCGCTGGAACCACTCTTTAATCAGATTCATGAGCCCTGTTCCACTTAAAATCAGGCGTCGTCGTTACCTGTATGCTTCTTATAATAGCGCACGAACATCAACTCCATCTCATCGATCACCTCAGGGGCGGGACGCCCCTGCATCATATGCTCACCCATCAGGCCGGAGGCCTCATGCAGCATCTTGGAGTGATCGATCATCGGGTAGGTCTCGCGCAGTCGCTTCATCGCTGCAACGACACTTTCCCCTTCAGGACGCGGGATATCCAGCGGCTCTGTTGGGTGCGGCGAGGCCATCGGTCCGGCACGTTCGATAAGAAATTCGGCAAAATCGAGCAGGCTCTTCTGCTCGGCTTCGGGCAGGCCATTAAATAGCTCTAGCAGGCGCTTTTCAGGCCTGGCCTTGCTTTTTTGTACGGGAAACACCGCTGACTCCTACTGATGGTCTTTGCAGTAATTCTTGGCAAAATCGAGTAGCTTTTCCATCGCACGCAGACGGAATTTCTGTTTCTGGTGTACGAAGGAGAAGGGACGCTCGATCGGCATCTCCAGATTCACCGCTACCAGACAGCCGAGTTGCAGCTCTTTGTCGATAGTGGCACGCGACAGGATGGAGATCCCCATGCCCGCCTCGACTGCGCCCTTTACCGCCTCGGGACTGCCCAGCTCCATCACGATATCGAGATTGGAAGGGTTACCACCGGCGGAGTTCATCGCCTCCAGCATCACCTCACGGGTCCCGGAGCCCTCTTCACGGCAGATATAGGGGTAGTTGGAGAGCTCAGTGATCGGTACGCTCTGCTTCCCCGCCAGCTCATGGCTGGGCGGTACCACCAGCACCATCTGATCCATGCGGCAGGTTTCGACCACCAGATTCTTGTTACTCACCGGGGCCTCGACCACACCCAGGTCGATGGTGTTGTTCTCCACCATCGAGACGATGCCATCGGTGTTGGCCACCTGCAGGCGAATCGAGACCTCGGGGTACTTCGCCTTAAAGTCACCCAGCAGCGCCGGCAGCATGTACTCGGCGATGGTGGTGCTGGCACCGAGCATCAGCACGCCGCTCACCTCACCGGTAAGGTCGCGCACCGCGTTCTCCATCTCCGCGTAGAGCGAGAAGATACGATCGGCGTACTCGTACACCCGCTGTCCGGCCTCGGTGAGGCTGATGCGGTTGTGGGTACGATCAAACAGGCGGGTATTGAAGTACTCTTCGAGCTGGCGTACCTGGAAGGTGACCGCTGGCTGCGTCATATGCAGTGACTCCGCCGCCTTGGTGAAACTCAGCTGGCGTGCCACGGTATGGAATACTTGTAGTCGTCTATCGGCCATGACTACACTCTCTCCTTGGGGCTCTATATGTTCTATTTATGACCGACAAGTCTACTTTATAACGAGGTGAGACGACAACCCGGCGCGGCGGAAAGTTTCCTACCTAATGGCTATCGTAAAGGGTGCCACCGGGAAGATTCAGATGCAGGTCGAGGATGCGCCCGCCATAGACCACCACCGTGCCACTGCTACGTATTGCCCCCTCACCACTGAACTCAAAACTATACTCCCGGCGCAGGCGCATCCGTCCATCCCGTCCCCGGCGCGGGCGCAAACGCTCCAGCAGCACCGTCTCATCCAGCAACTGCTGACCGTTACGCTCACAACCGCGCCGCGCCGCCAGCACCGCTTGGTCATGGGCACGGGAACCGGCATACCAGTACCAGCCCAGCAGCACGACGATAATCAAATAAAGACCTTCCACCACCACTCCCATTATAAATTAGGATAAATTTCACACTACTCAGCCTGACCGATAAGGGCGATAATTAGCACGCTCCTCCCCCATCGGAAAGTAAGATGTATTGTGCCACAGCAAGGGTGTACTGGAGGCGGCGATGCGCGCCTTTGTTATGCTGAAATTCGGCGAACAGGTCGACCTTTAACACAAAATTAACGGATATCATCATCATGACAACAGAATCCATCACCCTCACCCGTCCCGACGACTGGCACCTGCACCTGCGCGATGGCGACGGCCTCAGGGCGGTGGTCGGCCACACTGCCGAGCGTTTTCACCGCGCCATCGTCATGCCCAACCTCAAGCCGCCAGTCACCACCACCGGGCTGGCGCTGGAGTATCGTGAGCGTATCCTCGCCGCCCTGCCCGCTGGCAGCAGCTTCGAGCCGTTGATGACGCTCTACCTCACCGACAACACCTCACCGGAGGAGATCATAAAGGCCAAAGAGAGCGGTGTGGTGAAGGCGGTCAAACTCTACCCCGCCGGGGCCACCACCAACTCCGACTTCGGCGTCAGCCACATCTATAAACCGGAGGCGGCACTGCGGACGATGGCCGAGGTCGGGATGCCGCTGCTGGTACACGGCGAGGTGACCGAGGCCCACGTCGATATCTTCGACCGCGAGGCGGCGTTTCTCGACACCGTACTCAAACCGCTGCTCGAGCACATCCCCGATCTCAAGCTGGTAGCCGAACACATCACCACCCGTGAGATGGCCGACTTCGTGCTGCACGCCGGCGACAAGGTCGCCGCCACCATCACCCCGCAACACCTGCTGCTCAACCGCAACGCGATGCTGGTCGGCGGCATGCGTCCACACAACTACTGTCTGCCTGTGTTAAAACGTGAGAGCCATCGCGAGGTGCTGGTCGAGGTCGCCACCTCCGGTAACAAAAAATTCTTCCTCGGCACCGACTCCGCACCGCACCCTAAGGGGGCCAAGGAGAGCGCCTGTGGTTGCGCCGGCATCTACTCTGCCCACGCCGCTATCGAACTCTACGCCGAGGCCTTCGAACAGGCCCATGCACTGGACAGGCTGGAGGGCTTCGCCAGCCACTTCGGTGCCGATTTTTACGGCCTGCCGCGTAACAGCGACACCATTACCCTTTCCAAAGAGGCGTGGGAGGTGCCGGCCAGCTACCCGTTTGGTGATGAGGTGGTGATACCGTTCCGGGCAGGCGATAAGGTCGGCTGGAAGCTGGTTTAGTGACAACGAATTCAGGGTGTTATGCTGACCCGATGGTTTCATTATTGATGTGGAGTAGTTAAGGCCTTTAATTAATACACCGCCTCTACCTTGTAGCCGCGCTGACGTAACAGGTTAATAAGTCCTTCTTTGCCCGGCAGGTGCAGTGCCCCCACCGCAACAAACACCTTGCCCTCCTGCAACATCGGTTGCAGGCGTTTAACCATGCGATGATTACGCTGTTCGAGCATGCTGCTCATCACCTTTTCCTGTAGCGTAGAGTCTGAAGTCATGGGATTCGCCTCGCCTATTTTCACCAGCTGCGTGAGGTCGCGCGAGAGATAGGCCCTAGTCATCTGCTCGAACAACGCAGGGTAGCTCTGGTACTCCTTGAGGACGTTGCGCAATAACTCTTTTTGCTCATCGATGGTGAGGGCGGTGAAGATAGCGATCTGATCCTCGGCACGCTCTAAGGGCTGAAATTTTTTGCCCTCCTGTAGTGCCCGTTGATAGAGCAACTTGTCGAGCACCAGACCGGTCTGCGGCTTCGGCATACTGAGCACCAGCACCGTGGCCCAGGGCTGTAACCGCTCGGTCACCTCCGGCGGTATGTCACGTGACTGCATCGCCTCTTTTGCCTGCGTACTCAGCGTCTCACCCACCAGGCTGGTCAGTGAACTCTGTGCCGGTAGCATCATCTGTGCGGCGGCGGCCATCTCGGCCTGCTCATCCAGCGCCACCTCCAGCACCACAGTGGTGGCAGCGGCATAGTGACGCTCGACCACCGCCGGCAGGGTCGTCACCCTGGGGTCTTCGCTATGCATGGTGCCAAAAAGGTGGCTGTCGACGCCCTTGCCACTGATGTGCCACAGCAGCCCCTGCTCCGCGGCAAAGGCGGTGGGTAGCAGTAGCAACCAGAGCAGTAACAGCCGTGCCGCCATCGAATAGACGTTTCTCATTCCCTTCTCCCTTAGATCATTAGACGCCGATCCGGTAAGCTTCGCCCCATGTCAGAATCAAAGCAAACAAAAATCGCCAATCGCTTCCGCGGCTTCCTGCCGGTAGTGGTCGATGTAGAAACCGCTGGCTTTAATGCCCAGACCGATGCCCTGCTGGAGATCGCCGCCGTCACCCTGCGCATGGACAACGACGGCACCCTGCGTCGCAGCCAGACCGTCGCCTGCCACGTCGAGCCCTTCCCCGGAGCCAACCTGGAGCAGCGCGCACTCGACTTTACCGGCATCGATCCCTACAACCCGTTTCGTATGGCGAAAAAAGAGAAAGAGGCGCTGGAGCACATCTTTGTGCCGATCCGCGAAGAGGTAAAGGCCCAGGGCTGCACCCGCGCCATCCTGGTCGGACACAACCCGTTCTTCGATCTCGGTTTTCTCAATGCCGCCGTCGCACGCACCAACAACAAGAAGAGCCCCTTCCACAGCTTTAGCAGCTTCGACACCGCCACCCTCGGTGGCCTCGCCTACGGCCAGACCGTCCTCGCCAAGGCCTGTGCCGCCGCCGGGGTGGAGTTTGACAGCGGACAGGCCCACTCGGCTATTTACGATACCGAACGTACTGCTGATCTGTTTTGTACTATTGTGAATAAATGGCGGGAGTTGGGTGGGTGTCCGTTGCTTTAATTGGACGGTAGGTTATTAAACGCAACATAAAAAAGGGCGCCAGCGGCGCCCTTTTTTATCGACAGGAAAACATTAACTAATCAATCATCCTCCCACCGCCCAACACCAGGAATACGAATCTCACGCTCGGCGTATGAACCCGTATCGGCCTTGGTGTGACAGGCCATGCAGTTACTAAGACTGCCGATCTGCTCGTGCTTAAGTACCCGCTGCGGTACCTCATCATGCTCGCGGCGGAAGTAACCCACCTCAGTGATGCGTAGCGGGGTGCTGTCACCAATGGAACGCATAAACTTACGTGAGCGTCGCTCGTTCGCCATGTCGGCAGCATTTTCCATAAGATATTTTTCTATCGCCAAACGGTCCTCTTCACCAAGCTCGGCATTGTCACCAAAGTGATCTGCCAGACCGCTCATCATCTTCTTCCACGAACGTGCCGGAAGAAAGCCCGCCTGATAGGCAAAGTGACAGCTGCCACACTCGGACTGATAGAGCGGGTTGGTCATCGGTTTTACATCGGGGCCGCGACGATCACTATCGGCAGCCACGCTGCCTGCCATTGCTACAGCGACAACACTTATCACAGAAATCATTAACTTTTTCATCATCCCATCCTCATCAATTCGTTAAAGCGTACGCAGATAGCTGAGAAAATCGCCCTTCTCCTGTGCGCTACACTCGCGGCCCAGCGTCCATTTGCAGTTGCGCTTGAACCACTTTTCGATCTTCTTCACCTCGGTAAGGCGTTGCGGATTAACCGAACGGGCCATCGGTTTAATCGGCTTGCCGGTCTTGGCATGCTTGCCGTTAACTCGCGGGTTATTGGTGTGGCAGCTGGTGCAGCTGCGCGGCTTGTCGGCGGCGGCGTGGCTATAAGTGTTAAACCACATCTCCTTACCGCGCTCGGCACTGAAATCGCTGGCCCCTTCGCCCTGATAGGCGGCAAGACGGTCATCGACCGTATCGGCCATTAGCGGCGGGGTGAGACCCAGCATCAGCAGGGCGAAAAAGTGTAGGCGTTTCTTCATCATCATTACTCCTGTCAAAGAGGGCTCTGGGGGGAGAGCTTACCTCGGTAGTGCCATGGCACCGTTACTAAAGCCCCCCTGCTCGGCATCGCGGTGACAGGCGGCGCAGTTAAGCTTGCCGTTCACCTTTTCGTGCTGCCACACCACATCATCAATTTCGACGTGGGTCTGTTTCCAGTATTTCGTCTCCGTGATGCGTAGCGGTGTTTGCGTTGCATCCAGTGAATGCACAGTGCGCCACGACATCTCGCGATCAATCTGCTCGGCGCTGTTGGCCTGCGCATAGGCCAGCAGCTCTGTTATATCCTCCTCGTCCAGCGCCAGGTCCTCGTCAAAATGATTCTCCTGGTCAGCGAACAGGCGCTCCCAGCTGCGTTGCGGTAGCGTGGAGGGATGGTAGGCGAGGTGGCACTCACTACAACTCTCCTGCCACAAACTACTTTGCAGCAACGGCGGCAATGGGTAAGGCTGGTAGGGATTATCCTCGCTGTCACTTAAGTAGGGCTTAAGAGTGAACAAAATCATGACCAATAGCGTGCCGATCATGGTGAGCCCTAACCCTGTTGAGTTGTTGGGTTCGGCCTGTTCGGCTGTGCCGCACTTATTACCCGTAATCATGGCGCGGGGCAGGTTCTCGCGCTGCAACAGACTCTCCAGCGCCACACCAGCCAGGTGCAGCAGCACCATTGCCAGCAGGGCCCAGGCAAGGGCCTCATGCATCTCATGGATGGCAACACCCTGCGCGATGGAGAGCGCGCCTGCCAGCGGGCCGAAGCCCTCCTCGCCACCCAGCACGGCAATGCCGCTAATGCCGAGCAGGGCGACAAGAGTGAGCAGAGCGATCACCGCCCAGCCACCCGCCGGGTTATGACCCAGATGGCGTTTACGAGGGCTCTGCAATAGATTTTTTAGGTGACTTACAACCGCTGCGGGGCGACCAACGAATTGGGTAAAAAGTGCGTAGCGCCCCCCCTTAAACCCCCACAGCAAACGAAACAGCAACAGCGCCAGTGCGGTATAACCGGCAAAGGTATGCAGATGGGTATAGCGGGCATCGTCGCCGCTGAACCAGGCAACGATGCAGGCGGCGGCGAAGAGCCAGTGGAAGAGCCGTGTCGGCAGGTCCCAGATGCGGATCGAGGAGGACACCCTAAAGCTCCTGGCGCTTTTTCCCTGTCACCATGGAGCGAGGCAGATTCTCGTTGTGGGCGAGCGAGCTAATGATCACGCCGGCAATATGCAACACGACCAGAAACAGGGTGAAGTTGGCGAAAAACTCGTGGATCTCCTCCCACACCCCTCCCTCCTTGTGGCCCTCTCCCTCATGCTCATCATCATCGGCATAGGCACTGGCAACGGGGCTGATATTCATCTCAATTTGCGCAAAGGGACCGGCGTTTTCCTCCACTGCGTAGACCTGCATACCACTCAGCGTAGTGGCAGCCAGTGACAGCAACAGTGCGATCACCATTGCCCCACCCGCCGGGTTGTGGCCGATGTAGCGCTTGGCGCGCAGGGCAAGCATATCCTTGAGATAGGCCATAATGTTGGCCGGGCTAAAGACAAAATCGCTAAAGCGGGCGTGTTTCGGCCCTATAAAGCCCCACAGCAGGCGAAAGGCGAGCAGCGCGGCGACGGTGTAACCGGCCCACACATGGAGCTCCTGCCAATCGTCTTCCGTTAGATAGGCAATGGTAAAGGCCGCCACCAACGTCCAGTGGAAGAGCCTAACCAGCGGGTCCCATACCTTGATTTCAGTCTCGTTATTCATCGTCATCACCATCGATTCAGGAGTTTATAGTGATGTTATAGCCCCCGAAACTGAAGGGGGCCTTAAGAAGGCCCCCAAAAGTCACTAACGAAAATGAGTTTGCAATCAGCTATCGACATAGCCCTGATAGTAGCTGGGCCAGGCCAGCGCGCGGCCCTGTTCATCAGTGAGCCCCTCAATAAAGGCATCAGCCTCCTTTTTGCTGGCAAAGCCCTTCACCCTGACCCGATACCAGGTGGCGGAGCCCTTGGGGATCTCGCGTATCTCAGCGGCAATGCCCGCCTTGGCATAACGCCGTAACAGCCGCTCCGCATCCACCTTGTAGTAATAGGAGCGCAAATTCACCGCCCACCCCTGAATGTAGACCTTACCCGGTGCAGAGACGGGCTTATTGCCGGACTCCTGTGAGGCGGCGACCGCCCCACCGATTGGTGCCGTCACGACCACATCCGGCTTCTCAACCTTTTGCGGCACGGGTTTAGGCGCCATGGGCATCGGCTTGGCGACCACCATGGCAGGTAGTTCGGCCACCGGCTCAGCCTCAGCAGATGGCTCACTGTCGATAATATTCGTCTCCATGCGCGCGAGGAGCTGCTGTACCCGCTCCAACACGAGCACCGCCTCTTTACCCTCATCGGCCTGCGCCTCAACCGCACTGAGGCGCTCACGCAAAGAGGCAACATCGACTTTCAGGCTTTCCAGTGCCCGCTCGTCTCCAGGCGCGGTAGACGAGACTGTCGCTGGCGCAGGGGTATTCAGGGTAAACCACAGGGCTACACCACTTAATATCAAGGCAATAAATGCCAGCATTGGGCTAAACCAGACAGGCAGGGCATCTCTGGGGCGAGCGGGACGAGGAACCACCAGGGAATCTGCCTGCTGCTCGCTCAGTTGCGGCTGATTGAAGTAAGCGGCTCTAAACGGATCAACAGAGGATTCATCCGCCGACATCGGCTCATCAGCCCCGAACTCGAGCTGCAGCGGCTCATCCATCTCCTCCGGTAGCGGCTCTTCTATGGAGTCATCCTCATCAAGTTGCAGCATATCAGTCGAGTTATCGAGCAGTTCGGCATCGAGGTCGACATAGTCACTTTCCTCATCACTCAGGAAGTCCTCTGCACCGCTATCGGCCATTGCATTACCCGGCTCTAATTCTGATTCAGGTTCACTCGTAGCGGCATCCTCTGCCAGCGTCCCTTCCATCATCTGCTCCTCGCTCTCTCGCAGGGCTTCCAACAGCTCAGTTATCTTCTTCTCGGCATCATCGGGCAGCAGCGACGCTTCAGTGTCTCGTTTCTCACTCATGTCCTATCTCTACTCTCGTGAATTTATCCATAATGCATGCACAGTAAAGTTTCTCATATCGTGAAGACATTGGAAAACACTAGACATAAAAAAGCCGGCACAAGGCCGGCTTCCTGTGGATGGGGCGATTAGCCCTCACCCTCCTCCTTGCTAGCTGCAGCGGCCTGCAGCAGCGGCTTAAGCTCACCCTTCTGGTACATTTCCATCAAAATATCATGGCCACCGATCAGCTCGCCATTGACGTAGATCTGCGGGAAAGTTGGCCAGTTCTGGTAACGCGGCAGGTTCTCGAAGATCTCCGGGTCCGCCAGTACGTTGACAAAGGCGAACTCGACACCACACTCTTTCATCGCCTGGGAGGCACGGCTGGAGTAACCGCACATTGGCATCTGCGGGGTGCCCTTCATGTAGATGACGATGGGATTGCCCTTAACCTGTTCGTCGATGCGCTCTAATACGTCCATTAATATTTACCTCTGTCTCGTTGCTCTATCCGGGGAATAGTATCTGTTAGATGGTGCCATTTATACCAATATCAAGGGGCACAGAGGGTATCAATATGGGTCTGCAACCACAACTCCAGCAGCGCCAGGTGCCACAGTTTGGAGCCCTGAAGTTTGGTGAAGTGGGCCTCATCGTCGGGGTTGGCCAGCAGCTTTGCGACATAATCGCGGTTATAGATACCGCGCTTAATACACGCTTCGGAGTCGAGGATCTCACGCATGAACTCCAGAAACTCGCCACGCACATACTTCAGTGCCGGCATCGGGAAGTAGCCCTTGGGACGGTCGATCACACTGTCGGGGATAATGCCGCGGGAGATGCGCTTGAGCGCATATTTAAAGTCGTCCCCGTCAGGGCCAAGCTTCATCGCGGGCGGCATGCTCATTGCCAGTTCCACCAGTTCATGATCAAGGAAGGGGACCCGCGCCTCCAGCCCCCAGGCCATGGTCATGTTGTCGACCCGCTTGACCGGATCATCGACAATCAGGGTGGTGGTATCGAGGCGTAGCACCTTGTCCAGATACTCATCGGCCCCCGGCTCGGCGAGGCGTTGCGCCACCAGTGCCGAGGTATGGTCCTCGCCACAGTAGGCCTCAGTGACCGTCTCCAGAAACTCCTCATGAGAACGGTCAAAGTAGTGGTTGGCGAACCGCTGCAGGTCACTCCCCTCGGCCGCCGCCATCTGCGGATACCAGAAGTAACCGGCGAAGACCTCGTCTGCCCCCTGCCCGCTCTGCACCACCTTCACCTCTTTGGCGACCTGCTCTGAGAGCAGGTAGAAGGCGACCGCATCCTGACCCACCATCGGCTCGGCCATCTGCCCAATCGCCTCGGGCAGACGCTTGAGCACCTGCTCGTTGGCAATGTGGTACTTATGGTGGCGGGTGTGGTGCATCGCCACCACCTGATCGGAGTACTCAAATTCACTGCCCGACTCCTCAGGCTGATCCTCGAAACCGATGGAGAAGGTGAGGATCTCCTCCACCCCCTGCTCGGCCAGCAGGCCGACCAGCAAGGAAGAGTCGAGGCCGCCGGAGAGCAGCACCCCCACCGGCACATCGGCGATATCGAGGCGGCGTTTTACCGACTTTTTCAGCGCCGTATGCACCGCATCGACCCACTGCTGCTCACTCATCGGCTCGGCCGGGCGCTTTGCTTCCAGATGCCAGTACTGCTTGAGTTCGCAGCTGCCATCCGTCTCGATGGTGAGGGTGTGGCCCGGCTGCAGCTTGCGCACGCCATTGAGAATGGTGCGCGGTGCCGGGATCACCGCGTGCAGGGTGAACTGGTGGTGCAGTGCCACCGGGTCGATGGAGGTATCGACCCCACCGGCGGCCAGCACCGACTGCACATTGGAACCGAGGAGAAAACGTCCTGCATCCTGACTGTAATAAAGCGGCTTGATGCCGAGGCGGTCGCGGGCAAGGAACAGCCGCTGCTGGTGCATCTGCCACACCGCAAAGGCGAACATGCCGTGCAGCCGCTCCACACACCGCTCACCCCAGGCTGCATAGGCCTTGAGGATCACCTCGGTGTCGCCGTCGGAGAAGAAGTGGTAGCCCATCCCCTTGAGCTCCTCGCGTAGCTCCGGGTAGTTATAGATGGTGCCGTTAAAGACGATGGCCAGCCCCAGCTCCGCATCAACCATCGGCTGGCTGCTGCGCTCGGTCAGGTCGATGATGGAGAGGCGGCGATGGCCCAGTGCCAGCGAACCATCGGCATAGCTGCCGCCATGGTCGGGGCCGCGACGCTCCAGCTTCTGCATCATCCGATCGATATCGGCCAGTTCAGGTCGACTGCCATCAAAACGCAGTTCACCACAAATTCCACACATGGTTTGTTCCCTACCTCTGTCTGTCGCTAAGGTGCAATATGCAGTCGATTTTCGACACGTTTTACCTTGTCTGTCGCCGCGGCGATGCGTTCGGCACGCCGTGCCACACTTGAGCTGGGCACGTTGCCGCTAAGGGTGACCACCCCATTGAGGGTGCGCACATCGATATCCATTGCCGGTACCGTGCGGTCACGCACCAGTGCCGAGGTAACGGCGGCGCTGATCAGGTTATCGGCCCGCGACTCGGCATAGCTTCTGCCGTTGGCATCACGTCCCCCCTGGCCATAACCGCTGCTCACCGCCGAGGCACACCCCCCCAGCCACATCACCAGTACCATCATTAACAATAGACGCATTACAAACCCTCCTTTTCACCCCAGCCACCGCCACCGGGGGTAGCCACGCTGAGGCGATCTCCAGCGACGACGGAAACCCTTACCTTACCCGGCAACAGCTCCCCATTTAAGCGGTTCTCTCCCGATACCCCGTCACGACCACCGGCCACACCCCACGGGGCATGGGTGCGACGCTCGGTGAGCAGGGTCACCTCGGCGGGGGCGAGAAATTCAAACTCGCGCAGCAGGCCATCCCCGCCCGCCCGACTGCCCGCGCCACCCGAGCCACGACGCAAGGTGTAGCGGCGCAGGCGTAGCGGGTAGTTCATTTCCAGCACCTCAATCGGGGTGTTAAGGGTATTGGTCATATGGGTCTGTAGACCCGAGAGCCCGCCCCCCAGGGCACCTGCCCCCATGCCGCCGCCCATGGTTTCATAGTAGTCCCACTTGCCACTTTCTCCGCCTCTACTACCCATGGCCAGATTATTCATCGAGCCGTGGCTGGCCGCCGGGATTAACTCGGGGATCGCCTGCGCCAATGCACCGCAGATCACATCAACCACGCGGCTTGAAGTCTCTACATTGCCCGCCGCCACCGCCGCCGGACGCTGCGCATTTAACAGAGACCCTTCGGGGGCGCAGATGGTGATGGCACGAAAGGCCCCGGCACAGGCAGGCGTACTCTCCGGCATCAGACAGCGAAAGACGTAGTAGACCCCGGCGGCTGCCACCGACAGCGGGCAGTTCACATTACCGGTGGTCTGCGGGGCAGTGCCCGAAAAGTCGACCTGAATGGTATCGTCGCTCACCACCACGGTCGCGGCGATGGTTAAATCGACATTCCCCAGGCCGTCATCATCCAGGCAGTCCTCAAATCGATACTCACCATCGGGGATCGCCGCCATGGCAGAGCGCGCCAGCCGCTCCGCATAGGCATTCAGCTCCAGCAGTGCCTCACGGTAGGCGGCAAGCCCCATCCCCCGCACCAGCTCGACCAACCGTGCGCCTCCACTACGGTTGGCGCTGATCTGTGCGGCAAAGTCCCCCTGTAGCTCATGGCTGTTGCCAGTGGAGCCGACGATATGATCAAGCAGCGCCTGATCCAGCTCACCGTCACGCAGCAGATGGCTCGGCGGGATGATGATCCCCTCCTCCTCCAGACTTCTGGAGATCGGCATTGAACCGGGACTATTGCCACCAATGTCCGCATGATGAGCACGGTTAGCGACAAAACCAAGCAGTTCTTCTTCGACGAAGATTGGCGCGATCAGGGTGACATCGGGTAGGTGGGTGCCACCGAGAAAGGGGTCATTGACTACCACCATGTCGCCCTCGGCCCAACCGATCCCCCCCACGATATCGCGCATCGCATAGGCCATGGAACCGAGGTGTACCGGGATATGGGCGGCCTGGGCGCAAAGCTCCCCCGCCGCATCGAACACCGCACAGGAGAAATCGAGACGATCCTTAATGTTGGGCGAAAAGGCGGTGCGGCGCAGCACCGCCCCCATCTCCTCACACACCGCCTCAATGCGGCTGGAAAACAGGCTCAGTTCAATTGCATTCATGCTGCGCATCATAGCAAAGCTCACCCCGGCATATCTGCCCCAAACGCAAACGGGGCGACCCCGATCTCGATCAGGGCCGCCCCGTCGGCATCCGTCAGGCGCTAGTTTAGAAGCGGTAACCGATATTCGCCCCGAAGGAGCGCTCGGAGAGGCTGATCTCGGCCCCCGGCATATTGGCATCCGTCGCCGGGGCAACCAGGGTCTTCTTCGGTACCATCATGTAGTGGAAGCCAAGCTCCCAGTGGTTGTTCAGGGCCACGTCCATCCCCGCGGTGTAGTGGGTCTCCACAATCGCCGGCAGAATCAGGTTGCGACTCACCTCATCCTCGCCAAAGGGGGATTTGGCATAGTTATAACCGGCACGCAGATCAACCTTATCGTTTAGGGCAAAGGCGACGCCGAGGGCGAAGATGGTCTGATCCTCCCAGCCGGGATCCATCGCCACAGACATCCCCGCGGGGCCTTCAACCGCCAGCTTGCCCATGGTGTCGGACCAGTCGATCCACTTCACATCGGCCGAAAGGGTGAGTGCTGGGGTGGCATCGACGGCGATACCAATGGCCGCCTGCTGCGGGAAATCGAGGTCCAGTGTGTAAGTGCCACTCGGACACACACCACCAGGGCAATTGCTACCTGGAAGATTTAACAGATCGCCATAGCCAAGCTGGAACTCCATCGGTGCAAACTGCTGCTTGCTCTTGTAATTAAAACCCAGTGTCAGCTTGTCGGTCACATCAAAAAGTACGCCTATCCCCAGACCGAGGCCAAAACCGCTGGCACCACGACTCAGATCAAAGTTCTGGGCCACAAAATCACCTTCATTGTTCGCATCTGTATCGACGAGGCCTCGCTGCTTAAAGGCCACTGACTGATAGTCGATGTTGAGGGTCATACCGACGCTGTAACGCTCGTTGACGTTCCACGCCAGACCGGGAGCCATCTGCCAGAATGAGAGGTTGCTGTAACCCTCCCAGTACATATTCATAGCGGGCATCATCAGGGTCGAAGCATAATCGACCCCCATTCCGGAGGTGCCGAACATGCCGCCACCGAAATAGACATCGCTGCCGTCGGCCACCGGTGCCGTCCAGCCAATGGCGGGGACGCCGTACATCGCAACCGCACTATCGTCCCCTGCGCCACCCATGGCGCTGAAGTCGACACTGCGCTGCGGCATGAAGGCCTCCATGGAGAAGTCTGTACGCCGACCGACACGGGCCAGGCCCGCGGGGTTGGAGACCGCAGTCATAGCGGTACCGGGATTGGCGGTAACGGCACCCGCCAGGCTCTTCTGGTAGGCACCGACACCGATTAACTGGTAACCGTTGGTAGCCAGGGCAGAGGCAGGAACCAGCGCCGCGGCAACAATTGCCAGGCGCAGCGAAAGGGAGGAATTCATCATCGGGAGAGGATCCTGAAAGTAAAACTACAATGGTTAGGCCAAGTCACCTCCCTGCTAACTCACTAGCCGCTATTTATAAGCGTATCGGCATATTATCAAATATTGAGGCCGAGGAAAAATAATGACTGCCCGCTGTCACCCTGTGATATTTCCGTGAACAATAGGGGGTATCTTTATTCTCAGACAACGCCAAGGGTAGTAACAGCATGCCGCAATCAATACTGGTTATCGAAGACAACCACGACATCGCCGATCTGGTGGCGCTGCACCTGCGTGACGAGGGCTACGAGGTCTCCATTTACAACGATGGCAGTGAGGGGCTGGCCGCGGCCCGCGCCACCAACTTCGACCTGCTGGTGCTGGACCTGATGCTCCCCGGCACCGATGGGCTGACCATCTGCCGCGAGCTGCGCGCCGGGCCACACTATCTGCCGATCCTGATGCTCACCGCCAAAACCACCGAGCTGGACCGGGTGTTGGGGCTGGAGATGGGGGCCGACGACTACCTCACCAAACCATTCAGCATTCGCGAGCTGGTGGCGCGGGTGAAGGCACTGCTGCGCCGTGCCGAAGCGATGGGCAACCAGCCCGCCGCAGAAGAGGAGAGCGCCGAGCAGATTCAGTGCGGTGAACTGCTGATCGACACCGAGCGCCGCCAGGTCAGTGTCGCCGCTAACACGGTGGAGCTCACCGCCAAGGAGTTCGACCTGCTGCTCTATTTTGCCCGCCACCCCGGACGTGTCTACAGTCGGGTACAGCTGCTGGATCAAGTCTGGGGCTACGGCCATGAGGGCTACGAGCACACCGTCAACTCGCACATCAACCGTCTGCGTTCGAAGATTGAAGACGACCCGGCCAAGCCCCGTTACGTGCTCACCGTGTGGGGCGTCGGCTACAAATTTAACGAGAACCCCTGATGTTTAGAACCCTCTACGCCAAACTTGCCGCGGTACTGGCGCTGCTGCTGATCACCCTGGGGATCGGTTACGCCCTGTTCAGCCTCTACGCCGGACAACTGTTCTTGCAGGAGGTTAACCAGCGCCTAAACCGTGACCTCGCCCGCCAGCTACTGGTGCAGCAGAATATGGGGGACGGAGAGCAGCTGCATGCCGAGGAGATCCAGCAACTCTTCTCTTACTACATGCACATCAACCCGGCCATAGAGATCTACCTGCTCGACACCGAGGGGAAGATCCTCGCCTTTGAAGCGCCGCAGATGAAGATCAAACGCGAGCGTGTCTCGCTGCAACCGATAAAACAGTTTCTAAGTAACGACTTCTCCTACCCGCTACTCGGTGATGACCCGCGAAACGAGAACAGGAAAAAGACCTTCTCCGCCTCGGCCTATCCCTTAAGCGGCGAGCCACAACAGTATCTCTATGTGGTACTCGGCGGTGAGGATTACGACCACATAAAAGAGCTGCTGCACGACAGTTATTTTCTGCAAATCAGTCTCACCGCCGTCATCGCCACCGCCGTCTTCGGACTGCTTGTCGGACTCTTTCTGTTTAATCTGCTAACGCGCCGGCTCGATACCCTGTCGCGCCTGATGGCGATATTTCGCCTCAGCGGATTTAAGAAATTCCAGCGTTACATCGGCAACACAAAACCAACTCGCCATGATGAAATCGACACCCTTGGCGAGAGCTATAACGAAATGGCCGAACGCATCATCGAACAGATGCAGACGCTCGAAGAGAAAGACAACCTGCGTCGCAATCTGGTGGCCAACGTCTCCCACGACCTGCGCACCCCGCTCGCCTCGCTCCAGGGCTACCTTGAGACACTCAAACTAAAGACCGCCGACCTGCCCGCCGATGAACGCCAGCGTTATCTGGATATCGCCTACAGTCACAGCCAACGTCTCACCCAACTGGTAAGCGAACTGTTCGAGCTCTCCAAGCTCGATGCCCGCGAATCCCTGCCGGAGATGGAGCCGGTCGCCCTCGGCGAGCTGGTGATGGATGTCGCACAAAAATTCAGACTCAAGGCCGAAGAGCGCGGCATTACCCTCAGCACCGAGATCGCCGAGGGCCTCCCCTTCGTCGCCGCCGACATCGCGATGCTGGACAGAGTACTGGAAAACCTCGTCGGCAACGCCATCACCCACAGCAACGAGGGCGGCACGATTCGCATCACCCTGCGCGGTAAGGATAGTTCCGTCAGGGTCACCGTCTGCAACAGCGGCGAGGCGCTTAACGAAGAGGAGATACCCCACCTGTTCGAGCGTTTCTACCAGTCGCCGAAGAACCGCCACGGTAAGGGTGCCGGACTGGGGCTTGCCATCGTCAAGCGCATTGTCGAACTGCATGACAGTGAGATTGGGGTGGAGCGTGTTGGTGGGGAGAACTGTTTTGGATTTAGCCTGGGGGTGCGTTAGAGACGGTGCCGGATTAATCTGCGGCGCTAATCCTAGCGTCGCGGAAACTGTACCACGCTACTCTCATTACGACGCTTGAGAAATTCAATAAAGTCATCATTGCCCAACGGCCGGCTGAAGTAATAACCCTGAATCAGATAGCAGTGATGCTGTTTTAATAAATGCAGCTGTTCTTCCTGCTCCACTCCTTCGGCGATCACATCCAGGGCAAATGTCTCGGCCAGTTTTATGATGGCCAGCACCAAAGCTGCATCCTCGGTGTTGGTTATGACATCACGCACGAAGGACTGGTCAATTTTCAGACTATTAACCGGAAAACGTTTGAGATAACTGAGCGAGGAGAAACCGGTGCCAAAGTCATCGACCGAGAGTTTAATCCCGGCAGACCGAACCTGATTCAACCACTTCAGGGTGCGCTCCGTATCCTCCAGCAGCAGCGACTCGGTTATCTCCAGCGTCAGCCGCTCTGGCGGTAACGCTAGTTCCTGCAACAGATCAATGATGTCATCGACATTAAGCCCCAACTTAATCTGCCTGGCGGAGACATTGACCGAGACCCCTGTACTGAAGCCCCGCGCCATCCATTCAGCGGCGGCGTGGCATGACTGCTCCAGTATCCACCAGCCCAGCTGTGCAACCAGTCCGGACTCCTCGGCTACCGGAATAAATTCCACAGGAGAGACATTACCCCGCTGCGGATGCTGCCAGCGAATCAGCGCTTCGGCACGCACCGTCTCACCGCTGCGGCTATCCACAATGGGCTGAAATTGCAGATAAAACTCATCACGTTGCAGGGCATAACGCATCGCATCTTCCAGGCGGGTGCGCTCCTGCATCTGCTCGTTCATGCTATGGGTAAAGAAGCGGTAGCCGTTACGCCCCGCATCCTTGGCACGATACATCGCCAGGTCGGCATGACGGATCAGGGTATCCGCATCCTCGGCATCGTTGGGATAGAGGGTGATACCGACACTACCACCGATGAAAATATCGCCCCCCTCGGCATAAAATGGCTCCGCCAGTGTTGTCACGATCTTCTGCGCCACCATGGCGGCATCGTCAGCGCCCGTCACATCCTGCAGGATCACGGTAAATTCATCACCACCGAGACGCGCCACGGTGTCCGCCTCGCGAATACATGAGGCCAGCCTGCCCGCCACCTCCTGTAGCAACCAATCACCTACCGCGTGACCGCGCGTATCATTTACTGTCTTAAAATTATCCAGATCGATAAACAGCAAGGCTGTAACCCACTTCTCACGATGTGAGCTGCTGATACTGGCAGCCAGCCTCTCCTGGAACAGGGTACGATTAGGCAGGCCGGTCACCGGATCATAATTGGCCTGCCAGCGAATTTTCTCTTCATCGCTCTTGCGTCGCGTAATATCGCTAAACACCGCGATATGTTCAATGATATCGCCTTGAGCGTCACGAACCACGGTGAGCGAGAGCCACTCAGGATAGATCGCACCGTGTTTATTACGGTTCCATATCTCCCCTTCCCAATGGTCATTATCCTGCAAGGCCTGCCACATCTGCCGATAGTATTCACCGTCGTGTCGGCCCGAGGAGAGAATGTTGGGTGTCTGTCCCACTACCTCGTCAAGATGATAGCCGGTGATCTCGGTAAAGCCGGGATTGACCGCAATGATACGATTTTTGTGATCCGTAACCACAATACCTTCGCTACTGGTTTCAAACACCGCGGCGGCAATGCGCAGCTGCTCCTCAGTCTCGCGGCGTTCAGTGATATCGATGTAGACACTGGCGATGCCACCCACTGAGGTACGGCTATTACTCACCAAATAGTGTCGGCCGTTAGCCAGGCTCTCTACCTCCGAGTGTTCGACATTACGATGGTGTGTCAGCAGTTGCGTCAGCTGTAGCTGTTCCAGCTCATTTTCTGGATACTCGCCACTGTTAATACGCAACTGTGCCAACTCAGAAAAAACGGTGCCGGGGGTCAGCGAGGTCGTTGAGGCCGGATAGAGCTCGGCGTATTTACGATTCCACAATACCAGTCGGTCGAAGGGGTCAAACAGCACAAAGGCCTCGGAGATACTCTCCAGGGCATCGTGCATCTGCTGCCACGCCTGTTCCGCCGAACGGCGCGCACGTTGTAGTGTTCGCATGACAAGGCCGAGGCCGATAAACAGTGAAGTCACCAAGATAAAGAGGAACAGGCTGGTGTTGTAGAAGCGTGCAGACTGGCGCTGATTGTTAGCCGTAAAATCATCATGCAGGCGTGCCAGCCACTGCGCACTGGGCTGCGCCTGGTAATCCTCTACCAACAAGCCAATGGTCTCGCGCAGATTGACACTGGTATTCAGGTGTAGCAGCAGGTAGTTGAGTAACTCCTGCTTTTCATCCTCCCACAAAACCAGCTTAAGCCCTTCGATTCTCTTCAACAGGTTGTGGTAGTTATCGTCACCGGGAAAAAGGTTGTACTCCATCAAGGCACTAAGCAGACCCGCCGCAACATCGACCTGTTCCTGATTACTGGTCACCGCGAACTCATCAAGCAGTTCCGGCAGGTATTGCAGTGAGTTACGTAACAGGGCAACTTCAGATTTAATCCTCTCCAGCAGCCGTACCTTTTCAGCTATCGCCCCCTGATAGGCATTGATGCTGGCATCGAACTCATCGCCTTCAACAACGCCACGTAAACCTGTTTCACGACTCGACAGCTCTGTACTTTTATCCTTCAAAGCAGTCATGGTTTCAACCAAGGTGTCATAGTGCAACAACTGCAGCGAGAGGATGCGTTGCAAATCCTCATCCATCCTCGCCTCCAGCTGTCCGGCCTGCTGTATTAGTTGTATACGGCTGCTGTACTCCTCAACCGCCATATTGCGTTGCAGCAGCAACACCGCTACGACCACCGTAGACAACAGCAGCAACACAAAGAAGAGGATCAAATTACGTTCTGACTTCATGGTTTATCCTGGTACAGGGTGCCGACCAATGTTTCGAGGAATTTAATAACTAACGCCGTATCATCCTTACTGATACGGCGGCCCAACTGATAGCGGGCCATGGTACTGATCGCCTCCTCCAGCGTCGCCGTACTGCCATCGTGAAAATAGGGGGCGGTGCGCGTTACCAGACGCAGGCTGGGAACCTTGAACACATGTCTGTCAACATCCATACCGGTGACGTTGTAGCGTCCCGCATCAGCCGAACTCAGCTTCTGCTTATTGATAAAGTAATCCCCTATGGCCCCCATGCGCGCATACATATTACCGCCCACATTTTGCCCCTGATGGCAGGCGATGCAACCGTAGGATTTAAACAGACGGTAGCCACGTTTTGCCTCATCGGAGATCGCTTTTTCATCACCACGCAGGAATCGATCGAAGGGGGCATCCAGCGTCACCAGTGACTTCTCAAACAGGGCAATAGCATGCTGAATATTCTCAGCCGTCATACCTTGTTCATAGAGAGAGTCAAAACGGCTGGGATAGGTCTCATCGTGCCGCAACTTTTCCAGCACTTCGCCCCAGTTGGAGCCCATCTCAAGCGGATTATGCACCGGCCCTGCCGCCTGCTCCTCCAGTGTCGCGGCACGACCATCCCAGAACTGGGCGAGATTCAACCCGCTGTTGATCACCGTTGGTGCGTTAACCGTCCCCATCGCCCCCTTGATGCCAATGGAAACACGTCGTCCATCCGCACCGCCCATATCGAGACTGTGACAGCTGGCGCAACTGGTGCTGTTATCGTGAGAGAGACGAGGATCACTGAACAGCGACCTTCCCAAGGCGATCTGCGCCCTTTGAACTGCAGTGAAGTCAGGGGGGGAGATCGGCAGGATCGGCTCCCCCTTACTCTGTGCCTGTGCCGTTCCCTGCAACATCAACAGAGAAAAGCCGACGAAAAGAAGCCTCAAATGGCGCATAAAGTCCTTTATTATCAACGAATTACCAATTTCCACTTTCGCCATTCCACAGCACGATGAAGTAAACGGAATGGCCACATCCATGTTTATAAGAAACACATAATACACCAAATAAAACAACAGGTTATACCGTCAAAATATGACATTTACGAACCCGGTGCCTCTCTGCGTTATATCGCGTGATAGAAAAGTGAAGATTACGTGAAACCCGCGTGATCACGCGCTGCCATTATTACCCTCAAGCGGAAGGGATGACCCACCGCCGACAACTTTAAACCTAAGAGGATAAGACCATGAGCAAGCAAACCATTAAACCTGTCGCGCTAGTAGCCAATGTCGCCGGTATCGCCCTGGCCGCCACCCTGATCGCCACCCCGGCTCAGGCCGATGTAAACCCCTTCGCCATGAGTGCGCTGGCCAGCGGCTACATGGTGGCCGATGCCAAGGGAGCTGAAGGCCAGTGCGGTGCCAACAAGGGCGTGAACGAGGCCGAGTGCGGTGCCAACAAGGCCGCCAAGAAGACTGCTGAAGGCGAGTGCGGTGCAAATAAAGCTGTGGCCAAGCCAATTCAGGAGGCCAAGTGCGGCGAAGCCAAATGCGGCGCCAACAAGTAAGCGGGAGCCGGAGAGATGGGACAACATAACACCCCAATCACCGGCGCCGGCCTTGGCCTGCGACGGCCCCTGATGGGGTCGCTGGCGGCACTGCCAACAGCGCCTGTCGATTTCATGGAAGTCGCTCCCGAAAACTGGATGGGGATCGGCGGTGCGCTAGGCAGACAATTTCGAGCCTTCACCGAGCGCACCCCGATGGTGCTGCACGGGCTCTCCCTCTCGGTCGGCGGCCCTGCGCCGCTGGACGAGACCTTTATCCATCGCCTCAAGGCCTTTATGACCGAGCATCAGGCCCCGCTCTATAGCGAGCACCTGAGCTACTGCAGTGACGATGGCCAGCTTTACGATCTGATGCCTATCCCCTTTACCGAGGAGGCGGTACACCATGTGGCCGCACGCATTCGCCGGGTACAGGATATTCTTGAGCAGCGCATCGCCATCGAGAACGTCTCCTACTACGCTGCCCCCGGTCAGGAGATGGCGGAGATCGACTTTGTAAACGCGGTGCTGGCCGAGGCCGACTGCGACCTGCTGCTGGATGTCAACAACATCTACGTGAACAGCATTAACCATGGCTACGATGCCGACGAATTTCTCCAGGCGCTGCCCGGCGAGCGCATCGCCTATATCCATGTGGCGGGACATTATGTTGAAGAAGAAGACCTCCTCATCGACACCCACGGCGCGCCGATCAACGACCCGGTATGGCAGCTGCTGGAGCACACCTATCAACAGTACGGTGTGCGCCCCACCCTGCTGGAGCGCGACTTCAACCTGCCGCCGCTGGAAGAGCTGCTTACCGAGGTCGGGCAGATCAGCGGTTATCAGAAAAAATGGAGTGAGCATCATGCAAAGCGCGCCTAATCGAGCAGAACAGCCCGGCTTCATACAGCAGCAGTACGCCTTCGCCGCGCGCATTCGCGACCCGCAAAACGCACCTGCCCCTGCCGATGTCGAGCCGCGCCGCATGGATGTTTATGAGGAGCTGTTCTACAACAATATTCACGACTTTCTCAGTAACGCCTTTCCGGTACTGCGCCAGCTGCACGACGATGAGAAGTGGCACGCCCTGGTGCGCGACTACTTCGCCACCCACCGTGCCCGCACCCCGCTATTTCACGAGATGCCACGGGAGTTTCTGCACTACCTGCAGGATGAACGTGGTGAGCGCGAGGCCGACTACCCCTTTATGTTGCAGCTGGCCCATTACGAGTGGATCGAACTGGAGCTGCTGACCGCCGAGGATAATCTTCCAGACTGCAACATCCACGGTGACCTGCTGAGCGGCATGCCGTTGTTGTCACCGCTCACCCACATCCTCAGCTACCAGTATGCGGTACATCAAATCGGCCCAGACCATATTCCGCAGCAGACCGATGAAACGCCAACCCACCTGCTGGTCTATCGCGACTCGCAGGACCGGGTCGGTTTTATCGAGCTCAACCCGGTCACTGCACGACTGCTGCAACTGCTCACCGAGCAACCGAAAAAGAGTGGCGAACAGCTACTGCATCAGATCGCCACCGAGCTGCAACACCCCAATCCGCAAACCGTGGTCGACGGTGGCAGCGAGATCCTGCGCGACCTGAAACGGCGCGACATCATTCTTGGCACCAGGATCTAAACAGGGAGAAGAGAGATGATCATTAGCACCGCACAGAAGGCCCACACCCTGCTAGATAAAACCCGCTTCGCTGATTTTCTCGGCCCGCTGCTGTTGCGTCTCTATCTCGCCCCCATCTTCTGGATGGCTGGCACCAATAAGCTCTCCAATATGGAAGGCACCATCGCTTGGTTCGGCAATGCCGAGTGGGGGCTGGGGCTTCCCTTCCCCACCCTGCTGGCCTACCTGGCGACCTATACCGAGATCTTCGGCGCAATCTTTCTACTCTTCGGTTTTGCCCTGCGCACTATCGCCATCCCGCTGATGATTACCATGATCGTCGCCGCCGTCACGGTACACATGAAAAACGGCTGGCTCGCCATCGCCGAGGGAACCGGCAGCCTGTTCGCCAATGAGCGCACCATCGGTGCCATCGAGCGGCTGGACAAGGCGAAGGAGATCCTGCGTGAATACGGCAACTACGACTGGCTCACCGACAACGGCAGTTTTGTCGTGCTGAACAACGGCATCGAATTTGCCGCCACCTACTTTGTAATGCTGCTGGTGCTGTTCTTCATCGGGGCCGGTAACTATGTCAGTATCGACTACTGGCTGCGCAAGCGTTTCATGCCTAACTAAACGAGGTAACGGCCATGCTGATCAAAAAACTTAACGATATCAAACCCTCGGAGATCACCTCCGAGAGTGTCTATGCAGAGCGCCGCCGCTTTCTCGGTATGGCCGCAGCAGGCACCGCCCTACTCACCACCGGTGGCCTGCTGCTGCCACAGCGTGAGGTGATCGCAGCGACAAGCTCTCGCTCTTTGGGGGCATTTAAGAAGAGTCCCTTTAGTACGAGCGAAAAACTCAACGCCCTTGAAGATATCACCGGCTATACCAACTTCTATGAGTTCGGCACCGGTAAGGGCGACCCGGCCAAATACGCACACAAGCTCAAGACCGATCCGTGGTCGGTAACCATTGAGGGCGAGGCGGAGATCACCGGCAAATTTAATCTGGAAGACATCCTCAAACCCCACCCGCTGGAGGAGCGCATCTACCGCCTGCGCTGCGTCGAGGCGTGGTCGATGGTGATCCCCTGGGTCGGCTTCCCGCTGGCCGACCTCATCAAGCGCTTCAAGCCGACCTCAAAGGCGAAGTACGTGGAGTTCGTCACCCTGCACGACCCAAAGCAGATGCCGGGGCAGCGTCGCCCGATTTTAGATTGGCCCTACCGCGAGGGGCTACGCATGGACGAGGCGATGAACCCACTCACTCTGCTGGCCGTCGGCCTCTACGGCAAAGAGATGCCGAAACAGAACGGTGCACCACTACGACTGGTGGTGCCGTGGAAATACGGTTTTAAGAGCATCAAGTCCATCGTCGCCATTCGCTTTAGTGAGACCATACCGCAATCAACCTGGAACCGCAGCAATCCGCGCGAGTACGGCTTCTACTCCAACGTCAATCCAACGGTCGATCATCCGCGCTGGAGCCAGAAACGCGAGCGGCGCATCGGCGAATTCCTGAAGCGCGAGACGCTGCCCTTCAACGGCTATGCCGAGCAGGTGGCACAGCTCTACCGTGGCATGGACCTGAAGAAGCATTTTTAGGTTTTCGTAGGTCACGTTGCATTTGCTACGTGACCCATTCCGACACATCGTCAGGGAGCTGTCGCACCCTGACCTACGGTTTAGATCATATGAAAGCGGTTTACATCAAAATTATTGTTTTTATTGCCGCACTGCTGCCCCTCCTCTGGCTGGGGTATGGTGCACTGAATGGCGGACTAGGTGCCAACCCCATCGAAACCATCACCCGCTCACTCGGCGACTGGGCACTGCGCTTTCTGCTTATCACTCTCACCGTCACCCCGCTGCGCAGGCTCAGCGGCTGGCGCTGGCCAATGCGCCTGCGGCGCATGCTCGGCCTCTACACCTTCTTCTATGCACTCCTGCATTTAAGCAGTTACATCGTGCTGGATCAGTTCTTCTACTGGCCGGAGATCTGGGCCGACATCATCAAGCGCCCCTACATCACCATCGGCATGGTTAGTTTTCTATTGCTCATCCCGCTGGCTGTCACCTCAACTAACAAATGGATGCGCCGCCTCGGCCGAAACTGGCTGCGGCTGCACAAACTGGTCTACCCCATCGCCATCGGTGCAGTGGCGCATAACCTGATGCTGGTGAAGGTGTTATCGGTGGAGCCTCTGCTCTATGCGGGGATTCTATTAGTGCTGTTAGTTGCCAGGGTAAAAATTCCTACACAGCAGTGTTTCACCTGAACTGTACACCCCCCTTGAATTGCACTACCTTTTACCAAATATCATGGCTATCGGATCAAGAATGATCCTTCATGTATTGATATCGACAACACAACATTGAGAGTGATAACAGGAGTAACACCATGGCCTACGAACTGCCCGAGCTTCCCTACGCCAAGAATGCCCTGGAGCCCCACATCTCTGCCGAGACGCTGGAGTTCCACCACGACAAGCACCACGCCACCTATGTGGCCAATCTCAACAACCTGGTGCCCGGCACCGAGTTTGAGGGCAAGAGCCTGGAGGAGATCATCACTTCGGCCCCGGCCGGTGGCATCTTTAACAACGCCGCCCAGGTGTGGAACCACACCTTTTACTGGAACTGCATGGCCGCCAATGGTGGCGGTGAGCCCGGCGGTGATCTGGCCGGGGCAATTAATGCCGCCTTCGGCTCCTTCGGTGAGTTCCAGCAGAAGTTCGCCACCTCCTGCGCTACCAACTTCGGCTCAGGCTGGACCTGGCTGGTGAAAAACAGTGATGGCAGCGTGGAGATCGTCAACACCTCCAACGCCGGATGCCCGCTCACCAGCGGCCAGACCCCGCTGCTGACCTGCGATGTGTGGGAGCATGCCTACTACATCGACTACCGCAATGCCCGCCCCAAATATGTGGAGGCGTTCTGGAATTTGGTGAACTGGGATTTCGCGGCACAAAATTTCGCCGCCTGATCCCGGACAAACTCCCCCAAATCGGGGCGGTTTGGCGATTTGCCACCACTGCGGACAGGGGGTAAAATCCCCAATCTGCCAAATGGCAGTCTCTCTTTAGAGACTGCCATTTTTGTTTTTAGGGCGAAAACAGACGCCCAGAGAGTGAGTTGAACCACACCATGTCGAATGCACTGATGAGCACCTACGCCCGCCTGCCGGTCACCTTTGAAAAGGGAGAAGGCTGCGCCCTGTGGGATACCGAAGGCAAGCGCTACCTCGATGCGCTGAGCGGTATCGCGGTATGCAACCTCGGCCACGCCCACCCGGCACTGAAACAGGCGATCTGCACCCAGGCTGAGAAACTGCTCCACACCTCCAACCTCTACGGCATCGCCAACCAGGAAGCGCTGGGCGAGAAGCTGACGGCGCTGGCCGGCATGGACAAGGTCTTCTTCAGCAACTCGGGGGCCGAGGCCAACGAGGCGGCGATCAAGCTGGCGCGCCTGCACGGCCACAATCAGGGTATCGAAGAGCCCACCATCATCGTGATGGAACACAGCTTCCATGGCCGCACCCTCGCCACCCTCAGCGCCACCGGCAATCGCAAGGTCCAAGCCGGCTTCGAGCCGCTGGTAAAGGGCTTTGTGCGTGCCCCCTACAATGATATCGAGGCGCTGGAAAACATCGCCAAGCACAGCACCAACGTGGTCGCTGTGCTGGTAGAGCCGGTTCAGGGCGAAGGCGGCGTGCATGTGCCCGCCGACAACTATTTAAATGAAGTGCGCAGTCTCTGTGATGAAAATGGCTGGTTGATGATGCTTGATGAGATCCAGACCGGCATGGGCCGCACCGGCAGAATGTTCGCCTTCCAGCACAACGCCATCAGCCCCGATGTCATGACCCTGGCCAAGGGTCTGGGCAACGGTGTGCCGATTGGTGCCTGCCTTGCCAAAGGCGCCGCGGCCGAGCTGTTCCAGCCGGGCCACCACGGCTCCACCTTCGGCGGCAATCCGCTGGCCTGTGCCGCTGGCCTCGCCGTAGTCGATACCTTGGTCGGTGAGAAGCTGGTCGAGCGTGCTGAGGCACTTGGAGAGCAGCTACTCAATGGCTTTAAGCTGGCGTTGAGCGAGCAGGAATATATTACTGATATTCGCGGCAAGGGGCTGATGGTCGGCATCGAGCTGGACCGCCCCTGTGGTGAGCTGGTTGGCATGGCGCTGGAGCGCGGCCTGCTGATCAATGTCGCGGCTGGCAACACCGTGCGCCTGCTGCCGCCACTGGTGATGAGCAACGACGAGGCTGAGCAGCTGGTTAGCAGCGTCACCACCCTGATTAACGATTTCGCCGCCAACGGCGACAAGTAACGGATTTTAGTCTTATGGCAACACGACACTTTCTTAGCCTGCTGGATCTCAGCAGCGACGAGCTTAACGGGCTGATTTCGCGCGCCATCGAACTCAAGGCGATGGTCAAGCGCAAGGAGATCTACGAGCCGTTCAAAAACCAGACCCTGGCGATGATCTTCGAGAAATCCTCCACCCGTACCCGCGTCAGCTTCGAGACCGGTATGACCCAGTTCGGTGGGCACGCCCTGTTCCTCTCACCCAGCGACACCCAGTTAGGGCGTGGTGAACCGATTGAGGACAGCGCGCGCGTCATCTCACGCATGGTCGATGCGGTAATGATTCGCACCTTCGATCAGGCCACCGTCGAGACCTTCGCAGCTAACTCTGAAGTGCCGGTGATCAACGCGCTGACCGACATGTACCACCCCTGCCAGCTGCTGGCCGACGTGCAGACCTACGTCGAGCACCGCGGCCCGATTGCCGGCAAGACCGTGGCGTGGATCGGGGACGGCAACAACATGTGCCACTCCTACATCAACGCCGCACGCCAGTTCGGCTTCAAACTCAAGGCTGCCTGTCCTGAGGGCTATGACCCGGATCAGGGTGTGCTGGAAGCCGCCGGTGACTGTGTAGAAATCGTGCGCGACCCTAAAGCCGCCGCCGAGGGTGCCGACCTCATCACCACCGACGTCTGGGCCAGCATGGGCCAGGAAGAGGAGCAGGCGATCCGCGAAAAGGCCTTCGCCGGTTTCATGGTGGATGATGGGATCATGGCCTGCGCCAATGATGATGCGCTATTCCTCCACTGTCTCCCCGCCCACCGCGGCGAAGAGGTGAGCGCCAGCGTAATTGACGGCAAGCAGAGCGTGGTATGGGATCAGGCCGAGAATCGCCTGCACGCCCAAAAGGCGTTGCTGGAATTTCTGCTGACAAAATAGGAAGTTTTAAACAGGAGGGCCTATCAGCCCTCCGCAATCGCCTCAACAAACTCCTCACCGTAGTGAATGAAGATCTCCGCCCCTCGGGCAATATCCTTCAAGGCAAAAAGGTCGAAGCCGTCGAACTCGGCACAGGGTGTATCGTGGTGATTCATGTAGCGCAGGATATTGCGCCCGTCACGCCCCACCCAGATCCCCTCTTCATTCTCTACCCATAATACGTGCGGGCCACCAGTCTTTAGGTCATAACAGAGCGGCCCCTTGTAGCTACCCATGTACTCACCCTTTTTGATCGCCCGTTTGGCGAACAGTCCCTTACCATGGGTCGTCGATTCGGCGACGTAGAAGAGGTCGGAAAGTTTTATTTTTGACATAGGGCTGCCCGGTTGTTGCTTCCCTATTAAACTATGCAACTGTCTGGATGATTGCAAGGGCAATAAAAAAGCGGGCAACGCCCGCTTTTTTACAGGGGTCGCAGTGGGCAACTAGCGCTCGCTACGCACCTCTTCCTCCATCTGATCCAAACTGACGTGGCGCACATCCTTGCCCTTCACCAGATAGATCACATACTCACAGATATTACCGGCGTGATCGCCAATACGCTCCAGCGCGCGGGCGGCCCACATCACGTCGAGCACGCGGGTGATGGTGCGCGGGTCTTCCATCATATAGGTCATCAGCTGGCGCATAATCGACTCGTACTCTTTATCGACCTTCACATCTTCGCGGGCCACCGCCAGTGCCGCCTCGGCATCCATGCGGGCAAAGGCATCGAGGGCGTCGTGCAGCATCTCACGCACGTGGTTACCGATATGCTGCAACTCGACATAGTGGCTCTGCTTAATCTCGGCATCAGCCAGGCGTACTGCCATGCGACCGACACGTTCGGCCTGATCACCGATGCGTTCCAGATCGGTAATGGTCTTGATCACCGCGACCACCAGACGCAGGTCACCGGCAGTGGGCTGGCGACGAGCCAACACGCGACTGCACTCCTCATCGATACTCACCTCAAGTCCATTTACCTTGTGGTCGTTAGTGATCACTTGCTCACCGAGTGTCGGGTTGCCATCGACCAGTGCCGTGATGGCATCCGTGAGCTGCTGCTCTACCAGTCCCCCCATCGCCATCACACGGTTGCGGATGTCTTCCAGCTCAGCATTAAACTGCTGGGAAATATGTTGGCCGATATTCATTTTACTCTTCCTCTCTCCATTCACCTGATGCTTTATTGTTTTAGCCGTAACGTCCGGTGATGTAATCTTCGGTCTGTTTCTTGCGCGGGTTGGTAAATAGCGTATCGGTATCACCAAACTCCACCAGCTCGCCCATAAACATAAAGGCAGTATAGTCGGAAACACGCGCCGCCTGCTGCATGTTGTGGGTGACGATGACAATGGTGTAACGATCCTTAAGCTCGTAGATCAACTCCTCGATTTTTAACGTCGAGATCGGATCCAGCGCCGAGGCCGGTTCGTCCAGCAGCAACACCTCGGGTTCGATGGCGATGGCACGGGCGATCACCAGACGCTGCTGCTGACCACCGGAAAGACCGAGCGCCGAGTCGTGCAGGCGATCCTTGACCTCATCCCACAGGGCGGCCCCTTTCAGCGCCTTCTCCACCACCTCGTCAAGTTCACGCTTGCCGGGATTGCCCTGAATGCGTAGACCGTAGGCGACGTTTTCGTAGATCGATTTGGGGAAGGGGTTGGGCTTCTGGAACACCATGCCGACACGACGACGCAGCTCGGCGACGTTAACGTGCGGGTTATACATATCCTCACCGTCAATCTCGATCTTGCCCTCAATGCGTACCCCGTCGACCAGGTCGTTCATGCGATTAAAGCAGCGCAGCAGAGTCGACTTACCGCAACCGGAGGGGCCGATAAAGGCCGACACGCGCTGCTTGGGGATCTGCATATTGACGTTGGTCAGCGCCTGCTTCTCCCCGTAGTAGAGGTTGAGGTCTTTGACCTCCAGGCAGAGCTGCTCATCCTGCAGACTGAGGTGGCGCGGCTCACGGTCCAGCGAACTGATATCGACACCGTGGGTAATGGCAGTGGATTCTGTCATCGTAAAATCTCGCTTAATGTTCCAGGGCGCGATACTTCTCACGCAGGTGATTTCGGATGGCGATGGCCGCCAGATTGAGTAGCACGATCACCAGCACCAGCAACAGTGCGGTGGCGTAGACCAGCGGCCGTGCCGCCTCGACGTTGGGGCTCTGGAAACCGACATCAAAGATGTGGAAACCGAGGTGCATAAATTTGCGGTCCAGATGGAGGAACGGGGCATTGCCGTCCAGCCCCAGCGAGGGGGCCAGCTTGACCACCCCGACCAGCATTAGCGGCGCGACCTCACCGGCGGCACGGGCCACGGCAAGGATAAGACCGGTCATCATCGCGGGACTTGCCATCGGCAACACGGTGCGCCACAGGGTCTCGGCCTTGGTGGCACCCAGCGCCATTGAGCCTTCACGAATAGCACGGGGGATGCGCGACAGCCCCTCTTCCGTTGCCACGATCACCACCGGTACGGTGAGGATCGCCATGGTCAATGAGGCCCACAACAGACCGGGGGTACCGAAGGTCGGGGCCGGCAGTGACTCGGGGAAGAACAGCTGATCGATATTACCGCCGAGGAAATAGACGAAGAAACCAAGGCCGAACACACCGTAGACAATCGATGGCACACCGGCGAGGTTATTCACCGCGATGCGAATGGTGCGGGTCAGTGGTCCCTGCTTTGCGTACTCGCGCAGATAGACCGCGGCGACCACACCGAAGGGGGTGACGAAGATCGACATCAGGATCACCATCAACACGGTGCCGAAGATCGCCGGGAAGATACCGCCCTCGGTATTCGCCTCGCGCGGGTCGTCACTGACAAACTCCCACAACTTGCTGAAATAAAATCCGATCTTGCTGAAGATGCCCATGGCGTTGGGGCGGTAGGCGCGCACCATCTGCGCCAGCGATATCTCCACCACCCGGCCATCCATTACCTCGGCCATAATGCTGTCGCGTCTAACCTGTTCCAGCAGCTCGTTTAAATTCTTTTGCAGCCCCTCATACTCAAGCTGTAGTACGGCACGCTCTTCATCAAGCACGTTAAATTTACTACTACCCGGCTGCTCGCCCTGCAACTCAAGGCCACGTCCCTTCAGGCGCAGGCGCTCCATCTTGTAGTTCACCGCACCGATGGCGTCCTTCTCGATCTCTCTGATCTGAGCATGTAGTCCTTCGGCCCGCTCAAGGCGTTGCTGCAGAGCCTCCCAGGCAGACTCCCCCTCCGCTACCAGCTCACCGTTTTGCTTAACACTCTTGAGATACCCGTAGAAATTCCCCCACTCGTAACGCTCCAGCGCGATCAACTCCTCAGGATAACGCTTGCTCTTGAGCTGTGGCTCCAGGACCCAGCGAAAATCGAGACCGCCGGTATCGCGGTTGCCGGTCTTCACCAGGAAGCGACGCAGACTGTCGATACCTTTGTCGACCTGCACACCCGAATCACGCAGGCGCTCGGCCGGTACGATCTCGGTGTCGTGAACCTCGCCAATAAGACGAATGCTGCTGCCATCGGCCTCGACATATTCCGCCTCGAAAATCGGCTTGGCCCAGAAGTGACCGAGACCACGCACCGCGATCAGAATAATCAGTGCCGCCACCATTACGATGCTGGCGGTGACCGCCCCGGCATTCATCCAGACCCAGGGCGAGCCGCTACGGAACCATTTTTTTATATCATTCATCATCCGCTCCGGTTACAGGCTGCTGTATTTGCGACGCAGCCGCTGACGCACGATCTCGGCCAGGGTGTTAAAGACAAAGGTGAACATAAAGAGCACCAGCGCGGCGAGGAACAGAATGCGGTAGTGGCTGCTCGCCACCTCCGCCTCGGGCATCTCCACCGCGATATTGGCGGAGAGGGTGCGCATCCCCTGGAACATACTGAAGTCCATCACCGGGGTATTGCCGGTGGCCATCAATACGATCATGGTCTCGCCAACAGCACGCCCCATGCCGATCATCACCGCCGAGAAGATACCGGGGCTGGCGGTAAGAATGACCACCCGCACCAGGGTCTGCCACGGCGTGGCACCCAGCGCCAGCGAGCCGAAGGTAAGGTGCTTGGGGACGCTGAAGATCGCATCCTCGGCGATGGAGAAGATGGTGGGGATCACCGCAAAGCCCATCGCAATACCGACCACCATGGAGTTACGCTGGTCATAGGGAATACCCATTTCGTTACTCAACCAGGAGCGCATATCACCACCGAAGAAGAGGTGCTCCATCGGCAGGCTCATGGTGAAACTGAACCAGGTGACGCCGACCATTACCGGGATCAGGAAGGCCGCCTCCCACCCCTCAGGAATGCGTGCACGAATATCACGCGGCAGGCGGTGCATGCCGTAGCCGAAGAGCAGTACACTCACCGGCAGCAGCATCAGCAGCACGAAGATCGCCGGTAGATGATTCTCCAGCACCGGCGCAAGCCACAGTCCGGCGAGGAAGCCGAGGATAACGGTAGGCAGCGCCTCCATGATCTCGATGGTCGGTTTGACCACCTTGCGCATTTTCGGGGCCATAAAGTAGGCCGCAAAGATGGCACCGCAGATCGCCAGCGGGATCGCGATCAACATCGCGTAGAAGGCGGCCTTGAGGGTGCCGAAGGCCAGCGGGGTAAGACTGAACTTGGGCTCAAAATCGTTACTGGCGGAGGAGGACTGCCAGATGTAATCCGGTTTCTCATAGCCCTCGTAATGCACCTGCCCCCACAGCGACGACCAGGAGACCTCCGGGTGCTCGTTCTCTACACGCCAGTAGTGCATGCGTCCCTTCGCATCCTCGGCGAGGAAGGCATTGGAGCGGGGGGAGCTGCTGAGGGTGGTAATGGGGGCATCGGAGACCTGCTCCACCATAATCGTACGGTGGGCGGTGGTGTGGTAAATACCGACACGCCCCGAGTCATCGGCGGCGAGGAAGCCCTTGCGGCGCTCCTCGGTGGCGATGCTGGAGATCCCCTGCTGTTGTGAGGCAAAGCTGCGAATCTGGGTCAGCTTATAGTTGTTGTGCTCATCGCGTACCGGGAACCACTGAATCACCTCGCCCTGGTCGCTACCTGCAAGCAGTGAGTAGCCACCCACCAGCATCTCCAGTGTGCTAAGCCCCTGTCCCTTGGGGGTGAGACGCACCCGCTCCTGCAGATGGGCCTCCTCATCACTGATATCGTAGTGCAGCAGCTCACCACTGCTGGCGGCAAGATAGAGGTGTCGCTGTGAAGGCTCCAGCAGCAGATAGTCGATGCTTACCCCCTCATCGTCCAGCAGCTCACCCTCGCGCTCCAGGCTCACCTCATCGTCGAGCATCGAGGTCTCTTTGAGGAATTTCACCAGATGCAGTTTGCCCTCGGCATCGATGGCGGCTAGCAGTAGTTGATCCTCGCCATCGCTCATCGCCAGGCGGTGTAGCGCCATGCCGTCGTCAGCGACCTCCAGCGGCTCTTCACCGTAGGGGTAGAAAACACGCGGCGTAACGGTGCGCACGTCATTGGGATAGCTGATGGAGAACTTGTGCTGCACCATCAACACACGGCCATCACTCAGACCCAGGGCCAGCTGATGGTTACCGGGGATCCCCTCGGCGAGGCTGCTAATCGTCGCCTCACCGATGCCCGCCATGGCGATCTGCGCCAACACCGTGCCATCGGCAGAATCGAAGAACAGTGCCTCACCTGCATCGGTATAACGCACAGCGATGCTGCCATGCTCCTCCATCTCCATATAGAGGGTCTTGCCCTCACCGGGGAGCGCGTAACTGGCCACCGCCTCGCTGCTGGCGGGGACAAACAGTGGGAAGACCACATAAAGGAGATAGAAGAAGATCAACACGATGGCGATGATCACGCTAATACCGCCAAAGGCAACGCCGTGGCGCGCCATGCGATCTTTTAACATGCGCCAGCGGTGGCGGGAGTCGGCAGCGGCGTCGAGGCGTCGTGCAGGGGCTGTAGTGGATTCGCTCATGCGCGCATCATAGTGCGCGAATGTGACAATAATATTACAACACTATTATTTCAATAATAACAATGGGTTAGCTACATCAGGCGATGCGGAAATTCGTCCTTCAATCCCAGGATCTGCTGCGCTACCGAGATCCCCTGCTCACAGAAGTGGTCAAGGTCACGCCATGCCGGTGAGGTATCGAGGTCGCGCTCCATATTGGGGGCAATAAGCCGCAGGGTGTACTCCTCACTCCCCGCCACCCTGATCGCCGTGATGTAGAGGCTGGGGTCGCTCTTGCCGTCCTGCACCATGGCAAAGACGTAGCGATAGTCATTACCGTCACCGCTCTCCACATCACCGAGGATGGTGATCGAGAAATCACCCAGCTGGTAACGGCGTTTGGGAATAGCGGTATTGATCTTGGGTGTATTCATGCGGGTCTCACAGGGCTGCGGTATGATGAATCGTCTACCGCTAAAGATGCCGTCTAATGCCGATAAATTCAAGCCACAACCCAGACCTTCTTGCCGAGGCTGAGCTACTCGACCCGCCCGGTAGCGAGAAATTGCGGCTGCGCTTTGCCGGCCCCTTTGAGGGACGAGAGGTTCACTGGGATGCCACCCTCTTCACCCCCGCCGCCTGGGCAAAAGAGTGGGACGAGGAGCAACCACAGCAAAACATTATCGAGATTGGCGAGAAGGGCGAATACGGCATAAGTCTACACATCTGTCTCAAGGTGGAGTGCATCGACCTCCCCACGGTGCGCAAGGCGCTGATGATGGTACGCCAATACAAACGGTTACAGCGCGGCCGCCACCAATACGGCTAAGCAGAGAAAATCTCAACCCACGGAGCGTTCCCCCACTCAATCTTGCATTACCCGTCAGAACAGCAAAAACAACATAATAAGTAGGCTTTTTCTTACGTTGTTGTCATTAACGGCCTACAGTTATATTCCCTGCATGAACTAGGATTTGTATACTCAGTCACAAAAGCCAGCAGGTGATAGGCTTACGCTGTGAGCACCAAGCGACACCACTATAAAAATTACATAAAAAGACAAATAACTAAGTAAGGAATAATAAAAATTCATACATAATCATTAATTTATTTCTATTTTTACAACAAGTTAAATAACTCAAACTGACAACAGCGGGGTGCGACACCCGGCACAAACAAAGTTCATTCTGTTGTCAGAAAGCTTTCAAGGGGAACGGCATGACACACATTAGTTGGGACGACAGTTTTAACACGGGCATTGAGCTGATCGATTTTCAGCACCGAAAAATCGTCTCAATGATTAACGACCTGCACAGCTCATCAGCCAATAGCGAATACGCGGTCATTGATGATGTGCTTGAGAGAATGCGGGAATATGTGGCTGAACACTTCAAATTTGAGGAAGAGCTGATGCATGCCGCCAACTACCTGTTTACCGAGACTCATATCAAACTCCACCAGCGTTTTCTCGGGCGTCTCGACCTCATGACGCAACAGCACCAATCCGGTGAGCATATCTCCACAGAGCTATCAGAATTCCTCAGCAGCTGGTTGACCCACCACATCGGTCACGAAGATCAAGACTACGTTGCTGATGTCAGTCGCATAATGAAGGGGATCTGTAACTAACACTGAGCGGCAAATACGCCTCGCCAGACAGTTGTAAACGGTTTCCGCGGCACCGGTTCTCCAAACCGCCAACTACAGAGGCATTAATGCAGGTTTCAACGACACCATCACTCGCCGTCGTCTGTCAGCACGGGCCAGTCACTAAAGGGAAAAGGCATCACCTCGGTATTAAAGCTAAGAAAACGCAGTACCTGATAGATGTACTGGGCGACCGAGGCCCCCAGCTCCAGCAGCCGTGGCTGCGTTTCATCGTTAAATATTCGATAGATAAACTGCACCAGCACCACCGTCCATAACACCACCTCGGCAACGCTATAGAGCAGTCCGAATAGCAACATATAGAGACCTCGCAGCCAGATAGACTCTGGCACCTGATTTCCATTCTCAATCTTTTGCATCACTCACCTCGTTCATTAGTCTTCCTCGGTCAGGTCATATTTCTTCAGCTTACGCCACAGGGAGACACGGTCAATCCCCAGGATCTGTGCCGCCTGAGTTCGGTTGCCGTTACAGTGCTCCAGAACATAGCGGATATAGTCGGCCTCGCGCGCCACCATTGAAGAGATGCAACGGCCCACAGAAGAACAGTCCCTGAATATCAAGGCCTTTGTGGACCGCATCCGCCCCTCGGTTGAATCTTTTATACCCACGGAGTTATGGCAGCAGAAAGAGACCCTGCACCACCATGCCACCCGAGCCAATGTGCGGGCCTCAGTAAACCAGTTACGTCGCGGTTCGGAAACACTGGAGCAACTCATCGAACACGAGGGGCTACACATTGTGGGAGCGGAATATTCGGTAGAGACCGGGGTGGTGGAGTTCTTCGAGGGTATCGATGAGATCACCCCCCACCATATCACCCCCCTAGCTGTTCACCACTAAAAGGCTGATGCAGCCAGGCGGGCACCTCATGCGCCGCCTGCTTCAGTGCCTTTTCCATGATTTTAAAGTGAGGCTCCTTGCTCGCTACCAGGGCCCAGTAGCGTGACGAGTGGTTGAGATGAACGGTGTGACAGAGCTCATGCACAAAGAGATAGCGTACTGGGTCAGGGGGCAGAAACAGTAGTGCATAGTTGAGGTTTATATCCCCCTTCGCCGAGCAGCTTCCCCAGCGGGTGCGCTGACAGCGAATAGTCACCCGATTAAAGGGTAACGCCAGCTCCTCGCTGGTCTGTTGCAGCCACGGGATCAAGTGCTGTTTCGCCTTGCGGGCTAGCCACCGCTTAAGCAACTCACGTCGCTGCTCATCGCTATCGGCACTGATCACCAGCAGTCCACCGCGGCGTTCAACACAGCTATTACGAGTGGCACGGCGCGGTAGATACTCCAGTCGCCACGACTCCTCAATCGCTGCTAGCGTAAGTTCAGTGGGGGGAGTCAGGGCCTCGGCGTGAACACCGCTCAGGTGTCGCAGTCGCTCCTCAACCCAGGCGGTATGCTGTTCAAGGATTCTGGGCAGGCCGCGCTCATCAAAGTCGTGCGGCACCACCACCTCTACCCGGCCGGGCGGGTGGATCTTGAGTCGTACGTATTTGGCGCGGCGGTTACGACGTAACACCATCGCCTCCCGCCAGGGCATCGCCCCCATAATACAGTCAGCCTTGTTCGAAAATTGTGTCGCAATAATAACAGCCTGCCCGGACTGGGGCATAAAATTACGACAACTTATTAACAGGCTTGCAGGTAGTGCCCCTCAGCGGCATCGTCTCTAGCGTACTCCTCTACCGCCACGGCATTGGCATCCGGTAAAAGCAGGTTCTTCACCCGGCCGATATCAAAGCCGTAGAACGTCTTTATATAGGAGTAAATACTATTACCACTCATCGCCTGCCGGGCCTCTAGCTCATCGAGCACCAGACGGGCCAGTGCGGTGGCCTCATCCTCTGCAAGACTCGTGGTAAAAACGCGTCCATCAAGGCGAAAGCCATGACTCTCCAACGACTGGCGAATACGCTGGAACAGGGAGATCACAATTTCGTCATCGTGGTTCTCATAATCCAGATTGATCATAATGCCGTAACGCATGGGGAATACCTCCAACCTCAATATCGTCGCTCATCCGTAAAGTGGAAACCGGGCAGTCAGCCGCTAGCCGAAACGATGAGAAAAGGTCACACCGTTAATCAAATACTAGGGGGTTATTGCAGGAATTACAGTCGGACTTTGTCCTACACCAGGACAGCAGGGAGAAACCAACTTAATGATGCCAGTTAGAGGACGGGCTTCTAAACCCAGCTACTTTTTGAGAAAATCGATAAGCTTAATACCCTCGACCTCCTCCAGTTCGCTCACCTCGATATCATCGCCAGGCGGCAGTAGCAGGTTGACGGCGTTCTCCACCTCGAAGCCGAAAAACTCCTTAATGTAGACGTAGATCGACTCCCCGGCAGCGTTGTAGCTCTGCTCTACCTCCTCAATCACCAGGCGTGCCAGATGCTGCGCCTCGTCCGGGTCAACATCAATGGTGAAGCGCCGCCCATCCACCAGAAAACCCTTCTCCTGCATCACCTTGCTAATAGTATCGAACAACGCCTTGAGCTTGCCGTGTTCATAGTTCTGGTAATCCAGATTGATGATGACTACATAGCGCATGACGTGTTTCCTCTTTTTCTTGTATTTCTACCAACATTACCGCAAATTTGCCATATTAACTTTAGGCGATGGAAACCGAAAATGCAGAAGTATCAGGGGCAGATGATTCACCGGGGCCAGGATCATCTGGGGGTGATCGAGGTGGTAGAGGATGGCCTCACCCGCTCACTGCACTTTGGCACCGATGCCAAACAGAGCAGCATGTTACTGCGCGACCCCTACCAGCTCACCCTCAGCTACACCCGCGCCATGTGTGCCGCCCTGCTGCTGTGCGAGGCACCGCAACGCATCCTGATGGTTGGGCTGGGCGGCGGCTCGCTGGCCAAGTTTTTTCTGCACCACTACCCCCAGTGCCATATCGATGCGGTGGAGTTCCGCCCCGAGGTGCATAAGGTGGCGCAACAGTTCTTTGCCCTGCCGGACGAGCCGCGGCTACAGCTGTTCTACGAAGATGCGGGCAGCTTCATGCGCAACGCGGCGCCGGAGCAGGGGGAGTATGACCTGATCTTGATCGATGCCTTTCTCGACCGGGGGATCGCCTACTCGGTGATCGGTATGAGCTTTTTTGATGCCTGTCGCGAGCGCCTCAGCCCAGGCGGCGTGTTGTCGATGAACCTGTGGTCCGATGATCGCATTCACGCCAACGACTTTATCGAGGATATGGGGCTGAGTTTCGACAAACAAGTGCTACGCCTGCCGGTGGAGGGCAAGGCCAACGTGATCGGCATAGCCACCCGACAGGACGCCGCGAAAAAACGGCTACGCAAACTGGACGAGCGGGCAAAGCGACTGGAGCAACAGACCGCCATCGAGTTCACCACCCTGCTCAACACCCTGCGCAAGTTAAACCGCCGCTTCTTTTAGTGGCGCTGTTGCCAGCGCAGGCGAAACAGCAGGGTCACCAGCAGTGCCAGCGCGATCACCAGCAGGCTGCTCCACGGCGAATTGAGCAGGGCCGGCGCCAGCAATAGCAGCAGTCCCAGCCCCAGCATCATCAGCCCGGAGAGCAGCTTTAACAGTCTCCCCCCCAGCGCCTGTAACTTGCCCTTCGCCACCCCCAGTGAAAACAGCAGCACAATCACCGCCAGCGGCGTCACATAGACCAGGTTGTAGAGCAGCAGGTAGAGATAGTACTGCGCCGTCGGCAAGGCCTCCAAGGTGAGGATACGGGTGTAGACCATCGGCAGCCCCGAGGTGCAGAGCAGCTCGTAGCTGTTCACCAGCAGTGCCAGTACCACCGTGCCCAGCAGCAGTGCCACCGTACTCTCTAGCTTTAGCAGCTCACGCATGCGCCGGAACAGCCCCGGCTTGTGCCCCTCCGAGATCGAGAGAGACACCCCATGCCCCGGCCACAGGGCGTCTTTGATATTAATGCCCGCCGCCAGCAGCGCCAGCAGGGCCGCCGCGATGGTCACCGGACGCATCACCCCCACCAGCAAAAAGAGGTTAAGCCAGGCGCTCATAAAGAGAAAATAGAGCAGCCCGGAAAAGAAGACAAAGACCCCGCCCACCAGCAACATGCGCCCCCGTTCGTGGGCATGGCCCAGCATGCCGAGCAGGAACAGCAGCACAAAAAAGGCGCAGGGATTAAAGGCATCGAGGGCGGCGATCATCACGCTCAGCGCAGCAAGGCCAAGCGAGCCCTGCTCAATATCGAAGGGTAACTTCAGCGCAGTGGCAGGCCCCCGCATCCCCTCCCCGGCCAGCAGACTGTCGCGACACGCCTCGATACCACGAAACAGCGCGATGCCACCCTGTTGCACATCCAGCCCCAGCTGCATCCCGCCGCAGTAGAAGAAGGCGGGCACCGTACGGGCCTCGGCACCCAGGGATGCCGCCATCTGCCGATAACGCTCCCGGTTCTCACCACTGCCGCTCACCTCCAGCGACTCCAGCTGCAGCCAGGAGTGTTGTGCCGCATAGGCCTCGACCAGCGGCCTTGCCGCATCGCAATGGGGACAGAGTGAAGACCAGAAGAAGGTGAGACGCAGCGAAAGCCCACCCTGTGCATCGTACTGATACCACGCCTCGTCGCTCGCTGGCTGTGCGGCAAGGGGGACGGTGTGGAGAAGGACAAACAGTCCAAACATGGCGAAAAGGAGCCAGACAGCCCGCCCCACACTATCAATATTTCTTATTATTCTGAGGTCGTTCATCATTTTCCACATCGCACCGATAACTCGTCGACGACCCTAACAATAACCGACAAGTCACTCATCCCCAAAGAAAATTCCTGAGATCTCAAGAGGATAATTGATTGGGGGGCAGACACGCCAGATACCGTGATGACACCGCACATAAGGCTATATCACTATTTCAGCATCTTCAAACATGGAAAAGCGCCACCGTTTATCTACCTTGTATGAACCCCTCGCAGAGTTACAGCGGATAATGGAGAGAGGCATGAAGGACTTAAACTCACAAATCACGGCCAGCCCACAAGGCATTAGTGTGGTACTTAACTACGGGCCACTCGGGTTCGTACGTGCCGTAACCGAACACATTAGCCACAACCTGATACAGGTCAACACCGGCTCCATCACCCTTAATCACCAGACCGAGGTGGAGATAGTGATGAGCATCCCCGGCATAGGACACAGCGAGCACCACCGCATCAGCGCCCAGGTCGAGCACTGTGATGAGAGCGGTCATGCTCTCCTCAGCTTTCGACGCTGCTGCAAGAAAACCATGCTAGCGTTACAGCCCTACCTCACCCTTCACTAATCTCCCCAAAACGAAAAAACGCCCACAAGGGGCGTTTTCTCATCTGCTGTAAGAGCGCCGATTACTGAATCGCTTTCAGCTGCTTCTCAATCACCTTGGCCGGTAGTGGGATGTAACCATCCTTAATCACGACTTCCTGACCAACCTTCGACAGCACCATCTTGATGAACTCACGCTCCAGCGGCGCCAACGGCTTATTGGGCTGCTTATTAACGTAGACGTAGAGGAAACGGCTCAGCGGATAGCTGCCGTTCAGCGCGTTTTCGTTATTCGCCTCAACAAAGGGCTGACCGGGCTTCTTCGCCAGGGCCACGGCCTTCACACCAGAGGTCTTGTAGCCGACGCCGGAGTAACCGATACCGTTAATCGAGCTGGAGACCGACTGCACCACCGAGGCCGAACCGGGCTGCTCGTTTACGGTGTTACGGAAATCCCCCTTACACAACCCCTTCTTTTTGAAATAACCGTAGGTACCGGAGACCGAGTTGCGACCATAGATCTGGATATTCTTGCTGGCCAGTGCGCCACCCACGCCCGCGTCACCCCAGTTGGAGATATCGCTATCACCACCACACTTGCGGGTAGAGGAGAAGATCGCATCAACCTGCGGGATGGTCAGACCCTTAACAGGGTTATCCTTGTGTACATAAACCGCCAGGGCATCGATAGCGACCGGGATAGCCATCGGCTGGTAGCCGTGCTTCTTTTCGAAGGACTCCAGCTCCTTGTTCTTCATCTTGCGGCTCATCGGGCCGAGGTTGGAGGTGCCTTCGCTCAGTGCAGGCGGCGCGGTAGAGGAACCGGCGGCCTGGATCTGGATGTTGACGTTGGGATAGGCGCGCTTGAACTCCTCGGCCCACAGGGTCATCAGGTTGGCGAGGGTATCGGAACCAACGCTGGAGATATTGCCAGAAACACCGCTGGCCTTCTGGTAGACAGGGACACCCGCCTCAACCTGAGCTGCCGCCATCGCCTGTCCGGCCATCATGCTCATGCCGATTACACCGGCAAGGATCGTCTTCACTGCTTTCATCAGAGTTTCACTCCTGTTAGTCATCACTTTAAGATGCGGCCATTGTGGCGCATCAAGATGACAGAATTATGAATGCAGAGTGAAAGTTTGCTTACAGCAGGCTAAAACGCTTCACGCCGCCTTATTGGCGACGATCAGTTCAGCGGGAAAATCACAGCTAAAGGTGCTGCCGCGATTAATCGCACTGCTGATACGCAGGCTCGCGTTATGACGGTTCAATACATGTTTGACGATGGCGAGCCCCAGACCGGTGCCGCCGCTTTCGCGTGAGCGCCCGACATCAACCCGGTAAAAGCGTTCGGTGAGGCGCGGGATGTGCTGCGGCGCGATGCCGCGTCCGGAATCCTCCACCTCAAAGTGGGCCCCCCGCTCACTGCGATACCAGCGCACCACAATCTGTCCGCCCTCAGGGGTATAGTGCACCGCGTTGGTAATGAGATTGCTAAAGGCGCTGTAAAGCTCCTTCTCCGCACCGTAGAGCCAGAGCGTGTCGTCGCACTGAAACTGTAGCTGCTGCCCCTTCTCGGCGGCCATGGTGGCCATCCCCTCCTCCACCATTTTCAGCATCGCCGCCACCGCGACGGTTTCACGCGGTGGGCGGTTGCTGTCGGTTTCAAGACGCGAGAGCAGTAACAGATCCTCAACGATCTGGCTCATCCGCCCCGACTGCTGCTCCATCAGGCGGAGGGAACGGGAGAGGTGCTCGGGATACTCCTCACTATCCTCCAGCAGGGTCTCCAGGAAGCCGCCAATAACGGTAAGCGGGGTGCGCAGCTCGTGCGAGACGTTGGCGACAAAGTCGCGACGCATCTGCTCCAGGCGTTGCTGCTCACTCACATCACGGGCGATCAACAGACGTTGACTCTGACCATAGGGCACCACGCGGAAATTGAGGGTAGTGTGCTCATCGGTGGGCGATGGCAGGCGTATCGGCTCATTGGCTGCGCCCTGTGCCAGAAACAGTCGAAACTCGGGGCTACGGATGAGGTTAACGACACGCTGCCCCACATCCCGCCCCGCCTGCAGGCCCAACAGCCGTTGTGCCGCGCCATTGAACCACTCGATCCCCCCCTCGGAATCGAGGATCACGGTGGCATCGGGCATCGCAGCCGTCGCCTCCTGAAAGCGCTTGATCAGGCTGGTGAGACGCTTCTTGCGTTTGCGGTTGCGCAGTTGCGAACGGTAGATGAGGTTGAACACATCGCCCCAGATCCCCGAGGCCTCGGGGGGGTGAAAGCTGTGGCCATCATGCAGCCAGGCATAGAGACGATAGAGGTTACGCAGGTGCCAGCCGAGATAGCCCGCCAGGGAAAGAAACAACACTAGCCCCACCTGACCCACCAGCCCCCCCAACACGGCTGCCAGCAGTAGCAGTATCAGCAGTCGTCGTATTTCGGCTGACCAGGGGTTTGACAAATTCGCTCTACCTTTTTATGAATCAGGGCTGAGCGGAGAAGCGGTAACCGGCACCGCGCACCGTCTGCACCATACGGTCGTAACCGCCATTTTCCAGCGCCTTGCGCAGGCGACGAATGTGGACATCCACCGTGCGTTCCTCAACAAAACTGCCACGACTCCACACCATATCCAGCAGCTGGCTGCGGCTATAAACCCGCTCCGGGTGGGCCATGAAGAACTGTAGCAGACGAAACTCGGTCGGCCCCATCTCCAGCGCCTTACCATCGGCACTTACCCTGTGGCTATGGGTATCGAGCACCAGCCCTCCAGCATCCAGCGTGCCGTCGGCCTGGGCCGGACTGCTGCGACGTAGCAGCGCCTTAATACGAGCCACCAGTTCACGCGGCGAGAAGGGCTTGCTCATATAGTCATCGACCCCCGAATCGAGGCCGCGAATACAATCCTCCTCCTCGCTACGTGCGGTAAGTATGATGATTGGCAGCTCGCGGGTCACCTCGTCACGGCGCAGACGGCGTGCGATCTCCAGGCCACTGGCCCCCGGCAGCATCCAGTCAAGCAGGATCAGGTCGGGCATGCCGTCGGTCAACAGCCGCTCGGCCTCGGCCCCATCCTGCGCCTGCCACACGGTGTAACCCGCACGCTCCAGCGCCAGGCAGACCATCTCGCGGATCGCCGCCTCGTCTTCAACCAGTAATATCGTTTTTCCTGTCATCTTCCGGTATTCCGTTATTCAACCGGCCCCATTAAAGGGGGGCAATATTACAGGGGTGTGACAGCGTCCTATTTCTCCAGCTGGCTCACATCGCGCACCGCGCCACGGGCGGCGGAGGTGGTCATCGCCGCGTAGGCCTTCAGTGCACTGGAGACCACACGCTCACGGTTCACCGGCTTCCACGCCTTGGGCCCTTTCAGCTCCATGGTGGCGCGGCGCTCCAGGAGCTGATCATCGCTGAGGGCAACATGAATGGTGCGGTTGGGGATGTCGATTTCAATAGTATCGCCCTCCTCCACCAGACCGATGGCACCGCCCTCGGCCGCCTCGGGGGAAACGTGGCCGATACTCAAACCAGAAGTTCCGCCGGAGAAACGCCCATCGGTCAGCAGGGCGCACGCCTTGCCGAGGCCCATCGACTTGAGATAAGTGGTCGGATAGAGCATCTCCTGCATCCCCGGTCCGCCGCGCGGCCCCTCGTAGCGGATGATCACCACATCGCCCTCGTTGATCTTCTCACCGAGGATCGCCTCAACCGCCGAGTCCTGGCTCTCAAAGATGCGCGCCGGGCCGGAGAACTTGAGGATCGACTCATCGACCCCGGCGGTCTTCACCACGCAGCCATCGAGCGCGATGTTACCGGAGAGTACCGCCAGACCGCCCTCTTTGGAGAAGGCGTGGGCGAGGTCGCGGATGCAGCCGTTTTCACGGTCATCATCGACGGTGGGGTAGCGCTTGTCCTGACTGAAGGCAACCTGGGTTGGCACGCCACCGGGGGCGGCACGGTAGAAATCCTTGCGCTTCTGATCGGTGGTGAGGCGCAGATCCCACAATGACAGCGCCTCGGCCATAGTCTCGGCATGCACCGTCTTGCACTGGTTGTTGAGCAGCCCGGCGCGGTCCAGCTCACCGAGGATGCCGACCACGCCACCGGCGCGGTGTACATCCTCCATGTGGTACTGCTGGGTACTGGGGGCGACCTTGCAGAGGTGCGGCACCTTGCGGCTCAGGCGGTCGATATCGGCCATGGTGAAGTCGACCTTCGCCTCCTCGGCGGCGGCCAGCAGGTGGAGGATGGTATTGGTGGAGCCGCCCATCGCGATATCCAGACACATCGCGTTCTCGAAGGCCGCCTTACTGGCGATGGCGCGCGGCAGCACCGAGTAGTCATCCTGCTCGTAGTGGCGCTTGGCCAGGGCAACGGACATGCGGCCCGCCTCCTTGAACAGGCGCTCACGGTCGGCGTGGGTCGCCACCAAGGATCCGTTACCGGGCAGCGAGAGGCCCAGCGCCTCGGTCAGGCAGTTCATCGAGTTGGCAGTGAACATGCCGGAGCAGGAGCCGCAGGTGGGGCAGGCGCTGCGCTCAACGGTGGCGACATCCTCGTCCGACTCCTCGGGGTTGGCGGCCATGATCATCGCATCGACCAGGTCCAGCGCCACGGTCTGCTCGTGGATCACCGCCTTGCCCGCCTCCATCGGCCCGCCGGAGACGAAGACCACCGGAATGTTGAGGCGTAGCGCCGCATTGAGCATACCGGGGGTGATCTTGTCGCAGTTGGAGATACAGACCATGGCATCGGCACAGTGGGCATTGACCATGTACTCGACCGAATCGGCGATGATCTCGCGCGATGGCAGCGAGTAGAGCATGCCGTCGTGGCCCATGGCGATGCCATCATCAATGGCGATGGTATTGAACTCCTTGGCCACCCCGCCCGCCGCCTCGATCTCACGGGCCACCAGCTGCCCCATGTCTTTCAGATGCACATGCCCCGGCACAAACTGGGTAAAGGAATTGACCACCGCGATGATCGGTTTCTCGAAATCGCCATCCTTCATACCGGTGGCGCGCCACAGGGAACGGGCTCCGGCCATATTACGGCCAGCGGTGGAGGTACGTGAACGATACTCGGGCATGGTCTCTCTCTCAGACGTGCGGATAAAAAAGGAAGTGTAGTTTACACGCCGCCCACGGCTATGAGAAATCCTGACCACGAACAACATTCATCTTGCCCACCCTGCGTTCAAGGTGGATACTGGGAGAAAATACCCTATTTTCAATATTGGGATCACAAGTACAAAAAATAACAACAATAATAAGAATCGCGGTGGTAGCTCAATATCATCCAGCAAAAAAAAAAGGTTAACGCACCCAGTGAGAACACCGATACTTCAAATCGACCGATGGTTGTGGGGACTCGTTGTACCGTGGACAGCCATTCTCATTACCTCCTACCTGTGGAATGCCCATCAGGTTCAGTCGCTGCTGCTAGATCAGGCGCGTACCGAGCTGCGTGCCAACTTTTTCAAGGATCAGACCTTTCGCCTGTGGGCCACACGCCATGGCGGTGTCTATGTCCCGGTCACCGAGTCACAGCAACCCGACCCCTACATCGATTTCATTCCAGAGCGCAATGTGGTCACCCCCTCAGGCAGGCTACTGACCCTGATTAACCCGGCGCTGATGGTGCGGCAGTTTAATGAGCTGGCACGCAAAGAGTACGCCATAGAAGGACGTATTAGTGGCTTGAAACCACTCAATCCGATCAATGCCCCCGATGAGTGGGAGCAGCAGGCCTATGCCCGATTCCAGCAGGGCGAGGATGAGGTTACCGCCATCACCACGTTGCAAGGAGCCCCCTACCTGCGCCTTATCCGCCCGATGCATATGGACGCTCCCTGCCTCAAGTGCCATGCCCAACAGGGGTTCCAGGAGGGAGATCTGAGTGGCGGCGTCAGTGTGTCGGTGCCCCTCGCCCCGATTGAACTAATGCGTGAAAAGCGTATGTTTACCCTCAAGGGCGGGCACTTCCTCATCTGGGTTCTGGGTCTGCTGGGGATCCTGTTGGGAAACCGTCAGCTTGCCCTGCAGATAGACCAACGTGAACAGGTCTTCCAGTCATTAAAAGAGAGTGAGGAGAAAACCCGCAACATCGTCTGCAGCTCGATGGATGCGATTATCACCGCCGACAGTGCAGGAAAGATCACCGGCTGGAATGAGCAGGCCACAACCATTTTTGACTGGCCAGAAGCTGAAGTAGTCAGACAATCACTGGCTGAACTGATTATCCCGGAACGGTACCGACAGGCGCACAACCGTAGCTTTGACAGTGCCGTGAAAAAAAGAGCTACGGGCGTGGTGAGCAATCGTGCGGAGGTCGTAGGGATAAGGCGTGGTGGCAAGGAGATCCCGCTGGAGCTCTCCATTACTTCTATTTCTGTCGCCGGTGAGATCGGCTTTAGCGCCTTCATTCGTGATATCTCAGAGCGCAAACAGGCAGAGGAGAAGATTGAGCGCGACTACATCTCCCAGCAGGTCATTGCCTCGGTGCTTGAAACCTCACTCAAACCCATCGATTTTGAACAACGCCTGCAACTCATCCTGCAGCAAATCCTCGATATCCCCTGGTTGCGTCTGCAGGCCAAGGGGGCCGTTTTCGTCGTAAAAGACGGAAACACGCTAGAAATGGCCGCCCACCAGGGGATGTCTCCGGAAGTCATCAACAGCTGCTCTAGCTTAAGCTTTGGCGAGTGTCTGTGTGGTCAGGTCGCGCAAAGCAAAGAGATCATTTACAAGGGCTGCGTTGATGACGATCACCACCACCAAACCATCGGGGCAGAGGATCATGGCCACTACTGCCTGCCATTTCTAGTCGAGGAACGGCTGCTGGGCGTTCTGAACCTCTATATCGATCATCAACACCCCCGTAGCGACGATGAGATCAAGCTGCTGGACACTATCAGCAACACTATCGGTGGCATGCTCCAGCGACATGAGGCCGAACAGAATCTGCTGCATAACGCCTACCATGATGACCTCACCGGCCTGCCCAACCGCCTACTGCTGCTAGACCGGCTCAAGCAGCGCATGGCTCGCCTGGAGCGTAATCCAGACAACCTGTTTGCCGTGCTGTTTCTGGATCTGGACAGGTTCAAGGTCATCAACGACAGTCTGGGGCACTCCATCGGCGATCTGCTTCTCATCGAAGTGGCAAAGCGCCTGCGCGACTGTATCCGGCCCGAGGACACCCTGGCACGCCTGGGCGGCGATGAATTTATTCTGCTTCTGGAAGACATCTCATCAGAAAAAGAGGCGTCACATATTACCGAGCGTATCTACACCATCTTGCGCTCTCCCTTTGAGATTAACGGGCTTGAGCTTTCCGCCCCCTGCAGTATTGGTGTCGCTTTCGCCAATAGCCGCTACCAGCAACCCGAAGAGATGCTCAGAGATGCCGATACCGCCATGTATCGTGCCAAAGCCATCAGCGGAATGCATACGGTATTCTTCGACAAAGCGATGCACACCTCCGCCCGCCACCGTCTCACCATGGAAACCGAACTGCTACACGCGGTAGAGAATAACGAGCTGTGCATACACTACCAGCCGATCACCTCCGCCCAGACCGGTCGCATCGAAGGGGTCGAGGCACTGGCCCGCTGGCCGCGCGCCGATGGCAGCATGATCTCACCGACCGAGTTTATCCCGGTATCCGAAGAGACCGGTCTTATCAACGAGATCGGCGCATGGATCCTGCGCGAGGCCTGTCGCCAGACCCTCGAGTGGCAAACTGCCCTGCCGCAGTTCCGGGATCTCTATGTCAGCGTCAACCTCTCAGGCAAACAGCTCATTCAAAGCGACATCTTCAACTTTATTGAAACAATCCTCAAAGGCATCGACTACCAGCCAGAAAACCTGCGTCTGGAGATCACCGAAAGCACACTAATGGACAATCGCGAAAGCAACACCACGCTGCTCAACAAATTCCGCGACCACGGCTACCGCTTCTACATCGATGACTTCGGCACCGGCTACTCCTCCCTGAGCTACCTGCACAGCTTCCCCTTCGAGGCCTTAAAGGTCGATCGCTCCTTTGTCATCAACCTGGACTCCGGGGACGAACATAAAAAAATGGTCGAGACGATAATCTCCATCGCCCACAACTTTAATATGAAGGTGATCGCCGAGGGGGTGGAGACGAAAAAACAACGGGCGCAACTCAAGGCTATGGGGTGTGAGTATTTGCAGGGGTATCTGTTTTCTAGGCCGTTGCCGGCTGGGGAGTTGTTTAATTTATTGGTTAGGCAGAATAAATCATAGCGTGATGGTAGACAGTATCTGATTTAAGACTTCTTCATATCACCCCGAACATACCATACCACTATGTAGGGTTAACCCCGTCTTATAGGTGGCGAGAATTAATAGTATCTTGCAGTGCTTGATATCAAGCATGAAGCATAGTGAATTTATGGATAATGGAAAAGTCGTTCAGCTTTGGGATGAACTGAGCGAATACGGAGCACATCAGTCAGATGCAGCATTAATCCACTGTATGGAACGTATCTGTGATCTGAATGGTGCCGATAGCGCTTTTTGGGTGGGCACTGTGCATGTCGTAAAGGGAGATAAGTCACGACTGGACCCAATGTCTGGTTGGCGTGTTGGGGCAGCCCATTTGCTATATGCGGATGAGGCGGCGTTGCAGCGAAAAAAACAGGCTATGCAAGAGCCAAATAACAACAATGTTAGCGTTGCTACAGTACAACTCCTTACCAAGGCAGGAGAGTTCAGGGCGTATACCCTAGGGTCTGGTTCCTTGCTCAATATCGATGCCTTCAAGAAGACTGACCACTATGACTTTTTTTACCGACAAGCGGGGGTCGAAGATAGGATATGGGTAGTTATGCCAGTATCAAAAGATGCGGAATCGTGTTTCTGTTTTGATACTCATAAAAAAGGCCGGTGCTTCACGCAAGGAGAACTTGATCTCACCTCGCAGATTCTTCGTGGAATCAAATGGTTCCATCGTCAACTGCTTCTAAGTCATGGTCTGGGGATTTGTCTTGAACCACTCACCCCTTCTGAGCGCAGAGTTAAGCAGTGTCTTCTTTCTGCGGACTCGGAAAAGGAGATCGCAGCTAAACTGTCGCTGTCTCCCGGCACGGTCCATCAGTACGCGGTAAGGATCTATCGCAAATTTGGTGTCAAGGGACGAACCGAATTTATGTCTCTTTGGCTTAATTCCCGGCTATAGGCTACTAATTAGTAACTGTGACACCGATCACAAGAATGCTATTTTAGCATCTTAAATACTCCACTAATCCAAATTTTTAGGTATCGCATTTCAATGTAGTTGAAGTGCAATTTCTTCGTGCATTGCCACATTATTTTCATCGTGGTCTGGATTTGGTGGTTTCGGATCTGCTGTTCGAGTAAAAGAGATAATAAAGGAATGTCAGAAAAAATAAGTGCCAGCCTATTTGATCTCGTATTGTCTATTTCGAATGTTGTTGACCTGATGTCAAGCGATGTACAGGAACACCATGCGAGAGTGGCATGTGCCTCACTCGCCATCGCGCAGGAGATGCATTTAGAAAAAGAAGACATCAACAATCTCGTGCTAGCGGCACTGCTGCATGATATTGGCATTATATCTTCTGAGGAGCGCAGTAAGGCGCTGACATGTGACAGCGATAATATAGACGATCACGCGAATAAGGGCTGGATGCTGTTGCGCGGTTTCAGGCATCTGCGTGACGTGTCGGAGATAGTGCATCATCACCATGCCTGGTGGTCTCGATCTGAGGAAAGCGCAGATATAGGAAAGCTTCCTAATTTCAAAGGTCAGGTGAAATTGGCAAGCAATATCTTGCATCTCGCCGACCATATAAACATCCTAATTGATGACCCATCAACTGAAGTCCTGGTTCGTGTTGACACGATAGTCAAGACAATCGTGCAGCAATCTGGAAAACAGTTTTCACCCTCTGTGGTAGAGGCATTTATTCGACAATCTAAGCGTGACACATTCTGGTTGGATCTAGTGTCTCCGCACATCAGTCACAAGTTGGTAACAATCGTAAGTAACCAGGATGTGGGACTAGATGGTAAGGATCTACATGATTTCGCCAGGCTGATGGCCAGGATAATCGACTTTCGGTGTAGCTTTACCGCAACGCATTCGAGTAGCGTTGCGCATGTGGGTGCCACCCTGGCATCACTCTCTGGCCTGCCTCAGGATGAGTGCGATAAAGTCATGCTTGCCGGCTACCTGCACGATATTGGCAAACTCTCTGTATCAAGAGAGATTCTTGAAAAAAGCGCCAGCTTGACCGGAAGTGAGTACAGTAAAATGAGAGCGCACGTGTACTATACGCGACATGTTCTTGAACACGTTACTGGACTTGAAGACGTCATAACCTGGGCATCTCAACACCATGAGCGGTTGGATGGTAGCGGCTACCCCGATGGGTGCACAGAAGGGCGACTCCCGCTCGGGTCACGAATTGTTGCGGTTGCCGATGTGTTTGCTGCATTGTCAGAAACCAGACCCTATCGTCCAAGGCTAACGCGCCACGAAGTTATTGCGTGCTTGAGGAGCTTGGTTGAAAAGATGGCCCTGGATGCAGGGCTTGTGAATTTAATCGTCGACAATTTCGATACAATGGAGCATCAACGGTTGCAGGCATGCAATGATATCGCCGCGAAATATTATGAGTTTACTGCCGCAACCACCATACCTACACGAAGAGAACCGGCCATGATTGATAACATAAATTCGAATATTTCATAAACCAATTATGCTTAATGTGACTCTATAGTTGCTAAATGCTTGGTGCATGTATTGATGCGAAAACAAATTAACACCCATGTAGATTATGGGTTGCTTCCGCCGTTTTGAACTACATAAGAAAGTCTAAGGGAATGCAATGAGCTATTTGACCTGGGATGCCAGCCTGGAGACGGGCATAAATATTATTGATTCACAACACCGACAGATTGTGGATTACATTAACAGGCTGCATTCAGCCGTCAGTACTAAAGATCATGACCTCAGCCGTGGAATCCTTGATGAGGTGGTCAATTATACCTTGACGCACTTCTCCTTTGAGGAAGAAATGATGAAGGTTGCTGGATACGCACATTACGACGCACACTGCAGGGTGCATCAGGCGTTTCTAACTAAAATTTCTGACTATAAAATCCGCCTGCACAATGGTGAGGACATAACAAAGCTGCTACTTTCAGACTTGCTAATATGGCTGACCAATCATATAAAAAATGAAGATAACGACTATACGAAATGTGTAAATATATATTTTCACGGTGATGACGACATAAGTTGGATAAAAAGGAGCCTTGTACGTCTCTTTGGGAAGTGATCTTCGGGATCAGTTGAAACTTTAATTCTCGCAATGAGCTAGTGCCGAAGAAAGTTTCACCAGAGTCCACTTATCACATCTCCCTCCCCCCTACCTAACCCAAACCTCCACCCGCCGATTTTTCTCTCTCCCATGTGCATTTTCATTCGAGGCCACCGTCACCGCTGGGCCGTAACCACGTACCCGTCGCGGCACGACCCCCTTCCCTAACAATACATTGGCAATGCTGTCGGCACGCTGTACCGAGAGGCCGAGACTCTGCATCGGGATCGCCTCGTTATTGTCGGAGAATCCGACCAGGATCAGTTCACGTTTGTGATTATCCTGTTGCGCCATGTGTTCAGCGAGCCGCTGTATATCGGCCCGCGCCTTGTTGTCGAGGTGGGCCGAGCCGGGGTGAAAGCGAAAATTAACCGAGAGCCGTTTTGCCCCCTTCACCAGGCCGTAGTACTCCGTATGCGCCACCCCCACGTTAAGCGTGCCGCTGATGATCTCCTGCGACACAAAGCCACTCTGTGCCACCACCTGCTGACCGGGCAGTGACAGCGCGTAGTGGGCCAGCGAACGGGCCACGGGTTGCGCCTGCTGCGGCACATAGAAGAAGAGACGACGTGCCAAGGCGTAATCCTCGGTGGCAACAGTAAAACGATTCGGCGTAATTGCCAGCGGAATATTGTCGGCCACCGCCAGTGCCTTTGCCTGGCGTATATAGGGCAGACCGACAAAGCCAATACCGTTACGATCTACCGCCACCGCATCAGAGAGATCCGCATTCGATTCAAAACGCTTCGCACTTTCGACAAGGGGGTGCTTCTTGCCCAATACCAGAGATTTGAACGTGTCATAGGTGCCGGAGTTATTGTCGCGGGCGTAGACCTGTATCGGCCCTGCGTCCCCTCCCAGTTGCGACCAGTTGGTGATCTGCCCTGAAAATATCTGGCGCAACACGCCTTTGTCGATCCGTTGCAGCGGGTTGTCGCGATGCACCACCACGGCGATGACGTCCAGCCCCACCACAAACTCGCTCTGCGGCCCGTTCATCTGACCCAGTGCAATCAGCCGCTTCAGCTCCTTTTCTTTAATCGGGCGTGATGACATGGCGATATCCGCCTTGCCCGCTTCCAGTGCCTTGAAGCCGGTACTGGAGCCATGGGCGGCGATCTCCACCACCAGCGTTTCACCACCGGGGGCCACGGCGGTGATGGCCTGCTGTTGCGCTGCCACCACCTCGGCACGGATATTCTGATAGCCGTTTTGCTGCAACCACCCCTTCACCAGCGCCGGGCCCAGCTGCGCACCGACGGTGTTCGATCCATATAGTCGCAACCGCTGAGACTCCGCCGCATAGGAGGCCGATGTCACCAGAAGGGACAGGATGAGCAAAATAAGCCGCTTTTTCATTTTTGTACCTCTATTCAAAAGTTAGTGTCAAATTAACGGCCGCGGGTGATGGAAAGATGACAGTTTTATGATGTTTTGATGACAACGAAAACGAAGCAGTGTGAACCTGCTTCCAGCACTGAAGATTGACAACAGAAGAGCCCTCCATTACGATTCAACCAAACGGTTAAACCAAATGGTTGAATAATGACTGCAGCGGCCAAACAACACACGGAAAGCACCGCCGAGACCATCCTCGACGCAGCCTCTGAACTCTTCGCCGAGAAGGGCTATGAGGGGGCACGGGTCGATGAACTGGCAAAGGCAGCCGGGGTCAACAAGGCGACTCTCTACTACCAGATAGGCGACAAGGAGGCGGTCTATCACGCAGTGATCACCCGGGTTCTCACCCGCACCGCCGATGAGGTCTGCGCTGCGGTCGCCGAGGCGCAGGGGTATGAGGAGAAGATCCGCCACTACATCGCCCTGTTTGCCCGCCACACCGGCAATATGCGCTACGCCGCCCCCATCATGTTGCGAGAGGTCGCCTCGGGCGGACGCAACCTGCCTGAGAGTGCGATACAGCAGATGGGACGGATGCTCGGGGCGCTCAGCGAGACACTGAGTGAGGGGGAGCGTTCAGGGCTGTTCCGCCCGGTGAATGAGTTCATGGTACATATGATGATCGTCGGCAGCCTGCTGCTCTACGCCTCCAACGAGCCGATCCGCCGCCGCAACGCCGAGAACAACCCCGAGATCTACGACGCCAGCCACTTCCTCTCCACTGATGAGGCGGGCGAAACGATTGCCGACCTGGTACTGGCCGCGATTTCCAACACCAACAATAATCCCAACTGAAGGACTCCCCATGAGCAGCAATTATCGCCAACGGATAGAAGCGCGTTTTAAGGCGCTCGGCCACCTCATCTACCGCAACCACTGGAAGGCGCTGGCGCTGGTGCTGCTGATTGTCGCGACCTTTATCTCGCAGTTGCCGAAGCTGACCATGGATACTTCTACCGAGGGTTTCCTGCACAAGGATGACAACACCCTTGAACTCTATAACGCCTTTCGTGACCAGTTTGGTCACGACGAGATGGTGTTCATCGCCATTGAGAGCAAGGAGATCTTCAGTCAGGGCTTTTTGAAGAAACTGCAGTCGCTACACCAGAAGCTGGAGAACGAGCTGCCCTATCTTGATGACATCACCTCGCTGGTCAACGCCCGCAATACCCGTGGTGCCGAGGGGGAGTTAATCGTCGAAGACCTGCTGGAGCACTGGCCCGAGGATGCCGCTGCAATGCAGGCGATTAAATCGCGCGCCATGGGCAATCCGCTCTACCGTGACATGATGCTCTCTGCCGACGGCAGCATCACCACCATCGTATTAAAGGCCGACACCTATAGCAGCATTGGGGTGGAGAGCGACGCGATGGCGGGTTTCGATGACGGATTTGGCGATACTACCGCTGAAGAGGCGGCACCGCGTGAATATATCAGCGATGGGGAGATCGGCGAGCTGGTAAAGACCACCGAGGCGATCCTGGAAAAATATGAGGCGGAGGATTTCCAGATCCACATGGCAGGCTCGCCGCCGGTGGTGCAGGTGTTGAAAACCTCAATGCAGGAGAACATGCGCCGCTTTGTGTTGATGTCCATCGTCGCCATCAGCCTGCTGCTGTTTATCACCTTCCGCCGCGTCTCCGGCGTGGTGTTGCCGATGCTGGTGGTGATCCTCACCCTGCTCTCCACCCTGGGGATGATGGGGATGAGCGGTGTCGCCTTTAAACTGCCGACACAGATCCTCCCCTCCTTCCTGCTGGCAGTCGGCGTGGGGGCGGCGGTACATGTGCTCTCCGTGTTCTTTAACTATTTGCAGAACCACGAGGATAAGGAGAACGCCATCGCCCATGCGCTGGGCCACTCGGGCCTTGCCATCACCATGACCTCGCTCACCACCGCGGCCGGTCTCGCCTCCTTCGCCGGGGCCGATGTTGCCCCCATCGGCGAGCTGGGGCTGTTCTCTGCCATCGGTATCGTGCTGTCATTGATCTATACCATCGTGCTGCTACCGGCACTGCTCTCCATCCTGCCGGTGAAGGCGAAAAAGAGTAGCGCGGCCGAACTGCGCCACGAGCGCATGGACAGGATTCTCACCGGCTTTACCAATATCGCCACCGGCAAAACAAAAATGGTTCTGGCGGTCAGTGCATTAATCTTTGTCATCGGCATGGCCGGGGCGACGCAAGTAAAGTTCTCGCACAAACCGTTTGAGTGGATCGCCCAGAGCGAGCCGGTGCGTCAGGCCACCAATTTCATGAATGAGAAGATGGGCGGGGCCAGCAGCATGGAGGTGGTGGTCGACACCCATAAGGAGAACGGCCTCTATGAGCCTGCGATCATGGCCGGGCTGGCAAAGCTGGGCGATGAGGTGGCGGTGATGGAACAGGGTGAGCTGTTTGTCGGCAAGACCCTGTCGCTGGCCGATATTCTCAAAGAGATCAATCAGGCCCTCAACGAGAACCGCGCAGAATTTTACGCCACACCGGATGATCGCCAGCTGATAGCCCAGGAGTTTCTGCTGTTTGCCAATTCCGGCTCCGACGACCTCGAGGACTTTGTCGACAGCCAGTTCTCCAAGGCTCGCTTCACCATCAAAATGCCATGGGGCGATGCCATCCTCTACAAGGATTTCATGACCGAGCTGGAAGGGAAATTCCACAACCATCTGGGCGATGATGTCGAGATCACCGTCACCGGGATGAACGCCCTGCTCAGCCGCACCATGTCGGCCACCATCGTCTCGATGGCCGAGAGCTATGTCATCGCCGCGCTGGTTATTACCGTGATGATGATCCTGCTGCTCGGCGACATCAAGATCGGACTTATCAGCATGATCCCCAACCTGCTGCCGATCATCCTCACCCTCGGCCTGATGGGCTGGCTTGGCCTGCCACTGGATCTCTTCACCATGTTGATCGGCTCCATCGCCATCGGTCTGGCGGTGGACGACACCATCCACTTTATGCACAACTACCGTCGCTACCATCACGAAACCGGCGATGTCTATCAGGCGATACACAAGACGCTGCTCAGCTCGGGACGCGCCATGTTGATCACCACCATCGTGCTGGCGACCGGCTTCTTCCTCTACCTGTTCTCCACCATGAGCAACCTGTTTAACTTCGGCCTGCTCACCGGCTTTACCATCATCATGGCACTGTTCGCCGACTTCCTGCTGGCCCCGGCACTAATGGCACAACTGCACAAGTCGCATCTGATCTCAGATGACAGTGATTACTAAGGAGTACCCGATGAAACCTTTTAGCTTTGTTCTGACCGCTGTTCTTGCGCTGCTAATCGCGCAACCCTCTTTCGCCGAGATGTCCGCCCGCGAGATCATGCAGGCGGTGGAGGACCGCGAAGATGGCGACAACAAATCCTCCGACATGAAAATGGTGCTGATCGACAAAAACGGCGACACCCGCATCCGCGAGATCCGCAGCTTCGACAAGGATAAAGGCGAGGACAACCAGCGCATTATGTTCTTCCTCTCCCCCGCCGATGTGAAGGACACCGCCTTTCTTACCTACGACTACGATGCCTATGAGAAGGATGATGATCAGTGGCTCTACCTGCCCGCACTGCGTAAATCCAAGCGCATTGCCTCATCCGATAAGAGCGGCTCCTTCATGGGCTCCGACTTCAGCTACTCCGACATGACGCGCAAGAATCTCGACGCCTACGACTTTAAGATCCTCAAGGAGGATACCGTGCGTGGCGACAAGGTGTGGCTAATCGAATCGCTTCCGAAAACCGACGATGAGGTCAAGGAGACCGGCTATACCAAATCGGTCCTCTTCGTACGCCAGGACAACTTCGTCGTGGTACGCGCCGTACACTGGGTGAAGGATGGGGGGCGCAACAAGTACCTTGATGTAACCCGGCTGGAACAGATCGACGGTGTCTGGACCATCCTTGAGATGAGCATGACCACCAAAAAGGGCAAGAGCACCCTGCACAAGACCGAGCTGAGCTTCAGCAACGTCCACTACAACCAGCCGCTGGATGAGCAGATGTTTACCCTGCGCCGTCTGGAGAAAGGGTTGTAACCACCATCATGAAAAAATCGCTACTCGCCATACCCCCGCTACTCCTCGCCCTGAGTACCCCGCTACTCGCCGCCGATGCGCTCGACGAGGCGCTACAGGGTTTTGATGACGACACGACGCAAAGCAACGACATAGAGAGTGCATTAGAGGGTTTTGACGATGCCCCCGCCACGCCACCTGCTGTCGCCCAAAGCGTTGCAGAAAAACCGTGGCAACTGGGCGGCGCAATTACATTAGGTGCCGCCTACAACTATGAACATGAGACGCCCGCCACCGGCCAGACCGACTACCGCGGCCTCTCCCGCCTGCGTAGCAAGCTTAACCTGGAACATGACTATAACTTTAGCAACAACTGGCGCAGCCACCTCAGCGGCTACGGCTACTACGACCTCGCCTATCAGCTAAACGGTCGCGACAACTACAGCGATGAGGTGCTCGACGAATACGAAAGTGAGATCGAACTGGGCGAGGCGTGGCTACAGGGGAAACTGAACAAACAGACCGACCTCAAGCTGGGCCGCCAGATTGTGGTCTGGGGCAAGTCGGACAACATCCGCATCACCGACCTCATCAACCCGATGGACAACCGCGAACCGGGAATGGTCGACATCGAAGACCTGCGCCTGCCGCTGGCGATGGCTCGCCTCGACTACTATGTCGGCGACTGGGGCATCACTGCGCTGGCGATCCCCGAGATCCGTTTTAATAAACTGCCGCCCCCCGGCTCCGACTTCTACCCGCCCATACCCGTACTAAATGAAGAGACACCGGCAGCAACAGAGTATGCCCTCGCCGCCAACGGCATCTTCAGCGGCTGGGATCTCTCCCTCTACTGGGCGCAGCTCTACGACGACAACGCACACACCGTGATCACCACTAGCGGCCCCGAACTGCAGCACAGCCGTCTCAACATGCTCGGCAGCGCCGCAAATGTCGCCATCGACAACTGGCTATTAAAGGGCGAGCTGGCCCACCTCAGCGGCCTTGTCTACAGCTCACTGCCGCAGGATGAATTCAGCCGCAGCGACACCCTGCTCGGCGTTGAGTATTCCGGTTTTAGAGACACCACCCTGTCACTGGAGATCGCCAACCGCCACCTGCACGACTATGACCTCAAGTTATTAACCAGTGGTGTTACAGAAGATGAATGGCAGACCGCCGTGCGTTACAGCGGTGACTTTATGCATGCCCGCCTCCACCTGCTGGCGGTGCTCAGCGCCTTCGGCGAGAAGTGGGATGAAGGCGGCTTTGGCCGCTACTCCGCCGCTTATGACATTGCTGATGGCCTGACCGTTACCGGCGGTCTGGTGAGTTATCAGGCCGGGGATAAGTTTCCTTTTGGACTGTATGGGGATAATGACCGGGGGTTTGTGGATTTGAAGTATAGTTTCTAACGTCGCCGCTGCAGATCAAGCCTTCGCATAAACTCCGCCATCACCACCCGGTAGAGTTCTCCCTTGAGCACCACATCCTCAACCCCGGTGTCGATATTGGGGTTGTCGTTCACCTCAATAACGTAAACGCCATGTTCACCCTGCTTGAGGTCGACCCCGTAGAGTCCGTCACCGATAAGGTTGGCCGCCTTCAGTGCCACCTTCACCACCTCGGGCGGGGCCTGCTCCACGGTCATGGTCTTGAAGCCGCCCTCCTTGAATCCGCCCTTGTCGTCGTGCTGCACGATCTGCCAGTGCTTTTTCGACATAAAGTACTGGCTGGCGAAGATCGGCTGGCGGTTGAGGATGCCAATGCGCCAGTCGAACTCGGTGTAGAGAAATTCCTGCGCCAGAATGAGCTCCGACTGTTTGAACAGCTTCGCCGTTACCTCCAGCATCTGCTCACGACTCTCCACCTTGTAGATGCCGCGCGAGAAGGAGCCGTCGGGAACCTTCAGCACCATCGGGTAGCCGAGCTGCTGTTCGGCGGCATCACGATCCCCCTTGCCGACGATCACCGTCTTCGGTGTTGATATTTTGTGGGCGCGCATCAGTTCGGCCAGGTAGACCTTGTTGGCGCAGAGCAGGATGGAGCGCGGGTCGTCGATCACCACCATCCCCTCACTTTCGGCGCGCTTGGCAAAGCGGTAGGTGTAGTGGTCGATGCGGGTGGTATCGCGAATGAACAGCGCATCGTATTCAGCAAGACGGCCGTAGTCGCCCCGTTCTATCAGCTCCACTGCCATGCCCAGCTCGGCACCGGCCTTGATAAAGTTTTTCAGGGCGCGCTCATTGGAGGGTGGCAGCGGGTCGTTCGGGTCATGCAGGATGGCGATGTCGTAGCGTGGTGTAGCCTTACCCTTCTGCGTGCGCTGGCGTTTCTTACGATAACTCACCAACGCCGCGGCAAACTGTTCACGCTGCCCGGCACTTAACTTATTGAGCGGTGCCGGCTTGATACTATGCAGCCGCCAGACCGTAGCACGCTGAAAGGTGAGTCGCAGGATCGGCGCGGGAAATAGCTCAAACAGCTGACGCATTACCGAGGAGAGCGCACGGTATTCGCTCTGACCAAAGTAGCAGTCGATAGTGAACTGGTTCTCCGCCTCCTCAATGGTGTGTTTGCTGAAGGCCTTTCTTACCTGCTCATCCAGGTTCTCGGTATCGAGGCTGTACATCGACTTGCGACTGAGGTCGAGCATCGTCTTCACCGTCGGCACCACGCGGTGGTGACGCGCCTCGGCCAGCAGTGAGCAGTAGTAACCGACGCTCAGGTATTTATAGCTGCGGCAGAGGTTGATCACCTGCACATTGCGCTGCTTGAAGTAGTCGCGCCCAGTGAGGTAGTCATCCACATGCACCACCTCCAGCTCTGTGGCGGGTAGTTTCCAGTCTGCCAGGTTCTCCACCACGATGATCTGCCGACTCATTTTTTCTCTCCGCTACTATCTACAGGGGGTTGCGACAGGACCAGCGCGGCACGCAGACCGCTCTTGCCATAGCGCGCCATGCGCTCAAAATCTTTCTGTAATATCGGCATATTGATGCAGTCGGTCTCGCACTTGCCCTTCTCCACATCGACATAGGGATCGTGTACATAGACGTAACGATCATCAAAACCGGTCACCACCACCCAGTGGGGAAACTTCTCGCGATAGATGCGGTAGGAGCTGATCAACACCACCGGCACCGCCCCCTGCTCGAAGCGCTGGCGCATCTCCACAAGGCCAAGCCGCTGGTAGTGAACTGGTATCCCCAGCTGCTGCACCCGCTGCTCGAAGCCCTGCTGCACCAGTGCCATCACCTCCTTCTTCTCGGCGCTGCGCACCGAGTCGATAAACAGCGCCCCCGATTCGCTGAGAAACAGCTCCACCGCGAAACCCCTATCGTGCGCCGCCAGGGCCAGACCGTGGGGACCGCAACCACCGTGACCGGCGGTCATGAAGACGGTGGTCGACTCTCGCCAGATCTCGATCTCCTCGGCGCGATCATTTCCGATTGCCGGGTCGAAACTACGCATCGCCATCATCAAGGATGCCGGGCCGCAGGTGAACTCCAGGGTCTGACGATAGTAGGGGACGCGAGCACGGTCGGCATCGAGGTGGGGCACCAGCTCCTTCTCGAAGCGCAGCGCATCCATATGGTCTTCGTAATAGTCGTCGTAGTGGCCGAACTGGCGGTAACCCAGACGGCGGAACAGCGCCAGCGAGGCGGCATTATCGCTACGAACCTCCAGGCGCAGCACCACACAGTCGCCATCCAGCGCCGCCTGCTCCGCCGCTGCCACCAGCTGCTGGGCGATGCCCTTGCCGCGAGACGCCGCATCGACGGCGATGGAGTAGAGGCGCGCCAGCGAGGTGCCCATGTTGAACAACACCATCACGTAACCGACAGCCTCCCCTCCCTCCTCAGCAAGCAGGGTGACCGCATTGGCGCGGGTAAGCATGTGACGGAAGCTGCGCCGCGACAGGCGGTCGATATCGAAGCAACGCTCCTCCAACGCCACCAGGGCGTCGAGGTCGAGCAGTTTGGCCTTGCGGATCATGAACAGATCATGGGCGTACCCCCTCCTGTGGGAGTACTGGTTAAGACGCGCGAAATGTAGCACCGCATGTTGCTCCCTGCACTAGATTTTAGTCCTTGTGAGAAACTTTTTTTCGCCCCACAATCAGCGGATGAAAATGCCACCCCCCTCCCTGATGCAGATGCTCGCTGAACTCATCGCCGCACCGTCGATGAGCAGCGTCTCCCCCGCCTTCGACACCGACAATATGGCGGTGATCCACCTGTTGGCCGAGTGGTGCCGTAACCTTGGTTTTGAGGTTGAAATCCTGCCGCTACCCCACCAGCCGCACAAGGCAAACCTTATCGCCACGCTGGGCAGCGGACCCGGCGGTTTGGTACTGGCCGGTCACACCGATACCGTGCCCTATGATGAGGGGCGCTGGAACCACGACCCGTTTCGTCTCACCGAGCAACAGGGCCGCCTCTACGGCCTAGGTACCTCCGACATGAAGGGCTTCTTCGCCCTCGCCATCGAAGCGGCAAAGTCATTTAACGCCGGGGAGTTCAAACAGCCACTGTTCCTGCTCGCCACCGCCGATGAAGAGAGCTCAATGGAGGGCGCGCGGGCACTGGTCGAGCTGGCCAGACCGCTGGCCCGTTATGCGGTGATTGGAGAGCCGACCGGCCTGCGACCGGTCAACGCCCACAAGGGGATAATGATGGAGGGGATCACCCTCAGCGGGCAGTCGGGCCACTCCAGTGATCCCTCGCTCGGGGTGAGCGCGCTGGAGGGGATGCACACGGTGATCGGCGACCTGCTTGCCTGGCGCGAGGAGTTGCAGGCGAACCACCACGACCCGCGCTTCAAGGTGCCGGTGCCGACCCTCAACCTCGGCCACATCCACGGCGGCGATAACCCCAACCGCATCTGCGGCTGCTGTCAGTTGCACATCGACCTGCGACCGCTGCCGGGGATGGAGCTTGAGACACTGCGCGAGACCCTCAACAAAAGGCTGCACGCCCTGCTGGGTGAGACAAAACTCGGCTGGGAGGTACACCGGCTGTTCGAGGGGACACCATCGCTACACACCCCCGACAGCTCGGCCATTGTGCAAGCGGCGGAAAAACTCACCGGCCACGACAGCGAGGCGGTCGCCTTCTGTACCGAGGCCCCCTATCTCAATGAGCTGGGGATGGAGACCATTATCCTCGGCCCCGGTGATATCGATCAGGCGCATCAGCCCGACGAATTTCTCGCGCTGGACAGGCTGCAACCGACGGTGGCGCTGCTGGAGAGTTTGATCCGGCGCTTTTGCTTATAATATTAAGGACTTGCCACGATCTAACGAGACCGCGACAATAGCCCATCAACCATTAAACAGAACGCGCAACTAATGGACCCAAATCTCGACCCACAGACCTTCGTACGCTGGTTCCGCGACTTCTCGCCCTACCTCAATGCGTTTCGCGGTCGTCGCTTCGTCATCGCCTTTGGCGGCGAGGTGATCGCCGAGGAGCAATTCGCCAATCTGGTACACGATATCGCCCTGCTCAACAGCCTGGGGGTACGCCTGATCCTGGTCAACGGTGCGCGCCCGCAGATTGAACAGCGGATGGAGGAGCGTGGCGCCGAGATGCGCTACGTTAACGGTCTACGTGTTACCGACGAGGCGGCGCTGGCCTGTGTCAAGGAGGCCGCCGGGGCGGTGCGGGTGGAGATCGAGGCACTGCTCTCGATGGGACTGGCCAACTCGCCAATGGCCGGGGCGCAGATCCGCGTCGCCTCCGGCAACTTCGTTACCGCCCAGCCGCTGGGGGTGCGTGAGGGGGTCGACTATCTGCACACCGGTGAAGTACGGCGCATCGACGCCGAGGCGATTCGGCATCAGCTCGATGAGGGAGCCATCGTACTGCTCTCACCGCTCGGCTACTCCCCCACCGGTGAGGTCTTTAACCTTAGTGCAGAGGATGTCGCCACCGCTGTTGCTATAGATTTGAATGCCGACAAACTGATCTATCTGGTCGATGGCCCCGGTCTGCAGCTGGACGACAGCACCCTGATCCGCCAATTGGGCCTGAACGACGCCGAGGCCTTTCTTGAGGAACACGAGCACCTTCCCGAGGCCCTGAGCAAGGCGCTCTACAGTGCGCTATACGCCTGCGACGAGGGGGTGAGTCGTGCCCACCTTATCAACCGTCATCAGGACGGCTCACTGCTAATGGAGCTGTTCACCCGCGATGGGATCGGCACCCTGATCAGCGCCGATGACTATGAGGGTATGGGCGAGGCCGATATTGACGATGTCGGTGGCATCCTTGAACTGCTCGCTCCGCTGGAAAACGAAGGGGTACTGGTACGCCGTTCGCGTGAGCGGCTGGAGACCGAAATTGACCACTTCACCGTGGTCGAACGCGACGGCATGATCATCGCCTGCGCCGCCCTCTACCCCTTCACCGCTGAGGGGCTGGGAGAGCTGGCCTGCATGGCGGTACATGATGAGTATCGCAACGAGGGGCGTGGTGATGCGCTGCTCGACTACATCGAAAAGCAGGCCCGTGAACTGGGGATCTCCCAGCTATTTGTGCTCACTACCCGCACCGCCCACTGGTTTCAGGAGCGAGGCTTTGAACCCGCCTCGATTAAGGATCTGCCGCTGGAGCGCCAGGAACTCTACAACTATCAGCGCCGCTCCAAAGTCTTCATAAAGTCGCTCTAAATGGCAACAAAGCGCAAACTCTCAGCGGGCCACGATGCCGTGCGCCCCTTCCTCAAGTGGGCGGGCAACAAGTTTCGCATTATTGATCGGGTAAAGAAAAAGCTGCCCCAGGGCAAGCGGCTGGTGGAACCCTTTACCGGCTCAGGTGCAGTATTCCTCAACACCGACTACGAGGAGTACCTGCTGTGCGACTCCAACCGCGACCTCATCGAGCTCTACACCATCCTGCGCGACGAGGGCGAGGCCTTTATCGAAGAGGCACATCACTACTTTGATGGCGGCTATAACAATGAAGAGAGTTACTACGAGCTGCGCGAGGAGTTTAACGTGGCGCGCAAACACGAAAAGCGAGCTGCCCTCTTCCTGTTTCTCAACCGCCACGGCTATAACGGGCTCTGCCGCTATAACTCCAAGGGACGCTTTAACGTCCCCTTTGGCCGTTACAAGCGCCCCTATTTTCCGGAAAAAGAGATGCGTGCTTTCCACCAGAAGGCACAACGGGCAGAGTTTGTACTCGGTGACTTCGAGCAGACGATGAAACAGACGCGCAAGGGGGATGTGGTCTATTGCGACCCGCCTTATGTGCCGCTCTCCGCCTCAGCCAACTTTACCAGCTACGCGGCAGGCGGTTTCTCCATGGAACAGCAGCAACAGCTGGCCGACCTGGCCCGGCAGGTCGCTGCGCGACATATCCCGGTACTGATCTCCAACCACAGCACCCCGCTGACCCGCCGCATCTATGAAGAAGCAGGTGCCGACTGCGGGCGGGCCTTCAGTGTGCAGCGCTACATCAGCTGTAACGGCAAGCAGCGTAATATGGCAAGTGAACTGCTGGCGCTGTTTAATTAAGGGCTTTCCCTACATTTCCACGCAATTCGGATGGTTAACTATTGTTAACGATTCGGATAGAATAAGATCTTGTTCTACAAAGATAGGTAGTCATGGAGGATAGTATTATCACCCGGCAGGCCATCTACAACTCGCATCACGAGGTAGTAGGCTATGAGTTGCTGTTTCACAACGGCAGTAGCTGTCACGCCTATCCCTGTAGCAATGCCGAGCAATCTGCACAACTAATCGTCAACACCTTTATGGACATCGGCCTGGAGAATCTGGTCGGCAGTAACAAGGCCTTCATCCAGCTATCGCACGACTTCTTCAGCAACGCACACCCCATCCCGATGGCCAGTTACCAGCTGGTGCTTGAGGTCTCGGGCGAGTGTATCGAAGATGAGCGGGTCTATCAGGAACTCAAGCAGCTGGCCAGGCAGGGTTACACCTTCTCGCTCTACGACTATGAATATAATGCAGCCAGCGCTGAGCGCCTCGACTGCATCGACATCGTCAAGCTTGATTTTGCCAAATACGATGCGAAGGCACTGAAAGAGCAGACCCGTTACTACCGTAACCACGGTAAGCGCCTGCATATCAAAGGGCTGGAGACCAACGCACAACAACTGCTCTGCAGTCAGCTCGGCATCGACTACTTTCAGGGCAGCCAGCTCAGCCCCGTCGATGCGGTGAACAGCAAGACCACCACCTGCAGTAAGGACGTGTTGCATGCGATTTGCGAGAGTGACGGTGAAGATATCGCCTCGCTGACAAATATTATCAGCAGGGATGCCGTGCTCTGCTACAAATTGCTGCGCTACATTAACTGCGCCTCGTTCTCCGGGCGCAGCGAGATCCATACCCTGCAGCAGGCACTGTCGCTCATCGGCAGCCGCAATATGAAACAGTGGGCAAGTCTTATACTCACCTCACAGCTGGCCGAACAGGAAATGGGGGAGCTGGAAAGACGCACCCTGATCCGCGCCAATATGTGCCGCGCATTAGCCGAGAAGGAGGGCAGCGTATCCGCTGACGAGGCCTTTCTGGTGGGTCTGTTATCCACCCTGAACGAGGCCCTGGAAACACCACTGGAAGACCTGCTTGACTCCCTCGCGCTGAGCACCGACATCGCCTTCGCCCTGCTGTTTGACGAGGGTCCTCTCGGCCACCTGCTGCAACAGGTCAGACACTTTGAGAAAGAGGAGTGGACAAAACTCGATACCAGCCACATCGCCCGTGATGACTATACCAGCAGCTACCAGATCGCCCTGAAAAATGCACCGGCTGAGTGTTGCTAACACACAACAACACCTAACCGCAACCACACCCTCCACACCTCCCTGATATTTATGAGTAAAAAGTTGCTCATTTTGTGGGCTAGCTCGCAGTTTTAATTAAGCGGCTGAACCATTATTACCTTGAGCCCAGTTATCCGAACAGTCCTCACAAGGAGTCACCCATGAACACTAAACGCACCAGCCTCGTAATTGCATCTCTTACCGCTATTGGTATGGCCTCCAGCGCCTTTGCCTCCACAGAGGTAGAGCCTAATGACAGCCTAAACGCAGGCCAGGCACTCGAAGGCCAAAGCGCTTACAGCATCGGTGCGATGATGGGACAGGCTGGGGACTCCGTGCACAGTGACCTCGACTTCTACACCTTCACGGCAAAGGCAGGAGATGTCCTGGATGTAGATATCGACAACGGTGTTGGCGGTAACGGTGATATTAACTCCATTCTTGCCATTTACGGTGCCAACGGTGGCCTGCTTCGCATGAATGCCTACTCCAATGGCATTGATAGTGGAAGTACATCGATCCAGGATGCCCGCATCGACAAATTTGTCGCCCCCACTAGTGGCAACTACACCGTGGCTGTCAGTAACGTCCCCCGCTACTTCGTCAATGGCGGCGGCACCCTGGCCTTTTTCGGCACCAACACTACCAGCGTGGGGGACTACACCCTGAACATCTCCGGTATCACTGCTGCGCAGCAAACCAAACAGATCAACATCGAGGTCAAGCCAGGCGTTAAGAAACTTACCCCGCTCAACCCCAGGGCACAGGGCAAGGTACCGGTTGCCATTATGGGAGCCGCAGGCTTTGACGTATCGGGTATCAAGCAGAACAGCCTGACCTTTGGCTCCAGCGGTAACGAGAATAGTTTGAGCAAGTGCCAGAAACAAACCCGCGACATCAACAAAGACGGTTATGCCGATCTCCTCTGCCACTTCGAGAACAGCGTTGCCGGTTTCAAGTCGGGTGACATTGAAGGCATCCTGAAAGGCAACACACAGGGTGGTAAATTTGAAGGCCGTGCTCTGATTAAGGTTATCCCGACAAAACGCAAATAATCACGTAGCCGGAAGCACTAATAAAAAGGCCCCTAATTTGAGGGGCCTTTTTTGTTGGAACGTCAGAAAACTCGGCACTTAGCCAGCCACGTTATTCCCACCGGGTTCCGCCTCATCCTCTTCCGGTTCGGCCATCGCCTCCAGGCTCAGGTTCATCGACGGTTTCGCGTCCTCTGACTTGCCACCCTTACCACTACCTTCTCCACCCTTCTCCGAGAGGGAGATCCGCAGACGCAGGTTATTTGGAGAATCGGAGTTCTTCAAGGCCTCATCCAGATCAATATGACCCGATTTATAGAGCTTGAACATCGCCCCGTCAAAAGTCTGCATTCCCAGCATCTCTGACTTCTCCATCACCTCCTTAATCTGCGCAAAATCACCGCGTTTTATCAGCTCCTGGATGGTGGGAGAACCGAGCAATACCTCGACCGCCGCCTTGCGTTTACCATCAGTGGTGGCGACCAGGCGTTGTGAAACAAAGGCACGTATATTCGAGGAGATGTCCTGTAGTAGCTGCGGGCGACGCTCCTCGGGGAAGAAGTTGATAATACGGTCCAGCGCCTGATTGGCGTTATTGGCGTGCAGGGTAGAGATCGCCAGGTGGCCGGTCTCGGCAAAGGCCAGCGCATGCTCCATGGTTTCACGGTCCCGGATCTCGCCGATCAGGATCACATCCGGGGCCTGGCGCAGGGTATTTTTCAGTGCCTTCTCAAAGCTCTGGGTATCGACACCGACCTCACGCTGGTTGACGATGCAGCGTTTGTGCGGATGAACAAACTCAATCGGATCTTCGATGGTGATGATATGACCGCCGTTGGGTGCATTACTGTTGCGGTGATCGATAAGCGCCGCCAGTGAAGTCGACTTACCCGAGCCGGTGCCGCCAACAAACAGCAGCAGGCCGCGTTTGGCCATAATCACCTCAGAGAGTATTGGTGGCAAATCCAGATCCTTCATATTCGGGATCTCGGTCTTAATGTTGCGCACCACCATCGAGACCTCGTTGCGCTGGCGGAAAATATTGACACGAAAACGGCCAATACCCGACTCTGATATCGCCAGATTCATCTCCAATTCATGGGCGAATTCGTTGCATTGATCCTCGCTCATAATCGCCTCGGCGATCTCCAGCACACGACCCGGGGGCATCGACTCCTTCTCCAGCGGCTTCAACATACCGTGAAATTTGGCGGCGGGAGGGGCACCGGTGCTTAAGTAGAGATCAGAACCGTCTTTGGCTGCGAGGATACGCAGGTAGTCTTTAAATTCCATACTTTGTCTTTTATTTAGTGGGTGATCTGAAAAGGGAAAAATTGGGGTGATTCAAGATAAAATCAACCGCTGTATCCACAGGTGTTTCACATTATTTTCCGGCACGTACCAGACCTCCCAGGCCAGCCTTTTCCAGGGCACGCCCCAGCTCCCGGCGAATGGTCTGCGGATTGTCAGCCTGCAGCGCCCGCTTTAACAGGCTGCGGGCACGACGACGGCTAAAACTGCGGATCACCCACTTGATGCGGGGGAGACTGGAGGAGGCCATACTGAGGCTGTCCACCCCCATCCCCAGCATCAGCAACGCGGCCATCGGATCACCGGCCATCTCGCCGCAAATACTCACCGGAGTCTTCTGCCGCTTCGCGCCGTCAACAACGGCCTGTATGGCACGCAGCACCGAGGGGTGTAGCGCATCGTAGAGTTCGGCCACACGGGGGTTGTTACGGTCGACTGCCAGCAGGTACTGGGTCAGGTCATTGCTGCCGATGGAGAGAAAATCGGCACGTGCGGCCAGCTGATCGATTTGATAGATAATTGAAGGCACTTCCACCATCGCCCCGACAGGGGGAAGCGGCATATCATGCCCCTCTTCCAGTAGCTCCGCATGAGCACGAATAATCAATGCATTGGCATCGGCAAACTCATCCAATGTGGCGATCATCGGCAACAGTAACTGCAGATTCCCCAGGCCCTCGTTAGCCTTAAGCATGGCGCGGATCTGAGTAAGAAAGATATCGGGATGGTCGAGGGTGATACGGATGCCACGCCAGCCGAGAAAGGGGTTGTCCTCAACAATGGGGAAATAGGGCAAGGCCTTGTCTCCCCCCACATCGAGGGTGCGCATCGTCACCGGATTGGGGTAAAAAGACTCCAACACCTGTCGATAGAGCTTGCCCTGCGACTCCTCACCAGGGAAACGCTCGCGAATCATGAAGGGAAACTCGGTGCGGTAGAGCCCGACACCCTCAGCCCCGCTGTTCAAGGAGGGGGCGATATCAGAGACCAGACCGGTGTTGGCGTAGAGTGGAATACGGTAGCCGTCTTCACTTTCGGCAGGCAATTCGCGTAACTCCTGCAAGCCCTCGGTCAGCTCCTGCTCCTCTTTAAACAGACGGCGGTATTCGCGTTTAATCGTGTTAGGGGCGTTGATATAAACGCGCCCGGCATAGCCATCGACAATCACCTCGCGTTCACCAACACGGCTCACCGGAAGGTCATCAACACCCATAACCGCGGGGATACCGAGGGCACGGGCCAAAATGGCGGTGTGTGAGGTGGTGGAGCCGCGCATCGAAACCACACCGGCAAGACTCTTCGGCGGGATCTCCGCCAGCATTGAGGCGCTGATCTCCTCACCCACCAGGATTGTATTGCGGGGGTAACGTCGCTTTTTGCCGCCCCCTGGCTTCTGCTCCAGCGCCTGTAACAGGCGGCGACTTAGATCGCGGATATCCTCGGCCCGCTCACGCAAATAGGGGTCTTCCATCTCACGAAAGATACGGATATGTTCACTGGCGCTCTCGCGCAGGGCACCAGGGGCCCAGTTGCCAGCCGCAATTCCCTCAAGAATCGGCTCGATGAGGCTGTGGCTCTCCAGCATCATCAGATAGGCGTCAAACAGAGCGCTGTCGGCGGTGGGCAGGGCATCCCCCATGTTCTCCACCATCTCGCGCACCTCAATCTTAACCGCCCTGACCGCCTGTAAAAAACGCTTCTTCTCCGCCGCTGTGTCGTCCACTGCCCTGTCGGGAACCGAGTCAATATCCGCATGATTCTGCAGCACAACGGCCCGCCCGATAGCCACGCCGGGCGCGCCAGGTAAACCTTTTAAAGAGAGGGCATCCAGGGCTTTCGGTGAAGCCAGGGCATTGATCCCGCCACTCACCTCGGCATGGGCAATTGCGCCGGCCAGTTGTGCGGCGATAGTGACAACAAAGGTAACAATGTCCTCATCGTAGAGGCGCTTGCTGCGCTGCTGCAGCACCAGCACCCCCAGCACCTGACGGTGATGGATAATAGGGACACCCAGAAAGCCGTGATAGCGCTCCTCGCCGGTCTCCGCAAAGTAACGATAGTTGGGGTGCTCGATAGCATTATTGAGGTTCAGGGGCTCTGCCCGCTTGGCCACCAGACCGACCAGCCCCTGATTGCTTGCCAGACGTACCGCACCGATGGATTCGGGGTGCAGTCCATCACTGGCCATCAACACCAGATCACCCGTCTCCTGATTGCCCAAATAGATCGAACAGACGTCTACCTCCAGTTCGCCCTTTACACGCGAGACAATGATGGACAGCGCCTGTTCCAGGTTGCGGGCATCGTTAACCGCCTGAACAATGCTGCGCAGGGTATCGAGCATGCAGACTCCCTTGTCGGTACTACGGTGGTTAGTGTGATGAATTAGATAAACGCACCACACCAGTGGTGTTTTTGTGCTGCCCTACTTTCTGTGGTGCAGGGCGTAGCGTAGTGTTCGCTGGCGCTTTGGCCGGTCACGCGCATCGGGAAACAGCAGCGGCTCCAGCTCTTTTAAGGCTCTCTCGTATACGCGACGTTTGAAAAAGACGATCTCCTTAACCGGCAACCAGTAGTCCACCCAGCGCCAGTCTTCAAACTCCGGCTGATCACTCAGGTCGAGACGCACGGCATCATCTCCGGCCAGCAGACGCAACACGAACCAACGCTGTTTTTGCCCTATACAGAGCGGACGGCTGTGATAACGGATAAAACGGCGCGGTAACTTATAGCGTAGCCAGTTCTGAGTGCAGCCGATGATCTCCACATGCTCAGGCTCCAGCCCGACCTCTTCGCGCAATTCACGATAGAGCGCCTGCTCCGCCGTCTCGTCTTTCTTTATGCCACCCTGAGGAAACTGCCAGGAACTCTGTCCCAGGCGACGTGCCCACAGCACACGCCCCTCCCGATTACTCAGGATGATCCCGACATTCGCCCGGTAGCCTTGTGAATCAATCACTTATAATAACGCCTATTTCTCAATACCCTTGATTCTTCCATAACTGTAGCGTGGCAGCAAATCCCCCTTCACTGGAATGCCTAAACAGGCCATCAGGCATGGAGTTACATCGCCACGCCCTATATTATGGAGCCAATTTTTCACAACCTCCCCTGGAGAATAACCTTGAGTCTGGCCATCTTTGACCTCGACAACACCCTGCTGGGTGGCGACAGTGACTATCTATGGGGCCGCTTTCTGGTTGAGCAGGGCCACGTTGACGGCGACTACTACGAGCGCGAGAACCTGCGTTACTACGAGGAGTACAAGTCTGGCACCCTCGATATTTTCGAATTCCTGCGCTTCAGCCTCAAACCCCTGACCGAACACGACATGACCACCCTGCAACAGTGGCATCAGCAGTTCATGGCCGAGAAGATCGCCCCCATCATGTTGCCCAAGGCCGAGGCACTGTTACAAAAACACCGTCAGTCCGGTGACTACCTTTTGATTATTACCGCCACCAATAGTTTCGTTACCGCCCCCATTGCCGAGAAATTGGGGGTGGATCACATCATCGCCACCGACCCCGAGCAGATCGATGGCCGCTATACCGGTGAAGTCGACGGCATCCCCTGTTTTCAACAGGGCAAGGTGACACGTCTCAGCCAGTGGCTCGCGCAAACGGGTCACAACCTCGCCAACAGCTGGTTCTACAGCGACTCCCACAATGACCTGCCGCTGCTGGAGATGGTGACCCACCCGGTGGCCGTCGATGCCGATGAGACCCTCGCCGCCCACGCCGAGGCCAAGCGCTGGCCCCAGATCAGCCTGCGCTAAACCTTGAAAACCATCCCGCTGCTTATTCTGCTGATCCTGCTCGCCGCATTGGCGCTGCTATTGGCATTGATGGTAGGCAGCGTGACGGTGTCCCCCACTGAACTGCCCGCCATCCTCTCTGGCGAGAGCGAAGGTGTGGCCCGTGAGATCGTACTGCAACTGCGCCTGCCCCGCGCACTGGCGGCCTTCGCCGTTGGCGGCCTGCTGGCCCTTGCCGGGGTGCAGATGCAGGTGCTGCTGGGCAACCCGCTGGCCGACCCATACGTGCTCGGCATCTCCGGCGGGGCAGCGGTAGGCGCGCTGCTGGCGCTGCTCACCGGGGGGGCACTGCTGGCGGTCAACGGTGCGGCACTGGGCGGTGCGCTGGGTTCAATGCTTCTGGTATTCGGACTAGCCCACGGACGCGGCGCCTGGTCACCCACCCGGCTGTTGCTCACCGGGGTGGTGGTGGCCTCCGGCTGGGGAGCAGTGATCAGCTTTCTGCTGGCGGTGGCACCACAACATAACCTGCCGGGAATGCTGTTCTGGCTGATGGGCGACCTGAGCCATGCCGATCAGGCGCTGCCCGCCCTCATCATCCTCGCCCTTGGCCTGCTCCTCAGCCTGCCGCAGGCGCGCAACCTCAACCTGCTGGCACGGGGCGAACTACAGGCGGGGGTATTAGGGGTCAGTGTCGGGCCGCTACGGCTGCAGCTCTATCTGCTCGCCTCGCTACTGACTGCGGCGGCGGTCACCATCGGTGGCAGCATCGGCTTTGTCGGCCTGGTGGTGCCGCACATGCTGCGCCTTCTGGTGGGCAGCGACCATCGCCTGCTGTTACCCGCCTCGGTACTCAGCGGCGGTATCCTGCTGCTACTGGCCGATACCCTGGCACGCACTGTGATCGCCCCGCAACAGCTACCGGTGGGGGTGCTAACGGCCCTGGTCGGGGTGCCACTGTTTCTCTACCTGCTACAGCGGGGCTATCGACAGTGACACAACTCACCGCCAGGGAACTCGATATTCAGATCGGGGAACGCAGCCTTTGCCGCGGGCTCGATTTGGTGCTTGCTCCCGGTCAGTGCTGGGCGGTACTCGGTGGCAATGGCAGCGGCAAAACCACCCTGCTGCACACCCTGGCCGGGTTGCTCCCCCACCACACAGGCGCCATCCAGCTGGATAATCTGCCCATCGACACCCTGCCACGGCGTAGCATCGCCCAACAGCTGGGCCTGCTGCTACAGGAGAGTCACGACCCCTTTCCCACCACGGTGCTGGAGACCGCGCTCAGTGGCCGCCATCCCCACCTTGGGCGCTGGCAGCATGAGGGGGAGGAGGACCTCGACTTCGCCCGCGAGGCCCTGGCGAGCGTCGACCTTGGTGAGATGGAAGAACGCATGGTGCAGACCCTCTCCGGCGGTGAGCGCCGACGCCTCGCCATCGCCACCCTGCTCACCCAAAATCCACAACTGCTGCTGCTGGATGAACCGCTCAACCACCTGGATCTCCATCACCAACAACGCCTACTGTCACAGCTGCGTCGACTTGCCGCTGGGGGAAAAACAGTGGTGATGGTACTGCATGACCCCAATCAGGCGCAGCGCTACTGCGATCAGGCGCTGCTGCTCTATGGCGATGGTGAATGGGAGAGTGGTACGTGTGAGGCCTTACTAACGGTAGAGCGGTTAAGCCGCCTCTACAAACACCCGATGCGGATGCTGCAACAGGGGGAGGAGCGCCTGTTTATTCCCGGGGAATAGGCAATGACGATTAAAGCTGGTCCTCCTCAAGCCACTGGATCAACTTCTTCCATTGCATCCGGTCTTTATGGATCTGGTGGGCCTTAAGTTCATGGATCCCCATCCCCTCCTCGGCGGACTGTACATAGTTCTGGGTATCGCGCAGGTAGGCGACAAAGGGGATATTCAGGCTATCCAGAAAACGGCGTAGCGACTGATAGACCTTGGTGTTCTTGCGCACCCTGTTGGCCACCACTCCCACACGAATCGAGCGTGAGCGCACCTTGGCGACCAGCAGCAGATCCTTAATAAAATGCGAGGCGGCATGGATATCGATGGGGGAAGGCAAGACGGGAATAATAATCGTATCGACCTCACGCACCAGGTCGATCATCGGCATACCGTGTACCCCGGCCGGGGCATCAAGGATCACACATTCGGTATCCGCTGGCAGACGCATCTGCCAGGTACGCGTCATACCCGAGGTCGGCTTACGAAAGGCGGCAACCCCATGAATAGGAAAGCGGGAGTCATCGCGGGTAGATAACCACTGTATAGAGGAGCCCTGCGGGTCGTGGTCAAACAGCGCGGCGACCCGTTTCTGTGAGGCGTAGTAACTCGCAAGGTTAGTCGAGATAGTGGTCTTGCCACAGCCGCCCTTGGCATTCACCACCAATACACGACGAATCCGCTCAAACGCGGCGACACCCGAAACCGGCAGATGTTCGCTCGTCTGCTGGCCTAGCTGCTGCAGTGGCGTCTTGTGGATATGTGCCATCTTCGTGTTATCACTCCTGACATCCCGGCTCATCGTGATCACCTTTTCCCTGAGTTGAGCGGTGTATTGAAGTTATATATTAACTCATTTTCAGTGAGTTAGGTAAATACTCTGATAACTCACATTAACTTACCATCAAAGCGATACCATTTAAAATTCTAATACCTTAAGCAAACCATGCATGACAGATAATTTCGTTGCTCGCCATCACAGATTCCGTTACAGGAACTCAGCCACATTTTCTGATATCCAAACTATGAAAACGGGCGCAATTACCATACCGTGTTCGCATAATGAAAACTCCATGCGTCTCCGCTAGATTACAATGACCCTACTCTCACGCATTATCGCCAATGCGCTACTGCCCCTGCTGTTTCTCAGTGGCAGTTATCAGCTGCTCTACCATCTGGGCGAGGGGCTGCTGGAGGAGACAATTCTGCAGATGATCGCCTTCGGACTCGCGATGTTGCTGGCTGCACTGCCACCAATTGCCTTCAACGTTCTCATTCGTAGCCAGATCAGGGAGGGCTTTGCCCTGCTAAAAAATGGCAATGTCGTCACACCGGCCGAAATTACCCTTCCGGATGTGATCAGCCATCAAATCACCGCATGGAAGCCGTTCCAGCAACATCTGGATACCGAGCTCTGTCTGCAAGGTGAAAAGGAGATCTTCTACGTGCAACTGGGGCTGGACTTCTACATCCCGGCCAATGAGCGCGGCAAAGAGTTCGTCAGACACTACAAGACCAACATAGTGATCTTTGAAGCGTGGGTGCAACGCTCCATTTTTCGCGCCTCACAGCTGGACCCTGAACTGCTAGCCAGCCTTCATGAAGATTGTCTACTCAACGAAGAGGATGAACAGCTGCTGCGCCGAAAATTCCTTACCGCCCTGGAATCACGCCTGTTACTCGGTGTAAAACTCCCGACTTCTCCCAGCAGTCTTAATATCAACCGTCAAGTGCGAAAAAACAGAGCCCCCTCCGCGTAGTCACCACCCTTTGATGGCGATCCATACCAACAAGCCGATGCCGTCGCCTTACCTTGACATTCCCCCCTCAGCACCGATAAAGTCACCAACGTTTCAGGTGTTCCAACGGCATCCGCCCGAGGAATGAAACGGGAAGTCGGTGCGTACTATTCTCCGAGTAGCACAATTCCGACGCTGCCCCCGCAACGGTAAGCGGTTAACAGCCCCATCACAGCGCCACTGCGTCACACGACGTGGGAAGGCGATGGGGCCGGATGGTTCACTATCCAACCGCAAGCCCGGAGACCGGCCTGAGACAGACATACCAGTACTGCGGTGGGCGGTGCGCGGGTGAAAAACCGTCTCCACTGTTGCTCACTCCAAAACCCTGCCTCCCCTCACTGGTTCAACCATGGAATTTCGCGCGGGTGAGCGCAGAGGAAACAACGTGAACATACTACAATTTTCTATCGCCGCACTACTGGCTGGTAGCTCCACACTGATTCAGGCCGCCGATGAGGCGATCACACCCATTGTGGTCACCGCCACACGTACTGCCCAGAGTGCCGATGAAACTCTGGCCTCGGTTACCGTTATCACACGTGCCGAGATCGAAACCAGCCAGGCGACCTCCGTCATGGAACTGATTCAGGGCCGTACCGTGGGGCTCGACATAAGCCGCAATGGCGGCCCCGGCAACACCACCAGCGTCTACCTCAGAGGCAGTGAGAGTGACCACACCCTGGTGTTGATAGACGGTGTGCGGGTGGCCTCTGTCACTACCGGCAGTTTTAACTGGGCCAGCATTCCGGCAGCGCAGATTGAACGCATTGAGATCGTTCGCGGCCCCAACTCCACTCTTTACGGTTCAGATGCCATCGGTGGTGTGATTCAGATCTTCACCCGCAAGGCACAAGGTAGCCAGCTAAGCGTAGGCGGCGGCAGTTACAACACTAAAAAGGCCACCGTTGGGAATGGTGGTAGCCTGGGTAGCGGCAACTACAGCATCACCCTGAACCACCAGCAGAGCGATGGTTTTTCCAGCAAAAACCCTGATGCCAGTAGCTACGAGGCCGACGATGACGGTTACCGTAACGACAGTATTAGCGCGGGCCTTTCTCTACCGCTCGGCACCACCACGACCGCTTCACTCAACCTGTTCCACGCACGCACACGCAATGAGTACGATAACTCGGCCCCGGATGCCTACGCAGAAAGCCGCAACAGCAGTGCCGATGCCGCACTCGACTGGCAGACCAGTGACAGCTGGTCGCAACGCTTCGTCGTCAGCGCCAGTGAAGATTTCTCTGAAAGCTTCGACAGCTGGCCATCCCAGATCACGACCCGGCGCTCAGGTGTGAGCTGGCAGAATGATATTTCACTCAGTGATACCTCTCTTCTCACCCTCGGTGCCGAGTTGCAGCGTGATAAGGGTGAGAACCAGGACAACTTCAAAGAAGCGATCGACAACCGTGCCCTCTTTGCACAGTACCAATGGAGCGGTGAGCAGTTCGATGCACTTCTCGGCATACGTAACGACAAACACTCCTCCTATGGCAGCCACTCAACCGGTCGCTTGACCCTCGGCAGCCGTGTCGGCAATGGTCGCCTTTTCGCCAGCCACGCCAGCGCCTTCAAGGCCCCCACATTCAACGAACTCTACTACCCATTCTACGGTGACCCCGATATTAAACCGGAGGAGTCATCCAGCACCGAACTCGGCTACCGCCTGGGCGGATTTCAGGCCAGCCTGTTCCGTACTCGCATAACCAATCTCATTCAGTCTGATCCCATTACCTGGCTGGTGGTGAATGTCGGTAAGGCAAAACTGGAAGGGGCAGAATTAGAGTACAGCCAGCCGCTGGGTAGCTGGCAGTTCAGCAGCGGCCTGACCCTGCAAAAGGCCGAGGATGAGGCCACCGGTGAGAGACTGCTGCGCCGGGCCGAGAAGAAACTCTTCTTCAACGCCAACGGCCCTGTCAGCGCCAACACCAGTCTCGGTATCGAGGCCAGTTACACCGGACCGCGCATGGATCGCGGCAGCGTGGAGCTACTCTCCTACACCCTGCTCAACCTCACCGCTGAATACCGCTTCACCAAACAGTGGTCTCTCAGCGGACGCATTGAGAACCTGCTTGATGAGGAGTACATGCGGGCCAACGGCTACAACACCCCGGGCACCTCCGCCTATGCCAACATCAACTTCAGGATGTAAAATAATTACATGAAGGGTGGGTACATACAGCTGGAGAGCCGCAGCACTGATCACACGATCAGCCTGCGTCTGTTCGGCTTTGTGCTGGCCTCGGTTGCCCTGCATAGTGTGGCCTTGCTATCCGACCATGCATCGTTTGAACTTGTCGAGACGCCAAACCTCACGATGCAGATCGCACTGGATAGCATTACCCCTACCAAGGTCGCTACACCACCAAATAAAATCGTGCAGAAAACACCCGCGAAAATATCAAAAACCGTCAAACCATTGGTGCCAAAAGCGAACAGTGCCAACGTACCTGAAAGTGTGACACAGACAGCACCCGCTGAGCCTGTCGTAGCAGAAGAGATAGACAGTGAAACCGATACGGCGATCACCCCATCAACCGCAGCAACACCGAATAACGAACAGCAACGCATTAGCCTTAAACAACGACTGAAGCAGGCGCTGGCCGAACAGTTTTATTACCCGATACTGGCACGAAAACGCGGCTGGGAAGGTCATGTGCTACTCGCCTTTACCCTTGATACCCGCGGTTCCATTATTAATGCACGCATTACCCAGAGCTCCGGTTACGGCGCACTGGATCGCGCCGCCCTCAAGTCACTCAATAGTGTGGGAAATATTAACGCGGAACTGTCGCGTGAATACTCCTTCGATATCCCCATCATCTACAGTTTGAACGGAGTATAGAGCAATGGGCCATCGACTCTCAAAGATCTACACCCGCACCGGAGACAAGGGCACCACCGGCCTGGGTGATGGTAGCCGGGTGGAGAAGGATCACATCCGCGTCGAGGCCTTCGGCACGGTGGATGAACTGAACAGTGCCATCGGCCTGATGCGTGCCGAACGTTTACCCGAAGGCATGGATGAACTGCTCAGCACGATTCAACACCGGCTGTTTGATCTGGGCGGTGAACTCTCCATCCCCGGCTATACGGTGATCGCACAACACGATATTGACGAGCTGGAACAACGACTCGACGAGTACAATGAGTCACTACCTATGCTCAAGGAGTTCATCCTCCCCGCCGGAGGGCGCGCGACCGCGCAGTGCCACCTGGCGCGCACAATCTGTCGGCGTGCCGAGCGGCGCGTCTATACCCTATCGAAGAGTGAAAAGGTGAACAGTGCCAGCATCGCCTACCTCAACCGTCTCTCCGATCTGTTATTCGTTACCGCCCGCATACTGGCCCGTTTTGAAAACGGCGCAGAGGTCTTGTGGCAACCGAAGACCAAAGCAGAATAAATTTTTGCACACAATGTAGGTCACGTTGCTCCAACTACGTGATGCGCCCAACAACCATTCGTCAGGTAGCTAACGCAACCTGAGCTACGTCCACAACAAAACATAAATCATGAAAAAATTATTACTAATCTTCACCCTGCTGTTCGGCACGGCCCATGCCGCAGAAACGGCCTGCCCGCGCATCATCAGCCAGTCCCCCTACCTCACCAAATTGCTGCAGTGGCTGGGACTGGAGGAATGCATCGTCGGCGTCAGCCGCTACGACCGTCTCGACCTGCCCCACACCGGCGGGGTGATGGACCCGGACGACGAGGCGATCGAGGTGCTGGAGCCGGACCTCATCTTTACCTCCAACTGGACAAAGGAAGCGGTACTCAAGGCTGCTACCCCGGAGGGGGCGCGAAGTTTTCGCCTTGATGGTTTCGAGAGCATGGCGCAGGTTGAAGATAATCTGCGACTGATGGGGCGTGAGGCGAAGGTTCCTGACATCGATCAGCGCGTTGCCGGCTTTCACCAACAGTGGCAAACGCGTGCCGCGCAGATAAACGGCAACGGTAAAAAGGTGCTGCTGCTCTCCGCCTGCTCCGGCAGCCCCTACTCCTTCGGCCAGCAGCGCTGGCTTAGCGATCTCTTTACTCACGCGGGTTTCGTTAATGTAGAGAGCGCCGAGAAGATCCGTCACATCAAACCGGGGGAGGAGGTGACAACCATCAACGCCCTGATCAACACACTGCAACCCGAGCTACTGTTTATCTTCGAGCGCAAGGCCAACAAACAGTGCGCCTTCATCAAACCAAAGACCCCGCTCACCATCATCAACCTTGATGGCGAAAAGTTCCTCCACCCCGCCCCGGTGTTACTGGAGGGGCTTGAGGAGCTGGCGCAACAACGCAACCGGTGGCAACCGTAATGAGTAACGACAAGAACGAACGCCACGCCGCACGCATGGCGCGCAAGAAGGCAGTGGTGGATGAGAAGATCAGAGAGGCCGACGAGGAGCGAGGCGTACTCATCGTCAATACCGGCAACGGCAAGGGTAAAAGTTCTGCCGCCTTTGGCGTGGTCGCACGCGCCCTCGGCCACAATATGCGGGTAGGTATCGTGCAGTTCATCAAGGGGCGCGGCACCACCGGCGAGGAGGCCTTCTTTCACCGTTTTCCCGAGGTGGCATACCATGTCACCGGCGACGGCTTTACCTGGGATACGCAGAACCGGGAGCAGGACGAGGCGACCGCCCGTGCCGGCTGGGAGATCGCGCTTAAGATGCTCACCGACCCCGAGGTCGACCTGGTGGTACTGGATGAACTCAATATCGTGTTGAAGTATCACTACCTGCCGCTCGAAGAGGTGATTGCGGCGATGAGCAACCGCCCGCCGACGCAGCATGTGATCATCACCGGTCGTGGTGCCCCCGAGGGATTGTTGGAAGTCGCTGACACCGTCACCGAAATGCGGATGGAAAAACACGCCTTCAAGGCCGGGGTTAAGGCGCAGCCGGGGGTGGAGTTCTAGTGACCGCCTGCCCTGCCCTTTTTATCGCCGCCCCAGCCTCCAATCAGGGTAAGACCACCGTCACCGCCGCCCTGGCGCGTTACCACCGTAACCAGGGCCGCAAGGTGCGCGTCTTCAAGACCGGCCCCGACTTTCTCGACCCGATGATCCTGAAGCGCGCCTCGGGCCATCCGGTCTACCAGCTCGACCTGTGGCTGGTGGGAGAGAGTGCCTGCAAACGCCTGCTCGACGAGGCGGCGCAGGAGGCGGATCTCATCCTGATTGAGGGGGTGATGGGGCTGTTCGACGGCAGCCCGTCCGGGGCCGATCTGGCTGAACTCTTCGGTATCCCGGTGCTCGCGGTGATCGAGGCGAAGGCGATGGCGCAGACCTTCGGTGCCATCGCCTTTGGCCTGAAACATTACCGTGACACCCTCCCCTTCGCCGGCGTCATTGCCAACCGCGTCGCCTCCATCGGACACGGCGAGATGCTGGCCGAGAGTCTGCCCTACGACATCCCCTATTACGGTGGCCTGCTGCGCAACGAGGCGATGGTGTTACCGGAGCGCCACCTGGGTCTGGTGCAGGCCGAGGAGTTGGATGATCTGGAACAGCAGCTGGAGGCAGGTGCCGCCGCCATCGACAGCGCCGGAATCACCACACTGCCTGAAGCGACCGAATTTCACAACGCGCAAGAGAATCCGCCACCAACATCATTAAAAGGGCTACGCATCGCCATCGCCCGCGATGCCGCCTTTGCCTTTATCTACCCGGCCAACCTCGACCTGCTCAGGGCGCTGGGGGCAACGCTGCACTTTTTCTCGCCACTGACAGATGACAAAGTACCCGAGTGCGATGCCCTGTGGCTACCCGGCGGCTATCCTGAACTCCATTTGGATGTACTTAGTAATAACCAGACGATGAAGGCATCGATTCAGCACCACCACGAGGCCGGCAAGCCGCTGCTCGCCGAGTGCGGCGGCATGCTCTATCTGCTCAATACCTTGCAGGATAAAGAGGGCAACAGCGCACCTATGGTTAGACTGCTGCCGGGCGATGCCGTAATGCAAACCAAACTCGCCGGACTCGGTATGCAGTCCGCCCCGCTGCCCGAGGGAGAGCTCACCGCCCACACCTTCCACCACTCAAAGATGGAGACGGGAATAATGCCCATCGCCCACGGCATACGCCAGCGCGGTACACAGCCCGGTGAGGCGATCTATCGCCAGGGTCGCCTCACCGCCAGCTACCTACACCTCTACTTCCCCTCCAACCCCTCGGCGACAGCCGCATTGTTCAAACCATGAGTTCACCCCACCGCTATCCCGACAGCGATGTTGCCGCCATCTACCGCGCCATCGCCGAGCGGCGCGACATGCGCCACTTCCTCCCCGACCCGGTCGACCCGCTGGTGCTGCAGCGTCTGTTGCAGGCGGCACACCTTGCCCCCAGCGTCGGTTTTATGCAGCCGTGGCGCTTCATCCGCATCACCGATCACGAATTAAGAGAGGCGATCCACGCCCTGGTCGAGGCCGAGCGCCTCAACACCGCCCGTGCCCTCGGCGAGCGCGAGGAGGCGTTCATGAAGCTCAAGGTAGAAGGGGTCCTGGAGTGCGGTGAACTCATCGTCACCACCCTGATGCCGCAGCGCGAGCCACACATCTTCGGCCGCCGCACCCTGCCGGAGATGGACCTCGCCTCGGTCGCCTGCGCCATCCAGAACCTGTGGCTGGCGGCACGGGCCGAAGGGCTGGGGGTGGGCTGGGTCTCGCTCTTCGAGCCGGAGGCGCTACGCCGCTTGCTCAAGATTCCACAGGGTGGGAAACCGGTTGCCATCCTCTGCCTCGGCCATGTAGAGCGGTTCTACGACAAACCGATGCTGGAGCAGGAAGAGTGGGCCGAACGCCAACCGCTGGAGTCGCTGCTATTCGAGAATGGCTGGCCCGAAGAGACACCCTAGCCACGACCGGCCACCACCAATCTACTCATCAACCATTAGCATCCCCAGGCTCTCTGGCGGCACTCGCATTGCACTTCCTCCTTTTTGGCATACCCTTAAATATAATCACCTTGTCGCGATGAGGCTCTAAAGAGGCCATGCCACTCAATATGCCAGACACCAACTGCCAGCAAATTTATTTGCCGTCGGTTTCCAGGGAGTCATTCTGTTGCGAGGTGGCATGCAGATTCTAATTACAGGGGGAGCCGGGTTTATTGGCTCCCACATGGCAGAACACCATCTGCAGCAGGGGGACTCGGTGCACGTTGTCGACAACCTCAGTACCGGCCGCATGGAGAATATCAACACGCTGCGCCGTAACCCGCGGTTTCACTTCACAGAGGCTGACCTGCTGCTGTGGGACGGGCTGCAGGATGCCGTCGCACAGGCCGATCGCATCTACCACCTGGCTGCAGTGGTTGGGGTAAAACGGGTGCTGGATAACCCGGTCAATGTGATGAGCACCAATATGGCCGGTACCGAACGGTTGCTGCGAGCCATTCATCAGGCGGGAGGCAATCCCCAGGTCGTGGTGGCCTCCAGTTCCGAGGTGTACGGCTTTAATCCATCCGCCGCCTTTGATGAGGGCAGTGATCTGATCCTTCATTCAGGCGGCCGCCTTCGCTGGAGTTACGCCGTCACCAAACTGGCCGATGAGTACCTGGCCTTCGCCTATGCCAGGCAATACCAGTTGAGCATCGTGGTTGCCCGCATCTTCAACACAGTGGGCCCCAGGCAAAGAGGGCGCTATGGCATGGTGCTTCCCAATTTTGTACGTCAGGCCGTGAAGCATCAAACAATCACCATTTATGGCGACGGCCAGCAGACGCGCTCCTTTTGCGATGTGCGGGATACGGTTGTGGCACTATCACTGCTCGCCGCCGCCCCCGCAGCCTGCGGTGAGGTAGTCAACGTGGGCAACGACGAGGAGCACACCATTGAGGGTCTGGCACGACTGGTTAAGGCGATTGCAGCGAGTCCCTCGGCGTTAAGTTATACCCCCTATCGCGAGGCCTACGGTGAAGAGTTTGATGATGTCTCCCACCGCCGTCCGGTACTGGACAAACTGCGTGCGCTGACAGGATACCAGGCACAGTGGTCACTGCGTGAAACCATTACTGAACTGGTACAACTGGAAACAAACACCGGACAGGAGGCCCCATGATCGCCCGTCAACACCACGCCCTTTCTTATAAAAAACATAGAGGCCTGTAACCATGGCGACCACCCCTTACTTTGTACTCAGCCCCAATACAGTACTCAGTATTATCGGCCTGTTGCACGGTCCGGATAAAACCGTTCCCAATCCCGCGGAGGACTGGCAGGAGGCCACCGTTGATGTGGTGATTCCGGCATTTAATGAAGAGAACAATATCGCACTATGCCTCGCCTCGCTGGCACGCCAGACGCGAAAACCGAAACGGATTATCCTGATCGATGATGGCAGCAGCGACAACACCATCAGCTATGCACAGAGCTTTTGTGAACTCAACGGCATCGAGATCATCGCCATTCAGCGCAAGGCGCCGATCGGCAAGACACCCACCCTCAAGCGCCAGGCGCGGGAGTTTGACTCCGACGTGGAATTTATCCTCGATGGCGACACCATCCTGGAATCTGAAAATTATATCGAGCGCATGGTGCAAGAGCTCTACCAGGGGCGGGGCATTGCCAGCGCCTGTGGCACCATCCTGCCGCTACGCGACCGTGATCGCCGTGCCCTGCTGAGTGAGCAGACGATGCAAAGGTTCATCACGGCAAACCCGCAGGCCTCTATCTACCCCGCCAGAAACTGGTTCCACCACCTGCAACGCGGCATTACCGATCTCTATCGTGACGTCCTCTATTTCTTCCTGCAAAAATTCATCTATCACGGACAGATGGTGTTCTTCGGCGGCATCCTCAATCCCGTGGGCTGCGCTGTCGCCTACCGCCGCAGTGATCTGAAGAGTATTATTTTTGACCACTATGAACCGATCCTCGGTGACGACCTGACAAATTCAGAAGATATCTTTATCGGCTTCGCCCTCAACGATTCCGGCTTCAGAAACATTCAACTTACTGATGTCTATGCCCGCTCGCAGGAACCGGAAGTGGGGAAAATACCCAACCAGCTCTACCTGTGGTCATCATCATTTCTGCAAAGCTGCTACTACTTTGATGAACTGCTGCGCAGCCCCTTTAAGGCACTCAAACGCTACCGTCACCACCGTAACGACAAACGCAGCATCGAGGACAAACCCGCCATTGAGGAGCAACGCATCCACAAGGAGCAGTATCGCCAGCCGTTTGGCCTGGACTACACACTTGAGTACGGACGTCCCATAGGCTGGGTGATGTTTATGTCGGCGCTGGAGAAGATCGGTTTTCCTAGCGCACTGCTGATCATGACTATTCTGCAGTTATGGACGCCCCTGGCACTTACCGTTGGTATCGAAACCGCACTCTCCCTCACCATCCTCACCATCATTGCCAGGGGGCGACGCCTTGAATATTTTTTCAAGGGGCTGGTGGTGACACCACTCAGGTACGGCACCCTGCTATTTGAACTACTAACGATTGCCCGCTTCGCATCAGATCTTTGGCTATTTAGAAATAATCGGTGGCGCAAATGAATACCCTGCTGACATCCCTGTTACGTACCACGCTGCTGTGCCTGCCGCTGCTTGCCTCCGCCGCCGACACCGTCCCCGACAGTGGCCTTAAGGCCGAAATGGAGGGACGCTGGCAGGATGCCATCGCCGTCTATCAAAAATCACTTGCCGAGAAACCGGCCCAGGCACACCTGTGGATGCGCATTGCCGATATTCAGGTGCACCTGAAGAATAATGCGCAGGCCATTAGCAGCCTGCAAACCGCAACAAAATATACGCCGCGTAACGCGGAGCTGTACTTCCGGCTATCACAACTGTATGCCAGTAATGAGGATAAACAGGCGGCACTGGCAACCAGTAATCGTGCCGTTGAACTCGCACCGGATAACCCCGACTACCTCCGCGCACGTGCTGCCCACGCCAACTGGAATGGCGATTACCAGCTGGCCCAGCAGAGCTACCAGCACCTGCTTGAACTGCGTCCCGGTGATGAGGAGGTCACACTCTCACTGGCCCGCACCAGTATGTGGATGGGTGACCATGAGCAGGCTGCCACGGCCTTTCGCCGCTATCTGGCGCAGCAACCGGACAAAAAGGAGGCCAGGCTGGAGCTGATGGAGGTTGAGGCCGAGCGCGGCGACTACAGCGCGGCGATGGCCGTGGGTGAGGAGTATCGCCAACGCCATGGCGAGAGTCTGGAGTACTGGCTGCGGGCGGCAGACCTCTACGCCCTTGCCGGCAATGATCGCGCCTCTGCCGACGCCCTGCGCCGGGCCGCCCGCTACACTCCCAAAGATGCCGCCCTCTATTTTCGTATCGCCCGCAGCCACACCGAAAAGCAAGATGCCCCGCATGCAATGGCCGCCGTGGAGGCGGCCCTGAAGCTGGAGCCGCAAAACCTGGAATACCTGCAGGCCAGGGCCGACCTGGCATCCTGGACTGCCGACTACCCGCTTGCGATCGACAGCTATCAACGCATTCTCGCCATTGAGCCCGACAACTCTGGGGCACTGCTCGGCATCGCCCGCCTTCACAGCTGGCAGGGGGAGAGCGATCAGGCGATCAAGGACTACCAGCGCTATCTGGCGAAGCACCCGAACATACAGGTTGCCTGGGTCGAATACCTGCAGCTGCATATGGAGATCGGTAACTATGCCTATGTGCTACAGCAACTGGAGCAGTACCGCGAGCAATTTGGCGAAACCACTGAATATCTCACCCTGAAGGCACGCACCTACGCCTGGGCACAACGTCCGGCCAGTGCCATGCCGCTGGTAACACGGCGGCTGGATGAGGCGGCTGATGACTACGATGCACACTACACCCGTACCATTGCCCTGAACAATGACCACCGCCCGGCAGAGGCCATGGCCAGTCTCGACAAACTGGATAAGCTGCGCCCTGAGAGCAAGGACACCGCCGACATACGTAAATACGTGTCTACGCCACTGCGCTCCCATATCAATCTCAGTGGTGCCTATCAGGATGACAGCAACGATATTCGTTTACAGCAACTCGGCCTGGAGGGGGTGTACGTCCTGTCACCGCAGACCCGCTTCTCGCTCTCCGGCGAGCAGTTGCGGCTGCAGGCACCCGCCGGTGGCGGTTATGAACATATCAACGGTGAGGAGCAGAGCCGTTACCAACAGCTGCGCCTCGGGCTGCAACAGCGCCTTAACTCCCGGCTGTCACTTGATCTCCATGCCGGCGTCGCGAAGGTGGAGGGGGCTGATGAACACAAGACTCACGAGCTGGGTGTGGACATCTGGCCTGCCGACGGGATGAGTCTGCGCCTGACAAACGCCACGCAGCTCTATGCGGTCTCACCCCGCGCACTCTCACTGCAGATAGTACGCAAAAACAGCCAGCTGGATCTTTCCTGGTCACCCGACCTGTTCTACACCATTGATGCTATGGTCAGCGACGCCAGCCTCTCCGATGGCAATACGTTCCGGGAGCTACAGCTGGCACCTCGCCGCGCGCTGCTGCGCAACCAGAAGTGGAACATTGATCTCGGGATGAGCGGCCAGTGGCTGGGATACGACTTTGACCCGAATAACGGTTACTACGCACCGGAGAGCTACCAGCGCTACGCCCTGAATGGCTACGCCTACAGAAAGTTCAGCGAAGATAACGCGCTTAGCATCAGCGCCAGTGCCGGGAGCTATCGGGACAACACGATGGACAATGCAGGCTTCAGCGGTTCACTCTCACTCGAGGCCTACGTCGGTCTTTACCGTGACTGGATGCTTGATGTACGGGCAGGAGTATTCCAAAACAGCAGCACCGAGACCGATGCCTATCGCTCCAGGGACATCGAATTTATTCTGACCCGGCGTTTCTGACCGGCACCCACACCGTGATGAAGTGCGCACAACACATTCGCATCCTGCTTCTGCTCGGCCTCTTCGCCACACCGCACGGCCAGGCACAGGAGGCGCTACCTCGCGAACTGGCGCTCACCTTTGATGACCTCCCCTTTGTTGACACCAGCCATAAACGCGCCTCCACCATCCAACGTAAAATGGGCAAGCTGAGCCGTTCACTCCGCAGCATGCAGATACCCGCCACCGGTTTTGTCAACGAGCAACGGCTCTATCGCGCTGGCCGCCTCGACAAAACCATGCAGGCGGTGCTTGAGCAGTGGCTCGACAGCGGGCTGGGGCTCGGCAACCACGGCTACTCTCACCGCTCACTGCACACCCTTCCGCCAGCAGAGTTGGAACGGGAAATTATGGCGGGGGAGCAGATCACACGCCGCCTGCTTGAGCAGCGTGGCGAGGAACTACGATACTTCCGCCCCCCCTATCTTCACGTCGGCCTGAGTCCCGCCATGCGTCGCGATACCGAGCAGATATTGCAGAAACTCAATTATCGCATGGCCCCCACTACCATCAACGTCAATGACTGGACCTTCGCCGTCGCCTATGAAAAGGTCAATCACAGCGCGAATGGAACCGTTAAGAAGAGGCTGCTTGAGGCCTATCTTGCCCATATTAGCGAGGCCCTGGCATACGCCGAAAAACTTTCGCATGAGATGTTTGGCCGCCCAATCCGTCACATACTGGGGCTGCATGCCAACACCCTCAACGCCGACAACATAGAAAGTGTGGCAACACTCCTGCAACAACACGGTTACCATTTCATCAGCCTGGATCAAGCGCTGCGTGACCCCGCCTATGCATCCCTGGACACCTATAGTGGTCCCCGTGGTGAGACATGGCTCTACCACTGGGCTCAATCCGCCGGCCTGCACCCGGTAGATGAGCCGAGGATACCTGATTTTGTCAAAAGGCTGGCCGGCCCCGCAGCCTACCAGAATTAGCCCCGAACGCCATGACATTTATCTGCGCCGAGTGATGCGTCATAATCCCCTCCCTTTTGCAAAAGAGCGTAGCCCAATGACACTGTTTAGTGACGTACTCTCCAGCCTCCCTGCCATCGACAATATTGAGAAACTTGAACTCTACGACGGCGATTCCCTTATCGACACCATCGAGAACAAGCCGGGCAAAGCCGGCTCGGTCGCCGTCTACAACGCCCTGCTGCAGGAGTTTGGCGGGCTCAGCAAGGCTGCTGCCGTGAAGGGGCTGATCCTCTACGCCGAACACACAGCCGATGCCCAGACCAATCCCGGCAAGCACCCCAACATCGACCGCCTGTTTGCTATTATCAGTGGACAGGGTGAGCTGCGCATCGAGACCTCAGCCCGCCAATAAGAACACTCAACCAGGAGCAGAGCATGAACGACCCCATCGTAGTCATCGGTACCGGCGAGATGTCCGGCGTCTTCACCCGCGGCTTTCTCAAGCAGGGCTACCCGGTCTTTCCCGTCACCAGACAGATGGAGATGACGAAGGTTGCAAAGGCACTGGTGGCACCCGCACTGGTTCTGGTGGCCGTAGGCGAGAACGACCTGCATCCGGTGCTGGAGAATATCCCCGCTGAGTGGCGTGACTGCATCGCGCTGCTGCAGAATGAACTGCTACCACGCGACTGGGAGACCCACGGCCTGCAGGCCCCCACGGTGATCTCCGTCTGGTTCGAGAAGAAGAAGGGACAGGACTACAAGGTACTCGTTCCCTCTCCCGTTTACGGTGGTGGTGCCCCGATCATTGAGGCGGCCATGGAATCACTCGAGATCCCCACCTGGGAGCTTGGCAGCAGTGACGAGCTGGAGTACGAGCTGGTGCGCAAGAACGTCTACATCCTCACCACCAACATCACCGGCCTTGAGCTGCCCGTCGGTACCGATGTCGATGCCATGTGGCGCGACCACCAGCCACTGGCCCGCGAGATCGCCGGCGAGGTGATGAATATTCAATTTAAATTGATCGGCAAAGAGCTGGATCGTGAAAAACTCATCGAAGGGATGGTCGAGGGCATTCAGGGCGACCGGGAACACCAGTGTATGGGACGCTCCGCACCGGGAAGACTTAAACGTAATCTTGGGTTTGCGGATGAGTTTGGGTTGGCGGTGCCGACGTTAAGGGAGATTGCTGGGAAGCTGTGATTTTTTTAAGTAGCAGTAGGGTGGGCGATGCCCACCCTACTAACTTCTCCCCAGGTTCCAATTTCTTTTAAACCCCCACCACCTCTGCCATCTGATAATACCTGATGGGCCCAATCGTCTTCAGCAGTGCCTGGGCGATCAACTCATCATCCACATCGCCCTGTTGGCTGAACAGGTGTTGCACCTTGCCTTTGGCCCCCGGTGCGGCGGCGTGAATGCCCGGTGTGATCGCCTCGCCCATGGAGGAAACCATGCAGCCCTCGGGGGCGACGTTAAGTACCAGGTCGTAGCCGTGTTGCAGTTTCAGTACGGCCTCGCCGACGTAGGGCACCAGCTCGCCGCCGGGGCGACGGGTGGAGATGACCGGTTTGGCAGCATCGAGTACCTTAGGCATTGCCGCTGGCATCTCTATAGCGGCGGCCTTGTAGAGCGGTGCCGCCATCACCTGACGCAACACGTAGTGGACAAATTTGAGACCCAGCAGACGCTTCTGCTTCTGACGTTTGTATTTATTAGCACGCTTTATCTCGCGGCGGCTATCGGCGCGTTGCCGCTCCTGTTTGGCCTCAACTATCGCCTCGTCGGCGCGCATCATCATGCTTGCCAGTTTGTAGTCGAGGAAGCTCCAGATCGGGGCGTGACTGAGGGTGAACTGACCGAAGCCGAGGGTCGCCAGTAGCGTCTCGGCGACCGCCTCATATTGCGCCACGCGCATGTAGGCCTCGCCATCGACATGAATGCTAATCGGCTCACCTTTCATCTCGCTGGAACACCACTTCTGGCTAAACTCATGTAGCGGCTGGTGCAGCTCGCCACGATGCAGGCCGTAGCTGAAATACTTCACCAGGAAGCTGAGCCCCGGAACCTTTTCTGACCACCCGGCGATGCGCAGTGCCAGCGCCGAGGGGGCGATCTCCTGCTCCTGAATCCGATAGAGCTCCTGCTTAAGCGCACGGTAGGCCTGCAAAAACTCCTGGTAGTGGGCATGGTCACGACAGCGCACACTGCCCTCGGCAAGTAGCGAGTGGAGCACCCCCTGCAGGATGGTGCCCTGAATCGAGCGCACGAAGGCCCACTGCGGGATACCTATATTGAAACCGGCATTCTCATGCGCCACCAGGAACTGGGTGACAAAGTCCTCGGCCTGCTTCTCGCTCCCCTTTTGCTGCTGGTTAAAATAGATCTTGTGGGTCTCGACATACTGACCCTGACGGCACGGCCCGGTGCCCTTGTTGTTAAACACCAGCAGCCGGGTCTTGTTGGCAAACTGGGGATCACCCGAGGCGCGACGGCGTTTGAAATCTTCTACCGCGGTTCGAGTGTCGCCATAAACGGCGGCCAGCGGAGCACAAACCGAGTCACCGCTCATCGCACGGCCATCCTTAATCGCTGACTGCAGGCTGTATTCCTCATTGTAGAGGTCGACGCAGGTAAAGCCTGCGCCGCGCAACACCGAGGTGATAACGCGATGATCCGACAGGGTGGGGAAGTAGACCGCATCGGTCTCCTTGTTGATCGTCTCCTCGTTAACGAAGCGATCCAGCACCTTAACCTCGAACTCCTCCTCGCCACTGCCCTGGCTCAACTCCTCATAGAGGCCAGACTCCAGCTGCTTGACGTAGGTGTTCATACGGTTTTCCAAGTGCGCCAGCTCCTTAATTACCGCATCGGACTGAATCAACAGGTAGGGACGCTTGCGCGTCAGTTCTGCCACCAGCGGGGTGGTCACACTGTCCGGCCCGCAGAGGAAGGTGGAGACCTGCACCACCGGCACCAGGCTGTCGGCGTTACCCTCTACGCGCGCGAACACATCGCGCAAGCCCTCATGACCGATCACCTTGTGCAGCTTACGTTTGGCGCAGGCATCGGCCAGGGTGGCGATCATGTGGGGGTTGCGCCAGTAGAGGTGCTTAAACTCCGGATTAAAGTCGGCATCGAGCAGGAAGCTCGGGATACCGACCATGTTCTTGTCACGCAACAGACGCCCCACATGGCTGTCGTAGATGCCGGGGTTCAAGATGTACTCACGCCCCACCACCAGCGCCACCTCGTGGCCTGCCTCCAGCGCCTCCAGCGCCTGCTCGGTGGCAAAGTCGGCGGCCTCACGTTTAAGGGCATACTGCGCCTGCTTCGCCGCCTCGACGATATCACGGAACTGCGCAAATGCGACCTGCTTGCCGTAATGATCAAACACCGGTTGCAGTTGCGGGTAGAGCTTCTTCGCAAGGAAACCTGCATCCTGATCCTTTAAGTCAATGTTAAACATCAGAATGCGGGCATCGGGGTGATGCGCCTCGGCCACCTTGCGCCCCACCGCGTAGCCACCCTGATTGATGGTACAGGTGCGGCCCATCGAGTGTTTCACCGGCAGAAACTCGACCTGTGGAGCCAGGATCATGCCGTGCGGCTGGGAGGCGAGGCGCAGGAACTGCCCCACTACACCGATATGCGGGGCACAGGTGTCGATATGGAAGTGCGGCTGGGCGTTGATCACATCGGAGTCGATCACATTGTCCACATCGACCGGGATCCCCAGCGGCGTAAATAACGATGAGAAGAACATCGCCCACTCGGAGGCGGCGAAGCTGCGCGGGATCACCAGCTTGTTCTCATCGTCGCTGTGCGGCAGGCGCTCGTTAATAAACTTCCAGATATCCTTATAGGTATCCTTGCTGGCACGGGCGGTTTTCACCTCGGCCTTGATCGCTACCTCATTGATCGCGGTACAGCCGCCGAGGCTAAAGGAGAATTTCTTGCCGCTGTCACCCAGTCCGGTAAGGTGCGAGCGGTTACAGCGCGCATCGGCATCGCCGCACACCGCGCCCTTACAGACGATGATCTTTTTTGAGTAATCCTTGTCGATAAAGGCGTCGAGTTCGATGGGGATGGCATCGGAGGCGGCAAACTCGCCCATCGATTTAATCAGGCCGACACAGGCACGGTGGCCCGGATCGGGCGGCACCAGACAGAAGCTGTCACCGCCAGCGAATTTCTGAAGACGCTCGGCCACCGCCAGCGGTAGCGGATCGCTCAACATGGTCTGGCCGTGCAGCAGGGTGATCGCGCGTTTGGGCATCTCGATCTGATTCCACAGGGTGCGCGCCATGTTCTCGACGATGGCCCAGTTGGCCGAGGCGAGGATCTCATCCACCCCGTAACCCTCGGCCTGCAACTTGCGCGCGTTTTCCATCAGGAACACCGCGCAGGTGGCGTTAATCGCATAGGCCCGCTCGGCATTAAAGGCGAGCCTGCCCGCCTCGGCGATATCGTCCAGATAGAACATCGCGGTGAGGGTATCGTTGAGGCTGCCGGTTCCCGCCGAACACTTGACGTTCATCGCGTTGTCGAACAGCTCCGACTTTTGCAGCGCGATGGAGGAGATCTTGGTGTCCTCGCCGCCGATATCGACCAGCAGGCAGATATCCTCGTTCACATCCTCAACACCTGCGGCCTTAAGGCGCTCGATGTGCTCACGGGCATAATCGATAGAGCCGCGGGCGTGGGCGTAATTTTCCACCAGCACCGAGACGCGATCTGCCAGCTCGGGATAGATATTGATCAGCGATTTTTTCACCTGATAACGGGCGCTACCGGTAATGCCGATGCTGTTGATCTGCATCGTCACTACGCCGTGCTGGCGCAGCTCGGAGAAGATCTTTTTAATCGTGTCGATGGTATCGCCAGCGTTGGAGTAGGCCCCCTTGTAGAGGATCTGTTCGCCGGAGAGATCACTAATCATCAGCTTGGCCATGGTCGAGCCCACATCCAGGCCGATCAGCAGCGGCTGGTTCAGCAACTTCTCCACCGCGAAATCGCGCGCGGCATTGTCGATTCGATGATAAAGGTGTTTGTTCTCCAGCTCCTCCTTTACCCGGGTCAGTGCTGGATATTCACTCAGCGCCTCCGGCGGAATAATGCTGCGATCCGGTTTGGCAAAATTGCCATCACCGATGTGGTTGCGCAGCTGTTGCATCCCCTGCAGCGGGAAGCTGCCATCGCTGTCGTAACCGACCTCTTTTACCCCCATCGATTCAAGATAATCCTTCGCGCAGTCGCGTGCATACTGCCAGTGGAAGATACCGCCGGTAAGCCAGACGGTATGAAAACCGTCGTGCAGTTTTTTACACGCCTTCAACACCTCGGACTTAAGGGTCACGGCAAGGGCGAAATCGAGCGGAATGCCCTGATTCTTGTCGGAGATGGTGGCCGAGGCGGCAAACACGCCACAACGGTCGCTACGAATATTGACCCCTTCACGCGCCTCGCGATTCACATCACCGAGGTAGTCGCCAAGGATGGTATCGACCTCCTCGCGTTTGATATTCAGCTTCTGCAACACGCGGTCAATGTTCACCCCGGAGCCTGCGCCGCAACGCGGGTTAACCACCAGCATGTCATCCAGCAGGTCACCGCTTTGATCAATACCGATCAGCACATAACCGGAGGCGGAGAGTTCGATAATGGCGAGAGGTTGCTCCCTGACCAGGGCGCGGGCGTTAGACCAGAGGGCGGCGGAGGTGATGATGCGCTCGCCATGACCGATAAAGCGCCTCACCGTCTCCTGTAGCTTGCCGGTAAGGTAGACATGAATATTTTCCGGCAGTTGGTGCAGACGGTACTGTTTTAGCATCTCCCCCAAATCTTCACTACTGGGAAAATTCAAGCGCCAGAGTACGGCATCATCCGCGCCACACAGCTGAATACGGATACGGTTCACCCCCGCATCAACATAGAGCGCGGTGGCATCGCTAAGCGCCTCGACAAACGTACCCATGTTCGCATTCGCTACCCGGTCATCCATTTTTCATTCCCTTTGTCTCTCGTGGTAAGCCAGCCGCTCCCACAGTTTTTCATTTATCTGTTAGTTAGCTGATATAACTCTACACATTTTTTTACCACTTATCCTGCCCAAAACCCCCATCAAAACCATGTAGTTAGTGCGTGATAAGGTGGTTACAGATCACCTCGGCCCCCTGTAGCAGCCTGGGGGTGGCCCGCTGGATCAGACTGGGGTTCACCACATAGAGTCGATTCTGCTTCACCGCCTGCAGCTGCGGCCATGCCCGCCACTCATCCAGCCACTCGGGCCGCGCCCTCCCCATACCACTGACGATGATCACCTCCGGATCGGCGGCGATCACCGCCTCTTCGGAGACCTTGGGGTTGGCGGCACTTAGCTCAGCGAAAATATTGCGGCCACCGCACAGGGTAAGTACCTCGTTGATCAATCCTCCGCCGTTGACCGTCATCAGGGGCCTGTCCCAGATCTGGTAAAACAGGGTAAGAGGCGGCCTGTCGCGTGCCGACTCCCGCAGTCGCTGCACTCCCTGGCGAAACGCTGCCGCCTCGCGCCTTGCCTGCTCAGTGTAGCCAGTTATCACCCCCAGACGCTCCATACCGGAGGCGATATCCTCAAACTGCCGCGGCTCACTGCGATAGAGGGTCAGCCCCAACTGCTCCAGCTGCTGCAACTGCTGCGCACTGTTTCCCCCAGTCATACCGACCACCAGATCGGGTTTGAGAGTGAGGATCTTTTCCAGATCAAAACCGGTATAACCGCCAATACGAGGGATCTGTTTCGCCGCCTCAGGGTAATCGCTGTACTCCACCGCGCCGACGATCTTGCCGCCCGCGCCAATGGCAAAGAGCTGTTCGGTCACGTGCGGGGCGAGGCTGATGATGCGTGTAGCGGGGGCAGCCAGCGAGACCGTGTTGCCGCTGTCATCCACCACCTCGATGGCGTGTAGAGCGAATGAATTGAGTGACAAAAACAGCATGAGCAGGGAACGAAACATTAACTGGCTTCTCTTCTTTTCTGTAGTTGGGATAGCGCCTGTTGCAGTCGCTGCCAGTCCGCCTCGGTTCCGGGTAGACCAAGGCGTAGTGCGGCGGGCTGCGCAAACAGGCGGCTAAAAATCCCCTGGCCTGCCAGCTGCTGGTGCAGCATCTCGGCATCAGGATGAAGGACATATTGAAACAGCGAGGTTCCCCCTGAAGGGGTCAGGCCAACGCGGCTTAGCAGTGACGCCAGACGCTGGCTATCACACTGTAATGTTTTCCGTGTGGCCTGCTGCCACTCACTATCCAGCAACGCCCGCCGCGCCACCTCACGGGCAGGGCCGCTTACATGCCACGGCCCCAGCTCCGCTGCCACCTGTTGCAACAGCTGCGGCCAGGCGAAGAGAAAACCGACGCGTATCCCGGCCAGGCCAAAGAACTTGCCGAGCGAACGCAACACCAGCAGCCCCTCACCACCACACGCACTGACCATGCCTTGTGACCCCTCGGCATCCATAAAGGCCTCGTCCACCACCAGCCAGCCGCCGCGCTGGTGCAGCTGCTTGCGCCACTGTTTAAGTTTCTCTGTCGTAAAACGTTCGGCAGTAGGGTTATTGGGGTTAACCAGGAGCAGAACATCCAGAGAGGCGATTTGTGCTTCGATATCCGCTACGGAGAGTTGTACCACCTCATGACCGACACGTTGCCAGGCCGCTTCATGTTCAGCATATGTGGTTTGTAGAATGCCGACCCGAGATCTCTGACGTAGTTTTGGCAGCAGTTGAATACCAGCCTGCGATCCGGCCAGCGGCAGCAGCTGGGCGGAGCCATAATAACTCGCTGCCGCCGCCTCCAGGCCATCCTCCTGTTCGGGCAGACGCTGCCAGCAGCTGGCGGGAAGCTCCGGCACCGGCCAACCGATGGGATTGATGCCGGTGGAGAGATCCAGCCACGCATCAAGAGGAATCGCGTAACGGGCCGCCGCCTCGCGCAGGCGCCCGCCATGATGCAGCTCAGCCAAACAACACCCCCAAAACAGTGATCACCACCAGCCACAGCAACAGCGCCTGCTGCACCAGACGAATGGCGCGATAGATGTCCTGCCCCCGTGGCGGTAGCCCCTCGCCCAGCAGCGGCTTGTCGGTAAGCACGCCGTGGTAGGAGGTCGGCCCACCCAGCTGCACCCCCAGCGCGCCGGCCCCGGCGGCCATCACCACCCCGCCGTTGGGGCTGTCACTACGATGTCCCTGGGTGCGCCAGCAGCGCCAGCCACGGGCGGTGTCAGCGGCCAGAATATAGGCCAGCGCGGTAAGCCGGGCCGGGAGCCAGTTAAGCAGGTCATCAAACTTGGCTGTCGCGAAACCGAACTGCAGGTAACGCTCGGTACGGTAGCCCCACATCGCATCCAGCGTATTGACCAGGCGATACATCACCACCCCCGGCGCACCGAGCAGCAAAAACCAGAACAGCGCGCCGAACAGGGCATCGTTGCCATTCTCCAGCACCGACTCCACCGCTGAGCGGGCAACGCCTGTCGCATCAAGTTGCTCCGTATCGCGGCTCACTATCCAACCCACCCGCTGACGGGCCAGCGGCAGGTCGCCAACCGAGAGCGCCTCGGCCACCGCCCGGCCGTGCTGCGCCAGACTGCTGCCGCCAATGGCCAGATAGAGCAGCAGCATCTCAGCCAGCAGCGCCAGCGTCTCGTTAAGAGTGAACAGCCAGGCGACAAACATAAACGGCAGCACGGCGATGAGCAGTGCCCAGCTACCGCGCACCACATTGTCGCCAGTGGTGCCGCCGTGCAGCCGCTGTTCGATACCCTGCGCCAGCCGCCCGAAACCGGCCAGCGGGTGCCACTGGCGCGGCTCCCCCAGCCACAGGTCGAGCAACACAGCAAGGATGATGACAAAAACAGTGGTCATGGATATTCCGCAAAAAGAGTCGCCGTAGTTTACCGGAAAGGCCGCGACCATTCCCCCACACAACAATACCCGTTACGATCTCCCGCATGACAAAGACTCTCATGATTCAGGGCACCGCCTCGGATGCGGGCAAAAGTACCGTGGTCGCCGGGCTGTGCCGCGTGCTCAAGCGGCGCGGCGTAGCAGTGGTCCCCTTCAAGCCGCAGAACATGGCACTCAATAGCGCAGTCACCGCCGATGGTGGCGAGATCGGTCGTGCCCAGGCGGTGCAGGCGCAGGCGGCTGGGCTGGAGCCGCATACCGACATGAACCCGATTCTGCTCAAGCCGAGCAGCGACATGGGGGCGCAGGTGATCGTCCATGGCCGTGCCATCGACCACATGCAGGCACGCGACTATCACGACTATAAAAAGGTAGCGATGGCGGCGGTGCTTAAATCCCATCAGCGGCTTTCAGCGCAGTACGAGGCGATCATGGTCGAGGGGGCGGGCAGCCCCGCCGAGATCAATTTAAGAGAAGGCGATATCGCCAACATGGGCTTTGCCGAGGCGGTGGACTGCCCGGTGGTGCTGGTGGCCGATATCGACAAGGGGGGCGTCTTCGCGCAGATCGTCGGCACCCTGGAACTCCTCTCGGAGAGCGAGCGCAAGCGTACCGCCGGTTTCATCATCAACCGCTTTCGCGGCGACATTAAACTGCTCGAGTCGGGGCTGAAGTGGCTGGAGGAGAGGACCGGCAAACCGGTATTCGGTGTGCTGCCCTACCTGCACGGCCTGCACATCGAGGCGGAGGATGCGGTGCCGCGTGACAACATCGTTACCGATAGTAAAAAATTCCAGGTCGTGGTGCCAGTGCTGCCGCGCATCAGCAACCACACTGACCTCGACCCGCTGCGCCTCCACCCGCAGGTGGACCTCCACTTTATCGGTGCCGGGCAGACCATCCCCCCCGCCGACCTCATCATCCTGCCAGGTAGCAAGAATGTACGTGCCGACCTCCAGTGGCTGCGCGTTCAGGGGTGGGACAAGGCAATCGAAAAACACCTGCGCTACGGCGGCAGGGTGATCGGGATCTGTGGTGGCTATCAGATGCTGGGCCAGGCGGTGCACGACCCGCAGGGGCTGGAGGATACCGCAGGCTCCAGCGAGGGGCTGGGACTACTGGAGGTAGAAACCACGCTGGAGAGCGAGAAACAGCTGACCCGCGTCTGCGGCCAGCTCACCCTTGAAAGCGCCAGGGTCGAGGGCTACGAGATCCACATGGGGATCACCCGTGGTGAGGGGCTGTCACGCCCGGCGGTCAAACTTGATGAGGGAGATGACGGGGCGATCAGTGCGAATGGGCAGGTACTCGGCAGCTACCTGCACGGCCTGTTCGATCAACCCGAGGCGTGCAGCGCCCTGTTGAGGTGGGCCGGGCTGCACGAGGCCGAAACCATCGACTACCAGGCGATTAAGGAGTTGGCGCTGGAGCGTCTTGCCGACTCCCTGGAGCAGCAGCTCGATATCGAGGGGATGCTGGCGCTGTTGAGCTAGGCCACCTCATCGCCAAGTTCCTTGCTCAGCTTGGTCAGTGACTTGACGATCATATGTGACAACTCCCCATAGTCATCATGTAACAGCTTCTCAGCCATCTCCTTGTTACCCTCGTCAGCAGAGACGATGATCTCCGCGGCACAACGGTGGAAGTCGGCATGCTGAATACGTACCTGGTGAAACAGCGGCAACTGATCGTGCTTGTCAACCGAGCGATAGATCCACTGCCCCAGGGCGCACTTATCGTCACAACCGACCACGGCAGGATCCAGCACTTCTTCTGAGACACCATCAATATGTTTACGCAAACGCAACTTCCAGGCAACGTGAGCACTAATCGCTTCAAAAAAGTTCATCGTATAACCCCCAAAACAGAATCAGCCTCCTGCCCTTGATTGTTGTTCTCCTATGACGCATATAACCACTCATCATGCATGGTTTCAATGCTAATCGCAGTAGAAACGGCCAAATTCCCGTACAATCGCCTATTATATAAACCACCTGAGAACCCAATAATGGATATGAGCCCCCTGCAAAAAACCCTGGCACAGATCGAAAACGACAGCCGTTCCGGCCAGTCACTGCTGCTCTACGCACTGGTAAAGACCCTGACTATCCCCCAGGGTGGCCACATGTATCTGCTGACCAAGCTCAAGGAGATGAATCCCGAGACCCGCCAGCTGGCCTACGGCCTGATGGAGCTGATGGCCCAGGGCGGCACCGCCAGGGATGAGTGGAAAGAGGCTGAACAGCGTATGGACAAGGCCATTGCCGGATAGCCCCGTGTCACGATTTTGGGAGGAGAAGGCCTTCGATCAACTCAGTCGCGAGGAGTGGGAATCACTCTGTGACGGCTGCGCCCGCTGCTGTCTTATCAAGCTCGAAGATGAAGACGATGGCAGCCTCTACACCACCAGCATCGCCTGTCGTTATCTCGAACTCGAAAATGGCCACTGCGGCTGCTACGCCGAACGTACCACTCTGGTGCCCGAATGCCTGCAGGTCACCCCGGAAAATGCCGATAAACTGGAGTGGATGCCACAGAGCTGTGCCTACCGCCTGCTGGCCGAGGGACGGTCATTGCCAGCATGGCATCCATTAATCAGCGGCAACCGGGAGAGCGTAAATAGCGCCGGCATCTCGGTGCGCAATTTTGCCATCTCCGAGGCCGAAGTGCCCGATGAGGAGCAGTGGCAGGAATATATTATTGACGATGGCGAGTAATCACGCCGGTGGCATAGTCAGTGAGTCCCGCACATACTATTAATGCGCCGTTAAAAACAAGATCGGGGCACAGGATGTCACCATGCACCACAACCTTTTTCAGCAGCTAACGCTGCACGAACTGGACAAATACGCCAGCGAACTTGAACTGGCGGTAGAGGCCCACGCCCGGTGGATGGCACAACTCAACCGCACCCTCGTTTGCAATCTCCCCCCCCTCGAAAATGACATGAGTGAACAGCCCGATCACCTGTGTAAATTCGGACGCTGGTATCACAGCATCGACAATCAGGTACTCACTACCCTGCAAACCTTTATCGCCATCGACCCGGTTCATCAACAGATGCACCTGACAGCGAAAAAGATCCTGCTAAAATCCAGACATAACGAAGAGTGTGACACCGGTGATTACGATGAACTTACCACGCTCGCCGAGACCCTTCGCCTGCGCCTCGGTGAACTGCTGCATGAGCTCAATGAGAACAGGAACATCATCTCGCAGCTAATGACCACGGTGTTCAAGAACGCCCGTGAAGGGGTCATAATCACCGCCCCCGACACCACGATTATCAGTGTCAACGCCGCCTTCACTGAGGTCACCGGATATAGTGAAGAGGAGGTCATCGGCAAACGCCCCTCGATGCTGCGTTCCGAGCGTCAGGACGAACTCTTTTACGCCCACATGTGGCAGGAGATAGAGCGTTTTGGTCAGTGGCAGGGCGAGATCTGGAACCGTAACCGCGAGGGCGTGGATTACCTGGAGTGGCTATCGGTAGCGGCCGTCACCGACAACAGTGGCGAGGTGAGTCACTATGTCGGCATCTTCTCCGACATTACCTCGGAGAAAGAGAGTGAAGAGCGGCTACTCTACCTGGCCCACTATGACCAGCTAACCGGGCTACCCAACCGCATCCTGTTTAACGACCGCCTGCACCAGGCGATAGCCCAGGCACAACGCGAGCAACGACAGACCGCCGTGATGTTTCTCGACCTCGACGGCTTTAAAAGCGTAAACGACACCCTGGGCCACAGCAGCGGCGATGAACTGCTGCGCCAGGTGGCACAACGACTAACCGCCTGCCTGCGTGCCGTCGATACCGTCGCCCGCTTCGGTGGCGATGAATTCACCATCGTCATCACCGCCATTGAAGGCAACGAAGACGTTATGCGCGTTGCCAGGAAGATCACCCAGGAGGTAGCCCGCCCCTACGAGATCGATGGCATGCTGGCCTCAGTCACCACCAGCATCGGCATCAGTTTCTATCCTAATGATGGCGAGATCCCCAACCAGTTGGTTCAGCGGGCCGACAATGCGATGTATCACGCCAAACGGCATGGGAAGAATCATTTTGAGTTTTATGGCGAGATTTAAGCCAGGCTCTTACTCACTACCTCATAAACATCCCGCGACAATTCACCGCTGTCGAGAATACGCTGCAGCTCTGCACGCATTAACTGCTGATAGGTTTCTGTGAGCCCGCGCCAGCGGGTAAGCGGGCTTAACAGCCGCGCCGCCAGTTGCGGGTTGCGGGCATTCAGCTCAATCACCTTGTCTGCCAGCAACCGGTAACCACCACCGCTGTTGTCGTGGAAACGGGCAGGGTTTGCGGCGGCAAAGGCTCCGATCAACGAGCGTACGCGGTTGGGATTGGTGAGCAGAAAATCGGGGTGGCCCATTAATCTTTCAACACGCTGCAGGGTGTCGGGCATACCGCTACGCGCCTGTACGGTGAACCATTTATCGAGCACCAGCATGTCGCGACGCCAGCTGTCATAAAAAGCTTCCAGCGCAGCACTCGCCTGGGGGTGACCATTATCGACTAACGCACTGAGGGCGGCCATGGAGTCGGTCATATTGTGTGCATCGGCAAACTGTTGCTGTGCGTGTGCGCCCTTGTCGAGCAGCGAGAGATAAGCGAGGCAGAGGTTGCGTAGACGTCGTTGCGCCATCGCATCGGCGTCCAGGGTGTAACCGAGCTGTTGCAGTGACTGATAACGCGCCTGCAGGGCATCGTAATGGGACTCGGCCAGGGCACGGCGCAGGAACTGTCGCACCGCGTGAATTGCCTGCGGGTCGGCGGGGCTTTCGCACTCGGCCACATAGGCCTCGTCGGGCAGGCTCAGTGCCTCGGCGGCGAGTGCCGGGTCAAGTTCTGCATCGCCCAGGGTTTTGCCGAAGGCCTCGCTCAGCCCCTGATCCAGAATCAATTCGCGACCCTCTCGCTGATCGGCCAGCAGCCGCTGCATTACCCGCAATGCCAGCTGCTGTCCCGCCTCCCAGCGGTTGAAGGAGTCGGACTCGTTGCCCATTAGAAAGGCCAGTTCCGCATCACTATAGTCATGCTCAAGGATCACCGGCGCGGAGAAACCGCGTAGCAGTGAGGGGATAGGTTCAGCGTGTATGTCCTCAAATCCAAACTGCTGCTGCGCCTCGGTGAAGTCGAGTACGCGGATAGTTCCCGGTGCCGCGGCCTCCCCCGCCAGACGCAGCGGGATCTCGTTGCCATCGCGGTCAAGCAGCGCCAGTTTTACGGGAATATGTAGTGGCAGCTTCTCCGGCTGTCCCGGTGTCGGTGGGGTATATTGAGTCAGGGTCAGGATGTAGCGCCGCTTCTGCCTGTCGTACTCACGTGACACCGTAATACGCGGCGTACCCGCCTGGGCGTACCAGCGACGGAACTGCTCCAGCTCCACGCTGTTGGCCTGCTCCATCGCGACGATAAAATCATCGCAGGTGACGGCGCTGCCATCGTGACGAGAAAAGTAGAGGTCAGAGCCTTTTCTAAATCCGCCCTCGCCGAGCAGGGTGTGCAGCATGCGCACCACCTCGGCCCCCTTTTCATAAATGGTCAGGGTGTAAAAATTATTAATCTCAACGAAGGCGTCGGGGCGCACCGGGTGGGACATGGGACCTGCGTCCTCCGGAAACTGATGGGCACGCAGCATGCGCACATCATCAATGCGCTTGACGGCGGCGGAGGTCATGTCGGCGGTGAACTGCTGGTCGCGCAGAACCGTAAAGCCCTCTTTTAATGAGAGCTGAAACCAGTCGCGACAGGTGACACGATTGCCCGACCAGTTGTGAAAATATTCATGGCCGATCACCCCCTCGATGTTGACAAAGTCGACATCGGTGGCCGACTCGGGTCGGGCCAGCACAAACTTGGAGTTAAAGACGTTAAGCCCCTTGTTCTCCATCGCCCCCATGTTGAAGTCATCGACGGCGACAACCATGTAGAGGTCAAGATCATACTCACGACCATACTTCTGTTCATCCCAGGCCATCGCCCGCTTGAGTGAGGCAACCGCATGATCGCATTTGTTTTCATTGCCGTGCTGCACATAAAACTCGATCGCCACCTTGCGACCGGAGACGGTAGTAAAGCTGTCACGCACACAGGCGAGGTCACCGGCCACCAGCGCGAACAGGTAACAGGGCTTGGGGAAGGGGTCGTGCCACACGGCGAAGTGACGACCATCATCGGTCTCACCGGTTTCGGTACGATTACCGTTGGCCAGCAGCTGCGGGTAGTTCTTTTTATCAGCAACGACGGTGGTGGTAAAGACACTCAACACATCGGGGCGATCCGGATAAAAGGTGATACGACGAAAGCCCTCCGCCTCGCACTGGGTGCAGAAGTTGCCGCTGGAGAGGTAGAGACCTTCGAGTGCGGTGTTGGCGGCAGGCGCGACGGCGGTGGTGATCACCAGCTGACACTGCTCCGGGGTTTGCAGGGTCAGTGACTCTGCATCGAGCTGGTACTCATCGGCAGTAAGGAGACGTCCATCCAGTTCAACAGAGAGCAGCTCCAGCTCGCTGCCATCGAGGCGCAGGGTGCGGCCATCACCGCGAGCACTAAGTTTGAGGGTGGAGCGCACCGTGGTACGGCTCCCCTCCAGCTCAAAGTGCAGCGCCACCGACTCTACGTGGTGGCTAAAGGGGGTGTAATCTTTGCGGTAGATGGTAACCGGGGTCTGTTGTTCGCTCATAGTCCTGCAATGGTGTCATCAATCGAGCGAATCAAGGTGCCTGTTTGGCCCGCCAAGGTCAAGGCTCAGGGCCAGAGTAGACAATCACCCCATATAATTCTGCAGGAGTTGGAATAGATCCTCCTCGCGCACCGGCTTGGTCAGGCAGTCATCCATGCCGGCAAGGGTGAACTTCTCCCGTTCATGCGGCAGGGCATGGGCCGTCAGGGCGATAATGGGGATACGCTGGTGGCTCTGCTCCTTAATACGGATTTGGCGTGTCGCCTCCACCCCGTCCATACCGGGCATGCGGATATCCATCAGGACAAGGTCAAAGCAATCCCCCCCATGGCAGGCCAGCGCCACATGACCATCCTCGGCCTCCACCGCCGCCACCCCCATCTTTCCTAACAGGGTGGTGATCAGTTTACGATTAATGACATTGTCATCCACTACCAGCACCCGCTTGCCGGCATAACTCGGCAACTCTGCAAGGGGATGCATCGGGTAGGCCTGTGCCTCCTGCTGCAAGCGTTTAAGCGGCAGGGTGAAGGTGAATATTGAACCGCCACTTTCACGCTGGCGGACGGCGAGTATTCCCCCCATCAACTCCACCAGGCGGCGGGAGATGGCCAGGCCAAGGCCGGTACCACCGCCTCGTCCCGTATGCATCTGAGTAAAGGCATCAAACAATTTTTCAAGATCTGCCGCATCAATACCCACGCCACTATCTTCCACTTCAAAACAGAAAACAAATTGGTCGACATCACTGGAGTCGACTGAGACGTTTATATTAATACTGCCCTGTTCCGTGAACTTGACTGCGTTGCCGATCAGGTTGCCGAGAACCTGACGCAGACGAACCGGATCACCTTCTACGGTAAGAGGCACGTTGTCCGCCAGGCTCATACTGATATTCAACCCCTTGGCATTGGCTGCGGCTGAGAACAGGCTAACGACATCGCTTGTTGCCTCCAGCAGGTCAAATTCAACATTATGGATAGTGAGCTTGTTCGATTCGATACGGGAGAAATCGAGTATGTCGTTAATGATAGACAGCAGGTCGCCCATGGAGGTCTTCATTGTTTCCACATAGTCACGCTGCTCACTATCGAGTTCGGTACGCGAGAGAAGATTGACGAAACCGACCACGCCGTTCATCGGGGTGCGGATTTCATGACTCATATTGGCAAGAAAATCCCCCTTCAGGCGGTTCGCCTGCTCGGCCAGATCACGCGCCTGGCGCAAGTCCTGTTCCATCTGATAGCGGTCGCTGACATCGCGGGTGGTACCCTCTATGCCAACCACCACATCTTCAGGGTCATAGACAAAACGGGCATTGGTCATACACCAGACCGCATGCCCGTCCTTGTGCCGCATCGGCGCAACAAAATTTCGTAGCACACCACCATTTGCCACCAGCTGATTGAGCATGAAACTACGATCCTCGGGCTCAACATAGTAGTCGACTATCTTGCGTCCGACCCCCTCCTCCTCGGTATAGCCCAGCAACTCCTCTACCGCTGGGGAAAGGCGCACCACTCGCCCCTCAGCATCAGTGCGATAATAGGTATCGAGAAGCTGACTGTAGATCCCATCAAGCTCTTTCTCAGAATTTGCCAGTTTTTCCTCTGCCGTTTTTCTCGCCGTAATATCGACCAGGGTAACGAGGACATTACGGTAATCAGACTCCACCGGAATGTTAATTTTAATCAGTACATTGAGACGCCGCCCCCTCAAGGTCTGATTCACCGTCTCCACCTCAACAATCTGCCTCCCTTCGGCAAGGGCGGTATGAATCGCACTAGAGCCATCCAGCGATTCTGCACAAAACACCTGACCAAGAGAACCCAGTAACTGCTCTTTGGAGTCGGCCTCAAACATGGCGACAGCTGCCGCGTTGATATCAACCACACGCGTCAGTCCGGCCAGTTCGAAAATCAGCTCCGGATGGCGCCGGAAATAGTCGCCAAAATCTGACACGCCCTGCTGGCGTAGCACGTCATAGGCAGAAATGACGCCACTGATATCCTCCACCCAGATAGCGACCGGATTAGACTCGAAGATATCCTGGTAACGCTTTTCGCTGGCTCGCAACGCCTGTTCGGCCTGCTTGCGCGAGGTGATATCCAGGAGGAAGCCATCGTAGTGGGTAATCTCGCCATTGGGGTCACGTATGATGGAGGTATAGTCGTAGATCCAGCGCACCTCCCCACTGGCGGTGAAGATGCGGTACTCCTGCTCAAATCCGCTCTGACCGGTAGCGCTGTACTGCATTACCTCTTCGCCAACTCGCTGCAGGTCCTCCGGGTGCACCATCTCGGCAAAGGGGACACCACCGGTAAGCAGGTCATCCGGAGTGTAGCCCAATTGTACGATATTGGGGGAGACGCTCTCCACCGGCCAACCCTCAACATTGCGCCAGCGAAAGCTGAAGACCGGACTCCCCTTGAGGGTCTGTTGCTCACGCCCCAGAGCCTCTTCGGCCCGCTTCCAATGGGAGATTTCAATGAAGTTACAGATGACCTGACTTAAGTCGCCATCATAGAGAGGGCGCATATAAAACTGTACGTAAAGCTTTCGTCCACTGCAGGTAATAATCGGCGTGTTCTCGCTCAACTCCTCATTGGCATCGGCAAGCTGCACCAGAGTGGAACGTAGCGCCCGGATGCTTTCATCGGTAAAAAAATCTGGAAAGTGTTCGATAAAGGCCTGTTCATTGGCGGCATCGCTGAGCGACAGCACAGCCGGATTGACCGCAATAATTTTTATCTTGCGAAGAAACTCTCTAACCAGTTCAGGGTGATTCAACAGATAGTCGTCAAGCCCGACCAGGCTGGCGAAGTTGAGGGCTCGAAGACCTTTGATGACCGGCTTAAGGTCAACAATATATGTAGGAACAGGCTGCCTTAAGAACAGTCTCCATTCATCCTTATCTGATACCAGATCCTTAGATATCACAGCAACTCCCTAGCTCTTAATATTTTTATTAAACGGTCCAATCGTATGGCTGCATCTACTTTACAGCGATCATACCTGCTCCGATAAGAAGTATCACCACCTCAGTGAGCTCAATCAGGGTACCGGCAGCGTCCCCCGTGAATCCCTGCATGCGTTGCAGCAGGGCACGGCGGTAGACAAACAGCAGCAGCAGCCCACCGCATAGCAGCCAGACGGCTGTCCACTGCAGCCACCACAGGACAATGAGGGCGATCACCACCAGCAGTCCCCACATGGCAGTACGCGGCATGTGGCGCACCATCTCCGAGGCCAACCCCACCTCACGACAATACGGGGTTGTCAGCATTAACAGCAGGACAAAGGCACGTCCCAGAACGGGGGCCAGTAACAGTAATAGTGGTGCGCTGTTGATCAATTCTGTGAGGGCGGTAAACTTGAGCAGCAACACCACCACCACGGCACTCACCCCCATCGGACCACAATAGGGATCCTTCATGATCTCAAGCGTACGCTCTCTATCGCCGTGCCCCCCCACCCAGGCATCGGCCATATCGGCAAGACCATCTATGTGTAGCGCGCCGCTGAGCATCAACCACAACGCCAGCACCAGCGCTGCGACTAACGATGCCGATAAAGCCGTGGCAAGCTGCGTAACCCCGAGCAGCAGCGCCCCCATAATCAGTCCCACCAGCGGATAAAAAAACAGCGAACGCCCGACCGCCACAGGCGACACATTGGACATCTGCGGCGTTGGGAGACGGGTAAGAAACTGCAGCGCCAGCCAGAACGGTTGCATCAAAGCGCCGGCCCCTCAAACACCAACTGCGTATAGGCCTCACCGTGGCGCCCGGTGTCGACACGAAGTCGAATGATGGTGGCATTACGCGGGTCGAACCGGTAAAAGCCATCAAGTGACATACCCAGTGCCTTAAGCAGCAACACACGCATCATGCCAGCGTGTCCCACCAGCAGAATATGCTTGCCCGCGTGGTCAGCCAGCATCCTCTCCCATGCACTTTCGATACGCCGATAAAAATCAGCCAAGGGCTCGGCATTGGGCGGGGTATGATTGAGCGGGTCGCGCCAGAAGGCGGAAAGTGCCACCTCGTCCTGCGCCAGGATCTCCTTGGCCGTCATCCCCTCCCAATCACCAAAACCGACCTCGCGGAACTGATCGGTTCGCTCAACGGGAATAGTAAGCTTCTCACCGACCTCATCAGCAAAGGCGGCACAACGACTCAAATCCGAGGTGACGATCTGCTGCCAGCCGCTACGCCCTTCCACCGCCGCTCGCATCTGTGCCCAGCCGCGCTCGCTGAGTGGGTCGTCCACATGACCGCGGTACTTTGATCCCCCCTCCGGCTCGCCGTGACGGATGATATCGATAGTCGTTGTTTGCTCAGTCATAAAATCACTCAGTTACCCTCTGCTACACCCGCCTCGGCAAAGGTGGCCATGTTAGCGTGCAGTTCGCAGGCAAGACGCAGCAGCGGCACCGTGGTGGCCGCCCCACTGCCCTCCCCCAGACGCATTGCCAGGTCGAGCAACGGCTGTTCACCGATGGCCTCGACCATCGCCGCATGGCCCGGTTCGGCGGAGGCGTGACTGAGCATCAGCCAGGGAGCAATGGCAGGATTAATCTGTAGTGCCATCAACGCGGCACTGCTACTGATAAAACCATCCACCAGCACCGGCAGCCCCTGCTGAGCCGCGGCGATGTAGGCACCGCTAAGGGCAGCGATCTCAAAACCTCCGACACAACGCAGCACATCAAGCGGTGCGAGCATGCTCGCTTTGTGCAGGGAGAGTGCCTGCTCGATGACCTGCGCCTTATGATTCATCCCATCCGCCTTGAGTCCGGTACCGGGGCCGACCAGCTCACTGGCCGGACGCTGCAGCAGGGCACAGGCCATCGCGGTAGCCGACGAGGTATTGGCGATCCCCATCTCACCACCGATGAACAGTTGTGCCTTAGCCGTTACGGCGCGTGCCACCGCCTCACGCCCGGCCTGCAACGCATCAGCCAACTGCGCCTCACCCATCGCCGCCTCTTGTGCAAAATTGGCGGTGCCGTTAGCGACACGGTGGGAGATTACACCCGGCAGGGCGGGGGACTCACTTGCCGCCCCCACATCGACCACCTCCAGTGTCGCACCAAGCGTTTTGGCCAGCACACTAATCGCCGCACCGCCGTGGGCGAAGTTGGCGATCATCGCCACCGTCACCTCCTGTGGAAAGGCGGAGACCCCTTCGGCGGCTACACCGTGATCGGCGGCAAAGACTGAGATGTGGATGCGATCCAGTGCAGGCTTATCCACCCCCTGCATCCCCGCCAGTCGCACCGCGATACCCTCTAGCCGTCCCAGAGAACCTGGCGGCTTGGTCAACTGACCCTGACGTGTCTCGGCAGCGGCTACCATCTCTTCGTTTATCGCCGCCACCTCCCCCTTCAACCACTCAACACTCATGCACTCTCACCCTTTAAAATCATTGGTAGACCGGCGGTGACGAAGGTCACCCGCTCACACTCGGCAGCGATGGCCTGATGCAGGCGACCACTCTCATCACAAAACTTTCGTGTCAGCTCACCCATCGGTACGATGCCCAGGCCCACCTCATTACTGACAAAGATGATTCTTCCCGGTAGTTGCGGCAGTCGTTGCAGCAACGCCTGGCGTTCGCGTACAAACACCTTATCCCCGGCTGCCAGCAGATTACTCAACCAGAGGGTCAGACAGTCGACCAGCAGACAACGGTTCGCCGCCGCCTGCTGTTGCAACGTGGCGGCGAGTTGCAGTGGCTCCTCGATACAAAGCCAGTGGTCGGGGCGACGTGCCTGATGGTGGGTAATACGCTCACTCATCTCGCCATCACGAGCCTCGGCAGTGGCGATGTAGACCACCTCCAGAGCACTGTCATGGGCCACAGCCTCGGCCAGGGCGCTCTTGCCCGAACGGGCACCGCCCAGAATCAGTTCACGCATGGGACTCTCTCAAGCTATCAAGTGCATGATGATACCGGATGAAGGGAAATTGCTGAAAAAAAGGGCAATAAAAACTAACTCATCCACCCCGACAGGGTGAATAGCGCGACCAGCGACAGAAAGACCAGCACCGCTCGGCGCACCAGCGAAATGCACTCGCTCACCTGTTCACAGGCCTGGCTATTATCATCGATATCGTCCTGCTCAATACGCAGGGCACCGAAGCCGCTGGCAATAAGGATGTCGCGGCTGCTCTCAGACCAGTTATTCTGCACCTCACGCCAGCCGTGAACCGCCTCAACAAAACTGCCCGCCATGGCATAGGCGATGGCACACAGGCGCGCCGGTAACCAGACCAGCAGATAGTGCAACCGCACACCCGCCTCATATACCCCCTCTGCCTGTTCCGCCTGCTGTTGCTGTAACAGCGAGCTCAAACGGTAGAGCAGAGCCCCACCCGGCCCCAGCACCACAAACCAGAAGACAATGGCCAGCAGGCGCTCGTTCGCCTCGACAAAGATGTTTTGCATGATCCGTTTAGTCACCTCTGCCGAACACCTTACCTCTTCGCCTCCCAACAGCTCCGAGGCGTGCCAGCAGGCCGACTCCTCATCATTCCGACTGCGGGCATCGACAAAGGCCTCCACCTCCGCCTCCAGGTCGCGTGGACCGAAACAGAAGAGCAGGATAAAGACGGCAAAGGCGAGACCAAACAGCAGCCACACACCACTCAGGTAGTAGTCGATGGCCACCACCGGGGCGATGAGCGGCAACAGCAGAAGCAGGGCACCCAACGGGCCATTGAGCCACTTTAGTTGCGCCAGGCGCGCCGCAACACGGCGATGGTAGGCATAGAACCAGCCGAAGCGGCGCAGCTCCTCCATTGATCCGAGAAGACGTTCCACCAGCAGACTGATCAAAATTGCAATAAGGGCCATGGCCTAAGTGTCGGTGCTTGCCCTGCTCATTTCAAGCAGGGTGTAAAAATGGGGCCAGTCGAAGTGAGGCCCGGGGTCGGTCTTGCGACCGGGGGCGATATCGCTGTGGCCGGTAATACGCTCAGCGCTCAATTCAGGGTAGACCGTCAACAGCGCTGCAACACTCTCAGCCAACATCTGGTACTGCACCTCTTCGTAGGGCTCATCGTCCGTCCCCTCCAGCTCGATACCGATGGAAAAGTCGTTGCAACGCTCCCGCCCCTGATAGGCCGATATCCCGGCATGCCAGGCGCGTTGGTTAAAGGGGACGTACTGCACCACCTCACCATCACGCCGAATCAGCAGGTGAGAGGAGACCCTTAGCTGGTGGATCTCAGCAAAATAGGGGTGGGCCTGCGGGTCGAGGCTATTTGTAAAGAGAGCATCAATCCACGGGCCGCCATATTCAGCGGGGGGGAGGCTGATGCCATGGATCACCAGCAGGCGCGGTTTTTCTCCCCCGGGGCGCGGGTCACAATTGGGGGAGGCGAGATAACGCACCCCCTGCATCAACCCTGCGACCTTATTCACCTTCACTGTTCAGGGAGCCTCGCACGGTGGCTCGGCCAGCGCCGTCTCAATGGCGGCCATTATGGCGGGGGGTGATGCTTCGGCCTGAATCTCGGCATGAAACTCGCCATCGTGATAGAGAAACAGCGAGGGCAGATGGAACACGTTGAATTCGTTGGTTAATGCCATGTCGCGTTGCGCATCGACCTCAAATAAATTAAGTCCAGCAAATTCGTCGGGATGGTGCTCGAATACCCTCTTCAGCTGCTTGCACGCACCGCAGCCAGGCGAGGTAAAGGTCACCAGGCTCAGCCCCCCGGCCTCGGTCAGGGTATGGTGAAAATCAAACTGATCCAGTACCGTTATTGCCATAGCCACATTCACCCCGCCCCTCAGGACTCAGTTGGCACCTCACACAGCCCGCGCAGTACCATGTCGGTAAAGCTGATAATGCCGATCACCTCGCCGCCCCCATTCACTACCGGAGTGCGCGACAGACCGAAGCGGTCAAACAGACGTGCGCAGTAACGAATGTCCATGTCCGGATCGACCGTGATCACCGGCTTGGCCATCACCTCATAGACATTAACACGCTCCGGGGCACGATCCTTGGCCAGTACATGGCGAGCGATGTCGGAGATCAGCAGCATGCCGTACTCATCATCCTCAAAACGCTTGTTGATAATAAGACTCTTGGTCTCCACGTGTTTCATCGTTTTCAGGGCATCGGCCACCGTGGTCATACCATCGACCATATCGAACTGGGTCTTCATCACGTGACGCACTCGTACCACTTTCTTACTTTCATTCATCTTAAATCTCCTCCTCCACAGCGGCTGTCAGCTCTTTTACCTGATGGATCACCCCCACCGCGTCCTCCACATCGAGCTGGAAAGCGATGCCGGTGCCCGGTTTCTCATCGAACTCGCCGACCTCGGCGATCTTCTCCAAAATCTTGCGACTCATGTGTTCCTCCACCAGAAACATCACCATGTCACGTTGCGTCTCCAGCGACAGGCCAAAGAAGGTCTTGCTCTTCTTTATCCCCTCGCCCCGCGCCTGGTTCAACACCGTGGCCCCGGTGGCTCCGGCCTCGCGTGCGGCATCCAGCACCGCATCGGTTTTGTGGTCTTCGACCAGAGCGATCAACAGTTTAAAGTGCATGCTTACTCTCCTGGGTTCTCCCGTCGCGCGGCGCGGCGGGCTCTCCAATGACTCAATTGGGCATAGCCCATCACCGACATGATCGGAAACAGGCTGGCAAAGGCGATAAGCCCGAAACCGTCGAGCATCGGGCTGCGTCCCGGCACGGTGCTGGCAAGCCCCAGCCCCAGTGCGGTGACCAGCGGTACGGTAACCGTCGAGGTCGTCACACCACCCGAATCGTAGGCCAGGGCGATGATCATCTTCGGGGCGAACAGGGTCTGAATAATCACCACCACGTAACCGGCGATGATGTAGTAGTGCAGCGGGGTGCCGCTGACGATGCGAAAGGTGCCCAGTGAGATGCCGATGGCGACACCGATAGCCACCGCGGTGCGCAAGCCGCGCACGCTGATGGCGCCACCGGAGACCTCCTGCGCCTTGATCGCCACAGCGATTAGCGAGGGCTCGGCCACGGTGGTGGAAAAACCGATGGCGAAGGCGAACAGGTACACCCACGAGTAGTCACTCCACTGAAGAGCCCGCACCACCCCTTCGCCCAGGATAAAAGCGGGAGCAGTCAGCTGCTCGGCCATCAATTTGCCCAGCGGGAACAGCGCCTCTTCCAGCCCGATGAGGAATAGCGAAAGACCTAACAACACATAACCGAAACCGGCCAGCACGCGCCTCAGGTGGGGAATCGGGCGGCGGATAACAAAGAGCTGAAAACCGAAGATAATCGCCGCGATGGGTAACACATCGCGTACCGTTGCCAGCACCGTTTCAAAGATAGTGTTCAGGGCATCCACCATCAAATCACCATCCCGTAGCCCATGACAAAGATCATCGGTGTCAGCGAGGCAAAGGCAATCAGGCCGAAGCCGTCGACCATCGGGTTACGCCCCTTGATACTGGAGGCAAGCCCCACCCCCAGCGCGGTCACCAGCGGTACGGTGATGGTGGAGGTGGTCACCCCGCCCGAATCATAGGCGATGCCGATGATCTCCTTGGGGGCGATGGCGGTCATCGCTACCACGCCGATATAACCGCCAATAATAAAGTACTGAATCGGCCACCCCTTAAGAATACGGAACACCCCCAGCACGATGGCAAAGCCGACGGACAGGGCCACGGTAAATCGCAGGCCGGTGGCATAGCTGTCACGGGCGGCATTGCTGCTCTCTATCATGCCACCGGCCGCCGCCACGGTGGCCGCCTCGGCCGCGACCGCAATGAGGGCGGGCTCGGCCACGGTGGTCCCAAAACCCAGGGCGAAGGCAAAGGCCAGCAGCCAAAAGACGCTGCCCTTACGCGCAAAATCGTAGGCCATGCTCTCACCGATGGGAAACAACCCCATCTCCAGACCCCGCACAAACAGCGTCAGCCCCAACACCACCATCACGGTGCCGTAGAGCAACTTGCCCATATTGGGAATCGGTTGCTGTAGCACGACTAACTGAAAAAAGCCGATAACCAGAATGATCGGTAGCAGGTCTCGGATACTGTCCATAAAAGGACGAAGGATGACGGGTACGGCGATACTCAAGTGAATTCCAGCGACAATTTAAATCAGCCTGAAAGGTACACCAATGTCACCGCGCTGTTAACCGAAAAAACGGTATACTGCCGCGATGAGTGAACGACCCGATCCCGCACAGACACCTCACCGTATCGGTCGGGGCATGCTGATCGTCGCCTGGGCAGCAGGCCTTGGCATGCTCAGCCTGCTGTTCAGCAATATTCTGGACAATCAGCGCAATCCCAACGCACAGTTGGAGACCCTGCATGGGGGGGATGGCAGCCGGGAGGTTCGGCTACAACGCAACCGCTACGGTCACTACCACGCCAGCGGCACCATTAACGGTGAACCGGTAGAGTTCATGCTCGATACCGGGGCCAGCGATGTCTCCATTCCCGACAGCGTGGCACGGCGGGTAGGGCTGAAGCGCGGCGTGGCCCAGTTTTACGAAACCGCCAACGGCACCATTAAGGCCTATGCCACCACGCTCTCTAGCGTAGGGCTGGGCGAACTGGAACTACAGCGGATACGCGCCAGCATCAACCCCCACATGGAGGGCGAGACCATCCTGCTGGGGATGAGTGTGCTGAAACAGCTGGAGTTTACTCAGCGCGGCGACACCCTGATAATCCGCCAGTACTTAATCACTAATAACAAATAATTAGGGAGTGGAGATGGAAACCATCAGCGGCCTCATCGGCCAACTCAACTCAATCGTCTGGGGCCCGGCCATGCTGGTACTGATCCTCGGCACCGGCCTCTACCTGATGATCGGCCTCAAGGCGATGCCGCTGCACCGTATCGGCTACGGCTTTCGCATGCTGTGGCAGGGGCGCAAGTCTGATGAAGAGGGCGATATCCCCCCCTTCCGGGCCCTGATGACCTCGCTCTCTGCCACCGTCGGCACCGGCAACATCGCCGGGGTCGCTACCGCTATCTTTATCGGCGGTCCCGGTGCCCTGTTCTGGATGTGGTGTACCGCGCTGGTGGGCATGGCCACCAAGTATGCCGAGGCAGTACTAGCGGTCCATTACCGTGAGACCGATGCCAATGGCGACCACGTCGGCGGCCCGATGTTCTATATCAAAAACGGCCTGAAGAGCCACTGGGCCTGGCTTGGCACGGCCTTCGCCATCTTCGGGGCCATCGCCGGTTTCGGTATCGGCAACACTATTCAGGCCCATTCAGTAGCCGATGCCATGAAGAGTAGTTTCGAGTTTTCAACCACCACCACGGGCATCGTAATGGCGGTGTTGGTCGCACTGGTACTACTGGGCGGCATCCGCCGCATCGCCACCGTCGCATCTGTGCTGGTACCTTTCATGGCCATCGGCTATCTGCTCGCTGGGCTAGTTGTACTGGCTCTCAATGCCAGCGCCATTCCCGATGCCATCGCTCTCATCATCAAAAACGCGTTTAACCCAACCGCCGCCACCGGAGGCTTTGCCGGTGCCAGTATTATGTTGGCTATTCAATGGGGTGTGGCCAGAGGGATCTTCTCTAACGAGGCGGGGCTGGGCAGTGCCCCCATTGCCCATGCCGCGGCAAAGACCAACAGTCCGGTACGCCAGGGTTCCATTGCCATGCTCGGTACCTTCATTGATACCCTGATCATCTGCTCCATCACCGGTCTGGTGATTGTGGTTACCGGGGTGTGGACTAGCGGGGTCGATGGTGGCCCTCTCACCGTTGCCGCCTTCGAGGCCGCCCTGCCAAATGCCGGCGGATACATTGTTACCATCGGTTTGGCGGTATTCGCCTTCACCACACTGCTCGGCTGGAGCTTCTACGGCGAAAAGTGCGTGGAGTATCTTTTCGGTGTGAAGGCAATACTCCCCTTCCGCATCCTCTGGATCATCGCCATTCCTATTGGTGCCGGTATGGACCTTAAATTCATCTGGCTGGTGGCCGACACCCTCAACGCCCTGATGGCCCTGCCCAACCTGCTGGCACTGCTGCTGCTAAGCCCGGTGGTGTTCAAGCTGACGCGGGAGTACTTCGCCAATAAGGCCTAATGAGTAACGCCCCACTCGAATAGTGCGGCATTTCATGCCATAGTATGAGGCACTTTCTTTGGCCCACCGTGTGTGGGCCCAACTTATTCTGGAGAGCAACAATGAGCGAAGTTACCACCAATTCCGGCCTGAAATATCAAGATACCGTCACCGGCGAAGGTGCCGAGGCGGCGGCAGGCCAGAAGGTCTCCGTCCACTACACCGGCTGGCTGGAGAATGGCAGCAAATTCGACTCCAGCAAGGACCGCAATGACCCGTTCCAGTTTAATCTTGGCGCCGGCCAGGTGATCCGCGGCTGGGACGAGGGAGTACAGGGTATGAAGATTGGCGGAACCCGCAAGCTCACCATCCCCTCGGAACTGGGCTACGGTGCCCGCGGTGCCGGTGGTGTAATCCCACCCAACGCCACCCTGATCTTCGAAGTCGAGCTGCTGGACATCCTCTAAACCGTGGCCTCTCGCACCCACCCCAACCGCACAGGAGAGATCAGTACGCAGGTGATGCTTGCGCTGGATGAGGATATCGGTGATGGCGACCTCACCGCCGAACTCATCCCTGAAAAGGCCTACTCCGAAGCGCATGTGATCAGCCGCGAGCAGGCGGTGATCTGCGGTCTGGAGTGGTTCGATGAGGTCTTTGCCCAGCTTGATGAGAGCGTTCGCATTGACTGGCAGGTGAAGGATGCAGATAGCGTCGAGCCCGATCAGCTGCTCTGCACCCTGCGCGGACCCTCCCGTGCCCTGCTTACCGGAGAGCGTACTGCGCTCAACTTCCTGCAAAGCCTATCTGGCACCGCTACCCTGGCCAGCCGTTATGCCGAGGCCGTGGCAGGTACCGGGGTAAAGGTACTGGATACCCGCAAAACCATTCCGGGCCTTCGCCTGGCACAAAAGTACGCCGTCACCTGCGGCGGTTGCCACAACCACCGTATCGGTCTCTATGATGGAGTGTTAATCAAGGAGAACCACATTGCCGCCGCCGGCTCCATCGCCGCGGCAGTAGAAAAGGCACGCGACACCGCCCCATCCGACATTCCCGTCGAGGTGGAGGTGGAGAACCTGGATGAGGTAGAGCAGGCGCTCACTGCTGGTGCCGACATCTTGCTGCTGGACAATATGCCCCCTGAATTGCTGCGTCAGGCAGTCTCCATGAATAAAGGTCAGGCAAAACTGGAGGCATCTGGCGGCATCACGCTACAAACTATCCGCAACGTCGCTGAAACCGGCGTCGATTACATCTCAGTAGGCGCGATTACCAAAGAACTGCACGCCATCGATCTCTCGATGCGTTTCATCAGGCTGCACGACTAAAATTCTCTGCATCACAGCATGTCCGCCACATGGCATGGCGTGGGCATTGTTCAAATAACGGGTTGCCACGCACATGTTGCGAAAAACATGACCAAATCCCCATAACTCTATATTATGGCTGGAAATATTATAAAAAAGATCATAATGTTGAAATGCGTTTTACACGACTAAACAGGGTGTTGATTTAACTATATGGCTACCGCAAATATGAAAGTTGCCTTAAGTGGCTTGGCGCGTAAATTGGTTAGCGATGGCCTGCTTACTGAGGATGCAGCCATCAAGGCCGCCGCAGGGTCGCAAAAAGAGAAGGTCCCATTCGTTTCCTACGTTGTCGAAAACAACTTGATCAAACCACTCGATCTGGCAAGCACAGCCGCTCAAGAATTTGGCGTTCCTCTATTTGATATCGATACAGTAGAATTGGATGAGGAGGTCACCAAGCTCGTCGATGAGAAACTAATCCGTAGCCACCATGCCTTGCCCCTGTTCAAGCGCGGCAACCGCTTGTTTGTCGCCGTCTCCGACCCCACTAATCTTGTCGCCCTGGACAATATCAAATTCCATGTCGGTGCCACTACCGAAGCCGTTCTGGTTCTGGAAGACAAGCTAAAAAAGACGATTGAAAAGGCCATGGCCGCGGCTGATACGTCTATGGGTGATGGACTTGATGATGATGATCTAGATGGTCTGGACATCAGCGCGGAAGACGAAACAAAGGAAGATGACGGTGCCGACAAGGAGATCGACGACGCCCCGGTGGTTCGCTTCGTCAACAAAATCCTGCTGGATGCCATCAACAAAGGGGCCTCTGACATCCACTTCGAGCCCTACGAAAAGCGTTATCGGGTACGCACCCGTACCGACGGCATACTCATGGAGGTCGCTTCCCCCCCCATCCAGCTAGCCGGGAAGATCGCTGCCCGCATCAAGGTTATGTCACGCCTTGATATCTCGGAAAAACGGGTACCCCAGGATGGTCGTATCAAACTGACCCTCTCCAAGACCAAGGCCATCGACTTTCGTGTCAGTACCTGCCCGACCCTGTTTGGCGAAAAGACCGTTATGCGTATCCTCGATCCCTCCAGCGCCAAGTTGGGAATCGATGCCTTAGGTTATGAACCGGAACAGAAACAACTCTATCTCGATAACCTGGCCAAGCCATACGGCATGATCCTGGTTACCGGTCCAACCGGTTCAGGTAAAACCGTCTCACTCTATACCGGTCTTAATATTCTAAATACGGAAGACATCAACATATCCACCGCCGAAGACCCGGCGGAAATCAATCTTGAAGGAATCAACCAGGTTAATGTTAATGACAAGGTTGGACTCACATTTTCCGTAGCACTGAAGGCCTTTCTGCGTCAAGATCCGGATATTATTATGGTAGGTGAGATTCGAGACATTGAAACCGCAGAAATTGCCGTGAAGGCCGCTCAAACCGGTCACATGGTCATGTCTACCCTGCACACTAACGATGCACCCCAGACGATCACACGTTTAATGAATATCGGGGTCCCACCCTATAATATTGCTGCTGCAGTAAACCTGATTATCGCCCAACGCCTTGGCCGCCGCCTCTGCAACAACTGCAAGATCATTGATGATGTGCCTAAACCAGCACTACTCGAAGAAGGTTTCACCGCAGAACAGGTGGATAGCGGGATGACTATCTACAAGGCCAACCATGATGGCTGTGACCAGTGCACTGGTGGCTACAAAGGGCGAGTGGGGATCTATCAGGTCATGCCTATCTCCGAGGATATGGGCAAACTAATCATGACAAATTGTACCTCCTACGATATTGCCGAACAGGCACAAAAGGAGGGGTATCCTGATATCCGTCAGTCAGCCCTGAAGAAAGTCCAACAAGGCCTGACCAGTCTGGAAGAAATTAACCGCGTGACCAAGGACTAAGAGTCGATATGGCAGCCAAAGAAAAAAAACCGGATATATTCATCTGGGAAGGTACCGATAAGAAAGGTGGTAAGAAAAAGGGGGAGACAACCGGCAAGAATGTGTCGATGGTCAAGGCTGAGCTACGCAAGCAAGGTATCAACCCACTTAAGGTCAAAAAGAAACCCAAGGCAATCTTTGGTGGTGCTGCCAAAGGTAAGAAAATTACTCCTAAGGATATCGCCATTTTTGCCCGTCAACTCGCGGTAATGATGTCTTCTGGTGTCCCCCTGGTGCAATCTTTCGAAATAATGGGGAAAGGTGCTGACAACCCCAATTTACGCACACTCATCTTTACGATTAAAGGTGATATAGAGGGGGGCACGACAATGGCTGAAGCATTTAAAGTTCACCCAAAATACTTTGATGATCTCACCTGTAATTTGATTCACGCCGGTGAACAGGCCGGTATCCTTGAAGAGCTGCTCGATAAAATTGCCACTTATAAGGAAAAAACCGAGGCACTGAAATCTAAAATCAAAAAAGCGTTATTTTATCCTCTCGCTGTAATCATTGTCGCCTTCATTATTACCGCCATATTGCTTATTTTCGTTATTCCACAGTTTGAAGCCCTATTTGAGGGTTTTGGTGCAGATCTACCAGCACTCACAAAATTTGTTGTCGATTTGTCAAAATTCTTTCAAGAACAATGGTACCTAGTCTTTGGTGGAATTGGGGCTGCGGTCTATGGATTCGGCCAGGCAAAGCAACGTTCGAGAACATTTAGGGAAACTCTAGAACGTCTATCATTGAGCGCACCAATCATCGGGAATCTCCTTAACAAAGCAGCCATTGCACGCTTTGCGCGCACCCTTTCTACCATGTTTGCCGCCGGTGTTCCTCTCGTCGAGGCGATGGAGTCTGTCGCCGGTGCGGTGGGTAATGTTGTTTACCGTGAAGCAGTATTGCAAATGCGTGATAACATCGCTACTGGTACCTCTATTACTTCAAGCATGGAGGGGGTTAATGTCTTTCCCAACATGGTTATACAGATGACCTCCATCGGTGAGGAGGCCGGTTCTCTTGACACGATGCTGGGCAAAGTTGCTGATTTCTATGAGCAGGAAGTAGACGATGCCGTTGATGGACTTACGAGCCTGCTCGAGCCGCTGATCATGGCATTTCTCGGTGTTGTTGTTGGTGGTCTGGTACTCGCCATGTACCTGCCTATCTTCAAGATGGGCGACGCGGTAATGTAAAACTGCCGACATAATAAGGCATCAATAATAAAATGTTTGAACATATCACCCACCTTTTTCAGGCCGAACCTGGCCTGCTTATTGGATTTTGTGCATTATTCGGCCTGTTTATCGGCAGCTTCCTCAATGTCGTTATCTATCGGTTACCGGTAATGATGCAACGCTCCTGGCGACAACAGTGTCAGGAATTACTGGAACAGGATATTGAGACGCAGGAGCCTTTCAACCTCGCAATGCCCGCCTCCCGTTGTCCGAGTTGTGGACATAAGATTGGAGCGCTTGAAAATATCCCCGTTCTTAGCTATCTGCTGCAGAGGGGGCGCTGCAAACACTGCTCAACTAAGATATCACCACGTTACCCTGCCATCGAATTACTCACCACTATCATTAGTGCGGTTGTGGCCTCACAGCTTGGCTTTGGCTGGTCACTAGCCTTTGCCCTCTTATTAAGCTGGGCATTGATCGTCTTGACCTTTATCGATTTCGATCACCAGTTACTGCCCGATGACATTACCCTGCCGCTACTGTGGTTGGGACTTTTACTGAGCATATTCAACGTCTTCACCGACATGCAGTCGAGCATCATTGGTGCGTTTGCCGGTTATCTCTCCCTCTGGTCGGTCTATCAGCTGTTTAAGCTTATCACCGGCAAGGAGGGGATGGGCTATGGTGACTTTAAACTGCTCGCTGTATTCGGTGCTTGGTTCGGCTGGCAGGCTCTGCCAGTGGTGATCCTGCTCTCTTCACTCGTCGGCGCTGTTGTCGGTGTCACCCTTATTCTTTTTCTTGGCCGTGATCGCCAACTGCCCATACCCTTCGGCCCCTACCTTGCCGCCGCAGGCTGGATCGCCATGCTGTGGGGTGACGCTATCGTCAATGGTTACTGGCGTTATATGGTTCAGAGCTAGGCACTAAGCTGTGCTACGCATCGGCCTGACTGGCGGCATCGGCAGCGGTAAGAGTACCATCTGTCACATCTTCCATGAATTCGGCATCCCGATCATCGACAGTGATGTTATCGCCCGAGAACTGGTTGAGCCGGGTAGACCGGCACTGCAGCAAATTGTCACTCTCTTTGGTGAGCAAGTACTACAGCAGGATGGCAGCCTGAACCGCGCCAAAATGCGTGAACTGGTGTTTAGCAACGAACAGCACCGAGAACAGCTGGAATCGCTACTGCACCCGCTGATCCGTCTAGAGATGCAGCAGCAGATATCTACCCTCGACTCCCCCTACGTGATCCTCGCCATACCTCTATTATTTGAAAAGGGGTGGCAACAACTGTTGGATCGGGTTGTCGTCGTTGACTGTAGCGAAGAGCAACAGCGTGAACGCTCAGGTCTGCGAGATGGCAGCTCGACGCAGACCATTGAACAGATTATCGCCAGCCAGATCAGCCGCGATAAACGCCTTGCGGCCGCTGACGACATCATCGATAACAGTGGCTCACTCGAATCTCTGCGAACCCAAATATATACCCTGCACCAACGTTACCTAGCAATGGCCGCCAACAACTGATCACACCTTGCCCATAAAGGGCTTATAATAGTCGTACGTCAGCCAACGAAATACGACCACCGCATGACATCGCCCGATCAGATCATCTACGAACATCCGCTTAACGAGCGCATTCGCACCATGCTACGACTGGAGCACCTGTTTCGTCTCGCCGTACACTACATGCACGGACAGAACAGCTGGGACAGCCGCATCTTCGTCACCTCCCTCATCGATATTCTCGATATCTTTTCCCGTGGTGACATGAAGAACGAACTGATTAAGGAGCTGGAGCGATCAGCGACCACCCTGAGAAGTCTGATGACCAATCCACAGGTCGACAGCAGCCGCCTTGCCACTATTCTTAAGGCCATGGAACACCTTATCGAAAACCTTTATGGCATGAAAAATCAACCCGGTCACGAACTACGTGAGGATGAATTTCTAAACGCGGTACGCCAGCGCAGCACTATACCTGGCGGCAGTTGTGACTTTGACCTGCCCGCCTATCATCGCTGGCTGGAACAGCCCTGGTCACAGCGCGAGGCTGATCAGAGAAAATGGTTTGCCCAACTTGACCCGATTCGACAGGCGATCGAATTACAGTTAAAGATGGTCCGTAACAGTGCGGACCCCGTTACCGTAAAGAGTGAAGGTGGCACTTATCAGCAGAGCCTCGATAGTAGCCTGCCATTTCAATTGCTGTCCGTCGCCTTGCCTGCCGATTCCCCCTACTACGCCGAGATCAGCGGTAGCCGCCATCGATTCAATATTCGCTTCTTGAAGTCAACCGGTGGACGGGCTGAAGTTGCCACGCAACCGATCTCCTTTCATATCACCTGTTGCAGCCTGTGAAAAAACCTACCGTCGTACAGTGTCCCACCTGCCGGAAACCGGTAGAGTGGTCAGAGCAGAGTCCCTGGCGACCCTTCTGTAGTAAACGCTGTCGCCTTATCGATCTGGGTGAGTGGGCTGACGAGGGTCACCGCATTGCCGGTGAACAGCACCACCCGCTAGAGGACGATGACAACCACAATTAAGTGCCAACGGGATGATGTCGCTGCTAGTATTTTCGCTGTCCCAACAAAAAGTATACTTTACGTTAATCGATCACCTCTTTATACGCACTTTCCCGCGCCACCCCACAATGAGCGAATAGCCGCAATCCCCTGAGCTCCATAACGCTGGGCATCTGACAGGTCTTGCGGTGACATACCTCCCAGAGCGAACAGTGGCACCGTGCATCGCTCGCTTAAACGATAAAAGTTGTGCCAACCGATAGCCTGCGACTCGGGGTGTGAGGCGGTTGGCTTGACCGGTGAGAGCACCGCAAAATCTACGCCGAGTTTTTCTGCCATTCTCAACTCTGTCTCGCTATGACAGGAGGCGGCCAGTAATTTCCCCGCTGCAATCGGGCGTTGCTGTGTGTTCATCAGTCGACGGGAATTGAAGTGAATACCTGCCGCGTCACACGCATCAAGAAGTGAAGCCGCACCGTTGAGTAGCAGCTTCGCGCCCTGCTCCTCGCAACATTGCAACACCTGTTCTGCCAGCTTAAGGTAGGGCGCGCGCTCCAGTGTGGTTGCCCGCAATTGCACCAGGCTGACTCCCGCTTCAAGGGAGAGACGCAACTGATGTAAAAACAGAGACCACTCGGATGGTTTACCCGGTTCGGGTGTAATGAGATAACAGGGGGGCAGTTGTGCGGCACGCACAATAGCGCTGTTGGCGGCAGGAAAGACATACTGCGTTAATGCCGGTTTATTGACCCAGGCTAGCGGCTGCCCCTCTGCACCATGCGGCTCACCACTAAAGGCAGTTACACGCCAGACATCCAGTAACACTTTGCGATCAGGATATTCATGAGGAATGCGAATTAATGGGTGGGCCTGCTCGAGCGTAATCGACAACTCTTCGCGCAACTCGCGCTTAAGTGCGGCATAGACCGGCTCAGCCGACTCTACCTTGCCGCCGGGAAATTCCCACAGTCCCCCCTGATGGAGGTGGTCGTGGCGCCGGGCGATCAACACCTTACCACGCCCGTTGTCGATGACCGCCACCACTACCAGCAGGTAGTCGCTATAGTCGGGAAGTGGGGGTGTGGCCTCAGCTACGGTACTCGGCATTAATGCGCACATAGTCGTAAGAGAAGTCGCAGCTCCACAGTACCGCCGTAGCCTCACCCCGTGCCAGTTCAACACGGATAGTGATCTCATCGTGGTCCATCACAACCTGCCCCTGCTCCTCTCTGTAGTCTGCAGCACGACCACCGTCACGCACAATGCAGACATCACCGAGGAAGATGGAGAGTGATTCAAGATCAAGATTCTCAATACCAGCACGTCCCACCGCAGCAAGGATACGTCCCCAGTTTGGGTCGCTGGCAAACAGCGCAGTCTTCACCAGTGGTGAGTGGGCGATGGTATAGGCCACCTGTTCACACTCGACCTCGTTACGGCCACCGTTAACCTCGATGCTAATAAACTTGGTTGCCCCTTCACCGTCACGCACAATCAATTGTGCCAACTGCTGACACACCTCGGTCAGCGCCTCGGCAAAACGAATGTAGCTGTCACTATCCGCCTCAATCATGACACCACTCTGCCCGCTCGCCATCAACACACAGGCATCATTGGTGGAGGTATCCCCATCAACAGTGATGCGGTTAAAAGAAAACTTCACCGCATCGTTCAGACACTGCTGCAGCAGCGACCCCGCAATCTCTGCATCCGTTGCTATATAGGCAAGCATGGTCGCCATATCGGGTCGAATCATGCCCGACCCCTTGGAGATACCGGTAATCGTGATCGTTTTACCATTTATCTCCAACTGGCGGCTCGCTCCTTTGGGCACGGTATCGGTGGTCATGATGCCGTAAGCGGCATCCTCCCAGCCATCGGCCTGCAAAGCGGAGGGAAAACCGGGCAGGGTATCAAGAATCTTTGGCATCGGTAACGGCTCACCGATCACCCCGGTGGAAAAGGGCAACACCTCTTCGGCCCTACACTGCATCACCGCGGCGAGCCGCGCACAGCACTCACGCGCATCACGCATCCCCGGCTCACCGGTACCGGCATTGGCATTACCGGTATTAATCAGCAAATAACTCGGTCTGCCCTCCGCCAGGTGCTCTTTTGCGACCACCACCGGGGCGGCGCAAAAGGCGTTGCGGGTAAATACCGCAGCGACTTTCGTCATGGGCTGCAGCGAAAACAGCACCAAATCACGCCGTCCCTCGGTTTTTATTCCCGCACTGAGTGTCGCCACTTCGATCCCGGCTACCGGATGGAGTCGGGGCAGCCCCTGATAACCTACCGCCACAGCTTCTCTCCTCTATGCAATGCAGTGCTTAACTCAGGCGACCGTGACACTGCTTATACTTCTTGCCGGAACCACAGGGACAGGGCTCATTACGCCCCACCTTACGATCTTCACGCACGAACGGCTGGTGCTCGGGCTCATCACCGGTGACCGCCTCCTCGTCGGACTCCAGAGAACTTACCTCGTCGTGCTGGTAGTTCATCTGCACCTGGCTACGACGCTGCTCCTCTACCGCCTCTACATCCTCCTCGGCACGCACCTGCACCTTGGAGACGACGCTAATCACCTCGTGTTTAATACGATCCAGCAGCTGACTGAAGAGTTCGAACGACTCACGCTTATATTCCTGCTTGGGGTTCTTCTGCGCATAGCCGCGCAGGTGAATACCCTGGCGCAGATAATCCATCGCTGCCAAATGCTCCTTCCACAGATTATCGAGCACCTGCAACATCACCGCCTTCTCGAAGTGACGAATCACCTCGCTACCGGCCATCTTCTCTTTCTCCTCATAGAGGGCTACCAGCTCATCCACAATGCGTTTACGCAGTCCCTCTTCATCGAGCTTAGCGTCATCATCAAGCCAGCGCTGAATTTCGAACTGGGCGCCGTACTCCTCCTCAATAGCGGCGACCAGGCCGGAGATATCCCACTGCTCCTCCATACTCTGGGGAGGGATGTAACCATCGATAACTTCATTAACGACATCGACACGGATCGCGGCGATAACATCGGCAATATCACTTTGCGCCATCAGACCGTTGCGTTGCTCGTACACGACCTTGCGCTGATCATTGGCAACATCGTCGTACTCCAGCAAATTTTTGCGGATGTCGAAGTTATGTCCCTCGACCTTGCGCTGCGCATTCTCAATAGCACGCGATACCCACGGATGCTCAATTGCCTCACCGTGCTCCATCCCCAACTTCTGCATAATAGCGGCGACACGATCCGAGGCGAAGATGCGCATCAGGCTATCCTGCAACGAGAGATAGAAGCGGCTGGAACCGGGATCACCCTGACGACCGGAGCGGCCACGCAGCTGGTTATCGATACGACGTGACTCATGGCGTTCGGTGCCGATGATGTGTAGACCACCCGCCTCCAGCACTGTTTGATGACGCTGCTGCCAGGTGCTCTTGCGCTCCTCAATCTCAGCCTCCGAGACGCCCTCGTCCAGCCCCTGTAGTTCGGCATCCAGATTACCGCCGAGCACAATATCGGTACCGCGACCCGCCATGTTGGTGGCGATGGTGATGGCACCGGGGCTACCTGCCTGAGCGATGATATGCGCCTCACGCTCGTGTTGCTTGGCGTTCAGCACCTCATGCGGAACTCCATGCTTATTCAACACCTCAGAGATCAACTCTGAATTTTCAATCGAGGTAGTTCCCACCAGCACCGGTTGTTTACGTGCAAAGCAGTCTTTAATGTCTTCAACAATCGCCTCGTACTTCTCCTCCGGTGTGAGAAAGATCAAGTCGCCCATATCGTCGCGAATCATCGGACGATGGGTCGGCACCACCAGCACTTCCAGCCCGTAGATCGACTGGAATTCGTAGGCCTCGGTGTCGGCAGTACCAGTCATACCCGAGAGATTGTTATAAAGACGGAAGTAGTTCTGGAAAGTGATCGAGGCGAGGGTCTGATTCTCGTTCTGAATATTCACCCCCTCCTTCGCCTCGACCGCCTGATGCAGACCATCGGACCAGCGACGCCCCGGCATGGTGCGCCCGGTGAATTCGTCGACGATCACCACCTCACCATTACTGACGATGTAATCGACATTTTTCTGATAAAGCACATTGGCACGTAAGGCGGCGTTAAAGTGATGCATCAGGTTGATGTTGGCGGCATCATAGAGTGACTCACCTTCGTCCAGCAGACCCGCCTCACTCAGTAACTCCTCGACATGCTGATGACCCTCTTCACTAAGGTGGACCTGTTTCGCCTTTTCATCGACGTAGTAGTCTCCGGGAACCTCTTCACCTTCATCAGCATCCGCAGGGTCTTTCTCCTGACGAACCAGCGTGGGCACCAGTAAGTTGATCTTCTTGTAAAGCTCAGAGCTGTCCTCAGCAGGACCGGAGATGATCAGTGGCGTACGCGCCTCATCAATTAGGATGGAGTCAACCTCATCAACTATTGCGAAATTCAGCTCACGCTGCACCTTCTCCTCGGTGCTGAAGGCCATATTGTCGCGCAGGTAGTCGAAGCCAAATTCGTTGTTGGTGCCATAAACGATATCACTGGCGTAGGCGCTCTGGCGTTGCGTATGCTCTAGGCCACCGATGATCACGCCGGTCGTCAGGCCAAGAAAGCTGTAAAGACGACCCATCATCTCCGCATCACGTTGTGCCAGGTAGTCATTCACCGTGACCACATGCACACTGCCACCCAGGGCATTAAGGTAGGCAGGCAGGGTTGCCATCAGGGTCTTACCCTCGCCGGTGCGCATCTCAGCGATCTTGCCCTGATGCAGCACCATGCCACCAATCATCTGTACATCGAAGTGGCGCATACCGTATACACGCCGAGCCCCCTCACGCACCGTCGCAAAGGCCTCGGGAAGCAGGCTATCCAGGGTCGAACCATCCGCGATACGCTGACGAAACTCTGCGGTTTTAACCTGCAGCGCCTCATCGCTGAGCGTTTCAAGCTCAGGCTCAAGGGCATTGATCTGTTCAACTGTTTTACGCAGCCGCTTGATGGTTCGGTCATTGCGGCTGCCGAAAATCTTACTAAGTGCTTTGCTGATCATTTATCGTTTTCAATCCTGTCTGCATCCATGGGGCATAAACCCCAGAGCCGAATGCCGGAGTCTCCCGACATAAAGGCGTTATTCTACCTGAGCGCTAAGCGTTTTGCCGCTACTACGGAGATGCACCGACAGTGGCCGAGATGGCCGGGGAGGGTTTGACACTGATATGGCCTTCATCATCAAAAATGAGGAGGCCATCGGGGAAATCCTTATAGCTAATATCGCGTATCAGGCGGGCCGCCTGATGCTTGGGGTCAGGCACCGGGCCAAGGGGTCGCTGCTGCCGATTGGAGTGTATCTGCCCTTCAATAAATTTACCGCTCTGGTCGAGCGTTGCCTGCAGGATGGGGGCAAGACCGTTAACACCACGTACGTTGATCCCCCAGTAGGTGGCGAAATTACCCAGGCTGTATGCGATCATACGCCCCTGATAAAGCTCCATCGCCCGCGGAACATGTGGCCCGTGACCAACCACCAAGTCGGCCCCCGCCTCTACCGCCATGCGGGCAAAGGCAACGACATCCCCCCTATTCTCTCCGTGGAAGTATTCTGTCGTAAAGGGCAGTGCAGTCTTATCGGCCCCCTCCGCTCCGGCATGGAAGGAGACGATCAGGATATCGCTCTGCGATGCCAGATTCTCAATAAGTGAGCGCCCACCAACTCTATCCAACATGTCGTGGGAGCCACCGAAGGGGGCGAAGGCCACCATCGCCATATTGAGTCCTGCCTGCTGCCAGGTGGCCACATCCCCCGCACGCCCGCTATGTCGAATACCGGCAACATCCAGCGCCTGCATCGATGCATCACGCCCCTCCTCACCAAAATCACGTGCATGATTATTCGCCAGGCTCAGCAGGTCAAAACCGGCGGTGGCCAGGGTATCAGCATAAGAGGTAGGTGAACGAAAGACATAACAGCGGGAGGAGTCAGAACAGCGCTTTCTCGCCTCGCCCCCCTCCAGCAACACCCCCTCAAGATTGCCAAAGGTGACATCGGCCTGCTGCAACACCGGAATGACAGGGGCCAGCAGTACGGCGGCATCTTCAGCTAGGCGGTTATGTGGATAATTCGTACCGAGCATGATATCGCCAACGGCCGCAATCGATAGCTGTATCGGTGCTTGTGGCGTGACCACATCGGCCTGGGGGGGCGGGGGTGAATCCTCAATGGGCTCCTGTCTGGGGGGAGCAAGGCCACTACAGGCCATCTGAAACAGTGTGGCACAAAGCAGTGCCGCCTTGCCAAGTGCGAGGGTTGGCCGAGATGAGGTAGACAGTGTGGCAGATTCAGCCTGTTTGAACATGTGATGGAATAGAAAGGTAAGGTAATGAAAAAAAGCCGCATCAAAGAGTGCGGCTTTATATTACATTCAGCGATTACTTAGATGCTTGAATGTATTTAGCGGGGTCAACGGTACGACCATCGGCCCATACTTCAAAGTGTACATGTGGTCCGGTTGAACGCCCAGTATTACCCATTAAGGCAATTTTGTGTCCCTTCTTCACCGTGTCGCCGACCTTCACCAGTACCTCTTTGGCATGACCGTAACGGGTAACGTAACCATTACCGTGGTTAATCTCCACCAAATTACCATAGCCGTAGCGTTTACCGGCCCATGTCACAACACCGGCGGCCACGCCAATGATGTCACTCCCCTCTTTACCCGCCAGGTCAACACCCTTATGAAACTCCGGCTTCCCGGTAAAGGGATCGTTACGAGTACCATAGTTGGAAGAGAGCCAACCCTTGGTGATGGGACGACCTGCCGGGAAGACCTCCTTGTGGAGGTTACGGCTCATCAGCATATTTTCAAGGACGTTGAGTTGTTGTTCGCGGTTCTCAAGCTGCTGCGAAAGCTCATCAAGCTGAGCAACAAAATCGGGCAACTCCAAACTGCTGGCCAGAGTCTCACCCTCTGGACCTCCCTGGGCTGGCGGGTTGGAGAAATCGAATTCGCCGCTGTCCAGTCCTCCCATACGGGTAAGGCGCTGACCCAGTGCATCGAGACGAATCACGTGGGCCTGCATCTGACCCAGACGCATAGTCAGAGCATTCAAGTTATCTTCGGCGACACGACGTGCCTCAGTGATCTCCTGCTGTTGCTTGTCCAACTCCTGATTAATAACGACAGAGACCTCATCGGAGCCCAGCGGGGCACTACCACCAGCAAGCTGGTAACCGGCATAGAGGCTGAACACAGGAACTGCGACAAATAACACGGTGGCAGCCGTCAGCAACTTACCTTTTGTCAGACAAAGACAGGCCGACGATCCAAATCGTTTTGATACTAGTAGTACATTCATTATACTTGCCTAAGCATTTTTCATTGTTAATCAGAGTGTTGTATCACACAATAATCCTATGGACAAGCCCAGCCCGATAACTAAACTTCTGCACCGAGCCAACTTTCCCGCCGAGGGACTGCTGCAACGAGGTCAATTCCTGCACCGTCTCAATCGACTGGTAGGATCACTACTGGACGATAATTTTGAACAACATTGCCAGGTAGGAAATGTCCGTGACGGGGTCCTCATTCTTTACGTCGACTCCACGGCATGGGCGTCACGCATGCGCTACCAAGCCCCGACACTACTCAAACAACTCCAACAGCGCAAGGGTCTAGCATCTATTCAGAAAGTTGAGGTTAAGTTACTACCTAAACAGGAAAAAGTGGCAAAAATTCAATCGGTGGAATTAAGCAGCGAAGCCTCTTCATGCCTTATTGCCTGTGCTGATTCAATAGAAGATGATGGATTACGGATAGCGCTACAACGACTTGCAGCGCACCATAAAAAGGATGATTAGCTGGTTGCACCGACCGGTTGTACATAGGAGATCGGCACCTGCTTCTCATCCTCGAAGGTTACCAGTTCCCACGACTCCTGATCGGCTATCAAGGCTCGCAACAGCTGATTATTGAGAGCATGACCCGATTTATAGCCACTGAAGGAGCCGATAAGACTGTGGCCCAGCAGGTAAAGATCACCGATAGCATCCAGCACCTTGTGCTTAACGAACTCGTCCTCGTAACGCAGACCGTCTTCGTTAAGGACGCGATAGTCATCGACCACGATGGCGTTATCCAGACTGCCACCCAGAGCCAGATTGCGCGCACGTAACATCTCCAGCTGACTCATAAAACCGAAGGTACGGGCACGACTCACCTCTTTAACAAAGGAGGTGGTGGAGAAGTCGATTTCGCAGGTCTGCTTGCGACCGCTAAAGACCGGGTGGTCAAAATCGATACCGAGGTTGACCTTAAATCCGTCAAAGGGCTCGAACTGCACCCACTTGTCACCCTCCTCAACACGTACGGTACGCTTGATACGGATGAATCGCTTGGGGGCATTCTGTGCTTCAATACCAGCGGACTGGATTAAAAAGACAAAGGGGCCGGCACTGCCGTCCATAATCGGCACCTCGGCGGCACTCAGATCAACATAGGCGTTGTCGATACCGAGCCCAGCCAGGGCCGATAGCAGGTGTTCCACGGTAGAGATGCGCACATCATCGACGGAAAGTGTGGAGGAGAGTGTGGTATCGCCAACATTCTCCGCACTGGCCCGCACCTCTACCGGTGGATCGAGGTCAACACGACGAAAGATGATGCCGGCATCAACCGGTGCAGGGCGCAGGGTGAGGTAAACCTTCTCCCCGGTATGCAATCCAACGCCGGTAGCGCGGATCACATTTTTTAATGTTCTTTGCCTGATCATCTTCCTAACCCTTTGTTTTTTCTAGGCGGATTACCACAATTGACGCGTATAATACCATAGCGCCAGTAGCCCGCCTAGAGAACGGATTCACAAAACCGCCGCATCCTCGCTGTCGGTACGACGATGTTGTCCGTGTCCCCTTTTCTTCAGGTCAAGCCCCTTAGTCTGCCTGACGACGCAAGAAGGCCGGAATATCGAGATACTCCATATTGACCTCACCATCACTGGCAGCACCGCCCTCGTTCTTCGGCTTGTTACGCAGCACGGTAGGACGGTCGTAATCCACTTCGACGCTGGCTGTTACGCTCTCTTCTTTATTCACCACCAGCTTGACCGGCTGATCGGCTACAACCTCTTCACCGCGTCCCAGACCGGTAGCCACGACGGTGACGCGCAGCTCATCGCTCAGCTCGGGGTCGATAACGGTGCCGACAACCACGGTGGCGTTCTCGGAGGCAAAGCCTTTAATGGTGTTACCCACCTCTTCAAACTCACCGATAGACATATCCAGACCAGCGGTCACATTGACCAGAATGCCGCGGGCACCGGAGAGGTCGACATTGTCCAGCAGCGGACTGGAGACTGCCCGCTCGGCAGCCTCACGGGCACGATCCTCACCCTTGGCTGCGCCGCTACCCATCATCGCCATCCCCATCTCCGACATCACGGTACGTACATCGGCAAAGTCGACATTAATCAGACCGGGGCGGGTGATCAGCTCGGCAATACCCTGTACTGCGCCCAGCAAAACATCGTTGGCTGCCTTAAAGGCGTCGAGCAGGGTTATCTGCTTACCAAGTACACTGAGCAGCTTCTCATTGGGAATGGTGATAAGGGAGTCGACATACTTCTTCAGCTCCTCCATACCCTGATCGGCGATATCCATTCGCTTCTTCCCCTCGAAGGGGAAAGGCGTGGTGACCACGGCCACGGTGAGGATACCCAGCTCTTTGGCTACCTGGGCGACGATCGGTGCACCACCGGTACCGGTACCGCCACCCATGCCTGCGGTGATAAAGACCATGTCGGCGCCACTCAACACCTCCTCGATGCGATCACGATCCTCCATCGCCGCCTGACGACCAATCTCCGGGTTAGCACCGGCACCCAGCCCCTTGGTGATATGGGTACCGATCTGGATCACGGTACGACTGGATGCCCGGTCCAGTGCCTGGGCATCGGTATTGGCACAGACAAAGTCCACACCTTCGATACTCTGACAAACCATGTGCTCCACTGCATTACCACCACCGCCGCCAACGCCAACGACTTTGATCACAGCACTTTGATTGTTGTTGTCCATTAGTTCGAACATTCCACACCTCCTCGTTAAATCAGGGCCAAGCCCCTCAGCGACATCTTGTTAATAACTAAATTCAAAAATTACCTTGAAACCAACTTTTCATCCGTTGCAACACACTCTTAAAGCCGCCTTCTCCACTACTCTGGAGAAAGCCGCTATTTCGATTGTGCTGACCAAATAACAGCAAACCCACGCCAGTGGCATAAATAGGATTGCGTACCACATCCAGCAGACCGGACACCCCTTCTGGCATCCCCAATCTAACCGGCATGTGGAAAATCTCTTCTGCCAGCTCAACCACCCCTTCCATCTTTGAGGTGCCGCCGGTAAGCACGATGCCTGCAGCACAGATATCCTCATAACCGCTACGACGTAACTCCGCCTGTACCAGGGTGAAGAGCTCCTCGTAACGCGGCTCAACCACCTCAGCCAGGGTCTGGCGGGCCAGACGACGCGGCGGACGATCACCCACGCTGGGCACCTCGATGCTCTCATCAGCATTGGCAAGCTGAGTCAGTGCGCAGGCATATTTAATCTTGATGTCTTCGGCGTGCTGGGTCGGGGTGCGCATTGCCACCGCAATATCGTTGGTCACTTGATCACCAGCGATCGGGATCACCGCCGTGTGACGAATCGCCCCCTCACTAAACACCGCGATATCGGTGGTGCCGCCACCAATATCCACCAAACAGACACCCAGCTCTTTTTCATCCTCCGAGAGCACGGCATGGGATGAGGCGAGCTGCTCCAGGATCACGTCGTCCACCTCCAGGCCACAGCGGCGCACACACTTAATAATGTTCTGTGCCGCACTCACCGCACCGGTCACCAGATGTACCTTCGCCTCCAGCCGCACACCGGACATACCCACCGGCTCGCGGATCCCCTCCTGATTGTCAATCACGAACTCCTGCGGCAGCACATGAAGGATGCGCTGATCGGCAGGAATGGCCACGGCGCGAGCTGCATCGATCACCCGCTCCACATCACCGTGGGTCACCTCTTTGTCACGAATCGCCACAATGCCGTGGGAGTTAAGGCTCTTAATATGGCTACCCGCGATACCGGCGCAGACCGAATGGATCTGGCAACCGGCCATCAGCTCTGCCTCTTCCACCGCGCGTTGAATCGACTGCACGGTCGATTCGATATTCACCACCACACCCTTCTTCAGGCCACGAGAGGGGTGGGAGCCGATGCCAATGATGTCGATCTCATTTTCCGCATTCACTTCGCCGACAATCGCCACCACCTTGGAGGTGCCGATATCCAGCGCCACAATTAGATTTTTTTCCATCTTCTTTGACATAGCTCCCGTTCCCCTGTCCTAAGCCGCTGCCGGACCATGCCCGTCTCGCCACCGCACGGCAAAGCCGTTGGTATAACGCAGGTCAATGCTGTCAATTGCCGCTAAACGCGACTTAAGTACCTCCGGGAATACCCGCACAAAACGCAACAGTCGCAGGTCGGTATCCTGCCGTCCCAGCCCCAACTTCAGACCGTTATCCAGGCGCATGGAAAGGGCTCGTCGCTCATTCAATGAGAGATGGGTAATAGTCAAGCCCAGCGGTTTGATCATCCCCTGCATCGCCACATACTGTTCGGCCACCATACGGTTGGTATCATGCGGTCCGCGCAACAGCGGCAGGCGCTCCCAACTTGCATCCCTCTGCGGTTTGAACAGTTCACCACGCATGTTGACCAGCGTCTCTTTGCCCCAGCGTGCGAGGGCCTGCTGTTCCGTCACACGCACCACCAGTTTGTCCGGCCAGGCTCGGCGCACGCTGGCACTCTGAACCCACGGCAATGCCTCCAGTCCGTCGCGTACCGCGTCCACATCAACACCAAGAAAACCGGCCTCGACATGGGGCCGCACCGTGGCACTGATCATCGCCTGCGGCACATGCTTCAGCGGGCTCTCAATACGCACCGTGCGTAGTGGAAACTGTGCCGGGTCCAGCAGGTGCTGCGTCCCCCATGCACCACCGCCAAACACCACCGCAACAAACAACAGCTTCAGCGCCAACAGGGCAAAGTTACTGCCCTCACCTGACTCATGCGCCTCGTGGTAGAGGCGTGTCGCACCGCGTGCTCGCTTAGCCATTGGCCGTCTCCAGGGTGGTGAGCAAAATACGCCACACCAACTCATCAAACTCGATGCCCGCCGCCCGCGCCGCCATGGGTACCAGACTGTGATCGGTCATGCCGGGTACCGTGTTGGCCTCCAGCAAGAAGGGTTCTCCCGACTCATCCAGCAGCACATCAATGCGACCCCAACCACGCGCCCCAAGCACCATAAAGGCTTGTAGTGCCAGTGCCTGCATACGTGTTACCTGCTCGTCACTCAGCCCACAGGGGCAGAGGTAACGGGTATCGTCCTGCAGGTACTTGGCCGAGTAGTCGTAATACTCATTGGCCGGCTCGATCTTGACCGGTGGCAGTGCCTCACCGTTTAAAATAGCGACGGTAAACTCACCGCCACCCAGATACTTTTCCGCCAGCACCAGCGAGTCATACTTGGCCGCCTCGTGATAGGCCGCCTCCAACTCACCCGGCTGCTTCACCATGCTGATACCGACACTGGAGCCCTCATTCGCGGGCTTTACAAAAAGCGGCAGGTCAAACATCTGCTCCAACAGAGAAAAATCGCTCTGTGCATTCAGTAACATACACTCGGGTACCGGCAGACCCGCCGCCTGCCACAACAGTTTGTTGCGCCACTTATCCATGCCGATGGCTGAGGCCAGTACCCCGCTACCGGTATAGGGAAGCTGCATGATCTCCAGCACACCTTGCAGGGTACCGTTCTCGCCGATGCCGCCATGCAGGATGTTGAAGGCACGGGAAAAATTTCCATCACGCAATGCGCTCAGGGGATCACTGCCAACATCGATACCATGTGCATCAACACCGCGTTTTTTAAGTGCGGCCAACACCGCCGCCCCACTTTTTAGTGAAACCTCGCGCTCGGCGGAAACACCGCCCATCAATACGGCAACCTTGCCGAAATCCGCTGCACTAACCACGGGCCACCTCCGACTCACCGATAATGTGGACTTCACGTTGCAACTCGACACCGTGTTGTTGTGTCACTTCGCCCTTCACCTGTTCAATTAATGCCTCGATATCGGCAGCCGTTGCGCCGCCCAGATTCACAATAAAGTTGGCATGCTTTTCTGAAACCTGAGCATTGCCAACGGTGCGTCCCTTAAGACCGGCGCTCTCGATCAGACGCGCGGCAAACTCCCCCTCGGGATTACGGAACACCGAACCGGCGTTGGGCTGTTGGGTCGGCTGACTGGCAGCGCGCTTTTCCAGCAGTTTTTTATTCGCCTCCAGTAGCCCCTGCGCATCACCCTTTTCAAGTTTTAAAGTCGCGGCGACAAACCATTCGCCTTCAGGGCCAGTGACATGGCGATAGGTCACTGCAAATTCATCAGCGTTTCTTATGTGTAACTTACCCGTGCGATCCAGCGTCTCCACCGACTCGACCAGCCTCCAGGTCTCACCGCCGAAACATCCCGCATTCATCGCCAGCGCCCCGCCCATAGTGCCAGGAATGCCACAGAGAAATTCCGCACCGGCCAGCCCCTCGCGGGCGCAGAACCGGGCCACCTTGGCACAGCTGACACCACTCTCAACACGCACATGTTCGTCATCAATACGCGTCATCTCATTCAACATACCGCTGGTGGCGATCACACTGCCGCGAATCCCACCGTCGCGTACCAGTAAATTACTGCCAAGGCCAAGCCAGAACAGCGGCTCATCGTCAGGCAGTCGTGACAGAAACAGTGCCAGGTCTGCAATATCCGCAGGCTGGTAATAGTTATCCGCCGGGCCACCGACACGCCAGCTGGTATGGCGCGCCATCGGCTCGTTGTGCAACAGGGTGCCCCGCAGCGGCTGTTGTTGCTGTGCAGCCATCATCGCTGCGCCTCCAGCTGTTGAGGCAGCGTCTGTGCGGCCGCACCGATATCACCGGCCCCCATGGTGATCACCACATCGCCATCCTGCAGCACGCCGCTGAGGGTATGGGGAAGATTGGCCGTCTCGCCCACAAAGATGGGGTCGACCTGGCCGCGGGCGCGGATAGCGCGGCACAGGGCGCGACTATCGGCACCGGGGATAGGCTCTTCGCCGGCGGCATAGACATCAAGTACCAGCAGCACATCAACCTCGGTCAGCACCTCTGTGAAGTCCTCGAACAGGTCGCGGGTACGGGTGTAGCGGTGCGGCTGGAAGGCGACGACCAGACGGCGCTCGGGCCAGGCGGCACGAGCGGCCTGAATGGTGGCTGCCACCTCGCGCGGGTGGTGACCGTAGTCATCCACCAGTTGTACCTTGCCGTTACCTACCGCCACCTCGCCATTCAGGGTGAAACGACGACCGACGCCGGTGAAGTGTTCCAGGCCGCGACAGATCGCCTCATCACTGACGCCCACCTCGTGGGCCACAGCGATCGCGGCGAGTGCATTAAGGACATTGTGATTACCCGGCATGTGCAGCGAGACCTGCAACCATTCGGGCTGACCGGGGCGGCTCACATTAAAGTGGGTGTAGAGCCCTTCCTGACGCAAGTTCGTTGCGCGAATATCGGCCTCACTATCGATGCCATAGGTGATCACCTGGCGGGTCACTTCGGGAAGGATCCCCTTCACCTCGTCATCATCGAGACACATCACGGCGATACCGTAGAAGGGCAGGTGGTGCAAAAAATCGATAAAGGTCTGGCGCAGCTTGCCAAAGTCACCGCCGTAGGTCTCCATATGATCGGCATCGATATTGGTCACGACTGCCGTCATCGGCTGCAGATAAAGGAAGGAGGCATCGCTCTCATCCGCCTCGGCGACCAGGAAGTGACCGCTACCGAGCCGCGCATTGGTACCGGCGCTGTTGAGACGACCGCCGATAACAAAGGTCGGATCGAGACCGCCCTCAGCCATCAGGCTGGCGACCAGGCTGGTGGTGGTGGTCTTACCGTGGGTGCCGGCCACCGCAATACCATGGCGAAAACGCATAATCTCGGCCAGCATCTCGGCACGTGGCACGATAGGGATTCGACGCGAGCGCGCCTCGATCACTTCCGGGTTGGACTCGTTAACGGCCGTGGAGGTAACCACTACATCGCAGTCATTAATATTTTTCTCATCGTGACCGATGTGAATCGTTGCCCCCATTCCCGCCAGACGTTGGGTAACGGCATTCTCACGCAGGTCGGAGCCGGTCATCTCGTAGCCGAGGTTGAGCAGTACCTCGGCAATACCACCCATACCCGAGCCACCGATGCCGATCATATGAATGTGGCGGATGCGCCCCATACTCTTTTGTTGCATGCTCATCCCCTCCCCATATTTTTATCACCGGCCAATGCCAGACAGGCAGCAGCCACATCGGCGGTTGCCTGTGGCTTTGCCAGACGACGGGCATTTTCTGCCATCGCCATTAATTTTTTTCTTCCCTCAGCCACATCACGGCTGTACTCCAGTAACATCTCAGCCAGCGACTCAGGCGTCAGCTCATGTTGCTGTACCAGCTGCGCCGCCTTGCATTCAACCAGATAGCCGCCATTAGCACTTTGGTGGTCATCCACCGCATGGGGATAAGGCACCAAAATGCTGGCAACACCGGCCAGCGCCAGCTCACTTACCGTCAGCGCACCGGCACGACAGATCACCAGATCGGCCCACGCATACTGCGCCGCCATATCATCGATAAAGGGCATCACATCGCCCTCCACCTCCGCCTTGTCATAGGCTGTTGCGGTGACTTCGACATGACCCTTGCCACACTGGTGATGCACCTCAGGGCGTTGCTCCGCGGAGATCATCCCCAAGGCCTGGGGGATCATTTCATTCAGCGCCAGGGCACCGAGACTACCGCCGACCACCAGCAGGCGTAGCCGACCGTCACGTCCAGCAAAGCGCTCCGCCGGTGAAGCCAGCGCCGCGATGTCGCCACGTACCGGATTACCGGTATGGCTTACCTTTAGACCACTAAAGGTTTCGGGGAAGGCCTCCAGCACCCGATTGGCGATACGCGACAAAATACGATTGGTCAGACCGGCAATCGCGTTCTGCTCATGGATCAACAGCGGTCTGCCACTCAGTTTCGCCGCCACCCCACCGGGGCCGGTAACAAAGCCGCCCATCCCCAGTACCGCATCGGGTTTGCGGCGCCGTACCACACCCAGCGCCTGAATGATTGCGCGGCTGATGTGCAGCGGCGCCGCCAGCCAACCGAGAAGACCGTTGCCTCGCAGTCCAGCGATGGAGATGGTGTCGATCTCAAAACCGTTAGCGGGCACCAGCTCCGCCTCCATACCGCGCTGCGTACCTAACCAGCTCACCTGATGGCCACGCTCAGTCAAATAGTGGGCCACCGCCAGCGCCGGGAAGACGTGACCGCCGGTACCACCGGCCATGATCAAAATCCGTACCCCGCTCATGCCGCGCTCCTCTGGGTAACGCCGCGCTTTGGCGTCTCTAGCGCTACGCGCAACACCAGCGCGATGGCGACACACATCACCACGACGCTGCTGCCGCCGTAGCTCATCAGCGGCAGAGTCAGCCCCTTGGTCGGCAGCAGCCCCATGTTCACGCCCATGTTGATTAAGGCCTGCATCGCAAACCACAGGGCGATGCCGTAACAGAGATGGGCACCAAAACCGAGTCCTGCCTCGGCGGCATTGCGACCGATACGAAAGATGCGGGCAATCAGCACTACGAACAGCACCACCACTGCGCTGGCACCGGCGGTACCCAACTCCTCAGCCAGCACCGCGTAGACGAAGTCTGTATGTGCCTCTGGCAGGTAGAAGAGTTTCTGTACGCTGGCGCCAAGGCCGACACCGAACCACTCTCCGCGACCGAAGGCGATCAGCGCCTGGGTCAGCTGGAAGCCACTATTAAAAGGGTCGGCCCAGGGGTTGATAAAGGCGGTGAGGCGTTCCATCCGGTAGGGCGAGGAGATCGCCAGTATCGCCATGCCCCCCAGCGCCATGGAGACCAGCACACCGAACAGCCACAGGCGTACACCACCGAGGAACATCATCCCCAGAGCGGTCGCCCCCAGTACCACGGTGGCCCCAAAGTCAGGCTCGACCAGCAGTAGCACGGCAAACACCAGCACTAGCACCATCGGCTTGAGGAAGCCCCCCACGGTATTGCGCACCTCATCCCCACGGCGCATCAGGTAACCGGCCAGATAGACGATCATTGAAAACTTCACCAGCTCGGAGACCTGCAGATTAAACGGGCCCAGCAGCAGCCAGCGGGTCGAACCGTTGACGGTACGACCGAGCCCCGGAATAAACAACGCAAACAGCAGTATCAGGGAGGCGATGATTAGCATCGGCCCGATACGCTCCCAGACAGTAAGCGGAATCCGCCAGGCCACCCAGGAGACGGTGAGTCCGATCCCCACATAGAGCAGTTGACGGGTGATGTAGTAACCGGGGTTACCCACCTGACGCTCTGCAATGCCGACCGAGGCCGAGGCAATCATCACCAGGCCCAGACCCAGCAGGATCAACGCGGTAGTGAACAGGGTCCAGTCAACACACGGCTCCATCGGGTTACGACGCACCGACTTCGGCAATACCGGGTGCAGCATCAGTTGTACCCAGGCGGCACTCATAACTCGCCCCCCTTCACGGCGGAAACGAAGGCCTCGCCCCGTTCGATGTAGTTGCGGAACATGTCGAAGCTGGCACAGGCAGGCGACAGCAACACCGCATCACCCGGCTTGGCCAGTTTGCGCGCCTTGATCACCGCATCGTTCATGTCAGAGGCCATCACCAGCGGGGCCGCCCTGAGCAGACTCTTTTCTATAAGTTTGGCATCCTCACCAATCAACACCACGGCACGGGCACGCTGCTCCACCGTGTGGCGTAGCGGGGAAAAGTCCTGTCCCTTGGCCTGGCCACCAGCGATCAACACCACCTTCTCGCCCGGCAGCCCTTGCAGCGCCGCCAGGGTAGCGCCAACGTTAGTGCCCTTGGAATCCTCGTAGTAATTGACGCCAGACTGCTCCGCGATCCACTGACAGCGATGGGGCAGACCGGGGAAGTCGCACAACACCTGGAGCATCGCACTCATCTCAAGCCCTGCCGACTCACCGAGCGCCAGTGCAGCCAGTGCATTCGACCAGTTGTGACGGCCCGGCATCTTCATCTCGGCAACATTGAGCAGTGCTTCACTACCCTTACAAAGATAAGTGGCGCCACCCTGAATAAGCAGACCAAAGTCGTTAGCGCCGGGTGCCGTATCAAGGCCAAAACTGACACTGTTGCGATTAGGCTGAGCCATCGCCATCACCTGCGCATCGTCGCGGTTGAGGATCACCGCGCCATCGCCGTTGTAGACGCTCTGTTTGATCGCCGCATAGTGTGCGACGGAGCCGTGACGATCCAGATGATCCTCACTAATATTTAGAACCACAGCGGCAGCGGCATTCAGTGACTTGGTCACCTCCAACTGAAAACTGGAGAGCTCAAGCACATAAAGGTCGGGGGCCTGCGGCTCAAGCAGATCCAGCGCCGGGGTGCCGATGTTGCCGCCGACACGCACCGCCTTACCCGCCGCCTTCGCCATCTCACCGACCAGTGTGGTAACGGTACTTTTGCCGTTGGAGCCGGTGATCGCCACCACCGGGGCATCTGCGTGGCGGGCAAACAGCTCGATATCACCCAGCACCTCGATACCAGCTGCAATAGCGGCTTCGATGGCGGGGTGTTGCGGGGCCACACCGGGGCTGAGCAACAGGCACTCGGCGCTCAGCAGCAAAGTTTCGTCGAACTCGCCACAGTAACATTCGATATCAGGGAACTGGCTTTTCAGCTCCTCGATACCGGGCGGGATCTCACGACTGTCGGCCACGGCAAAATGCTCACCTTGTTTGGCAAGGAAGCGCGCGCAGGCCAGACCGGTCTGTCCCAGTCCTACGACCAGGGTCTCCAGCCTTGCCTGTTCAGTGCTTGCCTGTGTCACAGCCAGTCCCATATGCCCTTAACGAATCTTCAAGGTTGATAGGCCGATCAACACCAGAATGACGGTGATGATCCAGAAACGTACGATGACCCGAGGCTCGGGCCATCCCTTTAATTCAAAGTGGTGATGCAGTGGTGCCATACGGAAGATGCGACGCCCGGTCAGCTTGTAGGAGCCGACCTGAAGGATCACGGAGACGGTCTCCATCACGAAGACCCCCCCCATGATCACCAGCACCAGCTCCTGGCGCACGATCACCGCCACGACACCCAGCGCCGCCCCCAGACCCAGCGCACCGACATCGCCCATGAAGACCTGCGCCGGATAGGTGTTAAACCAGAGAAATCCGAGACCGGCCCCGGCCATGGCACCGCAGAAGATCATCACCTCACCGGCGCCGGGAATATAGGGGATGCTGAGATAGGCGGAAAAGTTCACATTGCCGGTGAGGTAGGCAAAGATCCCCAGGGCACCGGCGACCATTACCGTCGGCATGATCGCAAGACCGTCGAGGCCGTCAGTCAAATTGACCGCATTGCTGGTGCCGACGATGACAAAGTAGCTGAGCACCACGAAGAACATTCCCATCGGGATCGCCACACTCTTAAAGAAGGGAACGATCAACTCCAGCTCGGCAGGCACTTTGGCGGTGTAGTAGAGGAACAGGGCGGCACCGAGTCCAGCCACGGTCTGCCACAGATATTTGTGTTTGGCCTTGAGACCCAGTGACTGCTTCTGGATCAGTTTTTTGTAGTCATCCACCCAGCCGATAGCACCGAAGGCTGTTGTCACGGCCAGCACCACCCAGATGTAACGGTTGGAGAGGTCGGCCCACAACAGGGTGCTGATCACAATCGCAGCGAGGATCAGCGCCCCGCCCATGGTTGGGGTGCCGGCCTTCACCAGATGCGATTCGGGGCCGTCGTCGCGTACAAACTGTCCCACCTGGTAGTGGTTCAACTTGCGGATCATCATCGGCCCCAGGGTGAGTGAGATCAGTAGCGCACTCAACACACCCAGAATGGCGCGCAGTGTCAGGTACTGAAACACATTAAAACCGCTGTGGAATTGACTCAGGTAGTCTGTTAGATAGAACAGCATATTAACCCTCTCCCCCGGCACTCAGTGCTTCCACCACGCGCTCCATGCGACTGCTGCGAGAACCCTTTACCAGTACGGTGACGTCGCTCTTCATCTCTGGAAGCAGTGCCTCGATCAGTTGTTGTTGCTGTTCAAAATAGTGGCCATTCTCACCAAAGGCCTCGGCGGCACCTCGACTCAATATGCCGCTAGCGTAAAGGCGGTCAATACCGACCCGGCGAGCCTCATCGCCCACCCGGCGGTGCAACTCAGCCGCCTCCTCACCCAGCTCACCCATGTCTCCCAGAGCGAGATAACGCTCACCGGAACACTCGGCCAGCACCTCTAGTCCGGCACGTATGGAGTCGGGATTGGCGTTGTAACTGTCGTCCAGCACGGTGGCACCATGTATGCCCTGACGCGCCTGCAAACGACCGCCCACGGCCTTCATCGACTCCAGCCCATCGATGATCAGCTGAGTGTCGATATTCAGCGCCGTGGCAGCGGCGATCGCCGCCAGGGCGTTCATCACGTTGTGACGACCCGGCAATGCCAAATCAACCCTGAATTCATCAACCGGCGTGGTTACCTCCAGACGGCTGCCGTAAACATCCCCCTGCCAGCGCGCTGTAACATCAGCCCCCTGCTCCAGACCAAAACTCAGCTGCTGTTTTGAATGACTCAGTTCACGCCACAACGGGGCGAATTGATCATCCGCATTAATAATGGCAACACCGTTTTCACTCAGTCCGGCGAAAATCTCACCCTTGGCCTGCGCCACCCCTTCGAGGGAGCCGAAACCTTCAAGGTGCGCGGCTGCGGCATTATTGAGGATGGCCACCTGGGGACGGGCAATATTCGTCAGGTAGGCGATCTCACCGGGATGGTTGGCCCCCATCTCGATCACGCCGTACTGATGTTCTTTTAGCAGCTGCAACAGGGTCAGTGGCATACCGATATCGTTGTTAAGGTTGCCGCGTGTCGCCAGGGTGTTACCGGCCTGAGCCAGAATAGCCGCGCACATCTCTTTTACTGTGGTCTTACCGTTACTGCCGGTCACTGCCAGCAGCGGTGTGGCCAGCTCCTTGCGCCAGGCGGCGGCCAGCTGACCCAGCGCAAGACGTGTGTCGGGCACAATAATTTGCGGGATCACACAGTCCACCGGATACTCCACCAGCGCGGCGACGGCACCCGCCTCGGCAGCGGCGGCCACATGCAGGTGACCATCGTGATTGGGACCGCGCAAGGCGATAAACAGGCTGCCAGAGTCGATATTGCGCGAGTCGGTGCAGACGCCGCTAAACGCCACGTCCTGGCCGAGCTGTTTTGCCTCCAGCCAGTGGGCCGCGGCGGAGAGCATGGTGGCGATACCGTCAGTCACGCACCACCTCCCCCAGCAGTCGGGCGACGGTTTCACGGTCGCTATAGGGGATGCGCTTGCGCTCCACCACCTGCTCGGTCTCATGGCCCTTGCCCGCCACCAGAATCACATCGTCTGCGGTCGCCAGCGAGAGGGTCAGCTCGATCGCCGCGGTACGGTTGCGGTTGATATAGACCGAATCGGAATTCTTCATGGTGCGCGTAATGTCTTCGATAATGTTGAAGGCATTCTCGCGGCGTGGATTGTCGTCGGTGATGATCACGCTGTCAGCAAACTCTTCGGCGATGTGTCCCATCTTCGGGCGCTTCTCGCGATCCCGTTCACCGCCGCAACCGAAGACACACCAGAGGCGACCTTTGGTATGCTCGCGCAGGGCCTTGAGCACCTGCTCCAGTGCATCGGGGGTGTGGGCAAAATCAACGACCACCATCGGCTGGCCGGCACCGCCAAAGCGCTCCATGCGACCGGGCACGGTGGTGATCTTGCTCAGCCGTTGCAGCGCATCATCAAATTCAAACCCCAGTGCCAGCAGGGCACCGAGTGCCGCCAGCAGGTTGGAGGCGTTAAAGCGCCCCAGCAGCGGGCTGTCGATCACGTCATCACCCCAGCGCGAATGGACGCTCAGGTGCATGCCACGGCTGGTCAGCTGCAGCTCACCGACGTAAAGATCAGGGGCCCTGCCCGCGCTATCGAGCGACAGCCCGTAGCTCATCATCTCCACCCCCTGCGGGGGGCTCGCCAGCCACTGGCGTCCGACCTCATCGTCGCTGTTAAGCAGCGCCTTTTGCAGCCCCGGCATCTCCAGCAGGCGGCGTTTGGCACCGGCGTAGCTCAGCATGTCGCCGTGGTAGTCGAGATGGTCGTGGCTGAGGTTGGTAAAGATCGCGGTATCAAAGGCGACGGCGTTGACCCGCCCCTGATCCAGGGCGTGGGAGGAGACCTCCATCAGTACATGTCTGGCACCGTCGTCACGCATCTTCGCCAGCTCGGCCTGCATCATCACCGGGTCGGGGGTGGTGTGGCCGGTATCGTGCAGCGTACCGACAATGCCACTGCCAAGGGTGCCGATCAGTCCGCAGGGGGTGGTCTGGGCAATCGCCAGGGCGATGAACTGACTCACCGAGGTCTTGCCGTTGGTGCCGGTCACACCGACCACCTGCATCGCCCGCGAGGGGTGACCGTAGAAGCGCCCGGCCAGCTCACTCACCAGCAGGTGCAGCCGCTCCACCATAAATACCGGCACACTGTATTGTGTTAAATCGACACCATCAGTCTCGGCGGCGGGCTCCAGCGCTACGGCGACGGCACCGTTCTCAATCGCCTGCTGAATAAATTTCACGCCGTGGCGCACGGTGCCGACACAGGCAAGGAACAGCTCACCGTCACACACCTTACGACTATCGAGACGCATGCCGCCGATGCGCAGGTCCGGCACCACAGCGCTATCGGTGATCCCCTCAAACAGTTCGCGCAGCGAGATGCCATTATCCTGGTGATTGATGGCCGCGTTCATTGCATGCCCCCCACCTGTGCGACCTTCATCCCCTTGAGCGAGTCCACATCATCCGGGGCGATATCCATCATGCGCAGCGCCCCCTCCATCACCCGGGAGAAGACCGGGGCAGCCACCACACCTCCGTAGTAATCACCGCTGTCGGGTGAGTCCACCATCACCACCATCGCCAGACGCGGGCGGCTGGCCGGGGCAAAACCGGCGAATACGGCCAGATAGTTGTCCTCATTATAGCCACCGCGAGCGGCCCGCCGAGAGGTGCCGGTCTTGCCTGCCACACGGTAGCCGGAGATGGCGGCACGGGTGCCCGTGCCCCCTTTCTGCACCACCCGTTCCAGCATCGCCTTGACCTGTCCGGCGACCCGGGCAGACATCACCCGGTTCCCCTCGGGCAGCCCATCCTCAGCTAGCTTCACAAAATTGGTGGGGTAGAGCACGCCATCCGCGGCCAGTGCGGCGTAGGCGCGGGTCAGTTGCAGTGCGGTAACCGAGAGGCCGTAACCATAGGAGACAGTGGCGCGCTCGGCCGTGCCCCAGTCCTGATAGGCATTCATCAGCCCCGCCGCCTCACCGGGAAAACCGCTACCGGTGTCGTAACCAAAACCGACGCTCACGAACTGATTCCACAACTGCTTAGGCTCCATGGTCAGGGCCATATGGCTGGCACCGACGTTACTCGATTTCTGAATCACCGTAGGAAGATCGATCTTGCCGTAATTCCTGTGATCGCGAATGGTGAAACTGGCGACCTTAAGGCTGCCGGGGTTGGTATCGATCACGCTACCGGGGGTGAATTTGCCACTCTCCAGCGCGGCGGCCACGGTAAATGGCTTCACCGTGGAGCCAGGCTCGAAGACATCGGTGACGGCGCGGTTACGCAGCCGCTCCGCACTTAGCGCCTTGCGGTTATTCGGGTTATAGGCGGGCTGGTTGACCATCGCCAGCACCTCACCGGTGTGTACATCCAGCACCACGGCAGAGCCTGCCCTGGCCTTGTGGCGTTGCACCGCACCGAGTAGCTCACGATAGGCGAGATATTGAATACGGCGGTCCAGGCTCAGCGCCAGCTCCTTACCCGGGCGCGGCTCGTGAATGCTCTCTACGTTCTCGACGATGCGCCCGAGGCGGTCCTTAATTACCCGCTTGCTGCCGGGGGTGCCGCGCAGCTGCGACTCCATCATCAGTTCGGCCCCCTCCTGGCCCACATCATCGATGTTGGTAAAACCGACCACATGGGAGGTCACCTCGCCCAGCGGATAATAGCGACGATACTCGCGCTGCAAGGAGACACCGGGGATCGCCAGCGCCATTACCTGCTCGCCCAGTTCCGGGGTGATATGACGCTTAAGGTAGACGAACTCCTTCTCCATGCGTGCGCCAAGCTTGCGCTCCAGCTGGCCTGCCGACATCCCGAGCAATGTTGAGAGCTCGGACCAGCGGTCACGGGCCGTGGCGAGATCGGAGGGGTTGGCCCACACCGAGGCCACCGGAGTGCTGATCGCCAGCGGCTCACCGTGACGGTCAGTAATCACGCCACGGTCAGCCGGGATGGTAATGTCACGGAGGTAACGGGCATCGCCCTGATGTTGCAGGAACTCGCGCTGATTGAGGTTAAGATCGACCATGCGCCAGAACAGAGCGGCGACACCTAACAGCAACATTCCGAAGACAAATCGACGGCGCTGCGGGTAATCGTAACTGTTATTGCTCTTGTTCACGGTTGCACTATCACCACAGCCCCAGGGGGCGGTATCACCATATCGAGTTTATTGTTTGCAATCTTTTCAATTCGTCCATGGGTGGCCCAGGTACTCTGTTCCAATTGCAGGCGGCCCCACTGGGTGTTCAGTTCATCACGCACCTTCTGCAGTCCCTGCAATTCAACAAACAGCCGCCGTGCCTGATGCGTACTGAACACCACACCCAGTGAGCTGGCGAACAGCGCCAGCGCGACGACCATGGTCAACAGTTGCCCCATCAGGCCACCTTCTCCGCCACCCGTAATACAGCACTGCGGGCGCGAGGATTTTCTGCCACCTCCGCGCTGGAGGCACGAATCGCCTTGCCCACGGCCTTAAGGCGGCGATTGAGCTGGCTATCCAGCACCGGCAGATCTGGCGGAAAGTCATCGCCCTTCGCCTGCTCACGAATAAAACGCTTCACCCGACGGTCTTCCAGCGAGTGAAAGCTGATAATGGCCAGACGACCACCCGGTGCCAGCAGGTCTACCGCCTGTTGCAAAAAGGCATCCAGGTCATCCAGTTCTCGATTGATATAGATACGAATCGCCTGAAAGCTGCGGGTCGCCGGATGCTTATCTCGTTCCCACTTGGGGTTGGCCTCTTTTACAATCTTCGACAACTCTGCGGTGGTGGCTATCGGCCCCTTCTCTTCGCAGGCCTTGACGATGGCCCCGGCGATGCGCTTGGCGAAGCGCTCCTCGCCGTACTCTTTAAGTACCTCGGCGATCTCACTCTGCTTGGCGCTTGCCAGCCATTCGGAGGCACTCATGCCGCTCTCCGGGTCCATCCGCATGTCGAGCGGACCGTCATTCATAAAGCTAAAACCGCGGCTGGCATCATCCAGCTGCGGCGAGGAGACACCAAGGTCGAGCAGGATACCGTCGACCTTGCCGTGCCAACCGCGCTTCTCCGCCTCCTCTGCCAGCATGGTGAAACTCCCTCTCACAATATCGAATCTTTCATCGCCGCCGAAACGCTGCTCAGCGGTAGCTATCGCCTGCGGGTCCTTATCGGTAGCCAGCAGGCGACCCTTGTCGCCCAGCTGCGCCATGATCCCGGCACTGTGGCCGCCGCGACCAAAGGTGCCATCGAGGTAGATGCCGTCGGCACGGATCTGCAACCCATCCAGCACCTCGTCGAACAGTACCGGCTTGTGTTCCATTGACTCCATCATCTTTAGAGCGAGAGTGACTCAAGGTCTGCGGGCAACGCGCCCTCATCCAGACTGGCCTCCGCCTGCCACGCCTCGCTACGGCTATCCCACATCTCCTCATCCCACAACTCGAACTTCTTGCCCTGTCCGGTCATCACCGTCTTTTTCTCCAGCGCAGCGTGTTTGCGTAATTTTGCGGGAACCAGAATACGACCGTTGCCATCCATCTCGACATCGGTGGCGTTCCCCATCAACAGGCGCTTAACCATGGCAGTCTTCGGGTTGAAACTGGAAAGGGCATCCAGCTTTTGTTGGATCAGCTCCCACTCGGGCAGGGGATAGATCGCCAAACATTTCTCGGCGATATCGATGGTAATGACCAAATGACCGGCGCAACGCTCCAGCAGTCGTTCGCGATAGCGTGTTGGCATCGCGAGTCGACCCTTAGCATCAAGGCTGAGTTCTGTTACACCACGGAACAATTATTATTCTCCCCAAGTTGAAACTCCATTTCCCACATTGATCCACTTCCTCCCACATTTGTACACTATAGGAAGAACAGCTGTGATCTGTCAAGAAAAATGAAGGGAAGATCAGGGAAATCTTACTTATTTCACAATGACTTAGCGAAGGTGGCGAAAGGTGGGACAGAGGATCCGAATATAAGCTTTGATAGCTCTATTTTATCAATTTGTTGGCACCTGAAGTTAATGTAGAACATTAACTTGTGGGGATTGTTTGGATATGTGCTGTGGATAAAAAAGTGGGAGTTGGTCGATAAGCCGGGTTCTGTCGCGAACAGTCATTCATCTGCGATGCCCGTCGCCGGACACCTGTAGCAACCTACCCGGGAGCAGTGCGGGCCACACCAATGCTCCCCTATTTGGTCTTGCTCCGAGTGGGGTTTACCATGCCACGGAGTGTTGCCACCCGCGCGGTGCGCTCTTACCGCACCATTTCAACCTTACCTGTGACCCCGAAAGGTCCATCGGCGGTATATTTTCTGCTGCACTTTCCGTCGGCTCACACCGCCCAGACGTTATCTGGCACTCTGCCCTATGGAGCCCGGACTTTCCTCCGCATCCGAAGATACAGCGACTGTCTAACCAACTCCCACCGCGTAAGATACGGATTTTTTTAGAAAGTTCAATAGGTTATTTAATTTTCTGTGTGTTTACCTCCATCCAGCGCCTTAACGCATTCTAAAATCCCACTCTACAGAGAAACAATATTTGCTATTACGAATCATTATCATTTACACTTTTATCCATACGTATTTTACATGAGGAATGACTGATGTCTTTACTACAACGCTCTGCAAGCCTGCTGCTTGTACTAGGTATCACCTTTTCTACCCCTGTCACCGCCGCGGCCCCAGAACTGAACCTATACTCAGCTCGCAAGGAGGCCTTAATCCAGCCGCTGCTGGAGCGCTTTACCGAACAGACGGAAATCAAGGTCAACCTGGTCACCGGCAAGGCCGATGCCCTGCTCAAGCGGCTGAGCAGCGAGGGTCGCAACTCCCCCGCCGATATCCTGCTGACCACCGATGCGGGGCGATTGCACCGGGCCAAGGCCGCCGGGGTAACCCAGCCCTTCAACTCCGAATCGCTGAATCGCCTCGTCCCCGCCAACTACCGCGACCCGGAAGGTCACTGGGTGGGGCTCTCCGTGCGCTCGCGCCCCATCCTTTATGTAAAGGGCAAGGTCGACCCCAGCGAGCTTTCCAGCTATGAGGCACTGAGCGATTCCAGGTGGAAGGGACGCATCTGCATTCGCTCCTCCTCCAATATCTATAACCAGTCGCTCACCGCCTCGTTAATCGCCGGCAACGGCAAGGCCGAAACCGAGAACTGGGCCAAAGGACTGGTGGCTAACCTGGCACGTCCACCCAAGGGAGGGGATCGTGACCAAATCAAGGCTGCCGCCGCCGGTCAGTGTGACATCGCGATAGCCAACACCTACTACCTGGCGGGGATGCTCAACTCGAACAAGGCCGATCAGGTGGCCGCTGCTGAAAAGATGGCGGTGTTCTGGCCGAATCAAGGTGATCGTGGCGCCCACGTGAATGTCTCCGGGGCGGCCATCACCCGCTCCAGCAAGAACCCTGAGACGGCGCTGAAGCTGATTGAGTTCCTCGCCTCAGAAGCCTCCCAGCAGTGGTACGCCGAGGTCAACGGCGAATATCCAGTACGCCAGGGTGTGGCTGTGGGCGACACCCTCAAGGCGTGGGGCGAGTTCAAGGCCGATAGCCTGAATCTCGGTCAACTGGGAGAGCTCAACGGCGAGGCGGTAATGTTGATGGACCGCGCCGGGTGGCGCTAAGCCTCGCCGATGCGCGTTAATTACTGGTCTGCCAGCAGCAGCGCGATCGCCCTCACCCTGGCGATCCCGCTGTTCGTGGTGGTAGCTAATATCTTCGTCCCCGCCGGTGAGGTGTGGCAGCACCTGGCCGAAACCGTGCTGCGCGACTACGTGGTCAACTCGCTGCTGTTGATGCTGGGGGTGGCGCTGCTCAGCCTTACCCTCGGGGTCGGCACCGCCTGGCTGGTATCGATGACCGAGTTTCCGGGACGTCGCATGTTCGAATGGGCGCTACTGCTACCGATGGCGATCCCCGCCTACATCATCGCCTACACCTACACCGGCATGCTCGACTTTGCCGGACCGGTACAGACCACACTGCGTGAACTCACCGGCTGGGGCTACGGCGACTACTGGTTCCCGGAGATACGCTCCCTTGAAGGCGCGGCTATCATGCTCGCTCTGGTGCTCTACCCCTATATCTACCTGCTGGCACGTGCCGCCTTCCTCAGCCAGTCGCTCTGCGTGCTGGAGGTGAGCCGTTCGCTCGGCAACGGTCCCTGGCGCACCTTCTTCTCCGTCGGCCTGCCACTGGCCCGTCCCGCCATTGCCGCCGGGCTCTCCCTGGTGCTAATGGAGACCCTCGCCGACTACGGCACCGTGCAATACTTCGGTGTCGACACCTTCACCACCGGCATCTTCCGCACCTGGTACGGGCTGGACAACGCCCCGGCGGCGGCGCAGCTGGCGGCAATTTTACTGCTGTTCGTGGTGGTACTGGTGACGCTGGAGCGCTATTCACGCCGCCAGGCGCGCTACCACGACAGCGGACGACGCAAGTCCCCACTGACCCGCCTGCCGCTACGCGGATGGGGACGGCTTGGCGCCAGCCTGTTCTGTCTTGCCACCCTACTGTTCGGTTTTCTGCTGCCGGCGGGACAGCTTGGCCTCTGGGCCATCGACACCTATGAAGAGATGATCGACCAGCGCTTCGCCACCCTGGTATTCAACACCCTGAAGCTGGCGGTGCTCGCCTCGCTGTTGGCGCTCGTCACCGCGCTGCTACTTAACTACGCACGGCGCCTGCAACCCAACCGCACCGTGCGCTTCGCGGTGCGCGCCGCCGGCATGGGCTATGCCATCCCCGGCACCGTGATCGCCGTCGGTGTGGTGATCCCCTTCGGTTGGTTCGACAACACGCTGGATAGCTGGATGCGCGAGCAGTTCGATATCTCCAGCGGGCTGCTGTTAAGCGGCACCCTCGCCGCCTTACTGTTCGCCTATTTGGTGCGCTTTCTCGCCGTCTCACTGCACGCGGTGGAGAGCGGACTGGAGCGCATCACCCCCTCGATGGACGAGGCGGCCCGCGCCATGGGCGAACGCCCGGCGTCCATCCTGGGTCGCATCCATATCCCGATGCTCAAGGGAAGCCTGCTCACCGCCTTGCTGCTAGTGTTTGTTGATGTATTAAAAGAGTTGCCGGCAACGCTCATTTTGCGCCCGTTCAACTTCAACACCCTGGCGGTGCGCGCCTATGAGCTGGCCGCCGATGAGCGTCTGGCCGATGCCGCCAGTGCCGCGCTGGCCATCGTTATCGCCGGGCTGATCCCTGTGTTCCTGTTAAGCCGCTCCCTCTCACAGAGCCGTGAGGAGAAAAAATGAAAAGTGAACTGGAACTCAAGGATGTCGCCGTCGCCTACGACGGCACCACCGTAATCGAGGGGGTCAGCCTATCGCTGAAACCCGGCGTGATCGGCAGCCTGCTCGGCCCCAGCGGCTGCGGCAAGACCTCGCTGCTGCGCGCCATCGCCGGGTTCGAGCCCTTGAGCTGCGGCGAGATCCACCTCAATGAACGGCTGGTTTCACAACCGGGCAACAGCGTGCCCACCGAGCAGCGCCGTGTCGGCATGGTATTCCAGGACTTCGCCCTGTTCCCCCACCTCAGCGTGGCGAAGAATGTCGCCTTTGGCCTGAAAAACATGGATGCCAGACAGCGCGATGCCCGCGTCAATGAACTGCTGCAACTGGTCGGCCTGGGGCACCTCAAGGATGCCCACCCACACCAGCTCTCCGGCGGGCAACAGCAGCGCATCGCCCTGACTCGCGCGATGGCACCGCGCCCCGATATTCTGTTAATGGACGAGCCCTTCTCCAGCCTCGACACCGAGCTGCGCGAGCAGCTGGCGCGCGAGGTGCGTGAGCTGCTCAAGCGCGACGGTATTACCGCGATTCTGGTCACCCACGACCAGCTGGAGGCCTTCGCCATGGCCGATGTGATCGGGGTGGTCGGCGAGGGGCAGCTGCATCAGTGGGACACGGGCTACAACATCTACCACAAACCACAGAACCGCTTTGTCGCCGACTTCATCGGCCAGGGGGTGATGCTGCCAGGAAAGGTCAGCGAGAAACTCGCCATCGACACCGAGCTTGGGCGTATTAAGGGAGAGTTGCCCGAGGGGTGTAAACCCGGCTGCGAAATTGAACTACTGCTGCGCCCCGACGATGTCCTACACGATGATGAGAGCACACTGAGGCTGGAAGTAAAGGAGAAGGCGTTTCGCGGCGCCGAGTACCTCTACACCCTGGCACTGCCCAGCGGCCAGCCGATCCTCTGTCTGGTGCAGAGCCACCACAATCACAAAGTTGGTGAACGGATTGGCATCACGCTGGATGTGGAGGATATTGCCCTGTTCCCGGTGAGGTAGTGCTACCGCTCCAGCAGGTATTTATAGATAGCGTTCTTCTTCTCACCACTAATCTTTGCCGCCAGAGCAGCGGCCTGTTTCACCGACAGCTCTTCGGCCAGCAGGGTGGCGATACGCTGGGTCTCACCGTCCAGCCCCTCGTCCTCCTTCTGCGGGGCACCTTCGACCAGCAGCACAAACTCGCCCTTGCGCTGATTGGGATCGGCCGCCACCCACTCAGCCAGCTCGCCCAGAGTGGCGTGACGGATGGTCTCGAAGGTCTTGGTCAGCTCGCGGGCGAGGGTGGCGGGACGCTCGGCCCCCAGAGAGGCGGCCATATCGAGCAGACTCTCTTCGATACGATGGGGTGTCTCGTAAAAGGCCAGGGTACGTGGCTCCTGCGCCAGTGCCTCCAGTGCCCTGCGCCGTGCCCCCGACTTGGCGGGCAGGAAGCCCTCAAAGCAGAAACGGTCGGTGGCCAGACCACTGGCCGAAAGGGCGGCGATAAGCGCACTGGGGCCGGGCACCGGTACCACCTTGATCCCTGCGCGGTGTGCCTCGCGCACCAGAAAATAGCCGGGATCGCTGATCAGCGGGGTGCCCGCATCAGAAATGAGGGCCAGCGATTCCCCCTGTCGCAGCAGCCCCAGCACACTCTCGGCCTTGTGCCGCTCATTGTGCTCGTGCAACGCAAACATCGGGGTGTCGATAGCGAAGTGGCGCAGCAGCGAGGCACTGTGGCGGGTGTCCTCGGCAGCGATGCGATCGGCCTTCTGCAGCACCGCCAGCGCGCGCGCCGAGATGTCTCCCAGGTTGCCTATCGGTGTCGCCACTATATAAAGAATACCCGCTTCAATTGACACGCACTCACCTCGCCAAGATACTGTGTGGTTTAAACACTCAATCCGATAAATTACTAAGCGCTATCTTACAGCACAACCTATGCAAAAGACCCTGACACTATTTACCGCGTTGTTACTACTCCTGCTCGCAGGCTGTGGCGAAAAACCCGTCCGTCCCGAAGCCGTGCCAATCCTGGAGAAGCCAGAGCTTGCCGCCGAGGCATTGCGTAACGGGGAGTTCCCTCAGGCCATCCTCCTCTACAGCCAACTGGCCGATGAGAGCCCTGCCCCACTGCAGTATGAGTACCGATATCTCTCTGCCGTGGCGATGTTACGCGCGGGCCTGTCGCAGCAGGCCAGCCAGACCCTCGATGAGCTGCCCCTGAGTACGCTGTCACTGGAATTGCTTCTGCAGCATCAACTGCTAAGGGCGGAGATCGCACTGAAACGCGACCCGGATCTGACCCTCAGCCTGCTGCTGCAACCGGCAGTCAACGACAGCCTGCTGCCTGAGGAGAACGGACTCTTTGCCCAGTACCACCTGCTGCGGGCTCGCGCCTTTGCCCGCCTGGGCAACCATCTGGAGACCGCACGCGAGTATATTTTGCGTGAGTTCTACCTCATCGACCCCCAGCATATCGAAGCCAACCAGCTGGCGATCTGGCAGGCGCTCTCCCTGCTCACACACGAGGCGCTGCAACAGCTGCACCTCCAGCCGCCACCCGATGCCCTGAGTGGCTGGGTGGAGCTGGTGTCCATCGCCAAGGACTACAGTCTCAGCCCGGCAACGGTTAACCAGAAGATTGCCAAGTGGCGCAATCGCTACCCCTCCCACCCGGCAAGCGAGCAGGTGCTGGCTCTGCTGCTCGAGCGCAGTCAGGAGCTGGCCGCACGCCCCGCCAATATCGCCCTGCTGCTGCCACTCTCCGGTCGCTACGCCAAGGCCGGCGCAGCGATTCAGGACGGCATTCTCGCCGCCTATTACAACGACCCGCAACGCCAGGCGATCACCCTGCGCAGTTACGATGTCGGTGAGAATAGCGAGCAGCCCGAGACGCTTCATCGCCTCTATCAGCAGGCAGTCGCCGAGGGGGCTGAGTTTATTATCGGTCCGCTGGACAAGGCCGCCGTCGCCAGCCTGGCGATGCAGGCGTCCCTGCCGGTGCCCACCCTTGGCCTCAACTATGCCCAGCCCGCCGCCAATGACAAGCTCTATCAGTTCAGCCTCGCCCCCGAGGACGAGGCCCGTGAGGTGGCCGAGCGCGCCTGGCTGGAGGGCTATACTCAGGCGGGGATTCTGGTACCGAATAATGCCCTCGGTGAGCGCCTCAACCTTGCCTTCACCGAACGCTGGCAGGAGATGGGTGGACTGGTGGTCACCGAGAGTCGCTATCAGGACGACAAGAACGACTTTGCCACGCCGATTAAGGCGCTGCTCAACATCACCGACAGTGAGCGCCGTCAGCGCCGGGTTCGTCAGCTATTGGGGGAAAAGGTCGAGTTCATTCCGCGCCGTCGTCAGGATATCGACTTTGTCTTTCTTGCCGCCAATCCACGCCAGGCACGCCTGATCCGCCCGCAGATGAAGTTCCACCACGCCTCAGACCTGCCGCTGCTGGCCACCTCACACCTCTACGATGGCAATAAGAACCGCGACCAGGATCGCGACATGGACACCATCCTGTTCTGTGACATGCCGTGGACCCTCAACGCCCCCAGCTCTCAGCAGAGGCTGAAACAACAAAATAAGGCGGCCTTCAAACCCCACCAGGGGCAGCTGCAGCGCCTGCTCGCCATGGGGATCGATGCCTATCAGCTGGTGCCGCTACTGCCGATGCTGGAGGGCTACCCCTACGAGCGCTATCGTGGCGAAACCGGAACCCTGCGTGTGGCCGAGGGACGCCGCATTGGTCGGCGTCTACAGTGGGCACGCTTTGAGCGCGGTATCGCCAAACTGGAAAAAGAGGCCATCACGGATGATGAAACTGTTTGGCAAAACCAGCAGTGAGCAGGGCAGCGCCGCCGAAGAGCAGGCCCGGCAATACTTTGAAGGGCAGGGGCTGCGCACCGTGGCACGAAACGTCCGTGGCCGCTTCGGCGAGCTTGACCTCATCATGCTACAGGGCCACAACCTGATCTTTGTCGAGGTGCGCTACCGTCGCTCCTCACGCTTCGGGGGTGCCATCGCCAGCATCGATGCAAAAAAGCAGCGTAAACTTATTGCCACTGCCCAGGGATACTTACAGCAACACCCACACGATGGTCCCTGTCGTTTCGATGTAGTCGCCCTCGACAGCACACCGAATGGGGTAGAATGGCTGCAAAATGCCTTTGAACTGAGCGAGTAAAATGCAGGAAAGAATTAGAGAACAATTTGAACAGAGCGCCCAGCTAAAATTGCAGGCGATGGAGGCGATGGCCCCGGCCATTGCCGCCGCTGCCGAGCTGATGGGCAGCCAGCTGGTGCAGGAGCACAAGATCCTCAGCTGCGGCAACGGCGGCTCGGCGGGTGACTCGCAGCACTTCTCCTCGGAGATGCTTAACCGCTACGAGCGCGAGCGCCCCGGCCTGCCGGCGATGGCACTGACCACCGACACCTCCACCATCACCTCCATCGCCAACGACTACCACTACGACGAGATCTTCGCCAAACAGGTACGGGCACTGGGACAGAGCGGCGATGTCCTGCTCGCCATCTCCACCAGCGGCAACTCCAGCAACGTGGTGCAGGCGATGAAGGCGGCGCATGACCGCGGCATGCCGGTGGTCGCCCTCACCGGCAAGGAGGGCGGCGAGATGGCCCTCAATCTGGTCGAGGGGGATATCGAGATTCGCGTCCCCTCCTCCTCCACCGCACGGGTACAGGAGGTGCATCTGTTGGTAATTCACTGCCTCTGCGATGCCATTGACCGCATGCTGTTTGGCGAAGAGGTGTAGCGTGATGAAACAGGGACTGCTGCCACTCCTGCTCTGTTCGCTGCTTGCCAGCGGCTGCGCGGCACCGGTGGTGCTCGGCCTCGGCGGGGTAGCCGCCGGCGTCACCGTCGCCAACGACCGCCGTACCGCCGGGATGATGATGGATGATGAGCGCATCGAACTGAATACCATGGATATCGTCACCCGCGACGCGCACCTGCGCGACAACAGCCATATCAACGCCACCAGCTATAACGGTCAGCTGCTACTCAGCGGCGAGATACCCGATCAGCAGAGCAGCGAGCAGCTGGCGGCACAGGCCGCACGCCTGCAGCGGGTAGTCGTGGTAAAGAATGCGCTTACCATCGGCCCGGTCAGCGACTCCGCCACCCGCACCGCCGATACCCGTACCACCAGTCGCGTCAAATCGCGCCTGATCGCCGAGGTGGGGGCCGCACAGGCGCAGCACATCAAGGTGGTCACCGAGAATGCCACCGTCTACCTGATGGGGCTGGTGAGCCGCGACGAGGCGGCACAGGCGGTAGCGGTGACACGCCACACCGAGGGTGTGCAGCGTATCGTCAAGGTCTTTGAGTACCTGCTCTAAGACCTTGTCACACTCGCCCCTGCCAGAGAGCTTTCTCACCACCCTCAAAGAGTCGTTCGCCGGCAACGAACTGCTACTGGAGGAGGCCGACCGTTACGCCTACGGCTACGACAACAGCCGCCAGCAGGCCACCCCCTCGCTGGTCGCCCTCCCCTCATCGCCAGAACAGGTGCAACACCTGCTCGCACTCTGCAACGAATACCGCATCCCGCTGGTCGCCCGCGGCAGCGGCACTGGCACCGCCGGGGCGGCGGTGCCACTTAATGGGGCCGTGGCACTCTCTACCGAGCGACTCACAACCATCCTGCGCATCGACCCGGATAACCGTGCGATGGTGGTACAGCCCGGCGTCACCAACCAGCAGGTGCAGCAGGCCGCCGCCGAACACGGCTTCTTCTGGCCCCCCGACCCCACCAGTACCGCCGTCTGCACCATCGGTGGCAACCTCGCCTGCAACGCCGCCGGTCCCCATGCCGTCAAATACGGCACCCCGCGCGACAACGTGCTGGGACTGAAGGCCGTCACCGCCGACGGTCGCCTGCTCAAGACCGGCAGCTACACCACCAAGGGCGTCGTCGGCTACGACCTGACGCGATTATTGATCGGCTCCGAAGGCACCCTGGCCGTGATCACCGAGGCGACTCTCAAGCTCACCCCGCTGCCCGAGAAACGCATCACCCTGCGTGCCCTCTATGCCGATATGACAAGTGCCGCCAGGGCCGTCTACGCGATCATGGCGCAGCCCATCACCCCCTCGACGCTGGAATTTATGGACGGGCAGGCACTTACCATGATCCGCAAGGCACAGCAGACCGACCTGCCCGAACAGGCCGGGGCACTGCTGATGATCGAAGTCGATGGCTCCGCCGCCAGCATCGAACAGGATGCGCAGAAGGTTGCCGAGAGCGCAAAGCTCGATGGCTGTATTGAGGTGATGGTGGCTGACACGCCGCAAAAGGTCGAGACCCTGTGGGCCCTGCGCAAGGCACTCTCCCCTACCCTGCGCACCGTGGCACCCAAAAAGATCAATGAAGATGTCGTCGTCCCCGTCTCACGCATCCCGGAATTAATAAACGGCCTGCAACAACTGGGCGAAAAACACGCCATCACCATCGTCAACTTCGGTCATGCCGGTAACGGCAATATTCACGTTAATCTTCTGGTGAACCCCGACGATGATAAAGAGATGGCGCGGGCCGATGCCTGTCTGGCAGAGGTGTTTTCGCTGGTGCTGGAACTCGAAGGCACACTCTCCGGTGAACATGGGATCGGTATGGTCAAGCGTGAGTTTGTCTCGCTGGAAATTGACCCGGTGACGCTGGGTCTGATGCAGGGGATTAAGCGGGAGTTTGATCCGAAGGGGATACTCAATCCCGGAAAGAAGCTTCCTGGGATTTAAACGTTTAAATTCTCTCGACTAGTTATACGGAGGTAACTGATGATTGAAGTAGTACAGGCAGATATCACCACCTTAAAAGTCGACGCCATCGTCAACGCCGCCAACAACTCCCTGCTTGGCGGTGGCGGCGTCGACGGTGCCATCCACCGGGCCGCTGGACCGGAACTCTTAGAAGCCTGCCGGCCGCTCGGCGGTTGCAAAACCGGCGACGCCAGGATCACCCCCGGCTTCAAGCTTGCTGCACGTTTTGTAATTCATACTGTTGGCCCCGTCTATCATGGGGCCGAGGCCGATGCCGCGTTGCTGGCCTCCGCATACCGGCGCAGTTTTGAGGTGGCGCTGGAGAATGGGGTGAAGAGCATCGCCTTTCCTGCTATCTCAACCGGGGTGTATGGTTATCCCAAGGATGAAGCGGCGAGGATTGCTGTGGGTGTGATGCGGGAGTTTGAGGGGCGGTTTGAGAGGGTGCTGGCTTGTTTGCATGGTAAAGATGATGAAAAACTTTATGTTGATATCCTAAGTCAGAACTAAATGGACTACTTCCCCGTGAAATCTATCAATTCTCTTATATGGAATATTACTTATGCATACAGATAGTGATCTTTTTACGCTGTACGAAACTCTGTGGGAAGACGTTAATTCCATGTGCATAACGGTGCGCAGTGAAGGGAGCATCACTGAGTATCAATCACCTGTTCACATGAACGAAAGAGAACGAAGGCAATTTGTTCGTTCTGTATTTGCATTTGCATTTGCCGAAGCAACTTTATTTTATATAAAAAATGAGATTATCGATAAATCTAACGTCTCAACTGAAACAGCACTAGCTGAACAACAGGTGCAGATCAAAAGTAACGGGGAAATTACTACTTCAACGCTCAAAATATCGTTTATCAACAATTTATAAATGACATTTAGAATGCTACGAGAGTCAGAGTCACTGAATCATACGATTGACTATCAAAGTGACGGCTATAGGGCGCTTAATATCGCCGTCAAAGTTTGAGATAGAATAATGCACTCAAAAAAGTTAGAAGATATTACTATTAAAGATGATGAAATTTGTGACTCTTTAAAAGCCTTTATTTGGATTAATGACAACTTTGGTTACATGCTTGAAAATATGGAAAAAAAACAGTAGAGAACGTCTCGAAATAGTCACGCAAGAAATTCAAGAGTTGAAAAGAAGTTTACCATTATAGAATGAGATTATGTGATTCCTACTCGAAGCACGTAGGTTGGGCTGACGAAGAAAACCCAACTCAGCATCAATCTCCCCAATTGTTGGAGTGCCTCCCCCCTCCCACACCGCCGAGCATCGCAGTGGTGGAAGGATTAGTAAGTAGCCCGAATGAAGTGAAACGCAATCCGGGATATCCAACATAAACCCGGATTACACTACGTTACATCCGGGCTACGGCTGTCTAACTCATCGCGGCGAGACGCCGCTCCCACAACACACAACCCACAAACACCACACAAAAGAAAAGGGCCTCATCCGAGGCCCCTTTTTTTACATCTACTTCACAACCCTCAACGCAGGCCGCTTCGTCTCTTCCTTCTCCGGCGGCGGCGGCGGGGTATCTCCGCCGCCATCCTCTTCGGTAAACACCATCCCCTTGCCGTTTTCGCGGGCATAGATGGCCATCACCGACATCACCGGCACCGAGACATGCATCGGCTGGCCGCTGAAGCGGGCGTCGAGTTCCAGCAGTTCATTACCCAGTTGCAGGTTCTGCACCGCCGATGGATTGACGTTAAGGACGATGCGTCCGTTCTCTACATACTGTTGCGGCACGATCACCTCGTCACTGGTCACATCGACAAGTACGTAGGGGGTCATGCCGTTATCGAGGATCCACTCGTAGAGGGCTCGAATCAGGTAGGGACGACTGGGGGTCATGGTCTGCGCAACCTCGCTTAGTTGAAAGAATTTGCCAGGGCACTATGGCCTTAGCGCATCTCCCGCTCAAGCTCGGTGAGGCTCTCCTGGAACGATTCGCGGGCAAAGATGCGCTCCGCGTATTCGAGCAGCGGCGAGGCCTCGCTGGGCAGGTTAATGCTGAGCTTGGGCAGACGCCACAGCAGCGGCGCGAGATAACAGTCGACTAGGGTGAACTCGTCGCTCATAAAGAACGGCTTGTGCTCAAACACCGGGCTGACGGCGGTGAGGTTGTCGCGGATCACCTTGCGCGCCTTGGTGGCGGCCTTGTCACTGCCGTTAAGGATGATGTCGAGCTGGTTGTAGAGATCCAGTTCAATACGATAGACGTAAAGACGGTTATTGGCGCGTGAGACCGGGTCTACCGGCATCAGCGGCGGATGAGGAAAACGCTCATCCAGATATTCCATGATCACCTGTGAGCTATAAAGCACCAGCTCGCGATCAACCAGTGTCGGCACCGAACCGTAGGGGTTCAGGTCGATCAGGTCTTCGGGCAGATTGCCTGCCTCGACAGGAACGATATCAACATTAATCCCTTTCTCGGCCAGTACCAGACGGGCACGGTGGCTGTAGACATCGGTATCACCGGAAAACAGCGTCATTACGGAGCGTCGGTTGGCAACGGCACCCATATCAATCTCTCCTAAAATCTTGCACAAAACAAAAAAGGGGGCCTGTTAGCCCCCTCTTTATCAATCATGTTGCAGCGGCATTTTTACCTTACCGCCGCAGAGCGGTCGCCTATTCTAGCACAACCGCCAGCGACCATGATTAGTGTATGTCTTTCCAGTACTCTTTCTTCAGCATGTAGGCAACGATGAAGAAGAAGAAGAGGAAGATCAGTACGTAGATACCGAGCTGCTTACGCTTGAGCTGGATCGGCTCACCGGTGTAGGCGAGGAAGTTTGTCAGGTCGCGGGCGGCCTGGTCATACTCGCTCTCGTTCATGCTACCGGGGGTCACCATCTCGTAACCGGTGATCACGGTGTGCTCGTTACCGTCATGATCGGTCTCGGTCTTCATGATGGCCTTCTTCATCCCTTCCAGCTCCCACAATACATGGGGCATGCCCACATCAGGGAACACGGCGTTGTTAACGCCGAAGGGACGACTTTCGTCGATGTAGAAGGTCTTGAAGTAGGTGTAGAGCCAGTCAACACCACGGGCACGGGCAATCACGCTCAGATCGGGTGGAGGGTTACCGAACCACTTCTTCGCATCGCCCTTGGGCATCGCGATGGTCATGGTCTCACCCACCTTCTCGGCGGCCAGCATCATATCCTTCAGCTGCGCATCGCTCAGACCGATGTCCTGACCAACGCGGTTATAGCGCTGGTAGGCGGCCGAGTGACAGCTCAGGCAGTAGTTAACGAACAGCCCGGCACCGCGCTGCAGTGAGGCGTTGTCATGCAGGTCGATGTTGGCCTTCTCCAGGTGCGGACCCGCACCGGAAGCCATGCCCAGTACAGGCAGGGCGGCAAATACAAATGCAACGATTAATTTTTTCATCCTGTTACCCTCTCCGGTACCGGCTTGGTCTTCTCGAACTTCGGAATAATGGCCAAAGCGAAGAAGAATGCGAAGTAGTAGGCGGTGCCAATCTGCGCGATGGTGGTCAGCAGTGCGGTAGATGCCTGCATACCTAACCAACCCAGCAGAATGAAGTCCACAACGAACACGGCCAGCAGGATCTTGAAGCAGGGACCACGGTAACGAATTGACTTCACCGGGCTGCGATCCAGCCACGGCAGGAAGAACAGAATCATTGTCGCCGCACCCATCACGATTACACCGGGGAACGCAGAACCGGCAATAGACGGTACCGCACGCAACATGGCGTAGAACGGGGTGAAGTACCAGACCGGGGCGATGTGTGCCGGGGTCTTCAGCGAGTTGGCAGGCTCAAAGTTGGGATGCTCAATGAAGTAGCCACCCATCTCCGGGGCGAAAAACAGAATCGCGCAGAAGACGATGAGGAAGCCGATAACGCCGACGATATCCTTCACGGTGTAGTAAGGGTGGAAGGGGATGCCGTCCAGCGGCTTGCCATCAGGACCCTTGTTCTTCTTGATCTCAACACCATCGGGGTTGTTGGAGCCCACCTCGTGCAGCGCAAGAATATGTGCCACAACCAGACCGATAAGCACCAGCGGCACGGCGATAACGTGGAACGCGAAGAAGCGGTTCAGGGTCACATCAGAGACAACGAAGTCACCACGAATCCACACAGAGAGCTCTTCACCAACAAACGGTACGGCGGCGAACAGGTTAACGATAACCTGGGCACCCCAGTAGGACATCTGGCCCCAGGGCAGCAGGTAACCGAGGAAGGCCTCGGCCATCAGTGCTAGGTAGATCAGGCAACCGAAGATCCAGATAAGCTCGCGCGGTGCCTTATAGGAGCCGTACATCAGGCCACGGAACATATGCAGGTAGACCACGGCGAAGAACGCTGAAGCACCGGTAGAGTGCATATAGCGAATCAGCCAGCCCCAGTCGACATCACGCATGATGAATTCAACCGAGCCGAAGGCCAGCTCGCCGTCAGGCTTGTAGCTCATGGTGAGGAAGATGCCGGAGACGATCTGGATAACCAGAACCAGCAGTGCCAGCGAGCCGAAGAAGTACCAGAAGTTAAAATTCTTCGGTGCGTAGTATTCGGAAAGGTGCTCTTTCCACATCTTGGTCAGGGGGAAGCGTGCGTCCACCCAGCCCAGAAGTTGCATCATCATATTATTCATTACGCAGCGCCTCCATCGTCACCCACCAGAATGCGGGTTTCACTCAGGTACTTATACTTGGGTACCTCGAGGTTTTTCGGTGCAGGAACACCGGCGAAGACACGACCGGCCAGGTCAAAACGTGAGCCGTGGCAGGGGCAGAAGAAGCCGCCCTTCCACTCGGGACCGAGGTCGGCCGGAGCCATGTCGGGACGGTAGGTCGGAGAGCAACCGAGGTGGGTACAGATACCGACCAGTACCGCATACTCCTTGTGCTCCTCACGAGCACGGAAGGCATTCGTCGCGTAACCGGCCGCAGGCTGCTGACCGGAATTCTCTGAATTCGGGTCCAGCAGTTGTGCATCAATACCGGGCAGATCCATCATATTCTGCTCGGTACGACGAACGATCCATACCGGTTTACCACGCCACTCGACGGTCATCATCTGACCCGGCTCCAGCTTACTCACGTCAGCCTCCACCGGCGCACCGGCGGCTCTGGCGCGAGCACTGGGCTGCAGTGACAATCCGAACGGGATAGCAACTGCCGCTGCACCTGCCGCACCCACCACACTGGTGGCTGCGGTCAGGAAGCGGCGTCGACCCTTATCTACGCCTTCTGTGCTCATTAAGCCTCTCCCAACAATTTAAAGACTTGAAAAAAAACTCTCGTTACGGCGGGCGATCCCGCCATATGCACCACCCCAAGCTCAGGGATAGCGCAGAAATTCAGTAAATTAGGAATTACTAATTCCCTAAAATATTAGCCGCACATTGTCTTACAAATGACACATTCAGGTCAAGCAGATATGCCCACACTTTATACAGGGTTTAAGATATCCACGAAGTGATTCTTCAGAGCAAAATAGTCTGCCAAATGGTTGCCCAGCGCCCTGGCACCGTAACGCTCGGTGGCATGATGACCGGCGGCAATATAGTGAATGCCCAGCTCGCGGGCGATATGCACGGTGGGCTCTGAGATCTCACCACTAATGTAGGCATCCAGCCCCAGGGCTGCCGCCTGCTCGATATAGCCCTCGGCCCCGCCGCTACACCAGCCGACACGGTGTATCGGGTGGTCGCCCCCCTCGATCAACAGCGGCTCCCGATCCAGCTTTTCACCGATAAACCCGGCGAGTGCCTGGGCGCTCATCCCCTGTGCGAGACTGCCATACATCGCAATGCCACCCTCGGGGCCATGACCGAAACGCCCCTCAACGGGGAGCTCAAACAATATCCCCAACTGAGCGTTGTTGCCCAGCGCGCCGTGACCGTCCAGTGGCAGATGATAGGCGAGTAGTGAAATATCATGATCCAGCAGCGCCTTGATGCGCCGCTGCTTCATGCCGACGATGGCGGGCGACTCCCCCTTCCAGAAATAGCCGTGGTGCACCAGCAGCAGGTCCGCCTTATGTTCAATCGCCGCATTGATCAGCGCCTGCGAGGCGGTCACCCCGCTAACGATGCGCCGAACCTCTCCCCTCCCCTCAACCTGCAGGCCGTTGGGGGCGTAATCCTGATAGTCACCAACGCTGAGAAGGGTGTCACAGTAATCAATGATCTGTTGCAAGGTGGTCATGCGGTAGGCGGCTCCATGAGTTAAGATTACCAGACTTAAATTGAAACAGAGTATAAGGGATATGAAGCTATATAAGCCGGTAGTTTTCCTCTTCCAGGCCGTCACCATCGGACTGGCCATCGCCTTTCTGGTGCTGGTGTGGCAGCCGCAACTGCTGGATAACGGCAAAAAGGTAGTGGAATTTATCGAGAGCAATGCCCCTACCCTGCCCACCTCGGCGCTACATTCCGGCCCCGTCTCTTATGCCGATGCGGTAGAGATCGCCGCCCCGGCGGTGGTCAACATCAATACCCGCAAGACGGTAGTGCAGCAACAGAGCCCGCTGTTCGACGACCCCTTCTTCCGTCGCTTCTTCGGTGAGCAGTTCGGTATCAAGCCGCGCGAACGCGAGGAGACCTCGCTCGGCTCTGGCGTCATCATCAACGCCAACGGCTACATCCTCACCAATAATCATGTAATTGAGGGGGCTGATACCATTCAGGTCACGCTACGTGATGGACGCAGCTCGGAGGCCAAACTGGTGGGCAGCGACCCCGAGGCCGATCTTGCGGTATTAAAAATTAAGCAGGAAAACCTTCCTGCGATCACCCTTGGCGATGCCGACGCCCTGCGCGTAGGTGATGTGGTGCTCGCCATCGGCAATCCCTTCGGTGTCGGTCAAACCGTTACCCTCGGAATCGTCAGTGCCACCGGTCGCAGTTCGCTCGGCATCAACACCTTCGAGAACTTTATCCAGACCGATGCGGCGATCAACCCCGGTAACTCCGGCGGTGCGCTGATCACCGCCCGTGGTGAGCTTATCGGCATCAACACCGCCATCTTCTCCAAGTCGGGTGGCTCACAGGGGATCGGTTTTGCCATCCCGATGAGTCTGGCGAAAAATTCGATGGCGCAAATCGTCGAGAAGGGTTACGTCAGCCGCGGCTGGATGGGGGTTGAAATACAGGAGCTCACCCCGCCGCTCGCCGAATCGTTTGGATTAAAAGATGAGAAGGGGATCATCATTGCCGGTGTCCTCAAGGGTGGCCCCGCCGATCAAGGCGGCCTCAAGCCCGGCGACATCATCACCAGCATCAATGCGCATAGCATTGAGAGCGCGCACGACGCCCTGAATACCATCAGCCAGACCGCCCCTGGCGAGAAGGTCAGTGTAGAGGGACAGCGCGACGGCAAGGCCCTGAGCTTGAAGATCGAGGTAGGGGAGAGACCGAAGCAGGAGCGGTAGATGCCGTAGCTCACGTTGCAATAGCTACGTGAGATCAATCTACGCCGAGCACGTCAGGGAGCTTGCGCACCCTGACCTACGCCTGACTGTTATCCCTAAAGCACGGCCCGCAACGCAGACAAGAACGCCCCATTCTCCTCCGCCGTCCCCACCGTCACCCGCAAACAATCAGCCAGCGGCCCGTCACTCGCCTTCATGTTTTTAATCAGCACACCGCGCTCCTTAATACCCTCGAAGATGGCATTGGCGCGCCCGGCGGGAACGCGAAACAGGATGAAGTTGGCGGCGGAGGGGTAGAGGGTAAGGCCGTCGAGTTTTTCCATTTCGCTAAAGAGGCGGCTGCGCTCTTCGCGAATGAGACGGGTCTGTTCGTCGAGCACATCGATATTTTTCAGCGCAAACTCGGCGGCGGCCTGGGTCATTACGTTAATGTTGTAGGGCAGGCGCACCTTGTCGAACTCGTTTAGCCACTCGGTGGGGCCGGCCAGCAGGCCTAGGCGCAGGCCGGCGAGCCCCAGCTTGGAGACGGTACGCATCACCAGCAGGTTGTCGAACTCGCCGAGGCGCTGCATAAAGCTCTTACCGGCGAAGGCATGGTAGGCCTCGTCCACTACCACCAGGCCGTTGGCCATCCGGATGATCGCCTCGACCTGCTCTTCCGCGAACAGGTTGCCGGTGGGGTTATTGGGGTAGGCCAGGTAGATCACCGCCGGCTCGTACTGCTGGATCGCCTGCTCCATCGCCGCCATGTCGAGGGAGAAGTCCTCATTAAGCGGTACGCCCACGTACTCCAGGCCGCTGAAGGTGGCGATCATTTTGTACATCACAAAGCTCGGCTCGGGGGCCAGCACCACCCGCTTGGTACCGCCAAGGGCCAGGGCGAGGATCTGGATGATCTCATCGGAGCCGTTGCCCAGCATCACCCCCATGTTCTCGGGAACACCCATCGCCTTGCGCAGCTCAACGGTTAAGCCCCTAGCCGCCGGGTCAGGGTAGCGGTTAACCGGAATATCGCGCACCATCCCCTGCCACGCATCGAGCATCGCCTCAGGCCAGTGGTAGGGGTTCTCCATCGCGTCGAGCTTAATGAGCTCACCTGAGTCAGGGACGTGGTAGGCGGCGATGTCGCGAATGTCGGGGCGGATCCAGTGTTCCACCTTTTGGGAGATTGCACTCATTAGCTTTGTCTCAATACGATCAGGGAAAGCCCTGCATTGTACCGGCTAGGGAGTGGAATAAAAGAGCGCGACGGATTAAAGCCCACCGCTAAAATTAAGCGGATAACTCCCCTGGCTGTCGGGCTTGCCGAGCATCGTGAGGGAGTCACGCAGGGCCTTCGCTGCCGATTCGCGCGGTTTTACCTGCCCCTCAAGCTGGTAGGCGCCCTCAGTGCTGAGGGTGAACGTCGCGCTCAGCTCCAGCGGCCCGCCGCTGTCACTGAGCGCCCCCTCAATACCACCGCCCTCTGCGCTATGGAGGCTCATCTGCAGGTCGCCGAAGACCAGTTTATCCATTACCTGAATACCCGCCTGATGCCAGACGACTCTGCCCTCGGCCTCCAGTGGTCGTCCCTCGACACTGAGCCGCAGCTTATCGAGTTTTAACGACAGCTCACCCTCTAGCGGTAGCGGTACCATCGGCAGATAGGGCTGGATCAGGGCCAGCGGCAGTTGCCCCTTAATGTCGGAGAACGCCAACTCGCCACCACCAAGGGGCAGCTGCGCCTGCGTCTGCAGATAGCCTTCTGTGGCGTGCAGGGTGATGAAACCGTCCACACGCCCCAGCAACAGGCCCCACGGCGAGAGGTTCCAACTGGGGCTGGCGACGACCTTCTTCTGATATTGCAGCTGTTGTGCCTCCCCTTCCCACAGGGTGCCGCTGAGACCGGCCAGCTGCACCTGCCCGCCCAGCGACTCGGCGGCCATGTCATAGGCCACCGTGGCCGGAAAACGCCACACCATAAAACAGAGCCAGGCAGAGAGGCCGAGCAACAGGTAATGCCACCGACGTTTCATCATGCGCCTCGCTCCAGTACCACCGTGGCATTGACCTGCCCGGGGGCGGGCAGACGCTCCAGGCTGAGGGAGGTGACCCCAACGCCCTGCTCAACACCCAGTCGGCCCAGCCAGCGCACCATGTCATCAAAGCTCGCCTGCTCAAAACGCAGCCGCACCCCGCTGGCCTCCGGCTTGACCTGTTTAAGCGCCCCGCCCAACCCGTTTTTCTTGGCGCTGGCATCAACCAGACTCAATAGCGAGCCGCCGCCGCGCTGCGCCCAACCGTTGCCACGCAAGGCCTGGACCTGTTGTGCCGACTGCTCCATCCATGCCAGAAGCTCGCGATCTGCAGCCACACTCTTTTCCATCCGCGCCATCTCCTCGGCAAAGGGGTCGAGGATCAGGCTGTAGATCAACAGCAAGGCCAGCGCCACGCCACCGATCAGCAGGGTGCGTTGCTCGCGTGCCTGTAGATTCTGCCAGTAGTGCATCATTGTGCCGCCCCCCGAATCGCCACACGCCCCTCGACTTTATTGTCGCGACTGGAGGCGTTACGGATCTCCGTCTCCAGTCCCTGCTGTTGCAGGCTCTCTTTCAGCGCATCCAGTGCGGGCAAGTCATCCAGATCAAATTCCAGCTCCAGCTCTCCCTGGCGATAGCGCATATTCTTCAGCTCCGCCCCCTTGGCGCGACTTAGCACCGGCCCGCTTGCCGCCAGCAGGGCAACAAAGGCACCGCCGTTACCGGCCCCCTGTAGCTCCTCCAGCTTGCGCTCCATCTGCACCCTGGGATTGACCACATTCTTCGCCTCGGGGAAGGTGTCGCGGTAGACCTTTTCCACCGCCCCGTAGAGCCGCGCCTCTTCGGCGGCGAGCTGCCGATAGTCGTAGATCGACTCGCCGCCAGAGAGCAACAGCCATGCCGCCAACAACGCGGCGGTGGCGCGCCACGGACGCCATATCCTGCCCAGCTGCTCCTTGCGCCCGAACTCCCCCTGCAACAGGTTGATGGCGTGCTCTGCGGGGGCCGTGGCCAGCAGGCTCAGCGGCTCGGCGACCACCTCATAGCGCTGTTCCAGTTGTGCCAGTGTCCCCTGCCAGTGGGGCTCACTCGCCGCATCGCCACGGGCATCAAAGATGCGAAGCGTGGTGATCTCCTCGGGGCCACGCGGCAGTGCCAGTGTCAGCAGGGTCTCCAGCCCGTCGAGGGGCAGACTGTAGGCCTCATAGGGTGAGAGGCGCAGCATCGCCCCATCGCGCTCCAGCAGCATGCTCAACTGGCCCGGCTGCCAGGGCAGGAGTTGCGCCGCGTTCAGGCAGGCGTGGGGCTTGAGTTCGGCCTCGGCAAAGCGCGCCTGCCACGCCTCCATCTGCTGAAGATTGACCGCCAGCACCGGCAGTGTGCCGTCAGGCTGTCGCTTGCCCAGGGCAAAGTGGTAGTTCTCGACCTCGTCGGCCAGCTGCTCCTCCACCGCGAAGGGCAGCGCGCGGCGTAGCCTCTGCCCCTGTAGCGGGGGCAGTGCGGCGCTCAGGCTGAGCAGTGGCAGCGGCGGCAGGAGCACCGTTACGCGCTCTCCATGACTGCGCAGTGCTGCCTCTTTCAGCTCACCACGGCGCACGCCAGCGCTGCCCTGTGCGCCGCGACTAAGCCAGCACACCTCACCCTGAGGCTCGTTGCCCAACCGAATGTATAATGTTGTTTGCATAATCAGTAGGTTCCCTAATAGGCTCCCTGGGCCCGCATCAGGATGCGGCTTGCACCCTGTGCATCACGCTGCAACACGCTGTAACGCTGTTGTAAAAGTGAGCCGTATTGTACCTGTGAGACGATGAGGAAGTACTCACTCTCAACGCTCAAAATATCTTTATCCAGTGTTCGCCCGGCCAGCGCCTTGTGCGCCTCAAAATCCTGCACCTTGTCATAGGGGCGGTCGGCAATCAGGCTCTCTGCATCGCTGTCGGTCACCCCCTGTGCCAGACTCATTAATACCGGTGTTGTCGCGGTGTTAACGTTCAGCTTCGTCACCGTCGGCAGGGTCACTACATGGGGCCGCAACAGGGCATAAGCCTCCGCATCCACCCCCTGTAGTAACAGCAACTCCGAAGGGCTGGCCATCGGTGCGTTAGCACAGCGATAGGGGCGCTCACGGTTCAGGTAGGTGTCATCCTCGGCCCCGCCGGGGAAAGTCAGATCCTGATCGGGATCGAGCCAGTCGATCAGCACCGCCGCCAGTTCGTCATCCAGTTTTGCGGCCTGATCCGGGTTGAGTCCCCGCAAGGCCTCAAGCAGGCGCTTAAAGCGCGCCACCGCCTTGGGCTCGGCCTTGCCGTTGACCACCAGGCTATTGAGGTTAAAACGCCCCTGTAGATCCTCAATCGCGCCACTGATGCTGCCCCCCTCCACCGGGATCGGCGGCAGGATGGTGGCCCAGTCCTCCTCGGCGTGATCGACCTGATTATCGAGCCGATCCCGTCGCAGCAGCTGTGCCGCCCAGGCCTCTACGCCATCGGTATAAAGCGTGGCCTGACCCGCCTGCAACACATTGCCGGTGCGCCGGATATCAAACTGCTGGCGCGATACCATCGCCACCGCCACGCTGGTGGCCAGGGCCACCACGAGCATCGCCTTGATCAGGGCGACGCCGTGCTGTGCTGACCGATTTATCATCCCGCCACTCATCGCCCGGCTCACCCGCCCACAGTGGGGATAACACGACGGAAAGTGCCCCACCCCTCCAGCTCAAAGACCAGCTCTACCGCCAGCGGCATCACCGCCGGTGGCGCAGCCGACGCCGCCGCACTCTGCGGCGGCCACTGCCCCTGCCACTCGCGTTGTTCATCGAGAAAACGCAGCTGAAATTCGCGCACCTGCTCCAACAACACCACCTCGTAGGGTTCACTGCCCTGGGCGCGATCCAGCATCGGCCAGCTGTAGCGCGTCAATTTCTCCTCTTTCACCCCGTAGGCCACCCGCTGCAGGGTGCTGCGCGGCAGATTGAGCGGATTCTGCCAGCCGGCACGGGTGAGAGTAAGGCGAAAATCACCATAGTCGGATGCCACCATCGGCGGCTGGCTATCGCCGTAATCGTCGCGTACAGGGCGCAACAGGTGCTGGCTGATATCGCGCTCCAGCATCAGCATCGCCAGCTGCAACTGTTTAAGGTGTAGCGCCTGTCGCTCGGTGACCGCCTTGGCCTTGAGCACTGCCACCTGACCGCCGTAAACCATCGCCGAGACCACCGCGAAGATGGTAATCGCCACCAGCATCTCCAGCAGGGTAAAACCACTATGGCGAGAGTATCTCATTGTCTCTTCTCAGGGCCGTGGCAGGAAGGCAACCAGCGTTGCCAGTGGCGTGGTGTCGCGCTCATCGCTATCACGCACCTCGACCTCAAGACGTCGCACATCCTCATCAAAGGTCTTGGCGAGTGTCGCGCTCCAGTACCAGGTGTGCTGTCCCATCTCCTCATCGCCGCGCTGCACCCCCTGTTCATTCCACTTATCCGCCAGGCGCTGCTCGGCCACCACATTCATCCCCACCCAGTGGGCCAGGGTCTTATCCCGCAGATAGGCGGCATTGTTGGCGTTGTCCGCCGTACCCTTAATCAGTGCCGCCAGCGCAATGGTCAGCACCGCCAGCGCGACCAGCACCTCCAGCAGGGTAAAACCGTTGGCGCGGTAGTGGCGTGACATCTACCGGTGCCCTTCCAAACGGCGCTGCTCTACACCACCCAGAGGCGGCACGGTGAGCAAAAATCCGGACTCGTCATCCTCATAGAGCAGCGTTAACTCAAACGCGGTACGCTCACCGCTGGAGAGAAAGACCACCTGAGGTTTGGTCTCGCTCTGCTCCTCACCTTCACCCTCAGCGTCGCCCTCTTCCTCGACCACGACGCTGGTCGCCTCCAGCTCGACACGAAAGCCCTCTACCAACAGCTCCATCTCAATCATCGAATCGAGTGTGCGTTGCCTGAGCAGCTCATCCTTCTCTATTAACTGCCATCTCTCACCGTCGTAGCGCATGAACTCGTAACCCTGCTGCAAAAAGTGCATACCAATCACCGTGGACTGCAGCACCGCCTCTTCACCCACCAGCTCAACCAGCGCACTGATGCGCTGTGCCTCGCGCTGGATGCGGTCACGACGCCCGCCATCGCCCACTGAGCCGACCACGAAGGTGAGGATGATGCCGATGAGCACAATCACCACCATCAGCTCCAGCAGGGTGAAGCCGTGCTGTGCGCGACGCACGGTAAGGTACTCAGTCCTGCCAGTTACCGATATCGGCAGCAACCCCTTCACCGGAGGGACGCCCATCGGCACCGTAGCTGAAGATATCGACCTCGGCGTTTACTCCGGGATTGAGGTACTGATAGTCATTGCCCCAGGGGTCCTTGGGCAGACGGTCCAGATAGCCCCCCTCCTTCCAGTTACGCGCCTCGGGCGAGCCTGACGGTTTTGCTGTCAGCGCCTGTAGCCCCTGGTCGGTACTGGGGTAGTTGAAGTTATCGAGTTTGTAGAGGTCGAGGGCACTCTTCATCGCCTGCACGTCATTTTTCGCCTTGACCACGCGGGCCTTATCCGGATTGTCCATGATCTTCGGCACGATGACCGAGGCGAGGATACCGAGGATCACCACTACCACCATGATTTCGATAAGGGTAAAACCGCTCTGGGCGCGTTGCTGTTGTCGCTGTTGCATCGTCTTTCTATCCTGTCGTTGTATTGGTCAACGCTGCTGCTACTTAACCAGTTGATTGAGATCGAAGATGGGCAGCAGAATCGCCAGCACGATCACCAGCACTACGGCTCCCATCACCAGAATCAGTATCGGCTCGAACATCCCCATTACCATCGCGATCACCGTCTCCAGCTCGCGCTCCTGATTATCGGCGGCGCGCTCCAGCATCTCCTCCAGCTTGCCGCTGGCCTCACCGCTGGCGATCAGGTGTAGCGTCATCGGCGGAAAGTAGCGACTCTGCTCCAGCGCCCGAGCAATGCCGCTACCCTCGCGCACCCGGTGTGAGGCGTCGTTCACCGCGCCGCGCATCGGCAGGCTGCCCATCACCTCGGCGGAGAGGCGCATCGCCTCCAGTACCGGTACGCCGCTGGCGGTGAGGATACTAAAGGTGCGGGCAAAGCGAGCGGTATTCAGACCACGCCCCAACCTGCCGATCAGCGGCAGGCGCAACAGCAGCCGGTGCCAGCGAAAACGCATTGCCTCACGGCGCAACAGTGAGATAGCCACGCCGACCAGCAGGGCCAGCAGCAGGATCAGCCACAGACCGTAGCCACGCAAAAAATCACTTATCGTGATGAGGGCCACGGTGAGCCACGGCAGCTCCTGACCGATCCCCTCAAACACCTGCACCACCTGCGGCACCACGTAGGTTAACAGGGCGCCGGTAACGAGGATCGCCACCACGGTGAGGATCACCGGGTAGAACAGTGCCAGCATGATCTTCTGGCGCATCTGCTGACGCTTTTCGGTGTAGTCGGCAAGGCGCTCCAGCACTACCTCCAGGTGGCCCGACTGCTCTCCGGCAGAGACCGTGGTACGGTACAGCTCGGGAAAGATGTGGGGGAAGTCGCTCAGGCCATCGGCCAGGGTATGCCCTTCCATTACCTTTGAGCGCACCGCCAGCATCATGCTCTTGAGGCGCGGCTGCTCGCTCTGGCGGGCGACCGTCTGCAGACACTCCTCCAGCGGCAGCGCGGCGCGTACCAGAGTGGCGAGCTGACGGGTGATCAGGGCCAGATCAGTGGCACTAATACCGCGCTGTAGCGAAAAGCCGCTGCGCTCCCGCGTCTCGCGCTGTGCCACCTCCTCAACCGACAGCGGGATTAAGCCCTGCTCGCGTAGTTGCTGGCGAATTTGGCGGGCGTTATCGCCCTCCAGCACCCCCTTCTTCTCGCGGCCACGCTCATTTAGTGCACTGTATTCAAAGGCTCCCATGTGTCCGCCGCCTAATCTGCCTGGGTCACGCGCAACACCTCGTCCAACGAGGTCTCACCGGCCAACACACGACGAAAGCCATCAACACGAATGTCTGTAGAGTGGCGGCGCGCCTCCTTAGTCAGTTCATGTTCACTGCTGCCGTCGTGGATCATGCCACGCATGGTTTCACCGATGGTGACCAGCTCATAGATGCCGGTGCGCCCGCGATAGCCCATATTATTACAGTGGGGACAGCCCTCACCGGTGCGATAGAGGCTCGGGGCCTGGGCTATATCCAGCCCCATCAACTCACACTCTTTCTCATTGGCGGTATAGGGCTGCCTGCACTCGGGGCAGAGCATGCGCACCAGCCGCTGCGCCAGTACGCCGATGAGGCTGGAGGAGAGTAAGAAGGGCTCGACGCCCATATCGCGCAGGCGGGTAATGGCACCTACGGCGCTATTGGTGTGCAGGGTGGACAGCACCAGGTGGCCGGTGAGCGAGGCCTGTACCGCGATCTCCACCGTCTCCAGGTCGCGGATCTCGCCGACCATCACCACATCGGGATCCTGGCGCAGGATGGCACGCAGGCCACGGGCAAAGCTCATGTCGACCTTACTGTTTACCTGGGTCTGGCCGATACCGCTGAGGTCATACTCGATGGGGTCTTCGACGGTGAGGATATTGCGGCTGCTCTGGTTAAGACGGCTCAACGCGGCATAGAGGGTGGTGGTCTTGCCCGAACCGGTGGGACCGGTGACTAATAGAATACCGTGAGGCTGGTGGATCAGGCGGTCAATCTCCTGCTGGTCGTGCTCGGCCATGCCCAGCTGTTCCAGATCCAGTCGCCCCGCCTGTTTGTCCAGCAGGCGCAATACCACCCGCTCACCGTGGGCCGAGGGCAGGGTCGAGACCCGCACATCGACCGGGCGTCCCGCCACCCGCAGTGAGATGCGCCCATCCTGCGGCAGCCGCTTCTCGGCGATATCGAGTTTTGCCATTACCTTGATACGCGACACCAGCAAGGGGGCCAGGGTACGTTTGGGGCGCAACATCTCGCGTAACACCCCATCGACACGAAAGCGCACCACCATGTTCTGCTCGAACGACTCAATGTGAATATCGGAGGCATCCTCGCGCACCGCCTCGGTGAGCAGGGCATTGATCAGGCGGATGATCGGGGCGTCGTCCTGACTCTCCATCAGGTCTTCGGGTTCGGCCAACTGCATCGCCACATCGTTGAGGTCCAGGTCATCACCCAGGTCATCCATCGCCTGCATGGAGTCGCTGCCGCCCTGCTCATAGCTCTGCTGTAACAGGGCATCAAACTGCTCACCATCGACCTGCTCTATCACAAAGTCCCGCTGCAACAGACGACGCACCTCGGCGATGCTGGGTAGGGTGACACCTTCACGGCAGACCAGGCGTGGGCCTGAGTCAACATCCCACAACAACAGCACACCGTGACGCCGCACGAAGGCAAAGGGCAGTCGCAACTGCTCACCCGTCATAGGCTCCGTGCTCAATGGTTCGACCTCAGGGGATAAGGACATCACCACTCTCCGCAATGGGCGGAACCGGTAGTGCCGCCTGCTCCTCAAAGGGGGCGGGCAATTGCATAAACTCCTGCATCTCCGGTAACACCGGCGTGAGGTCATCGTCCATCAGACGCAACCCATCCTCACGAATCTGCATCTGCATGGCGCGCATATAATTGTACTTCTCACTCGCCATCGCCGAGCCATGTTTACTGTCACGCAAGATTTTCGGGTGGATAAAGACCATCAAATCTTTTTTCATTTTCTTATTGGACTGGTAGCGGAAAAACCAACCTAGCAGCGGGATATCACCCAGCAGCGGTACCTTCTGTTCCGACTCCACCAACTGATCCTCGATGAGACCACCGAGCACCAGTACCTGACCGTCATCGACCATCACCGTGGTCTTTACCGAACGCTTGTTGGTGATCAGGTCGGAGGCGCTAACCGAACTAAGACTAATGCTGGAGACCTCCTGAAGAATCTCCATACGGATGGCGTCTCCCTCATTGATCTGTGGCTTAATTTTCAGCGACAACCCCACATCCTCGCGCTGAATGGTCTGGAAGGGATTTTCTGGGGTACTCCCCCCACCGGTGGAGGTGTAAGAGCCGGTAAGAAAGGGCACGGTCTGCCCCACCACGATCTCCGCCTCCTCATTATCCAGTGTCATCAACGACGGAGTAGAGATAATATTGTTATTGGAATCCCCCCCCAGGGCTCGCAGCAGGCCGGCAAAATTAAAGGCGTTAGAAGAAAAATCACCCGCCGCAACGGTCAGCCCATTAAGGCTCGGTGGCGCACTTAGCCCCTGTGAGGCCTGTGCAAGTCCGCTAATGGTGTTATTGAAATCCACCAGCCCCACCGGGGAACTGTTGGCAGAACCGTCAACACCCCACTGGATCCCCAGCTCCATCGCGGTGTCGGTACCCACCTCAGCAATCACCGCCTTCACCATCACCTGGGCACGGCGCACATCAAGCTGGCGAATCACCGACTCCAGATCACGGATCACGTCGGGGGGGGCGTTAATCACCAGGGCATTGGTCGACTCATCGGCCTGGATATTGAGCTGAGTACCACTAGCCCCTGCAGCCTTGGCCTTGGCCCCCCCTTTATCTTCAACAATACTCTTACCCACACCGTTGAGCACATTGGCCAGATCGCTCGCCTTGGCGTAACGCAGATAGATCACCCGGGTGTTGCCGTTGCTCTCCAAGGAGGTATCGAGCTGCTTGATGATCTTCTTCAGCTGATGCCGCTTGGACTTGTCACCGCTGAGAATCACGCTGTTAGTGCGACTATCGGCGATAATCTTCACCTCATCACCCGGGGCCGCCACCCCCTTTGCCCCACCCGCCTGCTGTAACGAGTTGAGAATGCGTTCTATCTCGGCGGCAGAGGCGTGCCGTAGTGGAATCAACTCCGCCTCGGTCTCGCTGGAGAGATCGATACGCTTTACCAGGCCAACGATGCGCTCGATATTCGCCTTGGTCGCCGAGGCGATCAATACGTTCGTCGGGGCGTAGGCGGCAAGGTGTGCCTCCTGAGGTAGCAGTGGGCGGAGAATGGGCACCAGTTGTGCTGCGGCTACATTATTCACGGCGATCACCTGAGTAACAAACTGCCCACCTTCCAAATGGTTACGCCCGATAATCGTAGGAATGGCATCCTGCTTGGCATTGACCTCGGGCACGATCTTGGTGACATTTTTACCCGGTATGGTGGCAAAACCATGCACATTAAGAACCGCCAGAAATACCTGATAAATATCCTCGGCCTCCATCGGCTGTGCGGAGATCACCGTCACCTTTCCCTTGACCCTTGGATCGACGATAAAGTTTTTGCCGGTCATCTCGGAGATGGTGGCGATAACCGTATTGATATCGGCATCTTTAAGATTAAGGGTCATCGACTCGGCCCAGGCGGCACCACAACTCAGCGCCAATCCCAGCGCCGCGAGTCCCAGCTGTTTTGCGGTACCCCTACCCCTCACAACAAGCCGGTTAATGACCGGTACTGAAAAATTGAAGAATCCTTGCATCTTACTCTTTCTCATTATTGTCCTAAATTGACGGTGAGGCTGGTCTGTCGGCCCCCGCGCTCGACCAGCAGATTAAAGCTATCCGCCGATTTAAACTGCTCAAACAGCGTGGCCATTTGTGACGGATCACTTAACGCTATGCCATTGACACTAGTCACCACATCACCGGCACGCAAGCCGGTGCCATGGAACAGGCGACGCTGCTTACCGGGATTGACGCGGTAGCCCTTGATCGCCCCCCCCTCCATCACCGGCTGTGCCTGTATCAGACTAAAGGCCTGTTGCGGGTTGCTAGCAATACTGTCACGCAGTGTTCGCAGCTGCTGGTTCATAGAACCACCGGCGTTGGCTCGGGATGGGCTGGGTCGAGCCGAAGGTTGAGTCTTAGCGGGGCTCGTGGCATCGGTCTGAAGCGCCCGCTCGCGGGGCAGGGTCAGGGTCTCAAAACGGCCACCGCGCTTGAGTATCACCTTATCGCTCAATACCTCGTGCAGCACCGCACCACCGGAGAGGGCATCGCCCACCTTGTAGACCTTCTCTTCGGCAGATCCTTCAGCGATAAGGGCGCGCCCCTCAGCGGCAGCGGAAACCGAAACGATCCCCTTCAGGGTCAGGCTAAGGCGTGTCTCCGGGGCATCAAGGACCTGCGCTACAGGCGCCTCTTCAACGGTCGAGGTCTCGCCCAGTAGATGCAGCGCGGCGACGCCATCCAGCCCTGAGGCCTTTTCAGCACGTGAACCTTGCGGGGAAGTTGTTGCGACAAGCAGACTGGCGTCCTGCGACAACGGCCATAGCCGCCAGCTGATCCCCGCCAGCGAATAGGCCAGCAACAAGACGAACAAAATATTGATCCACATTATCAGGCGCGGTGAAAATTCAGGCCGCTGCAGGGCTGACAGGCGATGTAAAAGGCTATCCTTAAGCAACATCATATTCTTATGTAAATTCAGGGTGTTAGTGAGCAGACCACTATATCGCCTCGCGCCCCTGTTTTCCATGGCTCCCTTAGAGGAACAGACTCCAGGCAGCCCATCTCACTATTTAATACGGAATTCAGCAGAACGGGCGTGAGCAGTCAGCCCCTCGCCGCGGGCCAGACAGGAGGCGGTCTTGCCCAGCTCTGAGGCTCCCTCGGAGGAGCACATGATCAGGCTGGAGCGCTTCTGGAAGTCATAGACCCCCAGCGGCGAAGAGAAACGTGCGGTGCGCGAGGTGGGCAACACATGGTTCGGCCCGGCGCAGTAGTCACCCAGCGCCTCGGCGGTGTAACGGCCCATGAAGATGGCACCGGCGTGTTTTATCTGCGGGGCCATGGTAAGCGGGTCTTCGACCGACAGCTCCAGATGCTCCGGGGCGATGAAGTTGGCAACCTCGACCGCCTCGTCCATGCTCTTGACCCGAATCAGCGCACCACGGTCGCGTAGCGAGGTGGCGATGATCTCCTGGCGCTCCATCGTTGGCAGCAGTTTGGCGACGCTCTCGGCGACCCGGTCAAGGAAGGCACCATCAGGGGAGACCAGAATAGACTGGGCATCCTCGTCGTGTTCGGCCTGAGAGAAGAGGTCCATGGCGATCCAGTCCGGGTCGGTCTTGCCGTCGCAGATCACCAGAATTTCGGAGGGGCCGGCAATCATATCGATACCGACGGTGCCGAAGACCATCCCCTTGGCTGTGGCCACATAGATATTGCCAGGGCCGACGATCTTGTCGACCTGTGGCACGCTCTCGGTGCCGTAGGCCAGCGCCGCGACGGCCTGTGCGCCACCGATGGCAATAACCTTATCGACCCCGGCGACGGCAGCGGCGGCCAGCACCAGCTCGTTCACCTCACCATCGGGGGTGGGCACTACCATAATAAGCTCTGCCACTCCGGCGACCTTGGCAGGGATCGCGTTCATCAATACCGATGAGGGGTAGGCCGCCTTGCCACCCGGCACATAGAGACCGGCACGCTCCAGCGGGGTCACCTGCTGACCGAGCAGGGTGCCATCAGCCTCAGTGTAGGACCATGACTCCTGCTTCTGGTGTTCGTGGTAGCTGCGCACCCGTGCGGCGGAAAGCTCCAGCGCCTCACGCTGTTCGGCGGGGATCGCCTCAAGCGCCTCTGCCAGACGCTGCTGCGGGATGACGAGCTCATCCATCGAGGCGACGCTCATGCGGTCGAAGCGATTGGTGTACTCCAGCACCGCCGCATCGCCGTTGGCCTTCACCTTCGCCAGGATCTCGCGCACCGTGGTGTTGACCTGCTCGTCGGAGACCCCCTCCCAGGCGAGGAGGTTTTCCAGCGCGGGCCAGAAGTCGTCGTTGGAACTATCGAGTCGGGTGATATCAACCATGGTAATAATCTCGGAGTGAAATGCTAAAACAGGGGAGGTTTAGTCCTTGCGCTGCTCGACCGCCTCGGCGATCTGCGCGATAAAGGCCTTCACGCGGGCGTGCTTCATCTTCATCGAGGCCTTGTTCACCACCAGCCGTGAACTGACATCAGCGATATGCTCCAGTGGCTCCAGGCCATTAGCCTTGAGGGTGTTTCCGGTGTCGACCAGGTCGACGATAAGGTCGGCCAGCCCCACCAGGGGGGCCAGCTCCATCGAGCCGTAGAGCTTGATGATCTCCACCTGCTTGCCCAGACCCGCGTAGTAGCGGCGGGTGGAGTTGACGAACTTGGTGGCTACCTTAAGACGCCCCTGCGGTTCGCTCATGCCCACGGGGCCTGCGGTCATCAGGCGACACTTGGCAATATTGAGATCCACCGGCTCATAGAGGCCTTCGCCGCCGTGCTCCATCAACACATCCTTGCCCGCCACACCAATATCGGCGGCACCATACTCCACATAAGTGGGGACATCGGAGGCACGGATGATCACCAGTTTCACATCATCCACATTGGTGTCGAGGATCAGCTTGCGGCTGGTCTCCGGGTCGTCCCTGGGGATGATACCGGCGTGTGCCAGCAGCGGTAGGGTCTCTTTAAAGATGCGCCCCTTGGAGAGGGCGATAGTCAGGGTATTACTCATGGCATAACATCCATCAGTACATCACTCTGGAAGTGGTTATCTGGAACACGTTGAATCTTCGCCCCCAGCTGCTGTAATTTCTCTTCGATACACTCGTAGCCGCGGTCGATGTGGTAGATGCGATCCACCACCGTATCGCCGTCGGCTGCCAGTGCCGCCAGTACCAGCGAGGCCGAGGCGCGCAGGTCAGTCGCCATAACCGGGGCCGCGGTCAGACGCTTCACCCCGCGAGTGCGGGCGGTGTTGCCCTCAAGCTCGATATCGGCCCCCATGCGCTGCATCTCCTGCACATGCATGAAACGGTTCTCAAACACCGTCTCAATAATGATGCCCTCCCCCTCGGCGACGCAGTTAAGCGCGGTGAACTGCGCCTGCATATCGGTAGGGAAGTCGGGATAAGGGGCCGTCTCCAGGCTCACCGCCTTGGGGCGTCTGCCGTGCATATCAAGGACAATCCAGTCCTCGCCACACTCCACATCGGCACCGGCTTCACGTAGCTTGTCGAGAACATTGTCGAGTAAGGAGGGATCCGTATCCTTCACCTTAATCCGCCCTCCGGTGATCGCCGCAGCGATAAGGTAAGTGCCGGTTTCGATACGATCCGGCAGCACGTGATAGCGACCACCACCCAAACGCTCCACCCCCTCAATGGTGAGGGTATCGGTACCGGCACCGCTGATCTTCGCCCCCATGTGGTTGAGGAAGTTGGCCACATCCACCACCTCGGGCTCGCGCGCCGCATTATTTATAATGGTAGTGCCCTCGGCCAGGCTGGCGGCAATCATCAGGTTCTCGGTGCCGGTAACGGTGACCACATCACAGTCGATCACCGCACCCTGCAGGCGCTTGCCGTGGGTGGTCGCCTTAATGAAGCCGTTCTCCACCTTGATGTCAGCCCCCATCGCACGCATCCCCTCGATGTGGATATTTACCGGACGCGAGCCGATGGCACAGCCACCGGGCAGCGACACCTCAGCCTTGCCGTGGCGTGCCAGCAGCGGCCCCAGCACCAAGATCGAGGCACGCATGGTGCGCACCAGTTCATAGGGGGCGATAAAGGTCTGAATGGTGGAGGCGTGCACCTCGATATTGAGCTTTTCGTCGATTACCAGCTCGACCCCCATGTTACCGAGCAGCTCCATGGTGGTGGTGATGTCGTGCAAATGGGGGACGTTGCAAATCGTCACCGGCTTTTCAGCCAGCAATGCCGCCGCCAGGATAGGCAGCGCCGCATTCTTGGCCCCGGAGATACGAATATCGCCGTTAAGGGGGCCACCACCGGTAATGATCAGTTTATCCATAGTTCTTCGTATCAAATGCCCAGGCCTCCCATCTTGGGTGGGCCTAAGCCAGTTATTCAGGAAACCTGCATCTTGCTGGCTGTTTTCCACTCATCAGGAGTGTACGGTTTAATGTGTATCGCGTGGATGGCCCCGGAGGTCACGGCATCGCCCAGCACCGCATGAACCGTACGCTCCTTATTCAGGGGGGACTGTCCGGCAAAGGTTTCGCTCACCACTGTCACCCAGATGTGACCACCTTCGTCGATCCTGACCATCGCTTCGCTGCCGGCAATACCGGCCTCAATCAACTGCTTAATCTCTTCAGGCTGCATGGCGTTTACCCAGGGTTCGCAAGGAATCGCGCATGATACCGTCTGGGCGGACAGGCTGCTACCCCTGCCGCCCCCGGCTACTCATGGCAGTGTCGCTACTCGGCAACCGGCAGCAACGGCTCCAGCTCACCGGCACGGGCAATCGCCAGTAACTGCTCAGGCAAATGGTGGAAGCGAATCTCTTTATTGTGCTCGCGGGCCATGCGCATCCACTGAATCAGCAGTGCCAGGCCGGCGCTATCGGCCCGGCTAACACCACTCAGCTCCAGATCGAGCCGCTCGCTGGCGGTATCAAAGAGCGTCATTTTGCTCTCGAGCAGCAGGGCTGTGACGGTATTGAAACTCAGCTCACCGCTGATCTGAAACGCGCCACCCTCTCCGCTGATCTGCCCCTTACCCACCGTGGCTGCCCTGGTTCATCTCTGCCAGCTTCTGCAAAAGCTTGGGGATACCGCCGTTGCGCACCTCGGTGGCAAAGGAGCTACGGTAGTTACTGACCAGGCTCACGCCATCCACCTTGATATCGTAAACCTTCCACTTCCCCGCCTTGTTCAGGTACATGCTGTAGTGCAGTGGAATACTGGGGCCACCGCTCTGTTGAATCTCGGTCTTGACGTTAACCTTTTTCGCCCCCTCCTCGGCATGGAATGGGAGGTAACGCAGGTTCTGATCGGTATACTCCAGCAGGGCCTTGGCATAGGTGCGTACCAGCAGGGTGCGGAACTCGACGGTGAACTGCTGCTGCTGCTCCGACGAGGCGGTGCGCCAGTTTTTACCCAGCACCCAGATCGACATGCGGTGAAAATCGAAGTGCGGCAGCACCAGGTCTTCAACCAGCGGATAGATCAGATCCGAATCGGCCTTCAGTTTCTCGCTATCGATCTTAAGTCGTGCCAACACCTTATCGGTCGTCTCCTGCACCAACCGCTCGGCAGGATGGGTGACATTGGCAACATCAGCTGCCATAACGGGGAGGGCGAGCCCGGCCAGTGACAGCGCCAGGATAAAGGCATTTACAAAGTGAAACGGCTTAATCACTACTGTTCTCCTTCTGATGCCTTGTTGAATAGAAACTGGCCAATGAGCTGTTCCAGCACCAGGGCACTCTGGGTCAACATGATCTCACTGCCCTGCTCCAGCACCTCCTCCTCACCACCGGGCTCCAGCCCCACATACTGCTCACCGAGCAGACCGGCAGTAAAAATATTGGCACTGGTATCGGCGGGCAGCCTGTCATACTGGCTGCTGATGTGCAGGGTCACCACCCCCTCGAAGGTCATGGGGTCAAAACCGATGTCACTAACACGTCCCACCCGCACCCCGGCCATGGTCACCGGTGAGCGCACCTTCAGGCTGCCGATATTCTCAAAGCGGGCCGTGACATCGTAACCGACATCATCGCTCACCACGCTGAGGTTGCTCACCTGCATCGCCAGCATAAACAGTGCGGCCATACCGGCGGCAATAAACAGGCCGACCCAAATTTCGACACTCCTTGATTGCATCATATTAATTCTCTCCGAACATCAAAGCGGTAAGGATAAAATCGAGCCCCAGCACGGCCAGGGAGCTGTGTACCACGGTACGAGTCGTTGCACGGCTCACCCCCTCCGAGGTGGGCACCGCATCGTTACCCTCGAAGATGGCGATCCAGGTCACCACCACACCGAACACCAGGCTCTTGATCACCCCGTTGTAAATATCGTCTTGCAGATCCACCTTGGATTGCATATTGGCCCAGTAGGCCCCCTCATCCACGCCGAGCAGGCCGACACCGACAAAATAGCCCCCCATCACACCGACCGCACTGAAGATCGCGGCAAGCAGTGGCATCGAAATAAAGCCGGCAAGAAAACGCGGGGCAAGCACCCGTTTGATCGGGTCCACCGCCATCATCTCCATACCAGAGAGCTGCTCGGTCGCCTTCATCAGGCCGATCTCGGCGGTGAGCGCCGAACCGGCACGCCCGGCGAACAGCAACGCGGTCACCACCGGCCCCAGTTCGCGCACCAGGGTTAGCGCCACCATGGTGCCCAGTGCCGACTCGGTACCATAGTCCTTGAGCAGGTTATAGCCCTGCAGCCCCAGCACCATACCGACGAAAAAACCGGAGACCACGATAATCAGCAGCGACAAAACCCCCACCGAGAAGACCTGTTGCACGATCAGACGCGGGCGAATCACCACACTGGGGATCGCCGTAATCAGATAGTAAAAGAGGATATGGCCACGACCCAGACGCTCAAAAAAGTCCAGTCCGCTACGACCCAGTTGTTGTAACCTTTCGAGCATCAGCCCCTCCTCCCTTCGCGGCCGCACATCAGATCATCGGCATAATCGTCGGCAGTGTAGTGGAAGGGCACCGGTCCATCGGGCAGCCCCTGCAGGAACTGCTGCGCCCACTCAGAATCAGAGCGTCCCAACTCCTCGGGGGACCCCTGCCCCACCACCTTGCCCCCGGAGAGCAGGTAGATATAGTCGGAGATCGCGGCGGTCTCCTTTACGTCATGAGAGACCACAATACTGCTCAGCCCCAGGGCATCGTTAAGGGTGCGGATCAGCTTCACCAACACCCCCATGGAGATCGGGTCCTGCCCGGTGAAGGGCTCGTCATACATCATCATCATCGGATCCAGCGCAATGGCACGGGCCATCGCTACCCGCCGCGCCATACCACCGGAGAGCTCGCTCGGCATCAGGCGACGGGCACCGCGCAAACCAACCGCCTGCAGCTTCATCAGTACCAGGTCACGCAGCATCGGTTCGGGCAGTTTCGTGTGTTCGCGTAGCGGAAAGGCAACGTTTTCGTAGACGTCAATATCGGTCAGCAGGGCACCACTCTGGAACAGAAACCCCATGCGCTTGCGCAGTTGATAGAGCTTGTCGCGGGAGAGCGTGGTCACCTCCTCGCCATCCACGCGAATGGTGCCCTCCTGGGGACGCAACTGGCCGCCGATGAGCTTGAGCAGGGTGGTCTTGCCGGTGCCACTGGGGCCCATGATGGCCGTCACCTTGCCGCGCGGGATATCGAGGTCGATACCGTCAAAGATCATGCGATCGCCACGGGCGAATCGCAGACCGCGGACCTCCACTAACGGTAACTCGTTATGCTGGGACATCACTCTTCCCTACCCAATCTCATACTTTTTATAGTTAAAGAGGCCCATCGGGCCTCGCTTGTCTGCCGCAAGTGTCATCGAAAGGAAAGACAAGGTCAACCGCCGCCCGCCTAACCACCCAGAAGCAATGCCAGATCCCGTGCCGGGCGCAACGTATCGCTGGCCTCCGCCCCCACCACCAGCAACAGGCGCGCCCCCCCCAGCGCCATCGTCCGCTCCATTTCTCCGCGCAACGGGCGCAGGGCCAGATTCTGCTGCACATGCAACAGGGCAAAGGCATCGGCGCTAAATGGAGACTGCGAGAGCATCGATGTGCCATTGAGATCAACCACCCCACCCCAGTGGGCAGCAAACGCCTCATCTTGCAGCAGTAGCTGCAGGCGGGCCGTGGCCGCCGCGTCGCTGCCGCTCACCTCCCAGTAGAAGCGAAAATCCGCCGACACCTGCTCCAACCACTCCAGCACCGTCTCATCATCCGCCTGCGACCACTCACACAAGGGCACCACCACCGCGAAAAACTCATTGGCGTAGTAATCCAGCCGCCACTCGGCAGGCATATCATCAGGATAGAAGCCGTCCCACGCCGCGCCCTGCCAGCCGTAGGCAGCCACTTCAATCGATGTCGTCATTTCTTGTTCACTCATAGGCGGGGTATTATAGAGACATCAGCAGCAAACGGGAGAGTACTGTGGGAGATGTCGTCGCCTTCAAGCGCCCCAAACCCGGCGAAAAACACAAGGGCAAGACCCTCTGCAAAAGCGGCTTCCACAAATGGGAAGTGGTTACGGGCAATCCCTTCGATGTAAAGAGTGGCAAACTGATCAGTCGCTACCGCTGCTCGCGCTGCGGTGCGACCCGCACCGAGGCACGCTAATCCGCACCGAGACTTGCTTTACCCACCCTTCGCTGTAGATAATCGCCCCTAATTTGATCGCACCAAGGACTACTCGTGCCGCTGTTTGGAAAGTTACTCCCCATTGCCCTGCTCACGCTTCTTGCCAGCGGCTGTGCCACGCTACAGGGGCCAACGGAGAAGAAAGACCCCTTCGAGGGCTTCAACCGGGCGGTATTCGACTTTAACGATAGCTTTGACCGCCATGTACTCAAACCGGTGGCCGAGAGTTACGATGCGGTGTTGCCGAGCCAGGTCAACAACAGCATCTCCAATGTGTTTAGTCACCTCGATGATGTGGTGGTAATCATTAACGATATTCTACAGTTGAAGTTCGAGCAGACCCTCTCCGATGTGGGGCGCTTTACCTTTAACACCACCTTTGGCCTGTTCGGCCTGTTCGATGTGGCGAGCCACATGGATCTGCCCAAACACAATGAAGACTTCGGCCAGACACTGGGCCACTGGGGGCTGGGCAGTGGCCCCTACCTGGTGCTACCGATACTCGGCCCCAGCACCCTGCGCGACGGCAGCGGCCTGCTTGTCGATTGGCAGCTCGACCCCATCGCACAGATTGAAGATACCCCGACACGCTGGGCTACCATCGGCCTGGAGGGCATCGACACCCGTGCCGGTCTGCTGCGCGCCAGCCGCATTCTCGATACCGCCTCGCTCGATCCCTATGTATTCCTGCGTGACGCCTACCTGCAGCGCCGTAACAATCTGGTCTACGACGGTAACCCACCACAGAGCGAACTGGATGAGTTCGACCCCTTTGCCGAGGACGAGTTTGACCCCTTAGCCGAAGAGGAGCCCGCCCCCGCCGAGTAGAGACTTGCATTGTCTGCAGACAGCCGATTTAATGCCCCTCTTTCCACCACCCTGAATAGATAAGCGCAAACCTATGCTCTGGACCTCTTTCCTCGCCATTATCGGCGGCTTTGCCCTGCTGGTGTGGGGGGCCGACCGTTTTGTGGCCGGTGCCTCCGCCACCGCCCGCAACCTCGGTGTCTCTCCGCTAATCATCGGTCTGACCATCGTCGGTTTTGGCACCTCGGCCCCGGAAATGCTGGTCTCCGCCATCGCCGCCGCGGCGGGCAACCCCAATATGGGTATCGGTAATGCGCTCGGTTCCAACATCACCAATATCGGCCTGGTGCTGGGGATCACCGCGCTGGTGACCCCGCTGGCAGTCCATTCCGAAACGCTGAGGCGCGAATTCCCCATCCTCTTTGCCATCATGCTGGTGGCGCTGCTGCTGCTGCTGGACAGTGAAATGGGCCTCTTCGATGGCACCGTGCTGCTCACCGGCATGGGCGTAATGATCTACTGGATGGTCTCACTGGGTCTGCGCGAACGAAACAAGGGCGAGCCTGTCGACCCCATGGAGAGTGAATTCTCCGATGAAATCCCGGCCCACATGCCGATGAAAATGGCACTGTTCTGGCTAATATTAGGCATGCTGATACTGCTCGGCAGTTCCCGCATGCTGGTGTGGGGCTCGGTCAATGTAGCGCAGTGGTTCGGCATTAGTGACCTCATCATCGGTCTGACCATCATCGCTATCGGCACCAGCCTGCCGGAGCTGGCCGCCTCGGTGATGAGTGCGCTCAAGGGCGAGCACGACATCGCCGTCGGGAACGTACTCGGCTCCAATATGTTCAACCTGCTGGCGGTGCTGGGCATGCCGGGGCTAATCATGCCCTCGGCCACCCCGCCAGAGCTGCTGAGTCGTGACTTTCCGGCGATGATCGGCCTGAGTATCGCCCTTTTCGCCATGGGTTACGGTTTTCTCAAACCGGGCCACATCACCCGCGCCGAAGGTGGTCTGCTGCTGACCGGTTATTTCGTTTACATGGGCTTGCTGTATCATGCGAGCATGGGCTAGCCGAGGAGAAAGACAATGCAAAACGAACAATTTACAGTACAGAACGTCAAGTGTGGTGGCTGCGTCAGCGCCGTCGAAAATGGCCTCAAGGAGCTGGCCGGGGTTAGCGAAGTCAGCGTCACCATCGACGGTGGCTTGGTAAACGTTAGCGGCGATGCCCTGGATCGCGCCACCCTCAGCGCCAAACTGGCTGAACTGGGCTACCCTGAGGCATAGTCAAAGATGACACGCGAAATCGACCAGCAGCGCATTATCGAACTGGGCCGGGCAGTACTCGAAACCGAGGCCGAGGCCATCACCGCGCTTAAGCAGCGCCTGGACGAGAGCTTTGTTACCGCCTGTCACCACATGCTCCACTGCGAGGGGCGCATCGTCGTTACCGGCATGGGCAAATCGGGCCACATCGGCGATAAGATCGCCGCCACCCTGGCCAGTACCGGCAGCCCCTCCTTCTTCGTCCACCCCGGCGAGGCGAGCCACGGCGACCTGGGCATGATCACCGCCAAGGATGTGGTGATCGCCCTCTCCAACTCCGGTGAGACTGACGAAATCCTCACCATCCTCCCTATCATTAAACGCCTCGGAGTCCCCCTGATCACCCTCACCGGTAATCCCGACTCGCGCCTCGCCCGCGCCGCCGAGGCCAATATCGATGTCAGCGTCGCCAAGGAGGCCTGTCCGCTGGGACTCGCTCCCACCGCCAGCACCACCGCCGCGCTGGCAATGGGCGATGCCCTTGCGGTGGCGCTGCTGGAGTCACGTGGTTTTACCGAAGAGGACTTCGCCCGCTCCCACCCGGCGGGGAGCCTGGGCCGCCGCCTGCTGCTGCGTATCGAAGACCTGATGCACAGCGGCGACACCCTTCCCCGGGTCAGTGAAAACGCCACCCTCAGTGAGGCCCTGCTGGAGATGAGTACCAAGGGGCTGGGCATGACCACGGTAAGCGATGCCGATAACAAATTGATCGGCCTGTTCACCGATGGTGACCTACGCCGTCTGCTCGACCACGGTGAGGTATCGATCCATACCCTATGCGTCTCTGATGTCATGCAGCGCCGCTTTACCACCGTCCAAAGCGGCATACTGGCCGCCGAGGCACTGCGCATTATGGATGAGAAACGAATTAACGCCCTGCCGGTGGTCGATGCCGAAGGTAGCCTCATCGGGGCGCTCAATATGCACGATATGCTGCGTGCCGGCGTGGTATAGCACGACACAATTTAGGATACTGAAGCGATGCAGGACATTATCGAAAAAGCACGTGACATCCGCCTGGTGATCTTCGATGTCGATGGCGTACTCACCGATGGCAGCCTGTTCATCGGCGATGGCGGCGAAGAGTACAAGGCCTTCAACTCACGTGACGGTCACGGCATGAAGATGCTGCAGAAGAGCGGCGTCGATATCGGCATTATCACCGGGCGCACCTCCGATGTGGTGCGCCACCGCATGGACAGCCTCGGCATCAGACACGTCTATCAGGGGCAGCTCGACAAGCGCCCCGCCTTCGAGGATTTGATCGCCAAGCTTGGCATCCCCGCCGAGCAGGTCGCCTATGTGGGCGATGATGTCATCGACCTGCCCATCCTGATTCGTGTGGGGCTGGCCATCGCGGTGCAGGATGCCCACCAGCTGGTCAAGCAGCACAGCCACTGGATCACCCCCAACCCCGGCGGTCGCCGCGCAGCGCGGGATGTCTGTGAATTTATCATGCAGGCCCAGGGCACCCTGCAAGACCAGCTCAACTACTATTTGCAATGAACCCGAAAAACCTGTTTCTAGTCACCCTCGCCCTGATCCTGGTGGTGCTGATTAACCGGCTCGCCGAAGAGGGGGTGAAGCAGGTGGATAAACGCCTGACAGCAGCGCCTGAAATAAAACAGGACTACTACCTCAATGACTTTAGCGTCACCGCACTGAACGAGCAGGGTCAGCCGCAACACCGGCTGCAGGCATCACAACTCAGCCACTTCAGTAACGGTGTACAGACCACACTGCAACAACCGACCATGGAGGTCTATCGGCAGGGCAAAGTGGAGTGGCGCGTGGTGGCCGAGCGTGGTGAATTGGACCAGGAACGTGACGAGGTACTGTTACAGGGCAAGGTGGAACTCCTTCAGCCTGCGGGCACCACACCGCTACAACTCACCACCTCAAGCCTGCTTATCCAGCCGCAACAGGGACGCGCCGAAACCGATCAGCCTGTCACCCTGATTCAGGCAAAAAACCGTATTGATGCCATTGGTATGAAGATTGAACAACAGGGCCAGCGTCTGCTGCTGCTCTCCAAGGTAAGGGGGAGCTATGCCACGCTGGCCCCTTAGTTTGTTGCTGCTGCTACCGCTGTCGCTGCCCGCTGAGCAGACAACGGGGAAGCCCGCCCCGATCACCATTGAAGCCGACCGCCTGGAGCTGGATCAGAAGCGCGGCAGCAGCCACTATCAGGGTAATGTGCTGCTGCAACAGGGTGCCTTACAGATCAAGGCCGACAGCATCACCCTGCACACGGTGAATAAAAAACTGCAACGCGCCGTGGCCAAGGGGCAGCCCGCCACCCTGCTGCAACAGGGTGACACCCCCGAGACGGCAATGCGCGCCGAGGCACAGCTGATGGAGTACCTGCCGCAAAACGGGCAGGTAGAACTCACGGGCCAGGCCAGACTGTGGCGCAATGGCAATGAATTTAGCGGTGAGCAGATCAGCTACAACCTGAAACAGCAGCTGGTGAAAGCCTCAGGCAGCGAGCAGGGCGACGGCCGGGTGCGGGTATTACTGCAACCAGCGGGTACTCCTGCGGAACCAGAGGTGATTCTCCCAGAATCGGAGGAGACCCCATGAGTCTTGTCGCCAGCAACCTGGCCAAAAGCTATAAATCACGCACCGTGGTCAGCGATGTCTCGTTACATGTCGAAGCGGGAGAAGTGGTCGGTCTGCTTGGCCCCAACGGGGCCGGTAAGACCACCTGCTTCTACATGATCGTCGGCCTCGTCCCCAACGACAAGGGCAGCATCCATCTTGGTGAGCACGATCTCACCCGCGAGCCGATGCATCAGCGTGCCCGCGAGGGGATCGGCTATCTGCCGCAGGAGGCCTCGGTCTTTCGCAAACTCACCGTGACACAAAACATCATGGCGATCCTCGAAATCCGCACCGAGCTCGACCGCCAGCAGCGTGAGAATATCCTTGAGTCGCTACTTGAAGAGTTCCATATCACCCACATTCGCGACAGTCTGGGAATGAGCCTCTCCGGCGGCGAGCGCCGCCGTGTCGAGATCGCCCGTGCCCTGGCCACCGAACCACGCTTTATCCTGCTCGATGAACCCTTTGCCGGGGTCGACCCGATCTCGGTGGTCGATATCCAGGGGATCATCCGCCACCTCAAAGAACGCGGCATCGGCGTACTCATCACCGACCACAACGTGCGCGAGACCCTGGGGATCTGCGAACGCGGTTATATTATCGGCGAGGGGCACGTCATTGCCGAGGGAAAACCTGAAACACTTCTTGAAAATCAAAAGGTTAGAGATATTTACCTGGGCCATGACTTCCGTCTATAAACGCCATCCAAAATCTATGCCATTCACCAAAAAAATAGGCTAGAATGAAATCGAACCGGCATTTTCCCTCAACCCTCGCCAGAGTCTAAATGAAGCAATCTTTACAGCTACGCCTCGGGCAACAGCTCACCATGACGCCACAACTGCAGCAGGCGATTCGCATGTTGCAGCTCTCTACGCTGGAGTTGCAGCTGGAGATCCAGCAGACCCTGGAATCCAACCTGATGCTGGAGGAGGGAGAGGAGTTCGAGCAGGAGTTTGCCGAGGAGGCCGAGGCTGAGGAGTCCAGCGAGGAGCGCGAAGAGGTCGCGGAACTGGGCGAGGAGCTAATGCAGGAGACCCTGCCCGACGAGCTGGTCGTCGATAGCGTATGGGACGACACCTACGACATTATGCCCAGCACCCCCTCCTCATCCTCCGCCGCCAGTGACGGTGAAGACCGTGAATTCGACTACGGCGACAGCAGCAGCGAAGACCTGCGCGAACACCTGCTGTGGCAGATACGCATGAGCCCCATCTCCGTGGACGACATGGTGATAGCCGAGGCAATCATCGACGCCATCAGTGACGACGGCTTCCTCGCCACGCCACTGGAAGAGCTCCTCGTCACCCTGCAGGCGCAGCTACCCGAGATCGAAATGGAGGAGCTGGTGGCGGTGTTGCACGTGGTGCAGAACTGCGACCCGCAGGGGGTGGCGGCGCGTGACCTGCGCGAATGTCTGCTACTGCAACTGCGAACCCTGCCCGAAGACCCCTATTGGGTGGAAGAGGCACGCACCCTGCTGCAACAACACTTTGAACTGTTGGCGGCCCGTGACTACACTCAGCTTAAAAGAGTAATGAAACTGGGCGAACAGGAACTCACAGAGGTGATCCAACTGATTCAAAGCCTCAACCCCCGTCCCGGCGGCCAGGTCGCCAGCGGCAAGACCGAATACATCATCCCCGATGTGATGGTCTCCAAAACAGCCAAAGGATGGCGTGTAGAACTCAACAGCGATGCCGCCCCCAAGTTACGCGTTAACAACTACTACGCCGGCCTCATCAAGCAGAGCAGCAGCAGTGATGCCACCACCATGAAGAATCACCTGCAGGAGGCGCGCTGGTTTCTCAAGAGTCTGCAGAGCCGCAACGACACCCTGCTCAAGGTCTCGACCAGCATCGTCGAGCACCAGGTCGGTTTTCTTGAACAGGGTGAGGTGGGAATGAAGCCGATGGTGCTGCACGACATCGCCGAAGAGCTGGGGATGCATGAATCGACCATCTCCCGCACTACCACTCGCAAATACATGCACACCCCGCGCGGCATCTTCGAGCTGAAGTATTTCTTCTCCAGCCATGTCGGCACGGCCAGTGGCGGTGAAGCCTCTTCCATCGCGATACGTGCCATGCTCAAGACCCTGATTGCCGAAGAACCCGCAAAAAAACCGCTCAGTGATAATAAACTGGCGCAAATCCTTTCAGACAAGGGCATCAATGTTGCCCGACGCACGGTTGCCAAATACCGTGAAGCGATGGCAATTCCGCCATCAAATGAACGAAAGCGCCTGGCTTAATCCAGGCATTAACTTAGGAGACGATAATGCAACTAAATCTAACCGGTCACCACGTCGACATCACCACCTCTATGCGTGACTACGTCACCGAAAAACTGGCTCGCCTTGAGCGCCACTTTGACCATGTCACCAACGTACATGTCGTCCTCAGTGTTGAAAAACTGCGCCAGAAGGCCGAGGCCACCGTGCAGATCACCGGTAACACCCTGCATGCCGTGTGCGAAAACGAAGATATGTATGCCGCCATCGATTCGATGGTCGACAAGCTTGACCGCCAGGTGAAGAAGCACAAGGAGAAGGTCACCGACCATCACCGCTCTGAGGGTGGCCTGAAAGACCAGCCCATCGACATCGAGTAAACTGCGATCCTATAACCATCATTTAGCGAAAACACTATGCAGGTAGCCGAACTACTCGACCTTGATCGCATCAGCTGCAACACCCAGTCCGCCAGTAAAAAGCGGGTATTGGAGCAGCTGAGCCAACTGCTTGCCGCAAATCAGGAGACGCTGTCGCAAAATCAGGTTTTCGACAGTCTGCTCTCCCGAGAGCGACTCGGCAGTACCGGCCTGGGCCATGGGGTGGCGATCCCCCATGGCCGTATGAAGGAGAGCGACAACACCCTCGCGGCATTTATCAAATTGCAGCAGGGTGTCGATTTCGACGCCAGTGATAATCAGCCGGTAGACCTGCTATTTGCCCTGCTGGTACCCGAAGAGGCCACCGAAGAGCATCTGCAACTACTGGCACAGCTGGCACGCATGTTCAGCGATGAAGCGCTGGTGCAGCAACTGCGCGACTCACCCGATGCGCGTAGCCTGCTTACTACCATTCAGGAGTGGCAGGGGCAGCAGTAGTGCCCCGCCACTCAACATCGTCTAACCATGCGTAGCAACATCACACTGCAGGAATTTTTCGAGGCCTATCAACAGCGCCTTGGGCTACAGTGGTTAACCGACCATCATGGGGAGCAGACCACGCTCTCCCCCCACGGTGAAGATGAGGGTGATGTCTCCCTCGTCGGTCACCTCAATTTCATCCATCCCCACCGCATTCAACTACTCGGCCGCTCCGAACTGCGTTACCTGGCGGAGCTGGGCAAAAACTCCCGCCACGATGCCCTGGCACAGCTATTCAGCGAGCGCTCACAGCTGGTGATTATCGCCGAGGGCCAGCAGGCCCCAGCGGAGATACTGACCGCGGCAAACAGTAGCGGTATTCCCGTCTGTGCCTCACCACGCTCCAGTCACAAGCTGACCAGCGACATCGACTACTATCTGCGCAACCTGCTGGCCGACACCCTGGTGATACACGGTGTCTTCATGGAGGTAATGGGCATCGGTGTGCTGCTCACCGGTGAGAGCGCCATCGGCAAGAGCGAACTGGCACTGGAGCTGGTCACCCGCGGTCATCGCCTGGTAGCCGACGACGCCCCGGCCTTTCGCCGAAGCGGCCCGGAGGCGCTGCTAGGTCACTGCCCGGAGGCGCTGCAGAATTTCCTGGAGGTGCGCGGCCTTGGCATCATGAATGTGCGTGAGTTATTTGGCGACAACGCGATCAAGCCAGAGATGCGACTGCAGCTGATCGTCCGCCTTACCCCCTTTAACGAGGACCGTGAGCAACCGCTAGACCGGCTCAAGGGGACGCGTCATCTCCACACGCTACTTGATGTGGCGATCCCAGAGGTCGAGATCCCGGTCGCCCCCGGTCGCAACCTGGCGGTGCTGGTAGAGGCCGCCGCACGCAATCAAATTCTGTATAATCGCGGCTACGATGCCTCAGAGGATTTCATCGCGCGTCAGCAGCGTATGATTCAGAATCAGGAACAATGAAACTACTTATTGTAAGCGGCACCTCGGGGGCCGGCAAAAGCGTGGTGCTCAACGCGCTGGAGGATATCGGTGGCTACTGCATCGACAACCTGCCGATGGCCCTGCTGCCCGCCTTCGCCGAGGAGATGCTCAACGCCCAGCACCACCACTATGAAATGGTTGCCGTCGGCATTGATGCGCGCAATCTGAATAACGACTTCGCCACTTTCCCCGAACTGCTGCGACAGCTGAAGAAAACCGGCCTCCCCTGCGAGGTGATCTTCATCGATGCCACCGATGACATTCTGATCAAACGCTTTAGCGAAACCCGCCGCCGCCACCCTCTCACCGATGACGAGGTACCGCTGGAGGAGGCGATTTTGCAGGAGCGCATGATGCTCAAGCCGATCGTCAGCGAGGCCGACATGCAGCTCGACAGCTCGCGCACCAACATCCACCAGCTGCGCGAGCTGATCCAAAAGAGTATTGGCGAGCGTGGCGGCGAGGATATGTCGGTGCTGTTCCAGTCCTTCGGCTTTAAACACGGGGTGCCACTGGAGGCCGACTTCATCTTTGATGTGCGCTGCCTGCCGAACCCGCACTGGGAGCCGCGCCTGCGCCCGCTCACCGGGCGCGATGCCGAGGTGGCCCACTTTCTGGAGAACCACTTCGAGGTCAACCGCATGTTCGACCAGGTGAGTGACTTTCTTGAAAACTGGTTGCCGCAATTCGCCGCCGATAACCGCAGTTATATGACGGTGGCCATCGGCTGTACCGGCGGTCAGCACCGCTCGGTCTTTTTCGTCGAGCGGCTCAGCAAACACTTTCAACAACGGGGAGTCAGCGTACTCACCCGCCACCGGGAACTGTCATGAGCGTTGCCCTGTTGATCATTACCCACGCCCCCTTTGGCAACGCCACACTGGCGGCTACCTCTGGCACGCTGGGTTCACTGCCGCTACCGACACGGGTAATGGATATCCCCCGTGACTGCGATCCGGAGAGTGAGAAACAACGTGCCCTTGCGCTGTTAAACGAACTGGATCAGGGCGATGGCGTGCTACTGCTGACCGACCTCTATGGGGCCACACCCAGCAACATCGCCTGTAGCCTGATGGGTGGTGAACACCAGTTGATGCTGGTCTCGGGGCTTAATCTGGCAATGCTGCTGCGCGTGATGAACTACGCCGAGGGGGCACTGCCTGAGCTGGCGGAGAAGGCCCTCAGCGGCGGTCATAGTGGTATATTCATCCATCCGCCACTGGCACAACCGGAGCCGCTAGACCATGCTTAGCAGGGAGATCACCATCATTAACAAGCTGGGGCTGCATGCGCGCGCCGCGGCAAAGTTCGTCAATCTCGCCTCGGGTTTCGACAGCGAGATCAACCTGCGCCGTAACGGTCACACCGTCAACGGCAAGAGCATCATGGGCGTGATGATGCTGGCCGCCGCCAAGGGCACCACCCTGGAGCTGTGTGCCGAAGGCAGCGATGCCGAGGATGCGCTAGAAAAACTCGAAGCCCTGGTGGCCCAGCGCTTCGACGAAGAGGAGTAGTACCCCGCCCCCCACCAACAGGAGTCAGCATGCCCATAGCCCTCAACGGCATCGCGGTCTCACGAGGGATCGCCATCGGCAAGGCCCGTGTGATTCAACACGGACAGCTCGATATCGCCGAATATGTACTGCCCCTGAACCATATCGACGATGAGGTCGCCCGCTTTAAACACGCACTAGAGGGTGCCAAAGAGCAGCTGCGCATCATCCGCACCCAGATCCCCGCACACACCCCGCAGGACATCGCCGCCTTCATCGACACCCACCTGCTGATGTTGCAGGACGAGGCGTTAAGCAGCGCCCCCATCGAGCTGATCCGCCAGCGCCGCTGCAATGCCGAGTGGGCGCTGAAACTGCAGCAGGATGCCCTGGTGCAGGTGTTCGACGCGATGGAGGACCCCTACCTGCGTACCCGCCGCGACGATGTGGAGCATGTGGTGCGACGGGTGCAGCAGATCCTGCTGCGCGAGGAGCAGCAGAGCGGTGCCCTGGAGAGTGATCTGGATGAGCCGCGTATCATCCTCGCGGTCGATCTAGCCCCCAGTGACATGGTACAGCTGAATAGCCGCCACATCGCCGCCATCGTCACCGAGCGCGGCGGCCCGCTGTCGCACACCGCTATCCTTGCCCGCAGCCTCGGCATTCCGGCGATGGTCGGTGCCCCCCATGTCCACCTCTACGTCAAAAACGATGAGCCGCTGATCCTCGACGCCAACAACGGCAGTCTGCTGCTGGAGGCTGATGCCGCCACCCTCAAGTACTACAAGTCGCGCCAGCGCGCCGAGCAGCGCAGCCGGCGTGAACTCTACAAGCTCAAGGACCTGGACTCCCGCAGCCTCGACGACACACCGATCACGCTACACGCCAACATTGAACTGTCTGAAGATATCACCGCACTGAAGCGTGCCGGTGCCGCCGGGGTCGGTCTCTACCGCACCGAATTTCTCTACATGAACCGCGAGAGCCCGCCAGACGAGAGGGAGCAGTATCAAATCTACCGCCAGGCCCTGCGCCGCCTCAAGGGGCTGCCACTAACCATCCGCAGCCTGGATCTGGGGGCCGACAAGGAGATCATCCCCGGTGCCACCGCCTGTACCAACCCGGCGCTAGGGCTGCGAGCGATCCGCCTCTGTCTGAAGGAGCCCGAGCTGTTCCTGCCGCAGCTGCGCGCCATCCTGCGCGCCTCCGCCAAGGGGCGGGTGCGACTGCTTATCCCGATGCTGACCAGTGTGCAGGAGCTGGCACAGGTGCTGGCCATCGTTGAACAGGCAAAGACCGAGCTGCGCCGCAGCAACCAGCCCTTTGACCCGCTGATGCCCATCGGGGCGATGATCGAGGTGCCCGCCGCCGCCATCTGTGCCGACCTCTTTGCGCAACGCCTCGACTTTCTCTCCATCGGCACCAACGACCTGATGCAATACACCCTCGCCACCGACCGCATCGATGAGACCGTTAATCACCTCTTCGACCCACTCAACCTGGGTGTATTGCGATTGATTCAGGGGGTAATCAAGGCAGGCCATAAGGCCAACATCCCGGTCTCCATGTGCGGCGAGATGGCGGGGGATACCCGCTACACCCGCCTGCTACTGGCGATGGGGCTGCGCGAGTTCAGCATGCCGCCCGCCAGCCTGCTTGAGGTCAAACAGGTGGTGCGCCAAACCGATATCGGCAAGTTGCAACGCAAACTCAGCAAGCTGATGAACAGCGACAATCCGGCCGCCCGCGGTGTAGAACTCGGGCTGATTCAGCCGCATCAAGGATAAATCACTCTCTATCACCGACAGGCCATTCCATCGACCTCTCCCCCTTGCTAAACTGCGCCACACATCAAGGGGGCAGACATGGTCGAAGCGACAGAAAAAGAGTCGGTGCAGGAGCGTCTACAAACGCTGCACGAGGCGCTGTCGCAACAGGATCTACGTGCGATTCATCAGGTCATCAACGACCTGCACCCCGCCGAGATCGCGCTGCTGCTCGAATCCCTTCCCGCCGATCAACGTAACACCGTCTGGGATCAGGTCGATCCCAACTATGACGGCGATATCCTGCTGCACGTTAACGATAACCTGCGCGCCATCCTTATTCGCGACATGGAGTCGCACGAGCTGGTGGCCGCCGCCGAGAACCTCGCCCCCGATGACCTCGCCGACCTGCTGCCGGAGATGCCCGAGGACGTCATCGCGCAGCTGCTGCAGAACATGGACGACCAACATCGCGAACGGCTGGAGGCGGTACGTCATTACGACGAGGACAGTGCCGGCGGTCTGATGAACGTCGACACCATAACCATTCGCGCCGACATCAGCCTGGATGTGGTGCTGCGCTACATGCGCCGCCTCGGCAGATTGCCAGAGAACACGGACAGCCTGATGGTGGTTAGCCGGGAGGGGAGCTACCTCGGGCTGCTACCGATCACCATGTTGCTTACCCACTCCCCCGAGCAGGGTGTCGAAGAGCTGATGGTGAACCAGGCCGACGGCATCCTCGCCACCACCCCGGCCCAGGAGGTCGCCACCCTGTTCGAACATCGCGACCTCATCAGTGCCCCGGTCGTTGATGAGACGGGCAAGCTGCTCGGCCGTATCACCATCGACGACGTGGTCGACGTAATCCGCGATCGTGCCGACCACGACTTCATGGGTATGGCCGGTCTAAACGAGGAGGAGGACATCTTCGCCCCGGTGGTCGCCAGCAGCCGCCGCCGCGCCGTGTGGCTCGGCATCAACCTGCTCACCGCCCTGCTCGCCTCCTGGGTCATCGGCCTGTTCGATGCCACCATCGAGCAGCTGGTCGCCCTGGCGATCCTGATGCCGGTGGTTGCCAGTATGGGCGGCATCGCCGGTAGCCAGACCCTCACCCTGGTGATCCGCGCCCAGGCACTGGGGCAGATCAGCAGTGGTAACGCCCGACAACTGCTCAACAAAGAGCTCCTCGTCGCCCTGCTCAACGGCCTCATCTGGGCCAGCGTACTGGCGGTGATCGCAGGCTTCTGGTTCCACAGCCTGCCACTGGGGCTGGTCATCGGCGCGGCAATCCTCATCAACCTGCTGATCGCCGCCGTCTCCGGGGCCACCATACCGCTACTCCTGAAAAGGATGGGGGCCGATCCGGCACTGGCTGGTAGCGTGGTTCTCACCACCATCACCGACGTCTTCGGCTTCTTCGCCTTTCTCGGGCTGGCAGCACTCTTTCTGGTCTAGCAATACATACGAGCACATCCATGAGTCACGAGCCCGAACAACCAACCGATGATGAGGAAGAGATCTTTCTCATCAGTAAAAGCCAACTCAAGCGCGAAAGCCACGCCCTCACCGATCTGGGCAAGGAACTGGTAGAGCTAGCGCCAAGTAAACTCAAAACCATTCCGCTCAGCGACAACCTGGAAGAGGCCGTCGCACTGGCACGTCGCCTCAAAAGTGGCAGCGGACGCAAACGCCAGCTGCAGTACATCGGCAAGCTACTGCGCAGCACCGATGTCGAGCCCATCATCGCCGCGATGGACGCCCTCAAACTCGAACACGCCCACGAGAATGCCCGCCTGCATAAACTGGAGCAGTGGCGGGATCGCCTCATCGAAGAGGGCGACAGCGCGCTGGGGGAATTGCTGGCTGAACACCCCGATACGGATCGGCAGCATTTGCGGCAGTTATTGCGCAATGCACAGAAGGAGCAGAAGCAGAATAAGCCGCCGAAGTCGGCAAGGGAGTTGTTTAAATATCTTAGGGATAATGTTGAGGTTTGAGGGGGATCACTGTGAGCGGTGGCGAAGCAATCTTGGTTTTGTGTCGCTGACGCGATGGAGTAATTAGGCGGGGCTTCCGCGCCCCTACGACGTATTCATTTTCTTTGCTTGTCCAAAGAAAACAGAACCAAAAGAAAAGACACCCTGCTACATCACCCTTCGGGTGCCCTGTGCGTCTCACGATTTCAGGCGTTCGCGGAACTCGCTTCGCTCAAACAGCCGCTCTCTTAACCCTGAAATCGCTGCGATGCTCGGTGATGCAGAATGGGAGAAAGAAACCGTGCCAATAGGTAAGCCAAATTAATATGTTTCATCTGATCCCACTTATTCCAGGAGGGAGGAAAACCAAGACCAATATCGCCGAAGTGGTAAAATTCAATCCCTATACCCACTTTTTCCCTATTATTTTGATATTTTAGTCGTGCAGTCATACTAGAATTGAATAGTTACAATAAAGGAGCCGATTATTATGGATAATTACTTTGCAGATGCTGATATTAGAAATCGAATTACAACTCAACAATTACGAACAAAGGTGGCAAAACTAACTTTCATAATGTTGCTTGCCATTATGCAATATCCACAATTAGCATATACTGAAGAGGAATCTCATACGATCTTTATCGGCAACATCGGCACCAACAACACTCAGGGTCTGGAACTAGAATTAGGGGCAGGTATTGGTGTTAATGCATGGGATTCTCAAACTGGAGTATCCCTTTCGTATAGTATGGGGCAATACGGCACAGCACAAAAATTAGGTTTTGTTCACATGATAGGTAGCGGTCATCATGGTTACACAATCCTACGACTAAATATCACAAATATTAAAATGAACGACGATCATAGAGGACAAAAAGAAGGCTCAGAATTAAGTGGTCTCGAACTTAATTTTGGCGGAATGTTAATGCTTTTAAAAATCGGACAGATGCGTAATATTGATACTGACGAAGGAATAACTTTTCTTGGATTCGCATTGGGACTATAAGCTGCAATATTTAGGGTTAAAGTAAAAACCCCACCCTCTGAGCTAAGACTGTTTACCCCCTCCCCTCCCACATCGCCGAGCATCGCAGTGTAAAGAGGATTAGCCCGAAGGGTTGCGTGCAGGGCGCACGCAATTCTCCAGATGGGCCAGGGATGGCCCATCTGGAGAACCCGAATGGAATGAGACGCGCAGGGAACCCGAAGGGCGATGTGGTGGGGCGGCCTTCTCTTTGCTTACTTTCTCTTAGCCGCGTAAGAGAAAGTGAGCTGCGGCGGGGCAGCCCCCGAGCCGATCAATCCGTCGCGACAGCGACACAGCCTAAAAACAAAAAAGGCGGCTCAATAAGCCGCCTTCTTCAATAATTCCGTTTACATCAAACCTGATGCAAACTCCACCACCCTACGGCAGTGAACAGCGAATCTTCCGATGCTCCAGCACCGGAAAACTCCGCCGAATATCCCGCAGCCGGGCAATATTTATATCCGAAACCACCACACCTGAACCACGGGGCAGGCGGTCCAGCACCAGACCCCAGGGGTCAACCACCATCGAGTCCCCAAAGGTCTCACGGCCATTGGCGTGGTAACCACCCTGTGCGGCGGCGATGACGTAACACTGATTCTCGATGGCACGGGCGCGTACCAGTACCTCCCAGTGGGCCTTGCCGGTGATCGCGGTAAAGGCGGAGGGGATGGTGATGAGCTCCGCCCCCTGCTCGACCAGGCTGCGGAACAGGCCGGGGAAGCGCAGGTCGTAGCAGACCGCCATGCCGAGCTTGCCGAAGGGGGTCTCGACCACCACCGCCTTTTTACCCGGCTCGATGGTCTCCGATTCGTTATAGCGCTCATCGTTTTCGGTGATCAGCACGTCGAACAGGTGAACCTTGTCGTAGCGGGCAACGCGATTGCCCTGCGCATCATAAAGCAGTGAGGCGGCGGCGGCCCTGTTCGCATCGTGGGCGCTCAGAGGAATCGTGCCCCCTACCAGCCAGACACCATTACGTGAGGCCTGCTCGGCGAGAAAGTCCTGCAGATGGCCACTACCGTCGGCCTCGCGGATCTTGACCTTGTCGTGCTCGCTCATCCCCATCAGGGCGAAGTTTTCCGGTAACACCACCAGTTCCGCCCCGGCCCCGGCCGCTTGTTTGATCAGGCGCTCGGCCTCCAGCAGGTTGGCATTTACATTGGGTCCCGATGCCATCTGCACCGCAGCAATACGACTCACACACTCTCTCCTGTCAAAACGATGCCTGTTACGGCACCTCGATCACTTCTAATTGAATAGCTGCTTCGCCACCACTTCCGGGTAGCTTCTCAATACGCTCCGATTCCAGTCCCAGTGCCACCAGCCAGGCCTGCAACTCCTCAGCCCACAACACTCCCTCATCACCGCCTGGATAGCGGAGCCGTAACCGGTTGTGCGGGGATTGCTGCAACTTGTCGAGGGCTGCCGAGAGGGCCGGATGCGCCACCAGCCACTCACCGTGGCGGGGCCTTGCCCACTCTGCAGCGGTGAGTGTCCACACCGTCTCGGCACTAACCGGAAGGGCTATCACTAGCAGCAGAAAGAGGCGGGGAAACATCAACATACGGGAACGGATGGTAGCATTAATAGTGGGTGAAAACAGCTCTCGCCTTACTGTATGAAATAGCCGTCCTCCTCATTGTCATTCTGCCTTTCTTGCTGCTCGACAATACGCTGAATCTTGGGATCCTGCCAGTTGCCTGAAATGTGATAACGGGTCATGGTGGCGGCCTTGATATCGGACTTAAACACCTCCTGCAACAGCGCGACGACTGCCGCCACCTGCGGTCCCCACGCCAGCGCGCTGGCCACGGAAACCGTATCACTGACATTGGGTACCACATAGATATCCTGATCAAAGTCCTGCGCTACCAGGCCGCTACGCCCACTCACCAGAATACTGGCGGGTACCGATTCCAGGCGCAGGTTTGAGGTATAGACCTGCCCCTGTTCGATGCGGATGTCGCCCTTGATACTGTCAAAGGCGAAGCCCTCTTTCAGCACATCACTGAAATCGAGAAACAGGCGTCGCGGTAGCGCCGGAATACTGAGGATACCGAGCATACGCCCTGCGCCCGGATCCACATCGACGATGGTGCCATCCTTAACCGACACCGCAAGTTGTGCATTCAGCCCGGCCAGCGAGATGGCCGTGGGGCTCCCCGCCCACCACACCTTGCCTGCTGCACTGGCATTCCCCCCCTGAATGATCGAGGCAAAACCGAGATGTTGCATCATACCGCCCAGGTTGGAGGCGTTGAGATTTAAGGTGAAGAAGGTATTCCCCTCCTCGGTCCAGGTACCCGAGCCCGTAAGCCCAAAGTGTTCGGCATCGATACGAAGCTCCTTGATGGACATCCGCACACCCTGCGCCACCATATTTAGCGCAACTTTACCTAGCGGCATCTCATCGTAGGCAAACTGCTCCACCTCAAAACTCAGGGAGGGAAAATCGGAGACCTTCGGGCTCTCGCTATCCTGTTCAGCATAATCTTCAGGCTCCGTAGCAGGGGCACTCAGCAAGTGCAGCTGCTTCATCGAGACCACCACTGGTAGTGGTGGCGATGCAGGTGCGTCGGAGCCATCTCCCGCGCCCCCCTCAGCAGTGCGGCTGCGAAGCTTACGCAACACCGCACGCCAACGCTGCACAGGCAATTTGCCGCCACTGCCCACCACCTCGATCACATCACGCCCAGGCAGGCTCAGCGGTGTAATGCCCCCAAGGCGCAGCTGTGCCCGACGCAGGGCACTACTGTCGCCCTCCCCTGCCTGTCGCCACACCAGACCGAAGTGCTCACCCAGCGTCACGCTGCTCTCACCGCTTCGCTCACCACTAAGATAAATAGTCATATCCAGATTGCTACTTGAGGCCTCATCCTTGGCCAGCGGCTGGGGCAAGGTGGATTCTATCCCCACCAGCTCCGAGGTCACCCGCAACACGGCCCCCTCAACGGCAGCCGCGTCACCACGTGGCATACTGACACTTGCCTGCCACGCCGACTCTCCCTGAAGATAATCTAACAGCGGTAACTTAAAGGCCTCGCGTAGGGTAGCGCTATCTGCCCGCCCTCTTGCTGCCAGCAGCACCTGCGGCTTTTCCCCCTCACTGGTGAGCACGACCAGCGTAACCGGTTTTTCAAACAGCTCGCCCTTCAATTGAGCGGCACTGAACGTCGTCTGCGTGAAGTGCAGACTCCCTGTCAGCCCCTTAAAGTGAACCCCGTCGTGAACCTTCAGACCACTCTCACTCAAATCGACCCTGCCCTGAACATTTAACGGCAAACTCTCCTCTACCTTGGGCGACAGGGGGAGCGCCAGTTGCAGCGCCAGTTCGGCATCACCATCCGCCTGCATGATGTCGAGCATCTTACCGGTATGTTTCGACAGGGGGGACTCGCGCAGAAAGCGCAACCCATCGGCGGCGGGAAGTTTTGCCCCCCCATCGATCAACACGCGCGGCGCGGCGAAATTTTCAATAGCGACCGTGGTCGCCCCCAGGCTCGCATCGAACACCCTTCCTGATTGCGCCGCGATCCACATCCCCGGTCCATCGAAGTGCACCTCACCCCTGACCTGCTGTAGCTCCGGCCAGCCATCGCCGTAATGTAGCCCGACCCCCTCGGCGTCAAACAGCACCTCAAAGCGCCCCTGGTTATCGCGAAAGGGAAACTGATTAACGAAACCGTGATACTGCAGCGTGCCTGCCGGCACCCTTCCGGCCTTAAAGGCGTTGTCGAGCCAGTAGAGACTCTTCTCTTTCAAGATCCCGGCAGGCAGGTAATGCGGCACTTCACGGGCATCCTTGGCACTGTAACGTCCCTGCAGCGAGAGCCAGGGGGCGCTACCCTGTGCCAGGCGCAGCTCCAGTGCCAGTTGTGCCGCGACATTATCATTCGCAACAGAGAGAGCGGGTAGCAACAGCTGCCAGCCCTCCGGCTCGCGCCGCAGGCTTAGCTGGCCGTCGATGTTGTTAAACGGTAGCGGCTTGCGAAATATGCGGGGAAGAAGCAGTGAACCCTTGCCGCCCCTCAGCCATAGCTGACCGTCGTCCCCATTAAATTTAAATGGCACGTTTACCCCGCTTATCCCCGGCAATTTCTCCCAGGGCTTTAAGCTCAGGCCCGTTACCTCACCCTGCATCTCGATGCGCTTATCTGCCGCTTGCTGAATATGCAGTCCGTCCACCACGCCTGCGGGGGCCATCTGCCTGAGCATCACCTGTGAGCGCGCATCGAGTTGCGGCAGATAGGGGAGCAGGGCGGTCACGGCCCCCAGCTGGAGTTGATTGGCCTGCAGACTGAGCGTCTCGCCGGACTGGCGCAGGGTCAGTTGCATCGGCAAGGGGGGAGTCTTGTCATGCTGCAGAAGCAAATTGGCCAGATCGAGATGCCAACCCGCCTCCTCGCGCAGCAGGTGCGCATCGACGGAGAGCTGGTGAATGGTCTGCGTATGCTTACCTCGTGCCAGCAACAGATCTCTGGAATGCAGACGGCTATGGACCGACTCCAGCTCCCCCTCCTGCCAGCGACTCCACAACTCCAGATCCAGCACCCCTTCACGGAGTGAACTATCCTGCCACGCCAGTTGCTGTAACCACTGGCGCGGCTGCAGCGCTACGGTCTTCACATAGAGGCCGCCATTCCACTCCTTGCGCTGTAACAGGTTGCCCTCAATGTCGATGGCCAGGCGCAACTCCTTGCCGATACTTTTGGGGAGCTGAACCGAGGCATTCAGACGGTGGCGCTGCGCCTCATTGCGCAACTCCAGCGACACATTCTCAAAGCTGAGCCGTTCACCACTGCGCTCGTTATGCAGGCTGATTCGACTCTCGCGCACCGCCAGGCGAGTCTGACTGAGGAACCAGCCACCGAGTGCACTGCCCTCCTCGGACAGCGTGCGCCCGGTGTCCTCCCCCTCATCCGTCCCGGCCTCAGCGGCGGCCAGCTCCAGCCCCTGTACACCAAAGCTGCCGTCACGATTTTGCGTCACCTCCAGATTGGCGCCGCTAATGGTCAGCTCCACAATCGGGCTGAGGTTGCGTAACGAGGCGATGGGGTCAAGGGCGATGGCGATGGCATCAAAGCGGGTAAGCAGCTGCGTGCTGTTTTTATGTAGCAGCGAGACATCGGTAAGGATCACGGTGGGAGAGATGCCCGCCACTCGGGCATCGATGCCGGAGATGGTGACCGGCTGGCCCAGATAATTACCGGCCAGGGTTTCCAGCTGTGTGCGGTACTCCTCAACCGAGGAGAAAGTGAGGCGAATCAGGGTGGCCGTAACGGCAAGCAGCACCAACAGACCGACGCCGCTGTACCAGACAAATGTCTTTACCCTACTGTTGTGAAGCATGTTTGCCCTATCTATCCATGCCTGTCTAGCGCCATGAAATGGAAAAAATCACTATCAGAAAAATCGCTTACATCAAGACGACGTCAAACTGCTCCTGGGTATAGAGCGACTCGACCTGAAAGGTGATGGGACGCCCGATAAACTCCTCCAGTTCGGCGACGCTGGTCGACTCCTCATCGAGCAGCATATCGACCACCTCCTGCCCCGCCAGCACCATCATGGAGCGGGCATCGTACTGGCGTGCCTCGCGCATGATCTCGCGGAAGATCTCAAAGCAGACCGTCTCTGGTGTCTTCAGGGTGCCGCGGCCATTACAAGTGGGACAACACTCGCACAACACATGTTCCAGCGACTCGCGGGTGCGCTTGCGTGTCATCTGCACCAACCCCAGTGAGGAGACCTCGCTGATGTGGGTCTTGGCGTGGTCGCGGTCCAGTGACTTCTCCAGCGCGCGCAACACCTGGCGACGGTGCTCCGCATCGTCCATGTCGATAAAATCGATAATAATGATGCCGCCAAGGTTGCGCAGCCGCAGCTGACGGGCGATCGCCTGGGCCGACTCCAGATTGGTCTTGAAGATCGTCTCCTCAAGATTGCGGTGGCCGACAAAGGCCCCGGTATTCACATCCACCGTGGTCATCGCCTCGGTCTGATCGATAATAAGGTAGCCACCCGACTTGAGCTGGACCTTGCGCTCCAGCGCCTTCTGGATCTCATCCTCCACACCGTAGATATCGAAGATCGGGCGCTCGCCGGTGTAGTGGTTGATACGCCCGGCCAGCGGCGGGATGAACTTGGTGGCGAACTTGTGTACCTTCTGGAAGGTCTCGCGCGAGTCGATACTGATCTTTTCGATGTCATCATCGGCGATATCGCGCATGGTGCGCATTACCAGCGGCATATCCTCATGAATCAGGTGGTCATCCCCCCCCTGCTTCACCTTCTCCTGCACCTCGCTCCAGAGTTTGCTGAGGAACAGAATGTCGCGCTCCAGCGCCTCGCGATCCGCCCCCTCGGCGGCGGTACGAATAATAAAGCCGCCAGGGGCAAACTCAGCGGCAATCTCACGCACAATCCCCTTCAGCCGCTCACGCTCCTCCTCACCCTCAATACGCTGCGAGACACCAATGTGTTCACTGCCCGGCATATAGACCAGAAAACGCGAGGGGATCGACATGTGGGTGGTCAGGCGTGCCCCCTTGCTACCCAGTGGGTCCTTGGCCACCTGCACCGTCACCTGCTGCCCCTCACGTAACAGGCTGCTGATCTGCTCGGTGCGCGCATCGCCCTCAATGCCATCTTCATCAGAGAGAATATCGGAGGCATGTAAAAAGGCAGTACGCTGCAGACCGATCTCGACAAAAGCCGCCTGCATCCCCGGCAGCACCCGCACCACCTTGCCGCGATAGATATTGCCGACCAGACCGCGTTTGCGCGCCCGCTCAATATGCACCTCCTGCAACATGCCGTTCTCGACGTAGGCGATGCGGGTCTCCTGCGGGGTGATATTGATCAGTAGCTCTTCGCTCATCTCTCTTCCTCAGAATCCTGTTCTTGCACTTGTTCTAGCGGGACAATGCCAAACCGTGCCAGCAATTGCGCCGTCTCAAACAACGGCAAGCCCATCACCCCGGAGTAACTGCCCTCCAGGCGTTCGATAAACATCGCGGCCAGCCCCTGAATCGCATAGCACCCCGCCTTGTCGGCAGGCTCTCCAGTATGCCAGTAGGCCAGGGCCTCATCACCCCCAATAGGGCGAAAGCGGACGTGGCTCACACTAAGGCGGCTATGCGCCTGTTCAGGGGATACCAGGGCGACAGCACTGAGCACCAGATGCTCGCGCCCGGCAAGACGCTGCAGCATGGCGATGGCATCGTCGCAATCCCGCGGTTTGCCCAGCACCTCGCCATCGAGCACCACCGCCGTATCGGCCCCCAGCACCGGGCGCTCGCTCCCCCCTTCGAGCAGGGCACAACCGGCTCGCGCCTTAGCCAGCGCCACCCGCAACACATACTCCTCGGGGCTCTCATGGGGGTCTCGAACCTCGGGAACATCAACACGTAACAACGCATAGCCCACCCCGATCTGCTCAAGCAGTTCGCGGCGACGCGGTGAGGCGGAGGCAAGATAAATTTGCGGTGACATAAAACCGGGCTCTACTTAACGGTGGTAGGGGTGGCCCCTGGTGATCGACCAGGCGCGATAGAGCTGCTCGGCCAGCAGTACACGTACCAGTGGATGGGGAAGGGTGAGCGGGGAGAGCGACCACTTCTCATCGGCCTGAGCACTGATCGCAGGTTCAATACCCTCGGGGCCGCCAACCAGCAGGGCGATGTCACGCCCCTCGCCCATCCAGAAGTCGAGCCGCCCGGAGAGCTGCTCGGTGGACCAGGGCCTGCCCTTGACCTCCAGCGCCACCACCCGTGCCCCTTTGGGGATAGCGGCCTGCATCTTCTCTCCCTCGATGCGGGTAAGGCGGGCGATATCGGCCCCCTTGCCGCGCTTACCGGCAGGGATCTCGCACAGTTTCAGACTGCACTCGGCAGGCAGGCGCTTGGCATATTCGGCGTAACCCTCCTCGACCCAGCGCGGCATCTTCTGGCCGACGGCAATGAGGTGAATTTGCATCAGCTAACGGACACCGTCAGTCGGCGTCGTCCTCTGCGGCCACGGCAGACTCTTCATCCGGGGCCTCACCCCACAGCTTCTCCAGATTGTAGAAGTCGCGGGTCTCGGGCAGCATGATATGAACCACCACATCACCCAGGTCGACCAGTACCCAGTTACTGCCGCGCTCACCCTCCACGCTCAGGGGCTCCAGTCCGGCCTCCTTGACCTTGACCACCACGTTATCGGCCAGCGCGCTGACCTGACGGGTGGAATTACCGGCAGCGATCACCAGCACATCGGTAATGCTGGTCTTACCACGCACATCGATAGTTTTAATATCGACACCCTTGAGGTCATCCAGGGCATCGATGACGATTTCTTTCAGTTTATCTATGTTCATTTACACGCTTCTGTTAATAGAGATTTTGCTGCCGAATATAGTCCCATACCGGCTGCGGTAATAGATAGTTGGCACTGCCTCCGGCGGCCACCTGCTGGCGAATCGCACTGGCCGAAATGGCCAGCTGGGTAACCGGTTGCAACAGCACACCACCAGCCGGGGTCTCACACAACTGCTGCGCCCCACTGAGGCGATGCTGTTGCAGCAACTGCTGTAACGCCGGCTCCAGTGACGACTCATCCAGCTGCCAGCCGGGACGATGGGCCACCACAATATGGGCCAACTGCACCAGCTGCTGCCAATGATACCAGCTTGGCAGGCCAAGAAAGGCATCCGCGCCGATAATCAGGCACAACGGGCGCTGCTCGCCGAACTCCTGGCGCAGCGATTTGAGGGTATCGACCATGTAGGAGGGGCCGGGACGCTCCAGCTCGCGGTTATCTAACAGCAGGCCCGGCTCCCCCTCAATCGCCAGCTGCAACATCGTCCGGCGCTGCGCCGGCGTGGCGTGGGGCTCATCGCGGTGCGGTGGAATATGGCAGGGGATGAGGTGAACCGCTTCCAGCCCTAGCTGCTCTTTCAGCTCCAGCGCCGGGCGCAGGTGGCCAAAATGAACCGGGTCGAAGGTGCCACCGAAAACGCCGATGGGCCTTGCTGCCGGGGCCTCACTCAAGAGCGTCCCCGGTGTTTATGTCCGGTGGAGTAGAGGATATAAAAGACAAACAGCAGCACCAGCACGATGGCGACAAACAGGGCTGAGGCACTGAGCCCCTCCTCGGTCTTCTCAGTCTTCTCAGTCTTCTCAGTCTTCTCAGTCTTCTCAGTCTTCTCAGTCTTCTCAGTCTTCTCAGTCTTCTCAGTCTTCTCAGTCTTCTCAGTCTTCTCAGTCTTCTCGGTCTTCTCGGGCAGCACCTTGGCAGCCGGTTCTGGCGCTGCAGTCGGTGTCGCCGTGCCGCCCTCCTCTTCGGCATAGTCCAGCACCTGACCGGCGACACTCTGCATACGCTGCTCCAGAGCCACGAGGCGCTTGCGCAACGCCTCGTTCTCCTGCCGTAGCGCCTCACTGTCACGGGCCACCTGGCCCAGCTGCTGTTGCAACACATCGGAATTACCGGAGAGATCCAGCGCCGCGGTCTGCTCCACGCTCATCCCCGCCAGCGCCTCACCAGCCCGGGTGCCGCGCTGCTGTGTGGAATCACGCATCTGCTGCCAGGCCTCGTATTGCAGGCGAATACCGTCAAATACCTCGCGATCAGAGAGTTGATAAAGCTCCTCGTTGCTCGGCACACGCAGGGTCTGCCCCGTCTTCAGGTTATTCATATTGTTACGGTAGAAGGCATCGGGGTTGGCCAGGAACAGCGCATACATCATGTGCAGGTAGCTACGATTGCGTCCCTTGCTCAGGCGAATGGCGATCTCATCCAGCGCCTCATCCTGTGCCACCTCGACATAAACCGGGCTGGCCTGCGCGGCGGGGGTAACGGCGGCCAGTTTGTATAGGCGCTCCATCTGCCCCTTGTCCCAGCTGACAAATAACAGCAGCTCTACCTCATCACCCTGCCACGGCTGCTCGGCGAACAGTTGCACCCGTCCCCGGCCTTCACCGCGTGCCAGCAGGGCAATGGAGGTTCCATCCACAAGCGCTACGCGTGGCAGCTTACGCTTCTGATACTCCTCCGCACTCGCCAGGGTAACGCGCACCTCGGCGAGACTTTCACCGGGCAGCAGGGTAAAGGGGATGTGGGCACGTAGCGGCTCACCCGGCACACTGCGCACCGTCAAGTCAGCCAAGCTGACCGCCATCGCCTGAAGCGGCAATAACAACAGCAACAACATCAATGAGCGCATGACCTTCACTCCTCTCCCTGCTTCCATCTCACTCCCCCCTCTACTCATCCATGCGGCCTAGTTACGAATGTGACCATCGCCAATCACGATATATTTCTGCGAGGTCAGCCCCTCCAGCCCCACCGGACCGCGGGCATGGATCTTGTCAGTAGAGATACCGATCTCCGCCCCCAGCCCATACTCAAAGCCATCGGCAAAACGGGTCGAGGCGTTGACCATCACCGAGCTGGAGTCGACCTCGGCAAGGAAGCGCCGCGCACGGGTAATGTTCTCGGTGATGATCGACTCGGTGTGACCGGAGCTGTGGGCATGCAGGTGTTCAATCGCCTCATCCAGATCCTTCACCACACGCACCGCGAGGATCGGCGCCAGGTACTCCTCGTCCCAATCGGCTTCTGTGGCGTGGATGGCATTGGCGAGAATGCGGCAGGTGGTGGTACAGCCGCGCAGCTCCACCCCCTTCTCGGCATACATACCGCCGAGCTCCGGCAGCACCTGCTCGGCGACCTGCTCGGAGACAAGCAGGGTCTCCATCGCATTGCAGACACCATAGCGGTGGGTCTTGGCGTTAAAGGCGACGGCGATCGCCTTGTCGAGATCCGCCTCATCATCAATATAGACATGACAGACGCCGTGCAGGTGTTTGATCACCGGCACCTTCGCCTCACCGCTAATGCGTTCGATCAGCCCCTTGCCACCGCGCGGTACGATCACATCGACATATTCACTCATGGTGATCAGCTCACCCACCGCCGCGCGGTCGGTGGTCTCGACCACCTGTACCGCCGTGGCGGGCAGAGCGGCCGCCTCCAGACCCTGATGGATGCAGGCGGCAATCGCCTGGTTGGAGTGGGCCGCCTCGGAGCCGCCGCGCAGGATCGCCGCGTTGCCCGACTTCAGGCAGAGCGCTGCGGCATCGGCGGTAACGTTGGGACGCGACTCGTAGATGATGCCGATGACACCGAGCGGCACCCGCATCTTACCCACCTGGATGCCGGAGGGGCGGTAGGACATATCGCCGATCTCACCGACCGGGTCGGGCAGCGCCGCGATCTGGCGCAAGCCCTCGGCCATGCCATTAACCCGCTCCTCGTTGAGGGCAAGGCGGTCCAGCAGCGCATCATCCAGACCGTTGGCACGACCGGCTGCGAGATCCTTTTCGTTCTCCTCCAGCAGCGTCGCCATGCTTGCCACCAACGCATCGGCAATGGCGTGCAGCGCCGCGTTCTTGGCGTTGGTGCCCGCCCTGTTCATCTCGCGGGAGGCGGCACGAGCCTGCTGTCCCAGCCCCTGCATGTACTCTTTGATATCCATGCTTCTTAATCCTGATTGGTTAAACACAGTTTCAGATTATGTTGCGCGCCTACCTGTTAACAGCGACAACGAAAAGAAAAAATACCGTTACAGCTAGACGAGCCGTACACCCGCCATCAATAAGGCCAATTGTACCAACTCATCCCGCGGGTTGCCCTGCTCGGCCCCCTTGACCATGCGGTCGATGCGCACGGCGCGGCGCAGCAGTTGCGACCAGCGGCGCTGGTTGTGGCGCTTGAGCCCGGCACGTACCGCAGGCTGGCGTTTCTGCCACACCCAGCGCGACTTCATTACCGCATCGACCGAGGCGCCGTGCTCAATCTCGTAGGCCATCTCCTCCATCGCACGGATCTCGCGCACCAACGCCCACAGGATGAGGATAGGCTCTACCCCCTCACCACGCAGCCCCTCCATGATGCGCGCCACCCGATCGGCGTTGCCCAGCAGGGTGGTATCGACCAGCTCGAAGATGTCGTAGCGGGCGCTGTCGGCCACACCCTGTTCCACCATCTCCGCATCAATCGCGCTCTTGCCATAAAGCAGTCGCAGCTTCTCCACTTCCTGCGCCGCGGCGAGCATATTGCCCTCGACCCGCTCGGCCAGCAGCTGTGCCGCCTCGGGGCTGGCGCTAAGGCCGCGTGAGCGCATCCGCTGCTGTACCCAGCGCGGCAGCTGCACAGGCTCCACCGGCCACACCTGTAGCGTCACCCCGGCCTTATCCAGGGCCTTAAACCACTTCGCCTTGGCGGCGTTTTTATCCAGCTTGCCGCAGCTCACCAGCAACACCGTATCGGGCGCAGGATTGTCGGCATAGTCGCTGAGGGCCGCCCCGCCGTCACGACCCGGCTTGCCACTGGGCAGGCGCAGGTCGATGAGGCGCTGCTCGGCGAAAAGGGAGAGGGTGTTAGAGGCGCTAGCCAGACTGTTCCAGTCGAAGCCCGCCTCCACATGCATCACCTCGCGCTCGGCAAAGCCCTGGGCACGGGCAGCGGCGCGAATGGCATCAGCGGCCTCGCCCAGCTGCAGCGGCTCATCACCGCTTAACAGATAGATCGGGCGCAATCCCTGTTGCAGGTGATCGGCTAACTGATCAAAACGCAGCTTCATTGTGCGGGAACGGGCTCGCCGCCAGCGGCCGCTGGTGTGACCAATGACAGGGTACGCAGACGTCGCAGGATCTGCTGCGCGGCAACGCGGCGCATCTCCCGCTCCACCACCTCCTGCTCGGCGCCGCGGCCCAGCACATTGTCCGGGTCGACACGCAAATCGCGTTCGACACGACTGCTCAACGCCTGTGCCGGACTCTCATCAGCCAGCGCTTTTACACTGTATTTCACCGACAAGGTGAGCACATACTCCTGCGCACGGCCCTGCGGGTCGATACTGAGGATACGGCTACGTACCTCATCTGAAAGTACGGTGACTATCGCGCTGGCATCACCGGGCTGTTCCACCACCTCAGCGCCTGCGCTGTGCAACAGGGCCGCCAGCTCGTAGCGCAGATCGGAACCCGCGGGAGCCACCAGCTGGATCTTCGCCATCAGCTCGGGCAACGGCTGCGCACCGCGCAGGTGAAAACCGCAGCCGCCAAGCAGCAGCATCAGTGCGAGTAACGCCAGGCGGCGAAGCAACATCTAATTAGCGACCACGTTCACCAGTCGTCCGGGGACGACGATGATCTTGCGAATGGTCTTGCCGTCGATAAAGGACTGCACCTTCTCATCGGCCAGCGCCGCCTCCTCGATGGCGGCGTTGTCGGCACCGGCCGGCACCTCCACCTTGCCGCGCACCTTGCCGTTGACCTGTACCACCAGTTCAATCGAATCCTTCACCAGCGCCGCTTCATCCACCTCGGGCCAGGGGGCGGTGAGGACATCGTCGCCATATCCCAGCTCCTGCCACAGCTTCTGTGCAATATGCGGGGCGATGGGTGAGAGCAGGCGCAGCAGGATGGATATCCCCTCGTTGCGCAGCGCATCGCCCCCCTCACCATCGACCTTGCCGAGGGTGTTCATCATCTTCATGCAGGCGGCGACCACGGTGTTGAACTGGTAGCGACCAAAATCACTCAGCGCCTGCGCCAACGATTCGTGGATCTCACGGCGCGAATCCTTTTGTGCCGCGGCATTGGTCAGCTCAGCACCCAACGCAGACTGATGCTCATTGGCGAAGGTCCACAGCCGCTTGAGGAAACGCGAAGCACCATCGACACCGGAATCATTCCACTCCAGCGACTGCTCGGGCGGCGCGGCAAACATGGTAAACAGGCGCACGGTGTCGGCACCGTATTTGGCGATCAGCTCCTGCGGGTCGACGGTGTTGCCCTTGGACTTGGACATCTTGGTGCCATCCTTCAGCACCATCCCCTGGGTGAGCAGATTCTTGAACGGCTCATCGGAATTGACCAGCCCCTCATCGCGCATCAGCTTATGGAAGAAGCGCGAGTAGAGCAGGTGCAGGATGGCATGCTCGATACCGCCGACATATTGATCTACCGGCAGCCAGTAGTCGGCGTTCTTGTCGAGCATCGCCTCGGGATTGGCGCGGCTGGCATAACGGGCGTAGTACCAGGATGACTCCATAAAGGTGTCGAAGGTATCGGTCTCGCGCTCCGCCTTGCCGCCGCACTTCGGGCAGCTGCAGTCGATGAACTCGCGCATCTTCTTAATCGGCGAGCCGACGCCATCCAGCACCACATCCTCGGGCAGGCGTACCGGCAGCTGCTCTTTTGGCACCGGCACCGCACCGCAAGTCGGACAGTTGATGATCGGGATGGGGCAGCCCCAGTAGCGCTGGCGCGACACGCCCCAGTCACGCAGGCGATAGTTAATGGTCACCTTGCCCTTGCCCGCTTTTTCCAGATGGTCGGCAATGGCGTCGAAGGCCTGCTCGGAGGAGAGACCGTTAAACTCACCGGAGTCGATCAATACGCCCTTGTCGGTGAAGGCGGCCTTATCGAGGGCCACTTCAGTTTCGGCATCCACCGGGGCGATGACCAGGGTCACCGGCAGGCCGTACTTCTGCGCAAACTCAAAATCACGCTGGTCATGCGCCGGCACGGCCATCACCGCCCCCTCGCCGTAACCCATCAGCACGAAGTTGGCGGCGAAGACCGGCACCTCGGCACCACTAATTGGATGAATCGCCTTGAGGCCGGTATCGCACCCCTTCTTCTCCATCGTCTCCATCGCAGCCTCGGAGGTCTCCATGGTCTTGCACTCTTCGATGAAGGCGGCGAGGTCGGCATTATCCTTCGCTGCCTCGTGAGCCAGCGGGTGCTCAGGGGCGACGGCGACGTAGCTCACCCCCATCAGGGTGTCGGGGCGGGTGGTGAAGACCTTGAGCGGCTCACCGTTGACCTCGAAGGCCAGCTCCACACCGCGCGACTTGCCGATCCAGTTGCGCTGCATGGTACGCACCTGCTCGGGCCAGCCGGGCAGGTTATCCAGCCCATCCAGCAACTCCTCGGCGTAATCGGTGATCTTCATGAAGTACTGCGGGATCTCCTTGCGCTCCACCTGGGTGTCGCAGCGCCAGCAGCAGCCATCGATCACCTGCTCGTTGGCCAGCACCGTCATATCGTTGGGGCACCAGTTCACCGGCGCGGTCTTCTTGTAGACCATCCCCTTCTCATAGAGGCGGGTGAAGAGCCACTGCTCCCACTTGTAGTAGTCGGGGTGGCAGGTCGCCAGCTCGCGCTCCCAGTCGTAACCGAAACCTAGGCGCTTGAGCTGGTCACGCATGTAGTCGATGTTCTCGTAGGTCCACCTGGCGGGGGCGACCTTGTTCTTAATCGCGGCATTTTCCGCCGGCAGACCGAAGGCGTCCCAACCCATGGGCTGCAGCACATTTTTGCCCAGCATGCGCTGGTAGCGGCTGATCACGTCCCCAATGGTGTAGTTGCGCACATGGCCCATGTGCAGCCGACCCGAGGGGTAGGGGAACATGGAGAGGCAGTAGAACTTCTCGCGAGAAGTATCGTCAACCGCCTTAAATGATTGATTCTCTTCCCAATATTGCTGAGCTTCGGCTTCAAGAGATTCGGGTGTGTAGTGCTCGTCCAACGCCATCGGTAGTGCCTGTGATTAAGAAAAAATAAGCCTGCAAGGATACCGCACCCGCCCAAGGCCCCACAACAGAGAAGCGCCCCCCTTGGCAGGAGTCAAACCATAGTCCACACTGATGGGATAACTCACCAATACGGAAGCAAACTTATGAGCGAAGAAAACATTCCGGGGCTGGATAGCAAACTGACCGTGGCCTACAACCTGATGCTGGAACGGGCTCGCGCTGTGATGGCCGATGCGGGCAAGGGCACTGCCCACGGTATCGATGCCGCAATGGAGAAGGCCTCCGAGCTGGGGGAGCTGAGCCGCGAAGAGGCCGCCGAGGTAGCCGACTACGTGCGCCGCGACCTGCACGACGCCGCCAGCTTCATCAACGAATCAGGCAGCGAGCTGCGAGACTGGTTACGCTTCGACCTCGAAGTGGTCGAACGTAGCCTCGCCGAAATGTTCGCGCAAATGGTCGACCACACCAAACTGGAGCTGGAGAAACTGGAACAGCGCGCCAACGCCGTTGGTGAGTGGCACACCGGGGAAATCGTCGGTATCGGCACCCTAGAGTGCAAAGGGTGTGGGGAGCAGATCCACTTCCACAAAACCGGGCATATACCGCCCTGCCCCAAGTGCCGGGGGACGAAGTATCGAAGGATTTCTACGAAGGACGAGTAAGGTCAACGCAAGGTGGATGCGCTTCGCTTATCCACCCTACGGCATTCCTTGTATTGTTTTATTGCTTAGTAGATGCGCTTCACTGGTTCACCCTACATATTATCTACGCCACCAGCCGCTTAATTCTTGCGTAGCACCGTAGGGTGGATAAGCGACAGCGCATCCACCATTCACTCCAAATTAAGCCCGCCTATACCCTCCGGCTCCGTGCCACCCCACGAGGCCTCATACCAACCACGCTCAACACAACGACGAAAACTCGACCACGACCAATCGATGGGGTGTTTGGCCAAACCGTGCTTCACCGGGTTGTAATGGATGTAATCGAGATGCCGTCGCCAATCCGCCTCATCGCGGATAAGGTGCTCCCAGAAACGACGTTGCCATAGCCTGCGCTCATGACGTTGATCGGCGAATGGCATTATGGCTCTGGAGGTTGCCTTCTTGCTTGATCTCGCGCCAACGGGAGGAGAAATCCCCGTCGCCTTCGGGAAGACGCCAGATGCAATGGAGGTGGTCGGGCAGCACCACGATGGCGTCCATCACATAAGGTCGGGAGTCGCGTACCTTGCGAAACGCGGCGCGCAGCTGTGAAATATTCTCTTCCGATGAAAATAACGGTAGGCGTTGATAGGTCACCAGGGTAAAAAAATAGACGCCACCCGGCACCACTACCCTTCGATAATCGCTCATAGCATCCGTGCTCCGTATGTTTTATTTGTTTGGTGGATGCGCTTCGCTTATCCACCCTACTGCTTTCCGTGCGTTATTTTACGAGTTGGTGGATGTGCTTCGCTTATCCACCCTACGATGTCCAATCAACAATAGTCCCAACGTTAAACCCAACACCACCACCCAATTCCCAAAATCAATATAAGGCGTACTGCCACTACGTCCCTGCACGGTGCCCCTCGTCACGTCGGTCTGAAACTGCCGCGAGGTCTGCATCAGTCGCCCTTGATCATCGATCAGTGCCGAGATGCCGTTGGTGGTGGCACGCAGCATGGGACGTCCGGTCTCCAGTGCGCGCATGCGTGAGATCTGCAGGTGCTGGTGCGGGGCCAATGAGTCGCCGTACCAGGCGTTGTTGCTGCCGTTGACCAGCAGGGTGGCCTCAGGCAGGAAATCGATCATCTCCTCGCCAAAGGCATCTTCGTAACAGACGGTGGCGGCGATCTTGTGGCCCGCCGCCTCAAGCAGTGGTTGCTCATCACTGCCGGGGCTGAAGCTCGACATGGGGAGGTCGAAAAACGTGATCAAGCCGCGCAGGAAACCGAGCGGCATGAACTCACCGAAGGGGACTAAATGACGCTTGCGATAGAAACCGTGGTGGCTGCCGAGACTCATCATGGTGGTGTAATAACTGACGCCGTCTGGATCAAGTTCGGGCACACCGAGGATAATGTCGGTATCGCTGGCCCTGGCCTCGGCAGCCAGCGGGTTGAAGTAGTCCTCTTCAAAGGTGTGGTAGAAGACGGTCATGGCATTTTCGGGCCAGATGATAAGGTCGCTATTGGCAAAATTATCCCGCGTTAGCGAGGCATAGGTCTGCAGGCGATGGCGGATCTGATCCGGATCCCACTTGGTGGACTGCGGCACATTGCCCTGGATCAGGGCGACGCGCAGCGGCTCGCCCACCGGGGTGGTCCACTCGATGCGCTCCAGCAGTGCGCCGCCACCCCACAGCACTAGCAACATAGGTAGTGCCGCCTGCCAGCCACGCCGACGCCCCTGCCATAACCATAATACGGCCCCGGCGCTAAGGGCGGTTGCCAGTGAAAGACCGTAGACCCCGAGCAGCGGGGCATAGCCACGTAGCGGGGCATCGATCATGCTGTAACCGAGGTTAAGCCAGGGAAAGCCGGTGAAGAGCCAGCCGCGCAGCCACTCCCCCGCCACCCACCACAGTGGCAGCCACAGCAGGATTAGACGCCAGCCGTCGATAGCGCATCCGCGACGCAGCCGTGTCGCCAGGTAACCGACCAGGGCGGGAATAGAGGCCAGCACGGAGACGAAGAGAAAGGTCAGCAGTCCCGCCACAATCGCCGGTGTCTGCCCGGTCTCGTGAACCGCGACGAAGACCCAGGAGACACCGACGCCAAACTGCCCCAGACCGAAGACATAGCCACGCCATGCGGCCTGCTTGGGGCTGACATCGATCCAGAAATAGAACAGCAGTGCCGGGCAGAGCATGGCCAGGGGATAGAAACCGAAAGGGGCGAAGGCCAGGGGCAGTAGTGCCCCGGCCACAAACAGCATCAGCAGAAGCCGCGCCTCAGACCAGAGAAGATTCATCTAGGCTACCGTTGCCACTCTCATCTTCCTGTTGCGGCTCGGGGGCGGTACTTACGTCCAGCAGGTGTACCCGACGGTTGTCGGCGCGCTGTACGCTAAAGCGGAAACCCTCCAGGTCAACATACTCGCCACGCTTGGGCATGCGGCCAAAGCCATTGAGCACCAGACCGCCGATGGTGTCGAACTCCTCATCGCTGAGGTTCACCTTAAAATAGTCGTTAAAATCCTCAATAGTGGTGAGGGCTCGCACTGAGTGGTGGCCCGCCCCGGCGGGCAGGATATAGCTGTCCTCGTCGTCCACATCGTGCTCATCTTCGATCTCGCCGACGATCTGCTCCAGCACATCCTCAATGGTCACCAACCCGGCAACACCGCCATACTCGTCGACGATGATGGCCATGTGGTTGTGCGAGGTCTGAAACTCCTTGAGCATGACGTTAAGGCGCTTGCTCTCCGGCACCACCATGGCGGGGCGCAGCAGATCGCGCAGATTAAAATCGGCACTATCGCTCTTCGCCGCATAGGGCAGCAGGTCTTTGGCGAGGATGATGCCGAGCACCTCATCCTTGCTCTCGCCGATAACGGGAAGGCGCGAGTGGGAGGAGTCGATAATGACCGGCAGCAGCTCTGCCAGTGAGGACTCGCGCTCGATCACATCCATCTGTGAGCGCGGGATCATGATGTCACGTACCTGCATCTCGGAGACATCCAGCACCCCCTCGATCATACCGACCGCGTCGCGATCCAGCAGGTTCGTCTGCTGCGCCTCGCGGAGAAGCTGCAACAGCTCTTTTTTGTCCTTGGGTTCTGAGGTGAATAGTTGCCCTATTCGCTCCAGCCAGTTGCGGGGCCCCCCGTCCTGGGAGGCACCGCTAGATCGGTCTTCGTTCATGCGGTGTAGTTACTCATTGGTACGGATCTGCATAGCCTAGGTCACCCAGCAGGGCAATTTCAAGCCCCTCCATCACCTCGGCCTCGTCATCATCGATGTGATCGTAGCCCAGCAGGTGCAGCGTGCCGTGGATCACCATATGTGCCCAGTGGGCCTTTAGCTGCTTATTCTGCTCATCGGCCTCGCGCGCCACCACGGCGGCACAGATGATGATATCGCCCAGCAGCGGGATATCGACACCGGGCGGGGCCTCGAAGGGAAAGGAGAGGACGTTGGTCGGCTTGTCTTTATTTCGATAGGTGGCGTTGAGCTCGGTGATCTCGGCCTCATCGACCAGGCGAATGGTCAGCTGTGCCTCATCGCGATCCGCCGCACATTGATTCAGGGCCGCCTCGACCCAGCGCTGGAACTCCAGCTCGGCAGGCAGCCCGGGGGGCTGCTGCGCCAGGGCGTTTTGAAGATCCAGCTCAATCACCGGGGGAGGCCTGCTCGCGTTCGAACTTGTCATAGGCACCGACGATGCGCTGCACCAGCGGGTGGCGCACCACATCCTTGGCGAGGAAGAAATTGAAGCTGATGCCATCCACCCCCTGCAGTACCTCGACCACATGGCGCAGCCCCGATTTGGTGCCACGCGGCAGGTCGATCTGGGTCACATCCCCGGTGATCACCGCGGTCGAGCCGAAGCCGATGCGGGTAAGGAACATCTTCATCTGCTCGGGGGTAGTGTTCTGCGCCTCATCAAGAATAATGAAGGCCTCGTTGAGGGTACGTCCGCGCATATAGGCCAGCGGTGCCACCTCAATGACATTGCGCTCCATCAGCTTGGCGACGCGCTCAAAGCCCATCATCTCGTAGAGGGCGTCGTAGAGCGGGCGCAGGTAGGGGTCAACCTTCTGCGCCAGATCTCCGGGTAGAAAACCAAGCCGCTCGCCCGCCTCAACCGCCGGGCGGGTAAGGATAATGCGCCGCACCTCGTCACGCTCCAGCGCCTCGACCGCGCAGGCGACGGCCAGATAGGTCTTACCGGTACCCGCCGGGCCGATGCCGAAATTGATGTCGTGGGTGAGGATGCTCTTAAGGTAACGCTTCTGGTTGGGACCGCGCCCCTTCACCACGCCGCGCTTGGTGCGGATCACCACATCCTCAACGTCCTCATCCTCCTCCAGCAGCGACTCGATACCCGACTCCTGCAGATAGAGGTGAACGCGCTTGGGGGAGAGGGTCTCGTCCGCCGAGACCCGATAGAGGTCCTTCAGCACCTCGGCGGTGGCGCGCACCGACTCCCCGTCGCCGATGATGCGAAAGTTGTTGCCGCGGTTGTTGACCTCGACCCCGAGGCGGCGCTCGATCTGCCGCAGGTGCTCATCGAACTGGCCGCAGAGGTTCGCCAGCCGCGTGTTGTCCACGGGCTCCAGGGTGATGTCGAGGCTTTGTGAGTTATCGCTCAAGCTTTTCTTCCATTAGATTATTCGGTTACCAACTCGCCACGAAGCGAGTTGGGATAGGCCTCGGTAATGCGCACATCGACAAACTGCCCGATAACCTCGCGCCCGGCCGGGAAGTTGACCACGCGGTTGTTCTCGGTGCGGCCGGAGACCTCCACCGCGCTCTTGCGCGAGATCCCCTCGACCAGCACCTTCTGCACGCTGCCGACCATGCTCTCGCTAATGGCTCTGGCCTGTTCGTTGATCTTTGCCTGCAGGCGGGCGAGGCGCTCCTTTTTCACCGCCATCGGCACATCGTCGGGCAGATCCGCCGCCGGGGTTCCGGGACGCGCCGAGTAGATAAAGCTGTAGCTGTGGTCAAAACCGACCTCCTCGATCAGCTTCATCGTCTGCTCGAAGTCCGCGTCGCTCTCGCCGGGAAAGCCAATAATAAAGTCGGAGGAGATGGTGATGTCCGGGCGCTGCTCGCGCAGCCGGCGGATCTTCGACTTGTACTCCAGCGCGGTATGGCCGCGCTTCATCAGTGCCAGAATACGGTCCGCCCCCGACTGCACCGGCAGGTGGAGGAAGCTCACCAGCTCGGGCACCTCGGCGTAGGCCTCGATCAGGCTGTCGGAGAGTTCGACCGGATGGGAGGTGGTGTAACGAATGCGGTCGATGCCATCGACGGCGGCCACATAACGAATCAACAGCGCCAGATCCGCGGTCTCGCCGTCGTCCATCACCCCGCGGTAGGCATTCACATTCTGCCCCAGCAGGTTCACCTCGCGCACCCCCTGCGCCGCCAGACCCGCCACCTCGGCGATCACATCATCGAAGGGACGACTCACCTCCTCACCGCGGGTATAGGGCACCACGCAGAAGGTGCAGTACTTGGAGCACCCCTCCATGATCGAGACAAAGGCGGTACAGCCGTCGGCCTTCGGCTCAGGCAGGGTGTCGAACTTCTCGATCTCGGGAAAGCTCACATCGACCACCTTGCCACGGTTGGCGATCACCTCACCCAGCATCTCCGGCAGGCGGTGCAGGGTCTGTGGGCCGAACACGATATCCACGAAGGGGGCACGCTGCTGAATCGCCTCCCCCTCTTGGCTGGCGACACAGCCGCCCACCCCGATGATCACCTTCGGGTTCTTCTCCTTTAACGGCCGCCACATCCCCAGCTGCGAGAACACCTTCTCCTGCGCCTTCTCGCGAATGCTGCAGGTGTTGAGCAGCAGTACATCCGCCTCTTCAGGCGTCTCGACGACCTCCAGCCCGCAGGTGACGCCAAGGGCGTCCGCCATACGGGCCGAATCGTACTCATTCATCTGGCAACCAAAGGTTTTAATGTAAACTGTGCGCATCGTGCAGGAATGTGGCTGGAAAAAGGTCGCATAGTTTACGCCAGAAGAACCACAGGTGCCAGCTACACCATGAGTGAAACCATGAGCGAAATCCCCCCGCTACAGGTGGGTGAAACCGGGCTTGCCCGGATCACCGAGACCCTTGCCCGCGACGGCTATGCCGTGATCCCCAACTTTCTCGACAAGGCGACCTGTGCCGCCCTCGCCACCGAGGGACGCCAACAGATCAACGCAGGCATGTTGAAGATTGCCGGCGTCGGCCAGGGCAACGAGCACAGCCTGCGCAACGAGATCCGCTCCGACCATATTCTGTGGCTGGACGAGAGCAACGCCGCGCCGCTACAAAAGCAGTACCTCGAGCTGCTGGAACACTACCGCCAGCAGGTCAACCAACAACTGTTCCTCGGCCTCTTCGAATTCGAGGGCCATTTCGCCCTCTACCCCCCCGGCAGTTTCTACAAACGCCACCTTGATCGCTTTCGCGACGACGACCGGCGCACCGTCACCGCCATCCTCTATTTAAACGATGACTGGCAAGAGAGTGATGGCGGCCAGCTGCGCTTCTACCCCAACGGTGAAAGTGTGGATGAGTATATCGACGTACTGCCCGAGGCCGGGACCTTCGTCACCTTCCTGAGCCACGACTACTGGCATGAGGTAATGCAGGGGAGCAGGGAGAGGATGAGTATTACCGGGTGGTTTAAGCGGCGGTGAGGCTTTTCAGCTAAACAGGCTTGGCTGGCTTGTTATTGCTTAGCACCATCCCCCCTGCTAACAACAGGACATTAGAACGAGCAAGGGAAATGCCGGCACCACAATTATTTCACAATTCCCTGCCCCGTCGACCATATCAGAAACACGGACTGTTCTTCTCTATTGCGAGAAAAACGTAAGACCGGCGGTTAAGCTGTCATGTCTAGACAAAAGAATTCGATAAAACACACCGTTATGTTTGTACTGCCACGACAGTCGAATGAACTAAAGCATCATGCGCAAATCAACCACTCTGTTCATCAACTTCCCGCTGTATCGTAAACGCCGGCCTTGGTGCGCTCTATCTCCTCATCCAGGCTAAAGTGCCTTTCTTCACTTTCAAGCCCAATAACCCCGTTACTTTTATGTCCATTATGGAATAGCAGGCGATCAATGACATCGTTGATACTGCTGCAGGGGGGTACTTGAAGTTGAAGCAGGCCGTCATACACCGCCTGATCCAGAAACACCTGTACTTGATTGCTCATGATCCACCTCCGTCGACTTCACATCAATAGACCAAAAGTACTAGACTAAAATACTCGGGATATCAAGATAAATAAGGTTTCCCTCAAGTTAACGTGGACATACGCCATTTTTTATCTTCCCTACCCTCCCCCCACAAAACCTATACTTAACGTACGAGATTAGCTATTCACATCTTATGGGGTAAAGCGATGCTGGAGTTAACGTTCTGGGGTGCCACCGGGGAGGTCACTGGCTCCTGTTATCTGCTGAAGGTAGGCGGCCAGCAGCTGTTGGTCGACTGCGGCCTGATTCAGGGGCAGCCTGCGGATGAGGCGCGTAATGTTGAGCCCTTTCCCTTTGAGGTAAAAGAGATTAATGCGGTAGTGCTGACCCACGCCCACCTGGATCACGCAGGGCGTCTGCCACTGCTGGTGAAGCGCGGTTACCGTGGCCCCATCTACACCCACGCGGGCAGTCGTGACCTGTGCGAGATCATGCTGCGCGATGCGGCCCACATTCATGAGGGGGATGCCACGCGATACAATCGCCGGCACCATCTACGTGGACATCGGCAGGTCAGCCCTCTTTACACCACACATGATGCCGAGGCGGCGTTACAGCAGTTTCAACCCTTTCCCTATGACAGCAAGCGGGAGATCCTCCCCGGGGTGGCGCTACGCCTGCTCGATGCCGGTCATATCCTGGGTGCCAGTATCGTGGAGCTGTGGCTGCAGCAGGGTGAGGTCTCGAAGAAGCTGGTATTCAGTGGCGACCTTGGTCACCAAGCGGCCCCCATCATGCGAAGCCCGACCACCATTGAGAACGCCGATCTGGTGGTGATGGAGAGCACCTATGGCGATCGCAACCACCCGCCCTGGCAGGCCAGCCTGGATGAGGTGGCGGCGATCCTGCAACAGGCCGAGTGGGATCACGGTAATGTGCTGATCCCCTCCTTCGCCGTCGGCCGTACCCAGGACATGCTCTATGCCTTTGCCCGCCACTATGACGAGTGGAAGATGGATCGCTGGCAGGTGTATCTGGACAGCCCGCTCGCCATTGAGGCGACCACCATCTACCACCGGCACCTTGAGGGTTATGAAGATGAGGCAAAGGCCTTCTGGGGTGCAAGCGACACCCCCTTCATGCTCCCCGGGCTGCACGTTAGCCGCTATGCCGAGGAGTCGATGGCGATCAATCTCATCCACTCCGGGGCGTTAATCATCGCCGGGAGTGGGATGTGCGAGGGGGGGCGCATCAGGCATCACCTTAAACACAATGTGTGGCACCACAGCTGCCATGTGATCATCGTCGGCTATCAAGTGGAGGGGACACTGGGGCGCGCCCTGGTAGACGGTGCCCGCACCATTCAGCTGTGGGGGGAAGAGGTAGAGGTAAATGCCACCATCCACAACATCGGCGGCTTTTCCGCCCACGCCGACCAGCAGGGGCTACGGGACTGGTATCACGGCTTTATACAACAACCGCCACTGGTGCTGATCCATGGCGAGGAGGAGGCGCGCCAGACGCTGGCCGACACCCTGCGAGAGGAGCAGGTCATGGTCTACACTCCCGGTTATGGCAATACCATCGATTTGCTTGAACTCTAAAGCTGTGCGCAAAACACCTATTCAACAATATGGTGTTTACCGATAAGCGCAACACTGCTGGCCTGCGGCCCCTGCTCCCCCACCTCTTCGGCGAAGCGCACCTCGTTTCCTACCTCGAGTGAATCAAAGGCATCATGCAGCACACTGTTACGGTGAAAGTAGACCTCGGCACCATCCATGGCCTCAATAAAGCCGTAACCCTCCTCCCGCATCAGTTTTGCCACTCGCCCATGCGGTGGGGCCTCATGCATCTTCACCTTGTTGTGGTTACGGCGCACATAATCCTCCAGACGGCGTTTGACCGCAGCGAAGGCATCACGGGTCGCCACATAGGGGTCTTCATGGGCATGATGCTCGCTGGCCTCGCGGCTGGCGACAATCTCACCACCGGGCACCGTCAGATCGACGCTAATGCGGTAAAGATTGCCCTGATGCTGGTGCTGGTGCGGCCGGTCGACGACGACACGACAGGCCATGATCTGATCACAATACTGGTCCAGCTTCCCCGCCCTCTCCTGGATATCGGTCTCCAGCGCCTCAGAGCGCTCCATATGGCGGAAGGTAATCTGTAGTGGCAATTTCATATCACTCTCTCCTTGGTTCATCATACAAATCTAACCGGCCTTTGGCGCTTGTCAATGTGAAGAAGCTCGACTGACGGGGGCTGGAGGTTCTGCCAGCCGGTGTGATTTGTTACCATCGTGCCACCAAATTATCCGCACCACCCGGAGTACACCATGTCACTACAGGATCAACTGCTGAAGGCCGGTCTTATCGACCAGAAGAAGGCGAAAAAGATCGAGAAGACCAAACACAAGCAGGTCAAGGCAAAGCAGAAGAACAAAATTGAGACAGTGGACGAGGCCAAGGTCGCGGCGCAACAGGCGCAGGCCGAGAAGGTGGAGCGTGATCGCCAGCTCAACCAGCAGCGCAAGGATGAGGCCGAGCGCAAGGCACTCGGTGCGCAAATCCGCCAGCTGGTCGAGATGAACCGCCAGCCCACCGACAGGGGCGATATCGCCTACAGCTTTACCGACGGTTCGGTGGTCAAGCGCATCCATATCAGCGAGTCGCAACAGAAACAGCTGAGCAATGGTCGTCTCTGCATTATCAAGCTGGATGAGCAGTATGAGCTGATCCCCTCCTCCGTGGCCGAGAAGATCCAGCAGCGCGACGCGGAGACCCTGATCCTCAGCAACCAGCCCACCGAGACCCCTGACGAGGACGACCCCTACGCCGACTTTGAAGTACCCGATGACCTGATGTGGTAATCATTTGCCACCGCTAAAATACCTGGCCCACTACCCGCCGCAACTCAGCAGCCAGATCCAGACCCTGCTGGATCAGCAGCGCCTGGGTGACTACCTGCTCGGCAAATACCCGCTGGCGCACGACATAACCTCCGCCCGCGCGCTCTACGATTATGCGATGGCGATCAAGGGAGAGTACCTGCGCAGCTCCAAACCGATCAGCAAGGTCGTCTACGATGACAAGATCCACATCATCAACCACGCCCTCGGGCTGCACAGCAATATCGCACGGGTACAGGGCAATAAACTAAAGGCAAAGAACGAAATCAAGATCGCCGCCCTGTTCCGCCGCGTGCCAGCGGAATTTTTAAAGATGATCGTGGTACATGAACTGGCCCACATCAAAGAGCGCGACCACGACAAGGCCTTCTACAAACTGTGTGAGTACATGGAGCCTGACTACCACCAGCTGGAGTTCGACCTGCGGGTCTACCTCACCCATATCGACCATGTGGGTGAGCTTTACTAACAAGCCGTAGGCCACGTTACGATAGTTATGTGATGAGCCACTTCACCCACACCCCTACCCCGCCACGGAGCACCACCGCATGAGCAAGATCGTCACCCTTAGCGAAGAGCAGATCACCCTGCCCAACGGCCTCGAAGTCGAGTACCAGTTCGTCCACCACCCCGGCGGCTCCGCCGTCGTCGCGTTGAATGACCAGGGAGAGATCTGCCTGCTGCGCCACTACCGCCCGGTGGCCAGCGACTGGCTATGGGAACTGCCCGCCGGTAAACGCGACGACGGTGAAGAGCCACTACTCACCGCACAGCGCGAACTGGCCGAAGAGGCCGGTTTTGAGGCCGTCCACTGGGCACAACTCGGCGCCATCCACTCCTCCCCCGGCGTCTTCACCGAAGTGGTCCACCTCTATCTTGCCACCGACCTCAAAGAGGTCGGCAGCCACCCCGATGAAGACGAACTGTTCGAACTGCACTGGCTACCGCTGGCGCGTGCATTGTCGATGGCACAAAACGGCGAGATCAGCGACGCCAAGACGATTGTTGGGATCTTTCGTGCGGTGGTTAAGTTTGCGGGGTGAAGGGGGGGAGATCAGGAAACGGCCCAGACTGTGTGAAAACTCCGTTTACGTACCATTTATGCCGTAGCCAGTAATTCAGGCAGCCGTATAAGAGCATCCTGGCAGTTATGCGTTAATCATCGCCATGATTAGTAACATCTGGAATTCAGGCAATACGCCTC
>JBFFMJ010000002.1:0-401937 GCA_041554195.1 Thiohalomonadaceae bacterium
CATGGCCCTGAGGGGGGAAGAGGCGGGTCGTAAGCGCATGATTGAGAGTAACCTGCGACTGGTAGTGAAGATTGCCCGTCGTTACCTCAATCGTGGACTGGCCCTGCTGGATCTTATCGAAGAGGGGAACCTGGGGCTGATACGTGCGGTCGAGAAGTTCGACCCGGAGCGCGGCTTCCGTTTCTCCACCTACGCCACCTGGTGGATTCGCCAGACCATCGAGCGGGCTATCATGAACCAGACGCGTACCATCCGCCTGCCGATTCATGTGGTTAAAGAGATCAATGTCTATCTGCGTGCCGCGCGTCATCTTACCCAGTGTCTGGATCATGAGCCCAGCTGTGAGGAGATCGCTGAGATGCTCGATAAACCCATCGCCGATGTAAAGCGAATGATGGGGCTAAATGAGCGGGTGACCTCGGTGGATGTACCGCTGGGACGTGAGGGTGATAAGACCCTGATTGATGCCATTCCCGACGAGAATAATATAGACCCCTCCGACCTGTTACAGGATGCGGATGTTCGCGAAAATATCAATGCCTGGCTGGCCAAGCTGACCGATAAGCAGCGTGAGGTGGTGGAGCGTCGCTTCGGTCTGCATGGTTACGATATCTCTACCCTGGAGCAGGTGGGTGAGCAGATTGGGGTGACCCGTGAGCGGGTACGGCAGATTCAGATCGAGGCGCTAAAACGACTGCGTGAGATCATGGAGAGTCAGGGCTATAGTGGGGATGTGATCTAGTCCTACCACTCTTTTCCTGACAGAGAAGCCCCGCATCGCGGGGCTTTTTTTGTACAGGGATGTATTTATACCCTGGAGGCCAAGGATGGCCGGGAAGGGTGCTTATGCCGCAAAGAGTGCCGCCACAACCCCACGCCCCTCGGCGACCAGCACATTGAAGGTGCGACAGGCGGCGGCGGTGTCCATCACCTCATAGCCGATGCCCAGCTTGATCAGCACAGCGAGCTGTTCGGGTTTGGGAAAACTCATTTTGCTGCCGCTGCCAAGGAGTAGCAGCTCGGGTTTCATCTGTTTAATGGTTTCCATATGCTCGGCAGAGAGTGATGACATCTGCTGTGGCGGCCAGTCATCGATGAGGGTGGTGGCACTGAGCAGGCAGCTGCGCTGGAGGCGTATCAGCTTCTCCTCATCATCCGGGGCGGCGTTGGGGGGGCGGACGGTGATAGTGGCGTCGCGGTAGCTGTGGAGGGTGTAGATGCCCCCGGACTGTTCCAGGCTGATTTTCATGGTTTATTACTTGTGGTTAATTGACAGGGAATTAGCGCCCCAGTAGTGTTAACGGCTTACATTTTGCCCCATAATAGCGCGCTTTAACGGCATTGTTATAAGGATCGCCTGTTTTGACTAAAACACCAGCCAAAGAGTTGGCCGATATGCGACTGCTCAAGAAATCGTCGAAGCTGGATAACGTCTATTACGATATCCGTGGCCCGGTGATGGAGCACGCCCGCCTGATGGAGGAGGAGGGGCATCGTATCATCAAGCTCAACCTCGGTAATCTCGCCCCCTTCGGCTTTATGGTGCCTGAGGAGATCCAGCAGGATGTGATCCACAACCTGCCCCAGGCCTCCGGCTATTCCGAGTCGAAGGGGCTGTTCGCCGCGCGTAAGGCGATCATGCACTACTGTCAGGGCAAGAATATTGATGGCGTGGAGCTGGAGGATATTATTGTCGGTAATGGCGTCTCCGAGCTGATCGTGATGGCGATGCAGGGGTTGCTTAACAACGACGATGAGGTGCTGGTGCCGGCCCCCGATTACCCGTTGTGGACCGCCGCGGTGAGCTTGGGCGGTGGCACCCCGCGTCACTATGTGTGTGATGAGAAGGCCGGCTGGCTCCCCGACCTGGATGATATTCGCAGCAAGATTCACGCTAATACCCGTGCCATTGTCATCATTAATCCCAATAACCCGACCGGGGCACTCTACCCGAACGATTTGCTGCTGGAGATCATTGAGATCGCTCGTCAGCACCAGCTGATCATCTTTGCCGATGAGATCTATGACAAGATGCTCTTCGATGACGGACACCATACTTCCATCGCCTCGCTGGCCGATGATGTCTTCTTCGTCACCTTTAACGGCCTCTCCAAGAACTACCGTGCCTGCGGCTACCGTGCCGGCTGGATGGTGGTCTCGGGTGAGAAGCGCCACGCTCAGGACTACATTGCCGGACTCGACATCCTCGCCTCGATGCGCCTCTGCTCCAATGTGCCGGGGCAATTTGCCATTCAGACCGCGCTCGGCGGCTACCAGAGTATTAACGACCTGGTGGCCCCCACGGGTCGTCTGTGCAAGCAGCGCGATATGGCCTGGGAGAGGATGAACGCACTGCCCGGTGTCAGTTGCGTAAAGCCCAGCGCCGCGCTCTACCTGTTTCCCCGTCTCGATCCGAAGATGTATCCTATCGCCGACGATCAGGCCTTCGCCCTTGAGATGCTCAAGGAGGAGAAGGTGCTGATTGTGCAGGGCAGCGGTTTTAACTGGGGTGATCAGAACCACTTCCGCATGGTCTTCCTGCCGATGCCGGACGATTTGACCGAGGCGGTGGGCCGCATCGAGCGTTTCCTGCACGGCTATCGCAAGCGCCACGGCACCTTATAACAAATTTTAAATTTAGAGAAAGAAACCGATATGAACCCCGTAAAAATTGGCCTGCTGGGCCTCGGCACCGTTGGTGGCGGCACTGTTAATGTCCTTAAACGCAACGCCGAGGAGATCAGCCGCCGTGCCGGTCGCGCCATCGAGGTAAGCCACGCTTCGGCCCGCGATCTGAGCAAGCCGCGCATCTGTGAGACCGACGGCATCACCCTTACCACCAATCCGGCCGAGGTGGTCGATGCCCCCGAGGTGGATGTGGTGGTCGAGCTCATCGGTGGTGACGGCCTCGCCCTTGAAATGGTGATGAAGGCGATTGAGAACGGCAAGCACGTGGTTACCGCCAACAAGGCGCTGATCGCCAAGCACGGTAATGAGATCTTTGCCGCCGCGCAGAAGAAGGGCGTGGTCGTTGCCTTTGAGGCGGCGGTGGCCGGTGGTATTCCGATTATCAAGGCGATCCGTGAAGGTCTCTCTGCTAACCGCATCGAGTGGCTGGCGGGCATCATCAACGGCACCGGTAACTTTATCCTCACCGAGATGCGCGACAAGGGCCGCGACTTTGCTGACGTGCTGGCCGAGGCGCAGGCGCTCGGTTATGCCGAGGCCGACCCCACCTTCGATGTGGAGGGGATCGATGCGGCGCACAAGCTGACCATCCTCGCCTCTATCGCCTTCGGCATTCCGCTGCAGTTCGACAAGGCCTACACCGAGGGGATCACCAAAATCACCCGTGAAGATGTCACCTATGCCGAAGAGCTTGGTTATCGCATCAAGCACCTGGGTGTGGCGCGTCGTACCGACGCCGGTATCGAGCTGCGTGTCCATCCGACCCTCATTCCCGAGCGCCGTCTTATCGCCAATGTCGATGGAGTGATGAACGCGGTACTGGTGAAGGGCGATGCGGTTGGCCCGACCCTCTATTACGGCGCTGGTGCCGGTGCCGAGGCGACCGCCTCTGCCGTGGTGGCCGACATCGTTGATGTGGTGCGAGCCCTCACCGCCGACCCGGAGAACCGCGTACCGCATCTGGCCTTCCAGCCGGATCAGCTCTCCGAGCATCCTATCCTCTCTATGGATGAGGTCGAGACCGCCTATTACCTGCGCCTGCAGGTGGAAGACCGTCCCGGCGTACTGGCCGACATCACCCGCATCTTCGCCGAGGCGGGGATCTCTATCGAAGCGGTGCGCCAAATGGAGCCAGCCGAGGGTGAGTCCAGTGTCACCCTGATCATGCTGAGCCAGCGGGTGAAAGAGCAGAACATGAACGGCGCATTGGCCGCGATTGAGAAGCTTGATGCGATCAGCGGTGAAGTGACTCGCATCCGCATGGAGAGCCTGGGCTGATTGGCTTCGGCCGGTCTTGCCAACAAGGGGGCCGCTGGCCCCCTTTTGTTTAGAACCTTATGACGACGAACTCATCACTTACCCTGTTGCTCCCCGGTCTTCTGCCGCGTCTTGGCAACGACATGGTCTGGCCCGAGATGCCTGCCATGCAGAGGCTGTTGTCGAAGGGCAAGTTCACGAAATCCACCGATGATCAGAACGCGAGTTTGTTTGCCCATTTTGCGCTGGCGACGGAGGGCGAGCTGCCGGTAGCACCGCTCTGTGCCCTCAGTGCTGAACTGGATGCCGACAGTGGCTGGTGGCTGTGTGTTGACCCGGTACATCTTGTCGCCGACCGTGATCAGCTCTATCTCTCCGCTTATCATGAGCTGGCTCTGACCCAGGAAGAGGCCGATGAACTGGTCGCCGAGCTGAATAAAATCTATGCTGAGGATGGCTGGCAGTTTATTGCCGCCACACCGCAACGCTGGCTGCTGCGTCTGCCGCAATCGCTCTCCATGACCACCATTCCCACCGAGCAGGCACTGGGGCAAAGCGTGGGTGCCGTGTTACCGCAGGGTGATGATGCGATGGCGTGGCAACGGGTGATGACCGAGGTGCAGATGGTGCTGCACTCAAGCCCGGTTAATGCACGACGAAGCGAGCAGGGGGCACAGGCGGTGAACGGCCTCTGGTTCTGGGGTGGCGGTAGCCTGCCGGAGGCCGCAATGATCTGTGCCTGGGATCGTGTGATTGCGGAGGATGGTCTCAGCCGGGGTCTGGCGCGACTGCATAGTGTGGCGACAGCGGAGCCTTCATCGACAAGCTTGAGTGAATGGTCGCAGGCGGGAGGAAGGGTGTTATGGGTCGATGATTCACTACAATCACCAGTACCGACCACAGAACTCTTTGCGCAGCTGGAAGAAAAACTTTTTGCCCCACTGTTGGCTCTGTTACAGGGTGGCGAGTTGTCGCAGCTGGTGATCGAGTTTCCGGGGGTGGGGCGTTGGGCGGTTGATCGTACTGACTTACGTCGTTGGTGGCGTCGGCACAAGCCGCTGTCTGATTTGTTAAAGAGTGATTAACTTGGGTTATCAGAGCACACATCAAATTACGCGTCGCAAGCCAGTGGCGATCCCCGAGGGTTTCCCCGCCGACCTGCCGCCGCTGCTGGCGCGTGTCTACGCCAGCCGCGGCATCACCTCCAGTGAAGAGCTGAACCACTCGCTCGATCAGTTGCTGCCATTCAAACAGTTAAAAGGGATCGATGAGGCGGTTGCGCTGCTGGTCGAGGCCCTGCAACAGCAGTGGCGTATTTTAGTCGTTGGCGACTTTGATGCCGACGGCGCCACCAGCACCAGCGTGGCGGTCAAGGCACTGCGCATGCTTGGGGCAGGGGAGGTCGATTTTCTGGTGCCTAACCGCTTTGAGTACGGTTATGGCCTGACGCCCGAAATCGTCGCCGTCGCCGCTGAGCGTAACCCCGACCTTATCGTCACCGTGGATAATGGCATCTCAAGTATTCAGGGGGTGGCGGCTGCGCAGCAGGCCGGGATCAAGGTGCTGGTCACCGATCACCACCTGCCGGGCAGCGAGCTGCCGCAGGCTGAGGCGATGGTCAATCCCAACCAGCCGGGTGATAGCTTCCCCTGTAAGAATCTCGCGGGGGTAGGGGTGATCTTCTACGTGATGCTGGCACTGCGCAGTCGCCTGCGAGAACTGGACTGGTTCGCACAACAGGGGCTGGCCGCCCCCAACCTCGCCACCCTGTTAGATCTGGTGGCCCTCGGCACCGTCGCCGATGTGGTCGTGCTGGATCACAACAACCGCATCCTGGTGGCGCAGGGGCTGGCACGTATTCGCGCCGGTCACGCCTCCCCTGGTATTCAGGCGCTGTGCGAGGCGAGTAAACGCGACACCTCACGACTGGTCTCCAGCGACCTCGGTTTCGGTCTCGGCCCGCGCCTCAACGCCGCCGGGCGCATGGAGGATATGACCATCGGCATCAATTGCCTGCTCAGTGACAATATCAATGAGGCACGACAGTTGGCGATTCGCCTGGAGGAGCTGAACCACGAACGGCGCGCCGTCGAGGGCGATATGCGCGATGAGGCGCTGGCCGAGGTCGAGCGTCTTAACCTGAATGACGATGCCTCGCTTCCCTTCGGCTTCTGCCTCTACGACCCCGACTGGCACGAGGGGGTGATCGGCATCCTCGCCTCGCGCATAAAGGACCGGCTGCACCGCCCGGTGATCGTCTTCACCGATGCCGCCAACGGCGACATCAAGGGCTCCGCCCGTTCGGTAAAAGGGGTACATATCCGTGACGCCCTCGATGCCGTCGCCGCCGCCCATCCCGAGTTGCTGAAGAAGTTCGGCGGCCATGCCATGGCCGCCGGTCTCACCCTTGATCGCCATCACCTTGAAACCTTTAAACAGGCCTTTGATGCCGAGGTACGCCGTCACCTAAGTGAGGCCGACCTGCACGGTACCCTGAAAAGTGATGGCGAGCTGAGTGGAGCGGAGGCAACGATGGCATTGGCCGCACGCCTGCGCAGTGAAACCCCCTGGGGCCAGGGCTTTGTCGAGCCGCTGTTCGATGGTTGGTTTGAGGTGGAGAACGCGCGCATCGTCGGCGAGCGTCACCTCAAGATGCAGCTACGCTGGTCAGACTCGGGACAGAGCGTCGATGCCATCGCCTTTAATGTGGATGAGTCACTGCTCAAGATGCAGCCACAGAATGTACAGATCGCCTATCGGCTCGATGTTAACGAGTGGCGGGGGAATCAGAGTTTGCAGTTGCTGGTGGATACGGTTGTGGCGGCGGAGTAGGGGCTACTACATTTTCGCGTTTAGTATGGCCTACTTAGTGCTCTGCAACGATAAACTATACTGAAAAAGGCAGCCAATAGGCTGCCTTTTTCAAGTGAAATTCCTACATTCCCTGCCCTCAACAAGATGTTGTGGCTGGTACCCCCAGTTTTTTTAAAATGCTCGAAAGAGGACATATGTTTGTAAGTCCGCTCTGGAATAGGTTGGCACCAACAAACAGGGTGAGAAAGAACCAGTCGGGATGCACATAATGGCTCAGGGCAACACTCAATAGGATCATCAAACCAGCAAACAAACGTACTAACTTATCAACAGTCATGGCATAGTCCTTCTATTCAAAATTTATAAAATCGAGATAAATAAATTGAAATTCGTTTTCATATAAAGTGCTGTGCAGTAATGCCGCGATGAGAAAAACACATTGAAATATGCACCCTGTTTGGTGGCAATATTGTGAGCGCACTTCTTTACACGGCATTTTTTCTTTATGTAAAACTAATCGCTTAGAAATATCCTTTGCGCCAGCTAATCATCATACTTAAATCATGCTCGGCCTGAACTCCATTGCGATCTTGATTAACTGGCATTAGCAATTCCAGACTAAGGTTATTTGCAAGAGCAGGCATCCAGTTGACCCCAATACCAACCTCAACCCTTTTTCCGCCGTAATTATCTGGATTGGCACCTAGACCAGGGCCATAGATCTCCGGGTCGATTCCCTGAATCTCGCCCTGGCTTTCACCACGCAATCTAACAGAAGTAACTAGATCTGGATTCCATTCATAGGACATCCATGCGGTAGCTTCATGTTTATCTCCATAGCGCCAACCCTCGCCGTTCTCACTTTGAAGAGGGATCGTAGCAAGATATTGCGCCCCCCATCCCCACTGATTCTCTTTACCCCAATAGGCAACACCAAGTAGACTGTCCCAAGTACCAGAACCCAGCTGCATGCCGTAGGCAAGGCGGCTTTTCACCATCGTGTTCATCGGAGTCAGGTTATTATCCTCTTCCGTGATGCTTCCCGTCGGTGCACTTAAAACAAGATCAAGTACCACATTATGCTTAGCGCTATTGTAGGCTCTAAAAACAGAACCAAACTTTATATCTCCCAATCCGTCTGAGGTAACCGTATTGGTTCCCAAACTGTTCAGGCCGGGGGCATCAAAGGTCTCCAACACTGTCTGCTTACGGATCAGGGGCGCAAGAGCGACCAGCGCAAATTGCTCGTTCACAGCGAAGTTCACAAACGGATATATCACATCGGCCTGCGCTTTTTCAGGCACGACTCGCAGGGTTGGGGGCTGCATGGGATCACCAAAAAATCGGTTGGGTGCCGTCGCCACAGCTGTTTCCGCGGAAATGGATTCACTGCCTTGTATCAATCCGCTAAACTCATGATGTTGGAAGTTTACACCGGCTACGCCCTGACCTTTTTCAGGAAAGGCGTAAATGCCAAAAAGCCCTGCAGGCACGGGTATAGGTAGCTCTTTTCTCAACTCCCGTAACTGTTTTATCCTGTTTGACAGGGCACGGCGTTGCTCTAAGGTAGAGCTGCCATCTGAATCTCCTCCAGCGGCAAGAGAATATGTTGGCATGACACACGCTAGCGCTATGCTAGCCGACAGTAAGCTTATACTGCATTTCATGATGTTACTCCCAGGTGACCGTTAGTATTAACCGGTTTTTAAATTTGATAATTGCGATCAACTTCAGCAATCAGGTCGGGTTAGCGCAACAGATTAGAAACTCCTGGCTGGCTACGAAAATAACCATGACATGCGACACATCCGGTGCTGATTTTTCCCATTAGTGATGCCGCTGTTGTCATGTCACCCGATTCCGCTGCACTGGCAAGCTTCAGAGCATTCCCTTCGACATCGCTGTTAAAACCATCAAGTACTGCCAAACGCTCATCGGTAATGTTTTCCAGTCCCAGGTAAGGAAGAAGACCACCTACCGGAATACGGTGATTTGCAAGACGTCGTGCACTAGCAGCAGCCTGTTCTTGGTTGTCAGTCATAACCCCTGCAAGTGTGCTCTGGAAATCAGATAATACTTCCGTCATAACCTGGCGCAAGGTGGCTCGTTCACTATACTGGTTGTGCATGGCCAGTATTGACATCAGAGACATCTTGGTGTCCGTTGACAGCCCTTTTACCTTGTCTTGTAATTCAGGTTTCATAAGCTCTATCTGCCCCTGCAAAACCTTCTTTAGCTCTTTCAGGCTTTGGTCGGAGGCACTCACATTGGTTGCAAAAATAGAACTTCCAATAAGTACTGCTGCGATAGAAGATCGTTTAAGCTTCTGCATGGATGGAATGCGGTTATCTGATTTTTGCGTTTTATTGCGTTGGAGTATCATTGGTGTTGTTCCTCGGTATGTTTGCGTCGTTTCACTCAATGTATACAATAAACACAATATTTAACTGAATGATGGCGAAGTGGTAACAAGATGTAACCAATTTGTAACAGAATTATGTCAATACAATAAAAGAGCAGGCACACCTATTGAACACAAATAAATCACGTCTATTGGTCGTCGATGACGAACCTGAACTAAGAAGGCTGCTGAAGAGCTATCTTTCGAAGGAGGGGTTTACTGTTGAAGCTGTTGAGGATGGCACGGCCATGGATCGATATCTTTCTGGTCATGAAGTCGATTTGGTTATTCTTGACCTGATGCTTCCCGGTGAAGATGGTCTTTCGATTGGACGTCGATTACGACAGCAGAAAAATATGCCTATCATTATTCTCTCCGCGAGGGGTGAGGAACTTGATCGAATTGTAGGCCTTGAAATGGGTGCAGATGACTATCTCACCAAGCCCTTTAATCCAAGGGAGTTGCTGGCCAGAATCCGTTCAGTATTACGCCGGTGCAATGAAGTTAAACAGCCCACCGCCAGTGAAGAGCATATTCTTACATTTGGTCCTTTTACCCTGGATCTACAAAAGCATGAACTCAGCAGGGATGGACAGGAGATCACTCTTACCTCGGGTGAGTTCACACTTTTACGCATCTTCCTTGAGCACTCAAATCGAGTATTGACTCGCGATAGCTTGCTCGAAATGACCAAAGGCTATGAGCATTCCCCTCTCGATCGCAGCATTGACGTCTGTGTGGGACGCTTGCGACGAAAAATTGAACCCGATCCCACTCAACCGGTTTATTTACGTACTGTTTGGGGTTCGGGCTATATTTTTTCACGACAAGGGAAAGCGTAATCAGCATGCGATTCTTACAGTTTAAGAGTTTCTTTTGGAAGATTATCTTAACCATCGGAGTCGTATCTATTGGTTTCATGATGATTCTGCTTTCCACCATAGCCTATTACATGGTGGTGCCACTTGGACAGATCGCGACGGATGATCTGGCCAGCATCATTTCCCATGCCGCCGAAACATGGGAAGCCACACCCAATGCCGAGCGTGAGGTGTTTGCAGGAAAAATGCGAAAAAAGCATGATCTCGTATTAACTAGTGCTGATGTGCCATTACGTGACTCAACAAGCCTGCTTCCATACCTGTTTTTTCTTGAAGCATCTCTTGATAAACAGTTGGGCAAAGAGATACGCCTCAAAACAAGCCAGGATGAAAAAGGTGAGGATTGGTTCTGGGCCGATGTCCCCTTATCCGATGATATATTGCGCTTTGGTTTTTCACGTTCACGTATAGGCGTTAAGCCATCAGTAGCCTTTTTTGTTCTCCTAATTACGGGATTTTGTTTAACCTTTATCACTGCACTCCTACTTACACGACGCCTGACTGTTACCATAGAACGTCTTTACCAGGCAGCGCAATTAATAGGAAAAGGACAGTGGCCGGATCCTGTGAAAGAGGAAGGGCCTGAAGAGCTGGCCGTTCTTGCCAGGGAATTTAACCGCATGAACATCCAGGTGAGAGAGTTACTTGCCAACCGCACGACCATGCTAGCAGGGATTTCACACGATCTTCGAACCCCCCTCACTCAAATTCAGTTAGCCCTGGCTATGCTACCCAACGATGGCGGGGATGCACAGTTGATGAATGGAATTCACCGGGATCTCGAATCTGTTAACCGACTTATTGGACAGGCGCTTCAGGTCAACCTGGAATTGGACAATCAGGAAAAGGAGCCGACACGGATTTCTGAGGCACTGGATCATATTATTGAAGCGGCAAAGCAAGGAGAACAACTGATAGAGTGGCGTTCTGATAAAACCTTCCGCTTTATGCTAAATCCGCTGGCACTCCAGCGCATCGTTTCAAACCTGTTGGAAAATGCAATACGTTATGGCGAAGGGAAACCGGTAAGCATAGAATGTCTCTGTGAGAATAACTTTCTCATTATTCAGGTACTGGATCATGGGCCAGGCATTCCTCCAGAACAGCGTGAAGCCGTATTCCAACCTTTTTTCAGACTGGAAAAATCCCGCAGCAGCGTGACAGGAGGAAGTGGTCTGGGGCTAGCTATTGTCCGTCAGCTCGCGGATACAAATGGCTGGACGGTACAGCTGCTGGAACGTGAGGGTGGTGGAACATGTGCCAGATTAACTATTCCAATAGAGGAGGTGTGAGGGCTGTCCTGCCTTTACAATGAAGGCACAGGCAATGCAACTTCACAGCGAAATACCCTGAGCAAGTGGAGTGTCGAACCCCTATTCGACGGTTGATTCGATGTGGCAAGAGCCCGCATAGTCGGCGAGAGTGCAGTGGCACTGGTCACACTCCGGGAAGAGTGGCGATGCCACCGACTTTAATCTTAATGACTCGGTGTTGGTATTGGAACCACAGCATGTACAGATAGCCTAGCGGCTCGATGTTTATGAATGGAGGAGAAACCAGAGCTTGCAGTTGCTGATCGATACGGTTGTGGCGGAGTAGTAGGAACATTGCCGTCAACCGTAAATACGGCAGAAAATCCTGAGGAACCCCGCTGCCGAATTCGCTATAATGCCCCGCAATTCCATAACGTCATACAAGCATTCAGGACTAACCGTGAACTTTATCGAAACCCGTGGTAACGACGGCCAGAAGCCCCTCAAGGTCAGTTTTTCAGAGGCTATTCTCAACCCGATGTCCTCTTTTGGCGGCATCTACTCCCCCGAATCCCTGCCAGATTTGGGGGATTCCTTCCTCGCCGACCACCTGAATGCCGACTACAAGAGCCTGGCGCGCGATATCCTGGCCGCCTTTGCCATCGACATCGATCAGGAGGTGATCGAGCAGGCGCTGGCGCTCTACGACCACTTCGATGACCCGGCCAACCCGGTGCCGGTGGTGAAGGTGCGTGACGACCTCTACGTGAGCGAGCTCTACCACGGCGCGACCCGCGCCTTTAAGGATATGGCCCTGCAGCCCTTCGGTATCGTGCTCTCGGCGCTGGCACAGAAGCGCGGGGAGAACTACCTGATCCTGGCCGCCACCTCGGGTGATACTGGCCCGGCGGCGCTGGAGACCTTTAAGAACCGTGCCAATGTGCAGGTGGCCTGCCTCTACCCGGATGGCGGCACCTCGGATGTGCAGCGCCTGCAGATGGTGACCGAGGATGCGGCCAACCTGAAGGTGATCGGCATTCATGGTGACTTTGACGATGCCCAGGCGGCGCTTAAGCAGCTGCTCGGCTCGGCGACCTTCAGGGAGAAGCTGCAGCAGAAGAATATCCACCTCTCTGCCGCCAACTCGGTCAACTTTGGCCGCATTATCTTCCAGACCATCTATCACGTTCACTCCTACCTGGAGCTGGTGCGCCAGGGGGCGATTGAGCTGGGGGAGAAGGTCTACCTGAATGTGCCCAGCGGCAACTTCGGTAATGCACTGGGTGGTTACTACGCGATGAAGATGGGGCTGCCGGTGGCGAAGATCCTCATCGCCTCGAACAATAACAATGTCCTGACCCGGCTGATCAATACCGGGCGCTACGACCTGCGTAGCCTCTCGGTGATCCCTACTACCTCACCGGCGATGGATATCCTCAAGTCTTCCAATATCGAGCGGGTGCTGTTCGACCTGTTTGGTGCCGCGCGTACCAAAGAGCTGATGTTGCAGCTTGATAGCGATAAGCACTACGAACTTACTGCCGATGAGCTGGCGCAACTGCAGGCCATCTTCGCTGCCGATTTCTGCAACGATGCCGAGGGTAAGCAGTATATTAAAGAGGCCTTCGCTACGGGCTACCTGATGGACCCGCACACTGCCACCTGCTTTAAGACCTACGACACCTGTCGCACCGAGCCGTTGAAGACCATTGCCTACTCCACCGCCGAGTGGACCAAGTTCTCGCCGGTGATCGCCAACGCCCTGACCGGCGAGGAGGATGCCCGCGATATCGATGCCCTGAAGTCGATTGCCAACGAGGCCGGTATCGCCATCCCTGAGGTGATTAGCTCCCTGTTCGATAAGCTCATCGCACAGGGCACCATTATCGATAAGGAAAATATCGAGCAGGAGATCCTGACCTTCCTATAAGGGTGATGGTTCATTTTGATGGAAAAAAGCCGTTCAAGTGAACGGCTTTTTTGTTTGTGAGGTGGCGGGTAAGCGCTGTTCATGTCAATCGCTGATGCTGAGGTTTGTTTTGTCCGGGAGGGCACTACAGGCCATTTTTCCCTGATTCGCCGTGGACAGCACGGCCCCCAATCCAGTACAATTTGCCTGTTAAGTCGGAACGGATCTGTTCTCGACACTCTTATCGAATTTTAGCGGGAAGGGCCTGAACGGGTCATTCCCGCTTTGCGCATCTAATACGTGGAGGTTACCTTGCGGCAACCGGCCCTACTGGCCCTTGAAGATGGCACCCTGTTCTGGGGGGAGTCTATCGGTAATGAAGGGCAGACCGTGGGTGAGGTGGTATTTAATACTGCGCTCACCGGTTATCAGGAGATTTTGACTGATCCGTCGTACGCGCGGCAGATCGTTACCCTGACCTATCCCCATATCGGCAACACCGGCACCAATGACGAAGATGAGGAGTCCTCTCACATCGTCGCCAGCGGCCTGGTGATCCGCGACCTGCCGCTGCTTGCCAGCAGCTGGCGCAGCCAGCGACCGCTGGATCAGTACCTGCGCGATAACAATGTCGTGGGTATTGCCGACATCGATACCCGCAAGCTGACCCGCATCCTGCGCGAGAAGGGCGCGCAGAGCGGCTGCATCGTCGCCGGTGAGAACATCGACGCCGAGGCGGCGGTCGCTGCCGCCAAGGGCTTTGGTGGTCTCAAGGGAATGGACCTGGCCAAAGAGGTGACTACCGGCCAGGCCTATGAGTGGGCACAGGGCAGCTGGACGCTAGAGGGCGGCCTGCCGGGTCACCCCGATGGCCCCATTGAAGAGGCCCTGCCGCACCATGTGGTGGCCTTCGACTATGGTGTGAAGCGCAACATCCTGCGCATGCTGGTGGACCGTGGCTGCCGCCTCACCGTGGTGCCGGCCAAGACCCCGTTTGACGAGGTGATGAAGCTCAAGCCCGATGGTGTCTTCCTCTCCAATGGTCCCGGGGATCCTGAGCCCTGCGACTATGCGATTGATGCGATTAAGCAGTTGACCGGAACCGGTCTGCCGATGTTCGGTATCTGTCTCGGTCACCAACTGTTGTCTCTGGCCAGTGGTGCGCAGACGCTGAAGATGAAGTTCGGCCACCATGGTGCCAACCATCCGGTGCAGGACCTCGATAGTGGCGTGGTGATGATCACCTCGCAGAACCACGGTTTTGCGGTGGATGAGACGAGCCTGCCGGATAACCTGCGGGCCACCCATCGCTCGCTGTTCGACGGTTCACTGCAGGGGGTACACCGTACCGACTGTCCGGCCTTCAGCTTCCAGGGGCACCCTGAAGCGAGTCCCGGCCCGCACGATGTGGCCCCGCTGTTCGATCACTTCATCGAGTTGATTGAAGATAGTAAGAAATAATTCTCGGGGCGGTGACGCCCCGTTTGATTAAACAGATTGAGTAAAAGACTGCTATGCCAAAGCGTACAGACATCCAAAGCATTCTCATCATCGGTGCCGGCCCGATCATTATCGGTCAGGCCTGTGAGTTCGACTATTCCGGTGCTCAGGCCTGTAAGGCGCTACGCGAGGAGGGCTACCGGGTCATCCTGGTGAACTCCAATCCCGCCACCATCATGACCGACCCGGAGATGGCCGATGCGACCTACATCGAGCCTATCACCTGGCAGGCGGTAGAGCGGATCATCGAAAAAGAGAAGCCCGATGCGCTGCTACCCACCATGGGTGGCCAGACCGCACTTAACTGTGCGCTGGACCTGGCCCGTGAAGGGGTACTGGAGAAGCACGGTATAGAGATGATCGGTGCCGACAAAGAGGCCATCGACAAGGCCGAGGACCGTGACAAGTTCCACAAGGCAATGACCAAGATTGGTCTGGATATGCCCAAGGCCGCGGTGGCCCACTCGATGGAAGAGGCGTGGCAGGTGCAGGCGCAGGTCGGTTTCCCCACCATCATCCGTCCCAGCTTCACCATGGGCGGCTCCGGTGGCGGTATCGCCTATAACAAGGAGGAGTTTGTCGAGATCTGCGAGCGCGGCCTCGACCTCTCACCGACCAGCGAGCTGCTGGTCGAAGAGTCGATCCTCGGCTGGAAAGAGTACGAGATGGAGGTGGTGCGCGACCGCAAGGACAACTGCATCATCATCTGTTCCATTGAGAACTTCGACCCGATGGGCGTGCATACCGGTGACTCGATTACCGTGGCCCCGGCGCAGACCCTGACCGACAAAGAGTACCAGATCATGCGCGACGCCTCGCTGGCGGTACTGCGCGAGATCGGGGTGGAGACCGGTGGTTCCAACGTACAGTTTGCGATCAATCCCGAGAACGGTCGCATGACCATTATCGAGATGAACCCACGCGTCTCCCGCTCCTCGGCGCTGGCCTCCAAGGCGACCGGCTTCCCCATTGCCAAGGTGGCGGCCAAGCTGGCGGTCGGTTACACCCTGGATGAGCTACAGAACGACATTACCGGTGGCGCCACCCCGGCCTCGTTTGAGCCGAGCATTGACTACGTGGTCACCAAGATCCCGCGTTTCACCTTCGAGAAATTCCCCAAGGCCGACTCCAATCTCACCACCCAGATGAAGTCGGTGGGTGAGGTGATGGCGATTGGTCGCACGCAGCAGGAGTCGTTCCAGAAGGCGTTGCGTGGCCTGGAGATCGGGGTTGATGGTTTTGATGAGATCATCGATATCAATGATGCCGATGCGATGGATACCCTGCGTCGCGAGCTGCGCCGCGGCAGTGCCGAGCGTGTCTTCTACGTCGGCGATGCCTTCCGCATGGGGCTGACCCTGGAAGAGGTTAACGAACTGACCCACATCGACCCCTGGTTCCTGGTGCAGATCGAAGAGTTGATCGCGCTGGAGAAAGAGGCCGCCGCCCTCGGTCTTGACGGTCTTGACGACAAATTTGTCCGTAAGCTCAAGCGCAAGGGCTTCTCGGATCGCCGCCTGGCGAAGGTGCTTGGCGTCAGCGAGGATGTGTTCCGCAAGCTGCGTCACCAGCACGGTATCCGCCCGGTCTACAAGCGTGTCGACACCTGCGCTGCCGAGTTCTCCACCTCCACCGCCTACATGTACTCCACCTACGAGGAGGAGTGCGAGGCCAACCCCACCGACCGCGACAAGATCATGGTGCTCGGTGGCGGCCCTAACAGAATTGGTCAGGGCATTGAGTTTGACTACTGCTGCGTACACGCGGCGCTGGCGATGCGCGAAGACGGTTACGAGACCATTATGGTCAACTGTAACCCCGAGACCGTCTCTACCGATTACGATACCTCGGATCGCCTGTTCTTCGAGCCGCTGACGCTGGAGGATGTGCTGGAGATCATTGACCTGGAAAAGCCCAAGGGCGTGATCGTGCAGTACGGCGGTCAGACCCCGCTGAAGCTGGCCCGTGACCTGGAGGCCGCCGGTGCCCCGATCATCGGCACCACCCCTGACTCCATCGATCTGGCCGAAGACCGCGAGCGCTTCCAGCAGCTGATCGAGGAGCTGGGCCTGCGCCAGCCACCCAACCGTACCGCCCGTGATCCGGAGACCGCAGTCAGGCTGGCCGAGGAGATCGGTTACCCGCTGGTGGTGCGTCCCTCCTATGTACTGGGTGGTCGTGCCATGGAAATCGTCTATAACGAGTCGGAGTTGCGCACCTATATGCGTGATGCGGTGAAGGTCTCCAACGAGTCCCCGGTGCTGTTGGATCGCTTCCTTGATGATGCGATTGAGGTCGATGTCGACGCCATCTGTGATGGTAAGGATGTGCTGATCGGCGGCATCATGCAGCACATTGAGCAGGCCGGAGTGCACTCCGGTGACTCCGCCTGTTCGCTGCCCCCTTATAGCCTATCTGAAGAGATTCAGGATGAGATGCGCCGGCAGATTGTGGCCATGGCGCATGGCCTGAAGGTGGTCGGGCTGATGAACACCCAGTTCGCGATCAAGGACAACGATGTCTACGTACTGGAGGTCAACCCGCGTGCCTCGCGTACCGTGCCCTTTGTCTCCAAGGCGACGCAGCGTCCACTGGCCAAGGTGGCGGCTCGCTGCATGGTCGGTAACAGCCTCGCCTCGCAGGGTGAGCTAAAAGAGATCATCCCCGCTTACTTCTCGGTGAAGGAGGCGGTATTCCCCTTCATCAAGTTCCCCGGCGTTGACCCCATCCTTGGCCCGGAGATGAAGTCTACCGGTGAGGTGATGGGAGTCGGGCGCACCTTTGGTGAGGCCTACAACAAGGCACAGCAGGGGGCCGGTATCGTGTTGCCTGAGTCGGGTCGTGCCTTTGTCAGCGTGCGTGATTCGGACAAGCCGGGTGTGATCCAGATCGCCCGCGACCTCTCCAAACTCGGCTTCGAGGTGGTGACCACCCGTGGTACCGCTGCCGTGCTGACTGAGGCCGGGGTGGAGTGTCAGATCGTCAACAAGATGGATGAGGATCGCCCCAACATCGTTGACATGATCAAGAACGATGAGATTAGCTTCATCGTCAACACCACCGAAGGTAAGCAGGCGATTGACGATTCCTACAGCATTCGTCGTGAGGCGCTGCAACACAAGGTTACCTATACCACTACGCTGGCCGGTGCCGCGGCAAGCTGCCGCGCGATGAATCGTCGCGACCAGATCGATGTGAACCGTCTGCAAGACCTGCATCAGGAGCTGAATTAATGGATAAGACACCGATGACCGCCCGTGGTGCCAAGGCACTGCAGGATGAGTTGACCGAACTGAAGGCGGTAGCACGCCCTGCCGTGATCAAGGCGATTGCCGAGGCGCGTGAGCACGGCGATTTGAAGGAAAACGCCGAGTACCACGCCGCACGTGAGCAGCAGGGCTTTATTGAGGGGCGCATTCAGGATATAGAGGGCAAGCTCTCCAACGCCCAGATCATCGACCCGACTAGCCTTAATGCGGGTGGCAAGATCGTGTTTGGTGCCACGGTTGACCTGCTAGATATCGAAAAAGATACCGAGGTGACCTATCAGCTGGTCGGCGAGGACGAATCCGATATCAAGCTGGGGCGCATCTCCATCACCTCACCCATCGCCCGTGCCCTGATCGGCAAGTTTGTTGACGATGTGGCCGAAGTGCAGGCCCCCGGCGGGATACGTGAGTACGAGATTCTGGACGTTCGCTACGAGTGATTGAAGCATTAAGGACTGGGAATGGTTCAATGGGTCTAGTGCAGACGAATGGCGAGCGCATGTTACTCAGTCTCTGGGTGGGGGCGCTCTGGTCTATCGGATATCTGGCGGTCCCCACTCTGTTTGCCTCGCTGGAGGACCGCGCTCTGGCGGGAATGCTGGCGGGCAAGATGTTCACCGGTGTCAGCCTTATCGGTATGGGCTGCGGTACGGCACTGCTTGTCTCGTTCTGGATGCAAAGCGTAAAGCCTATTCGAGAGCGCCGTGTGCAATTGCTCATTGCAATGCTGGTATTGGTGGTGCTGGGAGAATTTGTGCTGCAGCCGCAGATGGCGGCACTCAAGGCAGAGGGGATTATCGAGGGGAGTGGTGCCGCGGCCCGCTTCGGCGTGCTGCACGGCATCGCCTCTCTTCTCTATTTGGCCAACTCGGTTATTGGTATGGCACTGCTGGTGATGATAGGCCTGCCGCGCCGTGAGTCACTCAGGGCAGGCGGATAACCGCCTTCTCTGCCGCGCGGTAGATCACCGCGATATGGCCGATGCGTTGCACCAGGGCACACTCCAGCGTCTCACATATAGCAGCGATCATGGCATCGCGTTCCTCACGATCCTCTGCATTCACCCGCACCTTGATCAACTCGTGATGGGCCAGGGTCTGATCGATTTCGTTAGCGACATTATCGGTGAGTCCATTGCCGCCGATGATCACCAGTGGCTTGAGGTTGTGGGCGAGTTTACGCAGATGGCGTTGTTGTGCGGCGGCGAGTGACATAGCTTTACGAGTATACTTTGGTGAAAATGGGGGGCAAAGATAGCCCCAGCCAATTCAATATGCAACAGGTTTAACCGATGGCGCGAAGTAAAAGCAGTGAAGAGTGGTTAAAGGAGCATTTTGACGATGAGTTCGTGGTGCGCGCCCAGCAGGAGGGCTATCGCTCCCGAGCCACCTACAAGCTGCTGGAGATCAATGAGAAGGACAAGCTGCTCAAGCGCGGCATGACGGTGGTGGATCTGGGGGCGGCCCCCGGTGGCTGGTCGCAGATCACCGCCGATATCGTCGGCGACGATGGCATGGTGGTGGCGCTCGATATCCTGCCGATGGATGCGCTGCCCGGGGTCGAGGTGTTGCAGGGCGATTTTCAGGAGGAGGAGGTCTTTAACCGCCTGCTTGCCACCCTCGATGGTCGCCCGGTGGATATTGTAATGTCCGATATGGCCCCCAATATGAGTGGTATGCGTTCTATCGATCAGCCCAAGGCGATGTACCTGTGTGAACTGACCCTGGACCTGGCGCGTAACGTATTGAAACCCGGAGGAAATATGTTGCTGAAGCTGTTTCAGGGGGAGGGATCTGATGCCTTTATTAAAGAGTGCCGCAAGAGTTTTCGCAAAATAGTGATACGCAAACCGGCGGCTTCACGCGCCCGTTCGCGAGAGGTCTATGTGTTGGCGCTGAACTATTTTGTATAGTAACGTACCAAACATCTTAGGAATGGCGTCTATCGTGGGTTTAGCCGGTAACGCTGACGAATTTATTAAAGAGAGTTGAGGCCCGGTTTGAACGATATAGCCAAGAATATCCTGCTGTGGTTGGTCATTGCCTTCGTATTGATGACGGTATTCACCAGTTTTGGACCACAGACCGTGAAAAAGGAGCCGCTGACCTATTCGCAGTTCATCGCCGATGTGAAGCAGAAGCGGGTGAAAAGTGTGCGCATCGAGGGCAATACCCTGATAGGTGAGATGCACAGCGGTGAGAAATTCAGCACCTATACCCCCGATGACCCGGGCCTGATGGCCGATCTGCTGAATAACGGTGTCGAGGTCAATGCCCAGCCGCCCGAGAAGCAGAGCGTGTTGATGCAGATCTTTATCTCCTGGTTCCCGATGCTGTTGCTGATTGGGGTGTGGATCTTCTTCATGCGCCAGATGCAGGGCGGCGGTGGTGGCAAGGGTGGCCCGATGTCCTTTGGCAAGAGCAAGGCGCGGATGCTGGGTGAGGATCAGGTTAAGGTCAACTTTGGCGATGTCGCAGGTGTGGAAGAGGCGAAGGACGATGTGGCCGAGCTGGTCGAGTTCCTGCGCGATCCGAGCAAATTCCAGAAGCTGGGCGGCAAGATTCCGCGCGGCGTGCTGATGGTAGGCTCCCCCGGCACCGGTAAGACGCTGCTGGCCAAGGCCATCGCCGGTGAGGCCAAGGTACCCTTCTTTACCATCTCCGGTTCCGATTTTGTCGAGATGTTCGTCGGTGTCGGTGCCTCGCGGGTGCGCGACATGTTCGAGCAGGCGAAGAAGCACGCCCCCTGCATTATCTTTATTGATGAGATCGATGCCGTGGGTCGCCACCGTGGCGCAGGCCTCGGCGGCGGTCACGATGAACGTGAGCAGACTCTCAACCAGCTGCTGGTGGAGATGGATGGCTTTGAGGGCAACGAGGGGGTGATCGTGATCGCCGCCACCAACCGCCCTGACGTGCTGGATCCGGCGCTGCTGCGCCCCGGCCGCTTCGACCGTCAGGTGGTGGTGCCGTTGCCTGACGTGCGTGGCCGTGAGCAGATCCTCACCGTACACATGCGCAAGGTGCCGTTGGCCGATGACGTCAAGCCCGGCATTATTGCCCGTGGCACCCCCGGCTTTTCCGGTGCTGACCTTGCCAACCTGGTGAATGAAGCGGCCCTGTTTGCCGCCCGCGCCAATAAGACCGTGGTCAGCATGGATGATTTTGAGCGCGCCAAGGACAAGATCATGATGGGCGCTGAGCGCAAGTCGATGGTGATGTCCGACGATGAGAAGAAGCTCACCGCCTACCACGAGGCGGGACATGCCATCGTGGGGCTTCTGGTGCCGGCGCATGACCCGGTACATAAGGTCACCATTATCCCGCGTGGTCGTGCCCTGGGTGTCACCATGTTCCTGCCTACCGAGGATCGCTATAGCTACTCGAAGCAGCGACTTGAGAGCCAGATCTCCAGCCTCTTCGGTGGCCGTATCGCCGAGGAGTTGATCTTTGGTCCGGATGCCGTCACCACCGGTGCCTCTAATGATATCCAGCGTGCTACCGAGATGGCTCGCAGCATGGTGACCAAGTGGGGTCTCTCAGAAAAGCTCGGTCCGCTGATGTATGCGGAGGAGGAGGGTGAGGTATTCCTCGGTCGTTCGGTGACGCAGCATAAGAATGTCTCGGATGAGACCGCCCATATTATTGATGAGGAGATCCGTCACTTCATTGATCGCAACTATGAGCGCTCAGAGCGACTGCTGAAGGAAAATCTGGATAAGCTGCACACGATGGCACAGGCGCTGATTAAGTTTGAAACCATTGATGCGAGCCAGATTGACGACATTATGAACGGTAGGGAGCCCAAGCCACCCGCCGACTGGACTGAGGATGACCAGGGACCGGGTGCTGGTGCGGATACCGGTGTCGAGAAAAAGGCGGCCTCGCCCGATGCGCCGCTGGGTGGGCCTGCCGGGCAGCACTGATTTACTGTCTGACTACAAAAAAAGCGTCCCGTTTATCGGGGCGTTTTTGTATCGAAAGCTGATAGCTCATCTGTATAATCCCCCCATGATTATCCACTGCGCCGGTATGTCCCTGGATCTTACCCAACCCTGCATCATGGGGATCCTCAATGTCACCCCTGACTCCTTCTCCGATGGTGGGAAATTTGTGCGTCGTGAGCAGGCTATTGAACAGGCCCTGCGGATGGTGGAGGAGGGGGCGGCGATCATCGATATCGGTGGTGAGTCGACCCGCCCCGGTGCCGCCGAGGTGTCGCTAGAGGAGGAGCTGGCGCGGGTGATCCCATTGGTCGAGGCCCTGGCCCCCGTGTTGTCGGTGCCCATTTCGGTCGACACCTCCAAGCCGGAGGTGATGCGGGCGGCGGCCAGTGCCGGGGCGGGAATGATTAACGATGTCTACGCCCTGCGTCGTGAAGGTGCGTTAGAGGCGGCGGCGCAGACGGGTCTGCCGGTCTGTTTGATGCATATGCAGGGGGAGCCGCGTACCATGCAGGCCGAACCGCACTATGGGGATGTGGTGGCGGAGGTTCAGGCCTTTCTGCGTGAGCGCATCGCTGCCTGCGAGGCGGCGGGAATCGACCGTGAGCGGATCTTGCTGGATCCCGGTTTTGGATTTGGCAAGTCGTTGCAGCATAACCTCTCTTTACTTAAACACTTGGCCGGCTTTCATGCGCTGGGTGCGCCGCTGCTGGTGGGTATGTCGCGCAAGTCGATGATCGGTGGGGTGTTGGATGTACCGCTGGAGCAGCGCCTTCACGGTAGCGTGGCGGCGGCAACGATGGCCGCGTTGCAGGGGGCGCAGTTGATTCGGGTTCACGATGTGCAGGCAACAGCTGATGCGCTGAAGATGGTGGCAGCGGTAAGTGGTGCGCTGTGAAACGCCTCGCGGTTTTCTGTTACACGCGCAGTCATAATAGAACCGTGATTTGTAAATATTTCTGGGGAATAGAGTGAGTCGAAAATATTTCGGTACCGATGGGATTCGCGGCAAGGTGGGGCACTACCCCATTACCCCCGATTTCATGCTCAAACTCGGCTGGGCCGCCGGACGCGTGTTGTCCCGTAGCAACGGCGGCAAGGTGTTGATCGGTAAGGATACCCGCATCTCGGGTTATATGTTTGAGTCGGCACTGGAGGCGGGGTTGGCCGCCGCTGGCGTTGATATCCTGCTACTCGGTCCGATGCCCACCCCGGCGGTAGCCTATCTTACCCGTACCCTGCACGCCGATGCCGGAATCGTTATTAGTGCCTCACATAACCCCTTTGGGGACAATGGCATAAAATTCTTCTCTGCCGACGGCACCAAACTGCCCGATGAGGTTGAACTGGCGATCGAGGCCGAGCTGGATAAACCGATGGAGCTGGTGCCCTCGGCAGAGCTGGGCAAGGCGCGACGGGTGGTCGATGCCGGCGGCCGTTACATCGAGTTCTGCAAGAGTCGCTTCCCCAAAAATCTCGATCTGAAGGGGATGAAGATCGTTGTAGACTGTGCCAATGGGGCTACCTATCACGTCGCCCCCAGTGTGTTGCGTGAGTTAGGGGCCTCGGTTCACGTCATTGGTGCAGAGCCTGATGGCCTCAATATTAATGTTAACTGTGGCTCCACTTATCCGCAGGTGTTACAGCATGAGGTGATGGTACAGGGGGCAGATGTCGGTATCGCCCTGGATGGTGATGGTGATCGTTTGATTATGGTGGACCATGAGGGGGAGGTGGTGGATGGCGATGAGCTGCTCTATGTCATCGCCTCGCAGCCGCGTGATCCCCAGTTGCCTGGTGTCGTCGGAACCTTGATGAGCAATCTGGGAATGGAGCATGCCCTGAAGCGGCTGGGTATGGGCTTTGCCCGCGCCAAGGTGGGTGATCGCTATGTGATGGAGCAGCTGCGCGAGAGTGGCTGGTGTTTGGGGGGGGAGTCTTCCGGCCACATTATCTGTCTCAACTGCACCACCACCGGTGATGGCACCATCTCCGCACTTCAGGTACTCGGTGCGATGGTGGAGCAGGGCAAGGGACTGCACGAGCTTAAATCCGGCATGACCAAGTACCCGCAGACCCTGATTAATGTGCGCCTGAGTGAGAAGTTTGACCTCGATGGCTCAGAGCGGGTGCGACAGGCCGTGCTTGATGCCGAGCAGGAGCTTGCAGACAGCGGAAGGGTGCTGCTGCGCCCCTCGGGCACTGAACCGCTGGTGCGTGTGATGGTGGAGGGCGAGGATGCCGCCCAGGTGGAGCGACTGGCGAAACAGCTGGCAGGGGTGGTGGAGCAGGCCGTTACTGAGTGAAACCTCAGTGATATCCCATAAACTACATTGATTTATGCGCCGCACACCGGTAGTATTCGCGGCTTAATTTTACACGTCGATTCAACTCATTAGAGCAGACAGTCAGGGGATAACAGGATGCGACAGAAACTCGTTGCCGGTAACTGGAAGATGAACGGTTCCAAGGCCTCCATTAAGGAGCTGCTGGACGGCATCAAAAAGGGCATTGGTGACGTGGTTGACTCTGAAGTTGCCGTCTGTCCTCCTGCCTGTTACCTCGGTGAAGTAGCAGCGCAGCTGAGCGGCAGCCCCATCGCCTGGGGTGCGCAGAACCTTAGCACCGAGGCCAGCGGTGCCTTCACCGGTGAGACCTCTGCTGAGATGATTAACGACTTTGGCTGCAAGTATGTGCTGGTCGGCCACTCCGAGCGTCGTACCCTCTATGGAGAGGACGATGCCGTCGTTGCGAAAAAATACGCCGTGGCACGTGCCGCTGGCCTCAAGCCTGTGTTGTGCATCGGCGAGACCCTGGGTGAGCGTGAGTCGGGTGTCACTGAAGAGGTCTGTGCCCGTCAGATTCAGGCCGTGATCGACCTGGAGGGTGTTGCTGCCCTGGCCGATGGCGTTATCGCCTACGAGCCGGTGTGGGCCATCGGCACCGGCAAGACCGCCAGCCCCGAGCAGGCGCAGGAGGTTCACGCCTTTATTCGCAAGATCCTAGCAGAGCAGGATACCAACGTTGCCGAGAAGGTGCAGATCCTCTACGGCGGTAGCATGAATGCGGCCAATGCCGCCGAGTTGTTGTCACAGCCCGATATCGACGGTGGACTCATCGGCGGTGCCTCACTCAAGGCCGAGGATTTCCTCACCATCTGCCGTGCGGCAGGCTAATTAACTGAGAAGTATTGAGAAACATGGAAACAGTCATTCTTATCGTTCACGTCCTCGCCGCCATTGGCGTGGTTGCACTGGTGTTGCTGCAGCAGGGCAAGGGTGCGGATATGGGCGCAGCCTTCGGTAGCGGGGCCTCTTCTACCGTTTTTGGTAGCCAAGGTTCCTCCTCTTTTATCACTCGCGGTACAGCGATTTTGGCGGCGGTTTTCTTCACCACCAGCCTGACGCTGGCCGTAGTATCCAGCCGTGGTGTGGATAACGGCAGTGTGACCGAATCTGCGCTGACAGAAGTGGTTGACTCCGGGGCAGTAGTCGCAGAAGATATGCCGTCCGCGCCGCAGGCCGCTGTTGTAGAGAGCGCCAGCGACATGCCAGCAGTACCGGCAACAGAGGTACCAAACGAGACCTCAAGCGAAGAGGTGCCAGCAGTACCCGCGGCTGAAACCGAGACCGCGCAGCCAAATTAGTAGTACCTTGCCGAAGTGGTGAAATTGGTAGACACGCCATCTTGAGGGGGTGGTGGGGAGACCCGTGCCGGTTCGAGTCCGGCCTTCGGCACCAATTCTTAAAAAAAGCCTGAGCTAGATTTTAGCTTGGGCTTTTTTTCGTCTCAACACTTCTCAGAAAAAGATCTTAGTCCCTTATTACAACGTACTGATATTCATAATTAAAAGACTCTTTGGGTCTATACATTTTTTTTGCGGCAAATCCCTATAATCTGTCGGTAAAGGGGTGGTGATTTGATGTCTGCTGATGCAGAATGGTCGATGTTGTTGGCAGCCATGATAATTATCAAGCTGGCTGTTCGCATATAAATAACTTAATGAAATATAAACAATATTGGGTATAAGGCTGGTTGACAGGAGTTTTTGGCGCTGCCTAAACTCGGGGGCCTTTCACTAATACTTTCCAGTGTCCGAGCAACTGGCTTGGGGACTTTTGAGGGGGATGGCAGTTACATGCTAGAAAACTATTTACCCATCCTGATCTTTATCGGCATCGGCCTGGTGGTCGGTGGCGGTATGATCGCGGCAGGTTTTCTGCTGGGGCCGCACAAGCCCGACAGCGAAAAACTGACTTCTTACGAATGCGGCTTTGATGCATTCGAAGATGCGCGCATGAAGTTCGACGTGCGCTACTACCTTGTCGCCATTCTCTTTATCATCTTTGACCTTGAGATCGCCTTCCTCTTTCCGTGGGCCGTGGTGCTGCGTGAGATAGGCATGTTCGGCTTTCTCTCCATGGTGATGTTCCTCGGTATTCTGGTGATCGGCTTTATCTACGAGTGGAAGAAAGGGGCGCTGCAGTGGGAATAATCGAAGGGCGTCTCGAGCAGGGGTTTGTTACCACCAATCTCGATAGCGTAATTAACTGGGCACGTACCGGTTCGATGTGGCCGATGACCTTTGGTCTGGCCTGCTGTGCGGTCGAGATGATGCATGCCGGTGCGGCGCGTTACGACCTGGATCGCTTCGGCATTATCTTCCGCCCCTCACCGCGTCAATCGGATGTGATGATCGTCGCCGGTACCCTGTGCAATAAAATGGCCCCGGCGTTGCGCCGCGTCTACGACCAGATGGCCGAGCCACGCTGGGTGATCTCCATGGGCTCCTGTGCCAATGGCGGTGGCTACTACCACTACTCCTATTCGGTAGTGCGCGGCTGTGATCGTATCGTCCCCGTCGATGTATATGTGCCCGGCTGTCCGCCCACGGCGGAGGCGTTGCTCTACGGTATCTTGCAGTTGCAGAACAAGATCCGTCGCACCAGCACCATCGCCCGTCAACCGTCGCCTGAAAAACGAGCCTGATCACGATGTCTGATTACTATCAGCAATTAGCCGATAAGGTGCAGCAACGCTTTAGCACCCAGATCACCGCAACCCATGTGGAGTTTTCGGAACTCACCGTCGAGTTACCACGTGAGCAGCTATTCTCTGTTTGCACCGCACTGCGTGACGAGGGCGACTTTGCCTTCGAGCAGTTGATTGATGTGTGTGGCGTCGATTACCTCGACTATGGCAATGGCCGCTGGACCGGACCGCGTTTTGCCGTGGTCTACCACCTGCTCTCAATCAAACATAACCACCGCATTCGCCTGCGTATCTTCGCCGATGATGAGATGCCGGTGGTCGATTCAGTCATCAACATCTGGAACTCCGCTGACTGGTTTGAGCGCGAGGCCTTTGACCTATTTGGGATCGTCTTTGACGGCCACCCGGATCTGCGCCGCATCCTTACCGATTACGGCTTTATCGGTCACCCCTTCCGCAAGGATTTTCCTCTTGGTGGTAATGTCGAGATGATCTATGACGAAGAGCAGAGGCGAGTAATTTATCAGGCGGTAACGCTTGAGCCGCGTACCCTGGTGCCACGTGTGATTCGTGATGACCACCGCTACCAGTCACAACATACCGAGGGGGGAGAGTAAACGGTGTCCGAAATTCGTAACTACACCCTCAACTTTGGGCCACAGCATCCGGCGGCGCACGGCGTATTGCGCCTGGTACTGGAGATGGACGGCGAGATCATTGAGCGTGCCGACCCGCACATCGGTCTGCTGCACCGTGCCACCGAGAAGCTGGCCGAGTCCAAGCACTATATCCAGAGCCTGCCCTATATGGATCGTCTCGATTACGTCTCCATGATGTGCAACGAGCATGCCTACTGCATGACCATCGAGAAGATGCTGGGGCTCGAAGTGCCAACCCGGGCGCAGTACATCCGCGTGATGTTTGATGAGATCACCCGCGTCCTCAACCACCTGATGTGGTTGGGTGCGCATGCGCTCGATGTGGGCGCGATGACCGTCTTCCTCTACGCCTTCCGTGAACGTGAAGACCTGATGGATTGCTATGAAGCGGTATCCGGTGCGCGTCTGCACGCGGCCTATTACCGTCCCGGTGGTGTCTACCGCGACCTGCCCGAGCGTATGCCCAAATTCAAGGGTGCCAGCAAATGGCACAGTGAGTCGGAGATAGCGTCGCTGAATGACAACCGTCAGGGCTCCTTGCTCGATTTTATCGAGGATTTCACCAACCGTTTTCCCGCTTACATCGACGAGTATGAGACCCTGCTTACCGATAACCGCATCTGGAAACAGCGCTTGGTAAATATTGGCATTATGTCGCCTGAGCGGGCAATGCAGATGGGGCTGACCGGTCCGATGCTGCGTGGCTCCGGTATCGCCTGGGATCTGCGCAAGAAGCAGCCCTATGAGGTCTACGACAAGCTCGATTTTGATATCCCTGTCGGTACCAACGGCGACAGCTATGACCGTTACCTGGTGCGCATCGAAGAGATGCGCCAGTCCAACCGTATTATGAAGCAGTGTGTCGATTGGCTGCGTGAAAATCCCGGCCCGGTGATCGCCGCTGATCACAAGGTGACCCCGCCGGCCCGTACCGAGATGAAGGAGGGGATGGAGTCGCTGATCCACCACTTTAAGCTCGCCAGTGAGGGCTTCAGTCTGCCTGAGGGTGAGGCCTATGCCGCGGTCGAGCATCCCAAGGGGGAGTTCGGTATTTACATGGTCTCCGATGGTGCCAACAAGCCCTACCGCATGAAAATTCGTGCCCCCGGGTTTGCCCACCTCGCCTCAATGAATGAAATGGTTCGTGGTCACATGTTGGCCGATGTGGTCGCCATTATCGGCACCCAGGATATTGTATTTGGGGAGATCGACCGCTGATGTCTGAGAATTTAATCGAATTGCTGAGCGTCGAATCGCGCGCCGATATTGACCACTGGATCGCCAAGTATCCGGTGGAGCAGAAGCAGTCGGCTGTGATGGCCGGTCTGCGCATTGCCCAGGAGCAGAACGGTGGCTGGCTCACCGATGAGCTGATTCAGGCGGTCGCCGCCTATCTCGATATGGATGCCATCGCCGCCTATGAGGTGGCCACCTTCTACTCCATGTATGAGCGCTCTCCGGTCGGTAAACACAAGATCTGTGTCTGCACCAACATCTCCTGCATGTTGTGCGGTTCCGACAAAGTCGTTGAGCATCTGCAAAACCGCCTGGGCATCAAGATGGGCGAGACCAGTGAGGATGGCCGCTTCACCCTGAAAGAGGTGGAGTGCCTGGGGGCCTGCGTTAACGCACCGATGTTCGAACTGAACAAGAACTACTACGAGAACCTGACGCCGGAATCGATCGACGCCATTCTCGATGGTCTGGACTAAGGGTGGGGCTGGAAGAATGAGCAATAAAGTCTGTTTCCGTACCCTGAGTGTCGATAACTCCTGGACACTTGAAGCCTACCGCGCCAATGGCGGCTATGAGGTTATCGAGAAGATCCTGAAAGATAAGATCACACCCGATGAGATCATCGAAGAGATGAAGGCCTCGGCCCTGCGTGGACGTGGTGGTGCCGGTTTTCCTACCGGACTTAAGTGGAGCTTCATGCCGCGCAATGTCGAGGGACAAAAGTACATTGTCTGTAACTCGGACGAGGGTGAGCCCGGTACCTGTAAAGACCGTGACATTCTGCGTTACAACCCGCACCAGCTGATCGAGGGGATGATCATTGCCGGCTATACCATCGGTGCCAGCGTCGGTTACAACTATATCCGTGGTGAGTTCTGGGAGCCCTACGAGCGTTTCGATGCGGCGCTGGAAGAGGCGCGTGCCGCCGGTCTGCTGGGCAAGAATATTCTTGGCAGCGGCTTTGATTTCGATGCCCATGCCCACCTTGGTGCCGGTGCCTATATCTGCGGTGAAGAGACCGCACTGATCGAGTCAATCGAGGGCAAGAAGGGGCAGCCGCGCTTCAAGCCGCCGTTTCCCGCGGGCTTTGGTCTCTACGGCCGTCCCACCACCATTAATAATACCGAGTCACTTGCCTCTGTACCGGTGATTTTGAAGAACGGCGGCCAGTGGTTCCTGGAGCAGGGCAAGCCGAACAACGGTGGCAACAAGATCTTCTGCGTCTCCGGCCATGTAAACAAGCCCGGGAACTACGAGGTACCGATGGGCACACCGTTTGCCGAGCTGCTTGAGATGGCGGGTGGTGTGCGTGACGGTCACACCCTGAAGGCGGTTATTCCTGGTGGTAGCTCCACCCCGGTGCTGCCCGCCGAGGTGGCGATGGCGATGGATATGGATTATGACTCCATTGCCAAGGCCGGCTCCATGCTTGGTGCCGGCTCGGTGATCGTGATGGATGAGTCCACCTGCATGGTCAAGGTGCTGGCGCGTCTCTCCCACTTCTACTTTGAAGAGTCGTGTGGGCAGTGCACACCGTGTCGTGAAGGCACCGGCTGGCTGGCACGTGTATTACACCGTATCGAACATGGCGAGGGCCGTAGCGAAGATCTGGATCAGCTGATGGGCGTGGCGGATCGTATTGCCGGTAACACCATCTGTGCACTGGGTGATGCGGCGGCGATGCCGGTACAGAGTTTCCTGAAGCATTTTCGTGACGAGTTTCAGTACCACATCGATCACAAAAAATGCATGGTAGGCGGTTAAGCCGCTTGACCACTCTTTGCACTATAAGAATTAATTAGAGTCGAGACTGACGATGGTAAACATCGAGATCAACGGAAAAACGATTCAGGCCCGTGAAGGGCAGATGCTGCTTGAGGCGGCGGATGAGGCGGGGATTACGATCCCGCGTTTTTGCTATCACAGCAAACTCTCCATCGCGGCGAGTTGCCGCATGTGTCTGGTCGAGGTGGAGAAGGCACCGAAGGCGATGCCCGCCTGTGCCACCCCGGTGAACGAGGGTCTAAAGGCCTTTACCCGTTCGCCCAGGGCGATCGCCGCGCAGCGTGCAGTGATGGAGTTCCTGTTGATCAACCATCCTCTCGATTGTCCGATCTGTGATCAGGGTGGTGAGTGCGATCTGCAGGAGATGGCGCTCGGTTACGGCAATGATATTGCACGCTATGCCGAGAGCAAACGGGTGGTGAGCAACCCGGACCTCGGTTCGCTGATCGCCACCGATATGAGCCGCTGCATCCACTGTACCCGTTGTGTCCGTTTCGGCAGGGAGATCGGTGGGGTGATGGAGCTGGGTGCACCGGGTCGTGGTGAGCATATGCATATCGCCACCTACATGGAGCACACCGTTGACTCTGAGCTCTCCGGCAACGCCATCGACCTCTGTCCGGTAGGTGCTCTGACCGATAAGCCCTATCGCTACTCCGCACGTCCTTGGGAATTGCAGGCGCATCAGAGCGTCTCTCCTCATGACTGTGTTGGTGCCAACATCCGTATTGATAGCCGTGGCCATAAGGCGATGCGGGTCGTCGCCCGTGACAACGAGGCGGTCAATGAGTGCTGGATCGCCGACCGTGACCGCTTCAGCTATACCGCGCTTGCCCACGAAGATCGCCTCAGCAAACCGCAGATCAAAAAGGACGGCGTATGGCAGGAGTGTGACTGGGATACCGCCCTCACATCTGCCGTTGAAGGGCTGAAGGCGATAGATGCCAATAAGATCGGTGCCCTGGCGGCCCCGGGCGCGACCAGCGAAGAGCACTATCTGTTACAGAAACTGATACGCGGTATCGGCAGTAACAATATCGATCACCGTCTGCGTCAGCAGGACTTCCGCGACCAGAACGAGCAGGCTGCCTTCCCTGGACTGGGGCAGAGCATCGTCTCACTGCAAGAGAACGATGCGGTGCTGCTGGTCGGCTCCAACATTCGTAAAGAGGTGCCGCTGCTGGCGCAGCGTCTGCGTAAGGCGGCACGCAAGGGTGCGAAGGTGATGGCGATTAACGCCGTTGATTACGATATGGCCTTTACCCTTGCAGAGAAATCGATTGTCCTCGATATGGGTGGTGAACTGCTGGCCGTGGCAAAGGCCCTTATTGAATCGACTAAGGAGTCGGCACCGCAGACCATTGCCAAGGCCATTGAGAGTGCCGAGGTGAATGACGCACACCGCACCATCGCAAAGAATCTGACCGAGGCCAAGCTGGGCAGTATATTGCTGGGCCAGGGCGTGCAGAGTCACCCCGCGGCGGCCGAGCTGCGCGCTATCGCCAATCTCATTGCTTCGCTCAGTGGCTGTCATGTCGGCATCCTTGCTGAGGGCAACGGTGCCGGTGCCGCACTGGCCGGTTGTCTGCCACACCGTGGTGTCGGTGGTAGTGCGGCTGATACAGCAGGTCTCGACTGGAAGGCGATGTTTGCGGCCGGCATGCAGGGCTATCTGCTGCTCGGCGTTGAGCCTGAGCTTGACTGCATCGATTCTGCTGCGGCATTGCAGGCGATGCAGGGTGCCGGTTTCGTCGTCGCCATCAATAGCTTCGCCTCGGATACGTTGCGCGATTATGCCGACGTGCTGTTGCCCGCCGCCACATTTGCCGAAACAGCCGGAAGCTTCGTCAATACCGAGGGGTGCTGGCAGTCATTTAACGGTGCGGTCGCGGCCCCAGGCGAGGCCCGCCCCGCCTGGAAGATCCTGCGTGTCATGGGCAACCTCTTTGATGTCACGGGCTTTGAACAGAACTCCGCCGAGGAGGTTCGTGATGAACTCAAGGCGGCCTGCGGCGAGCCTGCCCCGGCGGGTGCGGCCTGGCATCCGAGCGCCATCAGTGCGCTGCCTGCAGGTCTGCTGCGCATCGCCGATGTGCCGATCTACGCGGTTGACCCGATGGTACGTCGTGCCGCTCCGCTACAGGCCACCGCCGATGCCGACCTGTGGCAGATCCGTATCAATAGCGCCACCGCCGAGAAGGCCGGACTGGCCACTGCGGTTGAGGCAAAGCTGACACAGGATGGGGCCGAGGTGGTGTTGCCGCTGCTGCTCGATGCGCGTCTGCCCGATAACGCGGTCTACCTGCCTGCTGGCCTCAGTGCCACGGTGGGACTGGGCGGTGGCTTTGTTGCCGTCGAACTGACTAACGTATAACAACAACTGGATAAGACCGGATGTTCGAGACACTTGAAAATATTCTATTAGGATTTGGCCTCTGGCCCTGGCTGGTGACGTTTGCCGTGACCCTGATTCAGATCCTGATCGTGATGGTGCCGCTGCTGCTCAGCGTTGCCTACCTCACCTATGCCGAGCGCAAGGTGATCGGTTTTATGCAGATCCGCATCGGGCCGAACCGTGTCGGCTTCTTCGGCAAGTCACTGTGGGGCCTGGGTCAGCCCATCGCCGATGCGGTGAAGCTGATGTTCAAGGAGATCATCATCCCCGGCGGGGCCGATAAGTTCCTCTTCCTGTTTGCGCCGATCCTCTCGATGGCCCCGGCCCTGGCAGCCTGGTCGGTGGTGCCCTTCGGTAGTGAGATGGTGCTGGCCGATATCGATGCCAGCCTGCTCTATGTATTGGCGATCACCTCCATCGGTGTCTACGGTGTGATCATCGCCGGCTGGGCCTCCAACTCCAAATATGCGCTGCTCGGTGCGATGCGTTCGGCGGCGCAGATCGTCTCCTACGAGATCGCCATGGGCTTTGCCCTGGTCGGTGTGCTGATGGCCGCAGGCAGCATTAATCTGGGTGAAATCGTGACGGGACAAAGCGGCGATTACGGCCTGTTTAACTGGTATTTCATCCCACTGTTCCCGCTCTTCATCGTCTACTTTATCTCCGGCGTGGCCGAGACCAACCGTGCCCCCTTCGACGTCTCCGAGGGGGAGTCTGAGATCGTCGCCGGTTTCCACGTGGAGTATTCGGGCATGACCTTCGCGGTGTTCTTCCTCGCGGAGTACGCCAACATGATCCTCATTTCGATGCTCGCCTCGCTGATGTTCCTCGGTGGCTGGTTGAGCCCGATCCCGGCGAGCCTGATCCCCGAAATGACCGGTATTTCTCTCCTGATGGGTGATGGCATCCACTGGCTGCTGGCGAAGACGGCGTTCTTCCTCTTCTGTTTCCTCTGGTTCCGTGCCACCTTCCCGCGTTATCGCTATGACCAGATCATGCGTCTGGGCTGGAAGGTCTTCATCCCCATTACCATCGTCTGGCTGTTGGTGGTTGGGGTAATGGTTATGGCTGGTTGGCTGTAATGCGGCGTAACCCTGAGATCGGATATTGATATGAATTTATTTCGCACACTAAAGAGCCTGACTCTTAAAGAACTGCGCGGTGGTCTGGGTGTTACCGGGCGCTACCTGTTCCGCAAAAAATTTACCGTGCAATACCCGGAGGAGCGGGCGCCGATGTCGCCGCGCTTCCGTGGTCTGCATGCGCAACGTCGTTACCCCAATGGGGAGGAACGCTGCATCGCCTGTAAGCTGTGCGAGGTGGTCTGTCCGGCGATGGCGATCACCATCGAGTCGGCCCAGCGCGACGACGGCACCCGCCGTACCACCCGTTATGACATCGACCTCACCAAGTGCATCTTCTGCGGTTTCTGCGAAGAGGCCTGCCCGGTGGATGCCATTGTCGAGACCCGTATTTACGAGTATCACGGCGAGTGCCGCGATGACCTGCTGATGACCAAGGAAAAACTGTTGGCAGTGGGTGACAAGTATGAGGCGCAGATCGCCGCCGACCGTGCCGAAGACGCACCTTACCGATAGACGGATGACAGCATGAGTTTTGAACAAATACTTTTCTATATCTTTTCCACCATGCTGGTGCTGAGTGCCGGTGCGGTGATCACGGTGCGCAACCCGGTGCATGCCGCGATGTTTCTGGTGCTCTGCTTTGTCACCACCTCGGCGCTGTGGCTGCTGCTTGAGGCCGAGTTCCTCGCCATCACCCTGATACTGGTCTACGTCGGTGCGGTAATGGTGCTGTTCCTCTTCGTGGTGATGATGCTCGACATCAATATCGCACGGATGCGTGAGGGTTTTACCCGTTACCTGCCGGTGGGGGGCATTGTTGCGGCGACGGCGGTGGCGATCATGGGCCTTGCGGTAGGGCGTAATAATTTTGGTCTCGACAAGGTGGCAGCACCTGCCCCCAAAGGTGCCGATTACAGCAATACCAGCGAACTGGGGATGCAGCTCTATACCACCTATGTCTACCCCTTCGAGATTGCCTCGGTGGTGTTACTAGTAGCGATTGTTGCCGCCATTGCCCTGACCCTGCGTACCCGTCCTGGCACCCGTTACCAGAAGATCGAGGAGCAGGTGGTAGTGAAGAAAGAAGATCGACTGCGTGTTCTTCAGGTCGAGTCGGAGGAGCGGAAGTAATGATTCTTCTTAATAATAAAATTAGCGTAAGCGAGGCACTGGCATGATCGCGTTGTCCGATTACCTCACGGTGGCGGCTATCCTGTTTGGCCTGAGCATGGCCGGGATCTTCATCAACCGTAAGAATGTGCTCATCCTGCTGATGTGTATCGAGCTGATGCTGCTGGCGGTGAACATCAACTTTATCGCCTTCTCACACTATCTGGGCGATACCGCCGGTCAGGTCTTCGTCTTCTTTATTCTTACCGTCGCGGCGGCGGAGGCGGCCATCGGCCTGGCCATTCTGGTGGTACTGTTCCGTAACAAGCGCAGTATTAACGTCGACGACCTCGACACATTGAAGGGGTAGGGCGGCATGGAGAATCTCTATAATCTGGGTCTGATTATTATCCTCGCCCCGCTGTTCGGTGCGATTGTCGCCGGTCTGTTCGGTGGCAGCATCGGGCGCAAGGGCGCGCACAGCGTGACCATTCTCGGTGTCGCCATCGCCTTTGTACTCTCCGCTGTGGTCTTCAAGCTGGTGGTTATCGACGGGGTCGGTACCCTGAATGCCACCGTCTACACCTGGCTGGTGGCCGAGGGGATCCGTTTCGAGGTCGGCTTCCTGATTGATCAGCTGACCGCGATGATGATGGTCGTTGTCACCTTTGTCTCCCTGATGGTGCATATCTATACCATCGGCTATATGGGACATGACGAGGAGAACTGGCCCAAGGGTTCACTGGCGGGTACCAACAGCTACCAGCGCTTCTTCAGCTATATCTCGCTGTTCACTTTCTCGATGCTGGTGCTGGTGATGGCCAACAACTTTATGCAGCTGTTCTTCGGCTGGGAGGCGGTGGGTCTTGTCTCCTACCTGCTGATCGGCTTCTGGTCGGTACGTGAGTCGGCGGTCTACGCCAACCTTAAGGCCTTCCTGGTGAATCGTGTGGGTGACTTCGGCTTCCTGCTCGGTATCGGCGCGGTGTTGATGACCTTTAACACCCTCGATTACAGCGCCGTATTCAGCACCGCCGAGTTGAGCAAGGACCTGACTTATAGCATCTTCCCCGGCAGCGAGTGGAGCATGATCACCGTGATCTGCATCCTGCTGTTCATCGGTGCCATGGGTAAATCTGCACAGGTGCCGCTGCATGTGTGGCTGCCCGACTCCATGGAAGGCCCGACCCCGATCTCCGCACTGATCCACGCCGCGACCATGGTCACCGCCGGTATCTTTATGGTGGCGCGCATGTCGCCGCTGTATGAGCTTTCCGAGACCGCGCTGAGCTTCATTATGATTATCGGTGCCATTACCGCACTGTTCATGGGCTTCCTTGGCCTTATCCAGAACGACATCAAGCGTGTCGTCGCCTACTCCACACTGTCGCAGCTCGGCTACATGACCGTGGCGCTGGGTGCCTCGGCCTATGCCGCCGGTGTATTCCACCTGATGACCCACGCCTTCTTTAAGGCGCTGCTGTTCCTGGGCGCCGGTTCGGTGATCATCGCGATGCACCATGACCAGGATATGCGCAATATGGGCGGGCTGCGCAAGTACATGCCGATCACCTGGATCACCTCCTTGATTGGTTCACTGGCCCTGATCGGTACGCCTGGCTTTGCCGGCTTCTTCTCCAAGGACAGCATTATCATGGCGGTGGGCGAGTCCTCGCTGCCCGGTTCCGGTTTTGCCTATGCCGCTGTACTGGCCGGTGTCTTTATTACTGCACTCTACAGCTTCCGCATGTACTTCCTGGTGTTCCACGGCAAGGAGCGGATGGATGAGCACACTCGCTCGCACCTGCACGAGACCCCATGGGTAGTCACTCTGCCGCTGGTGCTGCTGGCGATCCCCTCGGTGGTGATCGGTGCGATGTTTGTGATGCAAATGCCCTTCGGTACCTTCTTCGGTGAGGCGATCTTCGTCACTACCGAGCACGATGTACTGGCGCGGGTAGGGGAGCACGTACACAGCTGGTACGGCATGGTGCTGCACGGCTTTATAACACCTCCGTTCTGGCTTGCCGCCGGTGGTGTCTTTACCGCCTGGTTCTTCTATATGAAGCGCCCCGATATTCCGGCGATGTTGCAACAGCGCTTCAGCTTCATCTACAAGATCCTCGACAACAAATACTGGGCCGACGAGGTGTACGCCAACATCTTTGCCGCCGGTGGTCGCGGGCTGGGCTCCGGTCTGTGGAAGGTGGGCGATGTCGCCCTCATCGACGGCCTGATGGTTAATGGTTCGGCGCGTGCGGTGGGGCTGCTCTCTGGCATCGTCCGCCACCTGCAGTCCGGCTATCTCTATCATTACGCCTTCGCGATGATTATCGGTCTGCTGGCGTTGTTTAGCCTGTTCATCTTCAGGTAATAAGAAATTAAATAAAGGGTAGGGTTGCATGTTTGCTGATTTGCCACTGCTGAGTTTAGCGATTTGGGTGCCGATTATTGGCGGCCTGTTGGTGTTGCTGACGGGAAGCGGACGTTCAGGCCTGGAGGCCAGGGTGTTGTCACTGCTGGTGTCACTGCTCACCTTCGCCGTTACGATTCCGCTCTATACCGGATTTGATAGCGCCAGCTCTGCGATGCAGTTTGTCGAACTGTCGCCGTGGATCGATAGCTTTAACATCAACTATCACATGGGGGTGGATGGCATCTCGATGCCTCTGATCCTGCTCACCAGCTTTACCACGGTGCTGGTGGTGCTAGCCGGCTGGGATGTGATTAAGGATCGCCCGGCGCAGTACATGGCCGCCTTCCTGGTTATGGAAGGCCTGATGATCGGCGTCTTTGCGGCACTCGATGCGATGCTGTTCTACGTCTTCTGGGAGGCGATGCTGATCCCGATGTTCCTGGTGATCGGGATCTGGGGAGGTGATAATCGCGTCTACGCCACCATCAAGTTCTTCCTCTACACCTTCCTTGGTTCTGTGTTCATGTTGGTGGCGCTGATCTACCTCTACTTCCAGACCAACAGCTTTGCCATCCTCGATTTCCACGCCGTGCAGCTGGGAATGAATGCGCAGATCTGGATCTTCCTCGCCTTCCTTATTGCCTTTGCGGTGAAGGTGCCGATGTGGCCGGTACACACCTGGCTGCCCGATGCCCACGTACAGGCCCCTACCGGTGGCTCGGTGATCCTGGCGGCGATCATGCTGAAGCTGGGGGCCTACGGCTTCCTGCGTTTCTCCCTGCCGATCACCCCCGATGGGGCGCACAACCTCGACTGGTTGATGATTGGCCTGTCGCTGATCGCCATCGCCTATATCGGTTTTGTGGCGCTGGTGCAGCAGGATATGAAGAAGCTCATCGCCTACTCCTCTATCTCGCACATGGGATTTGTCACCCTCGGCTTCTTTATCGCCTGGACCATCGCCGAGAACACCGGCAGCTTCAGTGGTGCGGCGATGGGCATGGAGGGGGGCGTGGTGCAGATGATCTCCCACGGCTTTGTCTCCGGCGCGATGTTCCTCTGCGTTGGGGTGGTCTATGACCGCATGCACTCACGCCAGATTGTTGATTACGGCGGCGTGGTGCATGTGATGCCGAAGTTTGCCGCCTTCATGGTGCTGTTCGCCATGGCCAATGCCGGTCTGCCTGGCACCGCCGGTTTCGTTGGCGAGTTTATGGTTATCCTCAGCGCCTTTAAGGCCAACTTCTGGATCGCCTTTGTCGCCGCCACCACCCTGATCGTCGGCGCGGGTTATACCCTGTGGATGGTGAAGCGGGTGATCTTCGGTGATATCACCAACGATAAGGTCGCCGCGCTGCAGGACATTAATAGCCGCGAGTTCCTGATCCTCGCCACGCTGGCGGTGATGGTGCTCTTCTTCGGCCTCTATCCGGCACCACTGCTGGAGGTGATGGACGCCACCGTGCGACACCTGATTGAACATATTGCGGTCAGCAAGCTACCGCTCGGCGCAATGTAACGGGAACCCATGATGAATTTCGAGATACCTAACTTCATGCCTGCGCTGCCCGAGATCTTCGTCCTCGGGATGGCCTGCTTTATCCTTATTCTGGATCTGTTTCTGAGTGAGCGCAGCCGGGTGGTCACCTATCTGCTGACTCAGGCCACCCTGGTGGGGGCCTTTATCCTCAGCTTCAGTCTTAATAGTGGTGTCACCGAGCTGACCTTTAGCGACAGCTTTGTACTGGACCCCATGGCCTCGGTTCTGAAGATGGCGGTCTATGCCGCGGCCTTTACGGTGTTCCTCTACAGCCGCGGCTATCTGCGTGAGCGCGGTATGTTCCGTGGTGAGTTCTTTGTCCTCGGCCTGTTCGGCGTGCTGGGTATGATGGTGATGATCTCGGCCCACAGTCTGCTCACCATTTATATGGGCCTGGAGCTGTTGTCGCTCTCGATGTATGCCATGGTGGCGATGCAGCGTGACTCCAGTGTGGCGGCCGAGGCGGCGATGAAATACTTCATTCTCGGCGCGATGGCCTCGGCGATGCTGCTTTACGGCATGTCGATGATCTATGGTGTGACCGGCACCCTGGACTTGGCCGAGGTCAGCACTGCGGTCGAAGGGAAGGGCAGCCAGCTAATCCTGATCTTCGGCCTGGTCTTTATGATGGTCGGTGTCGCCTTTAAGCTAGGTGCCGTGCCGTTCCACATGTGGGTGCCCGATGTCTATCACGGCGCCCCCACCGCCGTGACCCTCTATATCAGTACTGCCCCCAAACTGGCCGCCTTTGCCATGCTGATGCGCCTGCTGGTCGATGGTCTGGGTGCCTTGCAGCCACAGTGGCACGATATTCTGGTGTTGCTGGCGGTCTCCTCACTGGTCATCGGTAACGTCGTCGCCATTGCGCAGACCAATATCAAGCGTATGCTCGCCTATTCCGGCATCTCGCATATCGGTTTTCTGCTGCTCGGCGTTCTCTCCGGCTCGCAAGAGGGCTATGCCGCCGGTATGTTCTACGCCATTGTCTACGTCATCATGGGCCTGGGCGGCTTCGGTATGGTGATCCTGATGAGCCGTGCCGGTTTCGAGGCCGACCAGCTGGATGACTACAAGGGGCTTAACCAGCGTAGCCCCTGGTTCGCTCTGATGATGATGTTCCTGATGTTTTCGATGGCCGGCGTGCCGCCGTTCATCGGCTTCTGGGCCAAGCTCTCGGTGCTGCAGGCCGTGGTCGATGCCAACATGGTCTGGCTGGCGGCGGTGGCGGTGATCTTCTCGGTGATTGGAGCCTTCTACTACATTCGTATCATCAAGCTGATGTACTTCGATAAGCCGCTGGAGCAGAGCACCTTCCAGCCATCACTCGATGTCGCGGCCATATTCAGTGCCAACGCGATAGCGGTGCTACTCATTGGCCTTTTCCCCTCCGGCCTGATGGCGGTGTGTAAGCAGGCGATGGGTATATAGGCTTTACTCGCGACCCATTTTTATGTTTTGATTCAACGCCCCGGTCACTACCGGGGCGTTGTCGTTTTACGGAGAGTCTTATGACTGCTGTGCAATCAAGCTGGGCGATCATCGCAATCGCTATTTTCGCCGCTAACCTTCCCTGGCTGAGTGACCGAGTGTTACTGGTACTGGAGCCGAAGGAGGGGGTAAAGCATGCCGCCTGGCGCTGGTTGGAGTGGCTGCTGCTGTTCTTTATCGTTGGGGCGGTGGCGATGGGTATGGAGCAGAAACTGAATGGTGAAACCTATCCCCAGGACTGGGAGTTTTACGCGGTGGCGCTGTGTCTTTTTCTGGTATTTGCACTGCCCGGTTTCATCTATCGCAACGACCTGCGCCAGTTATTACAACGACGCTAAAATATATATTTAAATAAACCGGATTCTAGCTTGCCAAGAACCTATACCGTATGTAGAATGCGCAGCTTATCGATTGCGGGGTGGAGCAGCCCGGTAGCTCGTCGGGCTCATAACCCGAAGGTCGTAGGTTCGAATCCTGCCCCCGCTACCAATCAATGAAAAGCCCCACTTGTGGGGCTTTTTGTTAGGTGAAGTTTGCCTAACGAGGAATATGGCGCAGCTGTGATATTGGCGCTATAATCCCGTCCAAGTTGTAGACGTATAGAGATGGGCCTTGGGCCCTTTTTTTATTTCCGGGGAAAAGATGGCGCAGGCCAGTGAAAAATTAGTGGCAATGATTGAACCGGCGGTTACCGCGCTGGGATTCGAACTGGTCGGCGTGGAGCACATGTCACAGGGGCGCCACTCGCTGTTACGCATCTATATTGATCACGAGAACGGTGTCAATGTAGACGACTGCGGTCATGTCAGTCATCAGGTGAGTGCGGTACTGGACGTTGAAGACCCGATTCGCGGTGAATATACCCTTGAGGTCTCCTCACCCGGTCTGGAGCGTCCGCTCTTCACCCTGGAACACTATGCTCGTTTTGTTGATAGCCTGGTCGAGATTCGCATGCATGCACCGGTAGCTGGACGCCGCAAATACAAGGGGCGGATTCAGGGTGTAGAGGGCGACGAGGTTGTTATTGATATGGACGGTGAAGAGCATCGTCTGGCGTTCGATAATATCGACAAGGCTCATCTGATTCATGAATGGTAAGAGTTTGATGTTAAAGTCAAAAATTAATTTCGTGGTCCCGATAACGGGATTTGGCAGGCTGCAGATAGAGGCTGTGTTATGAGCAAAGAGATCCTACTGGTTATAGACGCCGTTTCGAACGAGAAGGGCGTTGCCAAAGAGATTATCTTTGAGGCGATGGAGATCGCGTTGGCGACCGCGTCAAAGAAGAAACACGGCGGAGATGTAGACATTCGTGTCTGCATAGACCGCGAGACCGGCGATTACGAAACTTTCCGTCGCTGGGAGGTTATCGACGACGCAGAGACGCAGGTACTGGAAAACCCCGAGCGGGAGATCACCCTCGGTGCGGCGCGAATCGACGAGCCGGAGATTCAGCCCGGTGAGTTTGTTGAAGAGCAAATAGAGTCGGTCGATTTTGGTCGTATCGCCGCACAAACCGCCAAGCAGGTTATCGTACAGAAGGTTCGCGAGGCCGAGCGTGCACAGGTGGTTGAGGCCTACGCGGAGCGCATCGGTGAGCTGATTAACGGTGTCGTCAAACGTCTGGATCGCGGCAGTGTGATTCTCGACATGGGTAACAACGTCGAGGCACTGATCTCCCGTGAAGACCTGATCCCCCGTGAGCCGGTACGTCCCGGTGATCGTCTGCGCGGCTACCTTTACGACGTGCGCTCGGAGCCGCGTGGCCCGCAACTGTTTGTCAGCCGCACCAAGCCTGAGTTCATCGTTGAACTGTTTAAGCTTGAAGTACCCGAGGTGGGCGAAGGCCTTATTGACATCATGGGGGCGGCGCGCGACCCGGGCCTGCGAGCCAAGATCGCCGTACGCTCTAATGATCAGCGCATTGACCCGGTTGGTGCCTGTGTCGGCATGCGTGGCTCACGCGTGCAGACGGTGACCAACGAGATGGGTGGCGAACGCGTCGACATTGTGTTGTGGAACGAGAATATGGCGCAGTACGTGATTAACGCCATGGCGCCCGCCGAGGTGCTCTCTATCGTTGTCGATGAAGACTCCCATAGCATGGACATTGCGGTAGAAGAGGATCAGCTCTCCCAGGCCATTGGTCGCGGTGGCCAGAACGTGCGTCTCGCCAGTGAGCTGACCGGTTGGGAACTGAACGTGATGACCGAGGCCCAGGCGGAGGAGAAGAACGAGGCCGAGGCCGGTAATCTGGTCAACATGTTCCGTGATGCCCTTAACGTTGATGAAGATGTTGCGGTGATTCTGGTGCAGGAGGGCTTCTCCAGTCTTGAAGAGGTGGCCTACGTACCTGAGAGCGAGATGCTGGAGATTGAAGAGTTCGATGAGGATATCGTCAGCGAACTCAGAGCACGAGCCAAAGATGTACTGGTCACCCGTGAGATCAGTAGCGAGGAGCACGGTGGTGCTGAACCTGAGCAGGATCTGCTGGAGATGGAGGGTATGGACCCCGCTCTGGCCGATGAACTGGCCAGTAAGAAAGGGGTCTCAAGCATGGAAGACCTCGCGGAGCTGGCAATAGATGATTTGATGGAGATCGATGGCATGGATGAAGAGCGTGCCGGTCAGTTGATTATGACTGCACGGGCTCCCTGGTTTGCAGACGAGCAGGACAGTTAGGGCAGGAGAATAGAGTAGATGTCAGAGGTTACCGTCAAGCAGTTTGCCGAGACGATTGGTGTTCCAGTCGATCGACTCGTGGGTCAGTTAAAAGATGCTGGCGTCTCCGCTACAGCGGCAGATTCACTCATCGGTGACGATGACAAGGTGAAGTTGCTCGATTACCTGCGCCACAAGCATGGTCATGAAAAGTCCGTCGCACAGGAGGATACCGGCCCTAAGAAGGTAACCCTCAAGCGACGCACTACCAGTGAACTGAAGGTGGGCGGTAGCACCAACAGCAAAGGCAAGACGGTGACTGTTGAGGTGCGCAAGAAGCGCACCTATGTGAAACGCAGCGTAGTCGTGGCCGAGGAAGATCAGCGCATCGATGGTGAGGTGGCCGAGCGTCTTGAGAAACAGCTGGAAGTTGAGGCTGAACTGCGTACTGATGGCGAAGATCTTCGTAAGCAAGAAGAGGAGCTTCGCAAGAAAGAAGAGGAAGCTGTCCGTCTGCGTGCCGCAGAAGAGGCCAGGAAACAGGCCGAGGAGGCCGCCGCCCGCATGGTCGCTGCAGAAGCTGCAGTAAGAAAGGCCGCTGTTGAGGCCGCTCAGGCCGCGCCGTCTCCCGCTCCAGTTCCAGATGCCAAGAAGGCCGATGCGAAAAAGGCTGATGCGAAGAAGCCTGCTGGCAGAGGTGACAACAAGAAGGGCCGTCGCAAGGGGCCGGGTGAGTTGCACGTTGCTGCCGGCAAGTCGGGTCGCAACAAAAAGCAGAAGGGCAAGCGCGGTCGCGTTGCCGTCACCTCCGAACCGGTTCACGCCTTTGAGAAACCGGTCGCCCCGGTTGTCTATGACGTTAGCATCCCTGAAACCATCACCGTTGGTGAACTGGCAGCAAAAATGTCAGTGAAGGCCGGTGAGGTGATCAAGGAGATGATGAATATGGGCTCTATGGTCACCATTAATCAGGTGCTGGATCAGGAGACCGCCTCTATTCTGGTTGACGAGATGGGCCACCGGCCCATTCTGATCAAAGACAATGCGCTGGAGGAGGAGATTATCAGTGAGTCTGCGAGCACTGGTGAATTAATTCATCGTGCCCCGGTGGTTACCATTATGGGTCACGTTGACCACGGTAAGACCTCGCTGCTCGACTACATTCGTGCCAGTCGTGTCGCCTCTGGCGAGGCGGGTGGTATTACCCAGCACATCGGTGCCTACCACGTCGAAACCGAAAAGGGCATGATCTCTTTCCTCGATACTCCCGGTCACGCCGCCTTTACCGCGATGCGTGCTCGTGGCGCTACCCTGACCGATATCGTGGTACTGGTGGTAGCTGCCGATGACGGCGTGATGCCGCAAACCAAGGAGGCGGTGCAGCACGCCCGCGCCGCCGAGGTGCCGTTGATCATCGCTGTGAACAAGATCGATAAGGAAGAGGCCGATCCGGATCGGGTTAAAAACGAACTGGCCCAGCTGGATGTTATCCCTGAGGATTGGGGCGGTGACACCCAGTTCGTTCATGTTTCGGCCAAGACTGGTGAAGGCGTTGACAAACTGCTCGACGCGATTCTGCTACAGTCCGAGCTACTGGAGCTGACCGCCGTAGCCGATGGCCCCGCCAGCGGCATCGTTATCGAATCACGCCTCGACAAGGGGCGTGGTGCGGTAGCCTCAGTACTGGTACAGCGTGGCACCCTGAAGAAGGGTGACATCGTCCTCGCCGGCCATGAATATGGTCGTGTGCGCGCCATGCTGGATGAAAACGGTAAGACAATTCTAGAGGCCGGCCCCTCAATTCCGGTAGAGATCCTCGGTCTCTCCGGTGTGCCTACTGCCGGTGAACCCGCGATGGTCGTCGCCGATGAGCGCAAGGCCCGTGAGGTCGCGATGTTCCGTCAGGGCAAGTTCCGCGACGTCAAGTTCGCCAAGCAGCAGAAGGCCAAGCTGGATGACATGTTCAATCAGATGGAGGAGGGTGATGTCAGTGTCGTCAACATCCTGCTCAAGGCCGACGTACAGGGCTCGGTTGAGGCCATCTCTGATGCGCTGACAGCTCTCTCCACCAGTGAGGTGAGGGTGAAGATCGTCGCCAGTGGTGTGGGGGGCATCAGTGAGTCTGACGCCAACCTGGCCGCCGCCTCCAACGCCATTGTGATGGGTTTTAATGTCCGTGCCGATGTTGGTGCCAAGCGCGTTATCGATGAGCAGGATGTCGACCTGCACTACTACAGCGTAATTTATGAGCTGATTGATGAGGTGAAGCGCGCCATGACCGGCATGCTGGCCCCCGAGTTCAAGGAGCAGATCGTCGGTCTGGCCGAGGTGCGCGATGTATTCCGTTCGCCCAAGATCGGAGCCATTGCCGGTTGTATGGTTATGGAAGGCACCGTCAAGCGTAACAACCCGATTCGTGTACTGCGTGATAATGTGGTTATCTACGAGGGTGAGCTGGAGTCACTGCGCCGCTTTAAGGACGACGTGAACGAGGTGAAAAACGGCACCGAGTGCGGTATCGGCGTGAAGAACTACAACGATGTGAAGCCCGGTGACCAGATCGAGGTCTATGAGCGCGTCGAGGTTAAGCGCACCCTTTAAGGGTGCCCTTATTGCGGGATAGATAGCAGAAAGTGGCAAGAGAATTTAGCCGTAGCCGTCGTGTTGGCGAGCAGATCCAGCGTGAGCTGGCCGAACTGGTGCAGCGTGACCTGAAAGACCCTCGCCTGGGTATGGTCACTATCTCCGCCGTGGAGTTGAGCCGTGACATGGGTGTGGCCAAGGTCTTTTTTACCGTGTTTGGCGAAGGTCATGACGAGAAGCAGACCCTGGAGGCGCTCAATCATGCCTATGGTTTTCTGCGTCGCGAGCTGGGTCACCGCATGCGCCTGCGCACCGTTCCTGAATTACGATTCCAATACGACCACTCCATTGAAAAGGGCAGCCAGTTAAGCGCCTTGATCAACAAGGCCGTGGCCGAAGATAAAGACAACAGCGAGAAATAAAGCCTGTGGCACGTCGTCGTCAACGCCAACCCAAGGGCCGCAAGGTCAACGGTATTCTTCTTCTGGACAAGCCGCTGGGGATCTCCTCCAACGCCGCTCTACAGGAGGTTAAACACCTGTTTAAAGCCGCCAAGGCGGGCCACACCGGTAATCTTGACCCGCTGGCAACCGGCATGCTGCCGTTGTGCTTCGGCGAGGCGACCAAGATGTCCGCCTATCTGCTCGACTCCGACAAGGTCTATGTCGGCACCTGTAAGCTCGGTGTGCGTACCAGCAGCGCCGATGCCGAGGGTGAGGTCATTGAGACCCGCGAGGTGCCTGGGCTGACCGAGGCGCAGGTGCTGGAGGTGCTGGAGCGCTTTAAGGGTGATATCGAACAGATCCCACCGATGCACTCGGCACTTAAGCAGAACGGACAGCCGCTCTATAAGCTGGCGCGTCAGGGCATTGAGGTGGAGCGTAAGCCGCGCCCGGTGACCATCTATGAGCTGAAATTGCTGGAGATCAATGGTGATGAGCTGAAGCTCTATGTTCATTGCTCCAAGGGCACCTATATTCGCACCCTGGTCGAGGATATCGGCGAGGTGCTCGGTTGCGGCGCGCACTTAAGCCAGCTGCGCCGTACCAAGGTGGGGCCATTCCAGGAAGCCGGGATGATCACCATTGAAGAACTACAACAACAGGCGGAGGCCGAGGGCGTAGAGAGCCTGGATCGCCATCTGTTGCCTCTGGATCATGCCCTGGGCGACTATCCAGAGATTAAACTTACTGAGAACAGCCTGTTTTATGTGAAACAGGGACAGGCAGTTCAGGTACCAAATGCACCCACCAGCGGGTGGGTGCGTCTGTGTGACGGCGACGGTGTTTTCATCGGCGTCGGGGCTGTACTTGATGACGGCCGAATCGGTCCTAAACGTCTCATTACCACTGACGCTTAGGGCTTCACTTAGGGCGTGTTTACGCCGCTTGTCCCCCTATGGGAACAGCGGTTAAAATGCGCGTTTATATATCGACTACCAGTGTAGGAGTAGTACCCACATGTCTCTGACTAACGAGCAAAAAGCCGACATCATCAAGACGTACGGCAAGGGCGAAGGCGATACCGGTTCCCCAGAGGTTCAAATCGCGTTGTTGTCTGCCAACATCGAGGGCCTTCAGGGCCACTTCAAAGAGCATATCCACGACCACCACTCTCGCCGTGGTCTGCTGCGTATGGTTAGCCAGCGTCGCAAGCTGCTTGATTACCTGAAGAAGAAAAATGTTGAGCGTTATCGCACCATCATCGCCAGCCTGGGCCTGCGTAAGTAAAACTGGGTATCTCTGTAAATAACCAAAAAAGGAATCAGCCGTGACGCCAGTCAAGAAAGAGTTCCAGTATGGGGAGCACACAATCAAACTGGAGACGGGCGAAATCGCCCGTCAGGCCAGTGGTGCTGTAATGGCCAGCATGGGCGATACTACGGTTCTGGTAACCGTAGTAGCCGCCAAGAAGGCCACCACGGGCCGGGACTTTTTCCCCCTGACCGTGGATTATCAGGAGAAGACCTACGCCGCGGGTAAGATCCCCGGTGGTTTCTTCCGTCGTGAAGGTCGCGCCGGTGAGCACGAAACGCTCACCTCACGCCTGATTGACCGCCCCATTCGTCCGCTCTTTCCTGAGGGTTTCCTCAACGAAACCCAGGTGATTGCCACGGTTGTTTCCCTTGACCCCGAGATCAGTGCCGACGTCGTTGCGATGATCGGTACCTCTGCCGCCCTGGCCGTCTCCGGCGTACCGTTCAATGGTCCGCTGGGTGCAGCACGTGTCGGCTTTATCGACGGTAACTACGTTCTTAGCCCCACCAAGACCCAACTGGAAGAGTCCAAGCTCGACCTGATGGTTGCCGGTACTGAGAAGGCGGTACTGATGGTGGAGTCCGAGGCCGATTGCCTTACCGAGGAGCAGATGCTCGGCGCGGTGATGTTCGGTCACGAGCAGATGCAGACCGTGATCAAGGCGATCAGCGAGCTGGCCGTTGAGGCCGGCACGGTTGCCTGGGATTGGCAGGCACCGGAAACCGACCACTCTGCAGAGAGTGCGGTGGCCGCCGCTGCCGATGGTGCCTTTACAGAGGCCTACCAAATTACCGAAAAGATGGTGCGTTACGACCGTCTTAGCGAAATCCGTTCCTCCATCGTCGAGCAGCTTTGTGCCGGTGATGAGGGGATGGACGAGGGCAAGGTGCGCGAGGCGATTGAGTCGCTGGAGAAGAGCACCGTGCGCGGTCGTATCATCAGTGGTGAGCCCCGCATCGACGGTCGCGACACCCGCACCGTACGCCCCATCACCATCCGCACCGGCGTGCTGCCACGCACCCACGGTTCGGCCCTGTTCACCCGCGGCGAGACCCAGGCACTGGTAGTCACCACTCTGGGTACCACCCGCGATGCGCAGATCATCGACGCCCTCGATGGCGAGCGTAAAGAGAAGTTCATGCTGCATTATAACTTCCCGCCTTACAGCGTCGGTGAGACTGGTCGTGTCGGAAGCCCCAAGCGTCGTGAGATCGGCCATGGCCGTCTTGCCAAGCGTGGTGTGGCTGCCGTGGTGCCGAAGGGTGACGACTATCCCTACACCCTGCGTGTAGTCTCCGAGATCACCGAGTCTAACGGCTCCAGCTCGATGGCCTCGGTCTGCGGTACCTGCCTCTCGATGATGGATGCCGGTGTGCCAATCAAGGCGCCGGTAGCCGGTGTGGCGATGGGCCTGATCAAAGAGGACGACAAGTTTGCCGTTCTCACTGACATCCTCGGTGACGAGGATCACCTCGGCGATATGGACTTCAAGGTAGCCGGTACCAACGACGGTATCACCGCGCTGCAGATGGATATCAAGATCGACGGCATCACCCGGGAGATCATGGAGGCGGCGCTGGATCAGGCCAAAGAGGGCCGTCTGCATATCCTTGGTGAGATGAATAAGGCGATCTCCAAACCGCGTGAAGAGGTCTCTGACTTCGCTCCGCGTTACATCACCTTTAAGATCAATCCTGATAAGATCCGTGACGTGATCGGCAAGGGTGGCGCGACCATTCGTTCCATCACTGAAGAGACCGGTGCCGGCATCGACATCAGTGACGACGGTACCGTCAAGGTCTCCTCAGTCGACAGCATTGCCGGTAAAGAGGCACAACGTCGCATCGAGCAGCTGACCACTGATGTTGAAGTTGGCAAGATCTACGAAGGCCGTGTGAACAAGCTGATGGACTTCGGCGCCTTTGTGAATGTTCTGCCTGGTAAGGACGGTCTGGTGCATATCTCCCAGATCTCCGAAGAGCGTGTCGAGAAGGTTAGCGACAAGCTCTCCGAGGGTGACATCATTAAGGTTAAGGTGCTGGAAATCGACAAGCAGGGGCGTATCCGTCTCAGCATGAAGGCGGTTACCGCGGAGTAAGCACCGAGCTTATGACGTTAATAAAAGGGGCCTTACGGCCCCTTTTGTTTTGCTGTATGTTTATCATTCATAACAATAGCTAAGCATGAACTTTTACGGGGGAGATGTGTTAAAAAAACTACAACGCTTCGTACATCAGTATGATCCCGATGTACGCCTTATCGTTTGTGCGATCAGCATGCTTTGCTGCTTTTACATCACATTACATCGCTCGCCATTGGCCATTATTTTCTTTGTCACTTCGGCCTTGTTGTTTATTGACGTGTTACGCAACAGCAGTGTCTGGTACGGCTTTAGCGCCTTTCGTCGTGGTGACATGGCCGCGGTAAATTATACGCTGCAACAGGTGCGTTGGCCGAAGCTACTCAGCTCGCAAAGCCTCGCCTACTACAATTGGCTGAAAGGGGTGAAAGAGGTTACCGATGAGCGTTATGCTGCCGCTAAGGTACACCTTCTGGTCGCCATTAACGGTGAGTTAAAGACACAGAATGATCGTAGCCTGTTGCACTGCCTGCTCGCCGAGATCGCACTGCAGGAAGATGAGGCAGAGATCGCACGCGAACACCTGAAACATGCCGCCGCTCTGCAGCATCACCCTGAGGTGAATCGCATTATTCAGTCACTTGCCCAGCGCATCCACGGATGAGCATGGACCACCAGCCGCAACTTGCTATTATGGTTGCACGGCAAGATGGCAGTCTCACTCTTGCAGGTGATCTAATCGCCAGCGATGCGGAAAAGTTAGAACGGTGGTTCCGAGAATCCGCAACGCAAGATACACCCTGCCGATTAGAGCTGGGAGAACTCGATATCACCGATGGCGTTGCAGCCACCTACATGATTAATATTGTCCGTCTGATAATGAATCGCTGCGAAAAGGTTACCCTTAGTGGTTCACCGCAACTGCTGGCACATAATCTTTATCGCGCCGGTTTATTGTTTGAAGGGTGTACGATTGCGTTGGAAGGAATGCGTGAGGATGAGCCATACGGTTAGTCATGCTGCAATGCGGGCATGCCGTTGTGACGGGGATGGACTACTGATTGCTCTCGAACAATGGCCTTGTATGCTTCGATAAGCTACTTCGGGAATGAACTTTTTTCCTGCGCCTGCCATATATCATACAGAACGCAAAGTCCTTCTTATTGTGGATCTAGCACAGAGAGGCGCGATTGTGATTCACACGTTTATTGGGGATAAGGTTATTTTTTCTTCTAGTCATGCCACTGTGAGAATACCACGGCACGCTGGGCATCATTTTGTTGTGCTTTCAGGTAGAGGGTGGCCTCTAATTGACTTAAGGAGGCAACCTTCTCCTCAGTGACCTCGGCAAAGGCGATGAGCTCATTTGCCTGATAGGTGCGTAAGGCGATGAGCTCGCGTGCGCTATTTTCCGCCTCTTCAAGGCTCGATGTTATAACGCAGGCATCCGCCGTCCACTGCTCTGTTGGGGTGGTGGTTCTGGGAGGGGTGCAGGCAAAATGCAGCATGTAGTTAGGCAATGTGCTACTCCGTTATTGGGAAGTGGTGAATATATAGAGTGTAGACTTTCACGCGTGATTCTGCTGTCTCTCTTTTATAAAGATGAGGCGTTGTGTTACATGAGGTGTAGGGGGAATAGCACCTTTAACACCTTTCTTTGTGCAGGTCGCGGTAATTATCTCAAGTAGATAGCTATGGCCCGGCTTTTGCTGGATTTTATACAACAGTGTGCAGTGACTCTTCATCGTAGGGAGTTGTGGCAGGCTGCAGGACAACAATTTCTCTTATTCTTATTAATTTTTGAATCATACCGGTGGAATATGAAAATCATAAAAAGTTTTGTGTTGCTTATTGGCCTCTGTGTTGCGGGCCTGACTCAGGCGGAAGGTCATTTAAAGGTAGAGGATGCTTGGGTACGTGAGGCTCCGCCGGGTGCAATGGTGCTAGCGGGCTATATGCAACTGCATAATCATGCGGATAAGAATCGTCTGCTGGTTGCGGCACAAAGCCCAGCCTTTGAGAGTGTGATGTTGCACAAGACCGTGATCGAGGGCGAAATATCGAAGATGGTACACCAGCCTATGATCACTATTCCGGCCAATGGCTTGGTCAGCTTCGAGCCTAACAGCTACCATCTGATGATGATGAAGCCGCAGCAACCGCTAAAGGCCGGTGATAAGGTTTCAGTGACTCTGAGCTTTAAGGATGGCTCTAGTGAGGAGTTTAGTTATGAGGTACGTGCCACCATGGGTGGTATGGGGACGGATCACAGTGACCATAATATGGGGCATCAGCACTGAACGGCTGTGGTGATTATGAAAAAGGGCGCTTTAAAGCCCTTTTTTGTTTTTGCGTTTGCTCGTGTGTCAGCGCCCTAGAGCATATTTTTTAATACGATAGAGCAGGGTGTCGCGGGTCAGGCCCAGTAGACGGGCAGCCCGACTGCGGTTGCCATGGGTGCGGTCGAGTGCCTGTTTGATCATCTCCTGCTCCAGCTCCTCCAGTTGGATCCCCTCGTCGGGCAGAGTGAAGCCCTCATCGTTATGTGAAATGCCAGGACTGGCAAACATATCGGCTGGTAGATGCTCAAGGTCTATCTCGCTGTCGGCGTTGAGGATCAGTATGCGCTCGCAGAAATTTCTCAATTCGCGAATATTGCCGGGCCAGCTGTGGGTCTCCAGTTTGGTCTGTGCCCGACCGGTAAAGCTAGGGGCCGGTAGGCCGTGTTTCTGGGACAGCTGCTCACCAAGAGCATGTAAGAGCAGGCCAACATCACCACGGCGGCGGCGCAGGGGGGGGAGCTCCAGTGGTACGACGTTGAGGCGGTAGTAGAGGTCGGCGCGGAAGCGTCCCTCTTGTACCATTTGGTAGAGGTCACGGTGGGTCGCGGCAACAATGCGCACGTTTACGGTGGAGGGGCTGGTATCTCCCAGCGACTGGCACTCACCTGATTCAAGAAAACGTAACAACTTGGCTTGGATACTGAGCGGCAACTCCGCAATTTCATCAAGAAACAGGGTTCCCTCAGTGGCGGCACGAATGCGTCCTGGGCTATTGCCGGTGGCCCCGGTAAAGGCCCCCTTGCGGTGGCCGAATAGCTCGGATTCGGCCAACTGCTCTGGAAGTGCAGCACAGTTTATCGCGATAAAAGGGGCCTTAGAGCGGGCACTCTCCTGGTGTAGCGCTTGAGCCAGCAGCTCCTTACCGGTTCCGCTCTCACCGAGAATCAGCACGCTAACATCGGTTGCAGCGGCGATTTGCGCAGAGCGAATAACACTGCGAAATTCAGGGGAATTGCCCAGCAGAAGTGTATCGAAGGCGTTCATCAGTGTTCCGGAAGATTGTGACTATGGTAAGGATACCTGTTTCCGTAGCTGGGCTCAAAGTCACATGTTGCATTGAGTGCTCGACTTGCCACCACGATTCGGTATAATCCGCAGCCGTTACCTCTCGTACGGTGTGGTGAAGGGCAAAAGGTATTGTCTCTTGCGCCAGCTCGTATCGGAATTAGTAACAACAGTTTATGCCGCTCTGGTGGAATTGGTAGACACGCAAGATTTAGGTTCTTGTGCCTTTGGTGTCCGAGTTCGAGTCTCGGGGGCGGCACCATATTTTAAGCAATTGAAAGACAATTGCTTCCCCCCTCTTTAAGATACTAAAGAAGTACCTTGCTGGTGATGTGGTTTTGTCATCATCGGCGGTATGGTATCGTGCCGAGAAAACAGCGGCTTATGGTGGTGGTATGGGAGAGCAACGAGATTAAATGAACGTTCAATTCATGGAGGACAGTGTCGCCACTACTCGTGAAGGGAGAGTAGAGCACGGTCGTATCTTCCCCTTTCTGCTCCTGTTGATGCTTGGTGCTTGCGCTCCGCTACCGCCTGAGCCTGATAAGGCGGCTGAGAGTGAGGCGTCTGTTGCTAAGGTTGAGTTAAAGGAGAATGCCTCTTCAGATCAGGGAGATGCTCGCTCTGGCGAGGATTTATCTAAACAGGTTGATGCGGGTTCAGACCTCCTTCGCGTTCCCCATGAGCAGCAAGCTCAAGTTGCACCAGTAAACTCCAAATCATTACTTCCCAAGCCTGCGGTCTCTCAGCCAGCCATTTCCAAGCAGAGCGTTTCCAGTAAGGCTTCCAGTAAGGCTTCCAGTAAAGCTTCCAGTAAAGCTTCCAGTAAGACCGCCAGTAAGGCCGCCAGTAAGGTTTCCTCCTCAGCGAAAGTTGCCGCAAAGAGTGGTCAAGAATCCGCGGCGGTCAAGCAACCTGAAAAAGTGGTTGTGGCTCAATCCACCTCGTCTTTGAGAAAAGGCGCTACAGCTACAGCTTCCACCCGGCAGGAGTCATTCGCCCCTTCAGGCCTTGGCATAGAGCCTGATATCCGTCCGGTTACAAAGGGGGAGACTTTTGTGCCGCCAATCATGGATGAATATATTGCGGGGGAACCGGTATTTCAGGGCCCGCTATATGGTGAACACAAGCCGCTTGAGCTACCACCAATAAAGTCGACGGTTAAAAAGAGGCCTGCCACCAGCAAACATAAGCCACGACTTCCCGTGAAGATAGATCGGGTACCCGTTGGTGGTAGCCAGATAGAGATGGTGCAGCTGCGCGGTGGCACCTTCCAGATGGGTTCTAACGATGGCGATTATGATGAAAGACCTTTGCACAAGGTCAGCTTGCGTCCATTCAGTATCGGTCGCTATGAGGTGACTCAGAGGCAGTGGAAGGACGTGATGGGAGATAACCCCTCCTATTTTGATGACTGTGCAGACTGCCCCGTAGACAGCGTTAGCTGGAACGACATCCAGCTCTTTATTACAAAACTCAATCAGCTGACCGCCAAGCAGTTCCGTTTGCCAAGTGAGGCCGAGTGGGAATATGCCTGTCGTTCCGGTGACGACGAGGCGTACTGCGGTGGAAGCGATGAGACGCAGGTCAGCTGGTATCTGGAGAACAGTGGTGGCAGATCGCAGCCCGTTGGTAGATTGGCGTCGAATGCGTTCGGGCTCCATGATATGAGTGGAAATGCGTACGAGTGGGTAGAGGATTGTTGGCACGGCGGTTACGGAGAGGCTCCGACTAACGGCCAGGCCTGGTCAGATGGTGATTGTCAGCGCCGCGTTCTGCGTGGTGGAGCATGGTATTACGCGTCGAAGTATTCGGCCGCCACCTATCGAAATGCCAATTTGCCGTACAGCCGTTTTATTATCTATGGATTTCGCCTTGCTCATGACAGGTGACAACACCCTTTAATAACGCCCTAATAGCGATAATTAACATTTTAACTATTGTGGATATCTTCCTAATATTTAAGAATAAATTGGAAAAGTGTTATCTCGGTCACATTTTGGTTGCGATAGCACACTCATGGGGTGTACATTACTCCATTAATAACATAACAATGTTGCGATGGATGGTGAATAGTGTCCAGAATGCCGTCACAATAATCGCAACGGATGAATAGCTGGCGTGTTTAAAGGTTTAATAATTGTATCAAGTAATAGAGGGTGTTTTCCCGTAGTTCGAGGGAGATATGCTCATGTTGCGGCCGTTTTTTCTTTTCAGGATGATTTAGAGAGAGGTGCAAAATGGAATTTGAACGTGCGAAACCAGCGAAAAGTGCCCATGCGGGAGGGGGCGTGTCATACCTCCAAAATCCCACATCATCAGAGGCTGTTGCTGACCTCTCTGGGGGGCGCTCATCAATGAACGATACAACTGCATTTGTGCCTATGGCTGAGATTGTCAGGCAAATCAAAATGATGGAGGGACTTGGCAAGACCGGTTCGCTCTACTTGATGACACCCTCCGGAGATGGCGGGGTGGTTGTTATGGATGGTGGTGTGGTGGTCGACGTGGTCTACAAGTCGGTACAGGGTACCGGGGCATTGCCACTTCTGCGCCGTATTACAGAGGCCAAATACTTTTTTAAGAGTGGTAATACCGACGAGGTTAAGGCCTCCGCTGCCAAGCAGACAACACTCTCCTATGGTCAGACACTGTTCCGCATGTTTGAGCGTGACCTGGGTGAAATGCCTTCTGCCAGCGCCGCGCAGCCTGGCACGGTACCACCTCAGCCGGTAACACCCATCTCAACTAAAAAGAAGATTCTGGTGGTTGAGGACAGTCGCGTCGCCCGTATCGTGCTGTGCAAGTTCCTTAACGATCATGGCTACGATGTGCTGGAGGCGGCCAATGGACGCTCGGCGCTGGCGCAACTGGCGCTCGAATCCCCCGACCTGGTGGTTCTCGATCTGATTCTGCCCGATATTGATGGTTACGAGATCTTCAACAACATGAAGGATGATGAGCGCACCCGCGATATTCCGGTGATCATCCTTACCTCGCGTGACTCACTGGTGGATAAGCTGCGGGGCCGGATGTCGGGTAGTGATGAATACGTGACCAAACCATTCAAAAATGAAATTTTGCTGAATAAGCTGAAGAAGTATCTGGAATAACTATTTAAGTCAGTGCCGCCGCGGCATCAGCGTGCGGCATTAATAACAGGCAAAAAAAGAAAACACAGGATGAACCGAAAAAGGTTACTTATCGTTGATGATTCGCCACTGGTGCGAAAAACCATCCGGGATCTGTTTGCGGACGAAGAGTCCGTGGAGGTCGTGGGTGAGGCTGAGAACGGTATCGAGGCGCTTTACAACGTCTCTCACCTGAAGCCAGACGTGATAACCATGGATATCAGTATGCCGGGCATGGATGGCCTGAGCGCCCTCAAACACATCATGATCAAGTCGCCCACCCCGGTGGTGATGCTCAGCAGCCTCACCAAGGAGGGCGCGGCCATTACCTTTGATGCCCTGCGTTTTGGCGCGGTCGATATCATCTCCAAGCCCTCTGCCATTGAGAATGATGGCGCGCTTGATGAGCAGGCGGCGGACATCCTCAGCAAGATTGAATTTGCCAGCCAGGTTGAAGTGGGGGCGATCAAGTATATTCGTCGCAAAAAGGCCGCTGAGCCAAAGCCACATACGGGCAATGGCGTGGCACAGCGCGTGGTTGCCATGGGGGCGGCAGAGGGGGGCTATGGTGCGTTGCTCAAGATCATCCCGCACCTTAAGCCGGATAGTGATACCGCCTACCTGGTCACCCTCTACGCCGCGCCGCATCATGTCGAGGCCTTTGCCCGTTATCTCAACAGCTACGGTGAGCTGCAGGTAAAGGTGGCCGAGCACGATGAGGTGATTCGTCCCGGTATCTGCTACCTCAACTCTGGCAGAAACTACATGACCGTACACCGTTATGCCGCAGAGCCGGTGCTGCACGTAAGTCCTGCACCGTTCGCTTCACGCAAGGGCTCTATAGATATGATGTTTTTCTCCACCGCCGAGGTGATGCAGGGCAATACCTATGGTGTCGTACTGTCGGGTTGCGGTAGTGATGGTTTTGAGGGGCTGGATGAACTGAGTCGCGTAGGCGGCAGCACTCTGGTGCAGGATCAGCACTCGGCCCTGTGTAACGGCATGATTAACGCGGCGATGGCGCGAATCGAGGTGGCTCACGTAGAGCCCGACTCGCGCATCGCCGCGGTACTGAACAATTTATTGGGGAATCGCTGAGGCTGAGTAACAGCTTTAGCGGAAACAGTTTTTAATTGATGGATATGTCGTCTTCGGGCGGCGGTTTATAACAAGTGAGGAGCAATACAATGGCAGCTCTTGTATCGTGGAAAAACATGAAGCTTCGCTCGAAGCTACTGTTTGCATTCCTGGTAGTTGGTCTGGTCCCGTTCGCTATCAACGGCTTTATGGCGATTACCCAGACCTCGGCAGCGCTGGAGGCGGCGGCAATCGACAAGCTCGATTCGATCCGGCAGCTCAAGCAGGATCAGGTCTATGCTCTTATGCAGGAGACTCAGTCTGACCTCGGGGTACTGGCAGAAACGGTAACCGCGGTAGAGCAGGAGGCCTTCCAGAAGTTGGAGGCGATTCAGAAGCTGCAGCGTAGTGACATTGAGCGCTACTTCCAGGATCGTCTCAACCTCCTTGATGACGTGAAGCAGAACCTGCGCTACACCGTGGGCCTGCCGCTCTTCGCCAAGGCCTACCGCGAGGGGATGAACTCCGAGAACTACCGCAAGCTGAGCCGCGACCGTGAGCAGGGCTATCGCGTATTTATGGACAACTTTAATTTCCGCGACATCTTCCTCATCGACGCCGATGGCAACGTGGTCTACTCCGTGACCAAGGAGGCCGACCTCGGGGCCAACCTTAAGTCCGGTTCGCTAAAAAATTCCGGTCTCGGTCGTGCCTTTGCCCGTGCTGCCGCGGGTGAGTCGAAGGTGATTGAGGACTTTGCCTACTACGAACCCTCCAAGGACCAGGCGATGTTCTTCGCCACCCCGCTGCACGACAGCAACGGCCAGTACATGGGGGCCGCGGCGTTCCAGCTCGCGCGTGAGGGGATTAACGAAATCGCCCAGCAGCGTGCCGGCATGAAGTCCACCTTCGAGAGCTATCTTGTTGGTGCCGATGCCAGCGGCAAGACCTCACTGCGTAGTGACCGCTTCGTCAAGAAGGGCAATAATATCGGTGACGCCAAGGGTGGTGCGGGTATCAGCGCCGCCATGGAGGGCAAGTCGGGTACCGCCTTCAAGGTCGGTTCCACCGGCGTGTACGAATTCGAGGTTTACCAGCCCCTTAATATTCCCGGCCTGAAGTGGGCCATCTCCACCACCGGTTCGGTGGAGGAGGTGCTCACCCTGCAGCACGAGGGGGAGAGCGAAGACTACTTTACCAAGTACCAGAACGCCTACGGTACCTACGACGTATTCCTCATCTCGCCGGAAGGTCAGATCTTCTACACCATCAAGAAGGATGATGACTACCAGACCAACCTGGTGGACGGGCAGTGGGCAGATACCCACCTCGGTAAGCTGTTCCGCCAGGTGGCCAAGAGCAAGAAGGTCGGCCTTACCGACCTGCTGCCCTACGAGGCGGATGGCAATATCCCGGCCATCTTCGGTGCCCAGCCAATACTGGATGATAATGGCAAGGTCGCCCTGGTGGTGGCGGTACAGCTCGCGCACGACGATATCAACGCGCTGTTGACTCGGCGTAGCGGTATGGGTGAGACCGGTGAGTCCTACCTCATCGGTTTTGATAAGTTGATGCGTACTGATGCCCGCGGCATAACAGAATCCACCATTTTGAAGAAGATGATTGATACTCGTGCATCGCAGATGGGTGTGCAGGATACAGCGGGTACCGAGATCTATAAAACCTTTGACGGTCATACTGTGTTGGGTTCCTGGTCCCACTTGGGTTTGAACGAAACTCTGGGCACCAACTTTGACTGGGTAATCATCACCGAGCAGAACGTGGACGAGGCGCTGGCTGCGGTTGCCGCGGCCGAGCGCAACATGGCGATCCTCGCGGTCTTCATAATCGCCGGCGTTATCGCCCTGGCCTACCTGGTTGCCAGCCAGATCGCAAACCCGGTTCTCAACATGGCGAACATCGTAACCAAGATCGCTGATGAGCGTGACCTGACACTCACCGTGCCGGTAGAGAGTAATGACGAAATCGGTCACATGTCCAGCTCCCTGAATAACATGCTTAAGGTAATCCACGATGCCTTCGGCGTTGTAAGACAGGCGGCGGTCGCGGTGGATGGCAGTTCGAACGACGTGGCGGGACGCGCCTCTGCCAACCGTTCTCGTGCGCAGCAGCAGCAGCAGCGTGCGCAGGAGGCGTCACAGGTAATCGGTGAGATGGGTATGACGGCCGGTAAGGTACGGTCTGCTACCCAGGCGCAGCAGGAGGCGGCGGTGGCATCGCAGAAGCGTGTGGCGGAGCTGCTGGAGAAGATGAAACAGGTATCTGAAACCGCGCAAGCCTCGGATAAAGAGGTACACCAGACCCTGGAGCGGGTAGGTGAGATGGGTGCCACCGGTGCCAAGGTTGTGGCCAGTGCGCAGTCGCAGGAGCAGATGGTAGGACGTGTAACCAACTCTATCGAAGAGATGGTGAAGTCGGTAAACGACATGCAGAACGCGGTAAACCAGGCGACGGAATACGGTAAGTCGGCGCTTGCCGCGGCCGAGGAGGGTCACAACTCAGTGTCCGCCACGGTACAGGGTATGCGTTCCATCTCCGAGTCTTCCGAGCAGATTTCTGAAATCATCGATGTAATCACCGAGATTGCCGAGCAGACCAACCTCCTCGCCCTTAACGCGGCGGTAGAGGCGGCCCGTGCCGGTGCGCACGGTAAGGGTTTTGCGGTGGTTGCGGACGAGGTAGGTAAACTGGCGCAACGTTCATCCGAGGCGGCGAAAGAGATCACCCAGTTGATCAAGGACTCCAGCTCCGGCGTTGCCGAGGGTGTGCGACTGTCCGATATGTCACAGCAGGCACTGCAAAAGATTGACGAAGGTGGTCGCGTAAACATGCAGGCCATCGAGGCTATCTCCAAGTCGGCGCAGGGCCTGAACGATGCGACACAACAGGTACAGAACCTCATCGAAGAGCTGAACGTGGTGGCCCGAGAAATCGGGGGGATGGCGGGTGAGCAGGGTACTCGTCGTGCCGCGGCACAGGAGGCGCTTGACCTGGTGGTAGATTACTCCAAGTCGATTGCCGAGCTGGTTACCGAGGCGAGTGAGAGCGTACAGGACATTAACTCGCAGATGGAGGGCGTGGTAGAACGCTCCAACGAGATGAACAGCATGACCAGAGAGCAGGCGCAACGTTCGCAGCAGGTGTCCGCGATCTCCGCTGAGACAGCGGAAGCCGCTGAGCAGACTGTGGAAGGTGCCGGTGTGGTTGTAGGTGTAACCGAGGATTTGCAGAAGCAGTCCAAGAACCTTACTGAACAGGTACAGCAGTTCAAGATCTAAACCGCTTGCCACATCGTGCTATGTGGCCTGTTGGGTAGTGAATAACAGGCGCATGGCATGGCAATAGGTTCATCGACTGTACCTTTATTCAGGGGAAAGAGTTATGGCGGAAAGAGTAGGATTTGACAAGACGGAAGACGATGAAGACGAGGGGATGTTGCAGCTTGTTGGCTTCGATATAGCTGATGAGCAATTTGGTGTCGACATCCTCATGGTTCAGGAGATCATTCGTTCCGCAAAGGTTACTGCAGTGCCCAACTCACCGGAGTTTGTCGAGGGGGTAATCAACCTGCGCGGCAATATTATCCCGGTGGTAGACCTGCGCAAGCGTCTCTACCTTTACAATGAGGGATCAGAGAGTAAGCGTTCGTGGATTCTCATCCTGAATATTAGTGATCGTGTGGTGGGCTTTATCGTCGACCAGGTAACACACGTGATCAAATTGCCCGAGACCAGTGTACAACCGCCACCGGATATCGTGATCTCCGGTCTGGAAAGTCAGTACATTCAGGGGGTTTGTGAGATGGATAATAACCTGTTGGTCATTCTGAATTTCTCGCGCGTTCTGTTTAGCGATGAATACAATATGCTGGGTGATCTTGAACACGAAGAGATCATTCTCGATGAAGAGATGATGGTTGATTAACCAACCGCCAGAGTGGGTAACTAATGGGTAAAAACGTTCTAATAGTCGAAGACTCTGCGATGATGCGTAAGATCATCACCAAGGAGTTGGTCAATGCGGGCCATACTATCGTTGGTGAGGCCAGCGATGGTGCCGGGGCGATAGAAATGTATCAAAGTCTCAGGCCCGATGTTGTCACTATGGACATCACGATGCGTGGCATGGATGGCTTTACCGCGGCGCAGGAGATCCTCGCTCTCGACCCGGATGCCAAGATCCTCATCCTCTCCAATCTCAATGAAGATAAGTACCGGGACAAGGCCGAAAAACTGGGCGTCATTGGCCTGGTGAATAAACATAAATCAAGTGAGATCCTTGATCTCATCGAATGATCGTTCTGCCAATAGTGTCTACCTGCGGGTATGCACTGTGTGGCTTAGCGGACGACAGTGCACAATGGAACCCTTGGTCATGTTAGGGAATGGTTATGAGTAATATCGATCTATCGCTTCTTCCAGATTTTATCGTCGAGGCCGAAGAGCACCTTGAAGAAATGGAGGCGCTGCTGCTCAAACTGGTGCAGCAGCCTGATGATCTTGAAGTGCTTAACGATATCTTTCGCCCCATTCACACCATCAAGGGTGGTGCGCAATATATCGGTCTGGAAAAAATATCTCGCTTGTCACATCGACTGGAAGACCTTCTCGATTTATTGCGTGAGGGCTCTATGGCCTCCAATGGTGAAATTGTCGAGATCCTGATGATTGCCACTGACCGCATTGGGCTACTGGTCAAGGAACTGGAAGCGGCACAACGTGAAGATACCGATGTGGACGACCTGGTGGCCCGACTTAGTGTCTGGATTGATGGTGACACTGCGGCTGAACCCGTTGCGATCGAGAGTACTTCTACCACGACGCTACGTGATGAAAGTGTCGCCTCACCCTATGAAGCGGAGGAGGACAAAGAGTTATACGCCATTTTTGAGGCACATTTGCAGGAGCAGTATGCTGAGTTGGCTGCGCTGTTAACTCAACTTACTGCCGGTGGCGATGCGGTGGCACTCCTGTCGCAGTCCTTACAGCTGTTGGAGCAGATGCGTTCCTCGGCCAATTACATGGACTATGTGGAGCTGGTACAGCGCTATCAGATCTGGAAGAGCGCTCTCGAAACGGCTCTACAGCAAAGCCAAAGTGGGGAGCCCCTCCAGTTCGACGCACTCTCTCGCAATATGCAAGAGCTGGCGGAGTTATTTCCTGTCCTCAAGTCAGTCAATGTCGATGTCTTCGCCCCAGGCCAGGAAGAAGAACATGTTGATGTTAGTGATGCGGTAGCACGAGCCTTCGAGAGTGCCTTCGGGGAGACTGGCGTTGAAGCTGATGCGCCGAGTGAAGAGGCCGTTGAGCCTGCCGAAAAGGTTGAAAGTAACATCGACCTCTCGCTACTTCCCGATTTTATCGTTGAGACGGAAGAGCATCTTGAAGAGATGGAGGCGCTGCTGTTACAACTGATGCAGCAGCCTGATGATCTTGAAGTGCTTAACGATATCTTTCGCCCCATTCACTCTATCAAGGGTAGCGCCCAGTATATCGGACTCACTAAAGTCTCACGTCTTAGCCATGTGCTGGAAGATCTTCTCGACCTGCTGCGTGAGGGCAAGTTGGCATCCAACTTTGATATTGTCGAGACCTTGATTGCGGCGAGAGATCGCATTCTGCGACTCAACGACGAGTTGAAGCAACACCAGCAAGAGCAGTCTGAGGTAGATGACCTGATCACTCTGCTCAGTGAACTGCTGCCTTCCGCGTCGCTGCCTGTAGAACAGACCGTTGCTGCAACGGCTATTGTAGAGAACCCTTCGAGTACCTCGACCAGCACAAGCGTCTCCGCGGCCTATCAGGATGAGGAGGATAAGGAATTATTCGATATCTTTATCGGTCATCTGCAGGAGCAGTATGACGAAATCGTCTCGTTGCTCGATATGATTGCCGGTGGTGCAGACAAGGTTGCGACATTGGAAAGCTGTGAGGCGGTGGTTGAGAAGATGTCCTCTTCAGCCAATTATATGGATTATGTGGATCTGGTTCAGCGTTATAAAATATGGCTAAATGAGATCGTCAAGGCGCGTGATGAGCTACTACTCGGCACAGAAACCTCTATCGTCTTCATGCAACATAATCTGGATGAACTGGCAGCACTGTTCCCGCAGTTGCGTAGTGGGCAGAGCCCGCTGGGCTCTGGCGAAGAGACTAGCATCAAGCTGGTGGTCAATGAGCCTGTCGTCGGTGGTCTGGAAGATACCCTGGCGAAGATGAGCAGTAATGAGCGTGCAGCAGCGGCACAGAGTGCCGCCGCCTTCGATGCGCAGCTGTTCAATAGCCTTACTGGTGCCCTTGATGAGTCCATGCCAAAGGCATCCAGTGATGAGTACGAGACGCTTAATGAAATATTTGACGAGTTAGTTTCCGGTGAGCCGGCCGCGGCAGAAAAGCAGGTGGTGGTACAGAAAAAATCACTGCAACCAGCAAAGCCAGCGATGGCGGCGACTAATGCGAAGAAGAAAGAGTCTAGCGACAGCAAGATTAAGAAGAGTGTGCGTGTCGATGCGGACAAGATCGACACACTGATGAATCAGGTCGGTGAACTGGTTGTGGATCGTTCCTATTTCTTCCAGCTGATGAGTGAGATGCGCAATCTGCAACGCCATCTTAAAGATACGCTCGGGCTGGAGCAGAAAGAGGTGAAGATGCTCCGTACCTTTACCTATCGTCTGGGCGAGGCCATCGCCTCGCTGGGTCGAACCTCCAATGACCTGCAGGAAGGTGTGATGAAGATGCGCATGCTGCCCATCTCACAGATCTTTAACCGCTACCCAAGGCTGGTGCATGACCTTACGCGTAGCAGCGAGAAGCGGGTTAATTTGGTCGTTAAGGGTGAAGACACTGAACTTGATCGCATGATCGTCGAGGAGCTATCTGATCCGCTGATACATATTATCCGCAATGCGGTTGACCACGGTCTTGAGACCGAGTCTGAACGACGTCAAAACGGTAAAGACGTAGAGGGTACGCTGATACTTGAGGCCTACCAGGAGAGTAACCATATCGTGATCGAAGTGACTGATGACGGTAAGGGTATTGACCCGAATAAGGTGCGTCAGAAGGCTATCGACAAGGGGCTTTATAGTGCTGAGGAGATAGAGCGCTTTAGTAACGATGATGTTATTGCTCTTATCCTCACCGCCGGTTTCTCCACTGCCGACAAGATCACCGGCACCTCGGGGCGTGGTGTTGGGATGGATGTGGTGAAAAAGAATATCGAAAAGCTCAACGGTACGCTGGAGATCGATTCAAGGATCGGTATCGGCACGCAGATGCGTCTTAAGATCCCGCTGACCCTCGCCATTATCCATGCCTTGATGGTCCGGGTGAGTAATGATCTCTTTACCATTCCCCTCGCCAATGTGGATGAGACGGTGCGTATCTTCAAGGACGATACTTCTACCATTGAAGGTGTTGAGGTAATTCATCTGCGTGGTGAAACGCTGCCGATTTTCCGTCTCTCTACGCTGTTTGGTGAGAGCCGTAGCGAGGTGAGTGACAAATCCTTCGTCGTCATCGTCAGCGTTGGGGGGCAACGCACAGGCTTCGTGGTTGATGAACTGCTGGGTCAGGAAGAGGTGGTAATCAAACCGTTGGCCGATTATGTACAGGATAAGAGTGGTTTCTCCGGTGCCACGATTATCGGTGATGGCCGGATTTCACTGATCCTCGATGTCTACGAAATGGTTCGTATGACGACCAGTAAGCAGGCGAAGCGCCAGAAAGAACAGACCGAACACCTTAAGTCGAAGATCAGAAGGAGTGGCACCTCTGCGGTGGCGTTGATTGAAGGCGTTACGGAATAGGGGCCTTGCTTTTACTTCATAGGCCAGACGAATATATTGAATATGCATAATAAGATAAAAGTTCTGATTGTCGATGATGCCTCCTTTATGGTGAAGGCATTGCGAGATATCCTCGACTCTGATCATGATATCGAAGTGGTCGGTAGTGCCCGTAATGGCAAGGACGCCGTCGAAAAGATCAAAAAGCTTCGACCCGATGTCATTACTCTTGATGTCGACATGCCGGTAATGGATGGTATTCAGGCGATACGCCACATTATGATTGAGTGCCCGGTGCCTATCGTGATGTTGAGCTCATTGTTCGCGCATGGTGATATCACCTTTGAAGCGCTACGCCTGGGAGTGGTGGACTTTCTGCCCAAGCCATCGGGGGCTATCTCTACCGATATTCATACCCAGCGTGCCGAGCTGGTTGAGCGCGTTAAACTTGCCGCTTCAATCAAGTTACACAATGTGCAGCGCGTAAGACTGAATAAAATTGATGCGCGTGAAAATATCGCCAGCCGCTATCAGTATCAGTCGCTTGATTATTTGATCACAATCGGCACAACGCTGGGAGGCCCAGGCTCAATTATCCGACTCCTCTCGTCACTACCACAGAATATTCCGGCCGCTATCATTGCTACGCAGGATATAGAGCCGAAGATACTTCCTGAATTCGTTAATGAATTTGACCAATATTCACCGTGGAAAATTGAGGTCGGCACTCGGACAACCGTATTACAGCAGGGTGTCTGTTATATCTGTTCCACCCGAACGCCGGTCAAGGTCGGAGTGAATGCGCGGAATGAGCCGTTGCTAATGCCTCTGAAGTCTGATGACACGCCGTTAAATGCGTTGTTCTCTTCTGCCGCTAATGTTTTTGAGAACCATACCGTGGGTGTCCTGATGACCGGCCATGGTGATGATGGCAAGGAGGGGTTTGCTGCGATCCAGAAACAAGGTGGATTTACTTTAGCACAAGAGACCAAAACCTGTGTCTACCCCAATCTTACTCAGTGTGCGATCGATAGTGGGGTGGTCGATAAGATCGTTTCTATCTCAGATCTCTCCTCACAACTGGTCAATGCCGTGATGCAGTCTGAGGGAAATGGTGCGACGTGAAGTGCCAATACAGAACAAGACAGGTAAGTGAATGATTATCTCATGCCCCAAGTGTGCGACTAAATATAACGTCGACAAAGAGCGCTTCAATAAGCCGAACCCCAAGGTTCGTTGTGCGAAGTGTAAAAATGTCTTTGTCGTGCGTATTGTGAAGAAGAAAAGTGCTGATGTTGCAACGCCGGATACCACAGCTGTCGCGACGCCACGCAAGACATTTGTTGATAATAGCCCTTGTGTCACGGTCACTATCTGCAATCAGAAGGGGGGGGTTTCGAAGACTAGCACCTGTCTCAATTTGGGAGTCTCTCTTGCCGCACAGGGCAAGAAGGTGCTGCTGGTCGATTTTGACGTACAGGCCAATCTGACCAGTCTATTGCACCACCACGGGGCCAAATCGTTTTTTGATGTAATGGGAAGTGGTGAGGCGAAGATAGAGGATTATATCCTCACTACCGACTATGGCGTCTCCTTGCTGCCATCGAACAGCAAGATGGCCTTGTTGGCCAAAAAGCATATGCAACATGGCGACTTTGAGTACCTGTTGGCAGAGAAATTGATTGAGGTCAAAGCAAAGTTTGACTATATCATTATCGACACACCTCCTTCGGGCGACTTTTTCACCTTAAACTCCCTATTAGCCTCTGACTTGGCTATAATTCCCACCCAGTGTGAATACCTCTCACTTAATGGGGTTGAACACATTGTGCGTATGATCTCGGTAATTAACGATAAACGTGGTCACGGATTGAAGTACAAGGTGTTGGTAGCGATGTACAATCAGGATATTACCGCTGCCAATGTAATACTTAATAAGCTTAAATCAAAGTATGCGGACAATTTGTTAAATACGACCATAAATATGGATGGGACTGTGCAGGAATCACAAATTACTCAAAGGCCGTTGTTCTACTACAACAAAGAGAGTGACGCATCGCAGAAATATATTACCCTGGCGAACGAGTTATTAGGGCTGCGTGTTAAATAATCGATGAAACAGCTATTTTCGCGGTACTCTTATTCGCTCATCTCTTTTGCAGTGGTATTGACCCTGTGGGAGCTTGCTTCCCGTCTTAGTGGTTGGAGCGCCCAGGTCTTTCCAGGGCCAACGATGGTGGCAGCCGGTGGTGTTGAACTGCTACTCAATGGCAAGCTGTTAAGTGATTCTGTTGCTAGTCTCTATCGCGTGACGATCGGTTTCGATCTTGCCGTGCTGATTGGGGTTCCCCTGGGTATCGTCCTTGGCCGTACCGACAAGGTCAGTAAGTTTATTAGCCCCTTGATTCAGTTTCTGCGTCCAATCTCCCCCCTGGCATGGATCCCCTTGGCGATGTTGTGGTTTGGTATCGGTGAGAAACCAGCGGTATTCCTCATCTTTCTCTCCTGTTTCTTTCCTTTGGTCACATCAACGGCTATCGCTGTCCTGTCGATTAAACCCATTTATTTCCAGGTTGCTTCAAACTTTGGATTCAGCCGACGTGAAGTATTGTTGAAAGTTATTTTTCCCTCCATTCTGCCGGAAATTATTACCGCCCTGCGTATGACCATCGGCATCGCCTGGCTGGTTGTGGTGGCCGCCGAAATGATTGCGGTGCAGTCAGGCCTGGGCTACCTGATACTGGACTCGCGCAACGCCCTGCGTATGGATTACGTGATGGTGGGTATGATTACCATCGGCATTATTGGACTTGCTCTCGATTACATGATGCATCGCCTCTCCGTGATTGATGAGGTGAAATGGCGCACCTTGGCGTCATAACTTAGGTATCAGTAGATGAGTAAGATAAAAATCCAGGGTCTGAGCAAGCACTATGTTGATCGTCGCACAAAACTGCGTGGCGACACGGATAGTGATGGCGCGGGTCAAAGCATCACGGTACTGGATGATATCAATCTGGAGATCGAAGAGGGCGAGATGGTCTGCATTCTCGGCCCCTCGGGTGCCGGTAAATCGACCATGCTGCGTATTGTGGCCGGTCACGATCAGGCCTCTTCGGGTCAGATTTTGATCAACGGTGTCGAGATCGATGGTCCCAGTCAGGACAACATCTTTGTCTACCAGCAAAACGGTCTGCTGCCCTGGTACTCGGTGTGGGATAACGTTGAGTTGGGTCTGCGCCAGATTGAGGATGAAGAGGAAAAGAATAACCGTATTCACGAATATATCGATATCGTTGAACTGACCGGTTTTGAACATCACTATCCGCACCAGCTCTCCGGAGGCATGCAGCGCCGTGCCGAGCTGGCCCGTGCGCTGGCCGTCAATCCCGATATCCTTTTTATGGATGAACCCTTTACCGGTCTTGATTATCTGACTCACCTTAAGATTCGTGAAGAGGTGATTAATATGCACTCCTACTATCAGAAGACCACCTTAATGGTAACGCACTTTATCGATGATGCGCTGATTATGGCGGATCGCATTGTGGTACTGGGGGAACGTCCGGCCAAGGTGATGATGGTCGAAAAACTCGATTATGCCCGTCCCCGTAACATTGAAAGAGAGCAGGGGCTTCGCGAATTGCGTGACAATATTTTCCTGATGCTTGGGGTGAGTTATGTTGCGTAATAAATTCTGGTCCCTGGCGAGCAATAGTCTGCCGTTTAAACTGTTTGTTATTCCTGTTATCTGGCTGATCGCTATCAGTGCGGCGCACTATAACCTCAATTTTGAGTCGAGTGATCGTAAGGTTTTCCGTATGGGTTACATGCCGGTTATTACCAATATGGCCGCGCCGTTACTCGATCACGCCACCATGGATGGAGATGGTGTGCGCTTCAAGGCAATCAAGTATTCATCCTTTGCCGAGATGGCGGAGTCGATTCGCAATAACCATCTTGATGCGGCCTTCATGATTGCACCACTCTCCATAGTGCTGCGCCAGCAGGGCGCCGATGTGAAGCTGGTCTATATCGGTAACCGTCACGAGAGTACCCTGGTGACGCGCAAGGAACTCAACATTACCGAGTTTCCGCAGCTGGCCGGCAAGACTGTTGCGGTGCCGATGCGCTTCTCCGGCCACAACCTGAGTGCCCTGCGGCTGGTGAAGAAATACCAGCTACAGGGTGATATCAATATTGTGGAGATGAATCCGCCGGACATGGCCTCCGCCCTGGCTGCGGGTGAGCTGGATGCCTACTACGTGGGCGAGCCCTTTGCCGCAAAGACACTCAAGTCAGGGCATGCTTCACTACTGTCCTATGTGGAGGAGATCTGGCCCAATTTCATCTGTAACCTGGTGATCGTGAACAACTCCCTGATTGAATCTGATCCTGAATTGATTCAGCAGTTTGTCACTGCTGCGGCCCGCTCCGGACTGTGGGCTCAGCAGAACCCTGACGAGGCGGCAGAAATTGCCTCCACCTACTGGAATCAGGATGTGGAGCTGGTGAAATATGCCCTCAATACCCCGCCAAATCGCATTGTCTTTGACCAGTTCACTCCTCAGGCAGGGGAAATGCAGCAGATCGCCGACGCGATGGTCGAAAATGGACTCATCACAGATAACAGCATCAAGGGGCTGATCGATGACCAGTTTGCCATAAAGGCTGATCTGAGCAATATCGGTGATCTTGAAACGGTGCTGCAAAGGGGCAACTGAGCGTATGCACCCGGGCAATTCTCTTTATAGATGTTTAGTCTAATCTGATTTATTATAGGCGACTTTCGGGAGTAGCCAAAAACCGATGTAAAACCGCCACTTAGGCCGCTTTATCAGGTAGACGTCACTATTCTCCGTGTTGCTTTGTAACTTCTTGAATCTATGGAATAAATTCGAGGATTATTCGCGCCCTATCCAAGCAGGGTTGTCAGTAACCTCTTTGCATAGAGCTTGCGACCGGGCTTCTCTCCCAGAACAGTTCATTCTTCGTCGCCTTGCCCGTCTTGCGGGTAGAGTGGCTGATTTATAAGTATTCGTTATTTGAATTTGATAGTTGAGGTGTAAAAAATGCAGGTTTCAGTTGAGACAACCAACGGTCTTGAGCGTCGTATGACCGTGGAGCTCCCTGTTGAGCGCATTGATAGTGAAGTACAGAGCCGCCTGCAGCAGATGGGCCGCAATGTTCGCATCAAGGGTTTTCGCCCCGGCAAGGTGCCACAGAAGGTGGTGGCACAGCAGTACGGCAAGCAGATCCGCGATGAAGTCGTTGGTGAGCTGATCCAGTCTAGCTACTTCGAGGCCGTCGGACAGCAGAGCCTGCAACCTGCCGGTATGCCCACAATCGAGCCCACTGTTAATGAGGCGGGCAAGAATCTGGAGTTTGTCGCCACCTTCGAGGTAATGCCTGAGATAACACTGGCCGACGTTGCTGGGGTAAAGCTGGAGCGGCGTGTTGCCGAGGTGAGTGATGCCGACCTTGATAAGATGATGGAGACCCTGCTTAAGCAGCGTGCGAGCTGGGAGCCTGTTGAGCGTGCTGCTGCCGAGGATGACCGCTTGAATATCGACTTCAAAGGCACCATAGATGGGGAAGAGTTCGCAGGAAATGCTGGCGAGGGCGTCCCTGTCACCATCGGTGCTAAGCGCATGATTGCTGGTTTTGAGGAGGGGTTGATTGGTGCCAAGGCCGGTGATGAACTGACTCTGGAGCTTACCTTCCCTGAGGAGTATCCGCACAAAGAGGTTGCCGGAAAGCCGGTACAGTTCGCCGTTAAGGTGAATAGCGTTGAGGCCTCCAAGCTGCCTGAGCTTGACGAGGAGTTTGCCAAGAGCTTCGGCATTGGCGATGGCAGCCTTGACTCATTGCGCCAGGAAGTACGCCAGAACATGGAGCGTGAGATGAAACAGGCGCTTAGCGAGGGCAACAAGCAGGCGGTAATGGACAAACTGGTTGAACTGAATCAGATCGAGGTACCTCAGGCGCTGGTGCAGAGTGAGGCCGAGACCCTGAAGCAGCAAATGCAGCAGCAGATGCATGTGCCGAATGGAAAATCTGGTGTCGAACTTGATACCGAGATGTTCCGTGAACAGGCTCAGCGTCGCGTCTCTTTGGGTCTGATCCTCTCTGAGCTGATCAAGGGCCAGGGGTTGAAGGCCGACGAGGAGAAGGTGCGCGCCAAGGTCGAAGAGCTGGCAGCGACTTATGATGAGCCGCAGCAGGTTATCGACTGGTACTACGGTGACAAGAGCCGCCTGTCTCAGGTGGAAAGCCTAGTGCTGGAAGAGGCCGTAGTGGACTGGGTATTTGACCAGGCCGAAGTAACAGAGAAGAGTGGCAGTTTCGACGAAGTAATGGGTCGAGGCTAATCGAACCAAGCTAAAGGAAACTGAAGCAATGATCGACAACAGCAATATGAACGGTGCACTGGATACGAGAAATCTCGGTTTGATCCCGATGGTGGTCGAGCAGACCTCCCGTGGTGAACGCTCCTATGACATCTACTCACGCCTGCTCAAAGAGCGGGTGATCTTCGCCGTGGGCCCTGTTGAGGATCACATGGCCAACCTGATCGTAGCGCAGCTGTTGTTTCTGGAGTCGGAGAACCCTGACAAGGATATCCATCTCTACATCAACTCCCCTGGTGGCTCGGTGAGTGCCGGTCTGGCTATTTACGACACCATGCAGTTTATCAAGCCGAAGGTCAGCACCATGTGCATCGGCATGGCGGCGAGCATGGGGGCTGTGTTGTTGGCCGGTGGTGCCACCGGCAAGCGTTTTGCCCTGCCACACAGCCGGGTGATGATTCACCAGCCGCTGGGTGGTTACCAGGGTCAGGCCACGGATATTGAAATCCATGCCCGTGAGATCCTGAAGATTCGTGAGCAGCTGAACGGTATTCTTGCCAGCCACAGCGGTCAGCCGATTGAACGTATCCAGCAGGATACCGAGCGTGATAACTTCATGAGTGGTAGCGAGGCGGCGGAGTATGGCCTTATCGATCAAGTACTTGACAGCCGAAAGGGGGAGGGGGAGTAGCTCCTTCGGCCCCTATAGACTGAGCCGATATCTCCACCTATAAGCAACACGGGGTTGAAATATTGTGCCAGACTATGCATGTTTAACTAACATTAGATAGAAATACAGGAATAGGCGATGCCTGAAAATACAACCGGTAAGGGTGACGACAACGGCAAACTGCTCTACTGCTCCTTTTGCGGTAAGAGCCAGCACGAGGTGCGCAAGCTGATCGCTGGGCCTTCGGTCTTCATCTGTGATGAGTGCGTTGAGCTGTGCAACGACATCATCCGCGAAGAGATTCAGGAAGAGTCCAGTGGCAGTGTTGGCAGTCAGTTGCCCACTCCTCATGAGATCAACGAAAGCCTTGATGAGTATGTCATTGGCCAAAAGCGCGCCAAGAAGGTGCTGTCGGTAGCGGTTTATAACCACTATAAACGCCTTAATGCCGAGAAGAAAAAGGATGACGTCGAACTGGCCAAGAGCAATATCCTGCTCATCGGTCCCACCGGTTCGGGTAAGACCCTGCTGGCTGAGACGCTGGCGCGTCTGCTGAATGTGCCCTTTACCATTGCCGATGCCACCACCCTTACTGAGGCGGGTTATGTCGGTGAGGATGTGGAGAACATCATTCAGAAGCTGTTGCAGAAATGCGATTATGATGTAGAGAAGGCACAGACCGGTATTGTCTATATCGACGAGATCGACAAGATCTCTCGCAAGTCAGATAACCCCTCCATCACCCGCGATGTCTCGGGTGAGGGTGTACAGCAGGCGCTGCTCAAGCTAATTGAGGGCACCGTGGCCTCGGTGCCGCCACAGGGTGGGCGCAAACATCCGCAGCAGGAGTTTTTGCAGGTCGATACCTCAAGCATCCTCTTCATCTGTGGTGGTGCCTTTGCCGGACTGGAGCGGGTGATTCGTAATCGCTCCGAAAAGGGCGGTATTGGTTTCTCCGCCGAGGTGAAAACGAAGGATGAGAAGAAGAGCTTTACCGAAGTGTTGCTCAATGTGGAGCCGGAGGATCTGGTGCAATACGGCCTGATCCCGGAGTTCGTCGGCCGTCTGCCGGTTCATGCCACGTTGGAGGAGCTGGATGAGGATGCGCTGATCTCTATCCTTACCGAGCCGAAGAATGCCTTGACCAAGCAATACTTTAAACTCTTCGAAATGGAAGATGTCGAGCTCGAGTTCCGTCAGGATGCCCTGACGGCCGTTGCCTCCAAGGCGATGGCCCGAAAGACTGGTGCTCGTGGATTGCGCTCAATTCTGGAGACGACATTACTCGACATTATGTACGATCTGCCTTCCATGGAAGGGGTGAGTAAGGTGGTGATCGACGCGGGTGTTATCGAAGGCGATTCTGAGCCGCTGCTGATCTACAAAAACGCCGAACAGAGCGCCGCCGCAGCCGAATAAGACCCTGTCGGGCGCGGTAATATTACGCGTCCGATTCTTTTCCCCCTTGATTACCACGCCAATACTCCGCATAATTAAAATCATAGTAATTAGCTTGGTTATTTGGCGCGCGCGGCATTTTGCCCCAGTGGAATAGCTCAAAGAGGTACAATCCGATGGATACTAAGGACAAGATTTCTGAAGTTAGCGAGCAGCTCCGTACCATACCCGTGCTGCCGCTACGTGACGTGGTGGTCTATCCACACATGGTTATCCCGCTATTTGTCGGCCGCGACAAATCAATTAAGGCGCTGGAAGCGGCGATGGAAGAGGATAAGGAGATCCTGTTGGTCGCGCAGAAGAGTGCCTCGGAGGATGACCCCACCGAGGAGGATATCTACCGCATCGGCACCCTCTCTACCATTCTACAGCTACTGAAATTGCCCGACGGTACCGTCAAGGTTCTGGTGGAGGGCGGGCAGCGCGCTAAGATTATTAACTTCCTGGAGCCGGATGAGTTTTTTACCGCTCAGATCTCGGTGCTAGAGGGAGAGGCGATTGATGAGCGTGAGGCCGAGGTGCTCTCTCGCTCAGTGCTTAACCAGTTCGACCAGTACGTCAAACTGAATAAAAAGGTGCCGCCCGAGGTGCTCACATCGCTCTCTGGTATTGAAGACCCCAATCGACTGCTCGATACCATCGCCGCTCATATGGCACTGAAGATCGAAGAGAAGCAGGAGATCCTGGCGATCACCGATCTGCGTGATCGCTTTGAGCACCTGCTGGCGATGATGGAGTCTGAACTCGATCTGCTGCAGGTGGAAAAACGCATTCGCGGTCGTGTCAAGAAGCAGATGGAGAAGAGCCAGCGCGAGTACTATCTGAATGAGCAGATGAAGGCGATTCAGAAGGAGCTAGGCGATCTGGACGAGGCTCCTAATGAGATGGAGGAGCTGGAGCAGAAGATTGAAAAGGCCGGCATGTCCAAGGAGGCCAAGGATAAGGCCACTGCCGAACTGAATAAATTGAAGATGATGTCACCGATGTCCGCCGAGGCGACGGTGGTGCGCAATTACATCGACTGGATCGTACAGGTGCCGTGGAAGAAGAAGTCCAAGGTGCGTCATGACCTGGCGATGGCCGAGAAGGTGCTGGACGAGGACCACTACGGTCTGGAGAAGGTGAAGGAGCGGATCCTTGAATACCTCGCGGTGCAGAAGCGGGTGAAAAAGCTCAAGGGGCCTATCCTCTGTCTGGTGGGACCTCCTGGGGTGGGCAAGACCTCACTGGGTAAGTCCATCGCCCGTGCTACCAATCGTAAGTTTATACGCATGGCGCTGGGCGGGGTGCGTGATGAGGCGGAGATCCGCGGTCATCGCCGTACCTATATTGGCTCGATGCCTGGCAAGATCGTGCAGAACCTTGCCAAGGTCGAGACACGCAATCCGCTGTTCCTGCTCGATGAGATCGATAAGATGGCCTCAGACTTCCGTGGCGATCCCGCCTCGGCGATGCTGGAGGTGCTCGACCCAGAGCAGAACCATACCTTTAATGATCACTATCTTGAGGTCGATTACGACCTCTCCGATGTGATGTTTATTGCCACCTCCAACTCGATGAATATCCCCGGCCCGCTGCTGGACCGGATGGAGGTGATTCGCATCGCCGGTTATACCGAGGATGAGAAGCTCAACATCGCACGCCGTTATCTGGTGACCAAAGAGATGAAGGCCAACGGCCTGAAAGAGGATGAGATCCTTATCGGAGATGATGCACTGCTCGACATCGTACGCTATTACACCCGTGAGGCGGGAGTACGTGGCCTGCAGCGCGACATCGCCAAGATCTGTCGAAAGGTGGTCAAGCAGTTGGTCGCCGACGAGTCATGCCAACAGATTGCCGTCAGTAGTGATAACCTTGACGATTTTCTGGGAGTGCGACGCTTCCGCTACGGTCTGGCAGAAGAGTCTGATCAGGTCGGTCAGGTGACCGGACTGGCCTGGACCGAGGTGGGAGGAGAGCTGCTGAGCATCGAAACCGTGGTGGTCTCGGGCAAGGGCAAGCACACCGTTACCGGGCAACTGGGTGACGTGATGAAGGAGTCGATACAGGCGGCGATGAGTGTGGTACGCAGTCGTGCTGCTGGCCTTGGCATTCGTCCCGACTTCTATGAGAACAAGGATATTCACGTGCACGTACCTGAAGGGGCGATTCCGAAGGACGGCCCGAGTGCGGGGGTAGGCATGTGTACCGCGCTGGTTTCCGTCCTCACCGGAATTCCGGTGCGCGCTGATGTGGCGATGACCGGCGAGATCACACTACGTGGTGAGGTATTACCGATCGGTGGGCTTAAAGAGAAATTGCTGGCGGCACACCGTGGTGGCATCAAGACCGTGGTGATTCCGGAAGAGAATCGTCGCAACCTAGAAGAACTGCCAGACAATATTAAAGAGAATCTGGATATTCATCCGGTGAAGTGGATCGATGAGGTGCTCGATATTGCCCTGGTCAGTAAACCCGAGCCGCTTAGTGAAGAAGAGATAATGGAAATTGTCAAGGCAAATGAGGGCGATAAGCCTAATAATTTGCATACGCATTAAGCGAGATAAGGGCGATAGATGATGCTATAGTTTTTTGTCACTATCGCCTTTTACATGAACAAGTTATGCTAAGTTCCTAATAGATAATGGCACATAGTGTAAAGCTGCAGAAAAGCGTAATTTAGCCCCGCTCTTTGCTTGACAGCGACAAGAGCCAGTTGGTATAAATTCGCAAACTTTTTCATTGCCGCCAGGCTTTCATATTGAGTGGCGGTGTTTTTGTAAGTGTAATAAGTCTTAAGCTTAATTAAGTAGACTCAAGACCAAATAATCCTACTACTGGAACGAGGGGAGAAACCTGTGAACAAATCTGAAATGACTGACGCTATTGCTGAAGGTGCCGATATCTCTAAAGCGGCTGCTGGCCGTGCACTGGATGCGATGATTGAAGCTGTAACCGAGACTTTGAAAAAGGGTGAGACCGTGAACCTGATCGGTTTTGGAACTTTCGAAGTTCGTGATCGTAAGGCACGTACCGGACGTAACCCACAGACTGGTGCCACCATCCAGATCGCGGCTGCAAAATCACCGGCTTTCAAAGCTGGTAAAGCGCTTAAGGATGCAGTAAACTAGCGCGCCTTTGAGACATCGGGTGCTTAGCTCAGCTGGGAGAGCATCGCCCTTACAAGGCGAGGGTCGGGGGTTCGATCCCCTCAGCACCCACCAAACAAAAATAGAAAGTTTAGGAGCGGTAGTTCAGTTGGTTAGAATACCGGCCTGTCACGCCGGGGGTCGCGGGTTCGAGTCCCGTCCGCTCCGCCAATATTGACCAAGGGTGCATTTATATGCGCCCTTTTTTCTTTCCGAAATTCATAAACAAAAAATGGCACCAGGAACATAGCCGATATGCTTCAGATTATTCGAGATCGTGCCCAGGGTGTATTCGCCTGGATTATCGTTGGATTGATTTCCATCCCCTTCGCCCTGTGGGGCATTAACTCCTACTTCGGTGGTGGCGGTGATGACAGTGTTGCCGAGGTGGATGGGGTAAAGATCTCTCCGCGTCAGGTGCAAAGCGCCTATCAGCAGCAGCGTGACCGCCTGCAACAGATGTTCGGTGGCAAGATTCCGGAAAACCTCTTCTCTGAAGAGGTGATGAAGAGTCAGATCCTGGATCAGTTGATTGAGAAAGAGGTGCTGATTAAGGCCGCTGTAGATAATGGCATGAGAGTGGGTGATCGTCAGCTGGCCTCCCTTATTACTGGTATCGAGGCCTTCCACAATAATGGCAAGTTTGACTCGGCACAGTATGAGCGGGTGTTGGCACAGCAGGGCATGTCGCCCAAGTTGTTTGAAAATCGCGTACGACGCGATCTCATCGCTGCGCAGATCAGCGATGCCGTGGTGAAATCTGAATTCACCCTCGACAGTGAAATCGATGCGCAACTGCGTCTGCAGCAGCAGCAGCGCGACATGGGTTACATGGTGCTGCCGGTGAGTAAATATCTCGATGGTATCGAACTTACGGCTGATGAAGTGCGCGGTTATTATGATGCCAATAGCGCCCGCTACATGCAGCCCGAGCAGGTGAAGATCGACTATCTGGAACTCAAGTCCGATGACATCGCCGCTACTATTGATGTGAGCGAAGAGCAGCTGCGTCAGCGTTATGAGGTGCAGAAGCTCAACTTCCGTACCGCTGAGGAGCGCAAGGCACGCCACATTCTGATTTCGGCTGCCAGCAGTGCCTCAGAGCAGGAAGTGAGTGAGGCAAAGGCCAAGTCTGAGTCGCTGTTACAGCGCATCAATAGCGGTGAGGATTTTGCCGAACTGGCCAAGGCCGAGTCTCAGGATCCCGGTTCTGCCAAAAATGGCGGTGACCTCGGCTTCTTTGGCCTGGGCGTGATGGACAAGGCCTTTGAAGAGGCCACCTTTGCCCTGCAAAAGGGCGAGGTGAGTGGCGTGGTACGTAGCGCCTTCGGCTTTCACATCATCAAGCTGGAGGATGTGAAGGGCGGTGAGACCAAGCCCTACGAAGAGGTGGCCGCAGAGTTGAAGCGCGAGATGCAACATGACCTTGCCGCTGAGATTTTTTTCAACAAGGCCGAGCAGCTTGCCAGCCTCACCTATGAGCAGCCTGATACCCTTGCCATCGCCGCCGAGCAGCTACAGCTGACGATTAAGAGCAGTGAGTTTTTTGCGCGCACTGGCGGTGCCGGTATCGCCGCTGATCCCAAGATAACCAGCGCTGCCTTTAACGAGGATGTACTGGTACGCGGCAATAACAGTGAGACCATCGAGCTGGCTGACACTCATCTTGTGGTACTGCGCATTAACGAGCACAAACCTGAGGCACTGCGTCCCTTTGACGAGGTGAGGGCGGCTATCGAGACCACTCTTAAGCGCGAGAAGGCTACGGCCAGAACCCTTGAGGTGGCGAAGGGGCTTTATGCAAAAATGCAGGCGGGTGAAAAGCCGGAGTCACTGGCCGCTACGCAGGAAATTGAGTGGCGCCAACAGAGCGCGCTACGGCGTGATAACAGTGAAGTGGATCGCAGCATCGTGCAGGCCACCTTCCGCATGGCGCATCCGGCAGAGGGCGCGTTTAGCAGCGAGCAGCTAACCCTAGCCTCTGGCGACCAGGCATTGGTTGTCCTCTATAGCGTTAAGCCGGGTGATGTAGCCAGCGCAGAGGCGACGGCCCGCAGTGATGCACAACAGCGCATTGAGCGGGCTAACGCCAATGCAGCAGAGCAGGCATTGATCTCGGGTTTGCGTGAGCGTGCGGAGATCATCCTTAAGAAGTAAACCGGCAGTTGATAAGGATGGAACGATTCAATGTTTAAACTGCAATTACACTGGCAAATATTGATCGCTCTGGCTCTGGCGGTTGTCGCAGGACTGCTTACCGGCAAGGATGCCGGACTGTGCGGTATCACCTATTATTCTATCTATGCATTTTTTGGCACGCTATTTCTCAATGCGCTGAAGATGCTCATCGTTCCTCTGATCGTCTCTTCCATCATTGTCGGTATTGCCGGTATCGGGAGTTCCAATGCGTTGGGACGACTCGGTGGTAAGACACTGCTCTATTACGCGACCACCAGTCTGTTTGCGATTCTGATAGGCTTGGCCGTGGTTAACGTGATCCAACCCGGTGTCGATGAGCTGGGTCCGGTTAAGGATCGTATCGGTTTCAGCGCCGATACCTCTTCCTTTGAGGCGAAGGTGGAGGGTAAAGGTGCCGCTGACGTGGTCGATATCTTTGTGCGCATGGTACCGACCAACATTGTCTCTGCCGCCGCCAATGGGCAGATGCTCGGTCTGATCTTCTTTAGTCTGCTGTTTGGTTTCTTCATGACGAAAATTCAGGAGGATTATGCCGAGACACAGTTCAACTTCTGGCAGGGCACCTACGAGACCATGATGCGCATCACCGACTGGGTGATGCTGTTCGCCCCCATCGGTGTCTTTGCGCTGGTGGCAAAGGTGGTGGCCACCACCGGCTTTGATGCCTTTCAGCCATTGCTCTGGTTCTTCCTCAGCGTGGTGCTGGCACTGGCCGTTCATATGTTTGTCACCATGCCATTATTGCTGCGCTTTGTGGGGCGCGTGAATCCGCTACGCCACTACCGCGCCATGGTTCCGGCACTACTTACCTCGTTCTCTACCGCCTCCTCATCGGCGACGCTGCCGATCACCATGGAGTGCGTGGAGAAGAATGCCGGTGTCTCCAACCGCACCAGCTCCTTTGTGCTGCCGCTGGGGGCAACGGTGAATATGGATGGCACGGCACTTTATGAATGTGTCGCCGCGATGTTTATCGCCCAGGCCTACGGTATCGAACTGGGCTTTGCCACCCAGTTCACCATCGTGCTGGTAGCCCTGTTGACCTCCATCGGTGTGGCCGGTATCCCGGCGGCCAGCCTCGTTGCCATCTCCATCATTCTTGCCGCAATTGGTCTGCCCGCCGAGGGCATTGGTCTTATCCTCGCGGTGGATCGTATCCTCGATATGATGCGCACCTCGACCAATGTCTTCTCCGACTCCTGTGGTGCGGTGATCATCGGCAAGTTGCAGGGCGAGCAGGGGATACTGCAAGAGAATGGCAATTCAAAATAAGTTGATGCATCGACTACTACTGGCCCTCTCTCTCCTATGCCTTGGCGTAGTGAGTAGCGTACAGGCCGCCAGCTCGCAGGCGATGGGGTATACCCCCAAATATGCCGACGGTTTTTCCCACTTCGATTACGTTAATCCCGATGCGCCCAAGGGCGGCGAGCTGGTACTCTCGTCGGTGGGCAGTTTTGATTCCTTCAATCCCTACATCCTCAAGGGTATTAATGCGGAAGGTTTAAGTCTACTGATGTTCGAGACCCTGATGGTCTCCAGCATGGATGAGCCCTTTAGCCAGTACGGTCTATTGGCTGAAGATGCAGAGCTGGCTGCGGATAAACTCTCGGTCACTTTCCGTCTGCGTAAAGAGGCTCGCTTTAATGATGGCTCGCCAGTGCAAGCTGACGATGTGAAGTTCTCCTTTGATACCCTGGTCGGTGAGAAGGGACATCCTCAGTACGGATATTATTACGCCGATATTAAACGTGTGGTGGTGGTAGGAGAACGCACGGTGCGTTTTGAGTTTGCGAAGGTGAATCCTGAGTTGCACCTGCTGGCCGGTCAGATCCCGATCTTTTCACGCCACTGGGTGGGCGATAATGACTTCGATAAATTGGCACTGGCCAAACCGATCACCAGCGGTCCCTACCTCATCGAAAAATTCGACCTCGGGAAGAATATTACCTACCGTCTTAACCCTAACTACTGGGGAAAGACCCTTAATGTGCGCCGCGGCATGTTCAACTTCGAGCGTGTGACCTACAAATATTATCGCGACTTTACCGTGGCGCTGGAGGCCTTTAAGGCCGGTGAGTTTGAGTTTAACCACGAGTACAACTCCAAGAAATGGGCGCGTGATTATGGTGGCCCCAAGTTTCGCGACGGGCGCATCAGCAAGCGGCTGTTAAAACACTCAAATAATGCCGGGATGCAAGGCTTTGTTTTTAACCTGCGTCGCCCGCTATTTAAGGATCAGCGGGTGCGCCGTGCGATCAGCCTGGCACTCGATTTTGAGTGGTCCAATCGTCAGCTTTTTTATAATCAGTATCAGCAGTGTGACAGCTATTTTAGCAACAGTGAGCTGGCGGCGAGAGGTATTCCTGAGGGGGATGAGTTGGCCCTGCTGGAGCCATTTCGCGCGCAACTGCCGCCAGAACTTTTCACCAAAGAATGGCGTCCGGCGACAACGAAGCCGCCATCCTCGCTGCGCAGTAATTTGCGCCAGGCCAAGGCGTTATTGCATGAGGCGGGTTGGGTTTATCTTGACGGTGCCCTGCGAAATCATGAGGGTAAAGCTTTTCGTTTTGACGTTGTATTGTCGCAGAAGGGCTTTGAACGCATCCTCGCCCCCTTTGCCCGCAACCTTGGCAAACTGGGGATCACGGTGGATTACCGTACGGTGGATTCGGCGCTCTACAAGCAGCGCCTCGATGCCTTTGATTTCGATATGGTGGTCGGCAGTTTTGGACAGTCACAGTCACCCGGCAATGAGTTGATGGGGATGTTCCACTCCTCTTCGGTAGAGCAGAAGGGCACCCGCAATCTGTTTGGGATTAATGACCCGGTGGTCGATGCGATGGTCGAAAAGGTGATCTACGCGAAGGACAGGGTGAGCCTGGTAACGGCGGCCCATGCCCTGGACCGGGTGCTGCTGTATGGTGATTATCTGGTGCCACACTGGTATATCGGCAGCCACCGTGTCGCCTACTGGAGCGGGCGATTCGAGCAGCCGGAAACCCTGCCACTCTATTACGATGCCACCAGCTGGGTAGTAATGACCTGGTGGGATAAGCCCGAGGAAGGGAAGAACTAATCATGGCCGCCTATATACTCAAGCGCCTGCTGTTGATGTTGCCGACCCTGCTCGGGGTGTTGTTGATCACCTTTACCGTGATTCAGTTTGTACCGGGTGGCCCGGTCGAGCAACTGGTGGCGCAGATGCAGGGGCAGGGGGCACATGGTGAGGCGAGTGCCGGTCTTGAGGGACTCTATCGCGGGGCTAAGGGTTTAGATGAAGAGCGTCTGGAGGAGCTGAAGGCCTATTACGGTTTTGATAAACCGGCGTGGCAACGTTTTGTCGAGATGCTCGGTAATTATATAAGCTTTGACCTCGGTGATAGCTTCTTTCAGCACAAGTCGGTGCTGGAGTTGATCGGCGACAAACTCCCCGTCTCCATCAGTCTCGGTATGTGGACCTTCTTTTTGACCTATCTCACCTGTATCCCGCTGGGCATAGCCAAGGCGGTGCGTGACGGCACCCCGTTTGATGTGGTGACCAGTACACTTATCCTGATCGGTTATGCGATACCAGGCTTTGTGCTGGGTATCGCCCTGCTGGTGCTGTTCGGTGGAGGTAGTTTCTGGGATCTCTTCCCGCTACGCGGCCTCACCTCTGATAACTGGGAGCAGCTCTCGATGTTTGGCAAAATCGCCGACTACCTGTGGCACATGGTGTTGCCGGTTACCGCGATGGTGGTAGGTAATTTTGCGGTGATGACAATGCTCACTAAAAACAGCTTTATCGAAGAGTTGCGCAAACAGTATGTGTTGACCGCCCGCGCCAAGGGGCTGGGTGAGAATACCGTGATGTATAAGCATGTGTTTCGCAACGCCATTATCCCGCTGATCACCGGTTTTCCCGGTGCCTTTATCGGGGCCTTCTTTACCGGCTCTCTGTTGATCGAGACCATCTTCTCACTCGATGGCCTGGGGCTGCTCTCCTACGATGCGGTGATGAAACGCGACTACCCGGTGGTGATGGGCTCGCTTTATCTCTTTACCCTGTTGGGCCTGCTGGCCAAGCTGTTGACCGATATCAGTTACGTGCTGGTCGACCCGCGTATCCAGTTCGAATCGATGGGGGATCGCTAATGTCGGCATCGACGAGCGTCGCCTATTCGATGAGTGCCTCGGCGCGTGCCTGGCGGCGTTTTCGTGCCAATAAGCGCGGTTATGTGAGCCTGTGGATCTTCTCCATCCTCTTTATTCTCAGTCTGTTTGCCGAGGTTTTATCCAACGATAAACCGCTGATCGTTCACTATCAGGGTGAATACTATTTCCCGCTGTTTAAAACCTATTCCGAGACCGAGTTTGGTGGCGACTTTGTTACCGAGACCGATTACCTCGACCCCTTCATTATGGACCAGATGAACAGTGGCGATAACTGGGGCCTCTATCCGCTCAACCCCTACCACTACAACACCATTAACTATTTTGCCGAGTCCCCCAATCCCGCCGCACCATCGGAGCAGAATATCCTCGGTACCGATGACCGTGGACGTGATGTGATGGCCCGCCTGATCTACGGCTTCCGTCTTTCGGTGTTATTTGCCTTTGCCCTGACGGCGGTCGGTATTGTGATTGGTATTATCGCCGGGGCGGTGCAGGGTTACTTCGGCGGACGTATCGACCTCTTTGCCCAGCGCATTATTGAGATCTGGGGTTCGATGCCGGAGCTCTATCTGTTGATTATTTTCGCCTCGATCTTCAACCCCAGCGTGACCCTGTTGATCGTGCTGCTATCGCTGTTTGGCTGGATGGGTCTGGCGGACTATGTGCGGGCTGAATTCCTCAAAGGGCGCAATATGGATTATGTGACGGCGGCACGGGCGCTGGGTCTTTCCAATCGGCGCATTATGTGGCGGCACCTGTTGCCCAACTCCATGACCCCGGTGATCACCTTTCTGCCGTTCCGTATCAGTGGTTCGATCCTGGCATTGACCAGTCTCGATTTTCTGGGGCTGGGCGTACCGCCCAGTACCCCCAGCATCGGTGAGCTGCTGGCACAGGGTAAGGAAAATATTGAGGCATGGTGGCTCTCACTCACCACCTTTGGTGTACTGGTCGGCACGCTGATGTTGTTGATCTTCATCGGCGAGGCGCTACGTGAAGCGATGGATACGAGGAGGGGATGATGAGCACTCAGCCCTTACTTGAGATTAAGGATCTTGCCGTCAGCTTTGGTCGTCCCGGTGATCGCGTATCGGTGGTGGAGGGGGTTAGTTTCTCCATGCTGCCGGGCGAGAAGCTGGCCCTGGTAGGGGAGTCGGGATCGGGCAAGTCGGTGACGGCGCTGTCGGTGTTGCAGCTACACGAGCGGGCACAAACCGATTATCCGACAGGTTCGATACGCTTTAACGGCGAGGAGCTGCTGCACAAGAGTGAAGCGGCGATGCGTGGTGTGCGAGGCCGGGATATCGCGATGATCTTCCAGGAGCCGATGACGGCGCTTAATCCGGTCTACCCCATCGGTGAGCAGTTGATGGAGCCGCTGCTGGTGCATGAGGCGCTGGATCGCAACACGGCGCGCTCGCGGGTGATCGAGTTGTTAACTCGTGTCGGTATCTCCGAGCCGGAGAGTCGCTTCGATGCCTTCCCGCACATGCTCTCCGGCGGTCAGCGCCAGCGGGTGATGATTGCGATGGCGCTCGCCTGTCGCCCCAAATTACTGATCGCCGATGAACCGACCACCGCCCTCGATGTGACGATACAGAAACAGATCCTCGATCTGCTCGACGAGTTGCAGCGTGAATTCGATATGGCGGTGTTGTTGATCACCCACGACCTCAACATGGTGCGCCACTTTGCCGATACCCTCTGCGTGATGGAGAAGGGCAGGCTGGTGGAGCAGGGTGGAGTGGCGAGTGTGTTTGCCGCGCCACAACACCCCTATACCCAAAAGTTACTGGCCTCTGAACCTGAGCCGCTGGTCAGCAGTGAAGAGCTTACCGCCTTTGAACAACAACGCCCGTTACTCGACGGTAACGACGTACAGTGCATCTTCCCGATTAAGTCGGGTTTTTTCCGTCGCACCATCGGTGAGGTACGGGCGGTGGATGGGGTGGATCTTCATATCCGTCCCGGGGAGACCCTCGGCATCGTCGGCGAGTCGGGTTCGGGTAAGACCACCCTGGGCATGAGCCTGTTGCGTCTGCAACGGGCACAGGGGGGGATTAATTTTAATGGCGAGCGTATCGACCTGCTGACGGAGCGCGAGTTGCGACCGCTGCGCAAGGATATGCAGGTGGTATTTCAGGACCCCTTCTCCTCACTCTCACCACGGATGACGGTGGAGCAGATCGTCGGTGAGGGGCTGGCGCTGCACTTCCCTGAGTTTAAGCGTGAGGAGCGGCTGGCGCGCATCATTCGCGGACTCGAGGAGGTGGGACTGGATGCCAGCATGTTGCACCGCTACCCCCATGAGTTCTCCGGCGGTCAGCGTCAGCGCATCGCCATCGCCCGCGTGGTGGTGCTTGAACCAAAACTGGTGCTGCTCGATGAGCCGACCAGTGCCCTTGATATCTCAGTACAGAAACAGGTGCTGGCCCTGTTGCGCGACCTGCAACTGCGCCACGGCATCAGTTACCTATTTATCACCCATGACCTGAAGGTGATTCGTTCCGTGGCCCACCGTGTGCTGGTCATGAAAGAGGGGCGGATGGTGGAGCAGGGTGACACCGAAAAACTCTTTAGCCACCCCGAACACCCCTATACCGAAACTTTGTTACAGGCGGCACTGTTCCGCGAGGAGTCTTAATGGAGTGGTCAAAATATATTCCGCTGGTGTTGATTGCCCTGTTGACCCTGCTGCAGCTCTATATCCGTTTCTCTGCGCGTTTTATGAAGGGCAAGCCATTGCCGGAGTTGGAGGGTGTCGTAGATGATTCGCTGCGTAGCGCCGATAAATTTGTGCTCTATTTCACCAGTGCATATTGTCAGCCCTGCAAGGAGATGGCACCGATGACCGAGCGGCTCTCTGCCGAGCTGGGTAATCTGGTAAAGCTCGACGCGCTGGAACATGGCGAGCTGGCAACAAAACTCCACGCCCGCGGTGCCCCCGCCTTTGTCTATGTTGAGCAGGGAAAGATTGCCGGTGTGCATCTGGGCTCACTGACCGAGACACAACTTCGCAAGCATCTGGTATAAGTGCCGTGATTGTCGACTATTCGATTATTGTGCCCGCCTATAACGAAGAGCAGTGGCTGCCTGCGACGCTGGATGCACTCAAGCTGGCGATGGCAGACAACGCCCTGCGCGGGGAGTTGATCGTGGTTGATAACAACTCCAGCGATACCACTGCACAGGTGGCGGAGCAGGCCGGTGCGCGGGTGGTGTTTGAGGCGGTCAATCAGATCTCTCGGGCGCGTAACGCCGGGGCCAGGGTCGCACAGGGGCGCTACTTTATCTTTGTCGATGCCGATACCCATATCTCGCCTGAGCTGATACAGCAGGCTTTAGATAATCTTGCTGCCGGGTGTTGCGGCGGTGGCGTGCAGGTGGAGTTTGATCAGCCACTACGCCTGGATGTGCGTATCGGCCTCGCCGCGTGGAATGCGCTTTCGCGTAACCGGCGTTGGGCCGCTGGCTGCTTTGTCTATGCACGGCGTGAGGGCTTTGAGGCGGTCGGCGGTTTTAGCGAGAAGGTCTATGCCAGCGAGGAGATCTGGTTTTCCCGTGCGCTACGCCGCTGGGGTAAAACCCAGAAACTGGAGTTCTGTATTATCGATAACCACAGGGCGCTCTCCTCCGGGCGCAAGCTGGAGTGGTTCAGTACCTGGCAGCAGCTAGGGCTATTGCTGATGTGTCTGTTTATCCCATTTTTTGTACATTATAAAAAATTGTGTGGTTTCTGGTACACACGTCCTGAGGAGAAATGAATGTCGGCATCGTCATCGAAAAAGGTGATCATCGCCGCCCTGTTGGGCAATACCCTGATATCCATCACCAAGTTTATCGCCGCCGCCATGACCGGCAGCTCGGCGATGCTCTCGGAGGGGATCCACTCGCTGGTCGATACCGGAAATCAGGTGCTGCTGCTCTATGGCATGAAGCGAGCGAAAAAACCGGCCGATGTGCACTTCCCCTTTGGTCACGGCAAGGAGATCTATTTCTGGAGTTTTGTCGTGGCGATCCTAATATTTGCCGTGGGTTCGGGGGTTTCGATCTACGAGGGGATTCATAGCCTCTCTGATCCGCAGCCGGTGGAGAGTCCGTGGATCAGTTATATCGTGCTCGGTCTTGCACTGCTGTTCGAGGGCGGAGCCTGGTTCTTTGCCTTTAAGGAGTTTACCCGCGCCAAGGGCAAGTGGGGCTATATTGAAGCGGTACAGCGCGGCAAAGACCCCTCAATGTTCGTGGTGCTGTTTGAGGATTCGGCGGCGATGCTCGGCCTGCTGGTCGCCTTTACAGGTATTTTGTTAAGTCAGTTGACCGGCATCCTTATCTTTGATGGTCTCGCCTCAATTGTGATCGGTTTCATCCTCGGCGGCACCGCGATCTGGCTGGCCTATGAAACCAAGGGGCTGCTCATCGGTGAGAGCGCCAACACTCAGGTGGTGGAAGGGATTCGAGGCATCATCGGTGATTGTGATGGCGTTGAACATGTTAATGAGGTGCTGACCATGCACATGGGACCGGACTTTATCCTCGCCAATATTAGCGCCGATTTTAACGATGCGGTGAGTGCCGATCAGGTGGAACAGAATATTGCCGATATGAACCGTCGTATTAAACAGCTCTACCCGCAGATTAAACGCGTCTTTATCGAGGCGGAGAAGCGGGCCAACCATCAGACTGTCGTAGCGCAGGAGAGTAAAGCATGAGTATTCCGCTGGTTATCTATCATGGAAATTGTCTTGATGGATTCGGTGCCGCCTATGCGGCGCAACGTCACTTTCTGTCTCAGGATATTGAGGTGGAATTTTATGCCGCCTCCCACGGTGAAGAGATGCCCGACTGTGCCGGACGTGAAGTCTACGTGGTCGACTTCTCCTTCAAGCGTCCGCTGATGAAACAGCTGTGTGACGCTGCAGAAAAGGTCACGGTACTGGATCACCACATCAGTGCCCAGGAGGATCTCGACGGTCTTGAGGCTGAGCACGATAACCTCACCGTGGTATTTGATATGTCGCGTTCCGGTGCGGTGATCACCTGGGAGTATTTTCATCAGCAACCGGTGCCGCAACTGTTATTGCATGTGCAGGATCAGGATTTGTGGAACTTTACTCTCGATGGCACCAGGGATATCAACTCAGCATTAATGTCCTATCCCTTTGGTTTTGAGCTGTGGCATGAGCTCGTCACCTCACCTGAGCGTTTCGATACCCTGCTCAGTGAGGGCAAGGCAATTAACCGTTTCCGTCAGGAGATGATCGATAATTATAAGGAACGTGCGGTGATGGGACGCATCGCCGGTTTTGATGTGCCCATCGTGAACTGTCCGCGCGCCATTATCAGTGAACTGGTGGGGGAACTCTCCGAGGGGCACCCCTTTGCCGCCGGTTATCAGGACAAGGGCGAGAAGCGCAGCTGGTCGCTACGCTCCAGCCGTAACGGCGGTGAGGATGTGGCAAAGATCGCCGCACTGTTTGGCGGCGGTGGCCATAAAAATGCCGCCGGTTTCGGCTCGATGATCCCCGCCTCGCTGTTGCAGCTGGAGCCCGGCGAGGAGTAAGGCGTTTATGTCTGACTGCCGCGAACGTTTTCTCTGTGATGAGATGCTGGCGCGGCTGGGGCGCTGGTTGCGCGCCGCAGGATATGATGTGCTCATTGCCTCGGCGGGGGAGGACGATAAGAAACTGCTGCAACTGGCGCGAGAAGAAGACCGCCTTTTTATCAGCCGGGATCGTAAATTGCTGGAGCATCGTGATGCTATCAACAGCGTGGTGCTGCTCGACGCCAATCAGTTAGCCGGGCAGTTACAGGAGTTGAGCTGGCTTTGCTCTATCGACTGGTTGTGTCAGCCTTTTAGTCGTTGTCTGGAGTGTAATAGTCAATTGGTGGCGGCTAGCCCGGATGTGATCACTCGGGTGCCGCAGGGGGCGCTACGCGAGAGTGAGACTGTGCTCTATTGCCCCCGTTGTGATCAACCCTACTGGAGCGGCAGCCATGTCAGGCGTATGCGTCGTCAGCTGGAGAATTTTTCTCAGGGGATCTGGAATGCCGGTGTGGAGGATGATGTCTTCCCACCGTCATGTGAGGAGTGAATATGAACAGCAATACCTTTGACTCGGTTGATAATTTCACTAACGCCTTTGCCAGTGGCCTCAGTGAAATGCTGGAGCATGAGGGTCTCGGCGTCTTTATTCTGGTGTGCGCCAATGCGGGCTTTGAGCCACGCCTTCAGCAGCAGCTGGCTCCGCGCCTGAAACAGAATTTCGAGAACTATAGCGAGCAGTATCGTGAGGCCCTGCGTCAGGGGCGTACCCTGCCTGATGCCGACGATGATGTCATGGTCTTCCTTAAAATCATGGCGGTCGGTTTTGAGGCACTGCAACCGACGCAACGGCGTGCCGAAGGCCCGTGGGAGTTGCAGTTTAATCAGCTGCGCGCCTTTCGTCCGCCACGTATGGCGCATACCAAAGTCGAGACGTTGCATGCCCCCTTTAATGAGAATGGCTTTCACTTCAATAAACCGTTCCTGCGCAAGGAGTGTTTCTGGTCAGGTGACCTACAGGGGCGTGAGGTCGAGCTGCTCTATAATAAATTCCCCTTTGTCGATTTTCACGGCCTGCTGGTGCCGCAGCGTGAGCACAATGCACCGCAGTTTCTTACCCATGATGATCACCATTATATGTGGCGTGTGAGTGAAGAGTTGGGAGCGACATTGCCCGGTATCGGTTTTGGCTACAACGCCTACGGCGCCTTTGCCTCGGTTAACCATCTGCACTTTCAGATGTTTCTACGTGATGCGGTATTGCCGGTACAACAATCGCAATGGCGACACAATGGCGGTACGCAGGAGTACCCCTCGCGGGTTGAACGCTTCGATAATGCCGAGGCGGCGTGGCGTTATATCGAGACCATGCACCGGGGAGGGGAGAGCTACAACCTACTCTACCTACCGGGCGTGATCTATTGCCTGCCGCGCCGTAGCCAGGGCAGTTATTTACATGCACCGTGGACCGGTGGGTTTGCCTGGTATGAGATGTGTGGTGGTATGGTGAGTTTTAGTCACGAAGATTTTTCTCAACTCAGTAGCGAGGTGATCGAGGCGGAGTTTGCCAAACTGGCATTGTAGGGCGGGAGCTGTGTCCTTGCCGCGAAGGTATGCCAACAGAGATTCGCCCCAATGGCGAACCTCCAACAGTTAGATGCTGCCAGACTGTCGTTTTACATCCACATAGAGGGTGAGGCGATCACCCGGTTGCAGATATTTCTTTCCCTGTAGCTTCTTGTTCCAGCTTTTGAGTTTGCTGATGCTGACGCGGAATTTATCCGAGATAAGCGCCAGTGAATCGCCGTTGCGCACGGTGTAGCCGATGCGCCGATTGGTGGTCTGCTCAAAGGGGTGGACGAAGGTGGCGGGGTTGATTGCCGAGACCTTCTGGCTCTGCTGTGTCCAGATCACCAGTTTGCTGCCGGGGCGTAGCGGGTCACGCGGTGCCATGCCATTCCAGCGGGCCAGCTCCTGTACGCCGACACTATATTTCTGTGCAATATCCCACAGCGTGTCGCCCTGCTGCACGCGGTACTCTACTTTGTTTCCGTTACGCTTGCGGCTTTGAATACTCTTCAGCCGCTGGTTGGAACTGAGCTGGTAACGTGACAGACTCTTGCGTGCCACCGGGATGATCAGGGTTTTACCGGCGCGAATATTATTGCCCTTGATGCCGTTAACCTTGCGCACTAAATCGACATTGGTGCGGTAGTTCTCGGCGATCACCCCGAGTACCTCACCGCTCTTGACCTTATGGCGCTTCCAGCTAATGCGCTCGTTCTTCGGGTATTCGGCCAGTGCGGTCTGGAACTGCTCGACCTTCTCTACCGGCACCAGCAGCTGATGCGGCCCCTTCGGATCGGTAGCCCAGCGGTTGAACCCCGGGTTGTAGCGGTACATCTCCTCCAGAGAAATGTCCGCCAGTTCGGCGGCCAGATCCAGGTCGATCTGCGAGCCGACGTCGACACTGCCCAGATAGGGAGTATCGGGGATTGTTGCTAGTATCACGTCGTGGGCGGGTGGGTTGGCGACCAGCTGGCTGATGGCGAGCAGTTTGGGCACATAGCCCTCGGTCTCTTTGGGTAGATCCAGTGACCAGTAGTCGGTGGGTTTGCCCTTTTTCCTGTTGCGACGGATCGCTCTTCTTACTGTCCCTTCGCCGGAGTTGTAGGCGGCCAGGGCATGTAACCAGTCGCCGTCGAAGTAGCGGTGCAGGTACTCTAAATAATCGAAGGCGGCGCGGGTGGAGGCGGTGACATCACGGCGGCCGTCGTACCACCAGGTCTGGCTCAGCTTGTAGCGCCTACCGGTGCCGGGCACGAACTGCCACAGGCCGGCAGCACGGCCATGGGAGTAGGCGAAGGGCTGGTAGGCGCTCTCCACCACGGGAAGCAGGGCGAGCTCCATCGGGATACCGCGTCGCTCGGCCTCCTCAACGATGAGGTGCAGGTAGGGGGTGGCGCGCTCAGTCATGCGGGCAAGGTAACTTTTGTGCTTGGTATACCAGGCCAGGTCGCTCTGCATCCGGGGGTGCTGGTGTTCGCTTAACTGAAAACCATCGCGCAGGCGGCTCCAGAGGTCGCGTGGCTCGTAACAGAGCTCGGCGAGCTGTTCGGGCTCCGGGGCGGGGGTGGCGATGGGTTCCGGCTGTGGCGTGCTGACCACCACGGGCTCGGCTGGTGGCAGTTTTGCCTGTTGGTTAAGGCAGCCGCTGAGTGCGAGGCTGAACAGGGCGGGCATAAGGAGCGCGCCAATCCTTGGTCTTTTTATTTGCAACATCTGCCTATTATCAACTAAAGCTAGAAATGACTTCAAGTATCTATTTTTTAAGGTTCAATCCAGTGTGTCTTTCCAGTGGCGAACCACCGCAAGTACCTCGGCAGGAGTGCTCAAATCTCGTCCGGCAAAAGTCTCGGCTGCGGCAGCCAGTGAAGGTACGTGGCTGCGCAGAAAGGGATTGGTGGCTTTCTCTGTCGCCAGACTTGAGGGTACGCTGGGTCTGCTAGCACGACGTAGCGCATCAACCTTATTGAGGCGTGCCAGTATTTCAGCATTATGCGGCTCGGCGACCACGGCAAAGCCGAGATTGGCCTGGGTATATTCGTGGGCACAGTAGACCAGCGTATCGTCGGGCAGGGCGCGGAGTTTTTCCAGCGAGTGGTACATCTGCTCGGCCGTACCTTCGAAGAGTCGACCACACCCGGCGCTAAACAGGGTATCACCGCTGAATAGCGCACCGTGGCCGTAGTAGCAGATGTGGCCGCGGGTGTGACCTGGGGTGTCGAACACCTGCAAACGCATAGCGCATGACGGCAGCTCCACCCCGTCGCCCTCATGCAGGGGGTGCGTGAGGGCAGGGATGCGTTCATCGGCCGGGCCATAGACCGGTATTTGGTAGCGTTCTAGCAGCTCTGTTATGCCGCCGGTGTGGTCGCCGTGGTGGTGGGTGATGAGTATGGCCGTGGGGCGCAGTCCCTCACGTTCCAGGTACTCAATCACCGGGTCGGCATCGCCCGGATCGACGATGGCGACATCTGGCTTGTCGTCACAGCCGATAAGCCAGATATAATTATCATCGAAGGCGTTGAGTTGATGGACTTTCATCATAGGGCTTAACCTGTCAGGCTGTCAGTAACGGCAAAAACGTGAGCACCCCTTTATACACCATGAAGCGACTTCTTCAAGCCTACCAGTGCACAGATAGCAGCGAAGCCTATGCCCAGTTAAGTTGCTGGTATCAGCAGCCGCTCGGTAAGATGGTGCATCAGCGTGAACACGAGTTGATAACTCAACTACTCCCTGGCCTGTTCGGCTACCACCTTTTGCAGCTGGGGGAGACTCTGGGAACAGGGCATCTGGTGGCATCCCGTATTTCGCACCGCATGGTCATGCTGGATGAGTTGAATGCGTCGCCAGATACCGCCGATAAGATAGATGGGCTCGAATATCTGCAGGGACATGCCGCGCAGTTGCCATTGGCCAGTGATAGCCTGGATGTGGTGCTAATGCCCCATCTGCTGGAATTTTCTCGCGATCCGCACCAGGTGTTGCGAGAGATCGAGCGGGTGTTGATCCCCGAGGGGCATCTGGTGCTCCTCTGCTTCAATCCGTGGAGTCTGTTTGGCCTGCGACGCCTGCTGCAGGGCTGGCGCGACGAGGCCCCCTGGTCGGGTCATTTTTATACCCCATTGCGTCTAAAGGACTGGTTGAGTCTGCTCGGCTTTGATACGGTACTGCTGCGCCACTATTTTCACCGCCCCCCGCTGCAACATCCGCCCACGATGAGCTATTTGCGTCGTATGGAGACTTTGGGTCAACGCTTCTGGTCGCCGCTGGGCGGGGGTTATATGCTAGTGGCGAAAAAACGGGTGGCGACGATGACCCCGATTAAACCGCGCTGGCGTACCGCCCGTAGCCTGATTAATGTTGGATTGGCCGAACCTTCGGCCCGCAGAGATAAGACATGAGTGATGTGAAGAACGGTGTGGTAGAAATTTTTACTGATGGTGCCTGTCGAGGTAACCCGGGACCCGGTGGTTGGGGGGTCCTGTTACGTTACAACGGAAATGACAAAACACTGCATGGCGGTGAGAAACAGACCACCAATAACCGCATGGAACTGATGGCAGCGATTATGGCGATGGAGAGTCTGACACGCCCCTGTGCGGTGAAGCTGACCACCGATTCCAAGTATGTGATGCAGGGCATTACCGAATGGATGGCCAACTGGAAAAAGCGTGGTTGGAAGACCGCAGCGCGAAAGCCGGTAAAAAATGTCGACCTGTGGCAGCGGCTGGATCAGGCCCTTAGTAAACATCAGGTATCATGGCACTGGGTGAAGGGGCACAGCGGCCACCCCGAGAATGAACTGGCCGATGAGCTGGCCAACCGCGGTATCGAAGAGCTGGCGCCATAATGGTATTGTTACTGCTGGTTTAGCAACTATATTTAAGCAAGTAGCTTCTAATTTGAGGGGAATAGAATGAATCGTCAGTCGGGTGCAACAATGACAGAGTATGTGTTGATGGTATCACTGATTGCTATCGCATTGGTTGCAGCCATTCTGCTCTTCCAGGGAGCCCTGCGTGATAATTTGGGGGAGTCGGCGGACTGCGTAAGCAGTATTTCGGGTGGTAGTACAGAAAATTGTCCTGGGGTGGGCGGTGATAGCCCGCAACCCTAATTCCGGCATGACGACAGAGAGATCATGAGTAACTCACGTAAGATAGTTCTCGATACCGAGACTACCGGCCTTGAGCCATCCAGTGGCCATCGTATCATTGAGATCGGTTGTGTTGAGATGATCAACCGCCGCATCACCGGCAACAATTATCACGTATATCTTAAACCGGATCGCGAGATTGATGAGGGCGCGATTGAGGTTCACGGTATTACCAATGAATTTCTCGCAGACAAACCCCATTTTCCTGATGTGGTTGAGGATTTCATCGCCTTTATCCGCGGTGCCGAGCTGGTCATTCACAATGCCCCCTTTGATGTCGGTTTCATTAATGCAGAACTGTCACGCATGGGTTCGCCCCATGGCAAGGTGACGGATTTCTGTACCGTACTCGATACTCTGGCTATGGCTCGCCAGATGCACCCAGGGCAGAAGAATAATCTTGACGCCCTCTGCAAGCGTTACGGCATTAATAACGAGCACCGCGAGCTGCATGGCGCGCTTCTCGACTCGGAGATTCTGGCCGATGTCTATCTAGCCATGACCGGTGGTCAGACCTCGTTGTCTCTGGGTAGTGGTGAAGAGGGTGGGGTACAACAGCAGGGGATTCGTCGACTTAACTGCGAGAGAAAGCCTCTTCCTGTGATTCATGCGGCGGATGATGAACTTGGGTTGCACAATAAGCTGCTAGATATCATCGAGAAAAAAAGTGGTGGTGCACCACTTTGGAGAGAGACGCTGAACCATTAATTGTGCTTTAGATTGACAGAATCATTGCTCGTTTATTCTTTATGCATGTATTTTTCAATAGGAGATGTTTCAAGCCTAGGTAGTGTGATTCAGGGTTCAGAAAAGGGAGAGTGGTTCGTCGACAGTGTGGACTCAAATGAGCATTCCGGTTATCCATGTCGATAAAGGAGAATTTCTGACCCACAAACAGCGATCGAGAACCGTCGATGAGGTCGCTTGAGGGTGGGATAAGGAGGTATGAAAAACGAAGGAATATCCAAAAGCGGTCTTTATTCTGCAACGAATTTATTTATGGTGAGGGAGGTACGTAAGTATGCAAATCCTCTCCGACTCGCGTGGTTTCGAAACTTGGCATGGTGATGCTAGACTCAATATTAAATAGACCAGGCATCATAAACTGATAGGGGACATTGTCCACACTAACCTTGACCAGTGGAGTTCGTCTTGGGAGAGCCTGATCCCCTGTATTCGTGCACGTGTAGCTGACGGTAACACTACTCCCACCACTAAGGATATAGGGCGAGTATAGCCGCATTTGTTCTACAATTTTACAACCTGAATCTGTTGAGCCTTCTGCGCACGAATCGATGGTTCTGTATACCTCGTCGCCGGGTGTGCAGAGTATATTCAATACACCCCCTTCATCACAGTCTAGTATAAACGTTTCGTCACGATAATCAAAAATATCGCAGGCCGGATCAGCAGTAATGGCGTAACGTGCACCAGCATGTGTTGCCTGTACCATCCGTGACCAGTTGAAGGTGGCCATGGAGAACTCAATGATAGCAAACACCAGAGTAGTGAATATCATGAAGGTAAGGGTAAATTCAACGAGCGCAGCGCCTGTCTGGTGGCATTTAGTCTTTACATTGATATGATTGTTATAGGCCAATGTAACGCTCCTCTGTCTTGGCATTGAGGGTAATAGAGCCTAGATTGGCGAACGGCACGACGATTTCTCCGAAGTAACCGACAAAAGGGACTCTTGCGCTAACCTTGATGACACAAATATTCACGCTACCATCATTTTTGTTCACCAACCGTTGTTCGGGCAGGGGAATAGTAACGTCGGTCTCGTCGAGGCTGGGCAGGAGAGGAGTTGTGCCGCTGCCATAGGCTACCAGTTCTTTGGCTCTTTCGACTGCCGTCGATGCGTCCCATTCGGCCTGCGTAAGAGTAGTGCAATTGTCTTCAGTGATCTGAGCGAGTCCGTCCATTCTTGCGAGATAGCGTGCACCAGTATTAACCGCCTTATCCAAGGTGTTCTGTTGGTAGAGGGCGCGGCCAAGCTCAGTGATCCCAAACAGCAGCATGATCATCAATGGCAGGATGATTGCGAACTCAACCATGGCGACACCGGCTTGGCGGTGCAATGATAATATATTATTCATAGAGCACTACTTGGTTTCTGACAACGATTTGCTGACGTTCCTCTCCTACAACTTCACCGATATATTCAGCATAAAAGTCCGAGGCTGGGGGAGGGTAGGCATGTTCTGTAAGGAAGAACTTGGCAAACTTGGCGGTGTCAGGGTCAACGAAAATATTCGGGGTGTTTCCTGTGATCCCCAATTCTTCGCACTTTAGCATAGCGATATAGATTATGCGGCGGTTGGGTTGGCCGGCATCATTGGCTGCGGGCATACTGGTTTCAGGATCACCGTAATAGATGCGACACTTTTCATCGTTCAGACATGGGCTTTCAGTCAAGCCTCCAAGGAGTTCGTTCGAAATACTTGGGGGGTGAGCGTTGATGCCGTTAATATCGAATTGTTGTTCTGTCCACTGCCAGTTGTTGGGATCCGGGTCAACGGGATTAACGCCCAACTCCCACTGGTAGTATTCGTAGCGACTGGTGAAAGTTGGGACGGTTTCTCCCCTGTGATAGGCCTGGTTGTAGAAAGAGGGTGGTGCTAACGGTAGGTTGGGATTCGTGTCATCAGGGTCGCCCGCACCGGTCCAACCGTCGTTATCGGCATCGGTATTTCCAGCCAAGTTACTGTTGAGACCGTAGGTCGAGGCGCATCCGGTCACCTCGGTAGTGGCCAGTGCATCGTAGGGGGCACCAGAAAATGTGTTTGCGTTGTCTCCATATTTGTCGTCGATCGGGAAGGTACACATTCCGCTGACAACATTCAGTTCCGCTGCCGGGGTCAGGTTGTCATCGCGCGGGTAGTCGATAACATTGGGGGCCGGTGGGAAGTCCGCTTTAAGGTCTTCCACTGAGTTATCGTAGATACCGAAGCGCGTGTTGAGTCCATAACGCCCGTATGAGGTCTTGCCACCTGTCAGGGTAGATATGTAGGGCTCGATACAGCCCCCAAGATCCTCATTGGCCATTTGATAGGAGAGATCCTTATTCAGGTTTCCGGTAATAGGTTTAAATGGTTGAAGGAAACCAAAGTTACCCGGCTCCCACACACCAGCACCCTGTTCCTTCATCACCACCATTTGTCCAGGCTGGAATGGTTCCCCGGCTTCTGCCGGGTCACAGACTAATACGGGGGGCAGGTTACAGAGTAGCGGTCCACCAGCCCCCGCCACCGCAGAGACGCGGGTTGATGCAACCTGCGCGACGCCGTCCTCAAGGATTAAGCCGAGAACGGGCAGGAAGAATAGGCTAATTTGATAGTGCCCCTCATCAACCAGTTCAGGATAGAGTTTTACCTTGACGTAGAAGGCTTGATCATCTGCAATTGTAGGGCATTTATTTGGTTCTTCTGCTGTAGGCGAGCAGTCAGTGGGGCGAGCGCCATCATTCTCAGAACCAATCCATGAGTAGAATTCAAAGGCATTGTCCGGAAGTATGTTGAGAAGCTCAGGTTCATTCGCAAATCGCCCCTGATGTGCAATAAAGGCCTCTCTGGCTGCTGCTTTTGCATCGAAGATGGCATTATCTCTGGCGTCCAGTTCAGCCGCTGCCGCCATTGCGGCGGCATCTGCGGCATTTTGCATCTCGGTACGCAGGACATACAACCTACCTAGATCCAGTGCTAGTGCTGCAAAACCGATCAAAACGACGACGAAAAGAGCTGCCATGACGGCGATGGCACCACGCTGGTGATCAACAAACCTTGTCATTATTACTTGCACCTCTGTTGTCATTCATGGTCGGTCTGCATTCAATTGAAAGGATAGATAAATAAGAGCATCTGATCAATGTACCTACTCTTTATATTAGTAAGTTTAGATCATTTCCCATCGACAATCATATAAGAACACTTATATATGAAAATTAGTCGCTAAAATAGTAAATAGCGAGTCTTACGGGTAAGACTCGGTCGTACTATGTTTTAGACTCTTTTGGGTGTATGGCAAAACAGCGCCTCGTTAGTGGGACGCCGTACTATCTTTATATTGTAGAGAGTCAGGTATTGATCAACAGATGAGTCCAGATACTCAGGGCGTAACCAAGGGCGATAGCCCAGGTCCACTTCAGGTGGGTAAAGAAGGTGTAGGTGCCACGAGCCGAACCCATGAGTGCAACACCGGCCGCTGATCCGATTGACAATAGTGAGCCCCCGACCCCCGCAGTGAGTGTGACCAGCAGCCATTGGTTAAGGTCCATTTCTGGCTGCATGGTGAGCACGGCGAACATCACTGGGATGTTGTCGACGATGGCCGAAAGAATCCCTATCAGTATATTGGCCCAGGTGGGGCCGAGGTCTACGTACATCAGCTCTGAGGCCAGGCCAAGGTAGCCTATGGTGCCTAGACCGCCTACGCACAGCACGACACCGTAGAAGAACATCAGGGTGTCCCACTCGGCACGGGCAACCTGGCTAAAAATATCGAAGCTTTCCTCTTTCTCCTTGGCGATCTCCATGCTGCTGGTCTCTGGTCCTTCGGTATCCATCATATTGTTTCGCATGCTGCTACGGCGCAGGTAGTAGCCGTAAAATTTCAGCAGACCTAGCCCCGTCATCATGCCCAGTACGGGGGGGAGGTGGAGAAAGTTGTGGCTGGAGACGGCCATTACAATCGTTAGCAGGAACAGGCCGATAACGATAAAACCGCCGCGCTTAATGGTAATGACCTCATTCAGGGCGGCGGGTCTTTCATTAGTGATGACAAGCGACATGATGAAGGCTGGCACCAGCCAGTTGACGACCGAGGGGAGAAACAGGGCGAAGAACTCCTGAAACTGAACAATACCCTTCTGCCACACCATTAGGGTGGTGATATCACCAAACGGACTGAAGGCACCACCGGCATTGGCCGCGACCACGATATTGATACAGGCGACGGCGATAAAACTGTTATTGCCTGCACCCACGGCCATTACCACGGCTGCCATTAGCAGGGCGGTGGTGAGGTTGTCGGCGATAGGGGAGATGCAGAAGGCGAGCAAGCCTGTGATCCAGAAGATGCTGCGAAAGGTATAGCCGCGGGAGACCAGCCAGGCACGCAGGGCGTTGAATACCTGGCGTTCCTCCATGGTGTTGATGTAGGTCATTGCCGCGAGCAGGAAGAGGAAGAGCTCGGCATATTCAAGGATATTATGTCGAATGGCTGCCGAGGCGGTGTGGCTGTCACCATGCATGGCGTAGGCGATACCGACAAGGGTCCAGATGATACCGGCAGCGACAATAACGGGTTTGGACTTACGAAGATGCAGAAACTCTTCACCAATCACCATGCTATAGGCGATGACAAAGGTGATGATCGCTCCAATACCGAACCAGGTCGTGGTCAGGTCGAGGTGGGTGCTTGCCTCAGAGGCGACTGCGGTGAGGGGGAGGGCGAGCAGGACCAATAGCAGGCTGGCAAGTGGAAGGCGGGGTAACATCCTCATTCTCATAATCCTTAATTTAAGATATTTATGATGCGCTAAGGCTTAGTTATTTGCACGTTTATGCCTGATAGCTAGGCTATTGCAGAGTGATTTTGATGTCAAAATTGATTTCTTACTTGCCGCTTCCTTGCAAAGCTCAGAATTACACTATAATGGTTGGAAATGTATTTCTGTTTCATCGGCGTTTATTGAGCTCTCTCCCTGATGCATTAGTGCGTATTCAAGCCCCACTCTAGTGGGGTTTCTTTTTGGCTTGTTAGTCATTATATCTGAGTTATCTTGTGCTAATCCTCGGCGCTTGGAAGGGCTTTAGTAGAAAATACCACAGTAATTATGTCGAATTAATTGGTGTGGCATATTGTCAGTCTACTTACCTTACTATAAGGGGGTTTATTGAAGAATCAGGCGGTTGAGAACGTAGCGAACTGGTCTCGCGTTGGGTGGCGTTCCCGCTGGATGATGAAACCTGCGGCATTGATGTGATGCAGATCCTCGATGTAGAGAAGGTGCTCGGCGAGGTGGTACATGTTGACCCGTTGTTGTTCGACTCCAGTGGTGCTGAAGAGGGTGGCGAGTTGCTGCAGGGGCGCAGGGTTAAATCGATAAAAAAAGGGCGGCCCGAGGGCTGCCCTTTTCGTCTGCATGAGCCTATATCAGGCTGACTTGCCGTGTTTCTCCGCCCACTTCTGGGCCTCTTCATCCCACCCATCCATACGCACGTAGGAGTTGTTGCGTGGTGCGGTTATCATGTTGGGATCGATCTCCACACCAATTCCCTCCAGGAAGTTGACCAGACCGATACGCTCGATCATCTCACCGGTACGCTCGTGCTCCAGCGCGTTCTCGGCGAAGAAGTCGATCATCTCACCGGCCAGCTCCTCAATCGCCTCGAAGTCTTCGTCCGACTCCAGTTTCATGAAGGGGACGACCACGGTGCCCATCAGGTCACCGATCTTCAGGGTGCGCTTGCCACCCACCAGGATGCTGGCCCCTTTGTCGTCACCGGGGCTTAGCGCCTTGTTCATCACGTTGAGGCAGTGCATGCAGCGCACACAGGCCTTATTGTCGACGTTGAGGGTGTCGTCATCGTTAAGGCTTAGTGCCTGGGTGGGGCAACGGGTGATCACGTTATCGATCACACTCTTGCGTCCCTTCTCAGCAACGTAGGCCTTCACCTCATCCTGATCCACCTTCATATCGTCACGCCAGGTGCCGATCACCGAGAAGTCGGCGCGGTGGATGGAGTTCATGCAGTCGTTGGCACAGCCCGAGACCTTGAACTTGAACTTGTAAGGGAGGGCGGGACGGTGCATGTCATCAAGGAAGGCGTTGACCAGGGTACGGTGAATGCGCTGCTCGTTGATGCACGACTGCTCACAGCGTGCCGCACCCACACAGCTCATGCCGGTGCGCACTGCAGGGCCGGCACCACCGAGATCGAAGCCCAGTTCGTTGAGCGCATCAAAGGCGGGCTGTACATTATCTGTGGTACACCCCTGGAACATAATATCGCCCGACTGGCCGTGAAAGGCGATAAGGCCGGAACCGTACTGTTCCCAGATATCGCAGAACTTGCGCAGGATCGCGGTATCGTAGTGCATCCCGGCCGGGGGCATGATGCGTAGGGTGTGAAACTCAGCCGCATCAGGGAACAGCGGCTGCTTGTTCTCGTCATGCAGCTCGGTAAAGCGCGGAATGACCCCGCCACCATAGCCGACGACACCGACAGTGCCTCCCTTCCAGTAGCCCTTCTTGGTTTCGTAAGAAGTTTCCAGCTGACCCATCAGGTCAACCATCATATCTTTTTCGTTTGCCAGACGCTTGAGGCCAGTAACAAAGCTCGGCCAGGGGCCGCTCTCCAGTTGGTCAAGCAGAGGCGTATCGACCATTTTCTTAGCCATGTGTGATTTCTCCTCACAATTACAGTAAATGAATGACACGTATCTCGGCTTGCACGACAACTACTACTACCTCGCCGATATAACGGCGCGCAGAGGGTGCAATGTCCGAACACACAATACTGTGCGTTGCTATAACATAGTATCTCACTTGGTTAATATCAAGTGCTTTGACAAAGCCACACTATGGATCTGGATATGCCACTAAATTAACTTTATTAACTTGATTATGTCGATAAAGTAGATTTATTAAGCTTGAGTAAACTCCCAAGTAATATAGTCAAGGATGTTAGTGTGAAAAACACTTCTTTAGCTGTCATTTTCTGTCAAATTTCACATATTCTTTGAGATTAATAAAATGGCGTAAAAAAAATGGGATTTTATATTGCAGAAAATATAATAACGGTTACATTTATAAGCAGGTAGGCATACTACCAATAACGAGACAGGAGTAAGAGAATGTTTAGCCTTATCAAGAAATTTTATGAAGACGAGTCCGGCGCCACTATGGTTGAGTACGCCATTATGGTTGCTTTGATTGCTGTTGCGGTTGCGGCGACTGTCATTTTGGTTGGAGTTGAGATGCAAGCGATGTTCACTCAGGTTTCGACTTGCCTTGGTGATCCGACTACAGCTAACTGCACCTTCACTGCAAATTAACTGTTGACTTCGTAACCGGCGAGGTGCGCATGTGACTAACGTGGAGTTGTCGCGATGAATTATTTTCGGTGGCTGCACGTTAGTTGCTTTACTGGGTAGCTATCGGCTGAATCTTTATGATGGAATCGCAGATGTTTGGGCTGCAAGTGGGGGTTCTGCAGCAGCTGTTCTCTATACTTGCCCTGATGATTCTTCTGATACCTTCGGCCATTGGTGATTACCAGCGACAGAAGGTACCTAACTGGTTGAGTATGTCGGGCTGGGTTTTGGGTCCATTAATTGCGTGGAGCTGCACAGGCCTCGGTGGAATGGTTGATGCGCTTCTGGGCCTTGGTTTTATGGCCGCAATATTCTTACCGTTATGGTTTATACACTGGTTCGGTGCTGCCGACGTGAAGTTGATAGGCTCTGTAGGTGCCCTTACGGGTGTTTCTGATGCACCTGCTATGTTGTTGGGAGTGTTGCTTACAGGGTTGCTAATGTCAATAACCATGTTGTTCTATAAAAGGGTCTTTTATCCCTTATGGCGTAGCATGAGTATAAGTCGCGGTGGGGAACAGGGATGTGATGAGGCCGGTGCGTCTGATTTTAAAAAGGCAAGTGAACGTGTAGTTGTGCCGTACGCGGTGCCGATAGCCTTCGGTACTATGTTAACTACTCTCTATCTGTTGTTATAGAAAAATATTAGATAGAGTCACTATTCATTTGAGTGAGTAAGCTTAAACAAGCTATAAGGATTTTGGGGGTTCAGAGATTGCCCATTTCTCACGAACAAAACAGCGAAACAGCTAAAGCGGGTACAGTCACTGACCCACTAGCCTCTTATCGCCATAAGAAGCTCGGTAGCAGCGTGGCAACTGTCCCACCTCTTGAATTTCCCTCTGCAGCAAAAAGCTTTGATGCGCTAAATGTATCGGCATCTATGCTTGAAAAGATGTTGCTAAAACATATCTATATTGGTGGTACACAGCGCACCGATGAGTTGGCGAACAAGTTGTGTATTCCCGTATCGTTACTGGATGGAACCATTACCTTTCTTCGTAATGAGGCTTTGATTGAGGCGCATAGTCGTGTGCACACTAGTATTGGAGAAATACTCCATCTGGTTCTCACCGATAGAGGCAGGGAGCGTGCGCACGCTTATTATGATGAAAATGCCTATGTAGGACCGCTTCCGGTCAGTTATGCATCGTACTGTGAGCAAGTGGAGAAACAGACGATTAAGGGACAGGTGGTTAATCGTGAGGTCATGGAGAGAGTGTATGGCGATCTGGTGATTGACCCTCAGGTGTTACGCCAGATTGGTGCAGCCTTTAATAGTGGTAACTCAATCTTTATCTTTGGGCCTCCTGGTACCGGAAAGACCTTCGTCGCCAGTCATATGGTAAACCTGTTGGAGGGCGATATCCTGATACCTTATGCCGTGGAGGCAGAGGGTCAGATTATTCGAGTTTACGATCCAACCATACATGAAGCCCGACCAGTGGAAAGAAAAAATCCGCAGCGTCTTGTCTCGATGGAACAAGAGATTTCACCTGATATGCGTTGGGTGCGCTGCAAACGTCCTGTTGTGATGGCTGCAGGTGAATTAACACTTGAAATGCTGGAATTGAAGTATCAGGAAGGGACTGGTTACTATGATGCCCCTTTGCAGATGCGTGCTAACGGTGGTTTATTGTTGATTGATGATTTGGGACGACAGGTGGTGAATACTACCCAGTTGCTTAATCGCTGGATACTGCCGCTGGAGAACAGTGTAGACTACCTGAGCTTGCATACGGGCTTAAAATTACGCATTCCTTTCGATATGATTCCTATTTTTTCTACGAATATTTCACCAGAACAGTTGGCTGATGAAGCATTTTTGCGTCGACTGGGCTATAAGGTACATATGGATTACATTTCAAATAGAGAGTACGAGATGATTTTCCGGCAGTATTGTAAGACCAATGAACTTGATTACGATCCCGAGATGGTGCGCTTTTTGATCGAAGAGCTATATGTGCCAAGGGGAAGACGGATGGCGGCCAGTCACCCCAGGGAACTGATTAATAAGACGATTGATTTTTGCCTCTATGAAGGAATAAAGCCGTTAGTTAGCAAAGAGCTACTGCAACAGGCTTGGGACAGTTATTTTTTGACTTGATTAAAGTATTAAAGATGCGAGGAGAATAATTATGCAAATGAGGGCGCTGATAATTTTGGTGGTGGCACTGGTTGCCGGCCTCGCCGCAGTCTTTCTGGCCAAAACAATGGTTGATCAGCGAGTCGGCGAAGCTACAACAGTTGAGCAGGTTAAGACTGTTCCGGTTGTCGTTGCCAAGGTTGACCTTAAGATGGGTACCCGTCTTGATAAGTTGATGCTGGATACCATTGACTGGCCTGAAAAGAGCCTTCCTGAAAACTACTTTAGTTCTATTGAGGCTGCGGTAGGGGATGAGCCACCTATCGTACTTAAGCAGATGAGAAAGGGAGAGGTCATTCTTCACTACAAGCTCTCTCCTCACGGTGCTAAGGGGGGGCTTCCTGCAAAGATTCCGGAAGACAGTCGCGCAATCACAATTGCTGTAACGGAGGTACGTGGTGTTGCCGGATTTGTTTTACCCGGAAACTATGTTGACATATTGCATACCACTAGAGTGGGTAGAAAGGATGATAAGCCCGTAACGCGTGTGCTGATGCAGAATGTTGAGGTTCTTGGTGTCGATCAAATCAGTTCAGAAGATGAGACCGATCCGAAAGTGGTCAACGCTGTGACTTTGATGGTTAGCACTGTTGAAGGACAGAAACTTACACTGGCCGGAACAGTTGGTGAGCTTAACCTGCTATTGAGAAATGAATATGATGCTTCGATACTGGAAGTGAAAACAGTGGAATTAAGTGACCTGGTGCCGACGGATAAGCCAACCAAGGTTAAGGTCTACAAACGGATACGCCGTCCTACGGTTGAGGTTATACGTGGACTTGAAATAAGGAAGCAGAGCGTAAATGAGGGTAAGGATCTTCCTGCAACCTCAGCCCCTTCACCGGCACAATAAACGGGAGTGATTGGCATGAGTAACAAAATGAAAATATTTGATTCTGGTGTGCTGAAACAGCTATTGCTGCTGGTGATGCTCTCGCTCACTTCTGGCGCAATGGCGGCGGAGCGCATCATTCTTGAATTCGGTGGTATCAAGAAGACCAGTGAATTGAGGCTGTCTATTGGTAAATCACAAATTATCTACTCCCAGCAGGGGCTGGATCAGGTAGTGATTGGGAACCCTGCGATTGCCGATATAAAATTGTTGTCTTCAAGACAGGTGCTGATTCTGGGAAACAAGCCTGGTCATACTAACCTGGTCTTCCGGGATAAAAACCGCAGCAATATCGCTCTAATGGATGTAGTCGTTGGCTATGATCTGGAGGGCATTAAACGCAAGCTTTATGAGGTAATTCCTCATGAAGAGATGATTGAGGTGCGCGGTGCCAATGATTCGGTAATGCTCTCTGGTGAGGTATCCAATGCCCTGGCCGTCGACACTGCCGTTTCTATCGCTTCCAGCTATGTACCTAAGTCTAAGGTTATCAATATGCTGCAGGTTGGTGGTGGCCAGCAGGTGATGGTTGAGGTGAAGATCGCTGAGGTATCTCGTAGCTCCACAAAAGAGCTTGGGATAGGTATTGAGGCCTCAGACAATACCGGTTCTAAGTTTTATGAGATGTCCAATGGTGTAGCGGCAAGCGGGGCGGCATTAAATAGTGTAGGCAATGTCTTTAACGATGGGACCAGTAGCTTTGGAGCCCTATCGTATACAGACATTACCGGTGATATCGCGACGAGTTTAACTATGAGGTTGAGGATTCTTGAGGGACGAGGCTTGGCTAAGACTCTCGCTGAGCCGAATTTAGTTGCCATGAGCGGACAGGAAGCGAGTTTCCTTGCTGGTGGGGAGTTCCCTTATACGGCAACAGGTGTTGGCACTGCCCAGACGATCTTTAAGGAGTTTGGTGTGGGACTGAAATTCACACCAACCATACTCCATAGTGAGAAAATCAATCTCAAACTTACCGCCGAGGTATCGTCACTAGGCAATCCTGTCGCTGCAGGTGGTGATATCCCGATTAATACACGCCGAGCGGCGACAACCATTGAGATGGCTGATGGGCAGAGCTTTGCTATTGCTGGTTTGTTACAAAGTGATATCCAGAATGCATTAAATCAGGTACCTGGTTTGGGTGACATCCCTATTCTTGGTGCTCTGTTTAGAAGTTCAGCATTTCAACGGCAGGAGACTGAGTTAGTGATGATCGTAACACCACGCCTCGTCAAGCCAGTTGCTGCAGGGACATTATCTGCCCCGACAGACTCCTTTATTCCCACCAGCTGGCTCGATCAGTACCTTCTGGGGAATCTTGAAGGGACGCCCGATCGTGTACGTAAAACCGATAATGATTCGAAGTCAGAGAGAAAAGAAAGTGGTTTAGAAGGCGAATACGGCCATAAGGTTTACGAGCCGACAACGGTAGAGACTGCAGAAACACCTGATCAAAGTGACCAGTATGAGGAGAAATCTAATGCTCAATAAAACACGCATACTTCTGCTGCTAACGATTGTTGCTGTGCCACTCGGCTGTTCTCGTATGTCATTACATGAGGATTACGGCAAGTCTGTCAGAAAAAATACGCTTTTGCAGACAGTTAATATAAGTGCGCCTCAGGAAAGCCACCCGGATGTGAAGATGGACGGGCAAAAGGCCGCCGAGGTGGTCAGTAACTATCGTAAGGAGCGCCCTGAGGTGGACTCTGAAGATTTGACGAAGTAGATACGTCGATCTCTAGTTGCAACTCACGAAAGTAACCTACCTATTATATGGATGAACAATGAGATGAGTGCCGATCTTAAAGTAATATCCTACTTCTTCGATGATGAAGTGGCTAAGGAGTTGGAGACGATCCTCGCTAGAGTCGAGGGCCTGTCTCTGACAAATATCAAGGTGGTGTCAGATGACCAGTTATCGGGTCTTGGCAAGGATGAGCTGCCTGATGTGGTCTTTTTCGAGCTGGATGGACATGCAGAATCTCACATTCAAGCGTTAGAAGCATTGCTAAAGGATCACCGCAGTAGTGTTTCAGTCTATGTGACCTATAAGGAAGTACAGCTGGATGTGGTACGTCGCATGATGCGTATTGGCGTAAAGGATATTTTCCCGCTGCCGTTTCAGACACAGGAACTGCTTTCTGAGATGGCTCATACCGTTAGCGCCAAGCGAGAGAGAATCAAGGCATCACAAGGTGCAAAAGGTGGTGTTACCGCCTTTATCGATGCTAAGGGAGGCGTTGGTTCAACCACCCTTGCTGTCAATGTTGCACATGTCTTGGCTGAAAAACATAAGGCAGAGGTACTGCTGATTGATTTTGATTTACAATTTGGTGATGTGGCGATTTCTCTGGATATGCATCCACGTTCTACAGTCTCTGACGCACTGCACCAGCCTGACCGGGTTGACTCTGTGTTACTACAGGCGCTAATTACCAAACATGAGAGTGGTCTGGATGTTCTTCCATCCCCGGGCAATCTGACGTCATTTGAGGATCTTGAAGCTGACTCTGTTCGTAAAATACTTCAGGCGGCGGTGCAGGACTATGAGTTTGTTATCCTTGATATGCCGCGTGTTTTCAATGCGGGTGTTATCGAAGCATTAAAGTTCTCGGATCCAATAATGCTGATATGTCAGAATTCGCTTGAAACAATCCGTAATGCCAAGGTGATAATGGATAACCTTTCCCTTCTGGGGGTCTCTCTTGCTAGCGTAGAACTCGTTAATAACCGGGCAATGGCTAAATCTGGGAGTGTCTCGATTGATAAGCTCAAAAGTACTTTGGGAAAAGAACGTATTCATCGAGTGAGAAATGACTATGCAGCTGCAGTCAGTGCACAGGACCAGGGACTTCCCGTTGCCTCTGTAGCTAAAAAGTCCGACATGACGAAAGATGTGCAGGCACTTGCTGAGTACATTCTACATGCTCACCGAGGTAATACGGAGAAGAAGCAGGGTTTCTTTTCCAGATTATTTAAGCATTAACAACACACAAGATTTGTTGAGAGGAGTAAGCCGGTATGGGCTATGAAACCCGGACATCCGCGCAGACCATTTCCGAATTACAGGAGATCAAGAGCCGCATTCATCATCGTTTGATGGATCGGCTGAATCTCAAGATCATTGATGAGCTAGAATCTGATGTGGTACGTAATGAGATTGGTGAGCTGGTACGCGAACTACTATTAGAAGAGGATACGCCGCTCAACCTTGAAGAGCGTGAAAAGCTTGTTCGTGAGGTGCAGGATGAGGTTCTTGGTCTTGGGCCGCTTGAACCGTTACTTGCGGACAATACGGTTTCAGATATTCTCGTCAATACTTACAAGCAGATCTATGTGGAACGCCATGGTGTTCTAGATCGTACTGCAGTACGTTTTCAAAATGATGAACATTTATTGCGCATTATCGACAAAATTGCGAGCAGTGTTGGTCGTCGAATAGATGAGTCGTCTCCGATGGTTGACGCACGTCTTGCCGATGGCTCGCGCGTCAATGCGGTTATTCCACCATTAGCGGTGGATGGGCCAATACTCTCAATACGAAAATTCAGTGTCGACCCTTATACTTCGAAAGACCTGTTAAATTTTAAATCATTGACACCAGCAATGGTTGATTTTATGAAGTCGGCGGTAAAGGCGCGTATCAACATCCTCGTTACAGGTGGAACAGGAAGTGGTAAAACGACGTTGTTGAATGTGATTTCAGGGTTCATACCTGACAATGAACGTATTATTACCATTGAAGATTCAGCCGAATTACAGTTACAGCAGCCACATGTTGTTCGAATGGAGACACGCCCACCTAATATTGAGGGGAAAGGAGAGGTGGTTCAGCGGGATTTGGTGAAGAACTCCCTGCGTATGCGCCCTGACCGAATTGTCGTCGGTGAGGTGCGTGGCGGAGAGGCACTCGACATGCTACAGGCAATGAATACTGGTCATGATGGTTCTATTTCTACCATTCATGCCAATTCTCCTCGTGATGCGTTGACACGATTGGAGCACATGGTTGGTATGAGTGGTGTGTCGATTCCACCACTGGTGGTACGTAAGCAAATTGCCGCTGCACTTGATTTGGTTGTCTCCACGGAGCGAATGGCAGATGGTCGCCGTATTGTTACCAGTATTCAAGAAATTACTGGCATGGAAGAGTCCGTTGTCAATATGCAGGAAATATTCTACTTCAAGCGGGATACTGTCGATGAACAAGGGAAAATTATCGGTGAATTCCATGCCACCGGTATTCGCCCATTAATGCTAAAACGCTTCATTGAGCGCGGCGTTGCACTTGATGAGTCAATATTCGATCCGGAACGGGTTTATGAGTAGGGGATAGCTGTGGATAGTCCATATAGTACTTACATTCTCGCATTCCTGATCTTTCTAGCTTTAGTCGGGATTGTTGAAGCGCTTTATCTTGTGTGGCGCGCTTTAAACGTAGCTGAAGCGGTTAAAATAAACCGTCGAATTAAGGCGTTGTCTGCTGGTGGAGCACACGGCAAAGATGTGTTGCAGCTGCTGCGAAATACTCAACTCAGTAGCATTCCCTGGGTGGATCGGATTCTCACGGCCTTCCCACGCTTTCATTCGCTGGATCGTCTTATTCAGCAATCTGGCGTCAATATTACTTTGATGAAATTCATGGGGATTCAGGCAGCTATTGCCGTGGCCTTGATACTTGTATTGCTGTTACTGTTTAGTGCCAGCATTGTTGTGGCAATGCTCATTTCTATAGTTGTGGGGGTCGCTGTGCCTTACATTTATGTTACTCGTAAGCGAATTGCACGGCATGATAAGTTTACCCTGCAGCTGCCTGATGCACTTGATTATCTGGCACGCAGCATGCGGGCTGGAAATCCATTTCTTGCCTCGCTAAGGACGGCCGCTGAAGAGCTTCCAGAGCCCACAGGCACCGAATTCGGCATCACATTTGATGAAATGAATTACGGTTTGGAACTTGAAGATTCCCTCGCTAATTTGGGTGTACGTAGTGGCAGTGAAGAGATGCGTTTCTTTATTACCGCAGTGCTTATTCAGAAGACTACCGGGGGTAATCTGGCCGATGTACTCAATCGTATCGCTGCAGTAATGCGTTTACGTGCGATAACATATAGAGATATTCGCATTCTTGCTGCAGAGATGAAGTACTCGGCTAATGTTCTGATCTTGCTCCCATTTTTCGTGGCTGCAGCGTTAAGTGTGCTTAATCCTACTTATTTACCCGTGTTATTTGAGCACACGATTGGCCTGATCATTATTGGTCTTCAACTTCTGTTTATGCTGATGGGCTATATCGTAATACAGCGTATGATTAACTTCCGGATATAGGGTGAAATATGGATGGACTTTACACAACCTTGGCCACGCTGTTTGGTCGATATATTGACTCAGTACTCTATGGTTCGGTGTTTCTCTTTGTCGTAGTAACGATTGCCGGGCTTGCATTATGGTTGATGAGTGGTGTTACTCCGGTTGAGCGACGGCTGCGTGAGATTGCTGAAGGTAACTCGCGTACAAGTCATGTTACACACACTGAGGGCACCTTTAACGTCAAGTGGGTGTCGCCACTCGTGAAGTTAGTGGAACCGCAGGAAGGTTGGGAAGCTTCAAGCCTCAAGCGACGACTGGTACAGGCTGGTATACGAGATTCTAAATCCATTAATTATTTTATTGCCGCAAAAGTTGTTTCCGCATTTCTATTGCCGCTATTGTTGATTATCCCATTTATTGTTTCACCAACGACTACTCTGAGCACCCCTGCAATCGCTATGTTAGTTTCACTTGGAGGTTTGGTCGGGCTCTACCTTCCAGATTTCATTGTTTCCAGAAAGGCAAAGAAACGTACCCTGGCATTAGAGGAAGGGTTCCCCGATGCCATGGACATGTTGGTCGTTTGTGTGGAGGCTGGTTTAGGTCTTGATGCGGCTATTCAGCGTGTCGGTAAGGAGTTATCATTTAGTCACCCGGAATTATCGACAGAGATGAGTCTGGTTAGTCTTGAGCTTCGTGCCGGTAAAGGTCGTGCGGCAGCACTCCGTTCTCTGGCAGAACGAACGACTTTGGATGACGTTCGTTCTCTGACCTCCATTCTGATACAGGCAGAACATTTTGGTACCAGTGTTGCAGAGGCTCTTCGTCAGCACTCTAATGAGATGCGCACATTACGTTTACAGAGGGCTAAGGAACGTGCAGCTAAATTACCGGTAAAGATGATATTTCCTATCATTTTCTTTATCTTTCCTGCCCTTTTCCTCGTAGTGTTAGGGCCGTCTGCAGTCAGGATCATTCTGGCATTTTCCACGGGTTTTAAATAACTGATGAGATACGCATATAGGTGTTTAATATTTGTCCCACTAATGCTGCTTACTGCCTGCGCGTCTACCCCTCCGGCAGAGGTAGGTAAAGAGTTTAGCATTGATGAGCTAAAACAGCGGGCTGAAGTGGCAAGTTATGCCGGCGCACATCGAGATGCACTATGGCACTACATGCAGATTCTGGATAAAACGCCAGAAGACATTGATGCATTGAATGGTGCCGGTGAGTCGTTATTGGCTGCAGATGAAGCTGTAAGGGCTGAGAGATATTTTGAGCGCGTGTTAAACCTGGACCCTCTTAATGTTAAGGCGAGAGAGGGCAGAGCTTTTTCTTGGCTAATGCAGGGTAATTATGCCTCGGCAAAAACTACCCTGGATAATTTAGTAGATGATGGTGTGCAGCTCTGGCGTGTATGGAATGGTCTTGGGGTGATAAATGATCTCCTGGGCAATTACGCGGCAGCGCTCGGTAATTATCAGAACGCAATCGCGCTAGCACCTGAAAGTGCGACTTTATACAACAATTTGGGTTATTCGCAGATTATGGCTCATGATTATGTCGGTGCTGAAATATCCCTGAAAAAGGCGTTATTACTTGCGCCGGATAATCTCAGAGTAGTAAATAATCTTGCACTTTGTAATGCGTGGATGGCGCGTTACGATGAGGCGATAGAGCTGCTTTCATCAATTATGGATGCGGCTTCGGCTAATAACAATATCGGTTATATAGCTTACTTACGAGAGGATTATCTACGGGCTAAGGAACTCTTTGAGAAGGCGATGCGGTTGCGTCCAAGTTATTATAAAAAAGCCGCAAATAATCTGGAGATGGTTAATCATAAGTTGGTACGTCAGTAATTTTCGTATATCGAACGATTACTGCTATGGTAGGCAATGATGAGCCTGTGATTGTGTTGAGGGAATCTCTCACAACAGTTGTTTTTCCGTTAGTTATTTTTCTAGCCTTTTGTTTGACATTTCTGTCAGATATCAGCTATCTATCATTATTTTTTGTGACATTATACCTGTCTGTGCTGGGTGTGATAGCTGCATACCAATCGCGAGGTTTCGTGTCGCGCGTCAGTAATAACCTTCTCTATAAAGTGTTCTTGTTTTTCTATCTTTGGCTGTTGCTGTCAATATTGTGGAGTGTAGATGTTTCACTCTCAATTCGTACCTCAATGGAGTTCTATATCTGTTTTTGGGGGTTACTTCTCGGGAGTGTTTTGACGGCTAAAGAATTTAATGTCTTTTTAAAACTCTATATTTCTTTTGCGCTCCTAATGTGTGTTGTTTCAGCATATCAAGTCTTTACGTTGGACTATTCACGACCTATCAGCCTTTTTCATGATTGGAATGCTAATGGGTCATACTTTGTCACTGCTCTGATACCGCTGTCTGTTCTATACGTAATGAACACTAAATATTACTCCGTTCTTACAGGGGTAGGTGTTTCTTTGTTCTTGTTTTCGTTGGGTTTAACACAAAGTCGCGGGGCATTTCTCAGTCTGGTGATCGTGTTAATCGTATTATATTTTGTAATTGCGAGGAAACCCACATACCAAAAACGCTTTAGACTGTTGGTTGTTTGGATGTTCGCCGGACTCTTCCTTGAAAATATATCAGCATCAGGATCTGTTTTTCGGCTAGTTAATTCATTGCAGTCGGGTAATGTGTCAAGTTCAAGGTTCTCGCTTTGGGATACAGCCCTCACAATGTATCTTGAGATGCCGTACCTTGGCTCTGGGATTGGAACTCTGTGGGGGGGGTTTGTGATTCGCCGATTTGATATGGATCCAGTCCCCCCTTTCTCTCCGCACAATGATTACCTTCAGCTACTGGCTGAAGTTGGGCCCGTTGGTCTTGTACTGTTTCTTTTATTCACCGGGCTTGTTGCTTATAGATATGTGTATATAAAACAAATGCCAAGTTATTCCAGTGAGAACATCAATGCACTTGCTGCATGGCTGGCGCTTCTTGCGTTTTTTGTCCACATCTTTTTCAACTTGCACCTCTATTCAGTTACTTTTCTTCTGGTGGTTGGTCTGTTTTCTGGATACTTGCTGCGCCATATGTCTATGCGAGATGATTTGCTTGCGAGAGGGGCGTGGGAAATACATGGCAGAACCGCTGTGCGCTACCTGACGTTCTTGGTGATGTCGTTAATGGGTGTCTTCCATATAACTACCCTTGTCAGTAACCATGTAACGGAGTATGCAGAAAAAATACAGGAATTAGATAAATCTCTACGTTACTTTAGGTTGGCACATGTGATTGCGCCATACAGTAGTGAATCATATATACGGGCAGGAGAGAAAATTGTATCGTACAGTCTGAACAATGGAACCACTCCATCGGATGGTGAGCTGATTTTACTTAATGAAGCACTGAACTATTATCAACAGGCAAAATCTCTTTCGCGCTATTCATTTCTGGCTTATTACAATAGTGCAGAGCTTATGGCCCGATATTCAGAGAAGTTTTTACACGCTGATATTGTTGACAACTACGATATGGCTCTGAGACTAAGGCCAAATCGATTAAAAACATATATTTCTTACAGTGAGTATTTATTGTCTGAAGGGATGAATGATGTGGCTTGGAAGGTGCTGGAGAAGGCCTGGGGCCGGTGGTTCTCGAGAAGTAACCATGAATTTATTATTGATTACTGCGCTAATTTGATTACGTTGAGAGAACAATACACAACAAAAGATAAAGTCGATAGAGTAAAACTTCTGCAATCACGCATCGATTACAAGGATGCATCTAAAGGTTTTGAACGTGGGTTCTGGTTGCGGTAGTGCGCTTATATAATAGCTTTGCAACTCTGACGTAGAATCATGCTTCTTAGATAAAATATGGTGGGTGCTGAGGGGATCGAACCCCCGACCCTCGCCTTGTAAGGGCGATGCTCTCCCAGCTGAGCTAAGCACCCGATGCGGCGGCATAATAGTCACTTGCCTGGTACAGGTCAACTGCTATTTTTCCCTTACACAATTTCTTTGTCGCTGAGTGCCCGCGGCGGCGCTATACTGTCCGGCTATTTTCAGGCGGCACCAGGCTGCCACGCCAATCGACGATACAGGGTTTATTATGAGTATTAAAACGCGTTTTGCCCCCAGCCCCACCGGCTATCTCCATGTGGGGGGCGCACGTACTGCGCTATTTTCCTGGCTGCATGCCCGTAAGCATGGCGGACGATTCGTGTTGCGTATCGAGGATACTGACCTTGAGCGCTCCACTGAAGAGTCGGTGAATGCCATTCTTGAGGGGATGACCTGGCTGGGGCTGGAGTACGACGAGGGTCCGTTCTTTCAGACGCATCGTTTTGAACGCTATGAAGAGGTGATTCAGCAGTTGCTGGTTGATGGTCATGCTTATCGCTGCAACTGCTCCAGAGAGCGTCTTGATGAGCTGCGCGAAGGACAGATGAAGCGTAAGGAGAAGCCGCGTTACGATTCACGCTGTCGCATGCAGAATGTAAACCCTGATGAGCCCCATGTGATTCGCTTTCGTAACCCTGTCGAGGGCAACGTGGTGTTTGATGATCTGGTGCGTGGTCGTGTCGCCTTTAACAACAGCGAGCTTGATGACCTCATCATCAAGCGCACTGACGGCTCCCCCACCTACAACCTCAGCGTGGTGGTGGATGACCTTGATATGGGGATCACGCAAGTGATCCGTGGTGATGATCACCTCAACAACACCCCGCGTCAGATGAATATCTTAAAGGCGCTGGGCGCTGAGACCCCGCAGTATGCCCACGTGCCGATGATCCTCGGCGATGACGGCGCGCGTCTCTCCAAGCGCCACGGCGCGGTGAGTGTGATGCAGTATCGTGAGCAGGGTCTGCTGCCCGAGGCGCTGCTCAACTACCTGGTTCGCCTTGGTTGGTCACATGGGGATCAGGAGATCTTCAGTCTGGATGAGATGGTTGAGCACTTTGACCTGAGTAATGTCAATAAGGCCCCCTCCAGCTTCAATACTGAGAAGCTGCTGTGGATCAATCAGCACTACATCAAGGAGAGTGATCCGGCACGGGTGGCACACCTGCTTAGCGTCCATATGGGGGATCTGGATATCGACCCGGCCCTTGGTCCGGATCTGGTCGAGGTGGTGAAGGTGCAGCGTGAGCGCGCCAAGACGCTGGTCGAGCTGGCCGAGATCTCTGCCTTCTACTATAAGGACTTCGATAGTTATAACGAGAAGAGCATGAAGAAGGCCTTTAAGGAAGGGGCTATCGCCCCTCTGGAGCGTACCCGTAGCGCACTGACGGCACTCGATGAGTGGCATCCAGAGGCAATTAAACGCGTACTCGATGAGGTGGTGGCCGAATTGGAGATAGGTTTTGGCAAGCTGGGCATGCCATTGCGACTGGCGATCACCGGCGGCTCACCGTCGCCCGATCTCGACACCACCCTCTATCTGGTGGGACGGGAAGCGACTATTCGGCGCATCGACAGGGCGCTGGAGATGATTCGCGACCTGACTTCACAGGTATAATCCCCGTTTAGTAGAAAACAGCAGGCGGCCTATACTGGGCCGCAGATGGCAGCGCAATAAAGGTTAAGAACATGAGCAACGACGCCACGTCGACCCCTACAAATTTTATTCGTCACATTATCGATGAAGACCTTAAGGCCGGTAAAAACGGTGGCCGTGTTGCCACTCGTTTCCCGCCTGAGCCCAATGGCTATCTGCATATCGGACACGCCAAGTCGATCTGTCTCAACTTTGGTATCGCCAATGACTACCAGGGGAGCTGTAATCTGCGTTTTGATGATACCAATCCGCACAAGGAGAACCTGGAGTTTGTCGAGTCGATTCAAAATGATGTGCGCTGGCTCGGTTTCGACTGGGCCGATCGCCTGTTCTACTCTTCCGACTACTTTGAGAAACTGCACGACTTTGCCATTGAGTTGATCAAGTCCGGTAAGGCCTATGTGTGTGACCTTAATGCGGAGCAGGTGCGCGAGTATCGCGGCACCCTCAAGGAGCCGGGTAAAGATAGCCCCTACCGTACACGTAGCGTAGAGGAAAATCTGGATCTCTTCGCCCGCATGCGCGCCGGTGAGTTCGAGGATGGGGCCAGGGTGTTACGTGCCAAGATCGATATGGCCTCGCCCAATATGAATATGCGCGACCCGACCCTCTATCGTATCCGCCATGGCGTGGTTCACCACCAGACGGGAACCGAGTGGTGCCTCTACCCGATGTACGACTTCACCCACCCTATCTCCGATGCGCTGGAGGGGATCACCCACTCGCTCTGCACCCTGGAGTTCGCCGACCACCGTCCGTTTTACGACTGGCTGCTGGACAATATTACTATTGACTGCCACCCACAGCAGATCGAGTTTTCGCGCCTGAATCTTGAGTACACGGTAATGAGCAAGCGTAAGCTGACACAGCTGGTGGAGGAGGGGCTGGTCGAGGGCTGGGATGATCCGCGCATGCCGACCGTCGCCGGGCTGCGTCGCCGTGGCTACACTCCCGCCTCGATCCGTGACTTCTGTGATCGTATCGGCGTCACCAAGGCCGACAACAGCATCGAGATGGGGGTGCTGGAGAATTGCATACGTGAGGATCTCGACAGCAGCGCACCGCGTGCCATGGCGGTGCTGCACCCGCTGAAGGTGGTGCTGGAGAACTACCCTGAGGAGGGGGAGGAGTTGCTCGACGCGCCGAACCACCCCAAGGATGAGTCCATGGGCAGTCGCAAGCTCCCCTTTACACGCGAAGTCTATATTGATCGTGACGATTTTCTTGAGGTGGCCCCCAACAAGAAATTCAAACGTCTGGTCAGCGGTGGCGAGGTGCGGCTGCGCAATGCCTACGTCATTAAGTGCAACGAGGTGATTAAGGATGCGCAGGGCGAGATCATCGAACTACGCTGCAGCTACGATGCCGACACCCTGGGTAAGAATCCCGAGGGGCGTAAAGTGAAGGGGGTGATCCACTGGGTTTCCGCCCGCCACGGGGTAAAGGCCGAGGTACGACTTTACGACCGTCTGTTTAATCACCCTAACCCGGATGGTGATAAGAGCGTGGAGAGCTTTACAGAGCACCTCAACCCCGACTCTCTGCGTACCCTGACCCATTGCTACCTTGAGCCTAGCCTGGGGGCAGCGGGAGAGGGGAGTCGTTACCAGTTTGAGCGAGAGGGTTATTTCTGTTTTGACTCGGTGATCTCCAAGGCAGAACACCCGGTATTTAACCGTGTAGTGACGCTTCGTGACTCCTGGGCAAAGATTGAACAACAGCAAAGTTGATAAAAATTGACGATTGTTGTGAAAAAAGTATTGATGCCACCCGGCCTTTTTGTTACATTTTGCGCCGCGTTAGGGAGTGACGCCGGATAGTGATTTAGGGACTGTTTTTTCGTAGCGCATTGCACGGAAAAAGATTTGAAAAAACAGTAAATTATGGCTTGACACCAGCCACCAAATCACTAGAATACACGCCTTCTTTGGGGCTATAGCTCAGCTGGGAGAGCGCTTGCATGGCATGCAAGAGGTCCGCGGTTCGATCCCGCGTAGCTCCACCAAAGCAACAGGTTAACCGGTGCAATGCCGGACGACTGAAAGACCGTTTTCAGTCCCCATCGTCTAGAGGCCTAGGACATCGCCCTTTCACGGCGACGACAGGGGTTCGACTCCCCTTGGGGACGCCAACACTAAAAAGCCGCTGATTTCAGCGGCTTTTTTTTTGATGGGATAAAAACTTCCGTCACGGAAGAACACCCCTGATATTCTTGTAAATTATCGACCTGCGCTTGATATTCCACCCAAAGTTACAATTTTGGTCGATATGAAGGCTCATCCCTCTTTGTGACCGACAATGCAGTTTTGGTCTCATTACACGGAACAGTTAACAAGGACAGGCGATGAGTGGCGCTGAAGATTCTCTCGGCTTGACGACATTGAATGAACGCAAGGAGATGCTGGAGGAGGGGCTGGAAGAGTTATTTAATGAGTACCTTGATGTTAGCTTTAACCAGCTCTCATCACTTCGCTCGGCAGTAGATAGTAAGGATATTCACGCCGTTAATTTTCTCGCCCATACCGTTAACGGATGCTCTTACCAACTATATGGCTAAATAAACAGGCATGAGCGACTCTTATTCCGATACAACGGAGGCGAGACCGCTCGTTGTTGACGATGACCGCGTTACTCGCATAACCATTAGTAAGGTGCTGAACAAGGCTGGTTATGCGGTGGTCGAGACAGATGGTCTGGAGGCTCTACAGGCGGTTGTGCCGCATTATTCATCTATGGTGCTGATGGATGTGATGATGCCTGAGAAGGGTGGTTATACCGCTTGTCGCGAGCTGCGCAAGAGCCACAATCACCAGGATCTGCCACTGCTTTATGCTAATCGGTTTGAATAATGTGGAGTCTATCGATAAGGCCTTTGAGTCAGAGGCTACCAATTTTACTACCAAACCTCTTAACTGGATGTTGTTGACGCAACGAGTACGATACGTTCTGCGAATGCGTGAGATGAGTTTTGACCTGCGCCGTAATCAGCCGCGTCTCTCTCAGGTACAACGCATCGCCATGAATGATATCGATGGCTGTATCTTTACTTTGCAGCAACTTAAAGACAAGGGTATCAACGCTTTGTCAAGGCAGCGCAGGATTAGACGTGTGCAGTTGGTAGGCTGGATTAGAGCATCGGAGTGAAAAAAAGCCGGGTTGCCCCGGCTTTTCTGTTTTACGTTACGGCTGAGTAATCTTGATATCGGCCTTCGCCTTTAGCGCCTGGATATATTCCCCTACCTTTTTCTGTTGCAGTGCCTGAGTGAGTTTCGGTTTGACCTTGTCAAAGCTGGGTGTGGGCACATCACGGCTAGCCTCGCGTTTGATAATATGCCAGCCATACTGGCTCTTTACCGGCACCTTGGTGTATTTGCCATCGTCCAGCAGCATGGTGGCATTGGCTACCTCGGGTATCATCCGCTGCGGAGAAAACCAGTCGAGATCGCCACCCTTGTCTTTACTCGCCGCGTGGATGGAGTGCTTACCCGCCAGCTGGGCAAAGTCGCCGCCCAGATCCAGTTCGGTGATGATCTGCTCGGCCAGGGTCTTCTCGGCGACCATAATATGGCGCGCCTTGAACTCCTGGAGCTTCAGGTTCTTGATCTCCTGGTCATAGAGCTCCTGTACCTCCTTGTCGCTGACCGGGTTCTTTGTAATTGCCTCATCCAGTGCCACGCTTACCAGTAGTTTGTGTTTCAGGTGCGCCAGCTCTTTTTCCACATCCTTGCGCTTGTCTATTCCCTGCTTGAGCGCATCCTGATAGATAAGCTCACGTGACAGCAGCTCGCTCATCACATCATTGGGGTCGAGCTTGGGGTTGCCCTTAACGCCCTGTGTCGCCTCGAAGGCAAAACGCTGGAAGTCCTCCTTGGTGATACTGCTGCCATTGACGGTGGCGATGACCTCCTCGGCACTGAGCGGTGCAGCGGTGCTAAGCGCGCCAGCGACGAACAGGGGGAGGATAAGGCGTTTGTGCAGGGACATAATGTTTCCTTTCGGTCGAGATTATTCGGGGGTGTCGGCCTGAATACTCAGGGCGTGCACTTCGGATTGCATTAATTCGCCCATCGCATCGAATACCATGCGGTGGCGCTGTATCGGGCTTTTGCCCTCGAAAGCTTTGGACACGATTTTGACGATAAAGTGCCCGGCACCCCCGGCGCTGGCATGGCCGGCGTGCTTGTGGCTCTCATCGATGATCTCCAGGCTATCGATCTCGAATGCGGCCTCCAGCCGTTGACGGATCATCGCCATTCGCTGCTCACTGTTGCTCATGGTAATACCTTCTTAAAGGGTTTGACGGTGACATGCTGATAGACGCCTGCTGCCATGTAGGGGTCAGCCGCGGCCCAGGCCTCCGCCTCTTCCAGCGAGGGAAACTCGGCGATCACCAGGCTGCCACTAAAGCCGGCATCCCCCGGCTCATCGCTGTCGATGGCCGGGTGGGGGCCTGCCAGCAGCAGTCGCCCCTCATACTTAAGTTGCTGTAGGCGCTCAAGGTGTGCGGGACGTGCCTTCAGGCGTAACGGTAATGAATTTTCAATATCTTCAGAAATGATGGCGTAAAACATAATTTACCCTTCGTTATCCTCTGTGAGCGGTTCTTCTGCCTGTGTATCGGCTTGCTCTGGCATGTGGCGCGCCAGATAAAATGCCTGGCCGATGACAAAGAGGAAGGTCAGCCCCATCATCCAGTACAGTTTGAAGTCGACCCATTGCCCCTCCATCTGCTTGGCGTGCTGGCACAGCTCCAGCAGTTGACCGCCGAGGGTATTGCACTGGTCTATATCGACCTCCCTGCCTGCCGCCTGGGTGAGTGCCTGCTCGGCCTGGAAGTAGAAATTGGCGACGTAGAGGTTGGCAATACCCATCGCGGTGAAAAAGGTGACCCAGCTAAGGTTAAGGCGACGCCATACCTGTTTGGGTGCCTCGATGGCGTGGGCCATCATGCGCTCGATGATGGGCTGCTTGCCAACAAACTGGCTACCAAGGAAGACCACGGCAAACAGCCAGTTGATGGCGGTCGGCTTCCACATAAAGAAAGTCCTGTCCTGCAACAGCAGGGTGGCCCCACCCAGCACCGTGATGAGTCCCAGGGTGATGAGGTGCATCTTTTCAAAGCGTTTGTTTTTAAGCCAGAAGGCGGCGACCTGTACAAACGACGCGGCAATCGCTACTGCTGTGGCGGTGTACATGCCATAGAGCTTGTAGGCGATAAAGAAGAGAAGGATCGGAAAGAAGTCGAAAAGGAATTTCATCAGTTTAGTGTGGCGTCCTGCTGCGCCCCGGCTTCGTTGTTTAAGGGCCGACCAATCTATCACAGTCTTTATAGGATGGGCAGCGCAGCAGCGCAGCAAATCGGCTACAATGTGCGACCTATGAATAGACGCTACGACCTTCACAGCCACTCCCTCGCCTCGGACGGCACCCTGAGTCCGACCGCGTTGGTGCAGCGCGCCGCCACGGCGGGGGTGGATGTGCTGGCGCTGACCGACCACGACGACACCAGCGGTATCGCTGAGGCTGAACAGGCCGCAGGCGAGCAGGGGATCTGCCTGGTACCGGGGGTCGAGGTCTCGGTGACCTGGGGCCGGCAGACGGTTCACGTGGTGGGCCTGAATATTGATACCGGCCATGCGCCGCTGCAAAACGGCCTGGCCCGCCTGCGCGAGTTTCGTAACTGGCGCGCCGAGGAGATGGGGCGCCGTCTGGCCAAGCACGGTATCGAGGGGGCCTACGAGGGGGCAGTGGCCCGTGCCCATGGCCGTATCCTCAGTCGCACCCACTTTGCCCACTTCCTTGCCGAGAACGGCCATGCCGAGACGGTACGCGCCGTCTTTAAATCCTTCCTTAAGCCCCGTAAGCCGGGTTATGTACCGGGCGAGTGGGCGACCATGGAAGAGGCGCTAAGCTGGATAAATGGTGCCGGCGGGCAGGCGGTGATCGCCCACCCTGCGCGCTATGCCATGACAGCAAGTAAGCGGCGTAAGCTGCTGGGCGAGTTTGCCGAGCTGGGCGGTGCCGGGCTGGAGGTGGTCTCCGGCAGTCACAGCCGTGGTGATAACTTCAGCATGGGGCAGTTGGCGAAAAACCATAAGCTGCTCGCCTCGGCGGGTTCCGATTTTCACGGCCCGGAGAACCCCTGGGTAGAGCTGGGCCGTCTGCAAACCCTGCCCGAGGGCTGTATCGCCATTTGGGAAGGGTGGCAACTGGGTGAGTGCGGCGAGCGTCGTGCTGCCTCCTGATACGAGTGTTGTTATGAGTCAGTTCTTTCAAATCCATCCGGATAATCCGCAAAAACGCCTTATCGACCAGGCGGTTGAGTTGGTGCGTAAGGGGGCGGTGATCGTCTATCCCACCGACTCCGGCTACGCCCTCGGTTGTCATATTGGGGACAAGGCTGCGCTGGATCGCATTCGCGATATCCGCCGCCTGGATGACCGGCACAACTTCACCCTGGTGTGTCGGGATCTGGCCGAGATCAGCACCTACGCCAAGGTGGACAACACCCAGTACCGGCTGCTCAAGGCTGTCACCCCCGGTGCCTATACCTTCATCATGCAGGCGACCCGCGAGGTGCCGCGCCGCATCCAGAGCCGCCGCAAGACCATCGGCATGCGGGTACCGGACAACGCCATCGTGATGGCTCTGCTGGAGGAGTTGGGTGAGCCGCTGATGAGCACCACCCTGATCCTGCCCGGCGAGACCATCCCCGAGTGCGACCCCTACGAGATCCGCCAGAGCCTGGAGCACGCCGTGGATCTCATCATCGACGGCGGCTACGGTAGCCTTGAGCCTTCCACCGTCGTTGACCTGACCGATGATCTACCCCAGGTAGTGCGGGCTGGTCTGGGCGATCCCGCCCCCTTCGAGCCGTAGGCGACAATAGGTATACTCCACCGATGGAAGAATTGAGTCTGTTTCAGCGCATCGCTGTCTGGATTATTCCAGTGCTGTTTGCGATCACCGTGCATGAGACCGCTCATGGCTGGATGGCGTTGCGTCTGGGTGACCCCACGGCGAGGATGCTGGGCCGCCTCAGCCTTAATCCGATACGCCATATCGACCCGGTGGGAACGATACTGGTGCCCGGTGTGTTGCTGCTGTTGGGAGGCTTTCTCTTTGGCTGGGCCAAACCGGTGCCGATCACCTGGGAGAACCTGCGCCATCCGCGTCGCGATACGGCGTGGGTAGCTGCGGCGGGACCACTCTCGAATCTTTTAATGGCGCTGTTTTGGGCGCTGGTGATTCGCCTTGGCCTGATGGTGGGTAATGGTAGTGAGGGGGTGGCGCTGTTCCTGATATATAGCGGCATGGCCGGGATGTTTATTAACACGATTATCTGCCTGCTCAACCTGTTGCCACTATTGCCGCTGGATGGTGGGCGTATTGTGGCGGCGCTACTGCCGGGACCATTGTCGTGGAAATTTGGTCGACTTGAGCCCTACGGTTTGCCGATAATGTTGTTATTGCTGTTTTCCGGCGCACTGGGGAAGATACTCTGGCCGCTGGCGATGCTGCTGCTGACATTGTTGAGTGGGGTCGCGGGAATGAATGAAGGCACTATGAACTACCTGCTTTTTACCTTATTAAAATAGAGAATAGGAAAATATTTTGAATCTGGCTGCACAGAATCAGCGCGTCCTTTCAGGCATGCGCCCCACGGGAAAACTTCACCTCGGCCACTATCATGGGGTGCTGAAGAACTGGCTCAAGCTGCAACACGAGTACGACTGCTTCTTCTTTGTGGCCGACTGGCATGCGCTGACCACCGAATATGATAATACCTCGATCATTCAGGAGAGCGTGTGGGAGATGGTGATCGACTGGCTGGCCGCAGGGGTCAACCCCGGCTCGGCTAAGTTGTTTGTGCAGTCGATGGTGCCGGAGCATGCGGAGCTGCATCTGCTGCTCTCGATGAGCACCCCGCTGGGCTGGCTCGAACGGGTGCCGACCTACAAGGACCAGCAGGAGAAACTGAAGGAGAAAGACCTGGCGACCTACGGTTTCCTCGGTTATCCGCTGTTGCAGAGCGCAGATATCCTGATCTACCGCGCCACCCAGGTGCCGGTGGGCGAGGATCAGGTGGTGCATGTGGAGCTGACCCGCGAGGTGGCACGTCGCTTTAATCATCTTTATGGCCGTGAGCCGGGCTTCGAGGAGAAGGCCGAGGCGGCAGTAAAGAAGATGGGCAAGAAGGCGGGCAAGCTCTATCACAACCTGCGCAAGGCCTTCCAGGAGCAGGGTGATCACGAGGCGCTGGAGAAGGCGCAGGCACTGCTTAATGAGCAACAGAATATCACCCTGGGTGATCGCGAGCGTCTCTTCGGCTATCTGGAGGGGGGCGGTAAGATTATCCTGCCCGAGCCGCAGGCATTGCTGACCCCCGCCTCGAAAATGCCGGGGCTGGACGGACAGAAGATGTCCAAATCCTACGGCAACACTATTGCCCTGCGCGAGACCCCCGAAGATATCGAGAAGAAGCTGCGCACCATGCCTACCGATACCAAGCGGGTGCGCCGTACCGACGCGGGTAATCCGGCCGACTGCCCGGTGTGGCAACTGCACGAGGTCTACTCCAGTGATGAGGTGAAGGACTGGGTGCAGCAGGGCTGTACCACTGCCGGTATCGGCTGTATCGACTGCAAGGGGCCGGTGATTGATGCGGTACAGGCCGAGCTGAAGCCGATTCAGGAGCGGGCGCAGGAGTTTATCGAGCAGCCGCAGCTGGTCCGCAATATCATTTCCGAGGGCAGCGAAGAGGCACGCGATGTGGCGCGTGAAACGCTTAATGAAGTGCGTCAGGCGATGGGCCTCTCCTACTCATAAGGACGAATATGAGCGATCAGACAACACTGTCGGAGCAACACCCGCCACAGCAGGCAGAGATGCCCTTCGCCATGGTGCTGGGCTCACCGCTTACCGAGCTGCCCAAGGATCTCTACATTCCGCCCGAGGCGCTGGAGGTCTTTCTTGAGGCCTTTGAGGGGCCGCTGGACCTGCTGCTCTATCTGATCAAGCGGCAGAACCTCGACATCCTCAACATTCCCGTTGCTGAGATCACGCGTCAGTACATGGTCTATGTGGAGCTGATGACGGAGATGCAGCTGGAGCTGGCGGGCGAATATCTGGTGATGGCGGCAATGCTGGCCGAGATTAAGTCGCGTATGTTGCTGCCACGTCCGGTCGAGGTCGAGGGCGACGAGGACGACCCGCGCGCCGAGCTGGTGCGCCGCCTGCAGGAGTACGAACGCTACAAACAGGCCGCCGAGGATATCGACGTACTGCTACGCGTTGGTCGCGATACCTTTAATGTCGCGATCGATACCCCGGACAAGAAGAGCGAGCGTCCGCAGCCCCACGTCGAGTTGCGCGATATGTTGCTGGCGCTGACCGATGTCATCAACCGTTCAGAGATGTTCGCCCACCACCAGATCCAGCGCGAAACACTCTCGGTGCGAGAGCGCATGAGCCAGGTACTGGCAAAGATTAATCCCGATAGTTTTATCGAGTTTACGTCACTGTTTACCGTGGAGGAGGGGCGGCGCGGCGTGGTCGTCACCTTCATGGCGATCCTCGAGCTGATGAAGCAGTCGATGATCGAAATGATTCAGGCAGAACCCTTTGGTCCGATCCACGTTAAGGCCGTGGGTGCGAGCGAGGCATAAGAGAAAAAAATGTCAGAAATTACCGAGCAACAACTGAAAAATATTATCGAGGCGGCCTTGCTCGCCGCCGGTGAGCCACTCCATGTCGAGCGCCTGCTTAGTCTGTTCGAGGAGGAGGTGCGCCCTGAAAAGAAGGCGATTGTCGCGGCCATTGAGGCACTACAGGCCGATTGCGAGGGGCGCGGTATTGAGCTGCGTGAGGTGGGCAGTGGTTATCGTTATCAGGCCAGGAGTGAGGTCTCGCGCTGGGTCTCGCGGTTGTGGGAAGAGCGTGCGCCGCGCTATTCGCGCGCCCTGCTGGAGACGCTGGCGCTGGTTGCCTACCGCCAGCCGATCACCCGTGCCGAGATCGAGGATATCCGCGGCGTGGCCGTCAGCTCCAGCATTATGAAGACCCTGCTGGAGCGTGGCTGGGTACGTATCATCGGTCACCGCGACGTGCCGGGGCGTCCCGCACTCTATGCCTCGACCAAGGAGTTTCTCGACTACTTCAATTTGAAGAGTCTGGATGAACTGCCGACCTTGAGTGAGTTGAAGGATATCGACAAAATCAATGCAGAGCTGGATCTGCGCCTGCCCGGTGAAGGTCGTGAACTGGAGGGTGAGAGTAGCGAAGCGATCACCCTTAGCATTGCGGCCGACGCTGAGCCGGTCTGTTTCGATTAAATACTGAGAGTATTCATGAGCGAAAAGCTGCAAAAAGTACTGGCCCGTGCCGGGTTTGGATCACGCCGTGAGATGGAGCGGTGGATTGATGCCGGTCGCGTCTCGGTTAACGGCAAGACCGTCACCCTTGGCGAGCGTGTGGGGGAAGAGGATGCGGTGCGCGTTGATGGGGTGGTGGTTCCCAGGCAGAAGATGCAACAGCGTCGCTGTCGGGTGCTCGCCTATCACAAGCCGGTGGGCGAGGTGACCAGTAGCGATGACCCCGAGGGGCGTAAGACGGTGTTCGACAACCTGCCGAGAATCAGCGGCGGCCGCTGGATCGCCGTTGGCCGACTCGATATCAGCACCTCCGGGCTACTGCTCTTTACCACCGATGGGGAGCTGGCCAACCGCCTGATGCACCCCTCCTATACGGTGGAGCGTGAATACGCGGTACGGATACTAGGCGATGTGTCAAAAGAGACCATTGCCCTGCTGAAAAAAGGGGTGGAGCTGGAGGATGGCCCTGCCCATTTTGATGAGATCCGCGACACCGGTGGCGAGGGTGCCAACCACTGGTATCATGTTAAATTGAGTGAGGGTCGTAACCGTGAGGTGCGCCGCCTGTGGGAGTCGCAGGGGCTTACCGTGAGCCGCCTGACACGGGTCAGTTACGGCGTCATCACACTGCCGCGCTCGTTGCGCGTGGGTCGCTGGGAAGAGTTGAGCGAGCCGCTGGTCAAGGAGCTGCGTGCCAGTGTCGGTCTGGAGACCATCGAGCCCCGCGACAAGAGCCGTTTCAAGAATAGCGCCCCCGCCACCCGCAAGACCCGCCACGGCACCAGCCAGAGCAGACGCCGTCACAATAAGTAGCCCCCCTGATGCGGCTTATCACCGTCTACAACCGGCTGTTTAAACGCTACGGGCCACAACAGTGGTGGCCGGCCGAGACTCCCTTTGAGGTGATGGTCGGCGCGGTACTGACGCAGAATACCGCCTGGAGCAATGTCGAGAAGGCGATCACCAATCTAAAGTCCGCCGGGGCCCTGAGTCCCGAGGCGATCTGCGCGGCTGAGCACGACACCCTGGCCGCCTGGTTGCGCCCCTCCGGTTACTTCAATATCAAGGCAAAGCGGCTCAAAAACTATTGCCACTGGTATCTTCAGCAGGGTGGTTTAGACAGTTTAAAACAATTGCCGGATCAGGCCTTGCGTCATGCGGTGTTGTCGGTAAACGGGGTCGGCCACGAGACCGCCGACGATATTCTGCTCTATGCCTTTGAACGCCCCGTATTTGTGATCGATGCCTATACCCGGCGCATCTTCTCCCGTCTCGGTCTGATTGAGCACGATGCGGGTTATGAGACGCTACGCCACCATTTTGAGCAGCAGTTACATCAGGAGCCGGGGCGTGTGGCGTTGTTCAATGAGTATCACGCCCTGATTGTGATACACGCCAAGGAACACTGTCGAGTTAAGCCGCAATGCAGGGCTTGTCCGTTACGTCGTGGCTGTGCCGCTAAACTGTAAGCCGAGGGTATGGAGAGCGTTATGAGTGATGAGCAGTTTCTAAGAGAGGCGATTGCGCTGGCGGAAGCTTCCGTTGCGCAGGGAGGGGGTCCCTTTGGTGCCGTGGTGGTAAAACAGGGTGAGATCATCGGGCGCGGTACGAATAGTGTCACCCTGAATAATGATCCCACGGCCCACGCCGAGGTAACGGCGATACGCCAGGCCTGCCAGTCGATTAATGACTTCTCGCTTGAAGGGGCGACACTCTACGCCAGCTGCGAGCCGTGCCCGATGTGTCTCTCCGCCATCTACTGGGCACGGCTGGGGCGCGTGGTCTACGCTGCCACGCACGAGCAGGCCGCTGAGGCCGGTTTTGATGACAGTTTGATTGCCCGTGAAATGACACTGCCGCTGGAGCAGCGGCAGTTGCTGATGCAGAAATCTTCTCTCGATGGCGCTACGCCATTCAGAAAATGGCAGGCCAAAGAGGACAAGATCTTCTACTGAGCCTTACTCTTCGTAATGCCTTATCGGGTTTCTGCCCAGGGCCTTGGCCCGATAAACGGGCTTGCCGTTGCGGTGACAGAAAACCGGCGTCGGTTGCCAACGCCGGATAAGGCCTACTGGGCGTTGAACTGCTGTCCGCTCACGCCCTTGCTGTCGGGGCCGAGCAGGTAGAGGTAGGTGGCGAGGATCTCGTCGGGCTTCGGCAGGGTGTTGGGGTCTTCGCCGGGATAGGCGCGGGCACGCATGGTGGTGCGGGTGGCACCGGGGTTGAGGCTGTTGGCGCGTATCGCGGTGTTGCTCTCCAGCTCGTCGGCGAGGATTTGCATCATATTCTCATTGGCCGCCTTGGAGATCGCATAGGCCCCCCAGTAGGCGCGGCCCTTACGGCCAACGCTGGAGCTGGTGAAGATCACCGAGGCATCCTCCGATTTTTTCAGCAGATCCAGACAGGCACGGGTCATCAGGAAGGGGGCGTTGAGGTTGACCTGCATTACCTTGGCCCACTGCTCGATGTCATATTGCCCCAGCGGGGTGAGGGTGCCGAGCAGCGAGGCGTTGTGCAGCAGCCCATCAAGCCGCCCGAACTCCTGTTCGATGGTGGTCGCCAGATCGTCGTAGTCCTTGGGGGCGGCCCCCTCCAGATTCATCGGATAGATCGCCGCCTGCGGGTGACCGGCCTGCTCTATGGCATCGTAGACGTTCTCCAGCTTGCGGGTGGTACGACCCAGCAGGATCACCGTGGCACCGTGGGCGGCACAGGCTTTGGCCGCGGCGGCACCAATGCCGTCACCGGCCCCGGTGATGAGGATGACGCGTCCGGCCAGAAGGTCTGGTCGGGCCTGATAATCTTTCATGGTCTCTGGCATGAGGGGTCTCGTTCTCTCAAATGGGATCAGGTTATTGTCGCTGCGCAATGAGGCGGCGGGCACATTCTACACCACTGCGCACTGCTCCTTCGAGGGTTGCAGGGTAGCCGGTGTCAGTATAGTCGCCCGCCAACCATAAACCCTTAACCGGTGTGGAATTTCCGGGGCGGTGCGCCTCAATACCGACTGAACACTCGAAGGTGGCGCGTTTCTCACTGATCACGCGGCTCTCAACAGGTTGCGGCCACTGCGGGAACTGTTGTGCAAGCTCCTCCAGTACATGGGCGGTGAGTCGCTCATGGCTCCAACCACTGTGCTCCCCCTCGGCGCTGATCACCACGGCGATAAGGCCGGGCTGGCCACAGTGGTGGCGGTCAAACAGCCACTGCGTGACGGTGCCGCTTAGCCCCAGCATTGGCTCCTCCAGGCGGTGCTCAGCCGGATATTGCAGGTAGAGGGTGGTGATCGGTTGCTCGCCGAGAGTGGCGAGCTGCGTGTTTATGGTGTTCAGTGCCTCGTGTCCCTTTAACAGTCGTGCGGCGGCGTGGGGGGCGGTGGCGAGTATGAGCTCACTACAGGCGTGGCGTTCACCTGAAATAGTGACGGCTTCAAGCTGGTTATTGGCAATATGCAGTATCTCGGCGCGCTGGCGCAGATGGATCGGGCAATCGTGCCGTTGCAGGTAGGTCGCTGCCCGCTGTGGGAACAGCTCTCCCAGCGGCTCCTTTGGTATCAGCAGGTCGGCATCGTGCTGGTGACGGGTGAAGCTATCTTTTAATACCCGAAGAAAGAGCAGTGCCGAAGCCTTGTCAATAGGGGTGTTGAGGGTGGCGATGCAGAGCGGCTCCCAGAAGCGGCGAATGATCGTCTCGCCCTGTTTGTGTTGTTGCAGCAGCGCGGCAACGCTGATGTCGTGCTTCAGCGAAAAGCCGGTCAGCATCAGGCGCAGGCTCATCATCAGGGCACGCAGGCGCTCTTGAACACTTAGCCCCTCTGCGCTGAGCTGTGCCCAGGCCAGATGGAGCGGGGCGGGCAGGGCGGGGGCTTGCATCAGCAGCGCCTCATCGCCTTCCAGCACCTTGAGCCGCAGTCGGATACGCAACAGTACCTCGGCCTCTGGTGTGCCCATCATTGCCAGCAGGCGCAGGATCTCGGTATAGGCCCCGATCAGCAGATGCTGCCCGTTATCGACAGTCAGTTCACCAAAGGGGGTGTTGCGTGCCCGCCCGCCCAGGTGCGGGGCCGATTCGTAGAGGCGGATGGGGATCTTATGGGCATGGAGTTCCAGTGCGGCGGCCAGCCCGGCCCAGCCACCGCCAATGATCACCACTTCACTCTTCATGATTTGGCGCAAAGGGTGCGGTAGCGCCGCTTCTCCTGGCGCAGGCAGCGCCACACCAGCCACAACTTGCGCCAGGTCGGCAGACGTACACGCCCCTGCATCACCGGGTAGTCGCGTGCCATGATGGCCTTGAGGGTGGGGCGGTAGACCGCCGACATTAGCAGACCGCTCAACTGGCTATAGCGATCCACTTCGGGCAATTCAGACATCGCCTTTTCGTAGAAGGAGTCGGCCCGTTCCGCCTGAAAGGCGAACAGCCGCTTCATTGCCGGGGTCTCGCGTCGCTCCAGGATATCAGCCTCGCTGACGCCAAACTTGTCCATCTCATCGGCAGGCAGGTAGATACGGTTGCGCTCGGCATCTTCGGCCACATCGCGCAGGATGTTGGTCAGTTGAAAGGCTATGCCGAGGTTGTGGGCGTAGCTGAGGGTGTGACGGTCCTGAAAGCCGAAGATGGCAGCGGCCAGCAGACCCACCACCGAGGCGGCGCGATAGCAGTAGAGCGACAGCTCACTGAAGTTGGCGTAGCGGTTGCGGTCGAGATCCATCTCCATGCCGTCGATGATCTCCAGAAAGTGCTCCTCGGCCAGCTCGTATTTATCGATAAAGGGCTTGAGGGCAAGGGTGACCGGGTGTTGCGGGGAGTCGTGGTAGAGCCGTGCCACCTCCTCGCGCCACCAGCCGAGTTTTTGCCGCGCCACGGTCTCCTCCTTGCACTCATCGACCACGTCGTCCACCTCGCGGCAGAAGGCGTAGAGGGCGGTGATGGCGAGACGCCGCTGTGGGGTGAGAAAGCGAAAGCTGATGCTGAAGCTGGAGCCGCTGGCGGCGGTCTTTTCGGCGCAATACTGATCTGGGCTCATGGAGTCACTGGGTCGCTACATTCGGATGCTAGGTTTTATGTGGTGCTAAAGGTATCATATCGCGCTTTGGTTTTAACCCAATCTATAGATGCAAGGTTGTTATAGATGTCAGATACGAGCAGCAATGTGGTGTGGCACCACGCCACCGTAACCCGTCAGCGCCGTGAAGAGTTGAATGGCCACAAGAGCGTGATCCTCTGGTTTACCGGCCTCTCGGGCGCGGGAAAATCGACCCTGGCCCATGCGGTAGAGGAGCAGTTGCATCAGAACCATTGCCGCACCTTTGTCTTTGATGGTGACAATGTGCGCCACGGCCTGTGTGGCGATCTCACCTTCTCTATTGAGGACCGTACGGAGAACATCCGCCGTGTTGGCGAGATGAGCAAACTGTTTCTTGAGGCGGGGGTGATCGCGCTGACTGCCTTTATCTCGCCGCTGCGTGAGGATCGCGAGCGGGTACGCTCTCTGGTGCCGCATGGTGATTTTCTCGAGGTCTACTGTCGTTGCGGTATCGAGACCTGTGAGTCGCGCGATGTGAAGGGGCTCTATAAGAAGGCCCGAGCAGGCGAAATTAAGGAATTTACCGGCATCTCCTCACCCTACGAGGAGCCGCAAAATGCGGAAATCGTCGTCAATACCGACAAGCTCTCACTGGAGGCAAGCGTCGCCAAGGTGATCTCGCACCTGTGTGAGCGCGGCATTATCCCCGGTGGCTGTATGACCTCGAACGCTGAGTAGTTAAAGCGCCCGAAACAGGGCGCGCAGCCAGTCGCTTTTGCACAGTCGCGGTCGGCTAAATGGCTGCTCTGCGCACTGCTCCAGGCGGGCGATGACCACCAGTCCCCCCTCGATAATCATCCTTATCTCCAGGCCAAAACGGCCCTTTAATCTCTTCCCCAATGGCGCACCCTGCTGCATCATTTCGCGTGCCCGTGCTACCTGAAATCGAAACAGCTCCTCCATCTCTTTTTCATCACTGCGTACGGCAAAGTGTTCAGCACCGACACCGTGCTGGCGCATCTCATCTTCGGGGATATAGATGCGTTCATTTTCATCGAAGTCCTGTGCCAGATCCTGATAGAAGTTAATCAGCTGCAGGCTGCTGCAGACCTTGTCCGAGAGCAGCAGGTTCTCCTCTGTGTCATTGCCGCTGAGGTGCAACAGCAGACGACCTACCGGGTTGGCGGAACGGCGGCAGTAGTCGAGTAGCTCGCTGAAATCGGCGTAGCGCCTTGTGGTGACATCCTGAGCGAAGGCGGAGAGCAGGTCGTGAAATAGCCCCAGCGGCAGTTGGTGTTGGGCAATAACATCGGCAAGGGCGATGAAGACCGGGTCATCGCCCGTCTCGCCACGTTCAAGCTGTTGTAATTTTTCGCGATAGCCGTCGAGCAGCGCCAGCCGTTGCTGCTCGGTGTGGTTGCCCTCATCGGCGAAGTCGTCAGCATGGCGGGCGAAGGCGTAGATAACGGCAATAGGGCGGCGCAGGGCGCGCGGCAATAGCCACGAGGCAACGGGAAAATTTTCATAGTGGGAGCGTGCTAACTGCTCACAATGACGGTAGGCCGACTCAATGCTGTGCGTGTTCATCTGGTTTGTGCTAGTTTTTAAAAATAACAGGGGACAGTTTAAGGCAACCGGGTATGAAGAAGCTGCTGTACTTTATCATCGCTCTCGTTCTTGTGGATATTTGGGTGGGGGTTAATCTGGCCAACCAGCAACCAGTGTTTAGCAATCCTTTCGCGACTCCTGAGTCGCGTGAGCGGGCGACACGAACCATCAAGAATACGGCAAGAAAAGCGACGGATGCCGTTGAGAAGACGATTGAAGAGACGCTGAAGCCCGATCGCTGAGTGCAGATAAACGGTTATGACAGCCACTCAATAATCGCTCGGGCCTCTTTTATCATGCCATTGGCCTGCCACTGCTCGGGCCGATCCCACTCTCCGATATAACCGAACAGGGCTACCAGTGTCTGCATTCCGGCGTTGCGGCCCGCCTCGATATCGCGTTCGGCATCTCCCACGTAAAGGCATTCTGCCGCCGTGCTGCCCGCCTGTTCACAGGCCAGCAGCATAGGGGCCGGGTGGGGCTTGCGCTGATCCAGAGTATCGCCACTGACAATGGTGGCCGCACGCTGCTTTAAGGTCAGCCCCTCCAGTAAGGGCTCGGTCAGCCAAGCCGGTTTGTTGGTGACTACCCCCCAGTTAAGACCGCGTGACTCAATGGCCTCAAGTACCTCCCCCATACCCTCAAACAGGGTGGTCTCGCGCACGATATGCTGACGATAGATGGTCAGCAGGCGCTGGCGCAGGGGATCAAACTGCGGTGCCTCTTCGTCGATATTAAATCCAAGTTTGATCAGGGCGATACCGCCGTGGGATACCACCGGGCGGATCTGCTCATAGGGGAGCGGGGCACACCCCTGCTCACGTAACACCTCGTTGAGGGCAAAGGCGAGATCCGGGGCGGTGTCGGCGAGGGTGCCGTCCAGGTCGAACAGCACGGTACGAATTATAGTCATTTAGTCTGATGAAGGGCGTGTGCAATGGGCCAGATAATTCACATCAAGATCCCGCCCCAGGCTGTACTGTTGACTGAACGGGTTGTAGACCATACCGGTCAATTCGTTCAATTCCAGCCCGGCATGACGAGTCCACCCCTCCAGTTCTGAGGGGCGGATGAACTTGCTGAATTCATGGGTGCCCTTGGGCAGCATGCGCAGCAGGTATTCGGCACCGACGATGGCGAATAGATAGGCCTTGGGATTGCGGTTGATGGTGGAGAAGAAGAGCTGTCCGCCGGGCTTGACCAGCGCAGCACAGGCGGCGATCACCGAGCCCGGGTTGGGCACATGCTCGAGCATCTCCATGCAGGTGACCACATCGAACTGCTCCGGCATTTCGGCGGCTAGTGCCTCGGCCGTGATCTGTCGATACTCCAGTTCGGTACCGCTCTCCAGCATATGCAGCTTGGCCACCTCTAACGGCGCTTCACCCATGTCGATACCGGTGACCTCGGCCCCGCGCAGTGCCATGCTCTCGGCAAGGATGCCGCCGCCACAGCCGACATCCAATACCTTTTTGCCCTGGATCTCAGCGCGTTGGTCGATGTAGTCGAGGCGAAGCGGGTTGATCTCGTGCAGCGGTTTAAACTCACTCTGCGGATCCCACCAGCGTGAGGCCAGCTGTTCAAACTTGCTGATCTCCGCCTGGTCGACGTTGTGGTTGGCTGTATTCATCAATAGATCCCGTTAATCCTCTGCAATCTTCTCGCGCCACTGACGCGTACTCTCCAGGATCGCCGCCTCATCCAGAGTGGTGAGCTGGCGCTCCTTGAGCAGGTGACGTCCGGCAACCCAGACATCGTTGACCTTGTCGCGACCGGTCGCATAAACCAGCTGCGACACCGCATGGTACAGCGGTTGGGTCTCCAGATCATCCATCTTTACCGCGACGATGTCTGCCGCCTTGCCGACGCTGAGCGAGCCGCAGATGTCATCGATCCCCAGGGCGCGGGCACCGTTAATCGTCGCCATTGCCAGGGCATCGGCAGCGGGCAGGGCACTGGCGTCACCCGCCACCCCCTTGGCCAGCAGGGCCGCAGTGCGCATCTCGCCGAACATATCAAGGTCGTTGTTGCTGGCCGCCCCGTCAGTGCCCAGGGCGACGTTTATCCCGGCATCAAGCAACTTCTGCACCGGGCAGAAGCCGCTGGCCAGTTTGAGATTGGACTCGGGGCAATGCACCACGCTGCTATTGGTCTCGGCAAGACGGGTAATCTCGGCCTCTTCAAGTTGAGTCATGTGAACTGCCAGCAGCCGCGGCCCCAGCAGCCCCAGCTCGTCTAGCCGGGCCAACGGACGTTTGCCGTACTGCTCCAGTGAGCCGTTGACCTCATCGGCGGTCTCATGGATGTGCATGTGGACAGGGATATCCAGCTCCTCGGCATACATCACCACCTTCTGCAGTGGCTCATCGGAGACGGTATAGGGGCCGTGCGGGGCGAAGGCGGCGTGAATCAGTGGCGAGTGTTTGAGCTCATCGTTAAGGGAGATACCTTTATTGATGTACTCATCGGCATCCTGCGCCCAGGCGGTGGGGAAATCGATGACAATCAGTCCCACCACCGCACGCATCCCCGCATGCTCGGCCTGGCGGGCCACCTCGTCAGGGAAGAAGTACATCTCATTAAAGCAGGTGGTGCCGCCGCGCAGCATCTCCGCCATCGCCAGGCGGGTGCCATCGCGCACTAAATCGCTGCTTACCCATTGGCCCTCGGCAGGCCAGATGTGGTCGTTAAGCCAGCTCATTAGCGGCAAATCGTCGGCCAGGCCACGCATCAGGCTCATCGCCATATGGGTGTGACTGTTGATAAGGCCGGGGATCAACACATGTCCCTGCCGCTCCACCCGGTGCTCCGCCTGGTATTTGGCCGTGGCCTCTGCCGTTGGGAGAATATCAATGATATGGCCGTTCTGAACCGCAATGCTGTGAGCTTCCAGCACTACCCCTTTGGGCTCAACCGGGACCACCCAGCTGGCACTGATTAACGTATCGATCTGTTTCATGGGCATATAGAGTAAGGATGTTGCTACAGGCAGACAAGTAAAGCATTTTCTCAGTGATTGTTATGACAGGGATTGTTGCTTTGAATAGGTCCAAGCCGGCCATCTTGTTGCCAGGGCATGCGCCGTTTGTGATCAACGCAAAAAGCCGGTAAAGTTCACCCCATTAAATTTAGCAGCGTTTTGTTGCCGAGTAATGAAAATACTTATAGGAATCAGTCGGTTATGGATCGCGTTCGTAAGGCCGTTTTCCCGGTTGCCGGTTTAGGCAGTCGTTTTTTGCCCGCCACTAAGGCCAGCCCCAAAGAGATGCTCCCCATCGTAGATAAGCCGCTTATCCAGTATGCGGTGGAAGAGGCGGTAGAGGCGGGCATTGATGAGATGATCTTCGTCACCAGTAGCTCCAAGCGGGCCATCGAGGACCATTTTGACAAGAATTACGAACTGGAGAATGAGCTCGAGAAAAAGGGAAAAAAGCAGTTACTGGAAATCCTACGAAACATTGTTCCTCCGAATATATCCTGTGTCTATATTCGGCAGTCAGAGGCACTGGGTCTGGGGCATGCGGTGCTTTGTGCCAAGCCTGTGGTAGGTGACGAGCCCTTCGCCGTAATTCTGGCCGATGACCTGATCGACGGTAATGGTACCGGCGTTATGAAACAGATGGTTGAACAGTATCAGCAAAATCAGTGTAGCGTGATCGGGGTAGAAGAGGTGCCGCACGAGGAGACTGATAAGTACGGTATTGTCAGCACCGGTGAGGAGAGTGGTGATGTTGCACCGATAACCAACATTATCGAGAAACCCAAGCCCGTACAGGCCCCCTCTAATCTGGCCGTGGTAGGGCGCTATTTACTGACGCCACGCATTTTTGAACTGCTCGAACATACCAGGAGCGGTTCTGGCGGTGAGATTCAACTAACAGACGCTATTGCCAATTTGCTGGAGCATGAACAGGTACTGGCTTATCGTTTCAAGGGTAAACGTTATGACTGTGGCAGTAAATTGGGGTATTTGCAGGCAACTGTTGAGTATGCATTGAAGCACACGGAATTAAGTGAGTCGTTCAGGAACTATCTGGGAGAGCTGAATAGGTGAGTTAGCAATGTACTTCTGCAGGTATTTACTCGGAATGTAACATTTGAAATCGATGGGTATATTCAGAATGGGGTTTAGTCGTGTATCTAGTATATAAAGAGACAACTTAGTATACTACTCAACCCTCATAAATTGATTTATACGAGATACCGTCTTCAAAAAAAATCGAAGTATCTCATTCTTAAGGTTTATTACACAACATATGTCAGAATTTACACACAAGGCATTCAGAGGCTCCATACTTTTTTTGGCGTTTATCTGGCTAGGTGGTTGTGCCTCGGTGAGTGGTGTAAGCGATTTTCCCCAATCTAAATCTTCTACGGGTGTTGTGCTCAGCAAGGATGAACTGAACCGGTTTTTTGAGTCAGCAGCATCCGGTACGAGTTTTCAAGCTGACGCCAGTCCTTGGGGGAAGGAAGTAGAAATTATTGTTGCCACTGCATACGATGCAGCAAGTGGTAGACAATGTCGTGATATCTCTATTCGCGACCACTCTACCGAGACAGTAGATGGTATTGTATGTCGTATCCAACCTGGGCTGTGGGAGTCTATACGCCCGATCACCCGTTCTCAGGATATGCTAGGGAATAGGTTATAAGAATGAAGCACCACATCTACGGGTACATTTACAATACGGTCATTGTCCTACTACTAGGATTGCTGACTCAGCCAATTTTTGCCATTGGAATTGGTGAGTCGGCGGGTGATCTTCCCTTAAAGCAACAAGCACTGGAGCTTCCAGAAGGGCTAGAGCAACCTGAGCGTATTGATTGGAAGGCGGCTAGCAGCTATGGGCCGCTTTCGAGCTCTGCTAAAACAGCTGATATTCCAAGCTTCGGTTCTCATCTTTTTGACGGTGGGTTTCGGGGGGTACGAGCGGATGGCTTAACTCCAGACTACCTCGTTATGCCTGGCGATCAGGTCACGTTGAGGTTATGGGGGGCATTGGAGATGGAACGTGTCATCCCGGTAGACTCACAGGGGAATATTTTTATTCCATCGATCGGACCAATTAGAGTACAAGGAATTAGCCACAGTCAATTAGATTCACGTGTGCGTGCCGCGGTTAAATCGCTATACCCAAAGAATGTACATCTATATACGAACCTTCAAGGTGTGCAGCCAATATCCGTTTTTGTAACCGGTTTTGTGAAAAATCCTGGACGCTATGCTGGCACACCCAGTGATGCCGTATTGTATTTTCTTGACCAGGCTGGTGGTATTGATGATGCATTAGGAAGTTATCGCAACGTGCGAATTGAACGGAATAATAAGGTTGTTGCCCAGACAGATTTATATGAATTTATTTTAGATGGCGTTCTTGAGCATCCTCAGTTTCGTGATGGGGATACTATTATCGTGGGCCGACGTGGTCCCGTTGTCGTTGCGGATGGTGATGTGGAACGTGCCTACCGTTATGAACTGACCTCCGAAAATATGACAGGCAATAAGCTGCTGCACTATACACGTACAAAGCCAGGTGTATCGCATGTTTTAGTTCGGGGCGATCGCATTTCTGGGCCAGTTTCTGCTTATTATCCCATTGATGAATTGGATACCTTGGCACTGCAGGATGGTGACGAATTACTCTTCAGCATTGATCAGCGCAGCAATTCAATTCTGGTCCAGGTGGAGGGGAGTTTTTATGGTCCATCACGCTATGCCGTCCCTAAAGATTCACGCCTGCTGGAATTGCTTGATGGAATTGCTGTCCCAGCAGAGTTGACCGACGTGGATAGTATTTCGCTTCGCAGAGTCAGTGTTGCTGAACGCCAGCGCCAGTCCTTGAAGGAAAGCCTGCGTCGTCTGGAAACTACCTATTTAGGTGCTTCCTCATCAACGGCAGAAGAAGCAAAAATACGCATTCAGGAAGCGGAAATGATTGGCGATTTTGTAAAGCGTGCATCTCAGGTTGAGCCCAGTGGGCGCATGGTTGTTGCCCACAATGGTCAAATTCGCAATGTACGTTTACAGGATGGTGATGTAATTACGATCCCGCAGCGCTCAGATTCACTACTGATCAGCGGCGAAGTTCTTGTGCCCCAGTCAGTGGTCTATTTGCCTGAGAAATCGGCAGATGATTACATCGATGGTTCTGGCGGCTTTACCACGTACGCTGATGAGGACCGGGTGCTGGTGGTACGACAAAATGGTGAAGTCCGTGCGGCCGTTGATGTTGAGTTACGCCCTGGCGACGAAATTCTAGTGTTACCTGTTGTGCCGACAAAAAACTTGCAATTGGCATCGACCATAAGCCAAATTCTTTATCAGATTGCCATTGCAGCTAAAGTCGTTATCGATCTGAGGTGATTTTGATGTCTCATAATACACCTCGTAGCTCATGGCAGGTTACACGGAGTGTGTGGGGTGCATTATTTCTACGTGAGGCGATGGCGCGTATTACAGCAACACGTTTTGCATGGTTCTGGATGTTTCTAGAGCCTCTAGCACATGTGGTGGTTTTGGTAATGGTTCGCGAGTTGATGGGGCGAATGCGGTTTATTACTAATGCGGATTATATACCGTGGTTGATTGTTGGAATAACAGTTTTTATTTTGTTCCGGTATGGAGTTACCCGCTCCATAGGGGCAATTGAGTCTAACCGAGGGTTATTTGCTTATCGTCAAGTCAAGCCGATCGACACCGTGTTGGTGCGTGCGATACTTGAGGGGCTACTTCAGTCCCTTGTCTTTATCATATTGCTTGTTGTTGCAGTGATGCTTGGTTTTGATCTTCTCCCTTTTGATCCACTTAGGGCCATATTCGTCTGGTTATCCATGTGGCTGTTGGGGCTTGGTGTCGGGTTACTTGTGTCGGTCGGAAGTGTACTTGTGGAGGAGGTGGGGCGTGTGGTGAAAATCATGATGCTTCCGATGTATTTCTTTTCAGGGATTATGTTTCCACTACAAATACTCCCTCATGATGTCCAATTTTATGTGCTGCTTAATCCTGTTGTGCACGGGGTAGAGAGCCTGCGCTTATCCTTTTTTGAGGGATATCAGACCTTGGGTGGGATTAATTTGATGTACCTGAATTTTTGGGTACTTTGCTGTGTAGCACTTGGGTTAATACTTCATATTCATTTTGCAGCCCGGTTGAGGGCGCAATGATACGGATTCGTAATCTCTATAAGCGTTATCATAATCACCATGGTAGCGACTGGATACTTAAGAATATCGACTTGACTATTCCGACGGGTGTTAGTGTCGGCTTAGTCGGCAGTAATGGTGCTGGCAAGTCTACCTTGCTGCGTTTAATTGCAGATATGGATGCACCCGATAAGGGTGAAATTATCCGTAACTGTCGTGTGTCCTGGCCAATTGGTCTCAGTGGTGGCTTCCAAGGCTCCATGACCGGTCGCCAGAATGTTAAATTTGTCGCTCGTATCCATGGTGATGAAAAAAATATAGAACGTATTGTTGCATATGTGGAAGATTTTGCCGAAATTGGACCAGCTTTTGACGAACCGTTAAAAAGCTACTCCAGTGGCATGAAAAGTCGTTTGGCCTTTGGTCTATCTTTGGCATTCGACTTTGATGTCTACTTATCCGACGAAGCTACCGCGGTTGGCGATCTAGCCTTTAAGGAAAAAGCTAAAAATGCCTTTAAAAAGAGGGTAGGGCAAGCTGGGCTGATCATGGTTTCTCACAGTGAAGGGATACTTAAAGATCTATGTCAGGCAGGAATTTGGTTGCATGAAGGTCGCGCACACTGGTACGACGAAATAACGGATGCTATTAGTGCTTATCATGAAAGTTTAGGTCTGGTAGACACCAGTGCCATTGGCGCCAGCTCCAGCTCATCACGCATGCAGACGATGCGGGAAAAAGTTATGCTACTACGTGAAAATCAGAGCACCTTGCGTGAGAAAAATAAGATGCTCCGAGAAAGTCATAAAGTTTTGCAGGGGAAGAACAAAAAACTACGTGAAAAAAATCAAACTTTATTGAGCGAATACAGAACTCTTCAGAAAAGGTATAAAGGACTTAACAAAAACATCCGAGAAGCCAGATTAATGAAAAATGACAACATACCTGCTAAATCAGAGTAACACTAATGCAAATACTAAAAAAACATCCATATTGGCTAATTAGTTTGATAGTGATTCTTCTCTATACGGTTTATCAGGCGTTTATCATTACAGATCGTTATGTCTCAACGGCTTATGTAGTACTTGATAGTCCTACGATCGGAGCACCCACTCTCGATTTTGGATCTATCCTTTCTGGGACGAGTGGTAGCGGCGATTTACTCTTACTGCGCGAGCATATGCTGTCAGTAGACATGCTGAATAAACTTGACAAACTTCTCGATCTGCGAAGTCACTTTAGTGCAACCGAAATAGATTATTTCTCAAGACTCTCTGATGCTGCACTCCCCATGGAGGAGTTTCACAATTATTATCTCTCGCGTGTAGATATTGAGTTAGACGAATACTCCAAGGTGTTGCGCATTCGCGCCCAAGCATTTAGCCCGGAGGTTGCAAATAAAATCATTCAGGTATTGTTGGATAAAGGCGAAGCCCACATGAATGAAATGGGCCAACGCCTTGCTGCAGAACAGGTTAAGTTCATCGAGAAGCAGGTCGAGTTACTTGCCGTACGGTTAAGTAAAGCCCGCGAAGCATTACTTAGCTATCAGAATCAACATGGACTGGTATCTCCTCGTGTCACTGTAGAGAACCTGAGTAGTATTGTGGGGAGTCTCGAAGCAGAACTGGCTCATCTTAAGGCGCAACAAAGAGCTTTGAGAACCTCGCGCAGCACTAGTTCGCCAGAAGTGTTAAAATTGCGCGCTGATATAAGCGCACTGGAGCAGCAAATAGAGCTGGAACAGAATCGAATGGCTACTAAAGCCGGAGATGCTCTGAACCGTGTAACCCTCGAATATGAGACCCTCGAACTTGAGGCGCAGTTCACACAGGAACTTTATTCCAGTGCGCTTGCTGCTTTGGAGAATGTACGGGTTGAGGCTGTTCGCCAGTTGAAGCAGGTTTCCGTACTTCAGGAGCCAACACTGCCTGAATACAGCACACAACCACAAAAATTATACAATATTACGGCATTCACCATAGTTGTAATTCTCCTCACAGTAATTATTCATATGTTGACTCTCGTGATTAGCGATCATCGCGATTGAAACACTATTTGTCGCTTAGTATGAAACTTTTGCTAGTTTAGTATCCTCTATGCCTAAAATTTAGAAGACATTGAGATGCTGTTATGTTGTGGTTGTAACACATTGAAATGTATTTGTTAATTGCCCTCGCCCACGTAATGTTTTTGATTCTTACTTATGTGCAGGAAAGTAGCTTTACGTACTAGATGATGAAATAATATATAAACGTGGAATAACTCACAAAAAGCAGAACTATCTAATGAAAATTCTTACAGTTTTCGGTACAAGGCCAGAAGCCATCAAAATGGCTCCCTTGGTGAAACTCTTGTCTTCACAGCCTGAAATAGAAGCAAGGGTGTGTGTCACCGCACAACACCGTCAGATGCTGGATCAGGTGCTCAACCTCTTTGAAATTATTCCAGATTATGACCTTGACATAATGCGTCCCAGTCAGACCCTCTCAAGTATTACTGCTGATATATTGACACACATGGAAGGAGTATTGGATGAATACAAGCCAGATCTTGTTTTGGTACATGGCGATACGACAACTACGTTTGCTACGACTCTTGCGGCTTACTATCAGCAAGTAGCTGTTGCACATGTTGAGGCTGGTTTGCGTACTGGCAACCTATACTCTCCCTGGCCTGAGGAGGCAAACCGAAGGCTCACGGGTGTGCTTGCAAAGTTGCACTTTGCACCAACTGAGCAATCGCGTCAGAACCTTTTGGCGGAAGGAATGACCGAACATGGTGTTCATGTAACAGGAAATACAGTGATAGATGCGCTGCTATGGGTGAAGCAGAAACTGGAGACTGATACTGAGTTGGAAAAGAACATGCGTAGACTTTTTCCTTTTCTGCGGGATTCGTCAAAGCTTGTGTTAATTACTGGTCACCGTCGTGAAAACTTTGGCGGTGGTTTCGAACAAATATGCGCAGCAATACATAATCTTGCCAAGCAGTTCCCTGAGGTCAATTTCGTATATCCGGTACACCTTAATCCTAATGTCCGTGAACCGGTAGAGCGTACACTCAAGGGTATTGAAAATGTTCATCTGATTGAACCTCAGGATTATCTGCCTTTCGTTTTCCTTATGATACACGCAAGTATCATACTAACCGACTCTGGCGGCATTCAGGAGGAAGCCCCATCGTTAGGTAAGCCAGTGTTAGTTATGCGAAATACCACTGAACGCCCTGAAGCTGTTGAAACGGGCACAGTAAAGCTTGTTGGCACAAATAGTGCTGATATTACAGCTGCAGTTTCTACGCTGTTAACTAATACCGAGCAGTACGACAAGATGAGCTTTGCTCATAACCCTTATGGTGATGGTAGGGCATGTCAAAGAATTGTAGATATCATTTTAGGAACACAGGAACAATAAAGATGAAACACAATCGCTTCAATACCGTATCCGTCGTTGGACTTGGTTATATAGGGCTTCCAACAGCCGCAGTATTTGCTTCACGCAAGATTCAGGTTATCGGTGTAGATGTTAACCAAAAGGCGGTAGATACAATCAATCGAGGTGAAATTCATATTGTAGAACCCGATCTGGATATTGTTGTCCACTCAGCTGTTAATGAAGGTTATTTGCGGGCAACGACCATGCCTGAGCCTGCAGATGCTTTCTTAATTGCGGTGCCAACGCCTTTCAAGGAAGGGAATATGCCAGATCTCAGTTATATTGAGGCGGCAAGTAAGGCTATCGCATCGGTTTTGAAAAAAGGAGACTTGGTCGTACTTGAATCAACATCTCCTGTCGGTGCAACTGAGCAAATGGCCAATTGGTTAAGTGAGGCCAGACCAGACCTGAGTTTTCCACAAACCATGGGTGAGAGCTCTGATATCCGGATTGCTCATTGCCCTGAGCGTGTTCTTCCGGGACATGTTTTAATGGAGTTAGTGCAGAATGGCCGCATCGTAGGTGGAATGACGGATAAATGCGCACAATTAGCCGTTGAACTGTATAAAACTTTTGTTGAAGGTGATTGCGTTACTACAAGTGTGCGCACAGCAGAAATGTGTAAGCTTACGGAAAACGCTTCCAGAGATGTCAGTATAGCTTTTGCCAATGAACTTTCAATCATTTGTGACAGGCTGGATATTAATGTTTGGGAATTGATTGAACTCGCAAACATGCACCCACGCGTTAATATATTGCAACCAGGTTGTGGGGTGGGTGGGCATTGTATAGCAGTTGATCCGTGGTTTATCGTAAGTCAAACACCAGAGCAAGCACGCTTGATACATGCGGCTCGTGAGATTAATGATGGTAAGCCGGAGTGGGTAATTAATAAGGCTAAGCAGTCTATTGCAACCATATTGCAGAGCAATCCACACAAAACCGCTAAAGAACTAACTGTTGCATGCTTGGGAATAGCCTTCAAACCAGATATTGACGATTTGCGTGAAAGTCCTGCTTTATCCATAACGCAACAACTGGTTAATGAGCACCCTGGAAGTATTTTAATCGTGGAGCCAAATATTGAAAGCCTGCCTCAAAACCTGAATGGAGGTGAGTTGATTGATGTGGAACAAGCAATTGAGCGTGCAGATGTTGTTGTCATTTTAGTTAAACATCGTGAGTTTATCTCAGTCAGTGCAGCTATTACTTCCAAACAGTGGATTGTTGATGCTGTTGGACTCACTCATGGACAATCAGTGTAGGCAGAACAATGGCATTAAACTCTGAGTTAAAGACCAGCAATCTAGTTAGTGCAGATTCTTCTGAATTGGCAGACATTCATGACAAGGTGATGGAAGCCTATTACGGGAAAATGGGTCAGAAGTTTATGGAAGACACTCAACACCGCATTCACTGGATATGTGAACAAGTCATTGGGGAAAATATTCTTGATGTCGGGTGTTCGCAGGGGATAGTTCCGATATTGTTAGCCAGGGAAGGTATTAATGTTGTTGGTGTTGATACGAGTTCACGCGCTATTGAAGAGGCAAAAACTTATCTGGCGAAGGAACCAAAACATGTAAAGTCACGAGTTACATATATTAATGACGATTTCCTATCCTGTGCTCTTGAAAATAGACAGTTTGATACCGTTGTGATGAGCGAGGTGCTTGAGCATCTAGTACAACCGGCTAGGTTTACAGAGGCTGCAGCGAAAATTCTAAATCCTGGTAATCGATTGATTATTACAGTCCCCTTCGGGATTAACGATTTTATTGATCATAAGCATACTTTTTATTTTCTTGAGCCGTACCAATTGATATCTGATTGGTTTGATCTGGAAAGTGTTGAGATATTGGGTAACTGGATTGGGATTGTAGGAACCCGTAAGGCTAAATTAAGCAAACAGCATAAGCGTTTGTTAGAAACTGATGTTGATAAACTTGAATCAGCATTTTTTGCGCTTGAACGGGCGCTAAGAGATGAACTTGCTTCTAAAAGGTTACTTTTAGACGATGTTAATAAAAAATATAGGCTTACTACTGAGCAAGTAGCTAATCTGAAACGGGAAGTGGAAAATCATCGTTTACGTGCAGACGCAGCCACAACTTCGTTGAATGAAATGCAGTTACGTACTGATCAAGAACGTAACTTACTGGAAATGAAACTTGCGCAGACAAAAGAAGAGAGTGTCAAACAGAATAAATCAATTTTTGAGCTAGAAAAGCAAGTCATTCGTCTGGAAACTGAATTGTCATCCCAGCGTGAACGATTAGATGCTTCCAATCAGAAGTATCGACTCAGTACTGAACAGATATCTACACTAAAAGAGCGCATTGCAGAGCAGAACGCTAATGTTCAGTCTGCTACAAAATCACAAAATGAAAGTAGGCTACTTTTAAGTCAGACACAGGCCCGGTTGGATGATGAGCGTAAGACTTCTCATGATATGGGAAAACAGCTGGTTCGCCTTGAAACTGAACTGAAATCCATCTATGAACGTCTTGATTCAGAGCGTACTCAGCAGCAGGATGAAATGGTTGATTTAAATGCAACCCATGAATCAGAGTTGTCACAGATTAGAAAGGCGCTAAATGAGGCGAATGAAAAATACAGTGACCTAACTGGAACTGTGGTACCTCGACTCAAGTCAAAGCTCGAAAAGCAAGTTGACGTATCGCGTGAAACACATCTAAAACTAATGGAGTTGGGTCGGCAGCTAGAGAAAGAACGGCACAGAAGAATATCTGCTGAGCAGCAAGTTTCTAAGGCACGCGCTACGCTTTCTTTTCAATTGGGTTATTTGCTTATTCATAGCACCAAATCTTTTAGAAAATTTGTTCGACTCCCTGCCGATTTGTGGCGCTTGCGGATAAAGGCATCAAGTCGACGCAGAAAAGTTCAAATCAGAGAGTTGCCGCGCGTCTCTTCGAGTGTCCAAAAAACAAAAAGCTCCACTATTCAGGATGTTGTATCAGGAAATTCCGCAGATAATGGGGGTGTGTTGAAAAACACGGCGGTATCTGTGCCAAAACTTCAATTAACTAAACCCCTGGCTGAGACAAAAGTAGCGTGTATTATGGATGACTTCACGTTTCACTCTTATAAAGATGAGTGTGTTCTTATGCCTCTCACTCCTGAATACTGGGAGTCAGAACTTGAAGAGTTTGGTCCAGAACTTCTTTTCATTGAATCGGCATGGCGTGGCAAAGACGAGAAGTGGGGCAATAAAGTCGGGCATATGAGCCAGGAAGTGCAGGGGGTAATTGGCTGGTGCCGTGAACATGGTATTCCAAGTGTTTTCTGGAATAAGGAAGATCCTGTACATTTTGAAACATTTCTCAATACGGCTATGTTGTTCGACTATGTATTCACTACAGATATTGATTGCATACATCGGTATAAGGCTGCTCTTGGTCATGAACGCGTATATTTATTACCGTTTGCAGCACAGCCAACGATTCATAATCCGATAGAAAAATTTGATCGAAAAGACGCTTTCTGTTTTGCTGGCGCATATTACGTTCGCTATCCGGAGCGGACTCGTGATCTAGAAAGTTTTATTACTGAACTCCCCGACTTCCGTCCCGTAGAAATCTATGATCGCAACTATGGAAAGGATGATCCAAACTATCAATTTCCATCCGAATATAAACCATACATTGTAGGTACCTTACCATTTGATGAGATTGATAAGGCATATAAAGGCTATCGTTATGCCATTAATTTAAATTCGATTAAACAGTCTCAATCTATGTTTGCGCGACGTGTTTATGAGCTAATGGCTTCAAACACGCTGACAATAAGTAATTTTTCCCGCGGACTACGTTTTTTGTTTGGCGACCTCGTTGTCGCCACAGATAATGGCGGAGAGGTTGTACGCAAGCTTGAAGCTCTTGAGGGGCTTGGTGGTAGGGAGCGCAAACTTCGTTTGCTAGCCCTCCGTAAAGTTCTTACTGAACATACATATGAGCATCGTCTTGCATATGTGGCCTCTAAGGTTAGTGGTAAAGACCACGTAATACAATCACCCACAATTACAGTATTAGCTCATGCTAAGACGCAATCTGATGCGACCACGGTTATTGGGCACTTCGAACGGCAGTCCTATGAGCATGTACAGCTCAAGTTGGTTGGTCCTAATAAGTTAAAGCCGTATGTTGCTAATAACAGTAAAATCACTTTTATTGATCATAAAAAAGCAAAAAGTTTGATTATAGGTGATTTGGCGGACAAGGCAGATTTCATTGCTTTTATGCTGCCTGAGGACTATTACGGAAAAAATTATTTGATGGATATCGCGCTCGCTAATAAGTATAGCGCAGCCAGCTTGATTGGGAAAAATGCACACTATGTGATGGAGAATAATAAGAGTATTTTGTTGAATGAACATTCAGCATATAAGCCTTGTACTCAGTTACCAGCACGCTGTGCAGCAGTTCGTCCCAAAACCATCGCTCCACATATGCTAATGGATTGGATGGAAAATCTACCAGACAAAATGCTCGAGTTGTCTGATGGATTAGCGATAGATGAATTTAATTACTGTCGCGAGGGTGGTGGCGCATCGGAATTGTCAATAGTATCAGAGCAGGTTGATGACTTGGATGGGGTCACTACGGGTTTGCCTCTTAACGCGTTTCTCGCAAAGGCTGAGCAGATTAAACCTGAGGAAAAAACTGAAGAAGAGGGAGACTGGCTTACGGGGAAAGCATTTTTCGCAGATTTTACTAAAAAACCAAGCAAAGACATTAACCTGGAATTGCAAGGTGATGAGTGGCTCGTCAGTTCAAAACTGCCAGATGGGAAACATGAATATCTTTATGGCTCTGTAGATCATTCTCTGGCTGAGCTGGGTTTTTCTGACAAGGTTAGGCTCTATCTTGACGTTACCCTGGGGCTTAATATTCAGCTGGTTGTTTTCTTTCTTGACGCCAATAAGCAGCGTATAAGCAATACAATAATGTATCCAAATCGAAATCAGGAGACGGAAATACCTGTAGGTACTGACTGGGTAAGATTTGGTCTACGTTTGTATGCCGATGGACATGCAGCAATAAATGGGCTGGTGCTGGGGCATCGTAACCTGCAGCCACCAGAAATGGTTACACAGTCTAAATACCTTATTCTAACTAATCACTATCCATCGTATGAAAACATATATCGTAACGGCTTTGTTCATAGTCGCGTCTTGGCATACAAGGAGCGAGGTGTTCGTGCAGATGTATTTAGATTTAGGCCGGATGAGTCCGTTTCGTATCACGAATATCAGGATGTTGATGTTTTAACCGGATCTTCAGAAGTTCTTACTCAGATGCTTGGTAGCGGTCAATACACACAGGTATTAGTTCATTTCCTGGATCAGGGAATGTGGGAGGTGTTAGAAAAGTATATTGACTCAATCAAGGTAACAGTATGGATACATGGTTCTGAGATACAGCCATATCACCGACGTAAGTGTCTTTACAGATCTGAAGAAGAAAAAAAATCTGCGGTAAAGAGGAGTGATGCACTCATGTCTTTTTGGCGTGGCCTGTTAAGGTCGATGCCTATAAATTTGAGACTTGTATTCGTATCTAGTTACTCAGCTGAAACTGTAATGGCTGATCTAGATATTAGTTTACCAGAATCACAATACGTGATTATTAATAACCCAATCAATACAGAAATATTTCGTTACTCACCTAAACCAATAGAGCAACGTACAAAAATCCTTTCAATTCGACCTTATACATCAGCCATATATGCGAATGATTTGACGGTAAAGGCAATACTCTATCTATCTGAAATGGAGTTCTTTAATAAATTGGAATTCACTCTTGTTGGAGATGGTCCATTATTTAATGCGACAGTAGAACCTCTAACGCACTTTGGTAATGTCACAATTCTGCAGTCTTTTCTTACGCATGCAGAGATTGCTGAATTACATAAACATCATGGTGTTTTTCTTGTACCAACAAGAATGGATTCTCAAGGTGTATCACGAGATGAAGCGATGGCTTCAGGGTTGGTACCAGTAACAAACTCTGTTGCAGCCATTCCGGAGTTTGTTGACAGTGGTTGCGGGATTCTTGCTGATGCTGAAGATGCGAAAGGACTAGGGGATGGTATTCGAGACCTGTATCTGATGCCTGATAAGTTTACTTCATTATCAAAGGCAGCTGCACTACGCATAAAACAGGAAAGAGACTTAATTTCTATTATTAGCGAAGAGCTGTCTATCATTACTGAGTAAGTAGAAGGGTGGACTTCCCCCACGACCATAGACAGCCCTCGGCCTCATTTTGAGGCATGCTCAAATGCCTCGGGACTGACCCCACCAAGATGGCTGTGGCGACGGCTACGATTGTAAAACCCTTCGATATAATCGAACACATCAGCACGGGCCATCTCACGGGTTTTGTAGATCCTTTTCTTGATCCGTTCCTTTTTCAGGCTGCTAAAGAATGATTCGGCGACGGCATTATCCCAGCAGTTACCACGACGACTCATACTCGGTTCCAGGTTGTTAGCCTTCAGAAAACGTAGCCAATCATCGCTACCATACTGCGAGCCTTGATCAGAGTGTACCAAGACTTTGTTCTTGGGACGACGACGCCAGACGGCCATCACCAGCGCATCCAGGACGATCTCACGGGCTAGTGTGGGTTTCATCGACCATCCAACGACCATACGTGAGTACAGGTCGACTACTATCGCCAGGTAGAGCCAGCCTTGCCAGGTGCGGATGTAGGTGATATCCGTGACCCAGGCTGTATCGGCTTGCTCGACGGTGAACTCACGCTGAAGTTTGTTCGGTGCGATAATTGATGGGCGACCGGCAATGGGGCGCGGCGCTTTATAGCCGCGTATTGCCTTGATTTTGTTAACCTTCATGAGGCGTGCCACACGATTCTCACCACAACCCTCTCCGACTTCACGCAGATCCAGAAAGATGCGGGGGGAGCCATAGACACCGCCACTGGCTGCGTAAGAAGCCCGAATGAGTCCGAGTAACCTCTGGTCATCGATGGCCCTATCCGACAGCGGTTTATGTAGCCACTGATAGAAACCACTACGTGCCACTCGCAGAACACGGCACATAGTCGCGACACGGTACTCGTGCCGATGGTCATTAATGAACCGGTACTTTACTCGGACTCCTTTGCAAAGTACCTTGCGGCCTTTTTTAAGATGTCGCGCTCCTCTTCGGTGCGGCGCAGCTGTGCACGTAACTTCAACATCTCACGTTTCACTTCAGCCAGTTCGGCTGCCTGTGACTCGCTTTGATCGGGTTGTACCGCTTTTACCCACTTATACAGGCTGTGGCTGGATACGCCTAAGCGTTGAGACACATCGCTTACAGAATAGCCACGCTCGACCACCTGTTTGACTGCTTCGTCTTTAAATTCAGGGGTGTATCGTTGATTGCTCATCACTCTTCCTCCTATGCTCAAATAATAGACCGTGGGTGTCTATTGGAGCGGGGGAAGTCCACAAATAGACCGTGGGTGTCTATTGGAGCGGGGGAAGTCCAAATAATAGACCGTGGGTGTCTATTGTAGTGGGAGAAGTCCAGTCCAATCACAGTTGCACTCTATTCTGGCTTAGTGAGTTGCAATTACGTGTTGAATCTACGTTATAATGAACCATGAAATACTTGTTCTATATTTTGCTATAGAATATTCTGACTTGATGAACATATGAGTAACAAAAGTAGTGAATTCGAAAGTTGATTTTTATATTTGTGAGCGTTCTCCCGACTTTACTAAAGTATTCAGTATAAATGAGGACGATTCTTCTGATCTCATTAAGCTTGATGCCTTAAGTGGTAATGGAACGAATACTATTCAATCGGAATATGTTGAATCCTCTTTTGCTGGTAAGGAGAATGTATATCAACTAAGTTTTATACTCCCTGGGCGTTTTGTGTGCAATGGTGTTGGTGTCCGATTTAGGCTGCGTTCATGGAAAGATATTCAGTATGTCGCTATAGGTTATACACTCTCTGGAACTTTTAGGCATGTCAAAATTTCTAATATTGCTTTCGATAGATGGCTCACTTTTTCAGTTGGACACAATGACCTTGTTTTCGGTATTCAAAATGACTGGGAATATCCTTCAGCAACAGAAATTTATGATATTCGTGTGTACATAAAGGGTACACCCGGTGATAGTAATGCGTTTTTAGATGTTGAGAGTATGTGGTGTTGGAGGGAGAGTGAATCAGGGCTTCCCAAATGGTTGGAATTAACTCCACGTTCAAGAGAACTCGAAAGCGCAAGATGGTTACCTCTAAAGAAAGCTATATATGATTACTATTTAAAATGTTTTAATTCTTATGAAGAGCAAGCTATTGCATTTCATAACGAAGGGAAATGCCCGCTTTATGGGGGAGAGCTGCTAGAATGGACGCATGGCGATTTACAGCCTAGTGATTTGGGAAAAGTAAATACTTACAGGTTTTCTTGGCACGCACTACATCCGGCAGCAATTCTAATGACTTATGCGCATATGAGTGATGATATGTCATCATTGTTCTCTGCTCGTGATTTTATTACGAATTGGATGGATAGTAGTTACTATAGAGTTGACGAAGATAAAAAATTTGCATGGTATGATCATGGTGTAGCTGAAAGATTGCTGACTATGATACTTATGTATGAGCAAGGATTGCGGAATAATTTTGATAATCGATTTATATCTAGATTAAGATTTGCAATATATCGTCATGCTCAATTACTTGAGTCTGAGGCATTCTATGCTTTTCATCAGCCAACTAGATATCATAACCATGCTTGGTTTCAAGACTTGGCTCTACTTGTTTCAGGCATTGCTTTCCCAGAAATCCCATCATCATCTAGGTGGATTAGTCGATCGCTTGAGAGATTAACGGAGCAGTTTGATACTTTAATTGTGCGTGATAATAGTTACGCAATATTTGTTGAGAATTCGATAGGATATCATCAAGGCATTCAGCGGATTGTGGGCTTTGCTGGTGAATTAGTTGGCCTGTCTGGTTTTGATACGCATATTTCAGAAATTTCTGAGGAGCTGTCTTTATGGTCAAAGTTTTTACGATATCCTGATGGTCGCACTCCATGCCAAGGGGATACGTTTCGATTTCCACCATATTCTGGTGAACTTGTACGTCGTGGGGTAACGTATGAGCATCCGAGTTGCACAGTTCTATCTGAAGCCGGATATGCAGTAATTAAAGGAAACCATGAAAATAAGCCGTTCATGCTATGTTTGTTTGCTAGTTCACTGAATACAACACATAAACATGAGGACAATTTATCTTTCACTCTTTGGTTTGATGGGGTGGAATGGTTAATTGATCCTAGCTTTTATTCACATGAATATAGTGATGATATACCGCGATTTTTAAGAAGTGCTGCTGCACATAATACTGTTTATTTGCCTGGTGTCGAGTATTCGATAGAACCAGGAAAAGCCAAAATTAATGGTGCTGTTATGGATGGTGAGTTTACGATTGCTTCAGAACACACCTGCTACAGTGACGTTAAAGTTGAAAGAAATATTCATGGTTATCTAGATTGCTTTAATGTTGATATCATTGATTCAGTTGGAAGTTATACTGGAGATGCATGTACATTGTTGCATTTTGCAGAGAATACACAGGTTTCTAATATTGATGGTTCTATTGTCGAGATAACTCATCCGGACTCTAATTATTGCTTGATTTTCGAATCGGACAATACTTCTGATACTAAGAACAAACAATTCTATAGACACCTTAAAAATATTGCTGGGCGTGGATTTATGGATAGTGTTAGCACAGAGCAGCTTGCGATCGGTTTGAGTGACGCTAAATTAACTTGGAACTTGAGGTTTGTTCCTAAAGGAAATAAATAAAGTGAAGTATATAAAACAGTTTGGTTTGCAACGTAGTGGCACTAACGCAGTGAAGGCTCTGATAGAGCTTAACTTTAAGAACGTGATTGTATTGTCAAACTACCTTGGAAATAAGCATGAGGCTACGTCGTGGGAGATAATGAGCGGATTAGCTTCCTATGAGGATGTTTCCGAGTTTGGGTTAGGTAGTCATGAACGCGAAATGATTAAAGAACTAATAGTAACTAGAACGCTTCCGGTTGTTATAAATGTTAAAGAACCCGTTAGTTGGTTGAATAGTTATTATAAGTATCAGAGGAAAAAAGTTGTTTATAGGAATCCTAATGCAGAATTCAATTTTTCTGTAGAGTTTTCAAAAAAAGCGTTGACTCATTGGAGTGAAAATGTTGACTCTTGGTTGAAATTCCATATCAATAGTGATAACTCAATTCTGTTTAGACATGAAGATGTCCTGAGAGATATGACGACACGGATGCGTGAGATAAAGGATAAGTTTGATCTGGAAATGGCTGACTGCTATCCGATAGGTACAATTGACGGATATGCTAAACGTGGTACAGACAAACAGCATGGTGAAGAATTGATTAATAAAAATGCATCGTTCGACAGGAATTATCACCTTGATGGTGGCTGGAGAAAAGACGTGCCTGATGAAGTTCTTGAATATGCAGATCAATTTAGCCAAGATTTCTTCGATACTCATCCTGAGTACTTGGAGTTTTTTTGCTAATTTGGCAACGAAATAATCTGATATTTAATTTAAGAGTAAGTAACTGGATGGTGTAAAGTGATAACTTTTTAGTTGTGAATTTACCTCATGATAGGGTAGTTATACTTGGTGCTGATGGCTTTACTGAAACATCTATGTTACTACATCGGGAAAGGTATAATGCTGTGAGGAACAAAGTATAGATGAAATGATGTATGAGCATCGTAGATGGTACTATAAATCGGTTCCAGGGAGCGATAGAAATTTTGATAAGGGGGCAATCATAGAAGGATATTAGTGCTAACATATCCGGGTGCATTTTTCCGATCCAATGTTGTTCGCCGTTACAGTTTGATTCAAAAAATGATTTAATATGCTATTGCATATTAAATATGGTTTTGATGCATAAATTAAGCACAGTATAACTCTAGCTATCGACTATATTATCTACAAATTATTTCTTTAATCGCAAAACTACCTGTTATCTGAAGGTGCTGATATTTTCAAAATCCTCAGCGTATTGAGCTATAACACATAATACTGGGCTTGTATATATGAAAGTTTTATTTATTGGAAATTGTCACGTTAACCCAATAAGTTTATTGTTAGCAAAGTCAACTTCTGACTGCGAAATTGATCGTATTCAGTGGCGTAATAACATGAGTTTCACTCCTTCAGAGTTAACCCTATTAAATAGTGCTGATATAGTTGGTGTTATATCGACTTTCTATGAACAATTACTCGAGAGTCTTGGGAAAGATTGGCCTGGTAAATCTAAAATACAGAAGATCCCACACATAAGGGGGCGAAAATTTCATCCTGATCTTGTATACATTAAAGATCTATCAGGGGGAGATATTAGGACGCCGCTCGCAAGATGTAATTCAGCAATTGCTGTTTTTTCCTATATCAATGGAATAGATGTAGAACAGGCGGTTACATTTTACAATGAAGAGGTATATCGTTTATTAGGATATTTTAATGCTGAAGCCAAGGATTTAAACTGGCTAAAATATCAGGAGGAAGAAACGGGTTATCAGTTACTTAAACAAGATAAAGTTTGGATTAAACGTGGATGTTACTTTCACACTCCAAATCATCCAATATTAAACGTATTTTCGTCAATTGTTTTACAGTTTGCCAAATATAATTCAATTGAAATTGTATATGATAAACCTGATATTTTGATGGAAGATCGCGCTGCACGACAAGCGATTTGGCCAGTATATCCTGAAATAGCAAAACAATTTGGGATTGACGGGTCGTATCTTTTTAAAGTACCTGACGTACCATTACAGAAAGGTGGTGGGAATAAGTTGGGGCTTAAGTTGGAAGAGTTTGTTGCTGCATCGTATGATGTATATAATTGTGTTGATATAAAGGTAACATCGAATCCTCAGTTAGAAAGGGTATTTCATGGCATAGGGATTAATGACCTAATTAATGCTACAGGACGTAATAATCAAAAAATCAAAAGTAATAATCCATATAATTTATTACCAGATTACTGTTTTTGGAAACGCTCCATAAGCAATGTTCAAATTTCTCAGGTCGATCCTGTAGTTGAACCGAAGTATATTATTAATAAGGGTGATAACGTAGCAACTGCAGGTAGTTGTTTTGCGCAACATATCTCGCGCGCTTTGACAAAGGAGGGATTTACTTGGTTAGAAACCGAAAAGCCTGATGTCTCTATGACTGAAGATGAGCTTGACAAATATGGCTATGGGATCTTTACAGCTAGATATGGCAATATTTACACTGTGCGTCAACTTTTACAACTTTACGATAGGGCATTTGGGAGATGGGGGGGGGATGACAAGCCATGGCGTCACCTTGAAACGGATGCATATATTGATCCGTTTAGGCCATATATACAACAAGAATTTTTTCCTGATTACGGGAGCTATGAGTCCGACTTAAATCGCCATCTTTCGTCAGTCCGAGAAATGTTCGAAAAGTTAGACGTTTTTGTTTTTACTCTAGGATTAACAGAGGCTTGGGTTCGTGTAAGTGATGGTGCAGTTGTACCATTTCATCCTGGTGTGGTTGGTGCACAATATGAACCTCATGAATATGTTTTTAAAAACTTTTCACTTGGCGAGGTTAGTGAGGATCTTGCTGAATTCAAAAACCGCTTGTTCAAGTTAAATCCAAAAGCAAAGATGCTTATTACTGTCTCACCAGTTCCACTGATCGCAACTTATGAAAAATCACATGTTCTTGTTTCAACAACGTATAGTAAATCTGTGTTGAGGGTTGCGGCTCAGGAAATATGCAATTGTGATGAGCGTGTTGCGTATTTTCCATCTTATGAGATTATTACATCACATTATAATAATGGAACCTATTACCACAGGGATAAGCGTGAAGTTAAGAAGGCTGGTGTTGATCACGTGATGAAGCTATTAATTAAACATTACATGCAGGCTACGGTAGAAGCAGATCATGATGATCTTGAACAGGCTAGTGTCGTCTGCGATGAAGAAAACATTGAAAACTAAAGTCATAAAATCTTTACTATTCAATTAAACGGCTATCTGTATCGAAATGTATTTAAGATGTAATACAAAGAGTAATCTGAAGTGCGCCCTTATTTCTGACGAATTGACACGCTCGGGTTTGTCAAGTGAATGTGCTGTAACTAATGTCACGCCTTTAAATTATAAATGGATCCTGAAGTTTTGGAAGCCTGACATATTGTTTGTGGAGTCTGCCTGGAAGGGAGTTAGGGATTCCTGGAAATTCAAGATTGCCGCTTACCCTGATTACCCAAAAAGAAATAATTCAGTTTTCCAAAAAGTGATTAAGTATGCTCGTGACTTAGGAGTTCCTTCGGTCTTTTGGAACAAAGAAGATGGGGTTCACTTTGACCGGTTTATTGAAAGCGCACAATGTTTCGACCATGTTTTTACTGTTGATAGTAACTGTATTGAACGTTACAGAAGCGTATTACCTATAGGAGTTTCTGTTCACCCGCTGCTGTTTGCCGTGCAGCCTGCATTGCATAATTTTACCGGATTTAATTTCAAGTACCATCGCGCTAATTTTGTAGGAAGTTATAGTTCTCATATCCATGATCGAAGACGTCAGTGGCAGGACATGCTGTTTACTTCTGTGGCAGATACTCTGGGCTTAACGGTTTTTGACCGTAATTCAGGGCGAAGATCAGAGAATTATCGCTATCCTGCGTATAAGAATCTTGAACTCCGAGCCGCTGTACCTTATTCCGAAACCGCCCAGATCTACAAGGATTATCTAGTCTCTTTGAACGTAAATACGATAGAAGATTCTCCAACAATGTTTTCTCGTAGACTAGTTGAGATTATTGCGTGTGGAGGAATAGCTGTTACTACTCCTGCTCGCTCAGTCGATGAATTGTTTAGGGATTATTGTCATGTTGTGTCGACTGAAGATGAAGCGCGCGAGTTGTTCGAGCGCTTGCAGTACGGGCCAAGCGATGATGACCTGGAAAGAGCACGTGCTGGCGCTGAGTTTGTGGCACAGCATCATACATGGAAACATCGCTTAGAAGAGGTTCTGCGAGTAGTGGAGAATTCATAGTGAATCCCAGGATACTTGTTCCAATCTGGAATATTGGGCTGTGGCGTCTGAAGTATCTTTCCACCTTTCTTGAAAAGCCTATAGGTGTGGCTTCTTCACCTTTTGGAAAGCGGGACGCTACTTGGCTTGGGTGGGGGGCGAAGCCGAGCGCATTACGCGCCAAATGGTATGCGTATTTATCGCGTGGTAAAGCATTACAGCTTGAAGATGGTTTTCTACGCTCTTGGGGAACTGGTGATAGATTTCCGCCTCTTTCAATGGTGGTGGACGAGCAGGGGATTTATTATGACAGTACTCGCCCTTCTACGTTGGAGTCTTTACTCAATTCAGAAAGAGATCTATTAGCAGGGATTTCTGAAGATGTTGTGCAGGCGAAAAGACTAATTCTTACGAATAGGTTGAGCAAGTACAATCACGCTCCTCTTTTGGATGATGCCTCTCTTCATGCGGGCGGTAGGGCGGGGCGACGTGTATTGGTTATTGATCAGACATATGGTGATATGGGGGTTAAATTAGCTTGTGCCAATGCAGAGACTTTTAAAACCATGCTGGCTGCAGCTCGTGCAGAGAATCCTGATGCTACTATTTTTGTAAAAACACACCCTGAGGTTTCATCTGGTCGCAAGCATGGCTATCTGACTGATGTCGAAGAGGATGAGAGCACCGTCGTACTCCGTGATGCCGTAAACCCATTGAGTCTTATTGAGATGATGGATTGCGTGTATGTTGTGAGTTCCACCCTGGGTTTTGAAGCCATGCTGGCGGGTAAAGGTGTTACATGTTTTGGCTTGCCATGGTATTCAGGGTGGGGGGTTACTGATGATCGCCTGCAATGTCAACGTCGTACTCGTAAGCGATCGTTAGATGAGTTATTTGCTGCTGCTTATTTTCACTATAGCCGCTACCTAAACCCACAGACTCATCAGCGGGGGACTATTTTCGATGTTATTGACTGGTTGTTGCGTCAACGAGAGGCAACTAATCGCAACCATGAACGAATTATTGGCGTTGGTTTTCGTCGATGGAAAGCGGCGAATATCTCACCGATGCTTGCACTGCAACCAAATAAGGTCCGCTTTGTTAAAGACAGCAATGAGGCTAAGAGCTTAAAACCGGGACATAAGGATATCTTCGTTTTTTGGGGAAGAGATGCGCCTGACGGGCTTCTAGATATTGTTCGAGAGAGTGGGGCAAAGCTGTTGCGTATGGAGGATGGCTTTGTACGCTCAGTTGGGTTGGGTTCGGATTTGATTCGACCCCAATCATTGGTTCTAGATAGCCGTGGAATTTATTTTGATCCTACGCATCCATCTGACTTAGAACATATTTTATCAACAGCCGAACTTAGTGATGATGAGTTGAAAAAGGCTAGACGAGTTCGGGATGTGATAGTCGAAAACGGAATCACGAAATATAATCTTGAGTCGCGTGATTCCGTAAAATGGCCAACAGGTGGGAAGAGGGTGATTCTCGTGCCGGGGCAAGTTGAGGATGATGCCTCAATTCGATATGGCTGTAACAATATTAATACTAATATAGGGTTATTGCGGGCGGCAAGGGAAGCTTGTGCAGATGCATTTATCGTGTACAAGCCACATCCAGATGTGATGTCAGGAAATCGCTTGGGTAAACTGTCTGACGCATATGAATTTGCGGACTACATGGAGACAGAGCTTTCTATAGTGAGCTGTATCGATGCCTGTGACGAGATCCATACCATGACATCTTTAAGTGGTTTTGATGCATTACTGCGAGGCAAGAAAGTCGTGGTATACGGGCAGCCTTTTTATGCGGGGTGGGGACTGACGACCGATATTCAACACGATAGTGTTGCTCTTTCTCGTCGCCAGCGTCGCCTCAGCCTTGATGAACTAGTGGCAGGTACGCTGCTGCGTTATCCAATTTATTGGGATTGGGGGCTAAAGGGATACACTGATTGTGAGGCCGTGTTACACCAAATTGTGGAAATGCGTAATGAGTTGGAGGCCTGTGGTGGTCTTGAAAAACTCCGGATAGGGTTTATGCGAAGGCAAGCTCGTAAATTAGGAGTATTGGCATATAGTCTTTTTAAAGGTTAGCGTCATATAGGCTAATAACCATACAACATGTAAGAATATAATCGTCCACAATGCATTTAGACTAGAAAAGCGTAGTAGAAAGTGACAAATTTCGTTATAGTTTATCTCTTCTCAGCTTGATGGCGTAAGAATCTAATCCCTGCTTTCAAGATGTTTAACCTTTTGAAATCAAAAGATAATTCCTCAATAATTTAATGCTGAAAAATGGAATAAATGGATTCAGGGGCAAGCGGGTTCTACTATTACAAGGGCCTGTAGGGCCTTTTTTTCGACGTCTAGCTTATGATCTGGAACAGGCCGGAGCCAAGGTCTTTAAAGTTAACTTTAATGGTGGTGATTGGCTGTTTTACCGAACCAATGCTTTTTCCTATCGCAGTAGCCTGAAAGAATGGCCTGAGTTTTTAGAATCACTCCTGAAGCAGTTAAACATAGAAGTCGTAATGTTATTTGGCGATTGTCGCCCAATACACCGAGTTGCACATCAGATTGCACAGGGACTCGATATTGAGATTGGGGTGTTTGAAGAAGGCTATGTGCGCCCGGACTATGTGACGTTTGAACGCTTTGGGGTAAATGCGCACTCATTGATTCCACGCACACCGATATTTTACCTCAATTCTCCAATTCCGAAAGTTAAGGATGCGTTGCCACTCGGTAACACTTTCTGGCCTTCGGTTGTTTGGACTATCTTGTATTACCTGTCTGCGATTACGCTTAAACCACTATTTATAAGGTACGAGCATCACCGTCCTTTGGTTTGGACAGAGGGCTTGCTATGGCTGCGTTCTATTTGGCGAAAGTGGTTCTATGCCGTGAAAGAACACGGCGTGGAACAACGACTTGTCACTGAGGATAGTGGTCGCTACTTTCTGGTACCTCTTCAGGTTCATAACGACTCTCAGATTCATACTCATTCAGACTTTGATTCTATTGACGATTTTATTAGCAATGTGATGTCCTCTTTCGCTCGAAATGCTCCTCGCAACACGATATTGGTGATCAAGCATCACCCCATGGATAGGGGCTATAACGACTATAGGCGTTATATTGCAGAGCGCACTAAGGAGCTAGGTTTGAATGGAAGATGCTACTATATCCACGATCAACATCTTCCTACATTATTGAAGCATACCCGCGGCGTCATTGTGGTGAATAGTACGGTTGGGCTGTCGGCGCTGTTACATAACGCCCCTGTGACCGTGTGCGGAAGTGCCATTTATGATATGAAAGGGCTGACCTTTCAAGGCTCCTTGAACCAGTTCTGGCGTAGGGCGAAACACTCCCGCCCCAATCGGAATCTTCTCGAACGATTCGTTTCTTATTTGGTACTCCACACGCAAATTAATGGCAGTTTCTATAAAAAACTAGAGTCAATCGGGACCGCAACTGGATTGCGGTGGCCAGATAGCAAAAATTCGTTGAATACAGAAAATGATGTAAAACATGAAAGTCAAAATTGAGCGCCAGTCAGGGGGACGGAGGTTTAGTTGTTTTTCCTGCCTGTATAGCGCCAAATCCATATGAAAGTTTAGTAAAATCTTACTCTAAAATGAATATCAATGAAGATGGGACGACGTCTAACTATATGAAATTTAAACTATTTCGTATGGTTGTGGTGGTGATTTGTTGAGGAACTCATGAGCAAGTTAGAAGTCGTTATTTTGGCTGCAGGAAAGGGAACTCGAATGCGTTCCAATATGCCTAAGGTACTGCATTGCATTGCGGGTAAGCCATTACTGCAACATGTTATCGATACTGCCCGGACCCTGCAGCCGTACTCTGTACATGTGGTCTACGGACATGGTGGCGAGGTAGTCAAAGAGACGGTTAATGATGGGAGCCTGCTGTGGGCCGAACAGGTCGAACAGCTGGGCACCGGGCATGCGGTAGAGCAAGTCGTCGGTCAACTCCACGGTGACTCCACGGTGTTGGTGCTATATGGCGATGTGCCACTGGTGACGAATGATACACTTGGTGCCCTGATCGACCGTGTAGAAAACGGTATCGCGCTGCTGACCATGCGCCTTGATAATCCCACTGGTTATGGTCGTATCGTGCGCGATGCAGAGGGCGACGTACAGTGCATCGTCGAGGAAAAGGATGCTGACGCAGATGAACGGCTGATCAACGAGGTTAACACCGGTATTCTTGCCGTCGATGGTAGCAAGCTTAGTGGCTGGCTCAAGCGTCTTGAAAACAGCAATGCCCAAGGCGAGTACTATTTGACCGATATCATTGCCATGGCGGTGAACGATGGGCATACGGTAAATGTTCTCTGCACCGTTGATCAAGATGAGGTGGCTGGGGTTAATGACCGGGTACAACTGGCTCACCTGGAACGCATCTACCAGCAGCGCCAGGCTGAGAGAGTGATGCGTGCCGGCGTTACTCTGCTTGACCCTGCGCGCTTTGATCTGCGTGGCACGGTTGAGACGGGTGAGGATGTCATTATCGACACCAATGTTGTTCTCAGTGGTGAGGTAAAGCTAGGGGACCGTGTCACCATTGGTAGTGGTTGTGTTTTAAAGAACGTAACTATTGGTGATGGTGTGATGATTTCCTCGATGTCTGTGCTTGAGAATGCCGTGGTCGGTTCCAATTGCGTCATCGGTCCTTTTGCCCGCATTCGTCCGGGCACCGAGCTGGGAGCTGGTGCACGCGTTGGCAACTTCGTCGAGGTAAAGAACAGCGTTTTAGGCGTAGGAACGAAGGTCAACCACCTTAGTTATATTGGTGATACCACCATGGGGAGCAACGTGAACATCGGTGCCGGTACCATTACCTGCAACTATGATGGTGCTAACAAACACCGTACCGTGATCGGCGATAATGCCTTTATCGGTTCTGACACACAACTGGTGGCACCGGTAAAGATTGGCGATGGCGCCACCGTGGGTGCAGGCGCCACCATTACCAAAGATGTTAACGATAACGAACTCAGTCTCACGCGTGTACCGCAAAAGGGCATCAAAGGCTGGAAACGGCCACTGAAAATGAGGAAGTAGTTTATGTGCGGTATTGTCGGTGCAGTAGCCGAACGTGATGTAGTGGGAATTCTCCTCGAGGGTTTACGTCGTTTGGAGTATCGTGGTTATGATTCATCAGGTATCGCGGTGGTTAATGACGACGGTTGCATCGATCGCGAGCGCATGCTTGGCAAGGTGCAAATGCTTGCCGATGCATTGGAGCAGCGCCCAATACAGGGACATCACGGTATCGCTCATACCCGCTGGGCTACTCATGGTCAGCCATCACAGCAGAATGCCCATCCGCATATCTGCAAAAAAGGGGTGGCGGTTGTGCATAATGGCATTATCGAAAATCACGAGATGCTACGTCGTAAGCAGTCTGAACAGGGCTACGAATTCACCTCTGAGACAGACACCGAGGTGGTGGTGCATCAAATATATATCCACCAGGCAGAGGGCAAAGACCTACTGCAGGCAACTCGCGATGCAATCAGCGAACTCGAAGGGGCCTATGCCCTGGGGGTGATCAGTAATAACGAACAGGGGCGCCTTATCGCTGCACGTCGCGGCAGCCCACTAGTGATAGGCGTCGGTATTGGTGAGCACTTTATCGCCTCTGATGTCGCCGCGCTGCTGCCTGTTACCCGCCGTTTTATCTTCCTTGAGGATGGTGATGTTGCGGACATCTTGCGCAACGGTATTACTATTTATGATGTCGATGGGAATCAGGTTGAACGTGCGATAAGCGAGTCTGGACTCACTGCCGATGCGACGGAGCGTGGTAGCTATCGCCACTACATGCTGAAAGAGATATACGAGCAGCCGCAGGCGGTAGCGCAAACCCTGGAAGGGCGCGTTGCCGATGGCAAAGTGCTGGACGCCAGCTTTGGTCCGGATGCCGCATCGATCTTCGATATGATTAGCTCGGTGCAGCTCATCGCCTGTGGAACCAGTTTTCACGCTGCGATGGTAGCACGCAACTGGTTTGAGGGGCTGGCCGGTATTCCGTGTCGCGTCGAGGTGGCGAGTGAATTCCGTTATCGTCACCCGGTACCTAAACCCGATGCCCTGGTCGTCGTTATTTCACAATCGGGTGAGACGGCAGATACTCTTGCTGCGCTACGTGCTACCAAAGAGTGGGGCTTTGGCCCTTCGCTGGCCATTTGTAATGTACCTGAGAGTTCCCTTTCGCGTGAGGCCGATCTTACCCTATTGACTCGTGCCGGCCCTGAGATTGGCGTTGCCTCCACCAAGGCCTTTACCACCCAGTTAGTTGCGTTGCTGTTATTGGTTACAGCGGTTGGTCGGCGTCATCGTATCTGCACTGAGCGCGAGGCGGTGATCGTTGAGCAGCTATTAGGGCTGTCGCGACATATTGAGGAGGTACTCAAACTCGATGATGCGATTCAGGTATTATCTGAAAATTTTGTCGATAAAAATAATGCGCTCTTTCTCGGTCGAGGTGTGCAGTATCCAGTAGCAATGGAAGGAGCTCTTAAACTTAAAGAGATCTCTTATATTCATGCAGAGGCGTATGCTGCTGGAGAGCTGAAGCATGGCCCTCTGGCACTGGTTGATGAGGTGATGCCAGTGATTGCAGTAGCCCCCAATGATGACTTATTAGAAAAACTTAAGTCCAATTTGGAGGAGGTGCGTGCACGGGGGGGGGAGCTCTATGTCTTTGCTGACCATGATACTGGGATGGAGTGTAGTGAGCGGGTGCATGTGATGACGATTCCACCTGGCGGGGGACATGTTTCCCCTATAATCTTTACTATTCCATTACAGTTGTTGTCTTATCATGTGGCGGTTTTGAAGGGTACTGATGTGGATCAGCCTAGAAATCTCGCAAAATCCGTGACTGTTGAGTAGAAAGGCTCAATCCAATATTCGAATGAAGGTTTATATTATATGAGTACGATTTTTGTAACTGGTGGTGCGGGTTTTATAGGTTCTGAGGTGGTGCGCCAGTATATCGCACAGACTGAACATACCGTTGTAAATATCGACAAGTTGACGTATGCCGGTAATATGGAGTCACTGACGAGTGTCGAGAATGACCCCAGGTATAAATTTGAACAGGCCGATATCTGCGATGAGCAGGCAATCACGGCACTGTTTGCGAAATACCGCCCTCAGGCGGTGATGCATCTAGCGGCTGAGTCTCATGTTGATCGCTCCATCGATGGTCCTGCGGCGTTTATGCAGACCAATATCATCGGTACCTATACCCTGTTAGAGGCGGCGCGGCAGTACTGGCTTAAACTCACTGATGAAGAGAAGGGCGGTTTTCGGTTTCATCACGTCTCTACCGACGAGGTCTACGGCACCTTGGGTGACGAGGGACTATTCACCGAGGAGACCCCCTATGCCCCCAATTCACCCTATTCGGCGAGCAAGGCCTCATCGGATCACCTGGCGCGTGCCTGGTTTCATACCTATGGCATGCCCGTGGTGACGACGAACTGCTCTAATAACTACGGCCCTTATCAGTTTCCCGAAAAGTTGATTCCATTAATTATTCTTAATGCGTTAGAGGGTAAGCCACTACCTATCTATGGTAAAGGTGACCAAATACGTGACTGGTTGCATGTAGAAGACCACGCCCGTGCCTTACGGCTGGCGCTGGATAAGGGCGTGCCGGGAGAGGTTTATAACATTGGCGGGCATAATGAGAAGACCAATTTGGAGGTGATACGTACCCTCTGTGAACATTTGGATGAGCTGGTGCCGCAGCATCCGGCTGGGGTGGATAAATATTTCGATTTGGTCACTTATGTGACGGATCGCCCCGGTCATGATCAGCGCTATGCCATTGATGCGGGCAAGATAGAGCGCGAACTGGGATGGGGGCCTGATGAGACCTTTGATACTGGTATGCGAAAGACCGTGGAATGGTATCTGGCTAACCAGGTCTGGTGTGACCATGTGAAGGATGGTAGCTATCAAGGTGAGCGTCTTGGCGTGATGGAGGGTAAATAAATGAAGGGCATTATCCTCGCCGGTGGTTCCGGCACCCGTCTCTACCCGGTAACTCAGGTCGTCTCTAAGCAGCTGCTGCCTATCTACGATAAGCCGATGATTTACTATCCGCTGACCACTCTGATGCTGGCGGGTATTAAGGATATTCTCCTCATCTCCACCCCGCAGGATCTTCCCCGCTTCGAGCAGCTGCTGGGCGATGGTAGTCAGTGGGGGATTAACCTGCAGTACGCGGTGCAACCCTCGCCGGATGGTCTGGCACAGGCCTTCATAATCGGTAAGGAGTTTATCGGTAGTGACAGCTGTGCACTGGTTCTGGGGGACAACATCTTCTACGGTCATGACTTCCAGCATTTACTGAAAAATGCGGCAAATCGTCAGGAGGGGGCCACCGTCTTCGCCTATCCGGTACATGATCCGGAGCGCTACGGCGTGGTGGAGTTTAATAAGGCCGGCCAGGCGATCAGCCTGGAGGAGAAGCCCGAAAAGCCCAAGTCGCGTTATGCGGTGACCGGGATCTATTTTTATGACAATGAGGTGGTCGATATCGCCCATGCGATCAAACCGTCGCCTCGTGGCGAGCTGGAGATCACTGATGTCAATGCCATCTACCTTGAACGTGGCAAGCTGACGGTGGAGAACATGGGGCGGGGCACGGCATGGCTGGATACCGGCACACACGACTCCCTTATTGAGGCTGCCTCCTATATCGAGATCATAGAAAAACGCCAGGGGCTGAAGGTGGCCTGTCCGGAGGAGATCGCCTTCCGTCAGGGGTATATCTCTGCGGAGGATATTCGCAAGCTGGCAGAGCCGTTGCTGAAAAATGGTTATGGTCAGTACCTGATGCGCCTGCTGGATGAGCAAATATTTTAATGAATGTTATTGATACCGCTATTCCTGCGGTAAAAATCTTCGAACCAAGAGTCTTTGGTGATGAACGCGGCTTTTTTATGGAGAGCTTCAATCAGCAGGCGTTTGCTGAGGCGATAGGCCGTGAGGTCAATTTCGTGCAGGACAACCACTCACGCTCGGCTCAGGGTGTGCTGCGTGGATTGCACTATCAAATTCAGCAACCGCAGGGGAAGCTGGTGCGGGTGGTGGCCGGTGAGGTCTACGATGTCGCCGTCGATATCCGCCAGTCATCCTCCACCTTCGGTCAGTGGGTCGGAGTGTTGCTGAGTGCTGAGAACAAGCGGCAAATGTGGGTGCCGGAAGGGTTTGCCCACGGCTTCTATGTGATCTCCGAGAGTGCCGACTTTTTGTATAAGACCACCGACTACTACGCCCCGCAATATGAGCGCAGTATCCGCTGGAACGACGCGCAACTGGCCATAGAGTGGCCGTTGGTGGGTGGGAGTGCCCCCGCTGTCTCCGCCAAGGATGCAGAGGGAACGCACTTTAGCGAAGCAGATTATTTCTCATGACACGGGTAATTCTTACCGGGGCAGGGGGGCAGCTGGGCTGGGAGCTGCAGCAGTGCAAACCCGAGCAGGTTGAACTTTTAGCCTTCACCAGCCAGCAACTCGATATTCGGGATAAAGCCGCTGTTTTTGCCGTTGTTGAAGAGATCGCGCCCACGCATATTATCAATGCGGCGGCCCATACTGCCGTCGATAAGGCCGAGAGTGAGGCCGAGTTGGCCTTTGCTGTCAACGCGGATGGGGCCGCTCATCTGGCACAGGCGGCAAAACAGGTTGGTGCCAGAATGGTTCAGGTCTCAACGGACTATGTGTTTGATGGCACACACTCATCCCCCTATCTGCCCGAGGCGGCCACTTCGCCGCTGGGTGTCTATGGCGAGAGCAAATTTCAGGGGGAGCAGCGGGTACAGGAGATCTTGCCGCAGCGGAGCCTGATCCTGCGTACCTCCTGGGTTTATTCCTCACACGGTAATAACTTTGTGAAGGGCATGCTGCGATTGATGTCTGAACGTGAAGAGCTGGGCATCGTGGCTGATCAAGTTGGTTCACCGACCTATGCCCGTACTCTGGCCAGAGCAGTATGGGAGTTTTGCGAGCAATCACAGCTTCATGGTATCTATCACTGGACCGATGCTGGTGTTGCCAGCTGGTATGATTTCGCTGTTGCAATCATGGAGGAGGCGGTGGCACAAGGTCTGCTCTGTGCACCGATTAACGTCAAACCTATTCGAACATCAGACTACCCAACACCGGCCAGACGCCCCGCCTATAGCGTGCTTGATAAGACGGCCTCCTGGTCACAACTGTCCATTTCTGCACAACATTGGCGAGTGGCCCTGCGTGAGATGCTTGCCGAGCTTAAGTTTGCAGTAGCCGAGTAGGATTTCACCATCCAGAGTGTTGATTTTTCTTTTAGATAGACCTATGTAATAAGGTTAATATGATGGCCTTGTGCCACAGCCATTAACCATAATTAATGTGAGTCTATGTTAAAAGAATATCAAAAACACGTTGTCGAACGCGCAGCCAACGGGCTGCCACCGTTAGCCTTAAATGCAGAGCAAACTGCGGCCCTGATAGAGCTACTGAAGGCACCACCAGCGGGTGAGGAGGAGGCTCTGCTTGAACTCTTCGTGCATCGTGTGCCACCGGGGGTTGATGACGCCGCCTATGTTAAGGCTGGTTTTCTGCGTGATATCAGCAGGGGGGATGCGAGCAGTCCGCTGATCGACAAGGCCCGTGCCACCGAGCTGCTGGGTACTATGGCCGGTGGCTTTAACGTCACTCCGCTGGTGGAGCTGCTGGATGATGACGAGCTGTGTGATCTTGCCGCCACCGCGCTGAAAAAAACCCTGCTGGTGGCCGATGCCTATCACGACGTCATGGAGAAGGCGAAGGGGGGCAACGCGGCTGCACGTTCTGTGGTGGACTCCTGGGCTGAGGCTGAGTGGTTTACCGAGCGCGAGCCGCTGAGCGATGAGATCAAGGTCACCGTTTTCAAGGTACCGGGTGAGACCAATACTGACGACCTCTCGCCCGCCTCCGAGGCGTGGAGCCGTCCCGATATTCCACTGCACGCCCAAGCTATGCTGGTGGCGAAGATGCCCGATGCGCTGGAGAAGATTGAGCAGCTGAAGGCTAAGGGCCTGCCGCTGGTCTTTGTCGGCGATGTGGTCGGTACCGGCTCCTCACGCAAGTCCGCCATTAACTCGGTGCTGTGGCACATGGGTGATGACATACCTTATGTACCCAACAAGCGCCAGGGCGGAGTGGTGATCGGCGGTAAGATCGCGCCGATCTTCTTTAACACCGCTGAGGACTCCGGTGCGCTGCCCATTGAGTGTGACGTCGAGAAGATGGCAATGGGCGATGTGATCACCATTAATCCCTTCGAGGGTAAGGTCTTTAACGAGGCAGGTGAGATCATCGCCGAGTTCGACCTCAAGCCCTCCACCATGAGTGACGAGGTGCGTGCCGGTGGCCGTATCCCGCTGATCATCGGTCGTAACCTTACCGACAAGACCCGTGAGGCGCTGGCGCTGGACCCTTCTGAACTCTTTACTCGTCCCGCCGCTGCCGCCACAACGGGCACTGGCTATACCCTGGCGCAGAAGATGGTCGGCAAGGCCTGTGGTGTGCAGGGCATCCATCCCGGTACCTACTGCGAGCCGCGCATGACCACGGTCGGCTCGCAGGACACCACCGGTGCGATGACGCGCGATGAACTGAAGGAGTTGGCCTGCCTCGGCTTCTCCGCCGATCTGGTGATGCAGTCGTTCTGCCATACCGCCGCCTATCCCAAGCCGGTTGATATTACGCTGCAACATACGTTGCCGGAGTTCATTACCAACCGCGGCGGCGTCTCGCTGCGCCCCGGCGACGGGGTGATCCACTCCTGGCTCAACCGCATGCTGCTGCCCGACACTGTCGGTACCGGTGGCGACTCCCACACACGTTTCCCGCTCGGCATCAGTTTTCCGGCCGGTTCAGGTCTGGTCGCCTTCGGGGCGGCGATGGGGGTGATGCCGCTGGACATGCCCGAGTCGGTACTGGTGCGCTTTAAGGGCGAGATGCAGCCCGGTATCACCCTGCGTGATCTGGTCAATGCGATCCCCTATGCGGCGATTCAGCAGGGCCACCTTACGGTGGAGAAGGCGGGCAAGAAGAATATCTTCTCCGGCCGTATCCTCGAGATCGAGGGGCTGCCCGATCTGAGGGTCGAGCAGGCCTTCGAGCTCTCCGATGCCTCGGCTGAGCGCTCCGCCGCCGCCTGTACCGTGCGCCTCAATGAGGCACCCATCGCCGAATACCTGCAAAGCAATGTCACCCTGCTGAAGTGGATGATTGCCAACGGCTACGAGGACAAGCGTACGCTGGGTCGTCGCATCGAGGCGATGGAGGCGTGGCTCGCCAGGCCCGAGTTGATGGAAGCCGACGCTGATGCGAAGTATGCCGCGGTGATCGAGATTGACCTCAACGACATTAAGGAGCCCATTGTCGCCTGTCCCAACGATCCGGACGATGTGAAGCTGCTCTCCGAGGTGGCAGGGGAGGCGGTGCAGGAGGTCTTTATCGGCTCTTGCATGACGAATATCGGCCACTACCGCGCCGCCGGTAAGGTGCTGGAGGCCGACGGCGGTGCCGTGCCCACACGCCTCTGGATCGCTCCGCCCACCAAGATGGACGAGCGGCAGCTCACCGAGGAGGGCTACTACTCCATCTTTGGTAAGTCAGGTGCCCGCACCGAGATGCCCGGCTGTTCGCTTTGCATGGGCAATCAGGCCCGTGTCGCCGACGGGGCGGTGGTCTTCTCCACCTCCACACGTAACTTCCCTAATCGACTGGGTAAAGATGCGATGGTCTACCTGGGCTCGGCGGAGCTTGCCGCCGTCACCGCCCTGCTGGGCAAGCTGCCGACCCCTGATGAATATATGGCGAAGGTCGGTCTGCTCGACACCATGGCTGAGGATGTCTACCGCTACCTCAACTTTGATCAGATCGAGGCCTACCAGAGTATCGCCAGGCAGGTGATGATCCCGGTAGTTGCCGAGTAGCGAAAGGGGAGTGTGAACAGGCCCGCTCAACCGTATGGTGAGCGGGCTTTTTTTATGTGTTTTCATCAGGCATAAAAAAACCGGCCAGTGGCCGGTTTTATCTTCGCGAAACGCGAAATTTTGTTTGGCTCCTCGAGCAAGATTCGAACTTGCGACCAATGGATTAACAGTCCACTGCGCTACCGCTGCGCCATCGAGGAATTACGGTTTCCTGTGCTGCTAAGCAACACAGGCGCGTATACTACCGTTGCTTTTTGTTGTGGTCAATACTCTGTTACGAGAAATATTGAATCAAACTAACTCATTGTAGCTAAATAGAATTTTACGCTTTATTCCTTGTAACCGAGACGCGCACCAATGCGCTTCAGCGCCTCACTGAGGTTTTCCATACTGGTGGCAAAGGAGAGGCGCATATAACCCGGCTGACCGAAGGCGGAGCCGGGCACTAGCGCCACCTCGGCCTCGTTGAGCAGGTAGTCAGCCAGTTCCAGGTCGTCGTTCACACCGTCCATCGCGGCGATGGCCTCGCGCATGTCGGGGAAGGAGTAGAAGGCCCCCTGCGAGGGGAGGCAGTTCACCCCTTTAATCTTGTTCAACTCTTCGACCACAAAGTCGTGCCGCGCCTTGAAGTGGCCGAGCATCTCGTTGACGCACTCCTGGCCGCCATTTAGCGCCGCCTCGGCCGCCACCTGCGAGATGGAGGTGGGGTTGGAGGTGGACTGCGACTGTACCTTTTTCATCGCCTTTAGCAGCCACTCGGGTCCGGCGGCATAACCGATACGCCAGCCGGTCATCGAGTAAGCCTTGGAGACGCCGTTCATCACCAGGGTGCGGTCATAGAGTTCGGGACAGGCGGTGACGATATTGGCGAAGGGCTCATCGGCCCACAGGATGTGTTCGTACATGTCATCACTGGCGATGAGGATGTTCGGGTACTCCAGCAGCACCTTGCCCAGCTCGATCAGCTCAGCGGTAGTGTAGGCGACGCCGGTGGGGTTGGAGGGGCTGTTCAGCACCACCAGACGGGTCTTGTCAGTAATCGCGCCTTTCAGCTGCTGCGGGGTGATCTTGAAGTTCTGCTCCAGCCCCGCCTGCACGATCACCGGTACGCCTTCGGCCAGCAGCACCATGTCGGGGTAGGAGACCCAGTAGGGGGCGGGGATGATCACCTCATCGCCGGGATTGAGGTAGGCCTGGGCCAGGTTGAAGAAGCTCTGCTTGCCGCCGCAGGAGACCAGCACCTGGTTGGGCTCATAGCTCAGGCCGTTGTCGCGCTGGAATTTGTCGATAATCGCCTGCTTCAGGCTGGGGGTGCCGTCAACTGCGGTATACTTGGTAAAGCCCGCATTGATCGCCTCAATGGCGGCCTGCTTGATGTGATCGGGCGTATCGAAGTCGGGTTCGCCGGCTCCCAGACCGATGATGTCCTTGCCCTGTGCCTTGAGCTCCTTGGCCCGGGCGGTGATGGCCAGGGTGGCCGATGGCTTAACACTCTGAACACGATGCGAAAGTTGCGTTTCCAAGCAGGTAACCCTCAAATAGCGGACGATAAAACGTAAACCGCCTGATTCTACTGTAATAATGACCTAAGCTAAAACCCCTAATAGCGTGAAGGTAAGATTTATTGGGATATCCCATTGATATATCCAATGTCTACGTTATTATGTGTACATATACATGAGGGATATACAGGAGTTGATATGTCAACGGCTCACACAAAAGTTTTTATCAGTAATCGTAGTCAGGCGGTAAGGTTACCCAAGGCGGTGGCCTTGCCGCCTTCGATTAAAGAGGTCGATATTATCGCCATCGGCAATCGCCGCCTCATTACGCCTGCGGGAGAGGGATGGGATAGCTGGTTTGAGGGGGCAGCTGTTTCGGATGATTTTATGGATGGGCGTGAACAGCCTGCCGATCAGTTTCGTGAAGAACTCTAATGCTTAAATATATGCTGGATACGAATATCGTGATTTACACGATGAAAAATCGTCCAGAAGAGGTTCGTCACGCCTTTAAGCGGCATGATGGGCAGATGTGCATCTCCACTATCACACTCGGTGAGTTGATCTATGGGGCGGAGCGTTCATCACAGCCAGAGAAAAACATGGAGGTTATCGAGGGGATGGCGGCGCGTCTGGAGGTGTTGCCCTTCGATGGGCTGGATGCAGCACACTTCGGACAGCTTCGCGCCGAACTGATGAGTCTCGGTAAGCCCATCGGCCCTTATGACATGATGATAGCCGGGCACGCCAGGGCTCGTGGATTGATCCTGGTGACAAACAACACTAGAGAGTTTGAGCGGGTGCCTGGACTTCGCATAGAGAACTGGGTGCAATAAAGGTTGGCAGTGAGCAAACGTTTTAAGATCGAGAGCAAATTTCCCCCTGCCGGTGACCAGCCGACGGCGATTAAGACGCTGGTTGAGGGGCTACAGGCGGGCGAGGCGGGGATGACCCTGCTTGGGGTGACCGGCTCGGGCAAGAGTATTGGGTATGCTGATCCGCTAATCATCGTGGAGAACATCAATGGAATACCAATACCTCGACTAGTGAATGCGGGTCCTTACATTGATGAGTTAATGAGATCTGCAGAAGCTAAAAAAAACTTGGGCGGCGACACCCATATACTTGAGGCTGCAGAGAGTAGAGAGCAGTACACCATTTCATATGACCCAAAAACTGGAAATACTAGTTTATATCCGGTTCAGGCATTTATTCGGCATATTGCTCCTGAGGAGATGTATAAATTACGAACTTCATGCGGTCGAGAAGTCACTTTAACGGGGGATCACAACTTGTGGGTCCTACGGTATGGCGAACTAAAATTAATCCGAACAGATGAGGCCAAGGATGATGACTGTCTGCCTATACCTGAAGCATATTCTCGTGTTGGGGAAATGGAAAAGTTTGAAGTTCTAGACTTTTTGAAGGAGGAGCCTTTTTTTGTATATACGGGAAATGCAGTCGTTGAATATGAAAAGGCCTATGGGATTAGTGGGATAGCGGAGACATTTAAGGCATCTGGTCTCTCAGCATATCCGAAAATATGGGCTATACGGCATGATGTTCACGGCAACGGAATTAAAATACCAGATTTCTTGGCTCTTACTCGTGAGAATGAAGCATTTGCGCAGATGCTCGATTATTCTCATCTGAGGGTTGGTGCTAGAGGCCCCAAAATGTCTATACCTGCCAGGATCCCGCTGACGCCAGAAATAATGACCTTTTTGGGATTATATATCGCTGAAGGTTGTCAGCAGCGAAATTACATACTCATTAGTAATTACCACCCGGCCCTGAGAATCCAGGTTGAAAGCGCTCTCAATTTATTAGGTCTGCCTTTCACGCTCCGATCAAACTCCGACTACCAAATATCTTCTACAGTTCTCTCCAAACTACTTAAGCAGCTCTGTGGCAGGGATGCATTTAACAAGCGACTTCCCTTTTTCTGGATCAGCCTATCCGACGAACAATTAGGTTTCTTGTTGCGCGGTTATTTTGATGGTGATGGCACTGTCGAGCGTAAAGGTGAAGTGAGTGCCATATCTGCAAGTAAGTCTCTGATTTCTGATGTGACTTATGCGATGTTCCGTTTCGGAATCTGGGCGCGTATTCGTAAGGTGAGGAAACAAGCTACAAATTCTTCACACAAGGGTGGCGTGTATTATCAAGTTGTTATCTCTGGGCAAGAGAATCTTGCTCGGTTTAATGAAAAGGTTGGCTTTGAACATCCTGAAAAATTATCCGCGCTGAAGAGGTGTCTGGGACGCGTAGGTAACACGAATGTAGATAAGCTACCTGTTAATGGGATAACACTACGTAAATTACGTTGCGGGTTAGATATGTCAATGAATACATTGGCAAAACTTGCGGGGTGCTCTCGAGCGACAGTGAGTTATATCGAGTCGCACAAAAGGCAGCCAAGCCGTGAGCTACTGAAAAAGATTCTTCTGGTTCTGAAAAGTGAGTCTTCTGAGAGAAAAGTATATGACAGTATCTGGAGCAGAGAGTGGCGTAAAGTATATGATTTGACACGGGTACACTGGACTCCTGTTGCCGATGTTACAAGGGTTGAGTATTCACACCCTTATGTTTACGACCTATCTGTCCCAGGGCCTGAGACGTTCCTTGCAGGCTATGGAGGGATATTCGTTCATAACACTTTCACCATCGCCAATGTGATTGAACAGGTGCAGCGTCCCACCCTGATCATGGCCCATAATAAAACCCTGGCGGCCCAGCTTTATGGTGAGATGAAGGAGTTCTTCCCCCACAACTCGGTGGAATACTTCGTCTCCTACTACGACTACTACCAGCCGGAGGCCTATGTGGCGGCCTCCGATACCTTCATCGAGAAGGACGCCTCGATTAATGAACATATTGAGCAGATGCGCCTCTCCGCCACCAAGGCGATGCTGGAGCGCCAGGACACCATTATCGTCGCCACCGTTTCGGCGATCTACGGACTCGGTGATCCCAATCTCTACCTGAAGATGATGCTGCACCTGGTGCGCGGTGAGACGGTAGATCAGCGCTTCATCCTGCGCCGTCTCTCCGAGCTGCAATACACCCGCAACGACCTCGACTTTCGCCGCGCCACCTATCGTGTGCGGGGGGAGGTGATCGATATCTTTCCCGCCGAATCGGAGAAGGAGGCGGTGCGCATCGAACTGTTCGACGATGAGATCGAACAGCTCAGTTACTTCGACCCGCTCACCGGCGAGGTGTTGCGCCGGGTGGCGCGCCTTACCATCTACCCCAAGACCCACTATGTCACCCCGCGCCAGACCATTCTCGATGCCATTGATTCGATTAAGGAAGAGCTGAAGGAGCGGCTGGAGCAGTTGCGCTCGCAGGACAAGCTGGTCGAGGCGCAGCGCCTGGAGCAGCGTACCCGCTACGATATCGAGATGATGCTGGAGCTGGGCTACTGCTCCGGCATCGAGAACTACTCGCGCTACCTCTCAGGCCGCGCCCCCGGCCAGCCGCCGCCTACGCTTTTCGATTACCTGCCTGACGATTCGTTGCTGGTGATCGACGAGAGCCACGTCACCGTGTCGCAGATCGGCGCGATGTATAAGGGCGACCGCTCGCGCAAGGAGAATCTGGTGACCTATGGTTTCAGGCTGCCCTCGGCGCTCGATAACCGGCCGATGAAGTTCGAGGAGTTCGAGCAGATCTCCCCGCAGACCATCTACGTCAGCGCCACCCCGGCCAAGTACGAACTGGCGCACTCCGGCGAGGTGGTGGAGCAGGTGGTGCGCCCCACCGGGCTTATCGACCCGGAAGTCGAGATCCGGCCCGCCACCACTCAGGTCGACGACTTGCTCTCGGAAATCCACAAACGCACCGATGTTGGCGAGCGGATCCTGGTGACCACGCTGACCAAGCGGATGTCCGAGGACTTGACCGACTACCTGAGCGAGCACGGGGTGCGGGTGCGCTATATGCACTCGGATATCGATACCGTGGAGCGGATGGAGATCATTCGCGACCTGCGCCTTGGCGAGTTTGACGTGCTGGTCGGCATCAACCTGCTGCGCGAGGGACTCGACATGCCCGAGGTCTCGCTGGTGGCGATCCTCGATGCTGACAAGGAGGGCTTCCTGCGCTCTGAGACCTCACTGATTCAGACCATTGGTCGCGCCGCCCGTCACCTCAACGGTCACGCCATCCTCTACGCGGACCGAATCACCGGCTCAATGCAGCGGGCGATAGATGAGACCGATCGCCGCCGAGCCAAACAGGTGGCCTACAACAAGGCCCATGGCATCACCCCGAGGGGAGTGAAGAAGGCGATACACGACATCCTGGAATCGGGCTATCCCGGTGTACCCGGCAAGGCAAAAGAATACGCAAAGGTGGCCGAAGAGCTGATTGAATACAGCGCGATGTCGCCCAAAGCCCTGCAAAAGACCCTCAAGGGGCTGGAAGAGAAGATGTATCAGCATGCGAAAAACCTCGAATTTGAAGAGGCCGCCCGCGTGCGCGATGAGATCAGTCGAATACAGGACAAAAACCTCGGCCTGGGTGAACCGGCCAGCGACTGATTCTATTTATTAAGCCAGTTTCTTGGTGACAGGGAACTTTCCCGTCGATACACTATCGAATGTAACAGAACCAATGGGGGCGACCTGGATTCGACGTGGGTTGCGAAACCTGAGGTGCATGCCGAGGTGCAGAATACCTCGTAAATCTATCTGCAAAACTCTTAGTTGCCAACGACGACAACTACGCACTCGCTGCTTAAACCCCAGTAGGGTGCCCTCCGGACTGAGGCCGTGCCTATGCGCTCAGGTTTCCGGGGGTCATTTCTCATAGGATCGCGATGAAGCTTGTCTGGGGTGGATTCGTTAAAACTTTACCGGAATCGCTGTTGGTTTGCCCTGTCCGTCGGGTTGCCAGCAGTTAAAACAATAGACGGAATAAGCATGTAGAGCCGATGGCAGAGGGCTTGCGGACGCGGGTTCGATTCCCGCCGCCTCCACCAACAGCAAAAGGCCACCCATTCGGGTGGCCTTTTTTTATGGCCAGTGAAAATATTTTGGCCAAAAAAATCCCCGCAGAGCAGGGATGATTTTTGCCTGCACACAGGCTGTGTTTGGTAGTCGCGAGAAGACTCGAACTTCCGACCCCCACCATGTCAAGGTGGTGCTCTAACCAACTGAGCTACGCGACTGTCGAAGGCCGCATAAGATACCTTCGAGCGAGGGCTTATGCAAGCCCCTTACGCGAAAAACGCTAATTATCCGTGTTTAAGGATGCGCTGCTTCTCACGTTTCCAGTCGCGTTCTTTATCGCTCGAGCGTTTGTCGTGGTCTTGCTTACCTTTGGCCAGTCCTATCTCCGCCTTGACCCGCCCAAACTTCCAGTAGAGGGAGAGGGCGATCAGGGTATAGCCCTTGCGATCAACCGCGGCCTGTAGCCGATCCAGTTCCAGACGATGCAACAGCAGCTTGCGGGTACGGTTGGCCTGCGGGTGAATATGGGTTGAGGCGGTCTGTAGCGGGGTGATCAGTAGGTTGGTGACCCACGCCTCGCCATCTTTAATGAAGACGTAACTGTCCACCACCTGCACCTTTCCGGCGCGCAGACTCTTTACCTCCCAGCCCTCCAGCACCAAGCCGGCCTCGACACGGTCCTCAATATAGAAGTCGTGACGCGCCTTTCTGTTGGTGATGATGGTGCTGGAGCCAGCCCCTTTTGCTGTTTTACTCTTTTTAGCCATGGGGGGCATTATAGGCGATAGCTGCAACAAAGAGACAGGGGAAGAGAGGATTTTCCTGTGGCTTGAGACACAGGTCGAATTGGCCGACAATGGCACAAAATTTCAATAACTAGGGGGAGAGCTAATGTCGAAGACTCGCGAATCGATACACGGGCAGTGGTCCGGGCGCTGGGCCTTTGTCCTGGCGGCGACCGGCTCGGCGGTGGGTCTTGGTAATATCTGGAAATTCCCCTACATCACCGGTGAGAATGGCGGTGGTGCCTTTGTGCTGGTCTATCTGTTGTGTATCGCCATCATTGGGATCCCCATCATGATGGCCGAGGTGATGCTGGGGCGTCGTGGTCGTCGCAGCCCGATTAACACCATGTACCACCTGGCCGAGGAGGAGGGGCGTTCTCCTGCCTGGAAACTCCTGGGGGCGGGCGGTATTGTCGCGGGCTTCCTGATTCTCTCTTTCTATTCGGTGATTGCCGGTTGGGCACTGGCCTTTTTTTTCCGTACGGCATCAGGCACCTTTGAAGGGCTGACAGCCGATGGGGTAGGCAATATTTTTGGTGCCTTTATTGGTGATCCCGAACGCCTGCTGGCGTGGCATACCATCTTCATGGTGATGACTACGGTGGTGGTGGCACGCGGTGTACGTGGTGGCCTGGAGACGGCAGTGCGCTTTTTGATGCCAGCACTGTTTATGCTGTTGATCGTGATGGTGGGTTACGCCATGAATACCGATCACTTTGCACAGGGTTTGGCGTTTCTGTTTAAACCGGATTTTCATGCACTCTTTTATAAGGTAAATGATGCCGGGGTTGAGTACATGACCTGGGGACCGGTGCTGGTGGCGCTGGGCCACGCCTTCTTTACCCTGAGTCTGGGGATGGGGGCGATCATGGTCTATGGCTCCTACCTGCCGAAGAATACCTCTATCGCCAAGACCACGATCACCATCGCGGGTCTGGATACGCTGGTGGCCCTGCTGGCAGGAATGGCGATCTTTCCGATCGTCTTTGCCAATGGTATGGAGCCGGGTGGCGGACCCGGTCTGATCTTTGTGACACTGCCCATTGCCTTCGGGCAGATGCCGGGCGGGGTGCTCTTCGGCAGCCTGTTTTTCCTGTTGCTGAGTTTTGCTGCCTGGACTTCGGCCATATCGCTGATTGAGCCGGTCGTGGCCTGGATGGTGGAGAACCACGGCAAGAACCGGGTGTATGCCTCGGTGTTAACAGGGGGGGTGACCTGGCTGCTGGGTATCGCCACGGTTCTCTCGTTTAACGTCTGGGCCTTTTCCTTCAAATTCGCCGGTGAGACCAAGGAGAACGGGATATTCGATATCCTGGATATCCTCACCGCCAATATCATGCTGCCGCTGGGCGGACTGCTGATCGCCATCTTCGCCGGTTGGCAGATGAAGCGTAGCTCCTGTGTTGATGAGTTGGCGATCACCAGGGGATGGGGCTTCAGTCTCTGGTACTTCGTGATACGCTATATCAGCCCGGTAGCGGTGGCACTGGTCTTCCTTAAAGCTATCGGGGTTCTGTAACCCCCCAACCCGGAGCCGTTGTGACTACGATTAACAAAAGCGCGCTGGTCGCCTACAGCGCCGCGCAGATGTATGCCCTGGTGAACGACATAAAGTCCTACCCCGATTTTCTGCCCTGGTGTAGTGGCAGTACTATCCTTTCGCAGAATGAGGATGAGATTCGCGCCACCGTGGTGATCGCCCACGGCAGTTTGAACAAGTCCTTTACTACCTGTAACCGTCTACAGCACGACAAAATGGTCGAGATGCGACTGGAGCAGGGGCCGTTCAAGCGGCTGGAGGGGTTCTGGCGCTTCGATATTCTCGGTGAGCAGGCCTGCAAGGTCTCGCTGGATCTGGAATTTGAATTCAAGAACCGACTGGTGGGGATGGCGATGGGGCCAATCTTCAGCCAGATCGCCAATACCCTGGTCGATGCCTTCTCTAAACGTGCGGTGGATGTCTATGGCAAAGCATGAAAACTTCGAGGTCGAGGTGGCCTATGCCAAGCCCGATATACAGGTGATCCTGAGCGTCGAGGCGGAGGAGGGGATGACGGTACGTCAGGTGATCGAACGTTCCGGGGTGCTGGAGCAATTCCCTGAAATTGACCTGGAGAAGGGCAAGTTCGGCATCTTCAGCAAGTTGACCAAGCTCGATGCCATGGTGCGGGCCAAAGACCGTATTGAGATCTACCGTCCGCTGATCGCCGACCCCAAGGCGGTGCGCAAACAGCGCGCGGCGGAAGGGAAGAAGATGAGTAAGGGCGGTGGTGAGGCAGAGCCTGAGGAAGGCAACAAGGGCTAATCCTGCTGCGGGCCTCTAAAAGAAATCCTCAAACTGTGGCAGCTCTTGAGCCTGGGACTCGTCTTTTTCCTCCAGTGGTTTCTGGTACTCTTCCGTCGGGAACTCTCCCTCTTTCTCAAAACGCGTCACCTGGTCGCCACTGAAGAAGACCTTCAGGTGGTAGCGTTCCTGAAGCTCAAAGGCCTTGCTGCTGCTGTAGTAGTAGTCCCAGCGATCCGGGTGGAAGGCATCAACCAGCAGCGGGCTTCCCAGCAGGGCGCGTACCTGGCGGCGGTCCAGACCGGGGCGCAGCTGCTCCAGCTGTGACTGGGTGACCACGTTGCCCTGCTGAATCTCAATCTTGTGGGCACAACCGGCCAGGATCAGGGGGAGAACTACCAGGGTAATGAGAATCTTTTGCATTTGCTCTACTTGCGGGTTAATGTTTTGCGCAATGATACCCCATGCCACTGGGCTGTGAGAAACGTAATTACCATGTCGACCAAAGAACTGAAAAAAGCGGGCCTCAAGGCCACCCTGCCGCGGTTAAAGATTCTTGAGATCCTGGAGAGCGGTGATGGCCAGCGCCACATGAGCGCTGAGGATGTCTACAAGACCCTGCTAGGCCATGATGAGGATATTGGCCTTGCCACCATCTACCGTGTGCTGACTCAGTTTGAGGCGGCAGGCCTGGTCACCCGCCACAACTTTGAGGGCGGTCACGCCGTGTTCGAGCTTAACGAGGGGAGTCACCACGACCACATCCTCTGCGTAAAGTGTGGCCGGGTGGATGAGTTTATCGATGAGACGATTGAAAAGCGGCAACAGGATATTGCTAGTAAACACGGTTATACCATTACCGACCACAGCCTGACCATTTATGGGATCTGTGGGGAGTGCCAGTCAAAGTAGCGCCTAAATCAGTTTCACGACGGAGCTCGTATCTCTCTAGTTAGCCGCTGCAGAGAGCATCTCGCGCGCATGCGAGAGGGTCTGTTCGCTGATAGCGATCCCTCCCGACATGCGGGCCACTTCGGCCACGCGTTGTTCATCTTCAATAACTTCAACGGTGGTGCGGGTGTTGCCCTTGTCGGTCGATTTACTGATATAGAAGTGGTGATGCCCCTGGGCGGCGACCTGGGGCTGGTGGGTGACGCAGAGCACCTGGTGTTCACCCCCCAGGGTGCGCAGCTCGCGCCCGACCATCTCGGCGACACCGCCACCGACACCGACATCGACCTCATCGAAAATTAGCGTGGGAATGCCACCCTTACCCGCCGTGATCACCTGAATCGCCAGACTGATGCGTGAGAGCTCGCCACCGGAGGCAACCTTGTTTAACGGGCGTAGCGGCTGGCCGGGATTGGCACTGACCTGGAACTCAACGGTCTCCTGTCCATGGGCGCTAGCGACGGCCTCGATGGGGGAGAGGGCGATGCTAAAGTGGCCTTCACCCATACCCAGTTGCCGCATGTTCTTACTGATAAGTTCAGAGAGCTTCTGCGCCGCCTTGCTGCGGCCTTTACTGAGTTTGTCGGCGGCCGTCTGGTAATCGGCAAGGGTGGTGTCGATCTCGGCCTGCAGACCGTCGAGTCGCGTACCAGCGTTTTCCAGTTGAGTCAGTTCCTGTTGCAGCTGCTCAAGCAGCTCTGGCAGCTGTTCCGGCTCGACACGGTGCTTGCGAGCCAGTTCGTGGATCACGCCGAGGCGCTGCTCCACGCTATTGAGCCGCTGCGGATCGTTGTCGAGAGCGTCGATATAGTGGCGCAGCTCGCCCGCCGCCTCACGGGCCTGAATGGCGGCACCCTCAAGCAGTTCATTGGCCGCGGCGAGGCCGGGATCGATCTCCTGAAGTGCCTGCAATTGACGCAGCATACGCTCAAGCTGGGAGACCAACGCGGTTTCGTCATTCTCATAGAGCTGGACGGCGGCACCCTGTGCCCCCTCCTGCAGCCGCGAGACGTTGGCCAGCTTGCTGTGTTCCTCATCCAGTGCCGCGATCTCATCGGCGGCTAGTTGCAAGGCCTCTAGTTCCTCAACCTGATAGCGCAGCAGCTCCAGGCGGGAATCGCGCTCGCCGGCGAGGCGTTGCAACACCTCGAATTCTTGCTGGAGTTGCTGCCACTGCTGGAAGCTGGTGGCGGTCTGTTTAAGTAAAGGGGCATGGTTGGCGTAATCGTCTAGCTGCTGGCGCTGCACCTCGCGTTTGAGCAGTGACTGGTGGGCGTGCTGACCGTGAATATCGACCAGCTGTTCGCCCAGCTCACGCAACATCTGTAACGGCGCGGGCTGTCCGTTGATAAAGGCGCGGGAGCGTCCCTCTGCGTTGATGGTACGGCGCAGAATGCACTCGCCATCCATATCCAGCTCATGCTCCTGTAACCACGTGGTCACGGCGGGGAGGGAGTCAGTACTAAAGGTGGCGGCGATCTCGGCACGCTCACTGCCATGGCGTACCACACCGCTATCGGCACGGTCACCCAGGGTCAGGCCCAGCGCCCCGAGCAGGATCGACTTACCGGCACCGGTCTCTCCGCTGAGCACGCTCATGCCCTGCTCGAAGCTTAATTCAAGTGATTCCACCAGGGCGAAGTTGCGGATTTGCAGGTGTGTGAGCATTTAAGTTATTTTCTAGGTGATTAGGTTAATTATTTCATTAATTAATAAAAATAAAGCTTATTTAGAAACGGCTTGAGATTAGTGACGGCCGAACTTCCATTATCCCCAGTTGAGCTTCTCGCGCAGCACATGGAAGTGGTCGTGATCCACCGGGTGGATCATCTTCACCGGATGTTCTTTTTTGCGGATCTGAATACGATCACCTGCCACCACGCCAAGGTTGATCTGCCCGTCGCAACTGATCTGCGCATGTACCTGGCCCTGTCCCTTGACTACGATCTCCACCACGGTATTGGCATCGATGACGATGGGACGGTTGCTCATGGTGTGGGGACAGATCGGCACCAGGATCACCGCATTTAGGCACGGTTGCATGATCGGGCCGCCGCCAGAGAGGGCGTAGGCGGTGGAGCCGGTGGGGGTGGAGACGATGAGACCATCGGAGCGTAGGGTGTAGACGAAGGTGCCATTAATATAGGCATCGACCTCGATCATCCGTGCCACGTCCGACTTGTGCACCACCACGTCGTTGAAGGCGTCGCTCTGGTTGATCTGCTCGCCATCACGCAGCACCCGGCACTGCAGCAGGAAACGCTCCTCCTCGGTATATTGGCCGGCGAAGATCTCGTCGAACTTACTCTCCATATCCTTGGGTGAGATATCGGTAAGAAAGCCAAGGCGCCCCAGATTGAGCCCGAGCAGGGCAATATCGTGGTGGGCCAGGCTGCGCGCGGCGTTGAGGAAGGTGCCGTCACCGCCGACGATGATCGCCAGGTCACACTTGCGACCCAGCTGCTCGCGGTTGGCTATCTCCAGTCCGTGCTCGGGCCACACCGCTGCGGTGGCATCATCCAGCAGGATGGCGATATCGCGTGACTGGAGGTAATCAGAGAGGGCGCGCAGGGTCTCGCTGACGCTGCTGTCAGCGTATTTCCCTATAATGCCGATCTTCTTAAATTTCTCTACCATCTTCCCCTCCAAAACTTCCTGAAAAGTTACCACGTTAGGCCAAGCCAAGCCAAGCACCGTTACGGCTTGACACTCTCCCGGTTAAATGGATAATCCCATTAGCACTCAGCCTGAGTGAGTGCTAATAATTGTGACCTGAGGGTAGAGAGAAGCACCATAGATGTCCGGTACTGAATTGAATGACCGTGCCCAGCTGCTGCTGAAAAATCTGGTAGAGCGTTACATCAGCGATGGTCAGCCCGTAGGCTCACGTACCCTGTCGCGAGATGAGCAGGTGGCGCTGAGCCCGGCGACGGTACGCAATGTGATGGCCGATCTGGAGGATCTGGGCCTGATCCATGCGCCGCATACCTCGGCGGGGCGGGTACCCACCATCAAGGGCTACCGGCTGTTCGTCGACAACCTGCTCACCATTAAGCCATTGAATCGCGGTACGGTGAACAGCATACAGCAACAGATTGGTGGGGCCGCCGATCCCGAGCAGCTGCTGAGCAGTGCCTCACGCCAGCTCTCGGAGATCACCTCAATGGCCGGGGTGGTGATGATACCCCGGCGTGAGGTGGCGGCATTGCGTCAGGTCGAGTTCCTGCCGCTGTCCAATCGTCGGGTGCTGGTGATTCTGGTACTTAACGAGCGTGAAGTACAGAACCGCATTATTCATACCACGCGGGACTACAGCCCGGCAGAGCTCCAGCAGATCGCCAACTACCTGACCCAGCTGTGTGCCGGTCAGGATTTGCGGCAGGCACGAGAGCGTCTGCTTCGTGAAATGGATGAGGCGCGCAGCACCATGAATCAGATGATGGCCGATGCCATCGAAATGGCGGCACAGGCCTTTACCACTGAGGGGAGTCAGGATGACTACCTGATTGAGGGACAGACCAACCTCATGTCGTACGCCGATATGGGCGATATGACGCGGCTGCGTAAGCTGTTCGAGGCGTTTAACCAGAAACGCGATATTTTGCAGCTGCTGGATCAGTCACTGCGTGCCGACAGGGTGCAGATCTTTATCGGCGAAGAGTCGGGTTATGAGGTGCTGGGTGACTGTAGCGTGGTCTCTGCGCCGTATAAGGTCGATGGTGAGCTGATTGGTGTGCTGGGGGTGATCGGCCCTACCCGTATGGCTTATGACCGGGTGATCCCCATCGTTGATATAACGGCAAGGCTGCTGGGTAATTCCCTGAATCAGCTTAAATAGTTGCACACAGAATTTACGTTTAACCCCGTCGTTTGATGGGGACAGTTTATGAAAGCGGAGTAAGTAATGAGTAAAGAGAAGATGTCAGCCGAAACCGAGACCGAGGAGCCTGTAGTCGAGGCGAGCGGGGAGAAGGCGACAGCACAGGCTGAGGCCACTGCCGAGGTTGTGGGCACCAGCGAAGACAGCAGCGAGGATCTGGCGCTGCTGCTGGAAGATGCCCGCGCCAAGGCCGATGATCACTGGAACCAGGTGCTGCGCATGCAGGCCGAGCTGGAGAATACCCGTCGTCGTGCTACTGCTGATGTGGAGAGGGCGCACAAGTTCGGCCTGGAGAAATTTGCCACCGAGCTGCTGCCGGTGATCGACAGTCTGGAGATGGGACTGGCCGCCGCCCAGGGCAGCGACCATGAGGTTGCACAGAAGCTGCATGAGGGCACCGAGCTGACCCTGAAGATGTTTAGCGGCGTACTGGAGAAGTTCGGCGTTAACGAGGTCAACCCGCTGGGCGAGCCCTTCAACCCGGAGCTGCACCAGGCGATGAGCATGCAGCCCTCCGATGAGTACGAACCCAATACTGTCACTGCGGTGATGCAAAAGGGCTATGTGCTGAATGACCGCCTGATTCGTCCGGCGATGGTAATGGTGAGCAAATAAGCTCTTGAATTCGAACTCGTCGTCATTATGTACGGCTTAAGACTTTTCCCCTCGGGGATGTAACAAACTTTCTGGAGAATGAATATGGGTAAAATTATTGGTATCGACCTCGGCACCACCAACAGCTGTGTGGCTGTCATGGAAGGTGGTAAGCCACGCGTCATAGAGAACAGCGAGGGTGGTCGTACTACGCCGTCTATCATCGCTTACAGCAAGGATGATGACGAAGTATTAGTTGGCCAGTCGGCCAAGCGTCAGGCCGTTACCAATCCTGAAAACACCCTGTTCGCTATTAAGCGTCTGATCGGTCGTCGTTTTGATGATGCCGAGGTGCAGAAAGACATCAAGATGGTGCCTTACAAAATCGTCAAGGCCGACAATGGCGATGCCTGGGTCGAGGTGAAGGGCAAAAAGATGGCAGCACCTGAGATTGCTGCCAAGGTGCTGCAGAAGATGAAAAAGACCGCCGAGGAGTATCTCGGTGAAACGGTCACTGAGGCGGTCATCACCGTCCCGGCCTACTTCAATGACTCGCAGCGCCAGGCCACCAAGGATGCCGGCAAGATCGCCGGTCTGGATGTAAAGCGCATCATCAACGAGCCGACCGCCGCGGCGCTGGCCTTCGGTATGGACAAGCAGACCGGGGATCGCAAGATCGCGGTCTACGACCTGGGTGGCGGTACCTTCGATATCTCGATTATCGAGATCAACGAAATTGACGGTGAGCATCAGTTTGAGGTGCTCTCCACCAATGGTGATACCTTCCTCGGTGGTGAGGACTTCGACCTGCGCCTTATCGACTACCTGGCCGATGAGTTCAAGAAGGACAACGAGGTTGACCTGCACAACGACCCGCTGGCCCTGCAGCGCCTGAAAGAGGCGGCGGAGAAGGCGAAGATTGAGCTATCCTCCAGCCAGCAGACCGAGATCAACCTGCCGTACATCACCGCGGATGCCAGCGGCCCCAAGCACCTCAACCTGAAGATCACCCGCGCCAAGCTGGAGTCGCTGGTCGAGGAGCTGGTTAGCCGTACCATCGAGCCCTGCCGCATGGCACTGAAAGATGCCGGTCTCGCCGCCTCTGAAATCGACGATGTGATTCTGGTCGGTGGTCAGAGCCGTATGCCCAAGGTGCAGCAGACCGTTGAGAGCATCTTTGGTAAGGAGCCGCGTAAGGATGTGAATCCCGATGAGGCCGTTGCCGTGGGTGCAGCGATTCAGGGTGGTGTACTCGGTGGTGAAGTAAAAGACGTACTGCTGCTCGACGTGACCCCGCTGTCACTGGGTATCGAAACCATGGGCGGTGTGATGACCAAGCTCATCGACAAGAACACCACCATACCTACCAAGGCGAGCCAGATCTTCTCTACCGCCGATGACAATCAGACCGCGGTAACCGTGCATGTATTGCAGGGTGAGCGTGAGCAGGCGAGCGGCAACAAGTCACTGGGGCGTTTCGACCTCTCGGACATTCCACCGGCCGCACGTGGTGTACCGCAGATCGAGGTCTCCTTTGATATCGACGCCAACGGTATCCTTAATGTCTCCGCCAAGGATAAGGGCACCGGCAAGGAACAGAACATCGTGATCAAGGCCTCCTCGGGTCTGAGCGATGAAGAAGTCGAGCAGATGGTACAGGATGCCGAGGCCCACAAGGCCGAGGATGCCAAGTTCCATGAGCTGGTGAACGCACGCAACCATGCGGACTCCATGATCCACGCTACCCGCAAGGGTCTGGAAGATATCGGTGACAAGATCGACGCTGCTGAGAAGGAGCAGATCGAAGCGGCGATTAAGGAGCTGGAAGAGGCGATGAAGGGCGACGACAAGGACGATATCGAAGCCAAGACCAAGGTTCTCACCGATGCCTCCGGCAAGATGGCGGAGAAGCTCTATGCCGAGAAGCAGGGGGCTGAAGGTGCCGCCGCTGCTGATGCGGGTGCCGAGGGCGGTTCTGATGCCGGTGGTGATGATGTTGTCGACGCCGAGTTTGAAGAGGTGGACGACAAGAAGTAAGGTTTACTTCAAACCTTTGATCTGTAACAGGCGGGCACTCCCGCCTGTTGCCGTTTTAACGGGTTCCGTTTGCGGGGCCTAAAAGTCATACACAAAGCAAAGCGAATACGATGTCGAAACGCGACTTTTACGAGATATTAGGGGTGCAGAAAAACGCCACCGAGGCCGAAATTAAGAAGGCCTTTAAGCGGTTGGCGATGAAGCACCACCCGGACCGTAACCCGGACGATAAAGGGGCAGAGGATAAATTCAAGGAGGCCAAGGAGGCCTACGATATCCTCTCTGATGCGCAGAAACGTGCCGCCTATGACCAGTTCGGACACGCCGGTGTTGACCAAAGCATGGGCGGTGGTGGATACGGCGGCGGTGGTTTTGGCGGCGGCAGTTCGTTCTCCGATATCTTCGGCGACATTTTTGGTGGCGGCGGTGGTGGCGGTCAGCGCGTCTATCGTGGCGCTGATTTGCGTTATAACCTTGAGCTCAATCTGGAAGAGGCAGTTAACGGCACCACGGTGAAGATCCGTGTGCCCACCCTGATCGCCTGTATCGAGTGCGGTGGTAGCGGAGCCAGGAAAGGCTCATCACCAACCACCTGTCCCACCTGTCATGGTCAGGGGCAGGTTCGCATGCAGCAGGGCTTCTTCTCGCTGCAACAGACCTGTCCGCGCTGTCACGGTAACGGTCAGATCATCTCCGACCCCTGTCACAAGTGTCACGGCGAGGGCCGGGTAGAGAAGAAAAAGACCCTTTCGGTGAAGGTGCCTGCCGGTGTCGACAACGGTGATCGCATTCGCCTGAGTGGTGAAGGTGAAGCGGGGGAGAGCGGTGGCCCGGCAGGCGATCTCTACGTGCAGATCAGTGTGCGTGAACACCCCATCTTCAAACGCGATGGCGGCGACCTGCACTGTGAGGTGCCGATTGCCTTTACCACCGCGGCACTGGGTGGTGAGCTTGATGTGCCCACCCTCAATGGCCGGGTCAAGCTCAAGGTGCCCGCTGAGAGCCAGACCGGCAAGCTGTTCCGTCTGCGTGGTAAGGGGGTGAAATCGGTGCGTAGCAGTCAGGTCGGTGATCTGCTCTGTCGTGTGGTGATCGAGACCCCGGTCAATCTCACCAACAAGCAGAAAGAGATGTTGCGTGAGTTTGAGAAGAGCATGAAGGGTAACGATAAGCACAGCCCCAAGCACCATACCTGGCTGGGTGGGGTGAAGAAGTTTTTTGACGATCTAAAGCTATAAATCGCGACAACTTCTATACTGATTGTATTTCAACACGAAGCCGCCGCTACTCACGGTGGCTTTCGTTTTTCTGGCAGAGGTGAATGATGGCTGAGAAACAGAATAGTGCCTCATGGATGAATCGAATCGATGGCGCACGCCGTCGCCTGCTCGGCGGCATGTTGGCCGGTATCGGTGTGGCGGCTGCAACGCGTGTACATGCTGAGGATGAGCCGGAAGAGGAGCTACGCTTTCCGGGTGATCCGCCCGACCACCACGTGGTTTACCAGTTTAATAAGGCCAATCTCGGGTATCAGGATCATGTGATCTTCTCTGTCGGCGAAATGCTGCGCAAATATGGCGATAACATCAAGATCGTAGTGGTTGCCTATGCCGAGGGGATTCATATTCTGGGCAAGAACCCGGGGCGTGAAGTGAAGCAGGAGATCCGTCAGCGTGTCTCCTCCCTGGCGCAATACGGTGTCGAGTTCCACGCCTGCGGCAATACCATGAAGAGTCTTAACTGGTCAGAGAGTGATCTGTTGCCCTTTGCCAAAGTCGTCGAGGTCGGTGCCGCGGATCTGATGGAGCTACAGGAACAGGGTTACGCGTACATCAGCTGGTAGCGCTTTGGGCTGTTCGGGCAGGGGGGAATTCCCTTGTTGCGGGAGTTATAATTCAGTCGCAAGTCGCATTGGAAAAAATAGTTAAATGAGGAGCAGAGAGTGAGAATCGCAATCGTTGGTGCCGCCGGGCGTATGGGAAGAAACTTGATCGAAGCCACGCATCAGACCGAGGGTGTCTCGGTGGGTGCTGCCATCGTGCGCCCCGGTTCCTCCCTCATCGGGGCGGATGCTGGAGAGATGGCCGGGGTAGGGCCGTTGGCGGTCAAGATTGTCGATTCACTGGAGGCCGCCTGCGACCATTTTGATGTGCTTATCGATTTCACCCTGCCCGAGGTCACCGCACAGAATCTGGCCTTCTGCCGCGCCAATAATAAAAAGATTGTTATCGGTACCACCGGATTAACTGATGAGCAGAAGGCACAACTTGATGAGGCGGCCAGGGATATCGCCATCGTCTTCGCCCCCAACATGAGCGTTGGCGTAAATCTTACCCTTAAACTGTTACAGATGGCGGCAGCGGTGCTGGGTGACGAGGTCGATATCGAGATCATTGAGGCCCACCACCGCCACAAGATTGATGCCCCCTCCGGTACCGCACTGGCAATGGGGGAGGCGGTGGCCGAAACCCTCGGTCGAGACCTGAAAGAGTGTGCCGTTTACGGTCGTGAGGGACGCACCGGCGAGCGTGATCGCAAGACTATCGGTTTTGAGACGATTCGCGCTGGAGACATCGTGGGTGAACATACCGTGATGTTCGCCGGGATTGGTGAGCGCATCGAGATCACCCACAAGGCCTCCAGCCGCATGACCTTCGCCAAGGGCGCAGTGCGTGCTGCGGCGTGGCTGGCTGGGGAAGAGAAGGGGCTGTTCGATATGCGCGATGTGTTGTCACTGAGGTAAGTTTGGTTCCAGCCGTTACGGGTTCTCCCCTGACCTTGTATACATCTGGTTATAGTTTTTCTAGATCAGGAATTAAGATTAGGGGTATCGGGTATCGGGTATGAAGGGCATGATCATCGTACTTAAGCGATAATAGCCGAGTTGAAGGATTTCACCGCTCTTATCGCCGCCTGTGCCCATTTGTGTTAGCGGGGCAAGGGGCATGTGAGTCGTCTCGTGTGACGTTGAGCAGGACGCAATGTTATTTGTGCACCCTGAACTCTGTGATGTGCTTCAGTTCCACCGGGTAGGAGAGCGAGCCGGTACGATATTCGACCACAATAGTGATGTTATCCTCTGTAACACCTCCGAGCACCCCTTTACGCACCTTGCCTTCAATCGTTGTGACTTCCACCATCTTTTTGAGGTACTTCCCGGCATCATCAATATCTTTCACCTGAGACGCTAGGGCCGTGCGCTGTTGCCAGTTCTTACTGGGCGTAGAGGAAACTGTGGGGCGTAGTGCATCACGGCGGATGACAGGCTTTTTTTCCTGTTTGCTAGCACGGCTAACCGTCACCCCTGTTTGCTTGCCACCCCATTGAATCTGCTCTGTTTCTAGTCGGGTGTTATTAATACTAAAGCTGAGTCCTAACATATCTATGATGTCTGCCGAGGCGTAATAACTCAGGCCTTCGAGTGATTGCTCTTCTGATGGGTCTAGTTCTATGTTAAAGGTTCCCCCTTTTATCATGAACTGTTTGTAGGCATTGATGGTCTGCTCGGGGAATGTGGCCTTAAGTGTCGAACTCAGCTGGGTTATGTGGTGATCAACATATTCTTCAATATTACTTTCATTCAGTTCGGCACAGTAATTATTTCGCAGATGGTAATAGCCGGTGTCTCGATAGCTGAGGGTTGTCCTTGGTATGTTATTGCTGGAGAGGGCACTGCTCATTGACTGTGGCGTAAGGTCAAAATCTAAAGAGAAGCCAATATCATAGAGTTTATCGATATGGGTATCGACCTTGATACGTGTGTTTCCCTGCTTATCATTATAGGCCATGCTGATATTCGCATCTGCAATGATATTCCCGAGTCCCATGGTGCGATAGTCATTAATGGTGAATGTGGTGAGGTCTCCGCAGCCGAGTGTATCCAGACTTGCAAGCCACATTCCTGTCTCGTCGGCTTGCGCCAGCGCAGCCTGCTGTTGCATCTGTTCCAGCAAGGTGAATAGTTCACTATTTATGTCTATGTGCAGACGCTTAATTTGCATGGCGAGGTTTTCGGGCAGTTCTCCCTTTTCCAGGTTATTACCGGCGCTAATGAAGTAACCCGCATGTGGAGCGCTAACGCGGATCTGTTCGATGCGGAATACATCCTGAGTCATGAGAGGTTTTATGATGATGTTGTCGAGGCCCACCTCGTCGCCAAGCAGGGAGGTGTAAACCGAGTCGTAGCTAATTGTTGCGTATTGCGATGCCGCCTGAGCCATGTCGTCTGCACTGGCCTTTACTTCATACCAGAGGTAGCCCCTAACAGCACCGTAGAGCAGGAATGGGGTGGCTAGTACTAGCGGCATGATACGCATGATATTCAGTCCTTTGAAAGGTTGTTATGGGGTGCAGCGAGATGTAACAGTGAATTTATACAGTAACGTCGGCGTTAGAGCAAAATGTCGTGCTTACACTGGATCTGTTATGGGTTGAGGCTGGGTAAGTGTTGTGCTGAGTGGTTTTGAGAGGTATTTAAGCTGTTATTACTTCGTTCTCTTCTTAGCGAATATACTTGTATTCTTCTAGCGCCAGCGTCATACGGAATTAAATAATTCGCGGCGGATAAATGTTACTTGTTTTTAGTTTTATCGAGTGAGGGGATTTTTTGCCCTCGCTTTATCCGCTGCCAGCTCAGAGCCTTGAGTGCATTATAATATTTGCGCGTTGCCTGTAACGGCGGTTTGTCTACTGGGCGCTGTGAGCCGGCAAGGGCAAATACCCCATAGTCGTCGGCTTCGTTGGCGATGTAATCCTCACCCATCAGGTACTGCCAGCCAAGGCCGATGCTGGGGGACTGTTTGTGCAACATGTTTTGGCCAAAGGCGGGGTAGCTTGTCTTGTCATCAGCAACCAGTTCGATGAGGGTGGGGACGATGTCGATGTGGCTGCCTGCCGTCGCCCTGGTGCCACTCTCGCTCAACACCTTTGGCCCAAAGAGGATGAAAGGGACGGCGGTCTGTTCGGCCACGCTGTCACCGGGAAAGCGTACCTGCAGGCGTGCGGTGTGGTCGCCGGTAATGGCAAACAGGGCCTTATCCAGCCGCTTATCGGCCTCGCGTACAAAGCGCCCTGCCTGCTGGTCGGCGTACCAGAGGTGACCGAGTACCTTCACCGTTTCCTCTTTGGTCTCCTTGAGCGGGGCGGGGAGTTTGTCTTTAATGTGATAGCCCAATTCATACAACGGCAGGTCGAAAGGCGGGTGGTTGGAGGTGGTGAGGATGAAGTTAAAGCTGGGCACCTCATCGTTAACCTTGTTGAGGATAAAGTTGAAGAGGTGCTTGTCATCGACTCCCCACTCGTTGGTGTCGGCCTCGGCGCTCATCGAGCCACCGCCGTAGATCTCTTCAAAGCCCTGATTGCTGGCAAAACTATCGAGCCGTTGCCAGCTTAGAAAACCGCCGTAGAAAAAGCGCGTTTTGTAGCCTTGCTGCCGCATGATGTGGGCGATGCTGGAGCCGTAGGGCTTCAGTGCTGTGGTCTCATAATTAATGTTAAGACCGGCATCGGGAAAGCCGGTGATTAGTGCATTCATTGAACCGATGGTGCCGCTGGAGGCGGGCAGAAAGTTGGGAAAATAGATCCCCTCATCGGCCAGTTTGGAAAATTCCGGTGACAGGCCAACATCACGGTAGGCGGGCATCACCGTCCAGCCGCTGTGGCTCTCCATCAGCATCAGGAAGATATGTTTCGGTTTGCTGCCGCTGTGACCCTTTGCCGTAACCGTGAGCCCCTCTTCGATACCTTTGCCGCTATAGGGTGGCAGTCCGCGCTCGCTACGAATGAGGTCGATGGCGCTGCCTAGATCCTTATCGGGCCAGAAGTGCTTCAAGGCCGTGCCGGTCTCCAGTGCCAGTCGCGTTTTGATGGTGTAGCGCAGGGCAGAGAAGGGGTTGAGCACGGTGCGGTTGAGAAATATATCATCGACCACAAAGGCGTGCTTGAGGCGGATCGGTTCACCGCTCAGGGTGCCGCCGCGCACCATTGCGGCGACAAACAAAAACATTACCACCGCGGTCACGACACGTAGCGGCAGATGCTGCATTCGACTTAGCAGGGTGTGCAGCGCTGGCGGTGTGGTCGTGAGCCAGCGTCGTACCAGATAGAGGTTGGCGAAGATCAGCGGGGTGACGATGGCGGCTAAGAGTAGCGGGTGATACTCCTTCCATACCGTAAGTAAGATCGCCTTGGTGTCATCGTGGGCGATACCGAACACGTGGTTGTCGAACTGATCACCGTATTCATCGAAATAGACGATATCGGCACCGAAGATGATAAAGGCGATAATGATGTAGAGACGGGCAGAGAGACCGCGCAGTCGCGTTAGCCAACCATCATTTTTGAGAAATAACAGGCTGAGGCTTAATAGGAAGGTGGGTAGTACCCAGACGCCGGCGGTGGAGATGTCGTAGCGCAGCCCGTTGCCGATGACGGTAAGAACAGAGGCGATGCCGCTGTCGGGCGTGGCCTGTTCAAAAAACAGGGTGATGAGCAACAGGCGGAACAGTACCAGTGTAACGGTAATGTAGGCCCAGAGCTGAAGATCCCTGCCCCAGTGATGGAGCAGGGAGCCACTGTTGTGTTGCATGTCGCTCAGTGTCGTGTCGCTCTGTTAGCTTTCCAGGAAGCGCTCGACATCCAGTGCCGCCATGCAGCCGCTGGCAGCCGAGGTGATCGCCTGCTTGTAGATCGGGTCGGCCACGTCACCGGCGGCGAACACGCCCTCAACGGAGGTGGCGGTGGCGTTACCCTCACGTCCTTTTTTGGTGACAATGTAGCCGTGGTCCAGCTCCAGCTGATCAGCAAAGAGGTCGGTGTTGGGCTTGTGGCCGATGGCGATGAACAGGCCGGTCATCTCGACCTCGCGGGTGGAACCGTCCTGGTTGTTCTTCAGACGCACGCCGGTGACACCGGACTGGTCGCCCAGTACCTCGTCCACCTCTTCAAAGGTGGCGAGCTTGATGTTGCCGTTCTCCACCTTCTCCATCAGCTGGTCGATGAGGATTTTCTCGGAGCGGAAGGTGTCGCGACGGTGGATCAGGGTGACCTCGGCGGCGATGTTGGACAGATACAGCGCCTCTTCCACGGCAGTGTTACCGCCGCCGACCACACCGACCTTCTGACCACGGTAGAAGAAGCCGTCGCAGGTGGCGCAGCCGGAGACGCCGCGCCCCTTAAAGGCCTCTTCGGAGTCGAGACCCAGATACATGGCCGAGGCACCGGTGGCGATGATCAGCGCATCGCAGGTGTAACTGCCGGAATCACCGGTGAGCGTGAAGGGGCGGCTGGAGAGGTCGGCGCTGTGGATGTGGTCGAAGATCACCTCGGTGTTGAAGCGCTCGGCGTGCTCCAGCATCTCCTGCATCAGCTGCGGACCCTGCAGCCCCTCGGCGCCGCCGGGCCAGTTGTCGACCTCGGTGGTGGTGGTGAGCTGGCCACCCTGCTGCATACCGGTTACCAGCACAGGGTTGAGGTTGGCGCGGGCGGCGTAAACGGCGGCGGTGTAGCCGGCGGGACCGGAACCGAGGATAAGTAGACGACAGTGCTTGGCTTCGCTCATGGGGTAAACTCCGTGTGATAGACTCGGAAATCGTTGAGGATCTCCGTAGTGGTACTTAATTAATCTTAAGTAAGAAAGTCAGGCATATTACGAAATGCTGAAACTCAGGTAAAGGATAGGTTATGCAGATCGGTATTCCCCGTGAGGTAAAGACGCTGGAGGGGCGCGTAGGCCTGGTGCCCGCCGCTGTGGCTGAACTGGTGAAGCATGGTCACACCCTGCTGGTGGAGCAGGGGGCCGGCGTTCCCAGCGGCTATACGGATGAGGAGTACCGCGCCGCCGGTGCCTCAATCGTCGCAACAGCTGCTGAGTTATATGGGGGCGCAACACTGATCATTAAGGTGAAGGAGCCACAGCCACAGGAGCTGGAGCTGTTGCGTGCCGACCATCTGCTGTTCTGCTACCTGCACCTGGCGGCAGAACCGGCGCTGATGGCCGCGCTACTGGAAATCGGCCTTACCGGCGTCGCCTTCGAGACGGTGAGCGAAGGGCATGCACTACCGCTGCTGGCGCCGATGTCCGATATCGCCGGGCGCATCGCCGCACAGAATGGGGCACAGTTGCTGCAGCGTCCGGCTGGCGGCAAGGGGCTGCTGCTGGGTGGCCTGCCGGCCGCCGAACGCGGTCATGTGGTGGTGCTCGGTGGCGGGGTGGTCGGCGGCAACGCCACCGCAATGGCCGCCGCGATGGGGGCACGGGTGACGGTGTTTGACCGGAATCGCGACAAGCTGGCCGCTCTGCGTTCCCTCGGGGCCAATGTGACCGGCCTCTACCCCTATGCTGATGCTATCGATAAGGCGGTTCGCGAGGCGGACCTGCTGATCGGCGCGGTGCTCATTCCTGGGGCGAAGGCGCCCCATCTGGTCTCCGTCTCTCAGGTGGCATCAATGCAGCCCGGCTCGGTGATCATCGATGTCGCGGTGGACCAGGGCGGTTGCATCGAGACCACCCGACCCACCTCCTGGGCCGAGCCAACCTTTATCGAGCATGGGGTGGTCCACTTCGGGGTGACCAATATGCCTGGGGCGGTGCCGCGCAGTGCCTCACAGGCGCTCTCTGCCGCGCTCATTCCCTACGCCATCAGGCTGGCGGCAGGGGAATGGAACGATTCACTGCGTGCCGGGGTCAATGTAGAGGCAGGCAGGGTGGTGCATCCCGCCTTGAGAGATTAAGGATGACAGGGCAAAATACAAATATTAACAATATGTTATTTAACCTTATTTATTCACAGGATTAACTTTTGGCCCAGGCATCAGAAAAGAGGGGAGAGCGCTTCGCCATTGGCGCGCATCTGCATCGCGGACTGCGTGAGGGGGCGCTGATCCTGGTCGGCATGCTGGCGCTGATCATGTTGCTCTCACTCATCAGCTATCATCCAGGCGACCCCGGCTGGTCCCACAGCAGCGTGAATGAGGGGATCGACAATATGGTCGGGCGCTTCGGGGCGTGGTTCTCTGATGTCTTCCTTTACCTGTTCGGCCGCATGGCCTATCTCTTCCCCTTCCTTGTCGCCTACGGGGCGTGGATGATCTATCGCGAGGAGAGGGCGGAGATCGACGGCTCCTACGCCGCCCATCTTACCCTGCGTGGTCTCGGTTTTGTGCTGACCATGATGACCGGTGCGGGGCTCGCCTTTTTGCACTTCCATGTCGCCGAGGGGACACTGCCGCTTAACAGTGGCGGCATCCTTGGTGATGTGGTCGGTGGCGGGCTGGTCAATACCTTCAACTTCCTGGGTGCGACGTTGTTTCTGCTGGCGCTGTTTCTTACCGGGGTGACGCTCTTTACCGGCCTCAGCTGGCTGTGGCTGATGGATGCGACTGGTGCCCGCGTACTGGGGCTCATCGCCTGGGTGAAGGGGAAGGTGGTTGAGTTGCGTGAGCGCATCATCGCCCGCAAGGCGAAACAGCAGCGTGAGAAGGTGGTGGCGGTAGAGAAGAAGCGGGTGGAACAGCGTCCGCCGCCGCGTATCGAGCCGGTGATCCACCAGCCCAAGCCCCCCACCATCCGTGAGCAGAAGGAGCGGCAGGTGCCGCTGTTCGATACCCCGCTGGTGGAGGGGGGGCTACCCGCGCTCTCGCTGCTGGATGACCCGAAGGCACCGCTGCACCCTGTTTCAACCGAATCGCTGGAGGCGATCTCCCGCCTGCTGGAGATGAAACTCAAGGACTTTGGCATCGAGGTGGTGGTGGAGGAGGTCCATCCGGGGCCGGTGATCACCCGCTATGAGATCCAGCCGGCCCCCGGGGTGAAGGTGAGCCAGATCGTCAACCTCTCCAAGGACCTGGCCCGTGCCCTCTCCACCGCCAGTGTGCGGGTGGTCGAGGTGATCCCCGGCAAGACCACCATCGGCCTGGAGGTGCCCAATGAGAACCGCGAGATCGTCTACTTCTCCGAGACCCTTCGCTCCAAGGTCTACGAGGACTCCAAGTCGGTACTGACCCTGGCGCTGGGCAAGGATATCGGCGGCGAGCCCGCCATTGCCGATCTGGCCAAGATGCCCCACCTGCTGGTGGCGGGTACCACCGGCTCGGGTAAGTCGGTGGCGGTGAATGCGATGATCCTGAGCCTGCTCTACAACGCCACGCCCAAAGAGGTGCGGCTGATCATGGTCGACCCGAAGATGCTGGAACTCTCCATCTATGATGGCATCCCGCACCTGCTCGCCCCGGTGGTCACCGACATGAAGGATGCGGCCAATGCGCTGCGCTGGTGTGTCGCCGAGATGGAGCGCCGCTACAAGCTGATGGCGGCGATGGGGGTGCGTAACATCGGTGGTTTCAACAAAAAGGTGAAGGAGGCGATCGACGCCAAGCAGCCGCTAAAGGACCCCATCTGGCAGCCGCTGGTGCCCGATGCCCCGGAGCTGGAGGCAGACCGCCCCGAGCTGGAACCACTGCCCTTTATCGTGGTGGTGGTTGATGAGCTGGCCGACATGATGATGGTGGTCGGCAAGAAGGTGGAGGAGCTGATCGCCCGTCTGGCACAGAAAGCGCGTGCCGCCGGTATTCACCTGATCCTCGCCACCCAGCGACCTTCAGTAGATGTGCTGACCGGACTCATCAAGGCCAACATCCCCACCCGTATCGCCTTCCAGGTCTCCTCGCGTATCGACTCGCGTACCATCCTCGATGCCATGGGGGCAGAGGCGCTGCTGGGCCACGGTGACATGCTCTACATGCCGCCTGGTACCAGTATTCCGAAACGCATTCATGGCGCCTTTGTCGATGACCACGAGGTTCACGCGGTGGTCGAAGACCTGAAAAAACGCGGCGAGCCGAGTTACCTTGATGAAATTGTTAACGGCATGGAGGAGAGCAGCGGTCCGCTTTACCCCGGCGATGCAGGCTCCTTCAGTGACGATAGTGCCAGTGAGGGCGACGCACTTTATGACCAGGCGGTGCAGATCGTCCTGGAGACACGTCGCGCTTCAGTTTCCGGTATTCAGCGTCGCCTCAAGATTGGTTACAACCGTGCCGCACGCATGGTCGAGGATATGGAGGCGGCTGGCGTGGTCAGTTCGCTGCAATCCAACGGCTCACGTGAAGTACTGGCCCCCCCGCCCCCCAAGGATTAATTAAATGAAAAAGAATGTTTTAGGTTCACTGCTCGCACTCTCGTTGTTCGGCTTCTCTTCGCTGCTGCATGCCGGTGAAGGGCAGCAACGGCTGGAGAGATTTCTCAATGAGTTGACCACGATTAAGGCCGCCTTTGTGCAGACCCTTAACAATGCCGCCGGTGAGTTGATCGAGAAGAGCGAGGGGATCATGGCGGTGCAGCGCCCCGGACTGTTCCGTCTGCAATACCAGAATCCCTACGAGCAACTCTATGTGGCCGATGGAAAGAACATCTGGTTCTATGACCGCGACCTGGAACAGGTAACGGTGAAGCCACAGTCCGATGCCCTCGGTTCCACCCCGGCGCTGTTGCTCAGCACGGTTGAACCGCTGGAGACCAATTTCGAGGTGCGTGAAGTGGGCCTGAAGGATGGCGGCTTGTACTGGCTGGAGCTCAATCCTAAAGATGCCGACAGCAACTTCGATTTTGTAAAGCTGGCGATGGATGGCGATACTCTGCGCGCCATGGAGATGGTGGACGGTTTCGGTCAGAGTACCCGCCTCTATTTTGACCCGATGACACGTAACCCCGAGCTGGCTACCGATGTCTTTACCTTTACCCCACCACCCGGCGTTGATGTGATCGGCGAGGCGCTTGAGTGAGCGATCTCTTCTCGCAACAACAGCAGGAGCAGACACAAGCACTACGACCATTAGCGGATCGGATGCGTCCGCAATCCCCCGCAGAGTTTTACGGCCAGCAGCACCTGCTGGGTGAGGGCAAGCCGCTGCGGCTCGCCATAGAGTCGGGCAACCTTCACTCGATGATCTTCTGGGGGCCTCCTGGCACCGGCAAGACCACCCTGGCGCGGATGATCGCACGCACCTCCGCGGCACAGTTTCTCACCATCTCGGCGGTACTCTCCGGGGTCAAGGAGATCCGCGCTGCTGTCGAGCAGGCAAAACAGGCGCAGGCGATGGGACGTTCCAGCGTGCTGTTTGTCGATGAGGTACACCGCTTTAATAAATCACAACAGGATGCCTTTCTCCCCTATGTCGAGGACGGTACCTTCACCTTCATCGGTGCCACCACCGAGAACCCCTCGTTTGAATTAAACAACGCGCTACTCTCCCGTGCCCGTGTCTATGTGTTGAAGAGCCTCACTACCGAGGACATTGACGGGGTGTTATTGCGTGCGCTGAATGATAAAGAGCGCGGCCTGGGTGAACGCGACATCGTACTCGATGAGCACCTGCGTAAACGCATCGCCGAGGTCGCCGATGGCGATGCGCGTCGCTCGCTGAATCTTCTGGAGATCGCCGCCGACCTGGCAGAAAAACAGGATGGTAAAGAGGTGGTTCTTGAGGCGACGCTAAACGAGGTGCTGGCTGGCGGCGTGCGTCGTTTCGACAAGGGGGGCGAGGCCTTTTACGATCAGATCTCCGCACTGCACAAATCGGTGCGCGGCTCCAAACCCGATGCCGCACTCTACTGGTTCACCCGCATGATCGACGGCGGTGTTGACGCCCTTTACGTTGCACGTCGCGTGGTGCGCATGGCCTCGGAGGATATAGGTAATGCCGATCCCCGTGCACTGGATATATCGTTAAACGCCTGGGAGGTGCAGGAGCGCCTCGGTTCCCCCGAGGGGGAGCTGGCCATCGCTCAGGCCATTGTCTATCTCGCCTGTGCGCCAAAGAGTAACGCGGTCTATATGGCCTACAAGGCGGCGATGAGTGATGCACAGAGTAACGGTTCTGTTGAAGTACCGATCCACCTGCGTAACGCCCCGACGAAATTAATGAAAGAGCTGGGCTACGGTAAAGAGTACCGTTACGCCCACGATGAACCCGAGGCCTATGCCGCGGGTGAAACCTATTTTCCTGAAGAGATGGGGGAGCGAGAGTACTATTATCCGGTGCCGCGTGGACTCGAAAAAAAGATTGTTGAGAAATTACAACATCTTGATGCTCTGGACCGCTCCGCCAGCAAGAAGTAGTGGTGTGCTCTCATTTGGGCCAGAGGTGTAACCGGTGTCACCGCCTCCTGGAGCCTGGTTGATTTCATATTGGTCAGGGGGATATGTAAATTCCACTTACCCCCACTATTCGGATCCTGCACGGAGGCCGGGGGGCGGCAGCGCTCTCATTAGGTACGCGTGGACTTGAGTAAAAGATTGTTGTTACACTCACGCATCTTATGGAATAGATAATGAAACAACAACGCGGGAGGGAAGTGTAGCGGACTAAAAAGTTCTGGCAGATCACGTCAGGCTCACAACTGATGGGTAAACATCAGTCATATGGCAACAACAAAAATAAGCCAACAAATTATCTATGGTGAACAGCTTAAGCTGGTAGTCGATGCACTACCGCTGTCGCTACTCACTATCTTCATCAATGGTTTGCTGTTGGCGACTATTCAGTCGTCGGTTATCGACAGTGATATCGTTATCTACTGGTTTCTGTCACTGATGCTGGTCAATGGCGTGCGCTTATACTGGTACTGGCGATACCAGCTAGAGGTCCCCGAGCAGCGAAACCTAATCTACTGGGGGAATCTTTTTTTCTTCGGCACGATACTCTCCGGTATTACCTGGGGGGCAGCGGCCTATTTCCTGTTTCCGATGGATTCACTACCCCACCAGATCTTTCTCTCTTTTGTACTGGCGGGGATGACAGCTGGGGCGGTGACCACGCTCTCACCGATTAATCTCTATTTCCAGTCATTTGCCCTGTTGACCCTCTTGCCTCTTGCCGTCCGTTTTGTACAAAGTGACGAGATACTGGGCCTGGCGATGGCGGGTATGATCGTGCTTTACATTACTATGCTTAGTGGCAGCGCCATGCGGGTACATCGGACCATTTTGTTCTCGCTTGAACTGGCTTTTTCCCATGAACGAACCAATGCGGCTCTGCAGGCGGCAGATGATCATAATCGCCTGCTACTGGAGTCTGCCGCCGAGGGGATCTTTGGTGTCGATGCCGCTGGGATAACCACGTTTGTAAATCCTGCCGCTGCAGTAATTCTTGGCTATCGTGCCGAGGAGCTGATTGGTCGTCCGATGCATAATCTCATTCACCATCACCGTATGGATGGTACGACTTACCCGCTCGAAGAGTGCCCGATGAATGCAACGTTGCGCCTGGGTGAACACCACTTCGTAGATAATGAAGTGTTATGGCACAAGGACGGTCACAGCATACCGGTTGAGTACAACAGCACGCCGATCTTGAAGAGTGACGCGGTACTGGGCGCGGTGATCACCTTTAGTGATATCAGTCAGCGACTTGAGGCGGAGTCGCAGCTGGAGTACCAGGCCTATTTTGACGGCCTGACGGGTTTGGCCAATCGCCGTCTGCTGCTGGACCGACTGGAGCAGGCCATTGCCCGTACACAGCACCATCAGCATATGGGCGGGCTGCTGTTCCTGGATCTGGATAATTTCAAAACGATTAATGATTCGCTGGGCCACCAGGTGGGTGATGACCTGCTGGTGAGCGTGGCAAACCGTTTGCAGGCATTGGTACGGGCAGAGGATACGGTATCTCGCATGGGCGGCGATGACTTTGTGATTCTGTTGCCGGAGGTGAATGACGATCTGGAGGCAACCGCAGAGAGTGTGCAGGAGATTGCGGAGAAGTATCGTGATGTCATCTCTATGCCTTACCAGATCGAAGGGCATGATCTCCACCTAACACTCAGTATCGGTATCGCGCTGTTCCCGATGGGAGGGGAGACGGCAGATGACCTGCTACAGCAGGCCGATACCGCCATGTATCGGGCGAAGGAGCAGGGGCGCGACACCATTCAGTTCTTCCTGCCAAGCATGCAGCTGGCGGTTGAGGAACGGATGCACCTCTACAACGACCTACGGTATGCACTGACACGCGATGAACTCTCGCTGTACTATCAACTTCAATGCAATGCGGCTGGTGAGATTGTCGGTGCTGAAGCGTTGTTGCGATGGCAACATCCTGAACGCGGGATGGTCTCTCCAGAGGAGTTTATTCCGCTGGCGGAAGATAGCGGGCTGATTCTGCCAATTGGTGAGTGGGTACTGCTGACGGCCTGCCGTCTAATACGCCATCTGGATGAACTGGGGCAGGGCATAAGCTTGCCAGTGCTAGCTGTAAATGTGAGTCCGCGACAATTTCGTCAGGCCAGTTTCGTGCCGCAGGTGATGGGCATACTGGCAGAGACCGGGGTAGAGGCCTCGCGTATCGAACTTGAGCTGACAGAAGGCATGTTGGTCGACGATCTCGAAGAGACCGTGGAGAAGATGGAGGCGCTTAAAGCCCTCGGGGTTCGCTTCTCCATCGATGACTTTGGCACGGGGTATTCATCGCTGGCTTATCTGCAGAAGTTGCCGCTGAATAAACTTAAAGTAGACCAGTCTTTTGTTAAAAATATTCAGGACAAAAATAACGGGGACGTACTGGTCAATACCATCATTGTTATGGGCAAGCATCTCAACCTGACGGTGATTTCCGAAGGAGTTGAAACCGAGGAGCAGTTCCATGTGCTATGTGGCATGGGTTGTGATCAGTTTCAGGGGCATCTCTTCAGTCGGCCGGTTGATGAAGAGCGTTTTCTGCGGCTGTTAAATGGGAAGAGGGAATCTATCCTCTGCCCATAAAAGAGACGGCAGTCCGCTCAGTTTTGTGATCTGAAAAAATATTTCTGATATATAATTGCACCGCTTCTTCCTACTGTGATGGGATTAGTTCGGACAATTCCTGTTCAATCTCTTTGCTGTGATTAAATAGTTTCCACTTTTTGTCGGGGTACTCGTTAAAAGAACTCTGATATCGCTGTGCCGTGGCTGATTCTCTAGTAACATTATGGATGTATATAGCGGCGATCTGTTTGGGGTGCCGACGTGCGATTTCACCATAGACCTCCGGATCTTTTTCACCGGAATCGCCTACCAGAATAAAGTGTCGCTGCGGGTAACGCTGAATCAGCTTATCTATGGTGGTGATTTTGTAGTCGTATGAACTGCCAAGGAAATCGAATAGCGAGGCATCCTTGATGCGGAAGTTACGCATATTGAAACTGCCGCGCGGAAAATCGTAATTTACGATAAATTCACTCAGTGAGGGATAGAGTTGCCAGGGGGAGCCGGTCACGTAGTGAAACACGGCACCCCGCTTACTCCATCCCTGATATAACTCAGCCATGCCTGGAATTGACTGAAAATCGTGCAGGAAGGTATTTTGCAATAGTTCCTCCTTGTCGAGAACATTGCTCAGCTTGATGGTGTCGTCGATATCGGAGATCACCGATAACCCTTGTTCAGAGATCAGCTGCACTCTGCCTCTAAAGCGGCGTGCATCCCCCTCAGGCATCACCGTCTCAAAACCCAGCCAGGGTGAGTTGTTCGCGGTGACAGTAAGGTTTTCGTCTACCATGAGATCATCGTAGAAGTGGCCATTGGCCTGTGAGGGTAAAAGGGGGTATTCACGCTCGGCTATGCGCACGCTGATCCGTTTATTACGTTCATTATCGACAATAAATGGCCAGCCGCGCTGTTGCAGATGCTGGGAATGGTTACTATGAGGGGGCAGTTCAAGCTGCTGTTTCAGGAGTGCCAGCGTGCCATTGCGCCATAATGAGTCACGCTCTGCCTCGAACACCCAGCCGTGAACGGCTAACCGCCAGCCCTTGTCCTGTTCACTTCATGTTGCATTGGTGGGGAAGTAGATGATCTCCTCATCGCTCTTAAGTGCACTAGCCCCAATGGCCTGTGATGCGCATAACATGAGTAGTGCACAAAGATGACTGAGTGCGCTGGGACCTTTCATGAGACCTCCGTGCTGTCCTCTTCAAGTCATGAATGGACTAGAATGATAAATGTCAGCATATCATTAACTATCGACGTCATACCATGAAACAGGTACTCATTCTTTTCGTCATACGAGAAGGACAGACAGACGGCTAAGGTCGCTAATGGGTGATGAAACGCACCGCGAAGAAGGCGGGGGAGGGAACGGATATCTCCAAAGAGTATGAATATACTGATTGCAAACAGGTCGAGCGATACGCTATGCGGCTAAGCCGCTTGTGCTATACCCTGTGTGTGATGAGTAGCGTGTATTTTTCTACCCCGTTCACTACCTGGCCCCTCACTGTTATAAGATGATCGAAACACATCAAGAATTCATTACGGGAGCTGTTCATGTCCACTATCGTTGAGACTGCCGCAAAACTGGGCCTTGCCCCCGATGCACTGTTTCTCTATGGCGATCAGATGGCCAAGTTGCACCCGGAGTTTGTCGCACCACCGGGCGCACAGGGCAAGGGAAAGATCATTCTCGTTTCGGCCATCAACCCGACCCGCGCCGGGGAGGGCAAGACCACCGTCTCCATCGGCCTGGCGCAGGGGATGCAACGGCTTGGCCATCGTGTGGCACTGGCACTGCGCGAGCCATCACTCGGCCCAATCTTTGGTATCAAGGGGGGCGGCACCGGCGGTGGCCACTGCCAGCTGGAGCCCTCCAGTCGTATCAACATGCACTTCACCGGTGATATTCATGCGGTGGGTGCCGCACACAATCTGCTGGCGGCGATGATCGACAACGCGATTCATCATCATAGCGGCCTCGACCTGGAGCATCGGCAGATCTTCTGGCGACGGGTGCTTGATGTGAACGACCGTGCGCTACGTCAGGTGGTGATAGGCCTCGGTGGTCGTGCCAACGGTGTGCCGCGCGAAACCGGTTTTGATATCACGGCCGCCTCTGAGGTGATGGCCATCCTCTCTCTTTATGAGGGGATCGATGACCTCAAGGCGCGACTTGATCGAATTCTGGTCGGTTTCGACCGTGATGGTGCGCCGGTGACCGCCGGTAAGCTTAATGCCACCGGGGCGATGGCGGCACTGCTGCATGAAGCGCTGCTGCCCAATCTGGTGCAGTCAACCGAAGGGGTGCCTGCGCTGGTACACGGCGGCCCCTTTGGCAATATCGCCCACGGCTGCAACTCGGTAGTGGCAACGCGCACTGCGGCCACGCTGGCCGACTACGTGGTGACCGAGGCGGGTTTCGGCTTTGATCTGGGGGCTGAGAAATTTTTCGATATTAAATGTCGTGCATCAGGGCTATGGCCCCACGCCGTGGTGCTGGTCGTCACCGTGCGGGCGCTACGTATTCATGGTTGTGGAAATCTTGAGCGCAAGGGATTGCTGGAGGATATTGTACGTGGTCTTAACCATCTGGAACATCATGTGGAAAGCGTTCGCACCTTCGGCTTTGAACCTGTGATTGCCATTAATGTCTTTGGTGATGATCTCGAGGAGGAGTTGGCTACCATTGAGCTGGGGTGCCAGGAGAGGGGTCTTCACTGTGCCCGCACCACCGCCTATAGCGAGGGTGGAGCAGGGGCAGAAGCGTTGGCAGCTACGGTGGTCAAAATGGCGGGGCATGCACCGCCGCCGGTTCACTACCTCTATGACCTGGAGCAGTCACCAGAAGAGAAGATCTGTGCTGTCGCCAGAACCATCTATGGTGCGGCCGATATCGAGCTGAGTCGTGCCGCAAAAAAGGATCTGGCGCAGGTCACCGCACTCGGTTATGACAAGCTGCCGATCTGCATCGCCAAGACCCATCTGTCGCTCTCCTCTGATCCCAAACGTCCCGGTCATCCTGATGGGTTTACCCTGCCGGTAGAACAGATCCGTATTGCCGCCGGTGCTGGCTATCTTCTGGCACTCACCGGTGACATTGTCACCATGCCGGGTCTGCCGCGAGAGCCTGCAGCCCATCTCATCGGTATTGATGGTAGTGGTGAGGTAACAGGCATTTAGGTTGTGCTCGTAGTTAAGTGAAAGTGTCACCAACGAGCCTGGGGGATTAAAGGTGATGGCTTGTCCATAACTTAATCCCACTTTCTTTATTGCATTGTGTTGCTTGCCAGGCAGTACCGGTTATTACCGCTGTTGTAACCTCTTCAGATCCCCCACATACCTTTGAGAAGTCGCGATGCTCCCTTGTACTCATCTGCCGAGGTTGCCACGAATTCGGGGGTATTGATAATCTTAAGTATGTTTCTACCTTGAACCGTATCCTTCAGTGTTAGTAGTGCCTGTTTTATCTTCTCTCGGGTCTCACTTGCAACCTTTGATGATGTACTGAAGGCTGGGGCGGGAACCTGTTGGGTGGTGAGAACACTATTTAGCCCTTCATAGCGATTGACCAGAAAGGTGGGGATCATGGCGGCATCGACTTCGCCAAGATTTAATTTTGAGACGGCCGTTATAGCATCATCAGTAGTGATGATGGTCGGTTGTTTCATCGGGTTATCAAATATTTCAAAGAGTCGCAGGGCGCCAATTGATGGGGAGGAGGTTGTCGCAATTTTCTTCCCTATTAACTCCTCGGGATCCATTATCATCAGCTCACTGTTTGCTACCAGGGTATAACTGACAACGCTGGGGAATTTTGCCAGCACTGTGTATTGCTTGTTCTGGATCCGATAGTCTGTAAATTGGGGGCCATCCAGAATGAGATCGTACTCCTCACGATTTGTTGCATTCCAGTGTGCAAAGAGATTCTTGTTGGTAACAATACGGATTTTGTTTCCGGTTACCTTTTGCAGGTGTTTCACAAGAGGGGTGTAGAGTTTTATGGTTTGGCTCTGGGGTAGAAGAGGGTGTATTGCAAAGGTCAATTCCTTTGACTCGCTGGCCCCGCTGAGCGGCATTAACATCAGTAATAGCGCAGCGAACGTACCCAGCTGACAGATCTTGTTTTCAGTTCTTCTCATTAGGTATCCCCCCACAGGATGTATCTATATTTGTTATATTTTTTCGATTTGACAATATTTATATGCTAACGGATTGTTGCATAGATACAGGGGGGGATTAGTGTGAACTCCGTCACACTTGCTCGATTCTCTTGCGGTTAGGGTTTTGCTCTGATCAGGATTTCATCGTTGTACGGGGATGGTCTATCTATCTCCTTGAGCTGCAGCATCTCGGGCGGGGCCGTAGTGGGTATAGATGGGTGCCTTCACGCGCTCTCTCCCATGGTGATCACCACTTTGCCTCTGGCATTCCCGTCGCCAAAGCTCCGCATGGAATAGAGAGCAGCGACGGTGGTTGGTACCATATCTATGGCGAGCGCTAGCAGATCAATTCTACTGGCATCGTAGTTTCAACCGGTTGAGTAAGGGGACGTACCACGGCTTCAAAAGAAAAGGGGGATGGATCAATCCACCCCCCTTTAGATTATGCCGTGTTCTGCGCAGGGCGTGCGGTACACGCTGGTGCGCAGGTGCTTAAGCGGCTATCTCATCCTCAGATTTTTCCTGCTCAGCCTGCAGCTCCTTCAAGTCCTGCTCCAGCTTTTGCTTTTCCTTGCGCAGGGCGGAGAGGGCTTCTTCCGCCTTTTTGCGGGCATTGGACTCATCCATTTTCTGCTTTTTCAGTGTCTTGAGCTTCTTCACCACGTTTTCGGGCGAGTCAGACAGGGTGGTGCTGATGGTCTTGATTGCGCGCTCCTTCTCGGCCAGGTTCTCCTTGAGCTTTTTGAGCTGCTGCTCATGGTTGGCGCGGTCGTTAATGAGCTGCTGCTGGAGCTTCTGCTGGTGGGCCTGTGCCTCGGCGAGGGCCGCTTCAACGGTTTGCAGGGATTTTTGGCTCTCTGCCAACTTCTGTTCCACGGCGGCGACAGCAAGGCTTGCCTGTCCCTGGGCCCTGCTAACATCAAGCTCGGCTTCGATGGAGCGCTGGATAGTCGCTTCAAGCGCCTGCTTAAGCTCTTCCGGGGTGCAATCAGGGTCTAGCTTGAGGGCTTCAGTCGCCGCCATCATCATCATCTGCTTGCTAATTGCGAGTTCTTTCCAAACGGTGAGTTGTAATTCTGCTTCGGTTTCGGCCACATGCCCTCCTTAAGGGTATTTGAAAGGGATACTAAGTTCTATAACGGGGGGGAGTTAGCCGTGCATTATCACATACTACATGCCAAAAGTCACGTCAACTCAACAGCGTAAGCCGCACTGTCATAATGACAGGGATGGCATTCTGTATACATAGCAGGGAAAGCTATGAGGTCACTATTTCCATTCAAGCCTCCCCACTATCATTGAGCAGGTGGGCCACCTCCTGTTCACCTTCCTCCTGCAGGTAATCGAGAAAGGTCTGCGCGGCGCGTGACAGGCGCTTCCCCTTGCGATGCACTGCATACCAGCGGCGGCGTAACGGAAAGCCCTCCACATCGAGTACCACAAGTTTTTTCGCGGCGATCTCCAGGCTCAGGCTGTGTAGGGATAGTACGGCGAGGCCCAGTCCAGCCATCACCCCCTGTTTGATCGCCTCTGCGCTATTCAACTCGATATATGGACTTACTTTAAGCCCTTGTTCACGAAACAGCTCTTCCACTGCCTTGCGGGTTCCTGAGCCGGGTTCACGCCCGACAAAGCGCTCCCTGGTCAACTCCTCCAGTGAGATCCCCTTTTTGTTGGCCAGTGGATGAGAGGGGGGGGCCGTGACAACCAACACGTTCTCAAGAAAGGGGTGCTCGATGACCGGTAACTCTTCGGGAACCAGCCCGGTAATGTATAGGTCATCCTCATTGGTGGCGAGACGGGCCAGCAGGTTGGCGCGGTTGGTCACCTTCAGGCGTGGCTCTACGTTTGGGTAGCGGCGCATGAAGTTGCCAAGAAGGAAGGGAAGGAAATACTTGGCCGAACTAACTACGCACACACTGATAGGACCAGTAACCTCTCCACTTAACTCTTTCAGTTTCTCTTCAAACAGGTCAAGTCTGTCGAACATATCGTGGCAGGTTTCCAGCAACTCCTGACCCTCAGCCGTCAGGTAGATCTGGTTCCCCATCTTTTCGAACAGCGTGACATCGAGTATTTCTTCGAGGCGTTTAACCTGAATCGATACCCCCGGCTGTGTCAGGTGTATCTCCTCAGCCGCCTTGGTAAAGCTGCGGTGCTCCGCTACCGCCTGAAATACACGCAACTGTTGTAGGGTTGCTCTAATCAATGTCCTATCCTTTTGCTATGTTATTAACGATCGTTAATGACCGTCATATTAACTATTAATTTCCATTATTTGGTCACTGCGCCTAAATTTCTACCCGTGATTTAAATAAACGCAGCGGTGAAACATAACCGCAGCATCTTTAAGGTAGTAAGTAAGAGGAGCTATAAGCCATGGCTGAAAAAAGCTACAACGCGGGTGTTAAAGAGTACCGCGAAACATACTGGATGCCTGAGTATACGCCAAAAGAGACCGACCTCCTGGCGTGTTTCAAGGTTACCCCACAGCCCGGCGTACCGCGTGAAGAGGTTGCTGCCGCTGTAGCCGCTGAGTCTTCCACCGGTACCTGGACCACGGTATGGACCGATCTGCTGACCGACCTGGACTACTATAAGGGTCGTGCCTACGCCATTGAAGATGTACCGGGTGATGACACCTGCTTCTACGCCTTCATCGCATACCCTATCGACCTGTTCGAAGAGGGTTCGGTTGTAAACGTACTGACCTCACTGGTGGGTAACGTATTCGGCTTTAAGGCACTGCGTATGCTGCGTCTGGAAGATATCCGTTTCCCCGTTGCCTATGTGATGACCTGTAATGGGCCGCCACAGGGTATTCAGGTAGAGCGCGACCTTATGAACAAGTATGGTCGTCCGATGCTGGGTTGTACCATCAAGCCCAAGCTGGGTCTCTCTGCCAAGAACTACGGTCGTGCCTGTTATGAAGGTCTGCGTGGTGGTCTCGACTTCACCAAAGATGACGAGAACGTTAACTCCCAGCCGTTCATGCGCTGGCGTCACCGTTTCGATTTCGTTATGGAGGCGATCCACAAGGCCGAGGCCGAGACCGGCGAGCGTAAGGGTCACTACCTGAACGTAACCGCGCCGACCTCTGATGAGATGATGCGCCGTGCCGAGTACGCCAAAGAGATCGGTGCCCCGATCATCATGCACGACTACCTGACCGGTGGTCTGTCTGCTAACACCCAGCTGGCCCAGTGGTGTCAGGACAACGGCATGCTGCTGCACATTCACCGTGCGATGCACGCGGTACTCGACCGTAACCCCCACCACGGTATCCACTTCCGCGTATTGACCAAGGTGCTGCGTCTGTCCGGTGGTGACCACCTCCACTCCGGTACCGTTGTCGGTAAGCTGGAAGGCGACCGTGACGCGACCCTGGGCTGGATCGACATCATGCGCGACTCCTACATCAAGGAAGACCGTTCACGCGGTATCTTCTTCGATCAGGACTGGGGCTCCATGCCTGGTGTTATCCCGGTTGCCTCCGGTGGTATCCACGTATGGCACATGCCTGCGCTGGTTAACATCTTCGGTGATGACTCGGTACTGCAGTTCGGTGGCGGTACCCTGGGTCACCCATGGGGCAACGCTGCCGGTGCAGCCGCCAACCGTGTTGCGGTTGAGGCCTGTGTTGAGGCGCGTAACTCCGGTCGTGAACTTGAGAAAGAGGGTAAGGACATTCTTACCGCTGCTGCCAAGAGCAGTCCTGAGCTCAAGATGGCGATGGAGACCTGGAAAGAGATCAAGTTCGAGTTCGATACCGTTGACAAGCTGGACGTTGCGCATAAGTAACGGCTGATGACCGGAGTCCACGCCTCGGCGTGGCCCAGTCCGAGGACTGGACCCCAGATGGCTGGACTCTGTAAACGAATTCGAAATATTTATTGAGGAATTAATCATGAGTGATATGCAAGATTACAAATCGAGCCTGGAAAACACTGATAGCCGCAAGTTTGAGACCTTCTCATACCTGCCGGCAATGAGTGCAGAGCAGATCCGTACTCAAATCGAGTACATCGTGAGCAAAGGCTGGAACCCCAGCATTGAACACACCGAGCCGAAGAATGCGAGCGGTTCCTACTGGTACATGTGGAAGCTGCCGATGTTCGGTGAGACCGACGTCGATGCCATCCTGGCAGAGTGCGAGGCCTGTCATAAGGCCCATCCGGACAACCATGTTCGTCTGCTGGGTCTGGACAACTTTGCACAGTGTGCGGGTGCCTCCATGGTCATCTTCCACGGCAAGGCTGCTTAAGTCGACCTGGTGAAGTGTAAACCCCTGACTGTGGTCAGGGGTGTTACAAATTATCGAACAACCATAGAGAGGAAATGAGTGATGGCAAAAGCAGAGACATATGTTGGCGTGGATAACGATATCCATGGTGGTATGACCGCTATCGCCAAGGTGGTTCGTGATGCACAGGTATTTGGCGTAATACCGGAAAACGAAACCTGCAAAGGGTGGAACCTAGCCGGGATTGAGACTTTGATACAAAAGGTCAATGCCGAGTGGGATAAATATGGCTGCCTGGTCAGTCATCTTCCGCAGGAACTCGCAGAACGCCATAGTCGGATTCATGGTGCAGCTATCGCCACGGCGAAGGCCGCCGGTTGGAGTGGCGAGTTTGAAACCGATGATGAAACACAACTTTTTTCGGAATAGTTAAAGGGGTTTATGATGACTAGCGTAACGGTTGATCCCAATCAGTATATTGTTAAAAAAGAGCCTTACTACGAGGCCGTGGGCAGGGAAGTCGCCCTCTACGAGGCGGCCTATAACGCCCGTATGCCGATGATGCTCAAGGGCCCGACCGGTTGTGGTAAGTCCCGTTTTGTTGAGTACATGGCCTTTAAACTGGGCAAGCCGCTGATCACCGTCGCCTGTAACGAGGATATGACCGCCTCCGATCTGGTGGGTCGCTTCCTGCTGGACAAGGACGGTACCAAGTGGCAGGACGGCCCGCTGGCAACCGCCGCGCGTATCGGTGCCATCTGCTACCTCGATGAGGTGGTAGAGGCACGCCAGGATACTACCGTGGTTATCCACCCGCTGACCGACCATCGCCGTACCCTGCCTCTCGACAAGAAGGGTGAGCTGATTGAGGCGCACCCCGACTTCCAGCTGGTGATCTCCTATAACCCCGGTTACCAGAGCCTGATGAAGGACCTCAAGCAGTCGACCAAGCAGCGCTTTGGCGGACTCGACTTTGATTATCCGCAGCAGGATATCGAGACCGAGATCGTCGCCAAGGAGTCGGGTGTCGATAAGGAGACCGCCGGCAAGCTGGTACAGATCGCCCATCGCGCGCGTAACCTTAAGGGCCACGGCCTCGATGAGGGGATCTCCACCCGTCTGCTGGTCTACGCAGGTCAGCTTATCTCCAAGGGTATCGATGCGACCGAGGCCTGTTCCATGACTATGGTCACCCCGCTGACCGATGACCCGGATATGCGCGACACCCTGGACGCCGCTGTTCAGACCTTCTTCGGCTAATTCCAGTTTGCCGCGGAGTCCCGGTGAGCACAGAGGATAAGTGTGTCTGTCTTTAGCTGACACCTTGTGCATACCGGGGCTTGTGGTGAGGTTACGACTATGAGCATTAAACTCGAAGATTACGAAGAGTTTCTGCAGGAGGCCGCGCCCGAGATACGCGATGTTCTGGAGGGCACGTTCCAGGAAGCGGCGCGTATTATGTCGCCAGCCGGTCTGCAGGACTATATGGACGGGGCCAAATCCCTGTGCAATTTGGGGCGGGGAAGTGGTGTCGTCATCACCTACCTGCAGGAGATGCCACTGGTCGCCAAGGAGTGTGGCGAGGATGTGATCCCTGATGTGATCAGTGCGGCGATGAAGCTTGCCTCCATGGTCTCCGGTGAGGTGGTAACGCTGCTGTTCAACAGCCTCCCTTCTGCTGCCCGTAACCTGGGTGATGCAGAATTGCTGCGCGGTTATCTCACCCTGATTCACCAGCTTTCCGGTACCGCTGCGCGTGGTTTGCGTCCGATGCTCAATCATATGGATGAGCTGCTTTCCAAGTTGACCATCAGTGGTCTGCGTCGCTGGGCCAACTTCGGTGCCCAGGCCTACCGCCGTGACTTTGCCAACCTGACGGCCTACTTTAATCTGGAGTCGGCTGACAGCAGGGCGATGCTGCAAAAAGAGCGTCGCGGTGTGCTGTTTGTGAAGACCCAGCGCAAACTCAACTTCTATCTGCGCGCCCTGTGGGGCAGGGACTTCTTCCTGCGTCCCACTGGTGCCGACTACACCGACTTTAAGCCCTTTATCGAGAGCCGTATCTTCCACATGCCTGATGCGGTGGATGATATTGGCCGGGATGACAATAAGGTCGCCGGCCTGGAACTCTACCGTGCCACAGCGGCGCACATGGCGGCACACATGTGCTACACCACCTCGCCGATCTCAGCCGAGCAGCTGAGTCCTGCACAGATGTATTTTATCGGAGTGCTCGAAGATGCCCGTGTTGAGTACAAGGCCGTTAAGGAGTTTCCCGGGCTGAAGAAACTGTGGGGAACGCTGCTCGCCTTTGAGTATGACGAGCCGGTGGAGCATCCGACAGTAGCGGTACTCGAACATCTATCCCGCATGCTGCTCGATCCAGCGGTGACGACGGATGATGCAGAGCTTAGTGCCTTTGCGCAGCGCTTCCACGAGCAAATAGCTGAGAAGCAGGATGACAACGCATTCTCCTGGCACATGGGGATGGAGCTTTTCAATATCTTCGCTGCGCGCCGCGAGGTGCCGAGCCTGCGTATCCTGGAACGAAACCGTATTCCCTATCGCGATGACAATCGCTATATCTGGGAGTTTGAGGAGTTCGACTGGAACGCCGGTTTTGAGTATGTCGCGGCCAGTCAGCGCCAGGTGCGCAAGACGGTGAGCGTGATCGAAATGGCCAACGAGGTCGATTGCGAACTGGCCGGCGACGATGCCCAGGAGATCTGGACCTGCGCCACCGAGATGTTCCCCTATGAGGATGAGGGCGTTAGCTTCAATGAGATGTGGGGCAAGGAGCCGGTCTCCGATCCCTTCCACTATCAGGAGTGGGACTACCAGATCCAGCTATCGCGCCCGGACTGGACGACCGTCTATGAGCGTCGCCAGCCCAAGGGCGATCCGCAGGATATTGAGGACATCCTCACCGAGTACAAACCGATCGCTCATCGCATCAGGCAGATCATTGATCTGCTGACCCCGGAGGGGGTGCAGCGGGTGCGCAACATGGAGGATGGAGACGAAATCGACCTTAATGCGGCGATTGATGCGATGGTCTCGATCCGCATGGGCGAGCAGCCCAACCCGCGCATCACCATGCGCAATGTGCTGAAGAATCGTGACCTCTCGGTAGTGCTGCTACTGGATCTCTCCGAGTCGACCAACGAGAAGATGGCCGGTTCCGATAAGACGGTACTGCAGCTGACCCGCGAGGCGGCGACACTGGTCTCGACTGCCATTGAGGGGATCGGCGATCCCTTTGCAGTGCATGGCTTTGCCTCCGATGGTCGTCACGATGTGCAGTACTTCCGCTTTAAGGATTTTAACCAGCACTTTGATGATGAGGCCAAGTCGCGTCTATCTGGTATGAAGGGAGGTTTGTCGACACGTATGGGGGCGGCACTGCGTCATGCCGGTCATCACCTGTTAAAGCAGCCTGAACGACGCAAATTAATTCTGCTGGTGACCGATGGGGAGCCTGCCGACATCGACGAGCGCGATCCGCAGCACCTGCGTCACGACACTAAAAAGGCGGTGGAGGAACTCTATTCGACAGGCGTGTTGAGCTACTGCCTGACACTCGATCCGAATGCCGACAGTTACGTGAAACGGATCTTCGGTGAGAGCAACTACACCATCATCGACAACGTTGACCGGCTGCCGGAGAAACTGCCGACCCTGTTCGCCAGTTTAACGAGCTAATGAAAACGATAGAGGCACTGATGTATACCCGCCACGAAGAGGTCCCGGTCTTTGAGTACCGCGACGGTATGATCGATGCGCATTACTACAACACGGTGCAGACAGCCTTCAAGCGGCTGGGCGAGGAGATCCGCCTCACCATCCCGCAGATGAAGACGCTGGATCTTATCCTGCAACGTGATGCCTGGATCGTGGTGGATCGTGCACTGAATGATGTACCGATCATTGCCTGGGCCAATTTTGATACCGAGCGGCGTGAGGCACTGCACACCCCCCTGCATTGTCAGCTGCGTCTGTTTCATGCGCACGGTGGCGTCATTATTAAACGCGTGCTGGAGGCGATGGAGTTGTTGTTGGGTGAACGTCTTAATGCGATTGAGACGTCGCATCAGGTAATAATCTTTCCCGAGAGGGAGTAGTCGTTAGTGTGTGTGGAGGAGGTGACCGATGCCGCAGCTTCCCAGCGGTCAGTATGTGGAGATCATGTCAGAGCGCTCACGTTTTCATGCGCGACGCCTGAAGCTACGCGTCTCTGCTAATACCCCACACCAGCAACTCTATCCGCTGGTCGATATCCTAATTGACCCCACCAACAACACGCACGGCTGTCGTGGCTGTACCACCTTCTCAGGTCATACCCTGGCGGATCGTAACTGGCTCAACCAGTGGGAGGACAAAGACCGACGCTTTTTCCTTGACTGGATACGGGAAGAGTCACAGGTGCGTATTATCGAGCAGGCCCGCTCGCGCCTGCTGGCAGAGCGTGGGGTGACCAAAGAAGAGCTCCATGACTATCCGCAACTGCTCTACAGTTCACTCAAAAACCGTATCGAGCAGTTACCGATGCAACGTGCCCCTGCCGAGCAGTGGAAGCGTACCCTGCTCAATATGCGTCGTGAGGGTATCCGTCGTGAAGAGCTGGACTGGTCAGGACTGCCCGAATTTTTATCGCACAACGACGATAAGAAAACGATCAGTAAAGAGACGCTGCTGGAGGCGTTCAAGCTCTCACGCATTACTCCACAGTTGAGTAATGAGCTGGAGTGCGATGTCAGTTGTCGTATGCCTTACGATGAGGTAGCGCAGCGCATTCCCGGCTACCAGCTGCAGATGGCCGGTTACCCGGTGGGTGAAGAGGATATCGGGGTGGTGCGTTTTCGCAACACCGAATACAGCTACCGGGTGGGTGTGGTGCGCCTACGTGGTCGCTCTCTTATCGGTGAGGCAGAGCGTTGGTTTGTGCTTGGCCCCTATGGCCGGGTGATCACGGCTCGCGGTAGCACCTCGCCCTTTTTCGCTTCCAGCCACACGGCCTTGCAGGCGGCCGATGAACACGCTCGTGAAAGCCATCGGGTACGCCCCAGACTTAACTACAGCACCACCTACGAGTATATGAGTTTGCAGGGTGGGGAGGAGTATCGGGAGTGGCTGGTAACGCTGCCCGATTATCACCGCTCCCACTTTACCGCTCACTACCAGGAGCGCAATGTGCTGTTGCATATTCGCACCAAGATTCGGCAGACGGAGCAGGGGGAGCGCGTACTGTTTATTGAGGAGCTACAGAGCGACTGGCAGCAGGCGGTTGCCCGATACGGTCTGCACAGTGGTATCCCGCCTGCGCCGTTTCGCAAGGAGTGGGCCTCACTGGCACTGAAGTTGATGTTGCTCCATGCGGCCAAACTGGATCTTGACGGCATCGCCTGGACAGACGCCGAGGTGCACCAGTTGCGTTATGACCGGGAGATGGGGCCGCTGCAGCAACTCTACGACCATGAGATACCGCAGCTGCTCACTCGCATCGCCCGTCCATGGCAGCTTAAGGTGCAGAGCGGCGAGTTTAGAACCCGCAGTCCCTGGTTGCATGCAGCACGCTGTAACGAGTGCTGGAAGGTCGAGGGCGGTCATGGCAGTTTCGTTACCCGCCCGCGCTATGACAAGCAGCAGGCGCTCGCGGTCATTGAACGACACAGCAAGGCACTGACCATGAGTCTGCCGATGATGCGTCTGCCTGGTGAGATGAAACAACAGATTCTGCAACAGGGCTTGCCGCTGTTTGGCGAGACACTTCAGATAAATTGAATGAGAGAGTAAGAAGATGGCACTGGTTCAGATGAAGGATATGCTACAACACGCCTATGATAACAAGTATGCGGTAGGCGCCTTCGATGTGGTCAGCCTGGAGCTGCTACAGGGGGTGATTAATGCGGCGGAGCAGTGTCGTGCACCGGTCATCATCGGTCTGGCAGAGCCCCATCTGGAGCACTTTGATATTGAACTGCTGGCACCGGCAGTTGAGGCTGCGGCACGGCGCAGCAGTGTACCGGTGGCGATCCATTACGACCACGGCGGCGGTGTCGAGGGGGCAGTGCGCGGCATTCGCCACGGCTGCAACGGTGTGATGGTGGACGGCTCACACCTGCCATTGCAGGAGAATATTGAAGTCACCAAGAAAGTGGTGGCGATGGCCAGCAGCTGTGGTGTGCCGGTGGAGGCGGAGCTGGGGTATGTACCAGATAGTGGTGACGAGCAGGTCTTAACCTCGGTGGAGGAGGCGCGGGGTTTTGTGCGCCTGACCGGTGTCGATTTTCTCGCGGTCTCTATCGGCACCGCGCACGGGCGACACAGTGGCAAGCCGCGACTCGATTATCAGCGCCTGCGTCAGATCAACGAGGCGCTGCAGATCCCGCTGGTGCTGCATGGCAGCTCGGGGTTGAGTGATGATCAATTCCGTCGCCTCATCTCCAACGGGATTGCGAAGGTGAACTACTTTACTGCGATCACCGACCACGCTGCCGGGGTGCTGCGTGATAATGCACGGGTGAAGGATGACGGTTACCTCAAACTGTTTCAGGGCGTACGTGAAGGGGTCGAGCAGGAGGCGGATCGCCTGATGCGTATCTGGGGCAGTGCCGGGCGCGCCGCCGAGGTGCTGGAGCAGTGCCACTCATGGCAGGGGGTGGAGCATGTACTGAAGTTCAACCTGCCCGGTATCGATGCCGAGGAGGAGGGGATGATCGCCCGCCGTGGTCGCAGGCTGCTTTCGCAGATCCCCGGTGTGCGCGAGGTGGTGGTGGCCGAGTCGTATCAGGAGAGTGACACGCAGCAGTACTGCTGGCAGTTACGCCTCGCCAGTGCCGAGGTGGTGGCGTCACTGAAACAGCACCCCGATTTTCTCAGCTTTACCCGACGTTACCTGCGAGACGGTGCCACCCAGCTGAGCAGTGCCAGTTATCGTGAGCAGCAGGTGGCCTGATAGAGATATTGTCGAGTGGCTGGGGATGAAGAGGGCCGTTGTTGCGTTCTCGAGTCTCAGTTTCGTTGTTGGGCGGATATTTTGAAGCACTATAATGCTTCCTCCAGTTCACCGCTCTTCCCACGTGGTGTATCATACGCGGCTTTGCTGCCTAAGCTGTGACGGTTACCAAGCGATGTTAGAAATCAATTTAATTGTTAACAAAATCAAAGATATGCAGGGGCGTGTTGATGCCCTTAGGGGGTATCTTTGACTATGAGGTCAAGAGCGAACGACTGACCGAGGTCTCACGCGAACTGGAAGACCCGAAGATTTGGGATAAACCGGAGTATGCCCAGGAGCTGGGACGTGAGCGTTCGGCGCTGGAGAAAGTCGTTACCACCGTCGATGATCTGACCTCGGGTCTGGGCGATGCCAGGGACCTGCTGGAGATGGCCGCCGAGGAAGACGACGAAGAGTCGGTGGCGGCGGTGGAGTCTGATCTCGATGAGTTCGAGAAGCGGCTGGTGGAGCTGGAGTTTCGTCGTATGTTCTCCGGACAGATGGACCCCAATAACGCCTACCTCGATATTCAGGCCGGTTCCGGCGGCACCGAGGCGCAGGACTGGGCCAGCATGATGCTGCGTATGTTCCTGCGCTGGGGTGAGCGCCGCGGTTTCAAGACCGAGCTGATGGAGGTCTCCGAGGGTGAGGTGGCCGGTATCAAGTCGGCCACCATCCGCTATGAAGGGGAGTACGCCTTCGGCTGGCTGCGCACCGAAATCGGCGTACACCGTCTGGTGCGCAAGTCACCCTTCGACTCGGGTAATCGCCGCCACACCTCCTTTGCCTCGGTCTTCGTCTCGCCCGAGATCGACGACAGTGTCGACATCGACATCAATCCCGCGGACCTGCGCATCGATGTCTACCGCGCCTCCGGTGCTGGTGGTCAGCACGTCAACAAGACCGAGTCGGCGGTGCGTATTACCCACAATCCGACCGGCATCGTGGTGCAGTGTCAGAACGACCGCTCGCAGCACAAGAACAAAGACCAGGCGATGAAGCAGCTCAAGGCCAAGCTCTATGAGTTTGAGATGCAGAAACGCAACGCCGAGTCGCAGGCACAGGAAGACAATAAGGCCGATATCGGCTGGGGCAGTCAGATCCGCTCCTATGTGCTGGATCAGTCGCGCATTAAGGACCTGCGCACCGGGGTCGAGACCAGCAACACCCAGGCGGTGCTGGATGGCGATTTGGATGCATTTATTGAGGCCAGCTTGAAGAGCGGTCTGTAACTAAATTAATTGAGAATAAAGATGAGCGAAGAGAATCAGGCCGAACCCCAGGACGAGAACAAGTTGATCGCCGAGCGCCGCGCCAAACTGGCCGCGATCCGCGAGAACGGTATCGCCTTCCCCAACGACTTCCGTCGCAATGTGGTGGCCGGTGAGCTGCATGCCAAATATGGCGAAATGAGCAAGGAAGATATCGAGGCGGAGAACGTGCGCGTCTCGGTTGCCGGTCGCATGATGGGCAAACGTATCATGGGTAAGGCGAGCTTTGCCCAGGTGAAGGATATGTCGGGCACGGTACAGCTCTACGTGGCAGGGGCGATGGTCGGCGAGGAGGTCTACGCCCAGTTCAAGACCTGGGATATCGGCGATATCCTTGGTGGTGAGGGAACCCTGTTCAAGACGGGTAAAGGGGAGTTGTCGATCAGGGTCGATACCATTCGCCTGCTCACCAAGTCGCTGCGCCCGCTGCCGGAAAAATTCCACGGTCTCTCCGATCAGGAGATCAAATACCGTCAGCGTTATCTCGACCTTATCGTTAACGATGTCACCCGCGATACCTTCAAGATGCGCTCCGCTATCGTCCACTACATCCGCGAATTCATGGTGGCACGTGACTACCTTGAAGTCGAGACGCCGATGATGCAGGCGATCCCCGGCGGTGCGGCAGCCAAGCCCTTTACCACCTTTCATAACGCGCTCGATATGGAGCTGTTCCTGCGTATCGCGCCGGAACTCTATCTGAAGCGTCTGGTGGTTGGCGGTTTTGAACGGGTGTTCGAGATCAATCGTAACTTCCGCAACGAAGGGCTTTCAACGCGCCATAACCCCGAGTTCACCATGATCGAGTTCTATCAGGCCTACGCCGATTACAAGGATCTGATGGACCTCACTGAGGCGATGTTGCGTGGTCTCGCGGAGACGGTGCTGGGCACCACCATCGTCAACTATCAGGGCGATCAGTACGACTTCGGCAAACCATTCACCCGTATGACGGTGAAGGAGTCGATCCTTCATTTTAACGCCGACATTACCGAGGCACAGCTCGATGATATGGCGCAGGCGCGTGCCATCGCCGAGAAGCTGGATATCCCGCTGAAGGACTCCTACGGTCTGGGTAAGGTGCAGATCGAGATCTTCGAAAAGACCGTCGAGCACCGCCTGATGAACCCCACCTTCATCACTGCCTATCCTACCGAGGTCTCACCGCTGGCGCGTCGCAACGATGATGATCACTTTGTTACCGACCGCTTCGAGTTCTTCGTCGGCGGACGCGAACTGGCCAACGGCTTCTCCGAGCTCAATGACGCCGAGGACCAGGCCGAACGTTTCCGCAAACAGGTAGAGGACAAGGATGCGGGTGATGAGGAGGCGATGCACTTTGACGCCGACTACATCGTCGCGCTGGAGCACGGCCTGCCGCCGACCGCAGGGGAGGGGATTGGTATCGACCGTCTGGTGATGCTGTTCACCGATGCGCCGTCGATTCGTGATGTGCTGCTGTTCCCGCATATGCGGCCGCAGGCTTAATTGAGGGATAAGCGTATGCGTACTATTCGATACCTGTTGCTTTCCCTTGCCCTGCTTGTTGCCGGATGCTCCGGCGATCTGGGTTATACCAATATCGACAACGATGAGTTGCAACAGCTGTTGTTACAGGGAACACCGCTTTACGATATTCGTCGCGCTGAGGAGTGGCGTGAGACTGGTATCGTTCGCAGTAGTCGTCGCCTTACCTTCTTCGATGCACAGGGGCGGGTCAACTCAAAATTTCTTCCTGAGTTCACCAAGCGTATTGGTAAGAATGATCCTGTTATCCTGATCTGCCGTACCGGTAATCGTACCTCTGCGCTGGCAAAACATTTAGTCAAGGAGATGGGTTATACCAAGGTCTATAACGTGGCCCGTGGTATTACCGGATGGATATCTCAGGGGCGTGAGGTGATTAAGCGTTAGTCTCGACTTCACCTGAATACAGTTAAAAAAGGCCTGCAACTGCAGGCCTTTTTTATTGCCAGTAAGAAATATTCAAGACTTCAGAAATGTGTCGTTTTACAAGGATTACAGTGGCAAGTTTACCCCCTGAATGAGTATATGTGTCCTATACTTAACGGCAGTTATATCGCTGATTTTATGTTTCATTCACACAATAGACAGGTGAGGTGCGTAGCGGCGATATGTGAGTGGCCCTATTATTGCGCCTTGTCAGGGTGCTGTTCAGGATGATCAGATGTTTCAAAGCTATGTAGAGAAGTGTACGCAGCGGGTTTTACAGACTATCGATAAAGCCGTCTCGGAAATGACGGCACTGCGGCAAAATACCCTCACCCCCGATTTTCTTCTTTTGGCCCTGTTGAGCGAGCCCGATTCAGAGGCGCGCAAGATCATTGAGGGCCTGCAAAGTGATTATCGTGTGACCCTTGAGCAGATGACGACACAGATACTGCAGCGCTATCAACGGGCGGTTCCCTCGCAGGCCACACAGATCGTCGCCTCCAAGGAGGTCGACGATCTGTTTCGTATTGCCGAGCAGGTCTCTAAATCCTATGGGGATGAATATATTGGCACGGGACCGCTGTTTATTGCGATGTTCGACGAGCAGGTTGGATTTGTCTCGGAGGTGCTACGTGATACCGGCATCAACAGGGAACAGGCGGAGCAGGCGCTACGTGATCTGCGCGGCGGACGTGCGCTGAAATCACAGGATGCGGAGAGCCGTGTAGATCCGCTGAAGACCTATACCAAGGACCTGACCGAAATGGCCCGCAAGGGCGAGCTTGATCCGGTGATCGGCCGCGAGGAGGAGATCGCGCAGGTGATCCAGACCCTGTCGCGGCGTAAGAAAAATAATCCGGTGCTGATCGGTGAGGCAGGTGTGGGCAAGACGGTGATCGTCGAGGGGCTGGCGCAGCGCATAGCCGATGCCGATATCCCCGACACCCTGCTCAACAAACGCCTGATCTCGCTCGACATGGGGGAGATTATCGCCGGGGCCAAGATGCGTGGTGAGTTTGAGGAGCGACTCAAGTCGGTGCGTGATGCGGTGATTGAATCGGAAGGCCAGGTGATCCTGTTTATAGACGAACTACACACCGTAGTGGGTGCCGGGGCTGGAGCCGGTGGGGTGGATGCGCCGAGCCTGTTGAAGACCGCGCTGGCCCAGGGCACGTTGCAGGTGATCGGTGCCGATACCCTGGATGAGTATCACCGCTTTGTCGAGCAGGATAAGGCGCTGGAACGGCGCTTCCATCCTATTCTGGTCAGAGAGCCGAGTGTCGCGGATACCATTGCGATCCTTCAGGGGATCATCCCCCGTTATGAGAAGCATCATCAGATCCACTACTCACAGAAGGCGCTGGAGGCGGCGGCCAATCTCTCTGAGCGTTACCTTGCTGATCGTAAGTTGCCTGACAAGGCGGTTGACTTGATCGATGAAGCCGGTTCACGCAAGCATCTGCGCCTGATTGCGATCCCGCATAACGTCAAAGAGTTGGAGCAACAGCGTCTGGCGCTGGAACATGAAAAGAGTGAACAGTTCGAGGCGCAGGAATTTGAAGATGTGGCGCGGCTGCAGATGGACTTGCTCGACCTGGAGGATAAACTGAAGGGGGCACGCGATAAGTGGCAGGGGGAGCGCGGCACGGTAGAGGAGGAGGTCAGTGAGGAGGATATTGCCGAGGTGGTCGCCCGGTGGACCGGGATCCCGGTGGCACGCATGGTCGAGACCGAGTCGGAAAAACTTTCACGAATGGAGGAGAAGTTGCATAAGCGCATTGTTGGCCAGGAAGATGCGGTGCGTGCCGTGGCCAATGCGATACGGCGCAACCGGGCGGGGATCACGACCTCCAAGCGGCCGATTGGCTCGTTTCTCTTTCTGGGTCCCACCGGTGTTGGTAAGACTGAGCTGGCGCGTGCTCTTGCCGCCTTCCTGCTGGACGATGAGACGCGAATTATCCGTCTCGATATGTCCGAGTATATGGAGCGTCACGAGGTCTCAAAGATGATCGGCGCACCGCCGGGCTACATCGGTTATGGCGAGGGTGGGCAACTCACCGAGCAGGTGCGCCGCAATCCCTACTCGGTGGTGCTGCTGGATGAGATCGAAAAGGCCCATCCCGATGTCTTCAATATGCTGTTGCAGATCCTCGAGGATGGCCGTCTCACCGATGCCCAGGGGGTGACCGTCTCATTTCGCAATACCATTCTTATTGGGACTTCCAATCTGGGCACCGAAACGCTGTCACCTGAAAAACGGCCCATTGGCTTTGTGCAATCGGCCATGCCTGATTATTCCGAGGCTCGGCAATTGGTAATGACAGAGGTGAAAAAGTTCTTCAAGCCCGAGTTTCTCAATCGTCTTGACGACATTATCGTCTTTCACTACCTGGAGAAGGAACATGTACTGTCGATTGCCCAGATGTTTGTTGGTGAACTGATCGAACGTCTGCAAGGCAATGGTATTCAGCTGCTCGTCGATGAGGCGGTCACACGTAAACTTGCCGAGGACGGTTTTGACCCGGTATACGGGGCACGTCCATTACGCCGCGAGGTGGAACGTCAGGTGGAGAACCCGCTGGCGATGAAGATTGTCACCAGCGAGGTTCAGGCATCCAATCGCGTCCATGTGTTACTAAAAGACGGGGAGATTGCGTTCAGTATTGAGGCTGTTTAAGTAGGGGGTTAGCAGGAGAGCTGCCGTTTCGACTACTTATCGTTCGGTTCAAATTCATAGGGCAGCTCAAGGAGAGTGAGCTTTGGCCCGTTCTCATCTTCCAGGTACAGCATCTGCTGTTCTGCACTGCTCACCTCGGCAACTACCAGTAGTTCGCTGCCGCCATCCGGGGCGGGGGCGGCGCGTACCACCTTGCCTGCGCCCTGCGCACTTGCCGAGTCGGGTGAGAACAGAGCGGTGCCGGGGGCCGGCAGATGCCCCGTGTCGGCATGTACACGGTACATGCGACGCTTGAGTTTACCAAGATACTGCATGCGCGCCACCACCTCCTGCCCCGGATAGCAGCCCTTTTTAAAGTTGACGCCATTGACCAGTTGCAGGTTGACCATCTGCGGCACAAAGGCCTCGACACTGCCGCTTCCGATATTGGGGATACCTGCACGGATTTCCAGTAAATCCCATGGGGCGACACCGGCCGGTTGCGCCTCGGCGGCCAGTGACTGCCACAGCGCGATCATGCGTTCTGTTTCCCCCAGGCAGATAAAACGGGGGAGAGTGCCGGGGCGTCGCAGCACGGTGATGCCATCGACGGTCAGGCTCTCTCCGGCCTCGCTGGGGCAACTGCCCAGCGCCTTGCTGAGCAGGGACTCGGCCTCGGGGCCGCTAAGCCCAAGGCGGGGGAGGGTATCGCCGACGCTCTCCAGTTTTACCGCGGAGCGCATCACAAACATGGTGAGGCGTTTCTGCACCGCCTCCAGTAGCTCCTGCGGCAGTAGCAGGTAGTGGTCGTTGTCGCGCATGAAGAGGGTAAAGAGGGCAAGCATGCGACCCTTGGGGGTGCAGTAGCTGCTTAGCTGGTGGTGCCCAGCATCGATCAGGCGCACATCATTACTGGTCTGGCCCTGAAGAAAATCGGCGCTATCGGCACCACTGGCCCGTAACAGACCGAGGTGTGTTAACGGCACGATAACGTTGTTGCTGACACTTTGTAGCTCGGATGCGGCGTCGCCAAAATCGGTTACACGCCCCTCGTTGATAGTTGCGCCCTGCTGTTGCAGGAACGCTAACCAGCTGCTCTGTTGTTCGCCCATGGAACTTTTCCCCACTGAAATACTGGGCTAATCATAGCGAAATATGAAAGCCATGGTAAGTTTAACTAGAGATAGGGCGATAATGGACTAAATCAATTGCTGCAGCATAATAACCGACCGCGTTTTCTTAACTTGTGGCAGATACGCCTGCCGGTAACCGGCGTGGTCTCGATCCTGCACCGGCTTAGCGGTATTTTTCTGCTGCTGCTGTTTCCCTTCCTGCTCTACCTGCTGCAGCTCTCCCTGCGCAGTGCTGAGGGCTTTGCCCAGGCCCGGGCCATTATTGATAGTGGGCCTGCCTATGTTGTTGGATTGCTGCTGCTATGGCTTTTCGCCCACCACCTGTTTGCCGGGCTTCGTGTGTTATTGATCGATATGGAGTGGGGCAGTGAGCTGCCAGTGGCACGCCGCACGGCTATTCTTGTGTTGGTTGCGGCCCTGCTGGTGTTCATCACGGGGGCCGTGTTATGAGTCACCACCATCTTTCCGGTCTCTCGGCCTGGTTGGTGCAGCGCCTTAGCGCGGTCTACATGGGACTGTTCGTTATTGCCATGTGGGCCGTGTTGCTCAGTTCAGACAATCTCGATTATGCGCAGTGGCGGGCGCTGTTTGCGCAACCGCTACTGGGGATTGCCACCACCATGTTCTTTCTCTCGCTGCTGTTACATGCATGGGTGGGGATGCGCGATGTGATCCTCGACTATGTGGGGCAGACAGCGTCGCTACGCCTGTTGCTGCTCTCCTTGCTGGGGGGCTGGTTGATCGCACTGGGGATATGGGTGATCCGAATTATGATGATGGTGTCATGACGCTAGCCAGGCGAAAGTTTGATGCACTGGTGATCGGTGCCGGTGGCGGCGGCCTGCGCGCCGCGCTGCAGCTGGCCCAGGCCGATGCCACGGTGGCAGTGGTCTCCAAGGTCTTCCCCATCCGCTCGCACACGGTGGCGGCGCAGGGGGGCATTAATGCGGCGCTGGCTAACGTCTCGCCCGACAACTGGCACTGGCATATGTACGACACCATCAAGGGGAGTGACTACCTCGGGGATCAGGACGCTATTGAGTACATGTGTCGTGCCGCCGCCCATCTGGTGGTGGAGCTGGAGCACGCCGGGGTGCCCTTCTCCAGGCTCGATAATGGTCACATCTACCAGCGTCCCTTTGGCGGCCAGAGCCAGAACTTCGGCGGCGAGCAGGCGGCGCGTACCTGTGCGGCAGCGGACAGAACCGGTCACGCCATTCTACATACCCTCTATCAGCAAAATATTCGCGCCCGTACCCACTTCTTCGATGAGTACTTTGCGATTGACCTCATCAAGGACGAGCAGGGTTTTATCCTCGGTGCCCTGGTGCTCGATATCGAGAGCGGTGAGCCGCTGCTGATCGAGGCCAAGACCACCTTGATTGCCACCGGCGGGGCGGGGCAGCTCTTTCGTACCAACACCAATGCCCATATCAACACCGGCGACGGCCTGGCGATGGCGCTACGTGCAGGCATTCCGCTGCAGGACATGGAGTTCTTCCAGTTTCATCCTACCGGTATTGCGGGCAAGGGGATGCTGCTCTCCGAGGGGGCGCGCGGTGAGGGGGGATATCTGATTAACGGTGAGGGCGAGCGTTTTATGGAGCGCTACGCCCCCCACGCAAAAGATCTGGCCTCGCGTGATGTGGTGAGTCGTGCCATCTACATGGAGGTGAAGGAGGGTCGCGGCTGCGGCCCCAACAAGGACCATGTACTACTCAAGGTTGATCACCTGGGCGAGGAGGTGGTCGCCAAGCGCCTGCCCAGCATCCGCCTGCTGGCGCAGACCTTTGCTGGCAAAGACATGGCGAAGGAGCCGGTGCCGGTCTATCCCACCGCCCACTATACGATGGGGGGCATTCCCACCAACCGCCACGGCCAGGTGGTGGTGCCGGTGGGGCAGGGGGAGGAGGCGATCCCCGGCCTCTACGCGGCGGGGGAGTGCGCCTGTGTCTCGGTACACGGGGCCAACCGTTTGGGGGGCAACTCGCTGCTTGATATCGTGGTCTTCGGCCGTGCCGCTGGTAATCACATTATCGACTTTCTAAAAGAGAATCGCTTTCACCGGCCACTGGATGAGCAGAGCGTGGAGGCGGCGATGGCGCATTTGGCTCGCTTCGATAACCCAGGTGGTAGCGAGACGGTGGAGGGGCTGCGAACCGAGCTGCAACAGGTGATGGAGGATTACTGCGGCGTCTATCGTGAGGAGTCGGTACTGGCCGAGGGGCTTAAGCTGGTAAGTGCGCTGAATGAGCGCATGGCGAATCTCACACTCAAAGACCAAAGCCGCATCTTCAACACTGCCCGCATCGAGGCCTTTGAGCTGGAGAACCTGATGGCGCTGGCGCTGGCCACCGTCACCTCGGCGCTGAATCGCCACGAAAGCCGCGGTGCCCACTCGCGCATCGACTACCCGGAGCGCGACGATGAGCACTGGCTCAAACACTCACTCTACTATGCAGAGGGACGGCGTCTTGATTACAAGCCGGTGCGGATGAAGCCGTTGTCGGTCGATAGCTTCCCACCCAAGCCGAGGGTGTACTGATATGGCGATGATGCAATTTGAAATATACCGCTATGACCCGGAGCAGGGTGGCAAACCAATCATGCAGCACTTCGAGCTGGATAATATTGAACCGGGGATGATGCTGCGCGATGCGCTGCTGCGCATCAAGGCCGAGCAGGACGAAAGCCTCACCTTCCGCCACTCCTGTGGCGAGGGTGTGTGTGGTTCCGATGCGATCAACATCAACGGCACCAACGGTCTGGGTTGTATTACGCCATTAGACCCCCTTAAACAGCCGGTAAAGGTGCGACCGGTGCCGGGGATGCCGGTGATCCGTGACCTGGTGGTCGATATGCAGCAGTTCTACCACCACTACCGCGAGGTCAAACCCTACCTCATCCGCCACGAACCGGAGCCGGAGGTGGAGGTGCTGCAATCCCCCGAGGAGCGGGAGAAGCTGGACGGTCTTTATGAGTGCATCCTCTGTGGCTGCTGCACCACCGCCTGTCCCTCCTTCTGGTGGAACCCCGATAAATTCCGCGGCCCCGCCGCACTGCTGCAGGCGTGGCGCTTTCTCGCCGACTCCCGCGACCAGGACACCGCCAAACGGCTGGAGGCGCTGGAGGGGCCGTATAAACTGTTCCGCTGTCACACCATCATGAACTGCGCCAATGTCTGCCCCAAGGGACTCAATCCGACAAAGGCGATTGGACTGATTAAGCAACTGATGTTGAAGCGGCAAATATGATCAAGCCAATGAGTGAGGAGATGTCACGACTGCGCTGGCGTTGTCGGCGCGGCATGCTGGAGCTGGATCTGCTGCTGCAGGGCTTTCTCGACCACGGCTATGCCGGGCTGGATGCAGCGGAACAGCAACGTTTTGTCGAACTGTTGGAGCTATCGGATCAGGAACTCTTCGAGATCCTGATGACGATTGAAGAACCAGAGAAAAAGGAGTTTTCTCATGTCATCACAAAAATTCGCCACGCCGCTACGGCTCAGGGTTGAGTGGCCTGAGTTGGGAGGTGAAGCGCTAGAGCTGGTGTTACGGCCTAATGGTGGGTGGTGAGGAGGGTGATAAAGATGGCCCGCATGTACTACAATGTACACATGCGAACACACCGAGGTGAAACATGCCCCAATCCACTACCATGACCATCCGCCTGGAACCTGAACTTAAATCACGTCTGGATAAGCTTGCCTCCGCTACTCATCGTAGTAAATCGTTTCTGGCATCCGAGGCCGTTCGAGAGTTTATAGAGATCAACGAGTGGCAGATTCAGGAGCTGGAAGCGGCAATAAAGGAAGCCGATGGGGGCGATTTCGCCACCCCTGAGGAAGAAGCCGCCGTATTTAACAAGTGGGGTGTGAATGCAGATTAAGTGGCTGCATAAAGCACTTCAAAATCTGGACTCTGAGGCAGAGTATATCGCCCAGGATGATCCCAGGGCGGCCCAGGAAGTGGTGCAACGAATTGTACGAGCCGTATCGATGTTGAGTGACAATCCATCACTGGGCCACCCCGGACGGCTGCCGGGCACTCACGAGCTAGTCGTGCCCAATACCCGTTACATCGTTCCCTACCGCGTTCGTCCTCGCCTGCAATGTATTGAGATCCTGAGGGTGTTTCATAGTTCGCGGAAACTGCCTGGGCGGTGGTAGTTGGTGAATGTTTCCTGGATTAGGTTTTACTTCATCCGGGCTACTGGCTGAAACGCCGGAGAAAAAGGAGTTTTCTCATGTTATCGCAAAGATTCGCCACGCCGCTACGGCTCAGGGTTGAACACTCACCACGGCTGCAAGCGGTCGTCATAAGTTTTTTTCTTCTCTCCCTGGTCGCCCTGATGTTGGTGCAACTCTCCCTGTTATTAAAACTGCCGATCACCTTGGCTGTGATGGCCCTGTATTTTATTGTTTGGCGGGCGAGGCCGGAACTGGGCGGTAAACCGGTCGAGCTTGTCCTGCGTCCCAACGGTGCCTGGCTGTTACACCGCAATGGTGTTGCGATCCCGTTGGAGTTGCTTGGGCGGAGTACGGTGAGTCCGTGGCTGATGTTGCTCTGTTTTAAGGAACAACATGGGCGGCGGAGTTTTAATTATTTGTTGTGGCAGGCTGAACAGCCGGTTGTGTTGTTTCGGCGGTTGAGGGTTTATTTGCGGGTTTATGGTGGTGTAGAGCGTAGGTTGGGGTGAGGTACGAACCCCAACAGAGGTGCGAGTTTGTGTGGCTGTTATGTTGGGGTTCGTGCCTCACCCCAACCTACGTGCTGGAATTGGCCGCTTGAGAATAACGTGTGAATCTGTGGGTACGGAGGATGTTGTGTTTAGGGATATTGTTGAGCCTGATGAATTTAGATTTACTGTGACTTGCCAGGCTCCGATTGTTCAGTAGTGATAAGGTAGAAATGAATATGAATAAACTGCTATTTTTCGGTGTAATTTTAAGTATCACCTTTCAGAGATTTTGCTTGGCAGCTGGTCCTGCTACATACAATCATGAGTCGAAAGTCGCACTTTTTGAGACTAATACTGACTTGGGTGCGAAGCCTTATTTATATGACTCAGCGCTGTATATGGTTGACTTTGAAAATAAGGAAGTTGAAGTTCTAATTAGACTGGAGGGGGTTAATTCACTGGCGGTTAGCTATGATGACTCTATAGTTGCAATTGCTAGTAAGCGAAAGATCGTTTTCATTTCACTGGCTGATCGCAAGATACTATTAGAGAAGTCTGGTTGGTTTGATGCTGTAAAATGGTCACCAAATTCCAATGTTGCACAGTCATCAAATTATCTCTTTGATCTGACTAATCTAACTTCCACTAAATATAACTTTAGTGGGCGTGTGGTTGATGCGAAGTGGGTTAATGATAGTGTTGTTGCAAGAGTGCAGACTGGGGATTATTTGTTTAAATACCTGAAAATATCTATTGATGGGGGGGTTAGTGATATTTCTGATGTCGTAAATATTAATGAGTCGCCAAATGGACGGTATTTCTATCTTCCTGTGGAGACAGAGGATAGTGCGTTTGTTGATTTGTATGAGACATCAAATGGTAATCCAAATCTTAAATATAGATATGAAGTTATTGGAGCACCTAATAATGCCTTTGCAATGTGGGGGGAGGGAGGGTTGAGGTTGTTTGGGGATTATGGGGGAGCATTGATTGATCTGGATACAGGAGAACTTTCTCGCCCTTCGCATGATATCTATTATGGAGATATGAAACGGCCACTTAATAGGCCTTTGTTACAAGATTTGGCGGCTGATCGTGAAAGGTATGTGTTAATGTGGAACAAAGAAAAAAAACAATTTGAAGTTGAGGATGTTGTTACTGGTGATATCGTTCGTATATACGAGAAGTTTTGGTAAGAACAAGAATAAAAGGGGGCAGCACCGGAGCTCCGATTAGTGCAGCGTAATCGGAGGGAGCTGCTTGCCCAACTCCTAGAAAAACCTACGGCACCAAAACCGTATTCCTCGGCACCCGACTCTCATCAATAGTCGGATAGTCCAACGTATAATGCAGCCCGCGACTCTCTTTCCGCTCCATCGCGGAGCGAATAATCAGATCCGCCACCACCACCAGATTACGCAGCTCCAGCAGGTCGTTGGTGACGCGGAAGTTACCGTAATACTCTTCGATTTCCCTCGCCAGCAGGTCGACGCGGCGCTTGGCCCGTTGCAGCCGCTTGTTGGTGCGTACGATCCCCACGTAGTCCCACATAAAGTGGCGCAGCTCCTCCCAGTTGTGGGAGACCACTACCTCCTCATCGGAGTCGGTGACGCGGCTTTCATCCCAGCAGGGGAGTACTTCGGGCATGGCGATTTGTTCTAGTGAACTGGCGATATCGGTGGCGGCGGCGTGGCCGAAGACCAGGCACTCCAGCAGCGAGTTGCTGGCCATGCGATTGGCCCCGTGCATGCCGGTGAAGGTGACCTCGCCGATGGCGTAGAGACCGGGCAGGTCGGTACGGCCGTGGATGTCGGTCATCACCCCGCCGCAGGTGTAGTGGGCGGCGGGGACCACCGGGATCGGCTCTTTGGTGATGTCGATCCCAAGCTCCATACAACGCGCAAAGATGTTGGGGAAGTGCTCGGTAATGAACTCGGGGGATTTATGGCTGATATCGAGGTAGAGGCACTCTGCACCGAGGCGTTTCATCTCGTGGTCGATGGCGCGGGCGACGATGTCGCGCGGTGCCAGCTCCTTGCGCTTGTCAAAACGGTGCATAAAGCGGCGACCGTCAGGCAGCTTGAGCAGGCCCCCTTCGCCACGGATCGCCTCGGTCACCAGGAAGGACTTGGCCTTGGGGTGGTAGAGGCAGGTAGGGTGGAACTGGTTGAACTCCATGTTGGCGACACGGCAGCCGGCACGCCAGGCCATGGCGATGCCATCGCCGGTGGAGAGGTCGGGGTTACTGGTGTAGAGGTAGGCCTTGCTGGCACCACCGGTGGCGAGTACCACGAAGCGGGCGCGGTAGACCTCAACGTGGTCGGTATCGCGATTGAAGACGTAGGCCCCGACGATGCGGTTCTCATCGCCGCCCAGCTTGACACTATTAATAAGGTCGATGGCGAGGCGGTGTTCATGCAGCGTGATATTGGGGTGGGCCTGGGCCTGTTTGAGCAGGGTGGTCTCTACGGAGCGCCCGGTGGCATCGGCGGCGTGAATCACCCGGCGGTGGCTGTGGCCCCCCTCGCGGGTCAGGTGGTAACCGCCCAGCCCATCCTCGTGGCGTTCGCGGGTGAACTTGACCCCGTTGGCGATCAGCGAGTTGATCGCCTCGGCGGCATTTTCGGCCACGTATTGCACGACTCCCGGATCACACAGTCCGGCGCCAGCATTGAGGGTGTCCTCGACGTGGGAATCGATGGAGTCATCCTTGTCGAGTACCGCGGCGATACCGCCCTGGGCATGCAGGGTACACCCCTCGGCCATCGCCCCCTTGGCCAGCAGGGTGACTTTTGCCACCTCGGCCAGTTGCAGGGCCAGGGTAAGACCGGCGGCACCGCTGCCGATCACCAGTACATCGCTGCTGTGTTGGGGCTGTTTATTCACGTGATTATGAACCGGAGTCTTTAAAGTATATTGAAAGCTAGTTAAGCTAAGTGGATGAAATGGAAGCTTGTCTGCAGATTATCACAGCCAATTTGTCATAGACTAGCGACTATTAACAATTAAAGTCTGCGCGCTGGCGAACTCTGAGCAATGCACCGTGTCATAGGGGTGTGCGTTTTGAGCCGCCAGGCCATCAACAAGGGGTAAGCCCGAATGGGCGAACAGAATGTCGACCAGGAGCTGGTCAGGCGTGTTCAGGAAGGCGACAAGAAGGCATTCGATCTGCTGGTGATTAAATACCAGCAGCGCATCGCCAAGCTGATCTCCCGCTATGTGCGGGATCAGGATGAGGTGCAGGATGTTGCACAGGAGGCCTTTATCAAGGCCTACCGCGCGCTGCCCCGGTTTCGTGGTGACAGTGCCTTCTATACCTGGCTTTACCGCATCGCCATCAATACGGCGAAGAACTACTTGGTGGCGCAGGGGCGTCGCCCGCCCGCCACCGATGTGGAGGCGGATGAGGCGGTCTATGTGGACGGTGGTATGAAGATGAGTGATCGCGACACCCCTGAGCAGCTGATACAGCGCGACGAGGTGGAGCGGGTGATCTTCGACACCATTGACAGCCTGCCCGAGGAGCTGCGCACCGCCATCACCCTGCGGGAGATGGAGGGGTTGAGCTATGAGGAGATTGCCGAGACCATGGATTGTCCTATCGGTACGGTGCGTTCGCGGATCTTCCGTGCTCGCGAGGCGATAGAGACAAAAATGAAACCACTGCTTGAGTCGAGGGGCTGATGAGCAGGCCCATCTGGAGATGCAATGATGAATAGTGACAACAGAGAGTGGCTCTCGGCACTGGCCGATGGTGAGTTGCATGGCGAGGAGCTTGAACAGGCCCTGGATGCGCTGCGCAAGAACCCCGAACTACAGGCCAGCTGGCAGGCCTACCACCTGCTGCGCGATACCGTCTCCAGCAATCTTAACCACCAGGTCGAGCCGCAGTTGCACCTGCGCGTCTCTGCCGCGCTAGAGGCAGAGCCGACCATCCTCGCGCCGCAACGCCGACAGCGCCCCTGGCTGAAGCAGGTGGCCAGTGTCGCCATCGCCGCTTCGGTAACCGGTATTGCGATCATCGGTATTCAGAGCATGAATGGTGTTGGCTCGGAGCCCGCTGCCGTGCCGGTGGCCACTAAGCAGGAGTACCTGCGGATGGAACCGACGCAGCTGGCCCAGGCCAAAAAGAAAGCGACGCAAAACAGCGATGCGCTCAATCCCTACCTGGTCAATCACAATGAATATTCGGCCAACTCTGGCATTCAGGGAATGCTTCCCTACGTGCGCATTGTCGGCCACAAGGCTGGTCAATAATATGCAGTCTGGCTTCTTCCGCATTACGCTTTTTTCGCTGATTTTTTCCGTCTCGGTTGCCGAGGCCAGTGAAGAGGCGACCCGCTGGCTGGAGCGCATGTCCCGGGCGGTACACTCCTTAAATTACGTTGGCACCTTTGTCTACATGCAGGAGGGCCGACTGGAGACAATGCAGCTGGTACATGCCCTGGATGAGGTGGGGGAGCGCGAACGTCTGGTCTCACTCAGCGGCCCCAGTCGAGAGGTGATTCGCGAGCGCGGGCAGGTGACCTGTTACCTGCCAGAGAAGGCGGCGCTGGTGGCCGAACACCCTGATGTCCCCGCCGGATTCCCCCTTAATCTGCCCACCCACTGGGAGCAGTTGAGCAACGTCTACGATTTTAAGGTGTTACCACTGACCCGTGTTGCCGGGCAGTCGGCGCAGCACATCGCCATCGTGCCCCGCGACAAGCTGCGTTACGGCCAGAATTTCTGGATCGCCACCGACAGTGGTCTGCTGCTGCGCTCCGATGTCGTCGATGAAGAGGGGCAGGTGGTGGAGCAACTGGAGTTTACTTCACTGGATGTACTGGAGCAGATCCCGCCGCAGATGTTGCAGCCGGAGTCGGGTAGCCAGGGGCTGGCCCTAACAGACAAACCCCACACCGAGGCAAAGAGCTCTCAACCCCTGCACTGGCATGTGGGCAATCTCCCCGCCGGTTTTGAGTTGGAGCTGCAGCGTCGTCACGCCATTGGCAGTGACGGGGTCGAGGTGGAGCACCTGATCTATAGCGATGGGCTTGCCTCGGTCTCGCTCTTTATCGAACCGCGTCACGACGGTGATGAGGTGAGCGCAGGCACCTCGCAGCGCGGTAGTGTCCATGCCTATACCCGATTGATGGCGCAGCAGCGCGTGACCGTGCTGGGCGAGGTGCCTATGGCCACCGTCAGGCAGATCGGTGAGTCGCTGGCGCCGCTCGGGCAATAGGGGACGACAGGGTGATCGAAGAGAACGGTCTTGTTGTTGCCACCGAGGGTGAAGAGGCCTGGATAGAGACCTCGCGGCGCAGCAGCTGTGGCAGTTGCGAGGCCAAGGGGTGTGGCACCGGTGCCCTGAGCCAGGTACTGGGCCGCAAAAGCCAGCGCCTGCGGGTAAAGAATACGATAGGTGCCAAGGCCGGTGAGCAGGTGGTGCTGGGGATCAGCGAGTCGGCCCTGATCAAGGGATCACTGGCGGTCTATCTGGTGCCGCTACTGGCGCTGCTGGGCGGTGGCCTGTTTGGCGAGGTAATGGCGGCGCAGATGTCGCTCTCTGCCGAGGGGACGAGCATCGCCTTTGCCCTGATCGCCCTGGCCCTCAGCCTTTTATGGCTGCGCCGATTTAACCGCCGGGTTGCCAATGATGAGCGCTTTAATGCGGTGATCCTGCGCCGCGCGGATCGACCCGTTATAGAAAATATTTCCTTCAATCTAAACAAGTAAACGAGTAGGGAGAACCATGAGAGTTTTCAGATACCTCACTTCGATAGCATTGAGCACGATGCTGACCATTGGTCTGATGGCACAGAGTGTCGAGGCGCGCGAGCTGCCAGAATTTACCAAGATGGTGGAGCTCTACGGCCCGGCGGTGGTGAATATCAGTACCAAGCAGAAGAAGAGCGTTCACAGTGGTTTGCCTAAAGGCTTGCAGATCCCTGATCTTCCCAAGGGTGGTCCGTGGGACGACCTATTCCGCCACTTCTTTGGCCCGGAGGGTGAAGGTGGAGAGGGCATGCCGGAGCGTGAGGCGCGCTCCCTGGGCTCAGGCTTCATTATTGACGAGGCTGGCTTCGTGTTGACCAACAATCACGTGGTCGAGGGGGCCGACGAGGTGCTGGTGCGTCTCAATGATCGGCGTGAGCTGGTGGCCGAGGTAGTGGGGGCCGATCCCCGTAGCGATATCGCCCTGCTCAAGGTCGATGCAAAAAATTTACCGGTGGTGAAGTTGGGTAAGAGTCGCGACCTTAAGGTGGCCGAATGGGTGATGGCGATAGGCTCCCCCTTCGGCTTTGACCACTCCGTCTCGGTCGGCGTGGTGAGCGCCCTGGGTCGTAGTCTGCCGAGTGAGAACTATGTTCCCTTTATCCAGACCGATGTGGCGATCAACCCGGGTAACTCCGGCGGTCCGCTGTTTAACCTCGATGGTGAGGTGATAGGTATTAACTCGCAGATCTACAGCCGTAGTGGTGGATTTATGGGGGTCTCCTTCGCTATCCCGATAGATGTGGCAATGGATGTGGTCGCGCAGATTAAGGAGACAGGTCATGTCAGCCGCGGCTGGCTGGGGGTGCTGATACAGGACGTGACACGCGAACTGGCCGAGTCCTTTGGTATGAGCAAGCCCGCAGGGGCGCTGGTCGCCAAGGTGCTGGAGGACTCCCCGGCAGGCAAGGCGGGTATCAAGGTGGGCGATGTGATCATCGAATACAACGACGAGAAGGTGCATTACTCCTCTGATCTGCCACCGATGGTGGGCCGTACCCGCGTTGGCAGTGATGCCAAGTTGAAGGTGTTGCGCGACGGTAAGACCCGTAGCATTAAGGTACGTATCGCTGAGCTTCCTGCCGAGGACGACCTGGCGGAGACCCCGCGTGAGCCTAAAAAGATGAAGGCGGATCGTCTTGGTCTTGGGGTTATTGATCTGAGCGCCGAACAGCGCAAGGCACTTGAGATCAGCGAAGGTGGCGTGATGGTGGAGCAGGTGAAGAGCGGGGCAGCGGCCGAGGCGGGGATACAGCGCGGTGATGTCATCGTTAAGCTGAATAACCGCGATGTGACCGATGTGCGCAATTTCCGCGAGCTGGTGGATGAGCTGCCTGCCGGGCGCTCGGTGCCGGTACTGGTGCTGCGCCGTAGTGGACCCATCTTTATGGCATTAAAGGTGCCGTCTGATTGAGCGCCACGCCAACGCTGACTCTCTATTACCGTAGCGGCTGTTCCCTGTGCGAGGATATGCAGGTGGAGTTGATGGCCGCACAGTCACGCTACGGTTTTGCCTTGCAGGCGGTTGATGTGGACCGCAGTGAGGCACTGGTGGCGGAGTATGGTCACAAGGTGCCGGTGCTGACATCGGGACATTCGGATGATTCGGGTCATGAGGTGGAGATCTGCCACTATTTTCTTGACCACTCAGCCCTTGCTGACTATTTCTCCGGGGGCTGAGTTCCGGTAGAATCGGCACTCCTGAGGAAAGACCTGAAATACAGGAACACCGGAGGCACGTATGAGCCGCTCGGATTCCTGTTTTTTTTATTGGTAGCTATCCCGTAATTTGAGAGAAAACACAACACCGTGACCGAGCTGAGCAAAATCCGCAATTTCTCCATCATCGCCCATATCGATCATGGCAAATCGACCATCTCTGACCGTTTTATCCAGCACTGTGGAGGCCTGACTGCGCGTGAGATGTCGTCGCAGGTTCTCGACTCGATGGATATTGAGCGCGAGCGCGGCATCACCATCAAGGCACAGAGCGTCACCCTCAATTACCATGCGCAGGATGGCGAGACCTACCTGCTGAATTTTATCGATACCCCCGGTCACGTCGATTTCTCCTACGAGGTCTCCCGTTCACTGGCAGCCTGCGAAGGGGCACTGCTGGTGGTCGACGCCTCACAGGGGGTCGAGGCACAGACCGTCGCTAACTGTTATACCGCGATTGAGCAGGGTCTGGAGGTAGTGCCGGTACTCAACAAGATCGACCTGCCTGCCGCCGAGCCGGAGCGGGTGATTGATGAGATCGAAGAGATCGTCGGCATTGAGGCGCACGATGCGGTGCTGGTGAGTGCCAAGAGCGGGATCGGCATTGAAGACCTGCTGGAAGATCTGGTGAAACGTATTCCGCCGCCGCAGGGGGATCGCGACGCGCCGCTAAAGGCGTTGATCATCGACTCCTGGTTCGACAACTACCTCGGTGTGGTCTCACTGGTACGGGTGGTCGAAGGGACGCTGAAGAAAAAACAGAAATTTACCGTGATGTCTACCGGTCGCAGCCATCAGGCGGATCGCGTGGGGATCTTTACCCCGAAGTTACACGACACGGATATGTTACAGGCAGGTGATGTGGGCTTTATCGTCGCCGCAATCAAGGATATTGATGGTGCCCCGGTGGGTGATACCCTGACCCATACCGATAAGCCGGCCAGCGAACCACTGCCGGGATTTGCCCAGGTGCAGCCGAGGGTCTTTGCCGGGCTGTTTCCGGTAAGCAGTGATGACTACGAGAACCTGCGAGAGGCGCTCTCCAAGCTGCGCCTCAATGACGCCTCGCTGTTCTATGAGCCGGAGACTTCGCAGGCACTAGGCTTTGGTTTTCGTTGTGGCTTCCTCGGTATGCTGCACATGGAGATCATTCAGGAGCGGTTGGAGCGTGAGTACAATATCGAACTCATCACCACCGCGCCGACGGTGATCTATGAGGTACTGACCACCAAGGGTGAGATCCTGATGGTCGATAACCCGGCCAAGCTGCCGCCGGTTAATGTTATCGATGAGATCCGTGAGCCGATTATCACTGCCAATATTCTGGTGCCGCAGGAGTATGTGGGCAATGTCATGACCCTGTGCGTGGAAAAACGCGGGGTGCAGAAGAATATGCAGTATCTGGGCAAGCAGGTCTCGCTCAGCTATGAGCTGCCGATGAATGAGGTGGTGCTCGATTTCTTCGACCGCCTCAAATCGGTAAGCCGCGGCTTCGCCTCGCTTGACTATCACTTTACCCGTTTTCAGGCGGCCAACTTGGTCAAGCTTGATATTATGATTAACGGTGAACTGGTCGATGCCCTGGCGGTGATCGTGCATCGAGAAAATGCCCAAATACGCGGACGTGAACTGGCCGAGAAGATGAAGGAGCTGATCCCACGTCAAATGTTTGATGTGGCGATTCAGGCCTCCATCGGCACACAGATCATTGCGCGCACTAATGTGAAGGCGTTACGCAAAAACGTCACGGCAAAGTGTTATGGTGGAGACGTCTCCCGTAAGCGCAAGCTGCTGGAAAAACAGAAGGCGGGCAAGAAACGGATGAAGCAGGTGGGCTCGGTGGAGATCCCGCAAGAGGCCTTCTTTGCCGTATTACATGTAGGGAAGGATAAATGAGTTTCGATTTTCCATTATTGCTGGTGCTACTCACCCTGGTCACCGGGGTGGTATGGGCGCTGGATGCATTGCTGTGGGCACCAAAACGCCGCCGTAAGTTAGAGGCGCTTAAGGGGGCGGGGGAGAGCAATCAGGAGCTGCTGGATAAGGCAGTCCGTGAGCCCTCGCTGGTGGAGATGTCGCGCTCTTTTTTCCCGATTATATTGATTGTATTAGTCGTGCGCTCATTTGTTGTCGAGCCTTTTCGCATCCCTTCAGGCTCGATGATGCCGACGTTATTAATCGGCGATTTTATTCTGGTCAATAAATTTGCCTACGGCGTAAGACTGCCGGTACTCAACACTCGCATCCTTGATACCGGTAGCCCGCAGCGCGGTGATGTCGCGGTATTTCGCTATCCCGAAAATCCGAAGATCGATTTCATTAAGCGCATTGTTGGCGTGCCAGGTGATCGCATCGCTTACCGGAACAAGGTACTTACCGTAAATGGTGAGCTGGCTCCACAGCAATATATCGAGAGTTATGTCGGCATCGGAAGTGGGGGCGTAATGACCGGTTCACGCCATTTACATGAAGAGCTCAGCGGTGTAAAACATGACATTCTGGTTATGCCAGGGCGTAATGTGTTTGGCGGTGACTTCAGCTATGTGGTGCCAGAGGGACACTATTTTGCTATGGGCGATAATCGCGATAACAGCCGTGACAGCCGCGCCTGGGGCTTCCTGCCAGAGGAAAATTTGGTGGGTAAGGCCTTCCTCATCTGGATGAACTGGGACTGGCAGCAGGACGGTGTTATCGGGTGGAAACGTCTGGGTAACGGGATTCAATAATAAGGATTAATAGAGGGGATTATGATGAAACTGCAGCACAGACAAAAAGGTTTTTCTTTATACTCATTATCATTTTATCTGGGGTTATTAGCTTTTGTGGTTTTCACTGGTTTGAAGTTGTTTCCAGTGTATATGGAAAGTTTCTCAGTTGAGTCATCGGTTAGAAGTATGGAGGGCGATAGAGGCCAAGCGTATACCGGGGCACTATCAGTAAGATCTGCATTAGCTAAACGTCTCCGATTTAATAATGTGGAAGAGGTAACTGCTGACGACATTACCGTAATAAGACAAGATGATATGTATATAATTGATGTGGACTATGAGATTCGAATACCCTATATAAAGAATATTGAGTTGATCGTTAGTTTTAGTCATCATGGAGAGGTTCTTGCTCGTTGACGCCTTCTGTTAGTAAACTTTGTGATAGTCTGGCTTACCGGTTTAATCGTTCTGAACTATTGCAACGGGCCTTAAGCCATCGTAGCGTCGGTAGTGAGAATAATGAACGGCTGGAGTTTCTTGGTGACTCAATTCTGAGTTACGTTATTTCAGTCGAGCTTTTCCAACGTTTTCCTAAGGTAGATGAAGGTGGCTTGAGTCGTCTGCGTGCCTCTCTGGTGAAAGGGGATACCCTGGCCAAATTGGCTCGAGAGCTGTCGTTGGGTGATTACCTGCGATTAGGGCCGGGGGAGCTTAAGAGCGGAGGTTTTCGTCGAAGCTCGATCCTCGCCGACGCCTTGGAGGCTCTGCTCGGTGCCATCTATGTGGATTCTGACATTGCTACGGTACAGCGTGTCATACTTCATTTGTTCAATGAAAGGCTGTTAGCCGTCAATCCTAATACCGCCCTAAAAGACCCAAAAACCCGCTTACAGGAGTATCTGCAATCACGGCAGCTTCCTCTACCTGGTTATGAGGTGACCAACATTACGGGTAAGGCACATGCACAGACCTTTACCGTTAGCTGTCGCATAGAGGGACTTGATAAGGAGGTGGTGGCTGAAGGTAGTAGCCGCCGCAAGGCCGAGCAGACAGCGGCACAACTGATACTGGAAAAACTGGATAGTGAGTAGAGAAGAGAACTTTCGTAGTGGTTTTGTTGCCATCGTAGGCAGGCCTAATGTCGGTAAATCAACGCTGATGAACCATATTCTGGGTCAGAAGATCAGTATCACCTCAAGCAAACCGCAAACCACGCGTCATCGCATTTTAGGGATTCATACCACCGAGCAGGCTCAGGTGATTTACGTCGATACCCCCGGCGTACATCTGAATGCAAAAAAGGCGATGAATCGTTATATGAATCGTGCTGCTACCAGCAGCTTTGAAGATGTTGAGTTGATCCTCTTTTTAGTTGAGGCGGGAAGCTGGACCGAGGAAGATGAGAATGTCTTGCAGCGGCTAAAAACCGTCAAGGCTCCGGTGGTGCTGCTGGCAAATAAGGTGGATCGGATTAAAGATAAGGAGGAGTTGTTCCCGGTGTTACAGGAGCTCTCGGAGAAGATGGAGTTTCTCTCTGTTATTCCCCTTTCTGCACTCAAGGGTTCCAATGTGCAGGCGCTGGAGAAGCTGGTTCATGAGCAGCTTCCGGTTGCCCCCCCCATGTTCCCTGAGGATTATGTCACCGACCGCAGTGAGCGTTTTCTTGCCGCCGAGTTGATACGTGAGAAGTTGATGCGCGGCTTGGGGAAGGAGTTACCTTATTCAACCGCCGTGGAGATCGAGAGCTTCAAGGAGGAGAAGAAGCTATTGCATATTCATGCCCTGATCTGGGTCGAGCGCGAGAGTCAGAAACGTATCGTTATCGGTAAGGGTGGCGCGAAGCTCAAAGAGGTGGGTAAACAAGCGCGCCTTGATATGGAGAAGCTGTTCGGTACCAAGGTGTTTCTGGAGATGTGGGTCAAGGTGAAGGAGGGGTGGTCTGACAACGAGCGTATCCTCAATAGCCTTGGTTACAAGGATGAGCTCTGAGCACCGAGTACAACTGCAACCCGCCTATCTGCTGCATCGCAAACCGTTTCGCGATAGCAGTTTACTGTTAGAACTTTTCACTTCGGAGTATGGCCGCATCGGTCTGGTGGCTCGTGGCGCGCGTGGCGCACGTTCCAAGCTTAAGGGGGTGTTGCAGCCCTATCAGCCACTACTGGTTAGCTGGAGTGGTCGTGGTGAACTACCGACGCTGACTTCAGCCGAGAGTCAGGTAGGTGGCGCATTTCTTCAGGGCGATGCCCTGATCAGTGGTTTCTACCTAAATGAGCTGCTGATGCGGCTGTTGGCTCGTCATGATCCACATTCCCATCTTTTTAGCTGTTACCGCTCGGCACTCCATAAATTGATCGCAAACCAGGATATTGACTGGGCACTGCGTCTGTTTGAACGAGATCTGTTACAGGAGTTGGGTTACGGCCTGCTGCTCACCCACGAAGGTCAGAGTGGCGTAGAGGTCGAGCCTGCTGCCCGCTACTGCTATTATCATGAATCGGGGCCGCAACGCCTGCACTCAGAACAGGCAGGACAATTGAGTGTTGAGGGTGCCACCTTATTGGCGTTGGCCAGTGGAGAGTGTAGTGATGCACGACAGCGCCGCGAGAGTAAATTATTGATGCGTGAGGTGCTGGGCCGTTATCTCGGAAACCGGCCGCTCGCTAGCCGTGAACTGTTTCGGCAGAAGCGACCACGTAAAGAAGAGGAATAAGTGTTGAGTAACAGTGAAAATATTCTGCTGGGTGTCAATATTGATCACGTCGCCACCCTGCGTCAGGCGCGTGGTACTCGTTACCCGGATCCGATCCAGGCGGCGATAGAGGCTGAACAGGCCGGGGCTGATAGCATCACCCTGCACCTGCGTGAAGATCGTCGTCATATTCAGGACCGTGATGTGCAGATGCTGAAGGATATCCTGCAGACAAAAATGAATCTTGAAATGGCGGTAACCGACGAGATGCTGGCAATTGCCGAGAAGCTGCGTCCTGCTGATTGCTGCCTGGTTCCCGAGCGACGTGAAGAGCTGACCACTGAGGGTGGACTGGATGTGGCCGCACAGCAAGGGCGGATCGGTGATGCCTGTAAACGTCTGGCCGATGCCGGGGTGCGGGTGTCGCTGTTTATCGATGCACAACCACGACAGATTGAGGCCGCAGCGGCCAGTGGTGCGCCGGTGATCGAGATTCACACCGGGCACTATGCCGATGCAGAGAGCGAACAGTCACAGAGCGAGGAGTTGGCGCGCATTAAACAGGGTGTTCAACTGGCACATGAGGCCGGTCTTCAGGTGAATGCTGGTCACGGCCTGCATTATCACAATACCCGTGAAATAGCTGAGATCGCCGTGATTCGTGAACTGAATATTGGTCACGCCATTATCGCCCGTTCGCTCTTCGTCGGTCTGCAACATGCTGTGGCTGAGATGAAACGGATCATGGTCGAGGCACGTCGGTGATCTTCGGTATCGGCACCGATATCGTTAGTGTCTCACGTATGGAGAGTGCGCTGGCACGACACGGTGAGCGTTTCGCTGAGCGCATCCTTGCCGAGGTCGAACTGCTGGAGTATCACCAGAGTGCCAAGCCCGCCCACTTTCTGGCCAAACGTTTTGCCGCTAAAGAGGCGGCCGCCAAGGCTTTTGGAACCGGTTTTCGTAATGGGCTGGCGATGAGTGATTTCGTTGTCGCTCATGATGAGGTAGGTAAACCGTTGTTACAGTTTACTGGACAAGCTGAAGTTTTTTGTCATGAACAGGGTGTTGGCGAGGGCTTTATCTCCATCTCCGATGAGAAGGAACATGCCGTTGCCTTTGTTACCCTGTTAAAAATCTGAAAGAGAGCCCCCCATGTTGGAATATGTTTTTTTTGAGGAGACGATACGAGACACATTTGTCTCGTTTCTTGTTGAGCGTAAGATCGACCACCGGTTGGGTGAAGGTGAAGGTCTGCTGGTAGAGGTGTCTGAAGAAATTGATGATGAGACCTGGGATGCTATTGACCATCGCTATGAAGTTCTTCTGCAGGAGACCGCTGAGTTGATGGAGCAGGGCGATGATGCACTGGAAAAGAACGTCGCTGCGGTACAGGTTCAGTTGGCCGATGGTGCGCCCTGTACCGTGAGGCTCGACCCAGACTTGGTAGGTCGCATCCTTGGTTGCATTAGCATGGAAGAGTTGCGCGATATGGTGCAGGAGGTGGCGCACTGGGTCGAGATGAAAGATAACAGCCCGCTTTGTCACGTGGTGGAACTGGATAAATGATAAGACTTATTAATCTGTTTCTGTTTTCTATCGCACTTAATGCGAATGCAGTTACGTCGCTTGAAGTGCAGTCGTTAGCCCCCAACATCTATGCGCTGGTGGGTGAAATGGAGCAGCGCTCCGACTCCAATCTGGCTAACAATGCCACCTTTGGTGTGATTGTAACGGATGCGGGTGTGGTGCTGATTGACCCCGGTGGTAGTTACCGTGGTGCGCAACAGATTGACGAAACGATTAAGAGTCTTACCGACAAGCCGGTAACTTTGGTCATCAATAGTGGTGGGCAGGATCACCGTTGGCTGGGTAATAGCTACTTCAAGCAGCGCGGGGCTCGTATCATTGCCTCGGCGGCGGCGATTAGCGATCATAAGGCACGCTCACGTGATCAATTTTTCGCTCTGCAAAATTTTTTAACCGAAGAAAGCCTGAAGGGCACTGAGCCGCTGTTTGCCGAGGAGAGCTTTGAGGATGAAAAGTCCCTACAGATTGGTGGTGTGCAGTTAGAGCTTATGCATGTAGGCCCGGCTCATACCCCTGGAGATACGCTGGTATGGTTGCCGCAGCAGCACATCGTCTTTGCCGGTGACGTAGTCTACGTCGAGCGGATGTTGGGGGTGGGCACTATGTCCAATAGCGCACACTGGCTTGAGGCCTTCGAGGCACTTGCTGCACTACAGCCTGAGTGGGTAGTGCCTGGTCATGGGCATGCGGTTAAGCTTGAAAAGGCGAAAGCAGAAACCTATGACTATTTGGTCTTTCTGCGTGAGTCTGTCGCCAGGATGATAGATGAAGATATCGGTATGGATAAAGTGGGCGAGATTGATCAAACCCGTTTTAGTCATCTAAAGGTCTATGAGCAGATCAAGGGGCGCAACGCGCAACAGGTCTATACGGAAATGGAGTGGGAATAGCCGCAGGCTAACTAGAAGGTGGATGGAATGAGTAACTCGAACATTACGATCATCGGTAGCGGCTTTGCCGCTCTGACGGCGGTACGTGAAATACGTAAACGTGACCGCTCTGCAAATATTACCGTGATTGCACCCAGGGCCGAGTTTATCTTTCTGCCCAGCCTGATCTGGATCCCCTCCGGTATCCGCAAGGGCGATGATTTGCGTATCCCGCTCGACAATTACTTTTCCCGTATGGGCGTCGAGTTTATTGCCGCCGAGGTGACGGGGCTAAAAGATGGGGGACGCACCGTTGAAACTACAGTCGGTGATGTGACCAACGATGCCCTGCTCATCGGCTCGGGCGGACGCTTCATTAAGAAGCTTCCCGGTATTGAACATGCGATTACCCCCTGTGAGGGAATCGCTGCCGCGGAGAAGATTCGTGACCGCCTCAAGGAGATGGAGGGTGGCACCATTGCCATCGGTTTTGGTGGTAATCCCAAAGAGCCCTCAGCGATGCGTGGCGGGCCGATGTTTGAATTTCTTTTCGGTATCGACACCCTGCTACGCCAACAGGGGCGACGCGATAAATTTAAACTGATCTTTTTTAATCCGGCACCGCAACCCGGCAAACGACTCGGTCCAAAGGCGGTGAAGGGATTACTCGATACGATGAGTAAACGAGGTATCGAAACTTATCTCGGTCACAAGATGCAGGCGCTGGAGGCCAACAAGGTGATCACCGAGGGGGGCGAGTTTTCCGCAGACCTCATCCTCTTTATGCCGGGTATGACCGGTAATCTGTGGTTCGATAACAGTGAACTGCCGCGCTCCGAAGGCGGTCTGGTGAAGGCCGATGAGTATTGTCGAGTTGCCGGATTTGAACACGTCTATGTAGCTGGTGACTCGGGTAGTTTCCCCGGCCCTGAGTGGATGCCGAAGCAGGCGCATATGGCCGACCTGCAATCTACCGCGGCGGCGGCTAATCTGTTGGCCGAACTGGCAGGGCAGCCTGCGAACCATACCTTTAAGGTCGAGCTGATGTGCATTGTCGATAGTGTTAATAGTGGTATGTTTGTCGCACGCACCACGAAACACAGTATCGTTTTACCTGCCACACGTTTTGCACACTGGATGAAACGCCTCTTTGAGTGGTGGTATCTGCGTCAGTACCGCTAATCTCTTTTATTTACGGAATTCCCTTTATGTTGGCGACACTGCCTTATCTGGAAAACATCCCCTTTCCCTCGATTACTCGACTTGGAATGGTTACGCTGCAGGTCAATTTGGGTTATCGCTGTAACCTGCAGTGCAAACACTGTCATGTTAACGCCGGCCCAAATCGTTCCGAGGCGCTCTCTGCAGAAAATGTTGCTGCGCTGATCGCCCTGGCGGATGCCGGGATTATTTCTACGCTGGACCTTACCGGTGGTGCCCCTGAGTTACATCCGCAATTTCGTGAACTGGTGGTAGCCGTTCGTGAGCGGGGGATTCATGTTATCGACCGCTGCAATCTCACGATTCTCGAAGAGCCGGGACAGGAGGGCTTAGCAGAATTCCTGGCAGAGCAGAGGGTAGAGGTGGTTGCCTCCTTGCCCTGTTATCTGCAGCAGAACGTGGATGCGCAACGTGGTGAAGGCGTGTTCGATGGCAGCATCCGTGGCCTGCAGAGACTCAATGCCCTGGGTGTTGGGCGTGACGCCGACAAGGCGTTAAATCTGGTATTTAATCCGCAGGGGGCCACCCTTCCCCCCGCACAGCCGTTGCTGGAAGCTGAGTATAAGCAACGGTTGAAGCGTGATCATGATATCGACTTTAATCATCTGTTCACTATTACCAATATGCCAATTCAGCGCTTTGGCAGCACACTGTTGTCTAAAGGCCGTTTTGAAAATTATATGCAGCTGTTGCGCGATAATTTCCAGCCGCAAAATCTCGGTGCGGTGATGTGTCGCTCTTTAATCAGTGTCGACTGGCAGGGGCAGTTGTTCGACTGTGACTTCAATCAAATGCTCGACCTGCCGATGCTCTCCGATCAGGGTAAACCACTTCATATAAGTCAGATGTCGGAGCTTATGCTGGCGGGACGCCCCATTGAGGTGCGTGGCCACTGTTATGGATGTACCGCCGGTCAGGGGAGTAGTTGTGGCGGCACCCTGTGACTCTTTCCATTATCATCCCCGCGCTTAACGAGGCGAAATCCCTGCGTCTACTCCTGCCCGCGCTGTTAGCGCAAAACGAATCCGTTGAGCTCATCGTTGCCGACGGCGGTAGCCAGGATGAAACCCCATCTGTTGTGACAAGGTTCGGGGCACAGTTAGTCATCAGCGAGCGCGGGCGGGCACGCCAGATGAATGCCGGCGCTGCCAGCGCAGGCGGTGAAATTTTGTTGTTTCTACACGCCGACAGTCATCCTCCTGCCGCTGCCTTTCAACTCGTTGAACAGGCGATTGCTAATGGTAATATGTGGGGACGCTTTGATTTGCGCTTAAGCGGCAAACACTGGCTGCTACGTGTTGTTGAACGCATGATTAACTGGCGCTCGTGTCTGAGTGGAATTGCCACCGGTGATCAGGCGATCTTCCTGCGCCGTGAAACCTTTAAGTCTCTGGGCGGCTATGCCGAGATCCCTTTAATGGAAGATGTCGAGCTGAGTAAACGCCTTAAACGCCTGGCTGCCCCCTGCTGTATTCGCCAGCCACTTACCACCTCAAGCCGTCGCTGGGAGCACTACGGAATCGTACGCACTATTTTATTAATGTGGCAGATGCGTCTGGCCTATTTTCTTGGTGTCTCCCCTGAGTCACTGGCGCAGCGTTATCGCCGTAGCGACACCGTGGGTGAGGGGAGTTAAGGGGACGCGTGATGCAATTTCCTGAGGCCGAAATATTAGTGATGGCCCGCGCCCCTGTGGCAGGTAAGGCAAAGACGCGTCTGATCCCGGCCTTGGGTGAGGCGGGTGCAGCAGCACTACACGGTTATCTGGTCGAGCGACTGCTTACTGAGCTGAGTGAGGCGGCTATCGCCCCCATCACTCTTTGTTGCAGCCCCGATACCACACACCCGTTTTTTTGCCACTGTGGTGATCACTATGGGGTATGCCTGCAGCCACAACAGGGCGAGGACTTGGGTGAGCGCCTGCACCATGCACTGAGTGATACGCTTCAGCAGAGAAAATGGGCCCTGGTGATTGGCTGCGATATTCCCCAGCTGGGTGCGGAAGATATCGTTGCGGCCTTCGAGGCGTTGCGGCAGGGGAGTGATGCCGCTGTTTCACCGACAGAAGACGGGGGCTACGCACTGCTGGCGTTGAGCCAGCCAGCCGCTGAGCTATTTTGTGGTGTCGACTGGGGAACTGAACGGGTAATGGCACAGACACGCCAACGTCTCTTGGGCCTGGGTTGGTCGTGGCAGGAGCTAAGGGAGCAGTGGGACGTGGACCGTCCTGAGGATCTGCAGCGACTCGCTAAACTGGACTTGCCGCCACCGTTGCTCGGGGTACTCTCTGGCCGTAATTAGCCCAACAGGGTGATAATGAGGCCGTTGACCACGAGCAGCCCCGCGGCACCAGCCAGCAGGACTAGCATGCGTCGTAGTCGGCTCGCATGTTCGCGTTCCACCCGCTGCGTTGCGATGTTAATCGCCGTGATACGATCATTTTGACGGCGAAACCGTGGGTGTGAATTGCTATCAGATTCGATTTTTTGTGCGGTGTTCATTACTCTATTCCCTCATAAAGCTACCTGTTCTTATATATAGTGGCGACCACTATACTTGACAAGTTAACTTGGTAAATATTTTGAAGAAGATTCTAACAGATCTTAATAGGAAAGCACTGAATTAATTATGAACTTTAGTGAATTTACTATCGCCGCCTTGCCACGCATCTGCTTTGGTAAGGGACAACTGGCAATACTGCCATCACTGATTAGCGGGTATGGGAAGCAGGTATTGCTGGTGAGTGGCAAGGGATCATTTATCGATTCCCGCCATTGGCCTGCGCTGCAGCAGGGGCTGGCAGAGGCGGGGATTGTTTATCAATTGACGCACGTCACTGGCGAGCCCTCGCCTCGTATGGTCGATGAGGCGGTAAGCAAATTTAGCAGTCAGGGTATTGAGGTGGTTGTTGGCATTGGTGGCGGCAGTGTGCTGGATGCGGCCAAGGCGATAGCCGGTCTGCTGCCTGCTGGTAACTCCGTGCTGGATCACCTGGAGGATGTGGGTAAGGGTCTCCCCTACGAGGGGCCTGCGCTGCCTTTCATTGCGGTGCCGACCACCGCAGGCACCGGCAGTGAGGCGACTAAGAATGCGGTGTTAAGTGAGCGGGGGGCCGGGGGATACAAGAAGTCTTTCCGTCATGAGTCGCTGGTGGCCCGTGTTGCGGTGATCGACCCACAGCTACTGGAGGTGTGCCCGCCGGAGCTAATTGCCGCCCAGGGGATGGACGCCTTCACCCAGTTACTCGAATCCTACGTTTCGTTACGTGCTAACCCCTTTACTGATGCCCTGGCATGGTCGGGAATGGAGGCGATAGCACAGGGGTTTTTTGCTGCCTATGACGGGGGCGATGATGAGGCGGCGCAGCAGGGGCGAGCGGCAATGGCCTACGGGGCGCTACTCTCGGGCATCACCCTGGCCCATGTGGGGCTGGGGTCGGTGCATGGCCTGGCACAACCGCTCGGTTCGCTGTTTCCGGTACCTCACGGCATCGCCTGTGGTACCACGCTGGCGATCGCAACCGAGGTCAACATCAAGGCACTGCGTGAGCGTGAGCCGCAAAGTCCGGCGCTCAGTAAATATGCACAGGTTGGTCGGCTGTTACTGGGAGATCGTCGCCTGCACGACCTGGCCGCCTGCCACGCCCTGGTCAGTCAGTTACAGATGTGGGCCGAGCGGATGTCGCTCCCGCACCTTGGCGAGTTTGGCATTAGTGAAGAGGATATTCCGCTCATCATAGCCAATGCGCGCGGTAACAGTATGAAGACAAATCCTATCGCGCTTAGTGATGAAGAGATAGGGAAGATCGTCGCACGTCGTCTATAGGGAAATAGTCGACTCTTTTACTCCCTTGAAGAAGGCACCATATAGGTATATACAGTTATATATATAGAGAAAAAAATTGCAGGACTCATAGGACAGCAATTCACTACGATCTGAGGGGAATATGGAAACACTTAAACGGTTAGAGCAACAAAATGCTGAAATCTCCGAGCTCTGCAAGGTATTGCAGGTGCTTCTGGGCGATAACTCGGTGTGTGACACACAGATCGCTCGTGAGTTGTTTCAACGCTTTACAGGCAAGGTCAAGGATCACCTTTCATTAGAGGACAATGCCCTCTATGCGAAGATGCTTGCCCACGATGACAGTCAGGTTAATGCCCTGACAACGCGCTATTTGAGTAACTCCAGGGAGCTGCAGCGTATCTTTCTTGGTTATGAAAAACAGTGGTGTAAGGATGGCGTTAACGTCTCAGGTAATGATGCCTTTATTCGTGAAACCCACGGTATCTTTGCGATGATTCGTGAACGCATCAGGGCTGAGCATGAGGAGTTTTTCCCGGCGGTGAATAGCGCTCTCGCCTGAGATCTCTAACGTCAACAGGGCCGTTAGCCGTCAAGTGTGACGACTAACGGCCTTTTTCGTTGACAGCAAAACAAAGCTGTTTTACGGTCATATGACGTGCCGGACAGGGAATACTGGTGCTCAATATTTCACGGCATGAGAGCGATTTGTGAGCAGCAGAAGTAATAGAATACTGAAATCCACACTGGGCGACATTTCCACCGATCTCCGCGGTATTATCGTCCCCTGGTTCTACTCCTCTTTGATTCTTAGTCATCGTGCAGAACTGCTGATAAGTCGGGTACGGCTTATCGCCGCACTGTTTGCCCTGCTGACTCCATTATGGTGTCTGCTCGACTTTTTCTTTATACCAGAACAGGTGGTATGGTCGATGTTTGGCGGCCGCATAGTGGCATCAGTTGCCTTTGCATTGCTGGCGCTCTCTTATCGAAAGTCGGATCGCTCGTCCCATGCCTACATTGCATTAGGCATTCTGTTTCTTATTCCCACGTTATTCTTTGTCTTTGCCAACCTGCTGCTTGGCGATATCAAGGGCGAGGGGATCGCCATCAGTTTGATCAGTGGTTATCAGATGCTACCTTTTCTCATTGCGGCAGGACTCAGTGTGTTCCCGCTAACAGCGATTGAGGGAGTTATTTTTGCTGCTCCGGTAGTGATTGTTCAGTGGGTCACTACTGTGGTGCTGGGTGATGGTGTCGCCACAGAGCAGCTGGGCTATCTCTGGTTAATTGTGCTGGTTGTGGGGGTGGCGGTGCTCTCCGGAATGACACAGCTGCACTACCTTAGCGAGATCGTGACCAAATCGGCACATGACCCATTAACCAATGCCTACAACCGGATGACGGGGGAGGAGTTTATGGAGAAGTACTACTCACTGGCGCAGCGCAACAAGACGCCTTTTTCGCTGGTCTTTCTCGATATCGATCACTTTAAGGAGATTAATGACAACTATGGCCACGAGGCCGGTGACTCCACTCTTGAACAGATCAGCGCGGCACTCTCCGCACAGCTGCGCAAGGAAGATTCACTCATCCGCTGGGGAGGTGAGGAGTTCATTCTTGCGTTGCCGATGTCGGACCGTAACGATACCGCTGAAATGCTTTTAAGGATGGGAGAGGAGGGGCTGGGCCTGCGACCCGATGGTACCGCACTAACGGCCAGTGTAGGTTCGGCCTGCAGTACCCTTGATGAGAACAGCGATCTTCGCGCCCTGATTCAGCTCGCCGATGAACGCATGTACATGGCCAAGGAAGGGGGTAGAAATCGCTGCTGTGATGGTCGTCAGGAAAGGCCTGAGCAGATGGTACCGTTTGTAATGATCGGTGCCTGATACTCGGGGTTAATTGTTGCGAACATAGAAATGTTGCCACTCTACACCGCTATACCTTTTCAATAAGGCCATCAAATTGGGGCTGGGTACCGCCTCGCTCTCAAACACCCCCCACACCTTAATAAAGAAGCGCCCAAAACCGGCACACTTACGCCAACGCAGCTGCGGCGCAGACTGACTCTCACCACACCCCGGACAGGGTGCCTGTAGGTGCGGTTCACGACTCCAGTCCTCTAGCAGCCCCTGCCAGTCGTCATAGCGATGACCACATTTTGAACAGCGCGGGATTTTAATGTTGTCTCCGACGATAAAGCGGGGCTCTTCTGATGGCCCCTCAATTGCAATGTGGCAGAACTGCTCACCACTACTCTCCATTTCACCGGTTGCGATCATCGGTGAGCAGCCGAGAAAAGTTACCAGCATCATAAAGTTTTCTCCTGGCCGGTAGTGTGTCTCACCATTGAATGCGATGGGAGCGGCGAGGAACTTCTCATCATGCAGAGAGGTGATCAGACTATCGCGATCCGTGGGGACCGCATCGAAGTCGGAGGGAACCAGGATCAGAATATTTTCGGCCATTGTGCGAATCTTTAACAAGACAGGTGGCGAGATTATAGCAGATCGCACAGGTGAATTCGGAGAGTGAAGGGCATGACGGTTCTAATCGAAGAGGAGCATTATTCAGACCGTTATCTGTCCGCCTTTTTTTACATAGCAACATGGCTTTCAGCGCGATGATAAAACACAAAATGGTTCGAGCGAAAGTATCGTTAATGTCGGACTATTCATCAGTTAACCACAGGTAGCCTGGGTGTGCTTCTGTCACTTCCAGCCAGGCGGTATCACTGATCGGTTCACTAAGGATCATCTGCCATTGTTGCAGCAGGTCGCTACGAAAGCCGTGTAGTGTTATCGCATCGCCTGGGTTATGCCGGGTGAGGTGTTTGTCGATTTTTCCCTTGTCGGTCTTGATGCCATCGATGGCGATAATAATGTCACCCGCGCTGATCCCGGCCTGATGGGCAGGGGAGTTATTGAGTACCGCATTGACTTTGGCACCTAAGCTGTCGTCCCCAAGACGCAGGCCAGTGTAGTGTGGCGGGGTCTTGGCGTTACCGGCCTTGCCACCTTTGTCCTCTTGACCCTCGCTGGGGCGTAGCCTGAGTTCGATGCCGAACTCGGCGAGTAGTACGGCCAGTGGTAACTCTTCGGTGGTGCGCAGTGTGCGCTCAAAGAAAGGCTTAAGTTCAATACCACTGGCCTCTTCGATGAGTTGTTCGAGCCCTTCGCTGCTGACGCCGAGCAGTGGCTTGCCGTGTTGCTGCCACAGGGCGCGCATCACATCATCGAGTGATTTTTTGTTATGACTCTCTTTACGAAGGGTAAGGTCGAGGCAGAGGGCGATAACCGCCCCCTTGTTGTAGTAGCTGATAATGGCATTGGCTGCGTTTTCATCGGCCTTGTAGAGCTTGGTCCAGGTATCGAAGCTCGACTCACTGACGGTCTGTTTTCCCCGCCCCGGGGTGCGCAGCAGGCGGGTGATCTGCTGGCCCAATAGTTCCAGGTAACTCTCCTTGTCGATACAGCCGCTACGGTAGAGGGTGAGGTCGTCGTAGTAGCTGGTGACCCCCTCAAAGAACCACAGCAGCGGGGTGTGGGTCTCGGCTTGCAGGTCGTAGGGAAGGTAGGCGGCGGGTTTGATGCGCTTGACGTTCCAGGTGTGAAAATATTCGTGACTACAGAGGCCGAGGAAACTGCGATAGCCTTCGCTGATCTTCTCCTCGCCGATTTGCGGCAGGTCGTCGCGTGAGCAGATGAGGGAGGTGGAGCTGCGATGCTCCAGTCCGCCGTAGCCCTCGCCGACGGCCATTACCATAAAGAGGTAGCGCTCCATCTCAGGCAGTTCACCGAAAAGGTCGATCTCAGTCTCGCAGATTTTTTTCAGATCGGTGGCGAGGCGTTCACCATCGGCATAGTGCTTGCCGCTGATCACCATGGCGTGGGGCGTACCGCGTGCCTCAAATTCGATTAAGGTGAAGTCGGCCATCTCTACCGGGTGGTCGATCAGCTCATCATAGTCGGCGGCCTGATAGCCACCAAAGCCGTAGAGCTGCGCACCATTTAAGGGGAGGGTGGTGGCGACACGCCACTGCTGGTACGCATCGCCCTCGGCGGGCAGTAACTCGACGCTACACGGTTTTTCATCCTGACCGTGTACCCGCAGAAACAGGCTGGTGCCGTTGAAGTAGGCGTGGCTCTGGTCAAAGTGGGCGGTGCGCACCGAGAGATCCCAGGCGTAGACGGTGTAACGCAGGGTGAGCACGCCGGCGCAGGGGGCGGCCTGCCAGGTCTGTTTATCCAGCTTCTTCAGGGCCACGCCTTGATTGCCACACTCGGCTTCGATGGTGACGATATTTTTCGCAAAGTCGCGGATCATGTAGCTGCCGGGGATCCAGGCGGGCAGCGAAAATAGCTGCCCCTCGCTGGCCGGTTGGCGCACCGTGAGTTCGACGCTAAAGAGGTGGCCTGCCGGATCAGCGGGCAGCACACGGTAGTGTACGGAGTATTGTTGCATGGGAAATATTTTCGCTGTTAGTTAGGGAGTCGTTCGACCCTGAGTTTTACGTTATGGGTGGCGCGGCGTTTTTTCTCGTTAGCATAAACGGTGCAGTTCGCTGGAAGTTGCAGTAATACTGTGAGGCGGCTGCGCATGACTAGATCCGCAGGCGGCGAAACTCCGAGCAGGGGGTGGAGCGCTCCCACATGGCGTGAAAATTGGCCTTCAGGTCACGGGCGATCATCGGGGCGTGGAGGCATCCAATGCCGTTGGCGCGGTCGGCCTGCTGGCGGCGAAAATAGGCGATGCCATCGACCACCATATAGGACTCGATAAAATCGGCATGTACCTTGTCGGGTTGATGAATCTTGATGCTGCTACTCAGCCGCTGTGCCAGGTCGATAAGGCGGTGGCCGTTTTTCACCGCCGTATTGGGCTGCCAGACGATGATATCGACATGGGCATTGCGGTGACTCCGCACAAAGGCGGAGAGGGCATCGACAAACGCCTGATTGCTGTAGAGGCGGTTGTCGAGGTCGTAACTGGCGATCAGGATCTCATACTTTGCCTGTTGCGCCAGCGCCAGCGCCAGCTGGCGATTTTGCTCCGCAGTGGTGAATTCAATATCTTCTCTGTTCTCGTCCAGCGTGAAGTCCATAGCCCTGCCCGTGGTGGTGACAATATACCTTTATCATAGTGCCACCTGCCCTGAAGTTATAGGGTCTTGTGCATATGGCGGTGGGGAATACCGGCATCCAAAAATACCTCACCCTGTGCGCTAAAGCCGAGGCGTTGATAGAAGGGGATGGCCTCGACCTGGGCATCGAGCTCGACGGCGCTGAGTCTCTGTGTGGTGGCGATCTCTAGCAGTCGCTGCATTAGCGCTGTGCCGATGCCATGACCACGCCATGGCGCCAATACAGCGACACGACCGATGTGGCCGTCACTGAGCATGCGGGCGGTGGCGATGGGGTTGCCGCTGTGATCGCAGGCTAGCAGGTGGATGGCAGCCTCATCCAGACCGTCCCACTCCAGCTTCTCGGGCACCTGCTGCTCCTGCATGAAGACTGTTTGACGAATCAGCCTCAGTGCCGCCTCGTTGGCCTGCCAGGAGGTCTGCTCAAGCTGGAACTCAACCATTAGTTGTCAGGGAAGTAGAGCGCGCCGAGGTTGTAGAGGGCGGTGAGCAGTTCGGCGAAACCGGGCGTGGTCAGTTGGGGCTGCAGTGTCGCCAGCGCAAAACGGCGCTGCCCCGAGAGCAGCGGCGCGGCGAAGGCGAGAGCATCATCAAGCGGGATCTCTTCACCGGCGACGTAGAGTATGGTCTGGCCGTGCTGCTCAATGTAACTGAAGCGGGCGTACTCACTGCGCCACAGCTCGCCCTCACTGTTCAGCAGCGCCACAAAGCGATCACTGTCGAGCTCCTCTTCGGGCTCCGGCAGGTAGTGGCCCGGTTTCACATCAGTGGTGAAGGAGGCGAACCAGCGGGCCAGTTCATCGTCATCACGCAGCAGGGCCTGGCGTAATTCGCTACGAATATGGGCAAGCTCGGTGGGCGTGATCAGCCCCGGCTGCGCACGCGGCTCAATACCGGGGTCGCTGTAGAATTGTTCGGTGTCGAGGCGCGAGACGGTATCGGCGCAGTAGGCGGCGGCCAGCTCTGCGATGGCCGGGGCGCGGTACCCCACCGAAATGGTGATGCAATCCTCCAGCGCCACGCCGTGGTGTACCACGCCGGGCGGCAGGTAGAGCATGTCGCCCTCCTCAAGGATGTACTCCTCTTCGGGCTGAAAGTCCCTGAGGATGCGTACCGGCAGGTCGGGGATCAGCTGCTCGGGGCCGCAATCCTGATAGGAGAGCTGCCAGCGCCGTCGTCCCGGTCCCTGGATCAGGAACACATCGTAGTTATCGGCGTGCGGGCCGACGCTGCCGTGCTCCGGGGCGAAGCTCACCATCACATCATCGAGGCGCCAGTTGGGCAGGAAGGCGAAGCGCTCCTGCAGCAGGGCGAACTCGGGGATGTATTTGTTGATCTCCTGTACCAGCACCGTCCAGTGGGTGTCGGGCAGGGAGGTGAAATCCTCCTCGGCGAAGGGGCCGCACTTCAGCGACCAGGGGGGGGGCTCACCATTGTCGCCGGTGTTCTCCTGGATGATGCGCGACTCCACATCTTCCTCCATCGCCAGCCCCGCCAGCTCTTCGGGCGCAATCGGACAGACAAAGTCGGGGAGGGCGTTGCGGATCAGCAGCGGTTTCTGCTGCCAGTAGTCGGCAAGAAACTGTGCGGCGTTTAATTCACCGAGGGGGGGTTGGGAAGGATTCATGGTCATAAGTTAGGAGGGCGCCAGCGGCACCCTCATTATGGTGTTAGATGTTTTTCGCTTGCTGGATAGCGTTGCCGATGTAGTTGGCCGGGGTCCACTGCTTCATCTCGGCCTTGACGCTGTCGGGCAGCTCCAGGGTATCGATAAAGGCGGCCATGCCGGCGGCATCGACGCGCTTGCCACGGGTCAGCTCCTTGAGCTTCTCGTAGGGCTTGTCGATGGCGTAGCGGCGCATCACGGTCTGAATCGGCTCGGCCAGTACCTCCCAGTTGCTGTCAAGGTCGGCATCCAGCGCGGCCGGGTTAACCTCCAGCTTGCCAATACCGCGCATGGTCGAGGAGTAGGCGATGATTGAGTAACCGACACCGGTGCCCAGGTTGCGCAACACGGTGGAGTCGGTGAGGTCGCGCTGCCAGCGGGAGATCGGCAGCTTCTGCGCCAGGTGGTCGAAGATGGCGTTGGCGATACCCAGGTTGCCCTCGGAGTTCTCAAAGTCGATGGGGTTGACCTTGTGCGGCATGGTGGAGGAGCCGATCTCGCCGGCCACGGTCTTCTGCTTGAAGAAGCCGTTGGAGATGTAGCCCCAGATATCGCGGTCAAAGTCGATGAGGATGGTGTTAAAGCGGGCCATGGCATCGAAGAACTCGGCGATATAGTCGTGCGGCTCGATCTGGATGGTGTAGGGGTTCCACTGCAGCCCCAGCGAGGTAACGAACTCCTCGGCAAATTTGGCCCAGTCCAGCTCCGGGTAGGCGCTGAGGTGGGCATTGTAGTTACCGACCGCACCGTTGATCTTGCCCAGCAGCGGTACCGCGATCAGCTGCTCGCGCTGGCGCATCAGGCGGTAGGCGACGTTGGCAAATTCCTTGCCCACGGTGGTGGGGGAGGCGGGCTGGCCGTGGGTGCGCGACAGCATTGGCTGCTCGGCATACTCATGGGCCTTGCCACGCATCGCCTCAATGATCTCATCGACAGCCGGCAGGATCACCCCGGTACGCGCTTCATTAAGCATCAGGGCGTGGGAGAGGTTATTGATATCCTCTGAGGTACAGGCGAAGTGGATGAACTCGGTGACCGCCAACAGCTCCTCGTTGCCCTCGATCTTCTCCTTCAGGAAGTACTCTACCGCCTTCACATCGTGGTTGGTGGTGCGCTCGATGTTCTTCACCCGCTGCGCGTCCTCTTCACTAAACTTCTCAACGATGTCGTTGAGCAGGTTGGTGGCGTGCGCCGAGAAGGCCGGCACCTCAGCAATCTCGGCGGTAGCGGCCAGCTTCTGCAACCAGCGTACCTCAACCAGTACGCGGTGGCGGATCAGGCCGTACTCGCTGAAGATCGGGCGCAGTGCCTCGGTCTTGGAGCCGTAGCGGCCGTCGATGGGGGAGATGGCGGTAAGTGCGGTCAGATCCATAGCTCTTTCCAATATATAGGTTGCGAATTTAAGAATCGCGCGATCATACACCAAATCTTAATTTGATTGGCGTTCTCGTTGGTGACGCTGCTGAGAATACAGAGAGTATGAATGGGAAACGGCCTTTGTCCCCAAAATGTCGCCTTGAAGGCACGTCAATGCGCGTTAAATGCGTTCTCACCGGAACTGGTTAAAGGATAACGGTGCCATTTAGAGCATGAATCGCAAAGGTGTAAGGTGTGATGAATGACAATGCGGAGATGGAATCATTTTCCCATAACTTCAAGGCAGAACGTATACATATGAACGAGTATGTGACGGAGAAAGAGCTTAGGGCCGTGATCATGGAATATGTAGGATTCTATAATCGAAAGAGGATACACTCATCATATAGATTATATGATGCCTGACGAGTATGAAGTGAGAATGGGCTAAGTGAGTAAAGGATGTAGCAAACAGTGTGTGCAAAATCGGGGGTAGTTCCTCAAACATAATCCCTTGTTACTTCAGGGCCACGCTGTGTGGCCCTCATTACTGTGTGTACTATACGAAGCTAAGCCGCAAGTCGCTATTACCAGCCCCAGACCACACCTTCGAGCATGTTGCTGGAACCACCATAATCACTGGAATCTGCGGGGATAAACGAGGCAGCATTTTTGGTGAAACGTGCGAGGATTGGCTTCATGCTTGCATCCTCCTGAAGTACCCGGGAAATTTGCGCACGCTGCTGCGTATTCACCCGGCTGCCTACGCTGAAACCCTGGTTGGAAAATTCATTGGAAGTGTAAATGATTTTAAGCCGTGATTTTTCTTCGGCAGTTAGTTTCTTGTTGTAGAACTGGTCTCTGAGCACGGCGGCATCACACTTTCCTTCTATGAGTCCCTGATAGATATTGTGCATGTCTCCCTGGATAGGAGCCACGGTGGGCGAAATGGCTTCTGTGGCATAGCGATAGAGCAATGTCACGGCAGTAAGATTTGGGGTAGCAAAGGCACATACCTTTGCTGTCTGCAGTGACCTGCCATCTTTCAAATGACCGTTTTCCTTGAGAGTCACGAAGTTGAATTTCAGGTAACCTGGCAACCGTGCGACAGGGGTGAAGTTGGTGTGCTTGATGCGCCAGGAGATGAGATGCGGCCCGTCCAGGAGTATGTCATAGCTATCATTGCGGATCTTTGAGGAGTATTCCGCCCAGCTGCTTGGATGCTCGTAGATAACCTTCTCTCCAAGCACCTCTGACAGGCGCTTTGCTAATGGGCCATAGGTACTGATACCCTCGCTGCGATCCTCCCTTGGGGCAGCGGAGAGGATAAGATCAGCATAGGCAAGCTGACTGGATATAAGGACCATCAGGGTGATCAGGGTAGCTGCAAAACGCATTTTGATTCCTTGTGTGGTGTACGCGTTACTAATTCTAAATCGTGAAAGTAAAAATAATGTGACATCTCTCTAGCCCAGACGTGGGGCCGGGTGAGCGGCAACAACGATAGTGAGTCTATGGCCTTTATTGACTATTAGTATATTTGAATATTACCAACTAGTGACTACTGAGTGAAGTCCCTGGTGAGATTTTCTTGCCTGTGACAGCAGTGGGTTTAGATCCATTTTTTTCAACACAACGGTCAACTAAGCAAGTTATAGCGATATAATTTAGTTTAAATCAACCTCATCGCCGTTCACTGGGTAAGGACATATCATCAGACCAGAAGTTTGTCGTTACGGCGAACTCTTCTCTCGGTCTTAATGGAGTTAAGGGAAATGGATCTTGGGCAGGTACAAATTGCTGTTGGCATCGACTGGCGCTTGTTGGACGGGATGGTCCGTTACCTTTACCGCGATGGCACAATTCCGGTAGTGACTACACTGCAAAACGGCACAATTACCGCGAATCTTGAAGAACCGCGTATTGCGATCGTGAATACATCCGCTGGCGGAGAAAGCTTGGCCTTGCGGATGCAGGGGGAATTCACTCTTCTTCCCGCACAACCGACGGATTTCTTTGTCTTGGTTTTGCTGGAACCTATGGTCGTAAGCGTACCTCCAGAGGCCCCGATGGCTTCTTTTACTATCAATGGAATACAGGGTGTCGCACCCGCTAATATGGAAGCGGTCATTGCTGGGTTTGCAGAAACGATAGTCGGCAATTTTTTGCAAAGCATTGCTATCCCGATTTACGAGCCGTTGATCAATGCGTTGGAAACGGCATATTTTGGCGACACGCCCCCATTGATGGATCAGTGGTCACTAGGGTTTAGCCTCGGTCATGCCGGGATTCTGGAACGCGAACATTACGAGCCATGGCGGCCTCCTTATGTTGACGTGCTTGCGGTTCAGCGTACCTTGGTTGCCACTATTGCCCTACCGAATGAGGATGCGAGTATTCCCGGGGATCCGGCTATCACACCGCATGGTACGGGCTTGCAGATTATTATCTCTAAAGATGCCATGAATGCTTTTCTCGCGCACAGCGCCAGCCAATTGCTGGGAAAGAAAATCAACGGGGCGACGATTAACTCCCTGACCATGGCGATGGTAGATCATGGGATAGAGATTCATGGCGAAGCTGAAAAATCCGTAGCGACGATTACGTGGGACGGGGTTATCCGTTTGTATTTCCACAATTATTACATCAGCCTCAAAACAGGGGCGGTGAAGAAAACATTGGGGCCGTTTTCTGAAAACGGATATTTGGAAGTGGCGACCAGCGGAATCGATGTGGATGTTGATATTCCCTGGTATGTGAAACTGTTCCAGGGAGTTTTGTCTTTTCTCGGCCCCATCGGTTGGATTATCAACAGCGTGGCCATCGAGCCGAAACTGGAGGAAGCCGAAGGCGCCCCCGGCCTTGTGCGCAATGCGCTTGGTTACCAGGTGCGTGCGGCTTTCGAGGGCATGGTGGCCGGCTTTTCCGGTATCAGCGATCCGGGAAAACTTCCTTTCGTTATGCTTGGCAGTGATGCATGGATCGCACAGGGCAATTATGCCTATACCTTTAAAGCATTCGGCGGATACAATGAGGCCCAGATCGCCAAGATCGACTACGATAAATTTCAATTGCCCGGCGCGGAAGGAAAATCCGTGGGATATTTTCATCTGGACAGCGGCCACAAACTTGCAGCAACGGAAGCCGGTATGCTGTTAAAGCGGGGAATCCTGGACATTCCCGGTTATCACGGTGTGCGTGCGACCTATGGATTTTACGTCCGTGCCAACCCTAATCAGCAGGATAAAGACAATCTGGTGCCCCCAGACGATATTGTGGTGCACTAAGCCGGCTTAATCAGCCCAACACTTACGAAGATGCCGGGCTGACAGGTTGAGTAGTGATAGGGGCAGGCCGACAGGAGTCGCTGTATCAGATCTGATACACCTGCTATTTGCTCTAGTTTGTTGATTTATAGAAGATTCCTACTTAGTTACGCTCTAATACTGTCTCATATATGAAACATCATTGCCGTTGACGCTCCGAATTTTTTGCACGGATATATTTAAAAACAATACGTTACCAAATGGCAAGGAAATTGCTTTCCTAGTGTGAAGCGACAGGCGCTTATTAGGCGCACAAACACTAAGGAGAAAGAGAGATGGAAACGTTAATAAGAACGCCAGGGACAAGAGGGAGCCTTGGGAAGTTCGCCGGATGGTGTCTTCTCGCAGCGCTTTTTGTTTACCTCCTAATCGTGGCGGGGATGAGGCTAGCCCTGGCCGATGGCGGGGACTTCTCACTGGACCTGACCGCCGCCGGACCCTACACCTATGACCATACCACGGGCGGTGGTGCCTATAACGACCGTACCGTGGGCAAGGGCGACGATATTGTTGAGTCGCTGGAGGGCTCTGACTTCTCCTGCGGTGACACCGTTACCTACCTGACCCAGATCACGGTCGATGCCGGTGCCATCGGTGCCCAGGCCATCGAACTGGATTACCGTTTTCTCGCCGATACCACCGGCCAGTCGGGGGCGGCGATCTCAGATATTACCGGCGTGTGGATCAATTACGGTTGTGTGATAAACGGCGCCACCGTCGATGCCAGCTGTGACGGTGCTACCACCCCGCGGCCCGAGGGTTTCGACTCGGGTAACAGCGACGATGGCGGCAGTACCGCTCTTCTCTACAACGAGCACCTGACCGGGCCGCTCTACGTGGCCAAGTCGACACTCAATGGTACGGTGCAGGTCGATGACCTGGAGGCGGGCGAAACGGTCGTGGTACGCACCGATGTTCTCCTCTCATGCCAGCCGGGCAGTTCACCGACAGGCAACCTGCAGGCGGCGATCATTGATGCCCGTGTTGTGACGCCTGAACTCGATACCATCAGCGTCGGCAACCAGACTGTGCCCTTCCTGCATATCGGCCAACTCGGCTATGCCGAGCTTTCCGTGATCAAGACGGTGACCGAGGAGAATGGCAGCTGCCCCGGTGTCGAGACCCTGGCTATTGCTGAGGGCGACACGGTCAAGTACTGCTACGAGGTGGAGAATGTCGGCACCCAGGCGGTCTATAACCTTAATCTGGTTGACGATAACGGCACTCCCGGTGATACAGGGGATGACTTCACCATTACGGTCAGCAGCGGTCTTACCGATGAGGACAGCGACGGCACGGCCGACGACCTGGCCGCAGGTGGCACCGCCTTTGGTGAAGAGCTGGTGACAATCACCACCGAGTTCGGCGGCTCTCTTACCAACATCGTCTATGCCAATGGCGAGCCGGTGGAGCAGAAAAACGACGATGCCACGGTGCAGGTCATCCTGGCGCGCGGCCTGCTGATCGAGAAGCGCGCGGTGTCGGCCAGTGTGGAAAATCCCAGCTGGGGCGACTGCGTAGATCCGCTCTCGGTACCCTCGGGCGGGGGTGTGGTCTTCTGCTACAAAATCACCAACACCGGTGATTTGGACCTCTACAATCTCAGCGACGTTCTGGATGACAATGCTGGAGGAACGCCCTTCAACGTCTCCATCGAGGGCCTGCTCGACCTCGACGGTGATACCGAAGTGGATGACCTCGGTTCGGGCGCCATCGCCTACGCCTTCTCCGCACCCATCTCGATGGACTTCGCTGCGGGCGTAACGCGCACCAATGTGGCCGAGGTGGATGCGGATGATGTGGATCCGGTGAGCGACACCGCGGTGGTCAACGTGACCCGCCCGGAAGGGCAGTGCACCATGGATGTGACGGTCTCCACCGATGGTAACTGTCCGGCAGGCGAAGAGGTCTTTATCCTCGCCGGTACCGAGGTGACCTGGTGTGTGGGTGTGAGCAACAACATTGCAGCCGATCTGGCTTCAGTGCTTGCCGGCACCACCACCGACGGCATTACCTACTTACCACTTGGCGATCTGGGACCGCTGGCAATGGGCGCCTCCAACTCAACGAGCTTCAATCAGGTCATTCCTGCAGATACCACGCTCGAGGCGACTGCCGTGGCAACCGATGTCTACGGCAACACCTATACCTGTGCCGCCGATGATGCCAAGGCCAACGTGGTCAATCCGAGCATTAACATCGTCAAGACCTTGGTCGCCGCAAGCGATGGTGATTGCGCCAACAGCAGCGATCCGCTCGATGTGGTGGCGGGTACCGAGGTTGAGTACTGCTACGCGGTGAGCAACAACGGTGATACCGACCTGGTGGATGTGGCCATCAATGACGACAAGCTCGGCTATATCGGCACTATTGCCGCACTGGCCGTGGGGCAGACGCAGACCATCAAGTCAGGGGCCGTTGCCATTACGGTGGATACCGACAATATCGGTGATGCCGCTGGTCATGATGTCTACGGCTATCCGGTCAGCGACAACGACGATGCCCACGTCAATGCCCTCTACGCCGATGTGGTAGTACAGAAGAGCGGTACCTCGACGGTGATCGTGCTGGATGATGACAGCGTCGACTACACCATCATCGTCAGCAATGTGGGTGAAACCACGGCGTTGAACGTGGTGCTGACCGACCCGATGCCCGCAGGCTTCATCTTCGATGCCGACGGTGTCGACCCGCACTGCCTCTCCGATGGCGGTACACCGCCGAGCATTAGCTGTGCACTGGGTGATATCGCCCCTGGCGGCAGTATCGAGTTGCACTTCAGCGGCAGTACCACAGTGGCCTCCGGCAGCCTGCGCAACGAGGCGTGTGCCACGACCGATACGCCGGAGATCTACGAGGACAATAACTGTGATGACACCAACACTCGCGTTGCCCCCGGAGCAACCCGTACTATCGGCTTCTGGGGCAACCATCCGGACTACATGGCGATGTGTCTGGAGACCAGCAACTGGCAGGTAGACCTTGGCTTCTACGCCATGGATGCCTCGGGAGACAGCGGGCTGCAGGCGCAGATGCTGCAGGAGAGCATCGGTATCATCAAGACCAATATCGCCCGTAATACCTGCGGTGATAAGCGCACCACCCTGGAGAAGACCGCACTACAGTCCGGTCGCCAGGTGCTGGCCGCCTACTGCAATGTAACCACGCTGGGTGGTGGTTTTGATGGTTTCGCCGGTTATGCCGACTTCGACACCTTCCTGGATGAGTGGCTGGAGGCACTGGCGGCTGAGGACACACACACCATGTTGACCCTGGGCGGTATCGCCGATGAGTTCAACAACAGTGGTGATGATGTCCCGCTGGACGGCGACCCCGGACCGGCCGATCCCCACTTCGAGTGGCTCGACCCGACCAGCCCGACAAGCTGTCCCGTTAGCAGTGGTCCGGGTAAAGGCCATGGTAAGGGAAAAGAGGCCGGCAGCGCAGAAAGCGGTAGTGGCGGCGGCTGCACGATTGGTAGCGGCAACGGCTTCGACCCGCTGCTACCGTTGCTGACACTGATTGCCGCCGCCTACCTGTGGCGCAGGAGAAGAGTACAGTACTAGGAGTCCCTCCCCCTTGGAGGCGGCACTCTGGCCGCCTCTTTTTTTGCCTGTTGAAAAGCCAGGATAGGTCTGGCGGGGGAGGTGGCAGATGGGCTCAGCGCGGGACGATGCCGTGTTTTTCCATCAGTCGGTAGAGGGTGACGCGTGAGATGCCCAGCTCCCGTGCCGCTTCGGTGACGTTATGCTGGTGCTGATGCAGGGCATCATTAATAGCGCGTATCTCCGCCTCATGGCGTGCGCTCTCAAGGGTGATGCGCTGGCGCCTGGCCTCGCGTCGCTCGATACCGAGATCCTGCGGCATGATCAACGCGCCCTCAGCCATCACGATAGCGTGCTGTACCCGGTTAATGAGCTCGCGCACGTTGCCGGGCCAGCGGTGCTGGTGCATCGCCTCGATCGCCTCCTGGCCAAAGCCCTTGGGGCCGGCGTGACCGGGCTGGCGCAGGCGCTGGAAGAAATAGCTGGCCAGCAGTTCGATGTCGCCGTCACGTTCGCGCAGTGGCGGCATTTGCAGTTTGAGTACATTGAGACGGTAGTAGAGATCCTCGCGAAAACGTCCGGCAGCCACGGCCTCTTCCAGGTCGATATGGGTGGCGCTGACGATACGCACATCAATGGGAATATCGCGGTTGCCGCCGACACGTCGCAGGCAGCCCTGTTCCAGCACACGCAGCAGGTTTACCTGCTGCTCGGGGGGCATGTCGCCGATCTCATCGAGGAACAGGGTGCCACCGTGGGCGGTCTCGAAACGCCCCTGCTTCTGTTTGTGTGCGTCGGTGTAGGCCCCCTTCTCATGACCGAACAGTTCGGCCTGGATCAGGTTGGGGGGAAGGGCGGCACAGTTGATCGCCTCAAACGGTCCCTCGTGGCGAGGCGATAGCTGGTGAATGGCTTGTGCTGCCAGCTCCTTGCCGGTACCGCTCTCACCGTGGATGAGCACGGTGCCGAGGTATCCTGCCACCCGGCCGATCTGCTTTCTTATCCGCTTAATCTCGCTGCTATTTCCAATCAGCTGCCCCGGCTCTGCGGTGTGTGAACTCAGCTGTTCCACATGTTGGTGCAACTCCAGCATTCCCAGTGCGTGCCCAATAGTGATGCCAAGCCGATCCCACTGCGGAGGCTGGTGGTGGTAGTCATAGAAGGTGCGGGTGATGAGGCTGCATAGCCGGTTCTGTTGCTGCCAGTTGGCAGGTAGCAGGGCTACCCAGATACACTGATGGTGTTCGGCAATAAGTTGCTCCAGCAGATCCAGATCTTTAATTGCGGTGGTTGGTGCAAAATGCACAATCACCACGCTGCTGTGATGGGCGCGTAGCGCTTCGTTGGTTTCGACCACCCCATGTAGTTGTGTGATTTCAAAGCCGATGGCCTGAAGTGGGGAGGGGGCAAAAGCACTGGGGTAGGCGAGACTCCAGAAAAAGAGGTTTTGCCCGCTTTTTTCGCTTCGCGGCGTCATAGCCTTTGCCTGTGGCGTAATATTGCTACCTGTACTGTGCATAAGGCAGTGCATCCTGCTTGCTGTTCTCTCTGGGAGACACCCAGATCAATAGTCGCTGATAGCGGGGACGTCAAATTCCCCATGCATACTGCGGGGGCTGCGCTATCTGATTTTAAATGGAGCAACGAGTGGCACAGTGGCAAGGATGCCAGGAAGCATTTACCCGAGGCTTTTTTTTCATACTATTCAGCGTGAAAATAACCGCGCGTAGAGAGGATCGGTCCATATTGTTTTGCAATAAATCGATTACGAATTGAGAATGTGTGGGATGTCGGGTTTGCGCTGTGGACACCATTCTACAGGCGAAAAAAAGGGCGCATAAAGCGCCCAAGTGGGTCAGCTAGGAGAACTGTCTTACAAAATATGGGTAATCCTTACCCTGTTCTCATCCATGAGAATATCCTTTTATCGTCATCTCCCTCTGCGGCTACCCTGCCGCCCTGCGTACAGCTTAGAACTTGTAGACAAGACCCAGGGCCAGGGCAGTACCGTCACCGGTCAGCTTGCCTTTGTGGGCCAGACCGCCATCGCTGCCGTTGGCATAGAGGGCGTAAACAGAGGCCTGCTTGTCCATCTTGTAGTCCACACCCACGGCGGTCATGATCTCTTCTTTGGCACCGGTAACGCGGGTATCACGTGAGCCGTAGGCGCCCTTCAGGCTGGTGGTGTCGTTCAGCTTGTACTTGGCACTGACATAGGTCTCGTTGACACGCTTGGCATCAACCAGACCGAGGGTCTCGTAGGCTAGGCCAAGCTTCAGGCCACCTACTTTGTAGCCCACACCGACCTTCTTGGCATCTTCAACCTTACCAGTAGCCTGGTCGTCGATGGTCTCGAGAGCACCGGTGACGTAGATCGGCCCCATTTCGTAGTTAGCCATAACGCTGGTGGCGCTGTTCAGGTTCTCACCACCCGCAGTAGCGGTATCGTTGGCGGAGATACTGGTGGAGTAAGCGGCAGCGATGCCAACCGGACCGAATTTGTTGAGGTAGGCGATAGCATTGCCAACGCGGTTGTCGTTCTGGATGATGTTGTTGTAGTCGGCGTAGGTGTCACCGAAGACATCCAGCTTGGAGGTGGCGATCTTGTAGGGGGTGTCGTGGTTACCGACACGCACCTCACCGAAGCCGCCCTTGAGGCCAACGTAGGTGTTACGCAATTTGATCAGGTCCGCGCTGGACTTATTCTTGTCGCCAGCCGCATCGATCTCGAACTCGGCCTGGCCGCTGAAGGTCATGCCGTTATCCAGCTTCTTGCTTGATTTGAAGCCGATACGTGAGGCGTTGCTCTTAATCTCGGTGGCGTTGTACTCAGTGCCAGCATCTGAAGTAACAGCAGCTACTGAGGTGTGGATCTTGCCGTAAACGGTGGCTTCTGCATTAGCTGTGGCAGAAACGGTGAGGGCGGCGGTGACTGCTGCAGCAATCAGGGCTTTGTTGAGTTGCATTGTTTACTCCTGGTAGTAAAAAAGGGATATCTAAAAACCGCGGCCAGTATTACGGATTTTTGTTACAGACAACTGACACTCAGATGACAGTTATGTGAATCTTCTGTGACAGCCAGGTAACAGTGGGGGAGGGAGTTAGGTGGGGCAAAATCCATATAGTGATCACGGAAATTAACAGGGTCTCCATACCCTGTTATTCAGATAGTGCGTTACTACTCGTCGAATATCTGCAGATTAGAACTTGTAGACAAAACCAAGCCCAAGTGCAGAACTATCACCAGCCAGCTTGCCTTTGTTCTCTAGGCCGCCATCGCTACCGTTGGCATAGAGGGCATAGACTGAGGCTTGCTCATCCAGCTTGTAGTCAACACCGGCAGCAGTCATTACCGCCTCATCAACACCTGCAACACGGGTGTCGCGCATACCGTAAGCGGCCTTCAGGGTAGTGTTGCTACTCATCTTATACATGGCACTGATGTAGGTCTCATTCATACGCTTACCACTGTCAATCGCTAGGGTTTCATAGACAAGGCCTAGATCCAGTGCCCCGATTTTGTAACCCAGGCCTGCTTTTTTGGCATCTTCGATATCCCCGGCGGATGTATCGCTGAAGCTCTCAATAGCACCGGTTACGTATATTGGACCGGCCGTATAGTTTGCCATGAGACTGCTAGAAGCACCGGTATTTTCACCTGTGGCGGTCGCGGTATCTGCACCGGCCGCATAAGAAGCAGCTATACCTATAGGCCCAAATTTGTTCAGGTATATAATGGTATTGCTGACGCGATTGTCGTTCTGAATGATGTTATTCATATCCGCATAGGTATCGCTAAACAGGTCCATATTGCCGGTTGAAATCTTGTGAGGGGTGTCGTGGCGGCCAATACGTACTTCACCAAAGTTACCCTTTAAACCGATATAGGTGTTGCGAAGCTTAATTAGATCGGTACTGGATTGGGTGGTATCGCCAGCCGCATCAACTTCAAATTCAGCCTTACCACTAACGATCATGTCATTTTCAAGATTCTTGCTCGATTTAAAGCCGAGACGAGAGGAGTTGCTCTTAATCTCCGTAGCGTTGTAGCTGGTGCCGGCATCAGCGGAAACGGAAGCGACGGAGGTGTGGATTTTGCCATAAACGGTGATTTCTGCGCTCGCTGTAGTCGTAGCGGCGAAGAGTGATGTGGTGACTGCAGCTGCAATCAGAGTGATTTTGTGTTGCATACAAACTCCAGTTATTTCAGTAGTTAAAAGGGGGCTAATCCAATAACACGACCGACTTCTAGGGTTGTGATTGTGATTAGCAAAAATATAGTTCAACGAAACCGGTAGTACTAGTTGATAATGATAATGCGAATGATTCGTAGTTGAAATGATGTTGCGGTGGGATTTGTTGTGGGTGAACGGTTCACATTCAGTTAGACTTCGCGCTTCAAATTGATGGGTGGTTTTGATGGATACACATGACACTATTCGTGCCGTCCTGTGGGAGGACGACAAACTCAAACTCCTGGATCAGCGCCTGCTGCCCGCACAGGAAATTTATAATGAGTATGAAGATTCCGATGCGGTAGCACAGGCGATCACCGATATGGTGGTACGTGGCGCACCGGCCATTGGTGTAACGGCGGCCTACGGGGTGGTGCTGGCGGTGCGTAATCGTATCGCCGAGGGATCAAAGGATATTGTCTCGCTGCTGGAGCGCGACTTTACCCACCTGGCCGATGCCCGCCCCACGGCGGTGAATCTGGCCTGGGCGCTGGAGCGCATGGGCAAGATTTTGTTTGCCCTGCCGGAGGAGGCCGATGTAGTCGCCACGATGCTGGCCGAGGCCAAGGCGATCCACGAGGAGGATATCGCTGCCAACAAGACCATGGGTGAGCTGGGGGCGGCGCTGATCGAGGAGGAGGGCTACGGCATCCTTACCCACTGCAATACCGGCTCACTGGCCACCGGTGGCTATGGCACCGCACTGGGTGTACTGCGCACCGCCTTTGCCCAGCACAAGATCAGTCGCGTCTATGCTGATGAGACCCGCCCCTGGCTGCAGGGCTCGCGCCTCACCGCCTGGGAGCTGGTGAAGGATCAGATCCCGGTGACCCTGCTTACCGACGGTGCCGCTGCCAACCTGATGAAGCAGGGGCGGGTGAAGTGGGTGGTGGTCGGTTCCGACCGTATCGCCGCCAATGGCGATGTGGCGAACAAGATCGGCACCTATAGTGCGGCGGTGGCGGCAAAGTACCACGGGGTGAAGTTTATGGTGGTGGCCCCGACCTCCACGGTGGATATGTCGCTGGCCAATGGTGACCTCATTCCCATTGAGCAGCGTGGCGAGGAGGAGGTGCTGGGGCTAGGCGGTCAGCGTATTGCCGCCGAGGGGGCCGAGGCGTGGAACCCTGCCTTTGATGTGACCCCGGCGGAGCTGGTGGATGCCATCGTCACCGAAAAAGGGGTGGTTTTGAACCCCACTACCGAAAAGATGGCTGCCATGATGAAAAAATAAGTCATTTTTTTCCTAAAGTGACTCTGAGAGGCCCTGAACGGGCCTCTCGTCGTTTTTAAGGCTAATGCAGGGGTGGAGGGGTGTGCTATGATGTGCGCTGTTTTTTCGCGTGATTAACGATTGGCCTACCGTTTCATAGTAAGGATAACGCTTTCCAATGACTGAGTTCGCTAAAGAAGTCCTCCCTATCAATATAGAAGAGGAGATGAAGCAGTCTTACCTCGATTACGCCATGTCCGTGATCGTGGGTCGTGCGCTGCCCGATGCGCGCGATGGCTTGAAGCCGGTTCACCGCCGCGTGCTCTTCGCGATGCGTGAGCTGGGCAACGACTGGAACAAGCCCTACAAGAAGTCGGCCCGTGTGGTCGGTGACGTTATCGGTAAGTACCACCCCCACGGCGACTCGGCCGTCTACGACACCATCGTGCGCATGGCCCAGCCCTTCTCGCTGCGCTACATGCTGGTCGACGGCCAGGGCAACTTCGGTTCCATCGACGGCGACTCCGCCGCGGCGATGCGATACACCGAGGTGCGCATGGCGAAGATTGCCCATGAGCTGCTGGCCGATATCGACAAGGAGACGGTCGACTTCATCCCCAACTACGATGAGTCGGAGTCTGAGCCTGAAGTCCTCCCCGCCAAGCTGCCCAACCTGCTGATCAACGGCTCGGCCGGTATCGCGGTGGGGATGGCGACCAATATCCCGCCGCACAACCTGACCGAGACGGTTAACGCCTGCCTGGCGCTGATCGACGATCCGGAGCTCGATATCGCCGGGCTGATGGAGTACATGCCGGGCCCCGATTTCCCCACCGCCGGTATCATTAACGGTGCTGCTGGTATTCACGAGGCCTACCACACCGGCCGCGGCCGCATCTATGTGCGTGCCCGTACGGTGATGGAGGAGATGGAGCACGGGCGTACCCGCATCGTGGTGAACGAGTTGCCCTACCAGGTCAATAAGGCACGCCTGCTGGAGAAGATCGCCGAGCTGGTGAAAGAGAAGAAGATCGAGGGGATCTCCGAGCTGCGCGATGAGTCCGACAAGGACGGCATGCGTATGGTCATTGAGCTCAAGCGTGGGGAGGTGGGCGAGGTGATCCTCAACAACCTCTACAAGCAGACCTCGATGCAGAGCGTCTTCGGCATCAACATGGTGGCGCTGCTCGACGGTCAGCCCAAGCTGCTCAACCTCAAGCAGATGCTCGAGGCCTTCATCCGCCACCGCAAGGAGGTGGTGACCCGTCGTACCATCTATGAGCTGCGCAAGGCGCGTGAACGTGCCCATGTGCTGGAAGGTCTGGCGGTGGCGCTCGCCAATATCGACCCCATTATCGCCCTGATCAAGGCCGCGCCCAATCCCGCCGAGGCGAAGGCGGGACTGCTCGCCAGGGGATGGGAGCCGGGTGTGGTGATCGACATGCTGTCGCGTGCCGGGGCCGATGCCTCCCGCCCCGACGGGCTGGATAAGGCGTTCGGTCTGGTTGAGGGGGCTTACCACCTCTCTGAGACCCAGGCCCAGGCGATCCTGGATCTGCGCCTGCACCGCCTGACCGGTCTTGAGCAAGATAAGATTATCAATGAATACAAAGAGTTGCTCGATGTTATTGAGGGACTGCTTGAGATTCTGAATAGTGCGGTTCGCCTGCTTGAAGTGATTCGCGACGAGCTGGTGGCGGTACGTGAGCAGTTTGGTGATGAGCGCCGTACCGAGATCCTGACCACCAAGCTGGATCTGACGCTGGAAGACCTGATCAGCGAGGAAGATGTCGTCGTCACCCTCTCCCACGAGGGTTATGCCAAATCACAGCCGCTGACCGATTACCGTGCGCAGAAGCGCGGCGGGCGTGGCAAGTCGGCCACTGCCACCAAGGATGCCGATTTCATCGACAAGATGTTCGTCGCCAATACCCACGACACCATCCTCTGCTTCTCCAGCCGTGGCCGCGTCTACTGGCTCAAGGTTTACGAGCTGCCACAGGCCGGTCGTGCCGCGCGCGGTAAACCCATCGTCAACCTGCTGCCGCTGGAAGAGGGCGAGCGGATCAATGCCATCCTGCCGGTACGTGAGTTTGAGGAGGGCAAGTTTGTCTTCATGGCGACCGCTGCCGGTACCGTGAAGAAGACCCCGCTGACCGACTTCTCCCGTCCGCGTGCCAGCGGCATCATCGCCGTCGATCTGGTCGAGGACGATACTCTGGTCGGTGTGGCCCTGACCGATGGTCAGCGAGACATCCTGCTCTTCTCCAGTGCCGGTAAGGTGGTGCGCTTCCAGGAGGAGAAGGTGCGCTCGATGGGTCGTGTCTCCCGCGGTGTGCGCGGTATCCGCCTTGGCGAGGGGCAGAGGGTGATCTCGCTGATCGTCGCCGATGAGGGCGAGGTGCTGACCGCCTCGGAGAATGGTTACGGCAAGCGTACCCCGATGGATGACTATCCGCTTAAGGGACGTGGTGGTCAGGGTGTGATCGCGATTCAGACTACCGAGCGCAATGGTGCGGTGGTTGGTGCGGTGCTGGTGAGTGAGGCCGAGGAGATCATGCTGATCACCGATGGCGGCACCCTGGTGCGCACCCGCGTCAGCGAGGTCTCGTCGATGAGCCGCAACACCCAGGGTGTGCGCCTGATTAATCTGACCAAGAATGAAAAACTGATCGGCCTTGAGCGCATTGCCGAGACCGATGAGGATGACAATGAGGAGGAGGGTGAGGACGCTACTGAAGAGTAGGGGCCAAACCTTCTTAACCAACAATAATAGATAGAGGATATTCCATGTCACGTGTATTCAATTTCAGCGCCGGTCCGGCAATGTTGCCGCAGGCAGTGATCGAAAAGGCCCAGCAGGAGATGCTGGAGTGGGACGGTAGCGGTATGTCGGTGATGGAAATGAGCCATCGCGGCAAGGAGTATATGTCGATCGCCGAGAAGGCCGAGGCCGACCTGCGAGAGGTGATGAATATCCCTGCTAACTATAAAGTTCTGTTCCTGCAGGGCGGTGCCTCCAGCCAGTTCGCGATGGTACCGATGAACCTGCTGCGCGGCGGTAATAAGGCCGACTACATCCTCACCGGCTCCTGGGGCAAGAAGGCGATCAGCGAGGCCAAGCGTTACTGTGATGTCAACGTCGCCGCTGACTCATCGGCACTCTCCGGTAAGTTCACCTTTGCCCCCGGCCAGGAGGTACTGGCCCTCTCCGATGATGCCGCCTATGTTCACTACACCCCGAATGAGACCATTGAGGGTGTGGAGTTTCCCTACATCCCCGAGGTGGGCGACAAGCCGCTGGTGGCCGACTTCTCCTCCAGCATCCTCAGCCGTGAGATTGATGTCTCGAAGTTCGGCATTATCTACGCCGGTGCACAGAAGAATATCGGTCCTGCGGGGCTTACCATTGTCATTGTGCGCGAGGACCTCATCGGTCAGGTGATCGACAGCACCCCGACCATGTTCAACTACGAGACCCACGCCAAGGCTGACTCCATGTACAACACCCCGGCCACCTACAGCTGGTATATGGCCGGTCTGGTATTCGAGTGGATCAAGGAGCAGGGTGGTCTCGCCAAGATCGCCGAGGTCAACGAGCGCAAGGCGGCCAAGCTCTACGCAGCCATTGATGGTTCCGACTTCTATGCCAACCCGGTTACCGTCAACTGCCGCTCCATTATGAACGTCCCCTTCACCCTGGCCGATGCCGAGCTCGACTCAGTGTTCCTCGCCGAGGCGAAGGAGCAGAAGCTGGTCACCCTGAAGGGACACCGTTCTGTTGGTGGTATGCGTGCCTCCATCTATAACGCGATGCCGGAAGAGGGCGTCGATGCCCTGGTTGCCTTCATGGCGGAGTTCGAAAAGAAGCACGGCTAATTAAAGGGTGAGGGAGTCATAACAATGAATAAAATTCTTACGCTTAACAATATTTCCGCTGCCGGGCTGGACCGCCTGCCACGTGAAAATTATGAGGTCGCTTCGGAGTTTCAGAACCCCGATGCAATTCTGCTGCGCTCGTTCAAGATGCACGATATGGCGATCCCCGCCTCGCTGAAGGCGGTGGGCCGTGCCGGTGCCGGGGTCAACAACATCCCGGTCGACAAAATGAGTGAGAAGGGGGTGGTGGTTTTCAACGCCCCCGGTGCCAACTCCAACGCGGTCAAGGAGCTGGTGATCGCCGGCATGCTGATGGCCTGCCGTAATATCCCCCAGGCGTGGGACTTTGCCCGCAATCTGGAGGGGACTGACGAGGAGATCGGCAAGGCCACCGAGGCGGGCAAGAAGAACTATGGCGGTTTTGAGCTGCCCGGGCGCACCCTCGGTGTGGTCGGCCTCGGTGCCATCGGCGTACGCATCGCCAATGCCGCCGTTGGCCTTGGTATGAATGTGATCGGTTTCGACCCGGGTATCACCGTCAAAGGTGCCTGGCAGCTCGATGCCGCGGTGAAGCAGGCGGGCAGTGTTGATGAGTTGCTGAATAACTCGGACTTCATCACCTTCCATGTACCGCTGATCGATGCGACCAAGGACCTTATCAACGAAGACCGCCTGAAGAACATGAAGGATAACGTGGTTGTCCTCAACTTTGCCCGTAGCGGCATTGTGAATGATGAGGCGATGGTTGCGGCACTGGATTCCGGCAAGGCCTACGCCTATGTCTGTGACTTCCCCACTAATCTTTTGAAGAAGCACCCGCGCACCATTACCCTGCCGCACCTCGGTGCCTCCACCCGTGAGGCGGAGGAGAACTGTGCCATCATGGTGGCAGACCAGGTGAAGGAGTATCTGGAGAACGGCAATATCACCAACTCGGTCAACTTCCCCGAGGTGGTAATGCCGCGTGCCGAAGGTACCCACCGCCTGACCATCGCCAATGCCAACGTGCCCAATATGCTGGGGCAGATCTCATCGGATCTGGCTAAGGCCGGCCTGAATATCGTCGACATGTTGAACAAGTCACGCGGTGAAGTTGCCTACACCGTGGTCGATGTCGATCAGGAGATCCCGCAGTCTCTGGTTGATGAGATTGCCGGTATCGAGGGTGTGCTGGCCGTGCGGGCCATTAGTTAAACCATTACTGAGAACAAGATGAGCACCGAGCAAAAACTTCAGGCCATTCGCCAGCGTATCGATGCCCTGGACAAGGAGGTCCAGGCCCTGATCAACGAGCGTGCCTCGTTGGCGCAGGAGGTGGCGCGGGTAAAGCTGGAGGCGGGAGACGATGCGGTCTTTTATCGCCCGGAGCGTGAGGCCCAGGTTCTGCGTGCGGTCAAAGAGCGTAACGAGGGGCCACTTCCTGCCGAGGAGATGGCGCGTCTGTTCCGCGAGGTGATGTCGGCCTGTCTGGCGCTGGAGCGCCCGATGACCATCGCCTATCTCGGTCCGGCGGGCACCTTCTCTCACGAGGCCTCCCTTAAGCACTTCGGCCACTCCATGGTCGGCAGTCCACAGCCGGCACTCGATGAGGTGTTCCGCGAGGTAGAGGCGGGCAGCGCCGACTACGCCGTGGTGCCGGTGGAAAACTCCACCGAGGGGGCGGTCAACTACACCCTGGATCTGATGCTCGCAACCCCGCTGCGTATCTGTGGCGAGGTGGAGCTGCGCATTCATGACCATCTGATGTCGCGAGCCTCTGAGCTCACCAGCATCAAACGTGTCTACTCGCACGGCCAGTCACTGGCGCAGTGTCGTGAGTGGCTGGATAGTCATCTCGCCGGGGCCGAGCGCATTGCCGTCAGCTCAAATGCCGAGGCGGCGCATTTGGCCACGGAGGATAGCGAGGCGGCGGCCATTGCCGGGATCAGCGCGGCGGAGATCTACGAGCTGCCGGTGTTGGCAAAAAACATCGAGGATAAGCCGGACAATACCACCCGCTTCCTCATCCTGGGTCACTGTGAGGTTCCCCCCAGCGGGGAAGACAAGACCGCACTGCTGGTCTCTGCGCACAACAAGCCGGGGGCCCTGTCACAGCTACTCGAGCCACTGGCGCGCCACGGTATCTCCATGAGCCGCATTGAATCGCGTCCTTCCCGCCAGGGGATGTGGGATTATGTTTTCTTCCTTGAAATCGATGGCCATCAGAATGATGAGCCGGTGAGGCGTGCTCTGGCCGAGCTGGAATCCGCGGCCTCTCTCTATAAGATCCTTGGCTCCTTTCCCAAAGCGGTATTGTAGGTTCTGACGATGACTGATTTTCTAAAGCTGGCAAATCCCGGCGTGGCGGGACTCCATCCCTATCAGGCCGGTAAGCCGATTGAAGAGCTGGAACGTGAGCTGGGCGTATCGAATATCATCAAACTGGCCTCCAATGAGAACCCCCTTGGTCCACCCGCAAAGGCCATCGAGGCGATGCAGGCGGAACTGGCCGATGTCTGGCTCTACCCGGACGGCAACGGTTTTGCCCTGAAGGAGAAGTTAGCCGCCCTGCACGGGGTGGCAATGAACCAGATTACCCTGGGTAATGGCTCTAGCGAACCACTGGAATTCATCGTGCGTGTCTTTGTACAGCCTGGCGACGAGGTACTCTTCTCCGAGCACAGTTTTGCCATCTATCCCATCGTTACCCAGGCAATGGGCGGGGTGGGTGTTGCCGCACCGGCCAAAGATTGGGGCTACGACCTTGACGCACTGAAGCAGAAGATCAGCGATAAGACCCGCGTAATCTTTATCGCCAATCCCAACAATCCCACCGGCACCTGGCTGTCGGGGGATGCGCTTGAAAAGTTCATTGCTGCGGTGCCGCAGGATATCATCGTGGTGGTAGACGAGGCCTATTACGATTATGCTTCGCACCCGGCTACCGGTGCCGAAGGCTATCCCAACGCAATTGAGTGGGTGGCGAACTACCCGAACTTGATGGTGACGCGAACCTTTTCCAAGTCCTACGCACTGGCTGGATTGCGCGTCGGCTACTCGGTCTCACATCCCCAAGTAGCTGATTTGATGAATCGTGTGCGCCCACCGTTTAACGTCAACAACCTGGCGATGACAGCGGCTGTCGCAGCGCTGGCGGATAACGAGCATCTGCGCCAGTCGGTGGAGATGAATGCCGCTGGATTGCAACAGCTGGCAGCCGCCTTTGAGGCCATGGCACTGGAATATATTCCCTCTATCGGTAATTTTATCTGCGTAGATGTTGCCCGTGAGGCGGGGCCGGTGTACGAGGGGTTATTGCACGAGGGGGTGATCGTTCGCCCTGTCGCCAACTACGGCATGCCAAACCACCTTCGTGTCACGGTGGGGAGGCCGGATGAGAATCAGCGCTTTATCGCCGCACTAAAGAAAGTGTTAGCGGCCTAACTAATTTATGTCTGGTATAGCTGGGCAGGCAGCAAAGAGTAATCGAGTGAGAGTGTTTCGATGATTATCATCATGAGTTCCGGAGTGACCGACGAGCAGATCGACGGTGTGGTGAAGAAGCTGAAAGACTTCGGTCTCGACAGCAATGTATCGCGTGGTATTGAGCGTACCGTGATCGGTGCCATCGGTGACGAGGGCAAAGTTGATAAAGAGCTGCTGCAGGCATTGCCCGGCGTTGAGGACGCCATCCGCGTGATGAAGCCCTATAAGATCGTGGCCCGCTCCTATCACAAAGAAGATACGGTCATTGATATCAATGGCGTCAAGCTTGGCGGTAAGCAGGTACAGATCATTGCCGGTCCCTGTTCGGTAGAGACCCAGTCGCAGATGGATGAGGCGGCCAAGTACGTTCATGAGGCCGGTTGTCAGATGATGCGTGGTGGTGCCTTTAAGCCGCGCACCTCGCCCTACAGCTTTCAGGGCACTGGCGTTGAGGGGCTGCAGATGTTCCGCAAGGCCGCCGAAAAATACAACATGCCCATCGTCACCGAGTTGATGGATGTGCGCATGCTCGACACCTTCCTTGAGCACGATGTGGATGTGATTCAAATCGGCACCCGCAACATGCAGAACTTTGACCTGCTGAAAGAGGTGGGACGCACCCACAAGCCGGTGATTCTCAAGCGCGGCATGTCGGCCACCATCTCCGAGTGGTTGATGGCCGCCGAGTACATCGCCGCAGGTGGTAACCACAACATCATTTTCTGCGAGCGCGGGGTGCGCTCCTTCGAGACCTACTACCGCAACATGCTCGATGTGACCGCGATTCCCGTGCTGAAAAAAGAGACCCACCTGCCGGTGATCGTCGACCCCAGTCATGCCGGTGGCAAGGCGTGGATGGTGCCCGAGCTCTCCCGTGCCGCTGTCGCCGCCGGGGCCGATGGCCTGCTGGTAGAAATGCATCCAACCCCCTGTGATGCCTGGTGTGATGCGGATCAGGCGCTGGATGCACCGCAACTTAAAGAGCTAATGGGACAACTTAAGTTAATCGCCCAGGCGATTGGTCGCGACGTCTGATTCAATGATCAAGCGTCTAACCATTTATGGCGTTGGTCTGATTGGGGGCTCTTTAGCCCGAGCCTTGAAGGCCTGCGGGGCGGTGGGAGAAATCGTCGGTTACGGTCGTTCCGTCGAGCCGCTACGGAGGGCTGTCGAACTGGGCGTGATTGACCGCTACGAGACCGATGTCGCGACTGCGGTGCTGGGGAGCGATGTGGTACTGCTGGGGGTGCCGGTAGGGGCGATGGAGCAGGTGCTGGGTGAGCTTAAGCCCCATCTTGCCGTCGAGACCATTATCACCGATGCGGGTAGTACCAAGGGTTCAGTGGTGGAGGCCGCTGTCAAGGTCTTCGGTGAACTGCCGCCGCGTTTCATTCCCGGCCACCCGATTGCGGGGACCGAGAAGAGCGGGGTCGAGGCCTCCTTTGCAGAGCTCTATCAGGATCGTCGCGTCATTCTTACTCCCACCGAGCGGACTGACAGTGAGGCGCTGGAGACGGTACGCTGGATGTGGCAGCAGGCGGGGGCAGAGGTCATTGATATGTCGGTGGCGCACCATGATGAGGTGCTTGCTGCCACCAGCCATCTGCCGCACATGCTCGCCTTTACTCTGGTCGATACCCTGGCACGGCTGGAGGACCACGACGATATCTTCAGATTCGCTGCCGGCGGCTTTCGCGATTTTACCCGCATCGCCTCCAGCAATCCGCAGATGTGGCATGACATCTGTTTGAATAACCGCGAGGCACTACTGAAGATGCTCAAGCGCTTCAGTGAAGAGCTGGCCACACTGGGTGCCGCCATTGAGCAGGGTGATGGCGAGACGATTCTGCAGACCTTCCAGCGGGCTAAGCTTGCTCGAGATTCTTATTGCGAAACTAACAATTAATCAAAAAATTATGAGTCATTCCTCAAAAAACATTCAATTTATAGTTCAACCTGGTGGCTGTCTGAACGGTGAGATTCGTGTGCCGGGAGATAAGTCGATCTCCCATCGCTCCATCATGCTCGGCTCACTGGCCGAGGGTACCACCGAGGTGAGCGGCTTTCTCGAGGGGGAGGATAGCCTCGCCACCCTGCAGGCCTTTCGCGACATGGGGGTGCAGATTGAGGGGCCGAACGAGGGGCGCGTGACCATCCACGGCGTGGGCCTGCACGGGCTGAAGCAACCGGCGAAACCACTCGATCTCGGTAACTCCGGTACCTCGATGCGCCTGCTGTCTGGTTTGATGTCAGGTCAAAGCTTTGATGTGGAGATGACGGGCGACGCCTCGCTCTCTACACGTCCAATGAAACGGGTGACCGTGCCGCTGGCCGAAATGGGGGCCGAGGTGGCGACCACCGAGAGCGGCACCCCGCCACTTAAGGTAAAGGGAGCGGCGAAGCTCCACGGTATCCACTATCAGATGCCGGTCGCCTCGGCGCAGGTGAAGTCCTGCATTCTGCTGGCCGGGCTTTATGCCGACTCACCCACCTGCGTCACCGAGCCCGCCCCTACCCGTGACCACACCGAACGCATGCTTCGGGGATTTGGTTACCCGGTTAAGGTGGATGGCTCAACCGCCTGTGTGCAGCCGGGCGGCAAACTAACCGCGACGAATATTGATGTTCCTGCCGATATCTCCTCGGCCACCTTCTTTATGGTCGGTGCCGCGATCAGCGAGGGCTCTGATATCACTCTGCAACATGTCGGCATCAACCCCACCCGTATTGGTGTGATTAATATCCTGCGCCTGATGGGAGCCGACCTCAGCGTGCTGAACGAGCGTGAGGTCGGCGGAGAGCCGGTGGCCGATATTCGCGTACGCGCCAGTAAGCTCAAGGGGATCCGCATCCCTGAGGAGCAGGTACCACTCGCCATCGATGAATTCCCAGCACTGTTTGTCGCCGCCGCCTGCGCCGAGGGGGAGACGGTACTGACCGGGGCCGAAGAGCTGCGGGTTAAGGAGTCTGATCGCATTCAGGTGATGGCCGATGGGCTGGTGGCATTGGGGGTCGATGCCAGATCAACACCTGACGGTATCGTCATACAGGGCGGGCCTATCGGTTCAGGTGAGGTGGATAGCCATGGGGATCACCGCATCGCCATGTCATTTGCCATGGCGGCATTGCGTGCCAGCGGCCCTATCATCATTAACGACTGCGCTAATGTCAGCACCTCTTTTCCCGTTTTTGTCACGCTTGCCGCCGGTGCAGGACTTAAAATCAACAGCAGGGAGGCGTGATATGAGTGAGCAGGGAGTGCCAATTATTACTGTCGATGGCCCCAGCGGGGTCGGGAAAGGGACGATTAGCCACCTGTTGGCGACACATTTTTCCTTTCACTTTCTGGATAGCGGCGCGCTCTATCGCCTGACGGCGCTGGCAGCACAGCACCACGGTGTTGATTATGCCGATGAACTGGCGGTGGCAAAAATAGCCGCTACACTTGATGTTTCCTTCCTCCCCAATGATTCAGGGGAGCTTAAGGTAATACTTGAAAATCAGGATGTTACGAGCGATATCAGAACGGAAACAGCCGGCAATAATGCCTCTAAGATCGCTGTGTTACCGGCGGTACGCGAGGCCCTGTTACAGCGTCAGCGCGATTTTGCACAGGCCCCGGGGCTGATCGCCGATGGCCGCGATATGGGTACCACGGTGTTTCCGCAGGCCGACGTTAAATTCTTTCTCACCGCCTCCGCCGAGGTGCGTGCGGAAAGACGCTATAAGCAGTTGAAAGAAAAGGGATTGGATGCTAATCTTCGCGGTCTGATTGAGGAGATTCAGCAACGTGATGAGCGAGATCGCTCGCGCGGTGCCTCTCCTCTCAGGCCGGCGGATGATGCCATTACCCTGGATACCTCAAGCAAGAGCATTGATGAGGTGTTCGCAGAGGCGCTTAGCCACTGCGGGGGATTAGTCCACCGCCGTTAACTTTTGGGTATATCGTTTGTTATTTATCAAGCGGTATACGTTTGATAAACAACAACCCGCCTTACTGCTGTTCTGGTATTGCGGCACTATCTTTAGGTTACATTGCGATGAGCGAAAGCTTTGCCGAACTCTTTGAAGAGTCTCTCTCCACTACCCAACTACGTCCCGGTTCTATTGTCTCTGGCACCGTAGTTTCCATTGGTTCCGATGTTGTTGTCGTTAACGCCGGCCTCAAATCCGAGGGCATGATCCCGGTTGAGCAGTTCCGTAACGACAGCGGTGAAATCGAAGTCGTTGTTGGCGATGTCGTCGACGTTGCCCTGGAGGCCGTTGAAGATGGCTTCGGTGCAACCCGCCTGTCACGTGAGAAGGCCAAACGCGCCGAGTCCTGGACCCGTCTGGCAAAAGCCCACGAGGCCGAAGAGACCGTTACCGGTCGTATTATCGACAAGGTCAAGGGTGGCTTCACCGTTGAGATGGGCGATATCCGTGCCTTCCTTCCCGGCTCACTGGTAGATGTTCGTCCGGTACGTGATACCGCGTACCTCGAAGGCAAAGACCTTGAGTTCAAGGTTATCAAGCTCGATCAAAAGCGTAACAATGTTGTTGTTTCCCGCCGCGCCGTGGTGGAAACCGAGTCCAGTGAAGAGCGCGAGCAGCTGCTGGCTAATCTGGAGGACGGCCAGGAGGTCAAGGGTATCGTTAAGAACCTGACCGACTATGGTGCCTTCGTTGACCTCGGTGGTATTGATGGCCTGCTGCACATCACCGATATGGCCTGGAAGCGCGTTAAGCATCCGAGCGAGATCGTTAATGTTGGCGACGAGATCGACGTTAAGGTTCTGAAATTTGACCGTGAGCGTAACCGCGTATCGCTCGGCCTGAAGCAGATGGGCGATGATCCGTGGGGCGACATCACCCGTCGCTACCCTGAGAACACACGCCTTCGCGGCAAGGTTACCAACCTCACCGATTACGGCTGCTTTGTTGAGATCGAAGAAGGTGTCGAGGGTCTGGTTCACGTCTCCGAGATGGATTGGACCAACAAGAATATCCACCCCTCCAAGGTTGTCCAGCTGGGTGACGAGGTTGAGGTGATGGTGCTGGATATCGACGCTGAGCGTCGTCGTATCTCTCTGGGTATGAAACAGTGCCAGTCAAACCCCTGGGACGACTTTGGTGCAACACACAACAAGGGCGACCGCGTCTCTGGTACCATCAAGTCAATTACTGACTTCGGTATATTCATCGGCCTGGATGGCGGCATCGACGGTCTGGTTCACCTCTCTGATATCTCCTGGGAAGAGGGCGGTGAAGAGATGGTTCATGACTTCAAGAAGGGCCAGGAGCTGGAAGCTGTTATCCTCGCCATCGACCCCGAGCGTGAGCGTATCTCTCTTGGTATCAAGCAGATGGAGCAAGACCCCTTCTCCGACTACGTTGCTCAGCACAAGAAAGGCAGCATCGTCACCGGTACCGTGCGTGAAGTTGATGCACGTGGCGCTATCATCGATCTCGCCGATACCGTTGAAGGTTACCTGCGTGCCTCTGAGCTTTCTCAGGATCGTGTCGAAGATGCACGTACCCTGCTGAAGGAAGGTGACAGTGTTGAGGCGAAGTTCCTCGGTGTGGATCGTAAGAACCGCAGCATCAATCTCTCCATCAAAGCGAAAGACAGTGATGAAGAGAACGAAGCGGTTCAGGACTACAACCGTTCCGCGCCGCTTAACCCCACTTTGGGTGATTTGCTCAAAGAGCAGATGGGTAACAAGGAAGACTAAATAGTTGTGTGGGAGTCACTTGGTGTGACTCCCACATCCATCATCTTGGGGAGTAATAATGACAAAATCAGAATTGATAGAAAGACTCTCACGTAAACAGCAACAGTTGGCTTATAAAGATGTCGAGTTGGCGGTGAAAACCATCCTCGATCAAATGGGTCACAGTTTGTCTAATGGTGAGCGTATTGAGATTCGTGGTTTTGGCAGTTTTTCCCTTCACTATCGTCCGCCGCGTATGGGTCGTAATCCCAAGACCGGTGCATCAGTTGCTCTGGGTTCAAAGTATGTTCCACACTTTAAGCCGGGAAAAGAGTTGCGTGAACGTGTAGACGATGGCCTGAAACAGGGAAACCAGATTCAGGGTGACAACTCCTGATTGTAAATGGCGCAAAGTGTATGCTTTGTCAGCGATTTACATTACTTATTCTTCAGCGACAGGCAAAACAACAAGCTTGTTGTAATAGTTTATGGGCTTAATCTTGCCCAATATCACACCGTAATAGGCAAGGCCTCTGTTAAGGATGGTTTGAATGAAGCGCGCCTTAATTTTCCTCTTGCTACTACTCATCGCCATCTCCGGCAGTGTATTGACCAAACTCAATGTTGAGTCCGTCGATTTGCATTACTATTTTGGTTCTATAGAAATCTCTTTGGCGCTGCTAATTATGTTAGCACTATGCTGTGGCGCTCTATTGGGACTGTTGTTAACTCTGGGTATGACACTCACAGCGCGAGCCGAAAAACGGCGCCTTTCACGTAAGCTGCAATTGCGTGAACAGGAGATCCGTAATTTGCGTGAGATCCCCATCAAGGGACACCACTAAATGGCACAGGAACTACTGTTTCTGTTATTGCCGATAGCCGCTCTCTCGGGCTGGTTCATCGGTCGTCGCCGCAACCGATGTGGTGATACCTCGAGTGATGACTGTTTCTCGCTCTCTCAGGATTATTTCAAGGGATTGAATTACCTGCTTAATGAACAATCGGACAAGGCGCTGGAGGTATTTATCCAGATGTCTGAAGTCGACAGTGATACCGTTGAATTGCACTTTGCCCTGGCCAGCCTGTTTGTTAAGCGTGGTGAGGTTGATCGTGCCATTCGTATTCATCAAAATCTGATAGCCAGACCGATGTTGTCACGCCATGAGCGTAATCGTGCACTCTATGAATTGGCACGGGACTATATGCGGGCAGGATTACTGGATCGCGCTGAGAGTCTCTTTTCAGAATTAATTGAAGATGCCACATACGGTCAGCAAAGCCGCAGGCAACTGCTTGATGTTTATCAGCAGGAGAAGGAGTGGGACAAGGCGATTCATATTGCGCGTCGCCTTGAGGCCGTTAAGGGACAGCCTCTGGCACCGATACTGGCACACTTTTTTTGCGAACAGGCCGATGAGGTGCTTGCACGCGGTGATTCCACTCTCGCGATGAAAATGGTAAAACGCGCCTTTAATGAGGATCGCAACAGTGTACGTGCCACCTTGCTTGAGGCACAGATTCATTTACGTAACCAGAAACCTAAGTCAGCGATTAAATCTTTAAAGAGAGTCGATCAGCAAAGTAATGAATATCTGCCGCTACTCCTTGAACCATTGCAACAGGCCTATCAGCAACTGGGTGACATGGATGAGTTTGTTAGCTATATACAGCATCTACCGAACGAGGGAAGCCTGAGCACGGTGCTCATTCTTAGTGAGCAACTCCAGTTGAGGGACGGTGATGAGAAGGCGTCTCAAATCTTGAATAAGGTTTTGCAGCGTCGTCCCTCACTGCGTATTCTCAAACGTCTGCTGGAGTTACGTGTTAATAAATATCCAGATAATGCCGAACTGGATGTGGCGTTGACGACACTCGAAAAATTCCTGGTAGACAAGCCGGTCTTTCATTGTGAGCACTGCGGTTACAATTCTAAAGCAATGCACTGGCAGTGTCCCAGTTGTAAACAGTGGGATCGGGTAAAACCGATCCACGGTATTGATGGCGATTAAATAAAGGTTTGGTAATGAGCAATAACTCCCCAATCATTGTGGCACTTGATTTTCCTTCGACCAAACAGGCCATCGAGCTGGTTGAGCGTTTAGAACCCGAGCGCTGCCGCCTTAAAGTCGGTAAGGAACTATTTACCCGCGGCGGGCCGGCACTGGTCGAGCAGTTAGTAGCCAAGGGTTACGATGTATTTCTCGATCTGAAATTTCACGACATTCCTAATACTGTTGCTGCAGCCTGTAGTGCCGCAGCCGATCTAGGTGTTTGGATGGTGAATGTTCATGCGCAAGGTGGGCGTCGCATGATGGAGGCGGCAAACGAGGCGTTACAAAAGTCCTCACATCAACCACTGCTAATCGCCGTCACTATTCTCACCAGTATGGGGGAGGAGGATATCCACGAGGTCGGCCTCAGCGGTAGTCCCGCCGATAATGTGAAACAACTCGCCACTCTGGCGCAGAACGCAGGGCTCGATGGTGTGGTCTGTTCCCCTAAAGAGGTTGCCATGTTACGAGAGACGATTAGCAGCGATTTTCAACTGGTGACCCCTGGGATTCGACCCAGCTGGGCTGCCAAGGGCGATCAGACCCGCATCACCACACCGGCCGATGCTATTGCTCTGGGCTCGAATTATCTGGTAATTGGGCGTCCTATTACGGGAGCGGATGATCCATTGCTAGCCTTGTCTAAGATAGAGGATGAGCTAAATCCCTAAGCTCTACGGGTATAATATCTTACAAACCAAGCGGGAATAGTTTGATGATTTAAGTCCCCTCCATATGATTACTCTGTATGCGGTACATGGACGCTGCATTATGTAATTTATGGAGGAAACAAAATGAAGAAAATAACCCAGTTATTTTTAGCTCTCGCACTTCTCTTTGGTAGCCATTTCGCTGTAGCCGGGGTGGTCAATATCAATACCGCTGACGCCCAGACGCTTGCCGCCAATATTGTTGGAGTGGGTGAGAAAAATACATTGGCGATTATTAATTTTCGTGATGAGCATGGCCCGTTCAAGTCAGTTGATGAGCTAACTCAGGTGAAGGGGAGTGGTCTTAAGTTGGTAGATAAGAATCGAGAGAATCTTACAATAAAAAGTCAGTAGTTAGTGTAGAGAAAAAAGCGGGCGAGACCATTTTGGTGTCGCCCGCTTTTTTATTCCAGTAAATCTTTGGCTTCGTTAAGAATGGCGCGTCGCTTGAAAAGTAACTGCCAACGGCTACCGCCGCATTGCCTCCATAGTACCGCTGCGCGAATACCGGCTAGCAGTAGTGCCCGCACCTTATTGGCCGTATCGGGATTCTCCAGATAGTTGTTCTCGCCACTGACCATGATACGCGGCCCAATAGTACTAATATGATTCAGGTAAATATCGGCCAGGCGTGCCGTAACATTCGAGTGATTAACCTCGAAGTGCTCCAGTTGCGGTTGCATAGACTTGAGTTCACTGGCAATTTTACTCAGCACCTCCTTATCCTTGTGTACTAGCCTCTCCAGTTGTAACAGATTGATGGCATAGCGTGTCTTATCGGCATTACGCAGTGAGGCATCCTCACCAAGCTGGGTGAGCACGGTGCGTAAACCAAGCCCTAATTCTAATCTTGAACCATAGACTTCTTCCGCATTCTGCGTAGAGGTGACAAACAGGCTACGCATAAGTGTTTCAAATTCAGGCTGAGGTAGTGAGCCGGTACGTGCTAGCTGATTTACCAGTGAGGCGGCCTGAAACAGACCTGCCAGAGCAACGACACGCTCTGTTAAATTATGTTTCATTGAGGTTTTATCCCTTAGCCTGATCCGTGCATTCGATAATGCCGCCACCCAGGCAGGCCTCACCATCATAAAAGACTACCGACTGTCCGGCCGTAACGGCGCGTTGTGGTTGATCGAATTTAACTTTGCAGTGATCGTCAGCCAGATGAGTAATCGTACAGCCCTGATCCTGTTGTCGATAGCGTACCTTGGCACGACAACGGTAAGGGGCGCTGGGTGGCTCACCACTCACCCAGTGCAGTTGCGAGGCCTCCAGGCTTTGGCTGAAGAGCAGGGGATGGTCGTGCCCCTGTGCTGCAATAAGAGTATTTCTCTGCAGGTCTTTATCCACCACAAACCAGGGTTCATCGGGATAACCTGCGACACCACCGATACCCAGCCCCTGTCGCTGACCCAAGGTGTAGTACATTAATCCGCTATGTTGGCCGATGATGTCACCCTCAGGGGTTTCGATGTTTCCCGGTTGTGCCGGGAGGTAGCGACTGAGAAATTCCTTGAACTTTCGTTCACCAATAAAACAGATCCCGGTGCTGTCTTTTTTGTTGTGAGTGATCAACTGGTGACGTTCTGCAAGTTCACGGACTTCTGATTTATTTAACTCGCCAATGGGGAACAGGGCGTGTTGCAGTTGTTCCTGCCCGAGTGTGTAGAGGAAATAGCTTTGATCTTTTTCTGCATCACGCCCCTTGAGAAGACGGTAGCGGCCATCGACAATATCGCGTCGCACGTAATGGCCAGTAGCAATGTGATCGGCACCAAGGCGTTGTGCATATTCCAGGAAGGCCTTAAATTTGATCTCTTTGTTACAGAGAATGTCCGGGTTGGGGGTGCGCCCAGCTTTATACTCAGCAAGAAAATGTTCAAACACACGATCCCAGTACTCGGCGGAAAAATTGACCCGGTGTAGCGCAATCCCCAGGCTCTGCGCAACGCTCTCGGCATCTTTTAGGTCGACAGCAGCGGCGCAGTATTCGGCATCATCATCCTCTTCCCAGTTTTTCATAAACAGGGCCTCGACCTGGTACCCCTGCTTCTGCAACAGCAGGGTGGTCACCGAGGAGTCAACACCACCGGAGAGGCCGACAATGATATGTTCAATTTTTTCGCGCATGGTTTATATCGTGTTTAATGGTGTTGATATTATATCGTGATTACGATGGTCGTGCGTCCGCTTGCGGATAGAGTGTCTTATCGGCGCTTACGCCCCGGCGGTGATTTTCTTTGGTGGGCGATTTGCTTTGCTGGTGTGTGATGTGTCGGAGCGTCAAGTTCGGCTTCCTCAATGCGCCATTCACCGCAAGCCAGTCCGTCCAGTGTCCAGGGACCGATGGAGTATCGAATCAGGCGCAGGGTAGGGTGGCCAACCGCGGCAGTCATGCGCCGCACCTGACGATTTTTACCCTCACGTATGGTCAACTCCAGCCAGCAATCAGGAATACTCTGCCGTACGCGAATGGGGGGCTCTCGCTTCCAAAGCTGAGCAGGTTCATCAATACGGCGCACCTGTGCGGGGCGGGTCTTCCCATCTTTAAGCTCGACACCGTTTTTCAGCTGCAGCAGGGCCTGCTCATCGGGTTCGCCCTCTACCTGCACCCAGTAACGTTTGGCCATTTTGTTTTTGGGGTGGGCGATCTGGTACTGTAGTTCACCGCGTTCACTCAATACGACCAGTCCCTCACTGTCACGATCCAGGCGTCCTGCAGGATAGAAGGCCTTTTGTGAAATAAAGTCGGCGAGGGTACGCCGTCCCTCGGCATCGGTGAATTGGCAGAGCACGTCAAAAGGTTTGTTGAAAAGGATGATTCGGGACATAGTTGCAGTGTTTGTGATAGCTAATCCAACAACGGCTAGTCTAGCAGTACGGGGATGGACTGAGATAGGTCAAATTCACAGCTATTGCGAACTGGCATATAATACCTCATTAATGAACTACGGATTGTTGTGGTATTGATATCGTGACATCAAACCTTATTTACTAAACAGTTGGTGACTCACTTTGAGTCGCGTGGATACACCTAGTCAGGAGCCCCCATGGCATTCGATAAGATCAAGCTTCCTTCAGGCGGCGATAAAATCAGCGTTAATAACGACCTCTCCCTTAACGTCCCCAATCGCCCCATTATTCCCTTCATTGAGGGTGACGGTATCGGTGTTGATATCACACCGGTAATGAAGCGCGTGGTCGATGCCGCGGTAGAGAAGGCCTACGGCAGCGAGCGTGGCATCGAATGGATGGAGATCTATGCCGGAGAGAAGGCCAATGCACTCTACGGCGGTGATGTCTGGTTGCCGGAGGAGACCTTCGAGGCGGTTAAGGATTATGTGGTATCCATCAAGGGACCACTGACCACCCCGGTAGGCGGCGGTATGCGCTCACTCAATGTTACTCTGCGCCAGGAGCTGGATCTCTACGTCTGCCTGCGCCCGGTGCGCTATTACGACGGCACCCCCAGCCCGGTGAAAGAGCCGGAGAAGACCGACATGGTGATCTTCCGCGAAAACTCCGAGGATATCTACGCCGGAATTGAGTGGGCCGCGGGTAGCGACGAGGTAAAGAAGGTGATCGACTTCCTGCAAAACGAGATGGGCGTCAGCAAGATCCGTTTTCCCGACACCTCAGGTATCGGCATCAAGCCGGTCTCAGAGGAGGGCACCCGGCGTCTGGTACGCAGGGCGCTGCAGTACGTTATCGACAACGACCGCGACTCACTTACCCTAGTGCACAAGGGGAACATCATGAAGTTTACCGAGGGGGCCTTTAAGAGCTGGGGCTATGAGCTGGCGAAGGAAGAGTTCGGTGCCACTGAGATCGATGGTGGTCCGTGGTGCCGCTTTAAGAACCCTAATACGGGCAAGGAAATCATTGTAAAGGATGTCATTGCCGATGCCTTCCTGCAACAGATCCTGCTGCGCCCGGCGGAGTACGATGTGATCGCCACCCTTAACCTGAACGGCGACTATGTTTCTGACGCCCTGGCCGCGCAGGTCGGTGGTATCGGTATCGCTCCCGGTGCCAACCTCTCCGATACCGTCGCCATGTTCGAGGCGACCCACGGCACGGCCCCCAAGTATGCGGGCAAGGATCAGGTCAACCCCGGCTCCATCATCCTTTCGGCCGAGATGATGTTGCGCCACATGGGCTGGTTTGAGGCGGCAGACCTCATCGTCAAGGGGATGGAGGGGGCGATTAAGGCGAAGACCGTAACGTATGACTTCGAACGGCTGATGGAGGGGGCGACACTGCTGAGTTGCTCCGCCTTCGGTGAGGCAATGATTGAACAGATGTAGCTTGCGCTTTTAGATAAGTGACAGCGGCGGGGCGGTAGAGGAATCGAGCGTCCCGTCGTCCATTTTGATCTCACCGTTTTCATCACGCAGCGGCTTAAGGTAGGAGGCGGTAAGCCCCTTGGGACCGTAGTAGAGGGAGAATTCCACCCGTTGTCCGTGTTTGAGAGTTTTAAACCCTTCCATATCGATGGCACTGTGGTGTACGAAGACCTCACTCTTGTCCTCGTCATCCATCATGACAAAGCCGTAGCCCTTGTCATTGTTGAACCATTTCATTACGCCCGTTGCCATACTATTGAAACCATCTCCTGAAACTGAGTATCAAACTTCATATCACCATACTGTATTATGGCAGCTGTTAAAGTTTTCAACATCCGATTAAAATAGTCAAGTAATAGGCTTGGGATCTTGAAAAACGCCATCATAGATATAGGTAAGAGATGTAATGAGCGGGTTTGATGTAACACCGATGAATACGGGACACGACGATGGGGAGCGTAAGGATGATGATCGCGGCCTGGCGGTTGAAGAGAGTAAGCCTGAAGTCAAGCGCCCCCCCATGTACAAGGTGCTATTGTTGAATGATGACTTTACCCCGATGGAGTTTGTGGTACATATTCTGGAGAAGTTCTTTTCTATGGAAAGGCACAAGGCCACACAGGTCATGCTAGCGGTGCATACCGAGGGTCAGGGTGTTTGTGGCACCTTTACCCGCGATATTGCTGAGAGCAAGGTAATGCAGGTGAATGACTATGCACGCAAGCACCAGCACCCCTTGTTATGTACGATGGAAGCTGAATAGCCGATACGAGGTGTCCGATGTTAAGTAAAGAGCTCGAATATAGCCTGAATCATGCCTTCAAAGAGGCCAGGGATAAGCATCACGAGTTCATGACCGTGGAGCATCTGTTGCTGGCGCTACTAGATAACCCGACGGCCAATCCTATCCTTGTGGCCTGTGGGGCCAATATCGAAAAACTGCGTCTGGAGCTGAGCGACTTTATCGATAACAACATCCCGCTGCTCGCTGATGATGAGGAGAGCGAGACTCAGCCCACCCTGGGGTTTCAGCGCGTGATTCAGCGCGCGGTGTTCCAAGTGCAGTCATCTGAACAGGGTGAGGCGACCGGTGCCAATGCGCTGGTGGCTATTTTTAACGAGAAAGAGTCGCAGGCGGTCTACTTCCTTAATAAACAGGATGTCACCCGTCTTGATGTGGTCAACTTCATTGCTCACGGTGCGCACAATGAGGATGCGCCACTGGATGAGACGGCAAAGATGGCGGAGGGCGGGGCCGAGGAGGCCAGTGCCCTGGACAGCTATGCCACCAACCTTAATGAAATGGCGCGTCAGGGGCGCATCGACCCGCTGATTGGCCGCAAGGAGGAGATCGAGCGTACGGTGCAGGTGCTGTGCCGTCGCCGCAAGAACAATCCACTGTTTGTGGGTGAGGCCGGTGTCGGTAAGACCGCCCTGGCCGAGGGGCTGGCTAAGCGCATCGTTGATGACGAGGTGCCGGAGATCCTCAAACAGAGCACCATCTATTCGCTGGACCTCGGCTCTTTGCTGGCAGGCACCAAGTACCGTGGAGATTTTGAGAAGCGTCTGAAGGCGGTGCTGGCTCAGCTCAAGCGGGAAAAGGGAGCGGTGCTGTTTATCGACGAAATTCACACCATCATCGGTGCCGGTGCCGCCTCGGGTGGTGCGATGGATGCCTCCAATCTGCTCAAGCCGGTGCTCGCCTCAGGCGATCTGAAGTGCATCGGTTCCACCACCTACCAGGAGTATCGCGGCATCTTTGAGAAGGATCACGCCCTGGCGCGTCGCTTCCAGAAGATTGATGTCCCCGAGCCGACGGTCAGCGAGACGATTCAGATCCTGGAGGGGCTCAAGTCCCGCTTCGAGGAGCACCACGAGGTCAAATATACCCGCCCGGCACTCAAAGAGGCGGCTGAACTGGCCGAGCGTTATATCAATGAACGGCAGCTGCCCGACAAGGCGATCGATGTCATCGATGAGGCGGGGGCGCGTCAGCGCCTACAGCCAGCCTCCAAACGCAAGAAGACTATTGGCGTGAAAGAGATCGAAGAGGTGATTGCCAAGATGGCACGCATCCCGCCGAAGAGCGTCAACAGCTCTGACAAGGAGAGCCTGCGCACGCTGGAGCGTGATCTTAAATTGATGATCTACGGTCAGGATGAGGCCATCGATGTGCTCTCCACCGCGATCAAGATGTCCCGTGCCGGCCTCGGTAATGAGCAGCGGCCCATCGGCTCCTTCCTCTTCGCCGGCCCCACCGGCGTGGGCAAGACCGAGGTGACACGCCAGCTCTCCAAGAGTATGGGTATCGAACTGATCCGCTTCGATATGTCCGAGTACATGGAGCGCCACACCGTCTCACGTCTCATCGGTGCGCCTCCTGGCTATGTCGGTTATGACCAGGGCGGCCTGTTGACCGAGGCGATCAACAAGCATCCCCATGCGGTGTTGCTGCTCGATGAAATTGAAAAGGCGCATCCCGAGGTCTTTAACCTGCTGCTGCAGGTGATGGACCACGGCACCCTGACCGATAACAACGGGCGCAAGGCCGACTTTCGCAATGTGATCATCGTGATGACCACCAATTTGGGGGCCGACCAGCTGGCACGTCGCTCCATCGGCTTTACCGAGCAGGACAACTCCACCGATGGTATCGAGGTGATCAACAAGCACTTCACACCGGAGTTCCGCAATCGCCTGGATGCGGTGATTCAGTTCAAGCCACTCAGCGCTGAGGTGATTAACAGCGTGGTAGACAAGTTCCTGATGGAGCTGGAGACGCAGCTTGAGGAGAAGGGGGTAGCTATTGAGGTGGATGGTGCGGCCCGCGCCTGGCTGGCTGAACACGGCTTCGAGCCGACCATGGGGGCACGCCCGATGGCTCGGGTGATCAAGGAGAAGATCAAAAAGCCGTTGGCCGAAGAGCTGCTGTTCGGTGCGCTGGAGGGCGGCGGCCATGTGCTGGTGAGTGCCGAGAAGGGGGAGCTGACCTTCGACTTCGAGAACACGACGGAGACGGTTGAACCCTGAGTCACTTTTCTCCAGACAACAAAAAAACGCCCGGTTTTGATGCCGGGCGTTTTTGTTTGAGCGCGTATTAGCGGGCGCGGAAGGTGATGCGGCCCTTGCTCAGGTCGTAAGGAGTCAGCTGTACGGTAACCTTGTCACCGGTGAGGATGCGGATATAGTGCTTACGCATCTTGCCGGAGATATGAGCGGTAACGACGTGGCCGTTCTCCAGCTCTACCCGGAATGTGGTGTTAGGGAGGGTCTCAACAACCGTCCCTTCCATTTCAATACCTTCTTCTTTTGCCATGCAGGTTTATGCTCTCTTTGACGGATTAGGGGGCGCTCGGCAGGCGCTAAAATTAGCGCGATATCATGCACTATTTTGCCGAAAATTTCAAAGAGAATCACACCTCGCGGCTGTTTTGCGAAGTGTGCAGACAAATCCCAGGCGTCGTTGCTCGTCCGGCTAAATAGCCTTACGTTGCCAGGGCAGGTGCGTCCATACCACATGCGGGTGGATCACTTCGGAGGTGATCATGATCTCCATCCCCAACAATTTGACGATATCGTCGAGCTGCGTCTCATTATCAAGCTGTTCACGGAGAAATTTCAGGTGGGAAGGATTAAGGTAGAGCAGGTTGGGGTGTATGCCGTGTTCTTTTTCAAAGTCACGTGCTAAACGGTAGATAAAGCTCAACATGGTGCGGCTCCTCTAGCGACGGGTTAATTTACCCTTTAAATTCCAGTATTAGTCAAATTACGGTTATTTCCACTTCACAGCGCCCTATTTGCACTATTTATGTGCAGCATGTGAACTATGTCACGAAAAGGCATGGGGTTAATTAACACGGTATCAAGGGTTATTGCAGGGCCGCCAGCGGCCATCACGTAGCTGCTCTAACGGTTGATAACGCACCTTATAGGCCATTTTGGGGCTCTCGTGAATCAGGTAACCGAGATAGACATAAGGCAGCTGACGCCGTTTTGCCTCCTCCACCATTGATAGCACGGCAAAGACACCGAGGCCTCGCTTCCCTTCGGCGGGATCGAAGAAGGTATAGACCGCCGAGAGGCCGCTGGCCAGCGCATCGACCACGGCCAGGGCAATGGCACGTCCCTCCAGCAGGAACTCGATAAAGAAGGTGTCACTCCAGTCACAGAGGAAGAAGCGCTCCACCTCCTGCTTGCTCTCCACGTTCATTGAGCCATCAGGGTGTCGTGATCGGATATAGCGCTGGTAGAGTGTTATATGTTCTTCAGTGAAGGCCCCTTCAATTACGCGTATCTCAAGGTCACTGTTAGCTTTGGTGTTACGCCGTTGGCTGCGATCCGGCTTAAATGTATCGACCACGATACGTGTTGGGATGCAGGCCTGACACTCGGGACAGCGCGGGGTATAGACCAGGCCACCGCTACGGCGAAAGCCCATGTCCGAGAGCGTACTGTAGGTGAGGTGATCCAGGCTGCGATCCGGGTCGGCAAATAGCGTGACCGCCTGTCGCCCCTCCAGGTAGCTGCAATCGTGTGGAGCCGTGATGAAGAACTTCAGATCATCGGGAAAGCTGGAGTTATGTTGACTCATTCGCTACCACTCCGTGGCAATGGCATCATCCAGTTGCCACGGTCCCTGATGAACCTCAAACGGCTCACAGTGCTGATCAAGCAGCGTAAGAAAGTTCTCTCGCGGGATATCGACCGCCCCCAGACTGGCAAGGTGGTCGGTATGCACTTGGCAATCAATCAGGGCAAACTCCCAGGCCGTGAGCTGTTTCACCAGATGGGCAAAGCCGATCTTTGAGGCGTCGCTGCGACGGGCGAACATCGACTCACCAAAAAAGACCTTGCCCATGCTCACCCCGTAGAGACCGCCCACCAGATCTTCGCCCTCCCAGCATTCCACCGAGTGAGCAAAACCGATGCGATGCAGGGCGATATAGGCCTGTTTCATCTCCTCGGTGATCCAGGTGCCGCTCTGGCTGCCGTCTTTATCGAGACGCGACTCACTACAGGCCGCAATCACCTGCGCAAAGGCGGTGTCCAGGGTGACGCGAAAGCGGCGCTTACGCAGGCTCTTTTGCAGACTACGTGAGATCTTCAACTGTTCGGGAAAGAGCACGGCACGCGGGTTGGGGCTCCACCATAGAATGGGTTCGCCCTCACTGTACCAGGGGAAGATCCCCTGGCGGTAGGCATTTAAGAGACGGGCAGGGGAGAGATCGCCACCCACAGCCAACAGGCCATCGGGCTCTTCAAGGGCAAAGGTGGGGTCGGGAAATTGGGCCGGATCGCTATCCGGTTCGAGCCAGTACGGCCCGTCAGATTCATGCATCGTTATCGGTCGTCACGTTTATAGGGTAAATGGCCCTTCAATTCATCCATATACTCCTGCATCGCCTGGTGTTCATGCGCTAGGTAGTTCTTCACGGCGTCGGCAAACTGCGGGTTGGCCAGCCAGTGGGCCGACCAGGTTGGCACCGGTTCAAAGCCGCGCCCCACCTTATGTTCACCCTGTGCCCCTGGCTCAAAACGGCTCAAACCGTGGGCGATGCAGTAATCAATGCCCTGATAGTAACAGAGTTCGAAGTGCAGGCTGTGAAACTCCTCCCGGCAACCCCAGTGCCTGCCATAGAGAATGTCCTTGGAGCGAAGGGAGAGGGCGGCGGCGACATACTCACCCTGATGTTTCGCCATCACCAGTACGATATTATCGGGCAGTTCCTTACCCAGATGGCGAAAAAATCCCTCGTTCAACGTGGCGTAGCCCCAATGTTTGTCGAAGGTGGCGAGGTAGAAGCGGGTGAAGGTTTTCCACTGCTCAGCGGTGGCCTGGTGACCATCAAGCACCTCAATCTCAATATCCTGTTCGATAACCCGACGACGTTCTCGCTTGAGTTTCTTTCTCTTGCTGGCGGTGAAGGTGGACAGATAGTGATCAAAATTGTCGTAATCACGGTTAAACCAGTGAAACTGGGTACCGGTGCGGCGCATCATCTGTAACGACTCTAGTACCGATGTGTCCTCCTCATCGGTGAACAGAATATGCAGCGATGAAAGCTTTTCCGTCTTTGCGTAGTCCAGTGCCGCCTCTCCCAGAAGCCGCTTTACCTGAGCCCTGTCGGCACCATCAGCCACCAGCAACCTGGGGCCAGTAACCGGTGAGTAAGGGCTGCTGCTGACCACTTTTGGATAATAGCTCAGCCCTGCTCGTTGGTAGGCATCGGCCCAGCTCCAGTCAAAGACAAACTCGCCATAGGAGTTGTCCTTAAGGTAGAGCGGCATCGCACCAAGCAACATGCCATCTTTCTCCACGAGGAGGTGGCGTGGATGCCAGCCCCACTTTTCACCGACGCAAGAGTGGTTTTCCAGAGCCAAAAGAAATTCATGACGAATGAAAGGGTTATCTATTCCCCCCTCAAGACTGTTCCATAGTTCGGCAGAAATCTGATTTATCTGGGTTATAACTCGAGATTGCATAAAAACCCCTGATAGGACATAGGTGTAATATTGGGTGCCCCTATGATGAATTCTAGATACCGTTTGGCCTTTTAGTTTTACATAAGTTGTATGGTTGTTACGCGTGCTCGATATATAGCGATGAGATGCGTTGTATTTTGTGAACGGTGTCACCATTTATCAATTATCTGTATTCCATAAAGTAACAGTTTCTGTTGCTCGATAATGTCTGGTATCTGGATCTAGTCACTGGGACGGATGACACATGAGGACTTTATTGATATCAATGGTGCGGCAGAGGCCGTAACTTTACTTAACAATATCAGTGAGGTTATTACCAACTACAACAATATGGGTCCCCAGATTGCCGCTGCCGTTTTTATACCGGCCTTCTTGTCTTGTGCTAGTGTCCGCCTCAATTCAATCTATACTGACTATACCCTCACTTAGTAAGTGGTTGACAAAATAAGTGGGGTAAATGTATTGTCAGAAATGTGGTCTTTTCCCCAACAACTATCTATTGCGGGAATGACTGTTTAAGAATTAATTAAGTGAATCGGGAGAATTACCACAATGCCACTGTTTGAATGGGACGATAAGTTCAGTGTTGGAAACAACACAATGGATAGTCATCATAAAAAGATATTCGATATCCTTAATATTATTCACGATGCCGCAAGAGAGGGTCGTGGTGAGCAGATTATTGAGAATCAGTTGAATGAACTCGCCAGCTATACCAAGTACCACTTCGATGAGGAAGATAAGTTGATGGTACAGACCGGCTACCCTCAGCTCGAGGCGCAAAGACAGGCACACAAAGCCTTTCTGGCAAAAATCGATGAGTATCGCGATGAAGTTGCCAACGGCAATGCACTGTTCGTGGTGGGTAGCGTGGCCGTGACGGTAAAGGACTGGTTGAAGCAGCATATCCTTACCATGGATATGCAGTATGAGGATTACCTGAAGAACGTCTGAAATTGCATTGTTAGCTTAATGACAATTCTTCACGGGGTAAGGATGCCCCAACCCTGCTTGTAAGTTCTTGCATCCCTGTTGCACCATCTTGCCGTTCTGTGGCAATCTCGAACTATGTTTCGAGTATTAGCAAACACCAATATTTCTTTTCGCGTTTTTTTATATCTCGCACTGCTATTTCTACCCGCAGCCGCTAAGGCCGAGACTTTACGCCTGGCTGTCGCCGCTAACTTTACCGATGTCACCCGAGTTCTTGTGCCGCGTTTTGAGCAGGCGTCTGGGCACCAGGTGAAGGTGAGTTTTGGTTCCACGGGTAAACTTTATGCACAGACCCTACATGGTGCCCCGTTTGATGTCTTTCTTGCCGCCGATGAGGCACGCCCCCGCCGTTTGGTGGAGGAGGGACTGGCGGTAAAGGGAACCCGCTTCACCTATGCACGAGGCCGTCTGGTGCTATGGAGTGCCGATGAAGAACGGTTTGACGACGGTAAGACATTTTTAATCCACGGTAACTTTCGCCGACTGGCCATCGCCAACCCGCAGACGGCACCGTATGGTGTAGCGGCACGACAGGTATTACAACATTTGGGCGTGTGGGAAAGTGTTTCGAAAAAACTGGTACGTGGTGATTCGATTGCCCAGACCTTTCAGTTCACTGCCACCGCTAATGCACAGCTGGGACTGGTGGCCGCCTCTCAGGTAAAGGCTTGGAAGCAAACGGGGTCACTTTGGTCGATACCCGATGCCTACTATCAGCCGATATCTCAACAGGCGGTTCTCTTAAAAAAGGGCGAGAATAATCACGCGGCGCTCGCCTTTCTAGAGTTTCTCAGAACTGATCCGGTCAAGGCCACTATTCGGGATCACGGTTACGCTGTGGAATAATGGATGCTTGTGAGCATGCCCCATAGAGAGAGAGTTTGATGGAATTTGACTGGCAGCCGGTGTGGCTGACCCTGAAGCTGGCCACGGCAACGACACTGTTACTGTTAATCGTGGGCACCCCCATCGCCTGGTGGTTATCGCAGACCCATTGTCGCTGCAAACATGTGATTGCCGCCGTGGTGGCGATGCCGCTGGTGTTGCCACCAACGGTGCTTGGTTTCTACCTGTTGATCTTCCTTGGCCCCAACGGACCCGGTGGGCAACTGACCGAGTTGCTGGGGATAGGTCTGCTTCCTTTTACCTTTGCCGGGCTGGTCTTTGCCTCGGTGCTCTACTCCTTACCGTTTGTGGTACAACCCTTGCAAAACGCCTTCGAGGCGCTGGGCAGTCGCCCGCTTGAGGTGGCCGCCACGCTGCGTGCCTCGGCACTGGATCGCTTCTTTCATGTCGCGGTACCACTGGCGCGCCCCGGCTTTCTCACCGCGATGGTGCTCGGCTTTGCCCACACCGTCGGTGAGTTTGGGGTGGTACTGATGATTGGAGGCAATATTCCCGGCGAGACCAAGGTGTTGTCGGTGGCCATCTATGATCACGTGGAGACGCTGCAGTACGATCAGGCCCATATCCTCTCTGCCGGCATGATTGGCTTTGCCTTCGTGGTGTTGCTGTTGCTCTATCTGCTCAACGGGCGACTGCATCGGGGTGAGTCGTAATGGGGGGGATACGGGCTGAGATCAAAAGTACCCTTGGCGAGTTTGTGCTGGATGTCTCGCTGGATATCCCGGCGCGCGGCATTACCGCGCTGTTCGGCCATTCCGGTTCGGGCAAGACCAGCCTATTGCGGGCCGTTGCCGGTCTGCAATCCTTCGAGGGAAGTCTGATGGTGGAGGGGGAGGCGTGGCAGCAGGGACGAAACATCCTGCCGCTACACAAACGTCCAATCGGATATGTCTTTCAGGAGGCGAGTCTGTTCCATCACCTCTCGGTGCGGGAGAACCTGCTGTTTGGCTTTAAGCGTATCCCTAAAAAATCGCGCCAATTATCGCTACAACAGGTCGTTGAGTGGCTGGGCCTGGAGCCGCTGCTGAAGCGCCGTCCACAGCACCTCTCTGGCGGTGAACGCCAACGGGTGGCGATAGGCCGAGCCCTGCTCACCAGCCCCAAGCTACTGTTAATGGATGAACCCCTCTCGGCGCTGGATGATCAGAGCAAGCGCGACATCCTTCCCTATCTGGAGCGGCTGCACGACTACCTGCCGATCCCGGTACTCTATGTCAGCCATTCACTGACCGAGGTGGCGCGGCTGGCCGACCACATGGTGTGGTTGAAGAAGGGGAGGGTCGTCGATAGCGGTAGCGTACAGTCGATGCTCAGCAAGATGGAGCTGGCGCTCTCTCACGGTGACGAGGCGGCGGCAGTGCTCGATACGGTGGTCGCCGGTCATGATGAAAAGTATTTTCTCACTGCGCTCGACTGTCGTTTCGGTCGACTGTGGGTCAAGGCGATGGAGAGACGGCTGGGGGAGAGTGTGCGGGTACGCATCCCGGCGCGCGATGTCAGCCTTAGCCTGGAGGAGGAGACCCGGAGCAGTATTCTCAATATCTGGCGTGCCGAGGTGGTCGATATCGCCGTTGCCGATCCCGGTCAGGTACTGGTCAAGCTCTGTTGCCCCGAGCGCATCGGCGAGCAGCCACTGCTGGCGCGTATCACGGTTAAATCCCATGACCGCCTGGGCCTGCGTATCGGCCTGCAGCTCTATGCACGCATAAAGAGTGTCGGCCTGCTCGAATAGGGGCATTAATGTGGCCCTGCGCCACACCTTGGCTACACTTGGGTGAGAATCAAAAAATAGAGGGGAGTTTGACACCATGGCCGCGTCCGCCATCGCCAGCCGCGATAAATCGAATCACACACTGATTCGTCTCGCCCTTGTTCTTTTTACCCTCTGTTACCTGTCCGTTAGCCAGGCGATGGAAATCGATGAGCTGATGACCCACGTCGACCGCCTGTGGCGTGGTGACACCTCGCAGGCCACCATGTCGATGACGGTCAAGACCCGTCGCTACGAGCGCAGCATGACGATGGAGGCGTGGTCACGTGGCAAGGATGATACGCTGGTATTGATACGTGAACCGATTAAAGACAGAGGTATTGCCACCCTTAAGGTCAAAGAGAATATCTGGAACTACCTGCCGAAGATCAATCGTGTCACCAAGGTGCCCGCCAGCATGATGTCCGGCTCTTGGATGGGTAGCCACTTCACCAATGATGACCTGGTGAAGGAGAGTACCTATATCGATGACTATGACTCTACGATCAGCTTTGAGGGAGAACGTGACGGTAGTTTAATCTATGAGGTGACCTCGATACCCAAAGCCGATGCCGCAGTGGTCTGGGGCAAAGTGATCATGACCATCCATCAGGATAATTTCGCGCCCATTACCGCCAGCTATTTTGATGAGGAGGGGGTGCTGGTACGCATTATGAATTTTGATCACATCGAGCAGGTCGATGGGCGCGCCATCCCGATGCGCATGACCCTGATCCCCGAGGACAAGCCCGGCGAATCGACTGTGGTGGAGTATAAACAGATCGCCTTTGGTATGCCGCTGGATGATGATTTTTTCTCGCTACGTAATCTGCAACAGCGGCGCTGATCCAACATGATACAGCAATCACCCGCTCACCCTTTGAGTCGCCTGCCGATGCTGCTTTTTATCGCCTGGCGTAACATCTGGCGCAACCCGGTGCGCAGCCTGCTCACCATTGCTGCACTGGGCGGCGGGCTGGTGATGGTGATCCTCTATGCGGCATTGCTGGAGGGGATGACCCGACAGATGGTGCAATACGCCACCGAGATCTCCACCGGTCAGATGCAGGTGCACCGCCAGGCCTTTGTCGATGATCAGGACCTCTACGCCACACTGCCCTGGCACTATATTCAACGCATTGAAGAGCGAGTACCCGGTGTCATCGCGGCACCACGTCTCTACGCCGCTGGCCTGGCAAGCTCCGGCGATGCCTCCAGTGGTGTGCTGATCAAGGCGGTAGAGCCGCAGCGCGAACGCCAGGTCACCAAAATACTGGAGCACCTGCGTGAGGGGGAATCCAGGCTGGATCTTGCCAGTGGTAAGGAGGAATCTCTGCTGCGCTACAACGTACTGGTCGGGGCACAGGTGGCGAAGAATATGCATCTTGAGATCGGGGATGAACTGGTGCTAATCACCCAGGCCACCGATGGGAGTATTGGCAACGCCCTGTTTCGTGTCGCCGGGGTGCTGCGTCCGGTAGAACCGAATTTTGATCGCATGGGTGTGTTGATGTCGATTGATGCCTATCAATACCTGATGTATATGGAGGAGGGCTTTCACGAGCTGGCGCTATGGACCGAAGACCTCACCGCACTGGAACAGCCGCAGCAGAGTATTGACAATCTGCTGACAGAGTTGGCAAAAGAGCAGCCGCTGGACGAGCTGGGTGGTGCGGCGATGGTACGCAACTGGCGACAGCTAACCCCGGCAATATCCGATATGCTGGAATTAAGTAAATCCATGGTGTTGATCGTCGGCTTTATCATCGTCAGTCTTGCCTCGCTCGGGATGCTCAACACCATGTTAATGGCGGTGCACGAACGCACCCATGAATTCGGTATCCTGCTCTCTATTGGTATGAGCCGCTGGTGGTTGTTGATTATGGTGATGTTCGAGTCGCTCTGCCTGGCACTGGTATCTGCGCTTGCCGGTTCTGTTGTCGGTACCTTTGTTGCAAAATATTTTGAAAAGCACGGCATCGACTTTAGTGACTCGATGCCAGACGGCTACGACTGGGGCGGCATGGTCTTCGAACCAGTCATGCGTGGATATTTTGAACCACAACACCTGATTAGCAGTAGCGTGTTGATGATTACCATTGCCATGTTCGCCTCCATTATCCCCTCCTGGCGCACTATTCGTCTGAAACCAGCGGAGGTGTTGCGATGAACAGTCAGCACAGCAAGTTGCCACTGCTGGTACTGTTTAATCTGGCGTGGCGCAATATCTGGCGTCACCGTCGTCGTACCGTGATTACCCTAAGCTCGATTGCCATCGGATTTGGCCTGGCGGTACTCTCCATCGGTCTCGGTGATGGCAGTCACAACTCGATGATCCGCAATGCCATTAAACTGGGTGAGGGGCATATCACGGTACAGCCTAAGGGATATCTAGAGGCTCCCGCCAACTATAAATACATCGCGGATGGCAAGAGCCTGGCGGCGAAGATCGAAGCACTGGATATCGCCGGAAGTGTGCAACCACGCATCTCGCTACAGGTGCTGGCAAGTACAGCCAATAATTCTGTCGGTGCAGGGCTGGAGGGGATGTCTGCAGCAGACGACCCAAGGACTCTGATGCTACAGCCGATGCTTGTCAAAGGGGAGTGGCTTAAACCTGGTGACCAGCGTGGCATCCTGATCGGCGATGGCATGGCCCGCAAGCTAAAGGCCAAGCTTGGTAGCAAGATTGTGGTGATGGCCGGTAAGCAGGGAGGCGACACGCAAGCGCAGCTCGGCAGGGTGCGCGGTATCTTTGATTCCCACGTCGATGAACTGGATGATTTTCTCATTATCAGCGACCTTTTTTTTGCACGACAGTTTCTCGAAGGCGAGGGGGCCGAGCCGGCGAAACAGCCGCTTACCCGCTATGCCGTGTTCCTCAATGATGAGGAGCAGATGGCAGAGTGGAAGCAGCAGCTGCGCGCAACGATTGATAGCAGCCAACTGGTCGCTCTGGACTGGCAGGAAATGATGCCACAGCTGGTGCAGTTTATCGTCATCGACGATGCGGGAAACTATGTATTCCTCTCGTTGATCCTGATACTGGTCGTGTTTGGTATTGTTAATACCGTACTGATGAGCGTGCTGGAACGAACCCGCGAATTTGGTCTGTTGCGTGCGCTAGGGATGAGTCGCCATCACCTCTTGCTACTGGTGTTTTGTGAATCACTGTTGCTCAGTCTGCTGGCGGTGGTGATCGGCTGGATAGTCGGCGGGGGAATTCACTTCTGGTTTTCGGAACATGGCATCGATTTCTCCGCGATGATGGCCGAGGGGACTGCGATCATGGGCACCTTTATGGACCCGGTGATTTATACCGAACTGTCGTCAGAACGCGTAATTCAACTCACGATGATTATCTTTGTTGCCACACTGACCTCCGGGATCTACCCGGCCGTAAAAGCGGCCCGGGTAACACCGGTTGAGGCGCTACGCACCTAGCTCGAATTTGAACAGGAAACCGTTATGGCACTACTCAATCTTGCAGGGATAGGAAAACGCTACCGACAGGGCGAGGTCGACGTTCAGGCGTTACAGGAGATTAACCTCGTCGTGGAGGAGGGGGAATTCGCCGCCCTAGTCGGCCCATCCGGATCTGGTAAAACCACCCTGCTCAATATTATCGGCGGACTCGATAGCCCGAGCCACGGCAGCGTCCACCTTAACGGCACCGATATTACCGCCCTAAGTGAGGCCGAACTTTCTGACTTTCGCCTGTTCCAGCTCGGCTTTATCTTTCAGGCCTATAATCTGGTACCGGTGTTAACCGCGCTGGAAAATGTGGAACTGGTGATGGTGATGCAGGGGCGTCATATCCACGAGCGACGTGAGCGGGCTGAGCACTATCTGGGGCTGGTAGGGCTTACCTCAATGATGCACCGCCGTCCCTCGGCACTGAGTGGCGGCCAGCAGCAACGGGTGGCGGTGGCACGCGCCCTGGCCGCCGGGCCGCGGCTGGTGCTGGCCGACGAACCCACCGCCAATCTCGACTCGGAGAACGCCACCGCACTGCTCGACATCATGCACCGGCTTTCTCACGAAGAGAAGACTACCTTTATCTTCTCTACGCACGACCCGAGAGTGATGGAGCGGGCGGAGCGTATTATCACCCTGCGCGATGGCACCATAGAGAGTGATGAGAGCATCGAACAGCACCATCGTGCGAGTTAGCCACACCACCATCCCCCTGTTGTTAGCCCTTTGCTGGCAAAGTGCAACGGCTATTGATTTCAACGGCCGCTTCTCCATGCTGGGGGCCACGGCACAGGCCGAGCCAGGCGACTGGGGATATCAAACTAGCGTCGGCAATATACTGAGTGCCGACCAGCAGGGCGTGCGCCTGATGCTGGAGGAGGGGGATACGGCGAGTGAGTGGTCGGCACACCTGCGAGCCGTGCGCACCCATAGCCACGGTTTTCCTGTGGACAGCCCCCATAGTAGCGCGCTGTTTCGTTATTCAGATTTGGCGGGCACACTGCTTGATGAGAGCGATGGAACAACCGCTTCACTGATTCGCTATGAAATGGATCGCCTCTCCTATCGCCGTCACATCAATGATTACACTGTAACGGTGGGGCGTCAGGCTATCGACTGGGGAAGCGGGCGTTTCTGGCAGCCGCTAAACCTCTTCGGCAGTTTTGCGCCCACCGATCTTGATACTGACTACAAGCCGGGGATTGATGCGGTAGTGGCGGACTACTTTCCCTCTCCCTTTTCATCACTCACCGCTGTTTACGCCTTTGCACCGCAGGACCAGTCAATTGTCGAGAATAGTGGTGCCTTGCACTATCGCCGCCAGATAGGCGAATTATCCGAAGTGACCCTGGTGGCCGGATCAATTACCGGCAATACCGTTTTCGGCGGCTCCATTGAGAGTGCCTGGGAAGGGGTCGGCTGGCGTCTCGAGGGTGTTCATTATCTTTTGAGAGAAACGGATGCACAGGCACTTTTCTGGATCGCCGGAATGGACTATCAGTTTGAAAACGGCACCCTGCTAAGCGCCGAGTATTATGACAATAGCCGCGGAGCGATGACCGAGCCTGATCTGCGGGGAATGTTTGGTGATGTACTCGTCGCAGCAGGGCTACAGCAACAACTCTCACGTCAGCTTATAGGCGTAGGGTTAGCCCATGACATTACGCCGTTATTGACTGGTGGTTATACCGTGCTGGCTAGTACCTTGAAAGAGGGTGATGGTGATAATGGCTGGTCTCTGCTACACCAGTTGAATCTCACCTATTCGGTAAGTAATGAGTCAGACCTTTTGATCTCCCTGCTGCTACCAACAGGGAGCGGGCTTACATTACTGGATGAGCCGCAATCAGAGTTTGGTCACATTCCTATGTCACTCTCTGTAAGATTACGATTCTATTTTTAGCCGTGCTGTTGCATGTTTTCTATTGAGTGTATTACTCTTTTCAGATGCGCCTTCAACATGTTTTCGACGGTTGTTGATTTATGTTTCCCGGATGCGTTGAGAGCCAGAAGTGACTCATAGCCGCGTTTTTCCTGTAACAGCTCCTGCAACCTGTTCTGATTGAACATAACGACACTCCCTGTTTTGTTATCTCAAGATGCGCTTATGAGAGGCTGGAGATCAGCTTACGCTTACGTTCAATAATTGTATTGTAGACGCGGTACCCCCACGCATCGCTTTTACTGTGGCTATCCGTCTGCATTTTACCGAGCTCACGTTGAAACTGAGAGATCTCATCATGAAGTTGGCTGATGATCTGCTGGCGGGTGATCTCGATGTGACTCTGAATGTTTTCCATATGGTTCATTGCTGTTCTCCCTTTACATCCACTGGTGATAAGTCTATCCATCATCGGGTGAAATCGTCTGTAGGCGATGGATGACAACCCTGTCAGCGTAGTGCGAGTGTGCGCCTTGAATGGCATCGCCACTGACTACTGAACGTCAGGGAAGTTTAGGTGAGTGCTATGACCGTTTTATGAAGAAGGTGTGAAGTATTGATGAATGAGGGACTTATTCAGTGATGGGCTATCCTGCCTGTTGTTCCAGATATTCAATCACCTGTCGCATGTAACCGTTAATTTCACTGTAATGCTGGGTGTTGCCCAGTATCTCATCGGCGCTCTGTATATAGGGGGCGGGTACCAGTTCATCACCACAGTATTCGATAATACTCTGTGCGCTGAAGGGGGTGGTCTCCAGATGAAACTGCAGGGCGATCACCTGATCGCGATAGATAAATCCCTGGTTTTCACAGGCGACACTGGAGGCGATGCGTTGTGCGCCGGGCGGCAGGGTAAAGGTCTCACCGTGCCAGTGAAAGACGTTCATCTCCTGCGCCAGTGAGCGCCCAAGGGGGTGGCTGGCAAACTGTACATCCCGCTGAATCGGTAACCAGCCGATCTCCTTCTGCTCCCCCTGATAGACCTCGCCCCCCAGCACCTCGGCGATGAGCTGCGCCCCAAGGCAGATCCCCAGTACCGGTTTACCTGCCTCGATCACCTGCTTTACAAACCACTTCTCGCCTTTGAGCCAGCTGTACTGGTACTCGTCGTGAATGCTCATGGGGCCACCCATTACCACCAGCATGTCAAAACGCTCCAGTGCCGGGAATGGCTCCTGCGCGTAGAAGCGGGTGGTGGAGAGGATATGGCCCTTCTCTAGAGCCCAATCCTCGATACTGGCGGGGCCCTCGAAGGGGACGTGCTGCAGGATGTGAATCTTCATGACTGGGACTGGCCTTGGCTGGATTTGCCACATTGAACCACCCTTGTCAGGTCTGTCGCAAGGGCAGAACGGCCTCTCACAGTTACCTTGCCCTCTGCTTTCTGGTAGCTTTGGACGGATGAACAAGATCACTCTGATATCCCTGCTATTCTTCCTGCTAACGGCCTGTAGTCGTGCACCACAGAGTGAGAGTGTGGAGCTTTATGTATTCGGCACGCTGGTAACGATTACCCTGTGGGATGCCGAGCCTGCGGCCCGCGCGGCAGCGGTGGCCGAGATCAGCCGTACCTTCCAGCAAATGCACCATAACTGGCATGCATGGAAACCGGGTCCCCTGGTCGATATCAACCAGGCTATTGCCAGAGGAGAGGAGGAGATTACGCTACTGCCCTCGATAGAGTCGCTGATTATTCGCTCGCAAACCCTCTTTCAACAGAGCGAAGGACTGTTTAATCCTGCCATTGGCGGCTTACTCCAGCTGTGGGGGTTTCAAAGTGATGGTCGTCCCAATGGCGCGCCGCCGAGCAGGCAGGCAATTGACCGCTGGGTGAAGGCCGCACCGGGTATGGATGACATCACCATCACCCATGGCAGACTCAATTCTAGCAACAACACGGTACAGTTAGATTTTGGTGCCTTTGCCAAGGGGGTCGCGGTGGATCAGGCCATCGATATCTTGCGCCGCCATGGTATCGAGAATGCCATCGTCAACGGTGGGGGAGACCTGCGTGCCATCGGCAGTAAAGATGGTACCCCGTGGCGGGTTGGCATTCGCCATCCGCAGGGCCGGGGGGTGCTGGCGGCGCTGGAGGTAAAAGGCGATGAGAGTGTTTTTACCTCGGGTAATTACGAGCGCTACCGTGAACACGAAGGGGTGCGCTACGCCCATATCCTCGACCCCCGAACCGGTCTGCCGGTAGAGGGCATCACCTCGGTGACCGTGATCCACGAAAACGGCGGCATAGCCGATGCCGCCGCCACGGCCCTGGTGGTGGCCGGGATCGCTGACTGGTACAGAATCGCCCGGCAGATGGGGATCGAGTATGTGATGCTGGTGGATGATGACGGCACGGTCTATATGAATCCGGCGATGCAGCAGCGCATTGAATTTACGGCGGAAACACCTGCTAATATTATTATCAGTGGGCCGCTGAAACCGCGACAGGAATTGAAATAGCATTATATAAAAATCAGATGCATCGCCTTAAAGGGGGTTTGTGTGACCGAAGTACGTAAAGAGAGTATGTCCTTTCTTGAGGGGGTGGATCGCATGGTCGACCGCGCCACCCTGGCTGCAGGTCTCGACACCAACACCGCCTGTGTCATCAAGGCGGGCAGCGCAGTGATTCAGCTTAAATTTCCCGTACGGGTGCGAGGTGGGGTAGAGGTCTTTACCGGCTGGTGGTCTATTCACAGTACCCACCGTCTGCCAGCCAAGGGCGGACTGCGTTTTGCCCCTCACGTTAATCAGGATGAGACCGAGGCGCTCTCCGCACTGATGAGTTACAAATGCGCCCTTGCCGATATCCCCTTTGGTGGGGCCAAGGGCGGGCTGATGATCGAACCTGGTAAATACAATCTGGATGAGATGCGCAATATTACGCACGCCTTTGCCTCTGAGCTGGCAGGGCGCGGTTTTCTTAGTCCGGCGACCAATGTGCCCGCCCCGGATATGGGTACCTCCTCACGCGAAATGGCCTGGATAGCCGATGCCTATAAGCGCCTGTTCCCTGAGGATATGAACTACGAGGCCTGCGTTACCGGTAAGCCGCTTAATCGCGGTGGTATGCCGGGCCGTACTGAGGCCACCGGCAAGGGGGTGCAATATGCCCTGCAGGAGTTTTTTCGTCACCCCGATGAACTGGGAAAGACCGGACTTGTTGATGGTCTGAGAGGCCAGCGGGTGATTCTTCAGGGGCTGGGCAATGTCGGTTACCACACCGCCAAGTTTCTTACCGAGGAGGATGAAGTCAAGGTCATCGCCATTATCGAACGTGACGGCGCGATAGTGAATGAAGAGGGGCTGAATGTGCATGATGTGCGTCAGCATTTTGCCGAGACCGGTGGCGTTCGCGATTTCCCTTCTGCCCAGTTCCATGAAGATGGTGCCGAAGTTCTCACCATGGAGTGCGATATTCTTATCCCCGCTGCGCTGGAGGCGCAGATTAACGCCAATAATGCGATGCAAATTAAGACAAAGTTGCTCGTTGAGGCGGCCAATGGCGCCGTTACCTACGAGGCCGATGAGATTCTGCGCCGTCGCGGCATCCTCATGCTGCCTGATGTCTGGGTCAATGCCGGGGGGGTGACCGTCTCCTACTTTGAGTGGACACGCAATCTTTCGCATATGCGCTTCGGTCGTCTGCAGCGTCGCTATGATGAGATGCGCGGTAATCGTTATGCCACGGCGATCGAGGAGATGACGAAAATAAACATGCCCAGTAAATTGCGCACCGAGCTGGTGCGCGGCGCCAGTGAACTGGACCTTGTCCGTTCCGGTATGGATGACACCATGCGCATGGCCTTTGCTGATATTCGTGACACCATGAAGCACATCCCCGAGGTCAATGACTACCGCACCGCCGCCTTTGTGATTGCGATCAAAAAGCTGGCGCAGTCCTATTACGATTTAGGCCTGGCCGACAGCAACGAATAGCCCATATGCGCCAACGCATCGGCCTGTTTCTGGGGCCGCTTCTCTTTGCATTCATCCTGTTGCTGCCAGCTGCGGAGGCGATGAGTCCGGCGGCGCAGCGGCTTGCCGCTGTCACGCTGTTGATGGCGGTGTGGTGGATCAGTGAGGCCGTGCCTATTGCGGCCACGGCGCTGTTGCCCATCGTGCTGTTTCCGCTACTCGGCATCATGCCAACGGCACAGACCACCAGCGCTTACGCCAACCCCATGGTCTATCTGTTTCTCGGCGGATTTCTTATCGCCATGGCGATGCGGCGCTGGTCACTGCACCGGCGCATTGCGCTGCTGACGATTCAATTAGTGGGCACCTCACCGCGCCGTATTATCCTCGGCTTTATGCTGGCAACCGCCTTTCTCTCGATGTGGATCAGCAATACCGCTACGGCGATGATGATGTTGCCGATCGCCCTGGCGGTGATCAGCCATCGTGAGAATGAGGGAGAGAATGGCAACTTCGCTACCGCTCTAATGTTAAGTATCGCCTATGCCGCTTCAATTGGCGGTGTCGCCACGCTGATCGGTACCCCGCCCAATGCCATTCTGGCTGGCGTGTTGCAGCAGCAACAGGGCATTACCATCGGCTTTGCGCAGTGGATGGGATTTGCCCTGCCGCTCTCCCTGGTGATGCTGCTGTTCGCCTGGTTTTACCTGACACGCATCGTCTATGACGGGGAGGCGAAGGAGGCTGAGACAGACGCTGCACTCATTCGTCAGCAATTGCTTGAACTGGGGCGCATGGGCCATGAAGAGCGCTGGGTGCTGCTGGTGTTTTGTCTGGTCGCCACGGCCTGGGTCGTACGCGGCCTGTTTGATGTTGTCTGGTTACAAGGGATAGAGGATGCCAGTATCGCTATTGCTGGCGCCCTGTTGCTGTTTATTTTTCCCGCCAGGGCCGGTGGTCGATTGCTCGACTGGCAGAGCGCGACCCAACTCCCGTGGGAGATCCTCATCCTCTTCGGTGGCGGCTTTAGCCTAGCCGCTGCCTTTGTTCACAGCGGACTTACCGAGTGGCTGGTCACGCAATTTGAGTTGTTACAGGGAATGCCGCTGTGGTTGCTGCTGGTCTCAGTTATATTGGTGATTATCCTGCTCACCGAGGTCACCTCCAATACCGCCACGGCCACTATCGTTCTGCCTTTGCTCGGGGCACTGGCCGCTGCGCTGGAGCAGGCGCCCACACTGTTGATGGTTCCCGCCGCCATCGCCGCCTCCTATGCCTTTATGTTGCCGGTGGCGACACCGCCCAATGCCATCGTCTTTGGTGGAGGGCATGTTACGATCCCACAAATGGTCAAGGCGGGGATTTGGATGAATCTTGCCGCCACCCTCCTTATCGGCTTTTTTTCGTATTATTTTTTGCCATTCTAGTTGAGTCTGAAATCTCTTGCCTATACTGAAATAGTGAACTTCTAAACGGAGAGAACCACCCCAGTGCGCCCCCTCATTACCCCCCTTGATATTCGCCGCCGCCTCTGGAAAAGAGCAGCATTTGCATCAGTGGCAGGACTGCTACTTTTGATACTCCTGCTTCCTTCACTTGTTACCCAGTTAATTCGCTACCAGGTTCCCAGAATGGGGCTGGGTACGGTAGAAATCGGCAATATTGATATCAACCTGTTCCGTGGGAGGGTGTTATTGGAGGAGGTGGGACTTTATAAGTCTGCAGCCCGGGTGTTTTATCTGCAGCGTGGTGAAATTGACCTCAGTATCCTCTCTCTGCTGGAGCAGCGACTTCACCTGCAGTCGCTTTCACTATCCGGCGTCTCACTTACGGTGCAACAGGAAAGCGAGCAGCCCTTGCACGTTGCTGGCGTAGCGCTACCGACAGCCGTTACTAACGATACCCAACCGGTGCCCGCAGCGGCGCAAACCAGTAGCTGGAGCTTCGGTATCGATGAGATGCATATCAGGCGCGGCACACTACTGATACTGCATCCGCAGTTTTCCGAGACTGTGCAATTAGAGGCTATCTCTCTTGGGGCGCTCTCAATGTGGCGCCCGGAATATGTTACACCTCTCAGCATCAGAATCGCATTACGCGAGGGGATCATTAACGTTGCGGCAAAGAGCTCTCCCTTTAGTGACAAGCCCAGCCACCATGTTGAACTCGATATTGCCGCCCTGCCACTGGCAAGCTTCGCACAACTGGCAAAACCGGTTCTGGCAGAGCTGGATGGGGCACTCTCCACACAGATGACATTTCAGCTTCAACAGGGTGCGGCGCAAACCGTCTCGTTAAACCAACAGGGAAATCTCTCTTTAACCGATCTACGCCTGAGAAGTGACGACAGTGTACTGACGCAACAGGGACTTCACTGGAATGGCAGCCTTGAATTAGGCGATGTGGCCGATATGGAGTCGCTACAGGTAACGGGTGAGCTCAAACTCACAGGCGTTGGCTTGCGGCCGCTGAACCGAAAGAACCCTGTGATATCCCTGCGAGAACTCGCTTTAAGCGGAGTCCAGTTACTGGGTAGTAAAGAGCTTGTGCTGGCCGATGTCACCGTTGATAGCCTGGTAGCGGAGGCAGTACGCAGCCATGACAGTGTGTCACTAGTCGGTCTGCCTGCTCCCCCTGCGGTGGGCGTAGAGAAAGAGCCGGCCGAGGTGATTGAACAGCCAATCACCGCTGTCGATAGCACGCCATTCAAATTGCGGATAGGGCAGGTAGTGTTGCGCGGTGAAAACCGCTTTACTTTCGATGATCGCGCTGTCAAACCCCCTTTTCGCCACACCCTGGCCATTACCGAGGGGAAGTTTGAACACATCGATACGAGCCTGCCCGAGCAAGCCACCACTGTTATGCTCAAGGGAAAGGATGACTTCTATACCCAGTTCTCTGTCGCCGGCGAGGTGAAGCCTTTCGCTTCCCAACTTTCGCTCAATCTCAAGACCAAACTGAATAATTTCGACATGCCACCAACTTCCTCCTATCTGGTACAACTACTCGGCTACCGCATTACGACCGGTCAGCTTGATAGTGATGTCGCCATGCAGATAGAGAGCAATCAAATGCAGGGGGAGATTGAACTACGTATGAATCAGCTGAAGCTCGAGCCAGAGGACCCTGAGCGTATTGAGGCGTTTAAGGGTAAGACAACCTTGCCGCTGAATACCGCGCTCTCCCTGCTGCGTGACAGTGACGACAACATCAAACTCAAGCTGCCGATAAGCGGCAAGCTTGATGACCCGCAGTTCGACATTAATGACATTATCAATACCGCACTGGGTAATTCTTTGAAGGCGGCATCGGTGAGTTATCTTAAGTTGCTACTGCAACCCCATGGTTCACTCATCACGGTGTTACAGATGGCCGGTAAGGCGGCGGGGCATATTCAGCTCGACCCGGTGAAATTTTCTGCGGGCAGTGCAAAACTTAATAACGATGTCGCTCCCTATCTTGAGAAGATCAGCAAGCTACTGGAGAAGAAGGGCATCAATATGCAGCTGTGTGGATTTTCCACCACGGAGGATCTGAACGCATTAACCAAAGGAAAAGAGAAAGCGGTACCGCCGGCTGGTCACCCGGCGCTGGAGGCACTGGCAAAACAGCGTGCTGAGGGTATTAAATCACTACTGGTGAATAATTATGGTGTTTTGCCGGAACAGCTGTTTGTCTGCCACCCGGAACTGGATCGTAAAGAGTCCGCAACAGCCAGGGTAGAGTTGTCGATTTAAAAACGGGATTAGGCACTGCTTGACACTGATGTAGAGTGTCTATACTTGGTGTGAGTCTTTTTCAGGCATGGCCCTGTTCCACTGTATGTTCAAACATAAGGAGATACACCATGGCAGCTAAACCTAAAGATAAGTCGATCAAGAAAGAGGAGAACACTCTTCCGGTCGAGAAACGTACACAGGCGCGGGCAGTTAATCCCTTCGAGGAGATGGATCGAATGTTTGAGGGTTTTTTCCCGCGCCGCTGGATGCAGCCCTTACACTTGGATATGCCGCACTGGCCTGAAATCCCTGAGCTGAAGGCTCCCAAGGTCGATATCATCGACCGCGAAACCGAGATCGTGGTGAAGGCCGAACTGCCGGGGGTCGCCAAGGGTGATATTGATGTCTCAATGACGGACAACAGTGTCACGATTAAGGGACGTACCAGCCACGAGGAGAAGGAGGAGAAGGGCAACTATTACCGCTGTGAGATTAGCCGCGGTAGCTTTAGTCGCACGGTCCCGCTTCCTGCTGACGTCAATGCCGACAAGGCCAAAGCGACATTCACTGACGGCATTCTGCAACTCACCATACCCAAGGAAGAGAAATCTCACAGTAAAAGCATTACTGTTGAGTGATCTTCACCCGGCTCTGCATTTTCTGATGCGGCATGCGGAGCCGTCTCTCTCCCCATATCCCTTCCACGCTCTAAGTCTTCCATTTAATCCCTCATTCTGTACTACATTTAAAGGTGAAGTTTGCTAACTTTTATCTAGAGCGCCGCAGCAGAATAAGAATAGTGAAGGAGGATTAAATGGAGGATATTTTTTCGCTCAGTGATGAGCTTGGTCCACTTAAGGTGATTCATGTCCACGAACCTGGTTGTGGACTAAAAGCGGTGCTGGTGGTCGACAATGTCGCGAAAGGCCCGTCCATCGGTGGCATCCGCATGGCCACCGATGTGACCACCGAAGAGTGCGCCCGTCTGGCCCGCGCCATGACCTTCAAAAATGCCGCTGCCGGGCTGCCGCACGGTGGCGGCAAGCTGGTGGTGCAGGGCGACCCGAAGATGCCCCGTGAGCAAAAACAGCTGCTGCTTCGCACCATGGCCAGTGCCCTGCGTAACGAGGAGAGCTATATCTTCGCCCCCGACATGGGCACCGATGAGGAGTGCATGGCCTGGATCCGCGACGAGGTGGAGCGGGTGGTGGCGCTGCCGCGAGAGCTGGGGGGTATTCCGCTGGATGAGATAGGAGCCACCGGCTGGGGCCTGAGCCATGTGGTCGAGGTGGCGCTCACCTACTGTGACTTCCCGCTGGAGGGGGCGCGTTTTGTGGTGCAGGGGTTCGGTGCGGTGGGTAAAAACGTCAGCCGTTTTCTCGCCGCCAAGGGGGCCGTGCTGGTGGCGGTGGCCGACTCCGCCGGTGCCATCCATAATCCACAGGGGATCGATGTGGCGACGCTGCTGGCACTCAAGGGTGAGGGGAAGTGTGTTACCGACTATGGCGATGCCACGGCCATGGCGCGTGATGATGTGATTGATGTGGAGTGCGATATCTGGATCCCCGCCGCACGCCCCGATGTGATCCACGAAGACAACGTACACCGCCTTAATGCCAAGCTGGTGGTGGAGGGGGCCAACATCCCCTTTACCCACGGTGCCGAGCAATACCTACACGAGAAGGGGATCCTCTGCGTCCCCGATTTTATCGCCAATGCCGGAGGGGTGATCTGCGCCGCGATGGAGTACCACGGGGCCACGGAGTCTGCCGCCCTGGCAAGCATCGAAGAGAAGCTGCGACGCAATACCGAGCTGGTGTTAAAGATGGCGAAAAAGGAGCAGTGCCTGCCACGTCAGGCATCACAACAACTGGCCCGTGAAAGGGTGGAAAAGGCGATGAGCTTCCGCCGTTTCAACACCTTCTCCATGAACAGCCACTGGGTATAACCATGTACCGTATCCGCTTTCACGGTCGCGGTGGTCAGGGAATGAAGACTGCCAGCCGCATCCTCGGTAGCGCCTTCTTTTTACAGGGCTACGAGGTGCAGGATGCACCGCGCTACGGGGCCGAACGACGCGGTGCACCAATCTTCGCCTTTGTGCGTGCCGATAAGCGGCCGATCAACGAACGCGGCATTATCGACAAACCCGACCTGATTATCGTTGCCGACGATACCCTGGTGCCGGTGCCCGCCGCAGGTGTGCTGGGCGGGGCCGATGCCCACACCCTGCTGCTAATCAACAGCCACACTGATGTCAGCGAGTGGCAGCAGCGCCTCAACTATCCCGGTCCTGTGGTGGTTCTTCCTGCCCCAGAGGAGGTGGTGGACCGGGCCGAGATGCCCTTTATCGGCGCACTCTGCGCCGGGGCCGCCGCCGCACTAACTGGCGTCATTGAGCGAACATCGTTACAGCAGGCTATCGCAGAGGAACTGGGACACCTGGGGGCGGATATAGTCGAGAAAAATTCTCAGCGCGCACTACACGCCTTCGACCTGATGGGGAGGCAACAGCCACGCTTGATGGAAGGGGCGACTGCCGACGCCAGTGCCTGGAACGCCCCCGAGTGGATCTCGCTGCCGTTCGATGAGGCACGCACCGCCGCCCCGGTGATCCACGCCGCGGATAATACCGAGGCACTTAAGACCGGCTCCTGGCGCACCATGCGTCCGGTGATTGACTATGAGCGCTGCAATAAGTGCTGGTGGGTCTGTAGCACCTTCTGTCCCGATGGTGCCATCGCCGTAGAGGAGGGGACGCCGGTGATCGATTACGACCACTGTAAGGGGTGTCTGGTCTGCGTGGCACAGTGTCCGCCACACGCCATTGAGGCAATCCCAGAGCATAATGCGGGGGAGATAACGCCATGACGCGATTATTACTGACCGGCAACGCGGCGGCGGCCTGGGGGGCGCGTCTGGCCGAGGTCGATTACATCCCCGCCTTCCCGATCACCCCGCAGACCGAGATCATCGAAAGCCTTGGCGAGTGGATCGACCATGGTGAGATGGCCGGGCGCATGGTCACCCTGGAGTCGGAACACTCAATGATCACAGCGGCCGGTGCGGCGGCCGCGGCCGGGGTGCGCGTCTTCAGCGCCACCTCCAGTCAGGGGCTGCTCTATGGCATGGAGATGCTCTATACGGTATCGGGCTGGCGCGCCCCCTTTGTGCTGACTAATGTATCGCGTGGCCTCGCCTCACCGATCACCCTGGAGCCTGATCACAACGACATCCTCGCCGCCCGCGACTCGGGCTTTCTGCAGATCCACTGCGCCACCTGTCAGGAGGTACTCGATTCGATATTGCTCGCCTACAAACTGGCCGAGGATCCACGGGTACGGCTACCGGTGATCGTCAACCTCGATGGCTTTTATCTCAGCTTCACCCGCGAACCGGTCACCCTGCCGGAACAGGATAAGGTACGCGAATTCCTGCCGCCGTTTGATGCGGAAAATATGATGTTTCGCGCCAGCGCGCCGGAGAGTCAGGCGGTGGCCGTTCTGGGTGGCGGGCCGTACTCCTATTTTCGCTACGAGACACACCTCGCCGCGCAAAATGCACTCGCGGTTTACGATGAGATTGCCGATGAATTTTCCCAGCTGTTTGGCCGTCACCACGGCCCGCTGGAGTGTTACTGTTGCGATGAGGCGGAGTACCTGTTCGTGATGATGGGTTCCTTCGCCACCAAGGCTAAAGAGGCGGTGGACAGGTTGCGCGATGCCGGGTGGAAGATTGGACTGGTGCGGCCGCGACTGTTACGCCCCCTGCCACGCGAGGCTCTGCAAAACGTGTTGTGCGGACGTCGCGGCGTCGCGGTGATCGATCAGAATATCTCCATGGGTATGGGTGGGGTGCTGCACAGCGAAGTCACCTCGGTACTCTACGGTCAGCCCGACGCCCCGCTGCTCGCCAGTTTTATCGGTGGGCTGGGCGGGCGCGATATTCCAGCCGCAGAGTTTTTTCAGATCGCCACGGTGTTGCGCGAGGCGGCAGAGCAGGGGAGTGCGCCACCACCGCGCCTGCTTTACACCGAAAATGAACTGCGCGAGGTACGCAAGCTGCAGGCGATCGCCAGCGTTGAACGCGAAGTGTTAGGGGGGCAGGGCGATGAGTGAGTCGACGATTTATCGCAACCTGAAAAACATGCCTTCGACCCATCTGCTTGGCACCGGTACGCCGATGTGTGCCGGGTGCGGCGGACTGGAGGCTCTGCACGAGGTCTATGACATCCTCGGCGAGAAGACGGTCTTCGTCAATGCCGCCGGCTGCATGACCCTTCTCTCCGTCTACCCCTTTACCCCGTTTCGCGGCGGCTGGCTCTACACCGCGATGGCCTCTGCGCCGGCCGGAGCGCAGGGGGTACGCGACGCCCTCGATATTCTCAAACAGAAGGGGACGATCTCTGAGGACGAGGATATGCAGGTAGTGGTGCTGACCGGTGACGGCTCGGCCTACGGCATGGGTCTCTCCGCTACCTCCGGGGCGATGGAACGTGACCTCGACTTTATCTATCTCTGTTACGACAACGAGGGTTATGGCAATACCGGCCAGCAGTTCTCCGGGGCCACGCCACACGGGGCGAAAACCGCCACCAGTACCGGCAGTCACGGCTACCCCGGTTACAAAAAACCGCTGTTCGATATCTGGGCGGCACACCGGCCCGCCTATGTCGCCACGGTGATCGGGGCCGAGCCGCTGGATCTGGCGCGCAAGATCGAAAAGGCCAGGAGCGTGAAGGGGCCGCGCATGATCATCGCCCTCTCTCCCTGTCCCACAGGCTGGGGTTACGACCCCAAAGAGACGGCCCATATCGGACAGCTTGCGGTGAAGAGTGGCGTCTGGCCGTTAAAGGAGGTTATCGACGGTGAGCTGGTGCATACCAAGGTACCTCGACAGCGGGTACCGGTTGAGGAGTATCTGAAGTTACAGGGGCGTTACAAACATCTGTTTGAACCTGAACGCGATGAGGAACTGATCGCCGAGATCCAGGCGCGGGTAGATAGCTACTGGGAAAGGGTCGAGTCATGAACGGTATGAGCTATTTCCATCGAGGTGGCGACACACCACTCATCGGCAAAACTATCCCGCAGCACTTTGCCGCGATCGCCGCACAATTTCCCGAGCGGGAGGCAGTGGTCTCGCTACCGCAACAGCGCCGCCTGAGCTATCGGCAACTATCAGGCGAGGTGGATCGCGTTGCCTGCGGTCTTATCGCCCTCGGTTATGGGCACGGCTCGCGGCTCGGCATCTGGTCCACCAATAATATCGAATGGCTGTTATTGCAGATGGCCACCGCGCGCATCGGTGCGGTACTGGTCAATATAAATCCCGCCTATCGTAGCAAGGAGCTGGCCTTCGCCCTGCAGCGCTCCGAGGTACAGGGACTGTTTGTCATTCCCCGTTTCAAAAGCAGTGACTATATTGCGATGCTGCGTGAGCTTCTCCCTGAGCTGGATACCGCGCCGCCACCACTCAATAGCACCACCTTTCCGCTGCTCAAACATATTGTGGTGTATGAACCTGCCGCTCCCGATAATACGCCGCTCCCTGCTCAGGGATTCAGTGTGTGGCAGGAGCTGCTGGCCGCCGGTGGGGCGGTGAAGCCCGAGCAACTCGACGAGATAGGGCGCGTTCTGGATTTTGATGATGCGATTAATATCCAGTACACCTCCGGCACCACCGGTTTTCCCAAGGCGGTGGTGCTGACCCACCACAACATTCTTAACAACGCCTGGTTTGCGGCGCAGGCAATGCACTTTAGCGAACAAGACCAGCTGGTGGTGCCGGTGCCGTTCTACCACTGCTTCGGTATGGTGCTGGCAAACCTGCTCTGCCTTTCGGTCGGTGCCTGTGTGGTGATTCCATCTGACCACTTCGATCCCGGCGCGGTACTCAAGGCTATCGACAAGGAGAAGTGCACGGCGCTCCACGGTGTGCCGACAATGTTTATCGCCGAGCTGGAACATCCGGAGTTTGCCCACTACGACCTCAGCTCTCTGCGCACCGGGATCATGGCCGGTGCCCCCTGCGCACCGTCGCTGATGAAACGGGTGATGGAGGAGCTGCACTGCCCCGATATCCTGATCGGTTACGGTCAGACCGAGGCCTCACCGCTGACCCACCTCACCGCGATAGGGGACTCTATAGTGCGACGCACCGAGACCGTCGGTAGCAACCTGCCGCATCAAGAGGTAAAGGTGATCGATACCGAGAGCGGGCGCATCGTGCCGTTCGACACTACCGGCGAGATCTGTTTTCGCGGCTATCACCTGATGCGCGAGTACTACGCCCAGCCGGAGAAAACTGCCGAGACAATCGACAGGGCGGGCTGGCTCCACTCCGGTGACCTTGGCACCATGGATGGCGACGGCTACCTGCGCATCACCGGTCGACTGAAAGACATGATCATTCGTGGCGGTGAAAATATCTATCCGCGCGAGATCGAGGATTTGCTCTTTACCCATCCCAAGGTGGCCGAGGTGGCGGTGTTCGGTATTCCCGATGAGTTCTATGGCGAGACGGTGATGGCCTGGGTAAAACTGCATAGCGGGGAGCAGGCCACGGAGAAGGAGCTGCGTGACTACTGTCAGGAACAGATCGCCCATTTCAAAGTGCCTGAACATATTACGTTTGTCGAAGAGTTCCCGATGACCGTGACCGGTAAGCTGCAGAAGTTTCGAATGCGCGAGATAGCGCTCGAGAAGCTAACAGGCCGCTAAACCCGCCAGTGAGTTAAATAGCTACTGGGATAAGGTATTTCTGACTCGATTAGATTAAAGATATGCTGAATGAAAGAAGGTCTGAACGTGGCAAGAACCGACGGTAAGCTATGGTTGGAACATGAAGGGGAGGGGCCGTTATTCGCTACGGCGATTCACGCCGGTCACACCCTTCGTGGTGAGCTGCTCCCTTTTTTAGCACTAGATGAGCTAACACGCTTGCGTGAGGAGGACCCCTTTACCGATCGCTGGGTGAAGGTCGTGCCGGGCTGGATTGTCGCAAACCGCTCGCGTTTCGAGGTGGACCTGAACCGTGAGCGAAACCAGGCGGTCTACAGCGCACCGGAGATGGCCTGGGGGCTGCACCTGTGGAAGACACCGCTCAGTGATGAAATCGTTGAACACTCACTGCAGGAATACGACGATTTCTACAGCGAACTTAAACTGGTGCTGGATCATATTGCTCTACAGTTCAAACACTTCGTTATCTTCGACCTTCATGCCTACAATTATCGCCGGGATGGCGCCGACGCACCGCCGGCCGATCCCGCCACCCACCCCGAGGTCAATATCGGCACCGGTACCATGGATCGCATGCGTTGCGGTAGAGTTGTCGATCGTTTTATCCACGACCTGCGACAGTTCGACTTTCTCGGACATCATCTCGATGTGCGCGAGAACGTCAAGTTTCGCGGACGCGAGCTGGCCCGCTGGATCCACGACCACTACCCCGATTCAGCCTGCGTGTTATCAGTAGAGTTCAAAAAATTCTTTATGGATGAGTGGACTGGCGAGGGGGATGAGCGACTGATTCGCGCGATTCGCGATGCCCTTCAATCCACCGTCCCCGGCGTGCTTGAGGAAATCATGGCAATGGAGGCCGGTTGTGACTAAACAGATCACAAAGGCAATGATTTCCATGATTGGCGAGAGTCTGCGCCGCAACAAGCAGGTGCGACGCAATCTGCCCGATGGTAGTCGTCTGCATATCGACCGACAGCTACCTTTCCTCTGTCTCTACCGTCGACCGTATGAGCGGGATGATCCGGGCACCGAGAAACTGCTAATGGGGGAGGCCGCCTACCTGCTGGCCACCTCGCAACAACGACATTTTGCCCCACTGGTACGGCTGGTTGAGGAGATAAGAGAGCGCCAGGTCGAGGTCTTTGGTGACTTCTTACTGCTGGAACTATGGGCCGGTGAAGAGGGCGGCGATGAAGGTACTCCCTTATTTACCATCCATGCCGACCGCCATGGTGCGCCACAACAGTTGCTGGAGAAGATGGAGAGTGCACTGCTCAAGGTACGTATTGCGGGGCACGAGTCCTCCGTTGCCATCAGCTACCACAGTTCAGTTCATCCACCAGGCCTTAAGGCGTTACTGCATAACCTTGACAGGCAGGTCACCACCATCGGTCTGGAGGTCAAACCGGTATACCGGGATGCCCAGAGCGGCGAACTCTACCCGTTAGACCTGCGTAAACTGCATCATCAACTGGCAAAGGCGTTAAAGCGCAGTTTCTATGCCTTCACCCATTCCCACACCGTACATCGGCCGAAACATTATCATGAACTGGGGCGTCGCGCGATGACGCAGGCGGTGCGGGAGAGTGATCGCCGCCTGGCGGCTATCAGCAACCGCTTTGATCTACTGTTGCATGTGACGCCGGTCAATGTATCGCAGGCATGGGAGGAATTCCTGCGTTCGCGTTTTACACGTCTACCCGTATTTCTCTATCGGCCCCGCCCCATCGATCCGGCCATGATGAAACGGGAGCTGTTCAGTGTCCCGATTGAGCGCATCGAAGACCCGACACTGGCTCATATCTTTACGCAAAAACAGAGTGAGCTTGACCGACAGATCACAATGCTTGCTGAACGCAATACACCGAATTTTCTCTATAGTAGTCGCCAGTTGTATGGCGATATTGAACGGCCGTTACTGCAACAGGCCGAACAGCTTCTTCAGCAGGTAATCCCGCAGACGCATGAGGAACAGAGCAATGAGATGCTTTCTGTCGAACAGTTTGTCTTGCAGGCCCGTGATGAGCTCAACTACTACCAGCAACAGGATAGTTCGCTGGCTGCGCGGGTCGAACTGCGTGATGACATCACCGGCATACTGGTCTCTAAGGGTAACTTCCTTGTCGGTCGTGATGCCCGTGTTCCTGCAGCGCGGGCGGCAGCGGCACTGGCCCATGAGGTGGGTACCCATGTACTGACCTATCATAACGGCAGGCAACAACCGCTACAGGAACTTTATACCGGGATGGCCGGGTATGAGCCGATGCAGGAGGGGCTAGCGGTGCTGGCCGAGTATCTGGTTGGCGGGATGAGTCGCTCGCGCTTACGCCTGTTGGCAGGGCGGGTGGTAGCGGTGCAGTCTATCCATCATGGTGCCGATTTTATCGAGACTTTCCAGATGCTGCGCGAGGAGCATGGTTTCAGTCAGTATCAGGCCTTTACCATCACCATGCGAGTCTATCGCGGCGGCGGCTATACCAAGGATGCGGTCTATCTGCGGGGTCTGCTTGCGGTGTTGCAACAGTTGAGCGAGGGCAGGGAGATCGAAGACCTGCTGCTTGGCAAGATCAGCGCTGAGCAGCTGCCACTGGTGGATGAGTTGCGCTGGCGCAAGGTACTGGAAAATGGCCCGCTTCGTCCGCGCTATCTTGAGCTGCCGCAGGTGCAACAACGCCTGGCCCAATTACGTAGTGGCATGACACTGCTGGAACTGTTGGTGGAGGTCTCATGAATATTGGCATAGTAGTCAACGACATTCCGAGCGAAGTGGATGGCTACACCACCACCCACCTGGCGATGGCAGCAACCAGTCTGGGCCACGAAGTGTGGTACATGGGGGTAGGAGATCTAGCACTGGACCCGGATGATAAGTGTTATGCGCGGGCCCGCTGTGTCGCCGAAAAAAAATACCGTACCGGAGGAACCTATCTCTATGCATTACAGGGTAAGCATGCGAAGTGTCGTCGCATCTGCCTGGATGAACTCGACGTGTTGCTATTACGTAATGACCCGGCCAAAGATGTAAACAGCCGTCCGTGGGCACGTCTGGCCGGGATCAATTTTGGGCGTCTGGCCATGCGCCATGGTGTGTTCGTACTCAATGACCCTGATGGGCTGACACGTGCGATTAACAAAATGTACCTGCATTCATTCCCGGAAGAGGTACGGCCGAAGGCGCTGATTACACGTGACCGCAAGGAGATTAAGGATTTTATTGAAAGTCAGCGGGGATGGGGGATCCTCAAGCCGCTGGCCGGTTCCGGCGGGAGAAATGTCTTTTTGGTTCGTCCGGATGATGGCGCCAACATCAACCAGATGATCGATGCGGTGGCGACCGAAGGATATATAATTGCCGAGGAGTATCTACCTGAGGCGCAGCGCGGCGACACACGACTGTTTCTGATGAATGCCGAGCCATTGCAGCTAAAGGGGCATTATGCCGCTTTTCACCGCGTACGCCGTGCCAATGACAGTGACATGCGAAGTAACATAACGGTGGGGGCGATCGCGCAAAGGGCAATTGTGACAGAGCAGATGCTGCAGCTGGCAGAACTGGTGCGACCAAAGCTGATTCAGGATGGTATGTTTCTGGTCGGGCTCGATATTGTCGGCGACAAGTTGCTGGAGATTAATGTCTTTAGTCCCGGCGGCCTTGCCAGTCTGGACAAGCTGGAGGGCGTGAACTTTTGCCGTGAGATAATCCATGCTCTGGAGCGCAAGGTGGAGAAGCGACGGCAAAACGCTCAGGGATTTAGCAATAGCGAAATCGCCACTATCTAGCGGTATTCCCTTTTCTAATATGCAAGCTACGACTCTTTTATCAAAATGCAGTTGCGGCAGTAATGACCCTGATTCTGTTATGATAGCTGGCCCTTTGATCCACTTTGAGCAGGAACCAAATGTCTCATCCGGTACGCCACAGCCAGATCCTTATTCCCGCTATTGCCGCATGTATTGCCATTCTCATTGTCGGCACGATCAGCCGCACACTAATCGAGACAACCGCCGTTGCCCATTTTCTTATCGCCTCGATGGGCGCCAGTTCACTGATGTTGTTCGTGCTCCCGACCAGCCCGCTGTCACAACCGTGGCCGCTGTTTGGTGGGCATATGGTCTCGGGTTTTATCGGTATCAGTTGTGCATTACTGATTAATGATATTGTCATCGCCTCGGCGGTCTCTGTGACTCTGGCGATCACCGCCATGATGTATTTGCGCTGCCTCCACCCACCCGGTGGCGCGACCGCTCTCATCCCCATTCTAATGGTGTCTGAGGTTCAAGAGGTGGGATTTCAGTTCATTTTTTTTCCTATCGCCATCAATACCTTGATCCTTCTACTCTTGAGCCTTCTGGTCAATCGCCTGGTGTTGCATCGCCACTACGCCAGCCACTCGGTTCCAGAGCCATTGCCGGTACAGGAGGAGACCGAGGCGATCATTCAAAGCTCCCCCTTCACCGCAGAGGATCTTACCTTCGCCTTTGAAATGATGGATAACTATATTGATGTTGATGAGGACGACCTGTTTCGCATCTATGCTCTGGCCACAACACATGCCGAGGAGCGTGGCGCGCATGTACCTTGCCTGCGAAAAAACTGCGAACGTAAAGTGACAGGACAGCGCCACACGAGGAAACATCCAGAACAGCGTTAATGTGTGGTGGTCCAGTCTTTTGTGCCACCATTGTATGGTCATTTCAGTACGGCTTCTCACCCTGATTTATAGCGACACAGTTTATTTATCCACCATGTTAAGCATTCGTTAGGAGATAGATAATGGACACTGAACGTAGAGAGGATGTCGAGACCATGCTGGCGGATATACGCAATGAGGTGCACTACACCCGTGACTATATCAAGTGTGACGCCTTCTCCGCGCGGGTCATGTCCGCCATGGCCACGGTGCCACGTCATGTCTTCGTCCCCGAAGAGATGCAGGACTACGCCTACGACAACGGTCCGCTACCCATCGGGCACGGGCAAACCATCTCCCAGCCCTATATCGTTGCCCTGATGAGCGAACTGTTGCAGGTGAAAGAGGGGGATACGGTATTGGAGATCGGCACCGGTTCGGGTTACCAGACCGCCGTGCTGTCGCTGCTGGTACGGCAGGTCTATAGCGTGGAGGTGGTGGAAGCCCTCGGCCTCGAGGCAAAATCCCGCCTTAACAACCTCGGTTATCATAACGTTGAGACCCTCATTGGGGACGGCTATCTGGGTTGGCCGGAACACGCCCCCTATGACGGCATTATTGTCACGGCCGCCGCACCTCATATACCGCCACCGTTAGAGGAGCAGCTGAAGCCTGGGGCTCGCCTGGTGATCCCGGTCAGTGACGGCTTTATGGGGCAACAGCTGATGGTGGTCGAGAAGGGGCTGGATGGCACGATTGACCGGGCGCCTCTTCTGCCGGTCGCTTTTGTCCCACTGGTGCGCAAGTAAGTAATCGTCAGGGTCACAATTCATTCTCTCTGCGCTACAATATGCCCCCCTGAACAAAACCTTTCTAATAGCAATGAATTTCTATATCCGTACCCTTGGTTGCAAGATGAACTGGCTCGATTCAGCACGACTGGCTGCAGCACTGCAGACCGCCGGTCACCAGTCGGTGAATGACGAGGCCGAGGCGGATTATGTATTCGTTAATACCTGCACAGTCACCTCAGAGGCGGATCGAAAGTCGAAGCAGACCGTGAATAAGGCGGGTAGGGCACAGAAGCAGGTGGCGGTCATGGGCTGTGGCCCCCGCGTAGATATCAATGGCTGGCAGCAACAGGCGGAGGGGGCGCTGATCTTTAATAACGACAGTGAGATGCTGGCCCACTTCGGCATTGAGGATGATGAGACTCAAATGCCGCTCAGCTCACGTACTCGCCTGCCCATCGCCATTCAGACCGGTTGTGACAATGAGTGCAGCTTCTGCATCACCCGAATCGCCCGAGGGGCACATCGTAGCCTGCCTCTCGAGGGTATCATCCGCCAGGTGAATCAGGCCTTTGATCACGGCATTCAAGAGATCGTGCTCACTGGAATCAACCTGGCGGCCTGGGGTTGTGACAACTCCAACCAACCTCAGCAGGCTAGGCTCCATCAGGTAATCGAAACGATACTGCAACAGACCGAGATGCCGCGAATTCGACTCTCATCACTGGGACCGCAGTTTATCCAGCCCGCCTTCTTCGATGTCTTTGCCGATGAACGCGTCTGCGACTATCTACACATCTCACTACAAAGTGGTTCAGACACCGTGCTTGATCGAATGGTGCGTGGTCATAGCACCGCAGAGCTGCTGACTATCACCGAGAGCGCGCGCAAGGTTCGTCCCGATACTGCTGTTGCTGCCGACATGATTGCCGGGTTCCCTGGCGAGACCGAGCAGGAACATCAAGCGACCCTGACGCTGTTACAGAAAGTTCAGTTTGCCAAGCTACATGTTTTCCCATACTCGGAACGCGAAGGGACAGCCGCCGCTACGGCCGATGCCCCAGTTGATATTGCAGTTCGCAAACAGCGTGCCGCTGAGATACGTGATCTTGGCCGCGCGATGCGAACACAGTTCATTAGTCAGCAGCTAGGCAAGGAGTTCTCCGTGCTGGTGGAAGGTAATGGCAGCGGGCTAACCGGTAACTACATTCGTATGCGAACAGCCGAGTTGCAGGAAGGGGAGATCCATCGCATCAGGCTGACTTCCGATACCCTGGCTGAACGCTGATGGGTTTATTTATCCTACTTTACATAATAGATATTATGCGCATGTGGAGTATGCCGTTACATGTAATATCAATGAGTTAAATGGTCGACCACAGTAAGTACTAAACATTAAACATTTGTAGTTTTTAGTCGGATTCACTGACACAAAGCGTCGAGGATTCGATGGGCCTTAATCCAGTGAGTGACGGCCCCATCATTATTGCAGGTAGCAGTATGGGTTTTTCTGCGCATGCGGGCCTAGATCAACTCCTTGATTGGGCTAAGGCATTCGAACAGCCTCGTCACGCCTGTTCCTGATCCATGGCGAGATGGGGTCAATGCACGCGCTACATTAACGCTTTGTAGAAGAGCTGCAATGGGATGCACATATTCCAAGCCTGGGTGAAGTTATTCAGCTCTAGAGTCCTATTTCATTGTGGCTCTGCAATGATACTCTTCACGCCCTTTTCTGAGACCGCTTCGACCGTGAATCGAATGCCAGACAACGCTATCGATTCCCCCGGTCTGGGAAGGTGGCGCAATTGATTCATCATTAAACCGCCGATGGTGTGGGAGTGAGGGTGCGATGCCGATATTCCCAGCTCTTCAAACAGTTCGGCAAGCAACACCCTCCCCTCGATACGGTAGCGCCCTTTGTTCAGCCTTTCGATAACGGCTTTGTGATGGGTGATATGGGAATCAAAGTTGTAGCCCAGGTTAACCACCTCACCGAGCACCTGTTCCAGCAACTCCTCCAGTGTCACCATCCCTATAGCCGATCCAAACTCGTCTACCACAATGGCCATGTGATCATCGCGCTGTTGCAGCTCGGCAAGCAGTTCATCCAGCGGCTGGTTCTCGACCACGTAGAGAGCAGGCGTCGTGAGCCCGGACAGCTCCCGCTCGTGTAGTGCCGGGTCCATAAGATCCCAGATATCGAGCGCCACTACACCGATAATCTGCGCGGGCTCGTCTTCATAGACCGGCAGTCTAAAGTAGCCGTGATGGCGTGCCACATTGATCGCCTCCCAGCTGCTTTGACGATGGCTCAACATGGTCACTTCGGCGATTGGCGTCATCACTTCGCCAACCGTTTTTTCTGCAAACTTGACCGCACGCAGCAGCCGGTCACGGTCAAAGACATCGACATTTGCCGCCTGCTCGGCGCTCTCAAGTATCATGCGCACCTGATCTCGGGTCATAAAGGGGCTCTGGTGAGAGGCCTTAACGCCAACCAGCCGCACAGCCAGGCGGGCGAATTTTGAAAACACCCAGACCACGGGATAGAAGAGTCGTGAGAAAATGTGTAGCGGCACGATAATACGTGGCGCCAGCTGATCGGCTTTCTGCTGATAGACACTCTTTGGTACGACCTCGCCAAAGATCAGAAATAGTGGCGTGTAAACCAGAAAGGCCAGCAGGTCACCGTAGGGACCGAACCAGTTGATCATCAACAAGGTGCCGAGCGTGGTCAACGCTACCAGTGTGACATTGGTACCGACCAGGGTGGTACCGAGTAACACTTCCGGGTGCTGGTATAGACGCAGTGCACGCTGTGCCCCCTTGTGTCCGTGCGCCGCCAGATGGCGCAGCTTGAACTTGTCGGCGTTGACCAGCGCGATCTCCGAACCGGAGAAGAAGCCCTGCAGCAGTAACAGCAGTACCATCGCGGCCAGAATTAACAGTGTCTCAAGCATCTTTTACATCCCCGTCGCGGCCATCGGTACTGCTGGTCTCCTCTTGAGCTTGTGACGGCGTATTTCCGCTCTCTGCAGTCTCCCCGGCAACAGGAGACTTCCCTGCCATGGCACGTAGTGTCGCAATACGATGCCCCTCCACAGAGACCACCTGCAGCCGTACCCCCTCCACCATCACCTCATCACCAGCCAGTGGCGGGCGGTCCAGCTGACGCAACACCACACCGCTGATGGTCGTCATCCGCGGATCCGCTATACCGAAGTTGGTGATGGCATTAAAGTCACTGAGTTTCATCCCGCCGTCGACCTCAAACACCCCTTCCTCCGGCTGGTTGAAGAGTTTACGTAACGGCTCTTCACCGCTGGCATGACCAAAGATAAAGTTAACCAGCCCCTTGAGGGTAACCAGCCCGTCTACCCCGCCAAACTCATTCAGCACCACCGCGGCCTGGGAGTTGTGCTGCAGGAAGAACTCGAACATCTCATCGACCTTCTTGGTCGGTGGCACCATGGTGACCGGATGTAACAACACCTCAGGCTTTACCGCGGTGAAATCGGCACCCTCCAGTGCCAACTGGATCAGGTCTTCGGCATGGAGCATGCCGACCAGGGTATCGCGATGGCCGTGATAGACAGGGATACGGCGGTGACGCAGATCCCTCACCTGCTCGACCATCTCGGGCATCGAGAGCTCGCCATTGATGAAGGCAACACGGGTGCGCGGGATCATGATCTCCACCACCTCGGTCGAGCCTGCCGCCAACAGATTATCGATGAGGATGCGTTCCGTGGCATGAAGCTCTCCGTGTTCCACCACCTCCTCCACCATGGTGCGGAATTCATCCACATGAAGTATGTTCTCGGCCCTCTTCTCCGGTCCGACCAGCATGGTGGTGACCCGCTCCGATAGCAGCCGCACCAACCAGCGGAACGGGGCCACCACTTTTACCCACAGTGCCATAGGGGTGGCGATAAGCCGCGTGCTGACGGCCACCGGGTTGGTCACCGCAATGGTCTTGGGGGTAACCTCACCGAACAGTAATAACAGCGGTACCATGATCAGCAGGTTGAGCAGCACTACCTGCTCCTCGCTGTACAGATGAACCAGTATGCCGGTCATATTTGCCGCTGCCGCGACGTTGATGATCTCATTGCCGCAAAGGATGGAGATAATTAAACGACGCGGCTGGTCCAGCAGTGCATGCAGGGTATCCGCCTTGGGGTTTCGCTCCCTGCGCAACTCCCGCAGCTCCAGTCGCGACAGGGAAAAGAGCGCAGTCTCCGAGCTGGAGAAGAAGGCTGAACCCATTAGTAACAGACACATCAGGATCAGGCGCACGATCATATCCGGCTCGGCCAGGCGAGTCGCATCAAAGGCGAGCATCTCGACTAGCCCTCCCCACAGGGTCGTAATTTCCTGAATAGTGCCTTCCATATGATTCAGTCTAGTTGTTCAGCGCTAAAAGCAAGTAAACGTGAGGTGTTCCGCTGACGGTGCCGCACCTCGTAACAATCTACCAAGAATATCACTGCCGGTGATGACCCTTCTCTGCTCCGCCCAGACCAGGACCAGGTAATGCTCAATTTCATCATCCCCATTGGTCGTTCGTGCCGCCATCATCTTCGATAGTACATTCCCAAGCAGTACTCTGGTATCACGCACGACTACGGGATAGTGACAATAGTGGCGAGGACTTACCGCCTCCTCAGAAAAGAGCACGGCGCGCAAGAATTCGTTTCGCCATCCCCCTACTTGCTGGACCCGGTTCGATCAGTACGGTAATTATTGAAATGCATCGTCCCGGTGCAGAGTTCCACATACTATGGGTGGTCCTGGTGATCCTGATACTCACCCTTCTGCTGTGGGGAGTCCTGCGTCTGGCTACCCCCATCGGCCGACTCATCGGCCCCATTGGCCTGAATATTTTGAATCGCCTCTTTGGGCTGATCCTTACCTCCATTGCCGTTGAGATCATGGCGAATGGTCTGCGTGAGCTCTTCCCCGTGTTCAGTGGCTAAATCAGCGCCAGACTCATCAATAGGTGGAACCAGAACCGTCTCACTAACCAGCGTATCTTCCGGCCCTTCCACCTCGCTTGAGAGGACGCTGGCACTTAGAATTTCGGCCAGGTCATGTGTTCCCTTGATAGCCTGTTCACTCAGCCGGCGAAGACGACTGATCTCTTCCAGTAGCGCCGACATCCCTGCAATACGGATGCGAGCCATTGCACCGGCCTCCAACACTTCCCGCTTGATATGTTGATAAGACTGCTCCAATGCACTGAGTTGTTCATCACATTGATGCACCTCGAAACCGGGTGACTGTGGTTCCATCACCGCCAGCAGCGCCATTACCGTTTCACGGTAGCTATCTAGCCGTGCCTTCACAGGCTCATCGGAGAGGCGAGTCACCACCGCACTTCCCCTGGCAAAAAGCTCGGCAAGTTCTGCCACGGTACTAAAATAGTGGGCGGCACGAAGCAGCTGAGGCAAACGTTCTGTGACCCTTTCTGGAAGCGAGGTTCTTTCCAGCTGTGAGACAAACTCACCGATTTCAATATTCAGCCGTTCCACGGCCATAACGCCACTTGCGAGTTTTTCCACTTCCCGGTGTTCCCACTTCATCGCCTCGCCAGCCACTTCTCTGGCCATCTCACTGAGGCGCCCCACTTCAAGCACCAGGGCATGCAATGCCAGTACCGGTGAGACCGCGACGGTTTTATCAAGATATTGTGGTCGACCAGCAACCTCTTCGCGGCTGACGAAACGTTGCTCGAGAAACCGGGTCATGACGCGTGTGAAGGGCCAGAGCAGTAATACCCCCAGGATATTGAAGGCGGTATGAAACAGGGCAAGAATCACCGCCGGATGCTGTTCCATCTGCAAGGTTCTACCTAGTTCCTGCACCAGCCACAACATCAACGGAAGAATGAGTAATGCCACGACTCCCGTGGCAAGATTAAAAATAATGTGGGCTGTTGCGACCCGCTTGGCGTTGGAGGTTGCACCGATCACCGCCAATACAGCCGTAGAGGTCGTCCCGACATTTGCCCCAATCACCATCGCCGCGGCACTGGCCAGTGGCAGCACACCGCCTGTGGCGGCCGTCAGTACTATCGCGATGGCCGCGCTGGAAGATTGCATTAACAAGGTCATCAAAAAACCGATCCAGACGAACAGTGCCACAGCGAGTGCCCCCTCTGGTGACAGCGCCTGCAGATCAATACTCGCCGCCATCCCCTCAAAGGCGTTTTTCAAAACGTCGATACCGATAAAGAAGAGGCCAAATCCGGCCAGCACCTCACCGAGCGCCCCACGACGCTGCGCTGCCCCGGTGAGGCGTAGCAGCATACCCAAACCAATCAGCGGCAGGGCAAAGGACTCAACGTGGATCTTGAAACCCACCACCACCACCAGCCAGCCGGTCATCGTAGTACCGATATTGGCCCCATAGACCACTCCCAGGGACTGATAGAGGCTTAGGAGCCCGGCATTAACAAAGCCTATGGTCGCGACCGTGACTGCACTGGATGACTGCACAACGGCGGTAATTCCCAGGCCGGACACCACACCACGTGGCAGTGTCTGCGTCCAGCGGACGAGGATATCCCGCAAGGCCTCCCCTGCGGCGAGCGTTAAGCCTCCTGTAATCATACGAACCGCGAGAAGGAACAGGCCAATGCCCCCCAGCAGCATTCCGGTCAGAGTGATGATCTGTGAGAACCCCATGAAGATACCTTATATATTCAGGACTCAGGTGAAAGAGACAAGACCACTTACTTCGTCTATAAGCTCAGTATAGTTAGTCGTCTGGCATGAGAGAGAATCCGGAATAGAAGGTGAACGTGCGATGAGTAATAATAGTCACAGTGCCTGGCACTCACTGGATCCTGGAATTGTCTTCGAGCAGTTGTCGGCCTCCGCTGATGGCCTTGACACTCAGGGAGCTAGCGCACGGCTGGCACGTCACGGTGCCAACCGCTTGCGCCCGGCAAAAAAAGTAGGCGCCTTCGCCCGTTTTCTTCTGCAATTTCATAATGTGCTTATCTATGTCCTGCTTGCTGCAGGTGTGGTGACCGCCCTGCTCGGTCACTGGGTGGACAGTGGGGTGATCCTTGGCGTCGTGGTGATCAACGCCATCATCGGCTTCGTTCAGGAGGGCAAGGCTGAGAAAGCGCTGGATGCCATTCGCAATATGCTCTCACAACTGGCGATGGTGAAGCGCGATGGTCGGATTATCAGCCTTCCTGCAGAGCAGCTGGTACCCGGTGACGTGGTGTTGCTGCAGTCGGGCGACAAGGTCCCGGCCGACCTGCGCCTGTTCAAAAGCCGGGAGCTACGTATCGAGGAGTCCATGCTCACAGGGGAGTCGGTTCCCGCGGAGAAGAACATCGAGAGTGTCGTCGAACACGCCACCATTGGTGATCGTAAATGCATCGCCTACTCCGGAACGTTGGTTACCTATGGTCAGGCTCAAGGGGTCGTTGTCGCGACCGGCGATAATACGGAGATTGGTCGCATCAGCAGCATGCTGCGCCATGTACATGTGCTCACCACTCCCCTGTTACGGCAAATGGCCGTCTTTGCCCAGTGGCTGACTATCGCCATTGCCATTGTCGCCACCTTCACATTCGTCTTCGGGGTACTGGTACATAGCTACGAGGCCGGGGAGATGTTTCTGGCGGCGGTGGGACTGGCGGTGGCCGGTATCCCAGAGGGGCTACCCGCTATTATGACCATCACCCTGGCCATCGGTGTTCAGCGGATGGCAAGGAAGAACGCCATTATTCGCCGTCTGCCCGCCGTCGAGACACTCGGCTCGGTTACGGTTATTTGCTCCGATAAAACCGGCACGCTGACACGCAACGAGATGACCGTACAGACCGTGACCACGGGGGCAGGCATTTGTGATGTAAGCGGGGTGGGCTACGACCCACATGGCACCTTTAGTCTCGATGGCCAGGATGTCAATCCAGAAGGCTTCCCGCTGTTACGCGAGGTAGCTCAGGCTGTACTGTTGTGCAACGACGCCAGCGTGACCGAAACTAAAGGGCTATGGCAGATGCGGGGGGATCCGACAGAAGGCGCTCTGGTCACCTTGGCCTTAAAGTCGGGCCTCGAGCATAACTACTGCCAAAGTCAGTTTCCCCGCACTGATTCTATTCCCTTTGAATCTCAACACCGATTTATGGCCACCCTGCACCACGACCATGCCGGGCATGGGTTTATTTACCTCAAGGGTGCACCGGAACGGATCCTGGAGATGTGCCACCAGCAGCGCATGCGCGGTGAAGATGTGGCACTGGACAGAAACTACTGGGAGAAGAACCTGGAAACCATGGCCAATCGTGGGCAGCGACTACTGGCTATCGCCTTCAAGCCTGCGTCAGCTGAGCAGCAGACACTCACCTTCGCTGATGTGGAAGATCGACTGACCCTTTTAGGGGTGGTGGGGATTATCGATCCCCCGCGTGAAGAGGCCATGCAATCGGTACGAGCCTGCCAGACGGCAGGCATTCGCGTAAAGATGATTACCGGGGATCATGCCATCACGGCACGCGCTATCAGCACGCAGATGGGCATAGGCGACGGCATCACGGTTGTTAACGGCACCGAGCTGGACGGTGCCAGCGATGACCAGCTGCGAGAGATCGTGACTCGCTCCGATATCTTTGCCCGTGTATCACCGGAACAAAAACTACAACTTGTCACCGCGTTACAGGCAAACGGGGAAGTCGTTGCCATGACCGGTGATGGTGTCAATGATGCCCCGGCGCTCAAGCGTGCCGATGTGGGTGTGGCAATGGGAAAAAAAGGGACGGAAGTTGCGAAAGAGGCCTCAGAGATGGTACTTGCCGATGACAACTTTGCCTCCATCGCCCATGCGGTCGAAGAAGGGCGCACCGTTTACGATAACCTGAAAAAATCCATTATCTTTATCCTGCCGACCAACGGCGGCGAGGCACTCACCATTATTGCCGCCATCCTCTTTGGGAAAATGCTCCCGATCACGGCCGTGCAGATCCTCTGGATCAACATGATCACAGCCGTCACCCTGGCCCTTACCCTCGCTTTTGAACCAGCAGAACAGGATGTAATGAAACGCGCACCAAGGAACCCCAAAGAACCGCTACTCTCCGGATTTCTCATCTGGCGCATCATCTTTGTGTCACTGATCCTGGTTGCAGGCACATTTGGTCTCTTTGTATGGGAGCGGCAACAGGGGGCATCGATTGAACTGGCACGTACCGTGGCCGTCAACACGTTGGTGATGTTTGAAATATTTTATCTATTAAGTGCTCGCTTCCTGTTGTCGCCCGCGTTAACCCGCCAGGGCCTTACTGGAAACCGCTATGTTTGGTATGCCATTACCCTGTTACTATTTTTTCAGATGGCCTTTACCTATCTCGGCCCGATGCAAACACTGTTTGCCACAACGGCGATGAGTATCGATGCCTGGCTGCGCGTTATTGCGGTCGCTTCAACGGTATTTATACTGGTAGAGATTGAGAAGATGTTATTACGAAGAAGAGTCCATAACTCGATAAAAGTCTCAATATGAATGCACTCCTCACAGATACCTGGGGTGACCACAGTGTCTCCACTGAAGACCGGCTGCAGTGCCAACTGGAGAATCTGCAGATAGTAATAATGCGCGGCCATCAGCAATGGATGCTGGCACATCGCTACACCGAGGAAGAGAGTGATAACCTGTCTGTCTCAGAAGCCGAAACCCCAGAAGATTGGCCACAGGACTCATGGTCACGGTTCGTTTTCGCCGCAACAACGGGTAAACTCGAAATTCGTCCGGCACTGCCTGACCGTTCGATTGTAAGCCGCCCAATCAGCCCCTTTAGCCTGCAGCCAGAAGAAACTACAGAGATATTCATCACTACCCCACTGTGGGCACAAATACGCGTTCACGACAGCGCTACATTACTCAAGGAGCTGCCTACCATACCTCTTTCTGACACCTGGTTTGGGCCTTCGACCATGAGTGGTGAGCTCTGTTATGCCATGGCAACACGTGCCCGTCTTAGTCTTAACGAAAGGCAACGCCTTGCGTATCGTGCGATCACTCAGGTTAACCTAAACAATCAGACCGATGCCCCGCTAGTGGTTGAGCGAATAAACCTTCCCGCACCCTACCTGACGCTATACCGGGATGCGGCGGGTGACTACCTGACAGAATCGATAGCACTGGTGAAAACGAAGGATGGACTTGAAGACAGCGCCTCTACCAGCAACTCAGCCATCGAACAGTTAGAGATCATCTCAGGGCCAAGAAAAGTCGCCAAGAGTGACCTTATCTCCAACGTCTTTGCCACTCTTTTCGGCTAACAGGAGCCATTGGTATGAATGACTATCTCTTGCTATTTGATGTACTCACAAACAGTCAACTGGTTGCATCGATAGTGCGCGCCTCTCTGTTGATATTTTTTGGCTGGCTGCTCGCCCTCATTTCCAGCAAAGGTGTCAGGCGACTGCTGCAAAAACGCGCTGATGACCATTATCTACAATTATGGCAGAGGGGTGCATTTTATTTAGTACTCACACTATTCTTGATCAGTGCATTACACGAGCTGGGTTTTGATCTGGGCATACTGCTTGGTGCGGCGGGAATTTTCACTGTGGCACTCGGCTTTGCATCTCAAACAGCGGCATCCAACCTCATTAGCGGATTGTTCCTGTTGTTCGAAAAGCCATACAAATTAGGTGATATTATACGGGTTGGCTCGACGACGGGGGAAGTGCTCTCGATCGACCTCCTGTCACTTAAATTACGCACCTTCGATAATTTGTATGTTCGAATCCCGAACGAGACACTCATTAAATCAGAGACCACGACGATCACCAAATTCCCAATTCGCCGCCTCGATATCCAGCTTGGTGTTGCCTACAAGGAGAATATCGAACGTGTTCGTGATGCCCTTGCCCGTGTAGCACATGCCAACCCGCTTTGCCTGGATGAGCCCAAGCCGCTGTTTATTTTCCAGGAGTTCGGTGAATCCTCGCTGAATATGCAATTTTCAGTATGGGCCAAACGCGAAAGCTTCCTGGATTTGAAAAATTCAATTCATGAAGAGATTAAGGCAGAATTTGACGCTATTGGAATAGAGATACCGTTCCCGCATCGAACTCTCTATGCGGGCAGCGAGACCGAGCCCTTTCCGGTACGGATTATCGACTAGACAGGTGTCACAGGCCTATTCCACTAATTTACATTAACTACAATGGTAAACTAAAAATGAACTCTCCCTTCTCCTATCGTGTCCATTTTATTACCGCACTGGTATTGCTTATACTATTCACAATATTTGTAGTGCAAAACGCTACTGTCGTCTCTATTCACTTTCTACTGTGGAGTTTTAGCACGCCACGCTCTCTTATGGTTATCATTGTATTCCTGATAGGAATTATCACTGGTTGGCTATGGTCGGAATACATTCACCATTCACGCACTCGCACCAAATAACCCGAACACATACAGCACAGTGTCGCATACCGCTCCTCTACCGGGTTACCGCCAGCATCTGGTGACGTGGCAAGCAATGACTAAAAACCTCGTCACCATTATAAAAGGGCTAATATTCTGCCTCTGCATATTTTCCACCAATGTGCAGGCACAAACACCTATTGAGGTTGTTATAGAGGGACTGGCGGATGAGCTCCTTGCAAACGTTAAGCTGGTTCTCAGTATCGAACAGCAAAAAGGGAGTGGTCTATTAGTCGACAGCCGCATTCACCGACTGCACCAGAAGGCGGAGGCAGAGATTAGAACGGCGCTTGAACCCTTCGGTTACTATCGCGCCACGGTGACAAGCTCACTACGCCTGGAGGATGAAGTGTGGCATGCCCATTACCATGTTGAAAGCGGCCCGCAAATACCTATTGCCAGTTCGGATATCATTATTAGTGGTGAAGCCGGCAACGATGAGACCTTCACAACCTTACTGCAGAGTCATCAACTACAGGTTCGTAAGCCGTTTGTTCATAGCGAATACGAACAGTTCAAACGACAGCTACACAACCTGGCAGACGAACGCGGCTACCTTGATGCGCATTTCACCACCAACGAGGTAAAGATTGACGCCTCGGCCTATCGCGCCAGCGTGGTGATTCACTTCAACAGTGGCGCTCGCTACCGCTTCGGGGCTGCCCACTTTACCGGGGAACACCCCTTCAGCGAAGATTTTCTGCGGCGTTATTTAGGGTTTAAGACCGGTGATTACTATGAACACAAGCTCCTTACCAACCTGCAAAAGACACTCTTCGCCAGTGAGTACTTTAAGGCGGTGGACGTACAGGTCGAACGCACTGCCAGCATCGGGCAACATGTTCCAGTAACGGTACAGCTTGAGCAAAGGCCACGCAAACGCTACCAGTTCGGCATTGGTTATGGCACCGACACCGGAGTTCGAGGTCTGATTGGCCATGAACGCCGCTGGCTAAACCCATACGGCCATCGTTTTAGCAGTGAGCTAAAGCTCTCAGAGATCCGTAACAGTATTGCGGCCCAGCATACGGTCCCCCTTGCTCGTCCCGAGAGTGATCGTCTGGTTAATCGTGCCGAGTATTACCTGGATACCGGTGGTGATGTTGACAGCCGAAGATCGCTGATCAGTAGCAGTGTCGAGCGCGCCCTGGGCAGGTGGCGCAATCAGTGGGGAGTCAGTTACCAGCTTGAGGACTATACGATCGGACTGCAGAGTGGTGACTCTACCCTGCTGATACTGCGTACTGGCTGGAACACACTTCAGGGTTATGACCTGCTCGGACTACTGCGCGGGTTTCATGTTGGCCTTGAGTTGCGAGGCGCGAGTAAAAACATCATCTCGGATACCGATTTTCTGCAGGCACGCCTTAACGCCAAATCGATTGTTCCTGCGGGCAAGGGCAGACTCCTGCTACGCGGTGAAGCCGGTGCCACTGCGGTAGAGGCGATCAGCCTGCTGCCCCCGTCACAGCGTTTTTTTGCTGGCGGTGACAACAGTATCCGTGGCTATGCCTACCGCCATGTGGGACCCACTGATGCCTCTGGTGACGTGGTCGGAGGGCGCCACCTGCTGGTGGGGAGTATCGAGTACGACTATCCGCTCAACGCGCTGTGGCGTGCCGCGCTTTTTCTCGATGGCGGTAACGTCTTTGATGATCACTTCGAAAAAGCGATGCAGGGTGCAGGCATAGGCCTAAGGCGAAAACTCCCCATTGGCCTTTTGCGCATTGATGTGGCGGAGGCGATCAGCGACCCGGAGCGCCCGTGGCGACTCCATTTAACCATGGGGCTCGAACTATGAGTCGCCGTCGCAACTATGCCCTCGCCTTACTCACTGTCGTCACGCTGTTGCTTACGCTCAACCTCTGGCTGCAAACCGAGTCTGGGATACGCTGGTTATTGCATGGAGCCTCTTCGGCACTGGCGGGTGAGCTAGAGGTTAGCACGGTCAAAAAGCAGGGTGATGAGATCATACTTCAGCAGCTGCGCTACCACGACACCACTCTGGAGCTCAAAGCCGATAGTCTGGCACTCAGCTGGCAACCGTGGCGTCTGCTCTCGGCAACGGTATTAATCGATAAACTCCATGGGCAAAACCTCTCGGTGAAAATGACACCCGGTGAAGCGCCAGGGCCGGCATTTGAAGGCATCATCCTGCCCCTGCGCCTGGTACTTAAAGAGGCCCGTCTGGATAAGCTGCTGATCGAACAAGGGGATACGAATCAACCTCTGCTAGTGGATTCGCTCGCACTGAAGGCCACTTACTGGGGGCATGCGTTATCCATCGACCAGCTCAGTATCGCAGCGCTCAACTCCGACCTGCTCACGACAGGCGAACTCGACACCATGGCCCCCTACCCCATCAGGCTGGAGAGCCACTGGCACTCCAGTTATCTGCAGAGCGAGCGCCTGGAGGGCACGGCACACCTGACGGGCAGTCTGCACAAACTCTCTGCCAGCGGCCAGCTTGCCATCACCGGAGGAGAGGTTGACGGGCTCAGGGCAAGCTGGGAAGCGCACTACCAGGATCAGCAGATCACCTTGCCCAGAATCAGCGTGATTCCGCCCACCGGCAAAGGCGAGATTGGAATGACAGCGAAGCTCAGCTGGCGCGCTGGCCCATTAAGCTACCAGCTATCCGGCAAGCTTAACGCGCTAAGCTGGCCTGCCGCAGAACCGAATATCCACCTTGAGCAGGGAGAGTTCACCCTGAACGGCAGTGACCTGGAGTACCAGCTCAATGCCACGGCGGCGTTAACGGGACAACAGCTTCCCCCCAGCCGCTGGCAGTTGCGTGGACGTGGCGATAACACACACTTTCTCGCCGAGCACCTGGAAGGAAAACTGTTGGGCGGGAGTGTGATCGCCCATGGCGAAGTGCAGCGCAGTGATCATTGGGCATGGAGTTCAAAGATAACGGCCAGCGCAATCAACCCGGCTAAACAGTGGCGCGACTGGCCAGGCTCTCTCAACGGCACGGCACAGATACACGGCTCATACCGCAATACCCTTAAGCTGGAGGTCGCGCCATTGCAGGTGGATGGTATGTTGAGAGAGCGGCGTGTATCGCTACGTAGCGCGCTGCAGTTAGACGGTAATGCCGTAAAGGTTGAGCTGCTTTCAGTTAACGCCGGCAACGCCAGGCTGCAGGGACATCTCACCCTGGATCAACAACTGGTCGCCGAGCTCTCCCTCCATGCGCCGGATGTGGCGGAGATCTGGCCGGCAGCATCGGGCAAGGTCGAAGCACAGCTGAAAGTATCCGGCCCACGTCAGCAACCACGACTTGTCGGACAGCTTCAGGCCAGGGAGCTGCGCCTGGAGCAAACCGGCATTGCCGCACTCAAGGCTGGAGTCGATATCGATCTGGCAGGAGCCAGCCCCTGGTCACTCACCGCCGATGCCTCGGGAGTGCAAGCGGGGAGCGCCATGCTGGACAAACTGGGGCCTCTCACCGCCTCCTTGCGCGGCAGCGGCAATGCCGATAACCACCAGCTGAAGCTCACCGCAAAGGCCGGGCAGCAAAGCCTGGTCACCACTGTCAATGGCAGCTGGCAGCAACCACACTGGCTCGGGGAGATCACCACCCTCGATTTTAACTCCTCTTACCTTGGGCACTGGCAACAGAGCGCCCCCGTTGGTGTCACACTGTCAGCGGATGCGATCACGATCAATAAAGGGTGCCTAGCCAGCTCATCGGCTACCGCGTGCCTGGCCTATCACCATGAGAAAAGCGTATCTCAGCAGCTGCAATTTTCGCTGGCACAGTTTGCTCTTTCCCGGCTCAACAGCCTGACTGAAGAGTATGCCAGCGTTAATCTTCCACTAAGCGCCGATATTGACCTCACAGTGAAAGGCAGCGGCACCCCCTCGGGTCATGCACAGTTCACCCTGGGAAGCGGCACCATCACACCTGCGGCCGCCATCCCCACCCTCGCAGAGAGTCCTGTTCAGCTGCGTAGCGGGGAGATAATGATCCGCGCCAGCGAGGGCGTGATCACCGGCAATAGCCAGCTGGTACTGGCTAGCGGTGAGAAGCTACAGACAGACGCCAGCATGAAACTCAATACGCAGTGGCGCTCACAATTTGTACAACAACCGATTGAAGCGCGCATGTTTACCAAGATAAGTGACCTGCGTCTGATAGAACCCCTGCTGCAGCCGCTGGAGGAGCCCGTTGGCAGCTTTAAGGCCGATCTCGCGATGAGCGGAAGCCTGTCCGAACCACGCCTCACCGGTGAGGCACGTTTGTCTATCACGCAGTGCCAGGTGCCACGTCTCGGACTCACTATTCGAGAGGCCGAACTCATCGCAAAGAGTGATCAACCCGGTCACCTCATTGTCAGCGGCCGTGCCAAGTCAGGTGATGGCTGGTTACGTTCCGAGGGGTGGTTTAACGTCACAGACAAAGGGCGCTGGCACTCTGAACTTAGTATCAAGGGCGAACAGCTTGAGGTCAGTTACATTCCTGAGGCACGCGTCACCCTGTCACCACAACTGCTTCTGCGTGCAGCGTCGCAACAGCTCTCCCTGAGTGGCGAGGTCACCATTGATGAAGCGCGCCTCGAACCCCGCGACCTGGCCATGGCCAGGCGCCCCTCAAGTGATGTTATCGTGATCAACCCTGAACTGGATACCGAGCCAGCTTCGAAATGGCACATTCAATCCGACGTCCGTTTTATCGCCGCCGATACCATTCGTCTCAAGGGCTTCGGTTTCGAGGGATATCTGGGGGGCAACGTGCGCCTCATTGATGACAGTGAGAAACCTATACGTGCACAGGGGGAGCTACACTTGGTAGCCGGCGCAAGTTACCGCGCCTTCGGTCAGGACCTTAAGGCCGAACATGGCCGCCTCTACTTTGCCGACAGCCCTATCGACAATCCAAAGCTGGATATCAACGCGGTGCGCAAGGTTGGAGATGTCGTAGCCGGTGTAAAGGTAGAGGGGACGGCACAGCAGCCAATACTCACCCTCTTCTCACGCCCCCCCATGGATCAGACCGACATCCTCTCCTATCTCACACTGGGCCGTCCTTTCTCGCGCGCCGGGGTGAATGACGGCAATACCATGATGCAGGCGGCAAACAGCGCGGGACTGGCCGGTGGTGACTATCTAATCGGCAAGATTGGCAGCCGATTTAATCTGGAGGAGGCGCGTATCGAGTCCAGAACTGCTGGCGGTGAACCCTGGTTAGTATTAGGGCGCTACCTCTCACCACGCCTCTATGTACGCTACGGTGTTGGTATCATGGAGACTGGGAATTCACTCATCATGCGCTATCAGCTTAGCGACCAGTGGACACTCCAGGGGGAAGGCGGCAGTGCAACCGGCGCCGATCTTCTCTACTCTATTGAACGCCCCTGACGCATCTCGCTATTACGCTTGATGCACTGTGTTCCAATAAGTGATGATTTGTTACATGAAGCGGACAAACGAATGTATAAAGTAAAAAAAGTCAGAAAAGACAAGGTGTTATACGCATGACGTATCTGATGATTCCACTCCTGGTATTGGGCTCTTTCCGTGGTTGAGCAGTTATGAGTACACCTCTTTCGGCCGAATTTGCACTTGATGATGGTTTGATTCACCTGAATCATGCCGCGGTTGGTCCCTGGCCGCGACGTACGGTAAATGCTGTAACGCGTTTCGCACAGGAGAATCTGCACCGCGGTTCCTGGCACTATCCCGAGTGGTTGCAGACAGAGTCTCTGTTACGCCAGCAGCTGGCTGAGTTGATCCATGCACCATCTGCCGATGATATTGCGCTAGTGAAAAATACCTCTGAGGCACTCTCCTTTGTCGCCGCGGGTATTAAATGGTGTGCTGGTGAGAATGTGGTGACCAGCAATGAGGAGTTTCCCTCTAATCGCATCGTTTGGGAGTCACTATCTTCTCAAGGTGTCGAGCTGCGTCAGGCGGATTTACTCTCGGCGGCCTCACCAGAGGATGCGCTGTTTGCGCTTGTCGATCACAATACCCGTCTTCTCGCCATTAGCTCGGTACAGTACGGCTCGGGTCTGCGTATGGATTTACAACGTATCGGGGAATTTTGCCGTGAACGCGATATCCTCTTTTGCGTTGATGCGATTCAAAGTGTTGGCGCAGTAGCCTTTGATGTACAGACGATAGGCGCTGATTTTGTTGCCGCAGATGGCCACAAATGGATGTTGGGACCGGAGGGTTTAGGCTTTTTCTATGTACGGGCAGAGCGTCGCAACGCGCTAAAACTGACACAGTACGGGTGGCATATGGTTGAGGCGATTGGGGATTTCGACCGTACCGAGTGGCAACCTGCAGATTCAGCCCGCCGCTTTGAATGTGGCAGCCCCAATATGCTCAGCATTCATGCGCTCAGTGCCAGTTTGTCGCTGCTGCTCGAGGTGGGCATGGAAAAGGTAGAAAACCGAGTACTGGCGAACAGCCGCTATCTATTTGACGCCTTAGCGCGAATTCCGGGTGTTGAGCTGATTACTGCACCCCAGGAGGGGCGATTTGCCGGAATTGTGACCTTTCGGGTAGCCGATCAGGAGAGTGATAAAATTTTTGCGGCACTACACACTAACCAGGTGTTTTGTGCTCAGCGTGCCGGAGGCATTCGACTCTCGCCTCACGTTTATACCCCGCGCCTAGCCCTTGAGACGGCGATACAGTATATTTGTGACGCAATTAACATATAAATAACAAGCAGTTACAGATTGGCGTGTTGGCGGTTTTTTTAAGGGTGTAATAAATACACGGAGTTGTATGTACTCTCTCTTTTTTATAATGCTTCTATGTTATGCTTCCGCATCCATAATTAAGCCTCAATAATCGAGCCTGAAAACACGGTGAACAACCAGGTACTCCGACAATTCGTTCCCCTTAACGATCTGACCTCCGACAACCTTCAGGAGTTGGCGAATAAGACGCGTATCGAGACTCTGGCGAAGGGCAAGGCGCTTTTCAAGAGAGGCGACAGCGATAACTTCTCTTTCTATCTACTGTCCGGGGAATTGTTGCTGTTAGGCGATGGTGGTGAGAAGAAGACCATTCGCGGCGGCAGCGCCCACACCCGTTTTCCCATTGAGCACCACCGCCCTCGCCGCTATACCGCGATAGCCGAGGTCGATTGTCATTTTTTCCGTGTCGATAACGATATGCTCGATATCCTCCTGACCTGGGATCAGAACGCCGGGATGATGGTCTCGGACATGGATGAGGATAATAGTGCGGCCAATGAGGAGGAGGAAGGTAGCGACTGGATGACCATGATGCTGCGCTCGGAGATCTTCCACCGCATCCCACCCAGTAATATTCAGGCCGTTTTTATGCGCATGGAGCGCATGCCCGTGGTTGTCGATCAAACCATCATCAAGCAGGGTGATGAGGGTGACTACTACTACTTTATTGAAAAGGGGCGCTGCATGGTGACCCACACCACCAAGTCGGGCAAGGCGATCAAGCTGGCCGAACTGGAGGCGGGAACGGGTTTCGGTGAAGAGGCCCTGATCTCGGATAATAAGCGCAACGCCAACGTTACCATGCTCAGCGATGGTGTTTTAATGCGCATGGCTAAGGGGGATTTTGTCGAACTGCTCAAGGCGCCTGTCTTGCAGGCCGTCGATTATGCCACGGCGAAACAAATGGTTGATGATGGGGCGATGTGGCTGGATGTACGCCTGGACAGCGAGCACAAGAATGTAGCTATCCCCGACAGCATCAACATTCCGCTCTACCTGCTACGCATCAAGACCAAAGAGCTGGTTTCTGATATGAAATATGTGATCTACTGCGATACCGGTCGGCGCAGCTCCTCGGCCGCCTACCTGCTCAGCGAGCGGGGATTCGATGCCTACTACTTGGAAGGTGGCCTGCGCAGCCTGAAGAAGGAAGATTCACCGGAATAGGAGTTCTTCTACGGGCTAGTTAAGCCCAAACAGGCGGTTAAAATTCTCACCCGTCTGTCGCGCGATCTCCTCGTAGGATACACCTCTCAGCTCGGCAATATACTCCGCCACCTCACGCACATAGGCGGGCTGATTGCTCTTGCCGCGATACGGTACCGGTGCCAGATAGGGCGCATCGGTCTCCACCAGAATCCTCTCTGCAGGTACCGCTTTGGCCACCTCTTTTAGCTCTTTGGCACTGTTAAAGGTGACGATGCCGGAGAAGGAGATATAGAAGCCCAGCTCCATTGCCCGTTCGGCAGTGGCCATATCCTCAACGAAGCAATGCATGATACCGCCGACCTCATCGGCCCCCTCCTCCGCCAGCATCCTCATTGTGTCATCACGTGCCTCACGGCAGTGGATGATTAGCGGTTTGTGGCACGCCTTGGCCGCCGTGATGTGGTGTCGAAAGCGCTGGTGCTGCCAGCTCAAATCCCCTTCGCTACGGAAGTAGTCGAGCCCGGTCTCGCCGATGGCGATCACCTTGTCATTGGCGGCAAGCTCAAGTAGTTGCTCAACACTGGGCTCTTCGCGTCCCTGCTCATTGGGATGGACACCCACACTGGCGTAAATATTGGGATAGCGCTGCGCTATCTTCAGCACGGCATGAACGTTTTCCATGTCGATGGCTACGCAAAGAAAACGCTCTACACCCTGTTGTTCGGCAAAGGCGAGGGCGTTGGCGAGCTCACCATCATAGGGGGTGAGGTCGAGGCGGTCTAAATGGCAGTGGGAGTCAATAAGCATATAAATTCGCTCTGTAAAAACAGAAAGCGGCTAAACGCCGCTTTTTGTATAAGAATGAATGGGTAGGATGACTTACATTGTGTGGGTCTGGCGATCTGACTTCAGGGCCCCGGCCAGATAGGTCTCTATCTTGCCACGCGCGGTGCCACCATCCTGTTCGCTGAACTGCACACCAATACCCGAGGCACGGTTGCCTTGTGCCCCCTTGGGGGTGATCCAGACGATCTTGCCAGCGACCGGCATCTTCTCGGTCTCATCCATCAGGGTGAGTAGCATAAAGACCTCGTCACCCAGTTGGTAGACTTTTGTCGTGGGGATAAAAAGACCGCCGTTCTTCACAAAGGGCATGTAGGCCGCATAGAGGGCGCTTTTGTCCTTAATGGTCAGTGAAAGTATTCCCTGCCTTGGTGATGGTGCTGCCATATCTTCTTCTACCTCGTCTATCCGCCAACCCGACGCTGTTTCCATGTCAACAACAGCTCTTCAAGTAACAGCTGCTGGTTGATCTGGCCACGCATCGAACGCATCCACTCCTGCATGCGCTCGGCGAGCCGCTGCAGAAAATCCAAGTCTACCCTATCCGCGAGGTGGTGCAACTGCTGATGCAGCCGCGGATTGATGAGTGGTGTGGCCTGTGGCATCTGCTTGATCCGTAACAGATCAACCACTATGCCGTAGAACCAGGGGAGGATGCGATCACTGCCGATCTCAAACCAGCTCTGTGCCAGTGCTACGGCAGATTGCTCATCCTGCTCCAGCGCCTGCAGATCGTTACAACGCTGCTGACGCCATTCCAACTCACCATTTTCGGCCCAGTGTAACGCACGCAGGGGGGCTCCACCACTCATCTGCAGAAGAGAATCATCATAAAGTTCAATATCTTGCAACCGACTTCTCAACCAGGAATCGGCTTCTGGGCCAAACGCTGGCCTTAGCGCGATCTGCTGGCAGCGGCTGCGAATGGTGGCCAGCAGGCTCATCGGGCGATCCGTTGAAAGAATTAAGGTGGTGTTACCACTCGGTTCTTCCAGGGTCTTTAGTAGGGCATTGGCGGCATTAAGATTGAGGGCATCGGCAGGCTGCAGCTGGATTACCCGACCACGGGCGTACTGACTCTTCAGCGACTGAGACTCACCAAGGCCTCGCACCTTGTCGATACCGATCCCCTTCCCCTCCTCCTCCGGCGTGATCAGCAGATAATCCGGATGACTTCCTGCCGCCAGCAGCAGGCAGCTGCGACATTGGCCGCAGGCGCTACCCCCTGCCAGCTGGTTCTCACACAGCAGGGAGTGGGCTAGACAACTGGCCAGATGGCGCTTGCCGATACCGGCAACTCCGGTAAGGAGAATGGCATGGGGCAGACGCTGCTGCGCGGCTCGTTCCATCAACCCTTGCCAGAGCCGTTGCTGCCACGGATAGGGAGTTAAGCCATTCATGCGGCGCTGGAAACCTCTGCCAGGTAGTTACTAATAATGCGATCCAGTTGCGCCTGTACCTCGGGCAATTGGGGGGAAGCATCAATGATACGGTAGCGCTGCGGTTGTGCCTCGGCGCGGCTCAGGTAACCCTGGCGTACCCGCTCGAAAAAGTCGATCTCCTCTCGCTCGAAGCGGTCCAGCTCGGCCCGTTCACCGGCGCGGGCCAGTCCCTGTGCCACCGGCAGATCGAGAAAGAAGGTGAGATCCGGGCGCAGTTCGCCCTGTACCCACTGCTCAAGCAGGGCAATGCGAGCATTGGCAATGCCGCGTCCGGCTCCCTGATAGGCGTAGGTGGCATCGGTAAAGCGATCGCACAGCACCCACTTGCCAGCCTCCAGGGCGGGCACAATCAACTCATTGAGGTGTTGGGCGCGGGCAGCAAACATCAGCAACAGCTCGGTGTCACTAGCCATCGCCTGCTGGCGGTGGTCCAGCAACAGCTCACGAATGGTTTCGCCAAGTGGGGTGCCACCGGGCTCGCGGGTGAGAACCACCTCAATGCCGGCCTGTTGCAGGCGCTGATGGATAAAGTTGAGATTGGTGCTCTTGCCACTGCCCTCGCTGCCTTCGAGGGTGATAAAGCGTCCGCGCATATCGGGGGTTCCGTGTCGTTGTTATCGGATTGGAGCGGTGATCCTACCCGTGGTGGCAGCGGAAGGAAAGCGCTTCACTGTGTCGCACTACCTTCCTCGGTAGGAGTAGACTGAGCCTGCGGCAACAGCTTTGCCATCCCCTCCTTGAGTGGCTTAATTACCGCCGGGGCCTCCACCTCTATCACCGTTTCGATGACCCATTTATTATCCTCTCCCCCCATCACCGCATCGACACTGGTGCCGAAGTAGCGAAGCATCGGATATCCGGGGCTACCGTCAATGATACCGAACTCGGAGTAGGCGTCGAGGCGCTGATTGAGTTTCTCGACAAATGCCCCCTGATAGTCGCCCGCTCCCAGCTCTTCGACCTGATTCTCTACCATGGTCTGAATAAGGTGGGCTGCCAGCGCCTGGGTGAAACGTATGCGCTCCTCCTGCGGCAGTTCTTCGTAGGCAATCCGGTCGGCCAACTGCAGCAGAAATATTCCGAATTCACCAATAACATCAAGAAGTTGAGCGTTATCCTTAAAGTTAAATCCGGCGCTATACATCTTGTTGGCCGTATCGGCAGAGAGCTTCCAGATGTTCATCCCCATGGCACCGGCGATGGTCTCTACTGATTTAGGTTTCTGTTTGTTGTGAAACTTGGTTCTGATACGCGCCATGGGGATCCTCATGAAGGTTCTGGGGGGAGCGATAAACTTGCGCCATGTTGGCAGTCAGTTATACCGCGTGCTAGCCTAAAATCAAAGGCCAACTAGTTTACTAGGCAATAACTTGCCACTACAAGTATTAGATGGGGCTTATAGTGTCCAATGGCAATACAAAAGATCGCGTACTGATTGAGACGGTGCAGCAAAACTGTCATCTCTCTGATGCCCACCATGCACGCGACTACTCGCTCTGTATCTACCTGTTAAAGATGCGAGAGTTTTACCGCTGGGAACAGGGCATAGCCTTTTCTGACACACTCCCTAAGGGACCGTTGGGTGAGTGGCTAACGGCACGAGAGCGCCTCTGGGAGCAGATCCAGCACGAAGAGTTTCGGCCCCTGGTCTTGGATAATGGCACTTTTCTCCCCTTTAATAGTGAGATGATTAATACCCAGCTGGCCGATGAGGGGCTGGTATACAGCGGCGGTTACTGTGGCGTCAAGCCCCATTTTTTCCTGGCAGAACTAGAACGCATTGAACAGAGTGAAGGGGCAAGGATCTACATCTCTGGGCGAGAGTTGGCACGAGAACTCACTGCCCCTCCGGCAATGAGCCTGGGTCATAGTGTGTTTCTGCGCCGAGAGTCACTGCGTCGCATGATTTGGGAGAAATTAGAGGAGTGGGGCTGGCAGGATCCACATCGGGCCATCGCGCGTGCCACCGCCTTTTATAATTTTGATGGCGATCTAGAACTTGCATTGGACGCCATTACCGCGGATGAGATAGAAACGCTGTTACAACACGAGTTAGGAGAGCTGGCTATAGGTCGTGAGCTGGGTTCTGAGTGGGAGGCGATGCTAGCCGCCCTGCCCCGCTGCCGTGCCGAATTCTACCTGCGTGCCGTGCGTGACCATCTGGTCGATTGTAGTCGAACCCTGCCCTGGCTACTGGCGGAGGGGCGTGATGCCGCCCTGCACTTCTACTTCGCTAATTTCACTACTCTACGTAAGTCTATTTTTCCCGAACTCGAAATCGCCTATCATTCCTGGTTACAGGGGGATAAAGGTAAGACATTAGATACGACTGTAAAGAGGGGGGGTGAGCTGTGGCGCAGCAAAGCGCTGAAGGCACTCGCGATTTATCGGGAGATTGGTGATGACACTAGTGAACTAATGCAGCGGCTCAATCAGTTGGAGAAAGAGTAGAGACAAAAAAAGGCCCGCAGATGCGGGCCTTCCTCTTTAACCGAAAGCTTTGAGACTAACGATTAATAACCACCTTTACGACGGCTCTCAGGCAGGCCACCGATCTTGGCGGCTTGCTTGGAAGGCTGCATCGGGAACAGGTTGTAGACATCCTTGCTGCTTACCTTCTCGCCCCACTTATCAGACATTGCCTTTACGATATTGCGATCATTAGGCTGAGTGCCATTGTTATTAATGTACTCATCACGCAGGAAATTGATCACATCCCATGACTTGTCAGTCAGCTCAACGCCCTCGGCAGCGGCAATAACTTTTGCAACGTCCTCATTCCACTCATCGATATTGACCAAATAGCCCTTTTCGTTGGTTTCGAGGGTAGCACCGTTTACTTCATAACCCATGGGTAGCTCCTTACACTAATCTTCGTTAATTACTAGTTGATTAAAAACTGATATATCGGGAATATTTTAAACAGTCTTGTGCGCAATGAACAGACCGCATCCCAATTTCTTGTGTGATTTTGCCCCCACCCCGCGTTCCTGCAGAGTGATCGCATCATCAAAACTGAGCTCCGCCACAAGCAGACTGCGGGTGATGAGCTCCCCTTGCGGTGTGCTAAGGCTATGTTCCTTGCCACACAATATCTTCTTAAAACGCAAACCCATACCGCGCAACTCGCCGATAATGCGCTGTAAAAAGTGCTCTTCGTCCTCTCCCGGCTCGGCTGCCACATGGCGCGAGTAGAGTGAAGGACAGACCTCCAGCAGACGTTTGCTGGCCTGAAGCACCTTCATAGGGTTACCAGCTACATCTAGCTGCTGACCACAAAGCGCCATCGCATCGTCTATGCGCTCTGCCGGAACACGTAACACCAGCTTGGTACGGCGTGATAGATAGATGATGTCATCGGCCGCTTCCGGGCGCTCCCAGCCATTACCAGAATCGGCACCGTGAATCATGTGTAATGCGGCGACATCATTCTCGGCAAACCACGGCAGGACCTGCTGAATGGCGACAGAAAGTGGATGCGCATGATCAACAGGAAGCACCTTACACTCGATGCTGAACTGTAGATCGACCACATTTTGCGGCACTACAAACTGGGAGATATCGTCGTCTTCTGTCTGCCAATGCATGGGATTATCTCACTAGGCCGGGATTTTCTCGCGCAGGGCATCACGGTCAATCCACCACTGCCCCTCGGGTACGAGAACATCGACGATTTTCGACAAACGTGGGAGGAACTTGCTAGGATCGTTCAGCTCCAGGCGTTCTATCCATATATCGAAAAGCTCCTGCGTATCACAGGCACCGTTGGTATGACGACGCGCCACGCTTCCCATTAACTGGTTGGTGAAAAATCCCAGTTCCTCGCGCTGCTTGCCTTCGGTGCGAACATCAACAATATAGGTCGCTACCGCTGCGGCTACGGCTGCACCGTCGGAGTCTGGAGGGGTCTCATCGACGAGATGCTGAAGCATCGCGACACTCAATTCCGGATCAATCGGGTAGGTGACCCCGAGCCAGATACCGTGTGCCAGTGCCAGTACCGCATCATCCTGCTCCGACTGATAGATAATGTCACAGGCCTCAACAGCGCTTAGCCAGTTCTCATTGGCTACAGCGATCTCAAAGGCCTCTTTGGCTACCCGCCAGGCATCCTTATTACGCTCAACGAGATCCAGCAAAATATAGCCACTATCCAGCAGCGGTTTTATACGATCAGTACCTGTCGCACTCTGCAGTACGGTCTCATGTTCAGCGAGCTTTTGCGTTAGCAGCTCACTCGATTGAATCGCGTCGTTTGAGCACTCGGCTTCAGCATGGTGCTCTTCAGTATCCAGATATTTCACATCTACCCCTTGCAATGACTTATTTTGTTGCCTGTTACAAACCCCCTCTATACCTTATATATTAGGTAAAGGAGGCCTCCAGCCTGTCCTCCCAGTTCTCCGGGGTATCGGGATATGGGGGTTTAACATCGATACGGAAGAACATTTCGGACTTTGACCGTAGTTTAACGACCTCTAATAGTTCATCAAAGTTCTGTAGTTCGGGATTCTGAATCAGTACTTCACTCAGGTATAACATAAGCTTACTCAATATACTTGTCTGTTAACATGGGTCTGATATGTGAACCCACCTGCTGTAACTCAAGGGGCATAGTATCAGTTTTTCCTAATACGCCATATAATACCACACTAGCTTACTCGTATATGTCATTTCACCCGTGAGCGTAGAGATGTAGGGGATAACCCTGAAATAATAATTTTCTTGCCCATTAGTAGAAACTATGAGCTATTTTCTCTATCTGACATCAAAAAAACACCGTAAGTAATTGTATTTTCTATAAATGCAATAATATTTATAACCGGATAGAACATGTTTTCAATGATTTCATATATCCCATTCAGGATATACGCCCCCTCCCCCCCTCCCCCATCAGAAAGGTTATGTGGCCCATAAGGAACTTCTAAACTTCTGCCCCATATTGAGAGTTGCTGATTTTGCGTCTCTTCAATCCATGCAGGATTTTTTGTAGTACTTGCAGCCTTAGTAGGCATGGCTTACATAATGAAGCCGGCCAACAACCAAATAAGTCTGACGGAGTAAATATAGTATGGCTAAAAAGATGATCGACACACCTAACCTTGACCAGCTAGTAGACGGCCCATGGCCGAGCTTTGTTAGCGGCCTCAAGCGTCTGGCAAATGACAACGATATGATGGTTGACCTGATCGGTCAGCTGGAAACCTCTTACCAGACCAAAAAAGGTTACTGGAAAGGTGGTACCGTTGGCGTCATCGGTTACGGTGGTGGCGTTATTCCCCGTTTCACCGAGCTGATGGACGACAACCACAAGCCTCTGTTCCCTGCAGCGGCTGAGTTCCACACCCTGCGTATCATGCCCCCTGCCGGCAACCACTACACCACCGACGTTATGCGTAAGTTCTGTGATGTATGGGAAAAGTACGGTTCAGGCCTCATCGCCTTCCATGGCCAGTCTGGCGACATCATGTTCCAGGGCTGCACCACCGACAACGTACAGCCTGCCTTTGACGAGCTGAACGAGATGGGTTTCGACCTCGGTGGCGCCGGTCCTGCTGTTCGTACCGGTATGAGCTGTGTTGGTGCCGCACGTTGTGAGCAGTCCTGCTTCGACGAGCAGCGTACCCACCGTACCCTGGTTAACGCCTTCCTTGACGACATGCACCGCCCTGCACTGCCTTACAAGATGAAGTTCAAGGTCTCTGGCTGCGCCAACGACTGCATGAACGCGATTCACCGTTCAGACTTCGCTGTAATCGGCACCTGGCGTGACGAGATGATCGTTGATCAGGACGAGGTTAAAGCCTACGTTGCTGCCAAGGGTCGTAAGAGCGTTGTTGACAACGTTATCACCCGCTGCCCGACCAGCGCTCTGAGCCTGAACGACGACGATACCCTCGATGTTGACAACAAGGCCTGTGTACGTTGCATGCACTGCCTGAACGTTATGAACAAGGCCCTGAGCCCGGGTAACGACAGAGGCGCATCTATCCTTATCGGTGGTAAGCGTACCCTGAAGATCGGCGACCTGATGGGTACCGTAATCGTTCCTTTCATGAAGCTGGAAGACGACGACGATTTCGAAGCTATTGAAGAGCTGGCCGGTGAGGTCATCGACTTCTTCGCTGAGAACGCACTTGAGCACGAGCGTACCGGTGAGATGATCGAGCGTATCGGTCTGGTTAACTTCCTCGAAGGCATCGGTGTTGAAGTTGACCCCAACATGATCAGCGAGCCGCGCAGCAACTCCTACGTCCGTATGGATGGTTGGGATGAAGAAGCTGCCAAGTGGGCTGAGCGTCAAGCTTAATTGATTAGTAGTGCGAGACGGTAAACGTAAGTTTCCGACTCGCACTAAAAAATAAACTTTGAAAAGTAGGAGGTAAACATGTCTGCACCTCGCATGCCTGATGAGTGCGGTGTACCGGATCCTTTTCCGTTCATGCACCCAGTTTTAAAAGCCAACTTCGGTCAGTGGAGCTACCACGATCGTCCGCGTCCTGGTGTTCTACGCCACGTTGCTAAGGGCGGAGACCAGGTTTGGACCGTTCGTGCGGGTACCGCCCGTCAAATGGATCTCTACACCATCCGTAACCTTTGCGACATCGCTGATGAATTCGCTGAAGGCCACGTTCGTTTCACCATGCGCTCTAACATCGAGTTCATGGTTAGCAGCGAAGATAAGGTTAATCCCCTGATCGAGAAGCTGGGCGCCGAAGGCTTCCCCGTTGGTGGTACCGGTCCTTCCGTTACCATGATCTCGCACACCCAGGGCTGGTTGCACTGCGACATCCCCGGTACCGACGCCTCTGGTGTGGTTAAGGCGCTGATGGATGAGCTGCACGAAGAGTTCATCAAAGAAGAGATGCCTAACCGCGTCCACATCACCACCTCTTGCTGCCAGATCAACTGTGGTGGTCAGGGCGACATCGCAATCAACATCCAGCACACCAAGCCGCCGAAGATTAACCACGAGCTGGTGGGTAACGCCTGTGAGCGTCCTACCGTTGTAGCTCGCTGCCCGGTTGCTGCTATCCGTCCTGCTATCGTAAACGGTAAGCCTTCACTGGAAGTTGACGAGAAGAAGTGCATCTGCTGTGGTGCCTGCTTCCCTCCTTGTCCTCCGATGCAGATCAACGACCCTGAGTTCTCCAAGCTCGCTATCTGGGTTGGTGGTAAGCACTCTAACGCCCGTTCCAAGCCGATGTTCCACAAGCTGGTTGCTGCTGGCCTGCCGAACAATCCTCCGCGCTGGCCTGAAGTTGCCGAGACCGTCAAGAACATCCTGGCTGTCTACAAGGAAGATGGTAAGGACTGGGAACGCATGGGTGACTGGGTTGAGCGTATTGGTTGGCCCGCATTCTTCCAGAAGACCGGTCTGCCGTTCACCAAGTACCACATCGATAACTGGCGTGGTGGTCGTGCGAACCTGAACGCTTCTGCTCACATCCGCTTCTAATAAGGGTTATTGAGAAAATGAAGTTTACTATACAGGTTAACGAAGGTCCCTATCAGCACCAGGCCTCTGACACCGCGTATCAGTTCACCAAGGCTGCCCTGGAGAAGGGACACGAGATCTTTCGTGTCTTCTTCTACCACGACGGCGTGAACAACGCGACCCGTCTGACCACTCCCCCGCAGGATGACCGTAATGTGGTTACCCGCTGGAGTGAGCTGGCTGAAAAGCACGACCTCGATATGGTTGTCTGTGTTGCCGCGGCCCAGCGCCGTGGTATCGCCGATGCCGACGAGTCCAAGCGTAATGGTAAAGACGCCGACAACATCGCCCCCGGTTTCCGTATCTCCGGTCTGGGTCAGTTGATCGAAGGTGGCGTCCAGGCCGACCGTCTGGTTGTGTTTGGTGACTAAGGGGAATATGAGATGAGTGAAACAAAGAAATTTTTGTACGTGAACCGCAAGGCTCCGTACGGCACTGTCTACGCCCTTGAGTCGCTGGAAGTTGTTCTGATCGGTGCTGCGTTTGAACAAGACGTACAGCTGCTGTTCATGGATGACGGTGTATTCCAGATCGCTAAAGGTCAGGATACCGCTGAGTCCGGAATGAAGAACTTCTCACCCACCTACACTGCCCTCGGCGACTACGAAGTCACCAAGATGTATGTAGACAAAGAGTCACTGGAAGAGCGTGGACTGACGGTCGATGATCTGCTTCCGCTGGTTTGGGAAGATGAAGATGATGATTATGCCGAGAAGGATTCAATCATTCTCGTCAGCCGTGACGAAATCGCTGCTCTGATGGAAGAGCAGGACGTGGTCCTGAGCTTCTAAAAGGGGATATAGATATGTTGCATACCGTAAATAAATCGCCCTTCACCAACAACAGCCTGGAGTCCTGCCTGGACTGCGTTGCCGATGGCGCGGCTGTTCTGTTGATTGAAGATGGTGTCTATGGCGCCCTGAACGGCAGCAAAGTTGCCGACAAGGTGAAAGCTGCTATGGGTAAGGTTACCGTTTACGCCCTGAGTGCCGATGTTAAGGCCCGTGGCATTGCCGACAAGGTTATTGACGGCATCAAACTGGTAGATTACGCCGGGTTTGTTGACCTCACTGTCGAGAACGACAAAGTTCAAGCCTGGCTGTAAGTAAAGCTGAGCCGTTTTTAACTCAATTAGGAGAAAAGTAACATGGCTACAATGACCGTTAATGGTAAAGACTACGAAGTAGATGAAGAGGGCTACCTCATCGATCTGTCTCAGTGGAACAAAGAAGTTGGTGAAGAGCTTGCCAAGTCCGAGAGCGTTGAGATGACCGAAGGCCACTGGGAAGTTATCGACTTCCTGCGTGAGTACTACGACGAGTACCAGATCGCTCCTGCGGTTCGCGTCCTCACCAAGGCTATCGGCAAGAAGCTGGGTAAAGAGAAAGGCAACAGCAAGTACCTGTACGAGCTGTTCCCCTACGGTCCTGCCAAGCAGGCCTGTAAGATCGCTGGTCTGCCTAAGCCTACCGGTTGTATCTAAAGTAGTATGTGTCGGGGGAGAGCACCTCTCCCCCTTCTCAATATTTTCCGGATTTCGGAGGCTCGATAAATGTCAGTGCTCTATGCACTTCTATTTTATGTAGCGTTTGTGCTGCTGGTTGGTGGTGTTGGTTTTAAAATTTACCAATACTGGTCTACCCCTGCGCCGCTCAAGATTCCTACAACTCCCGCTCCCATTACACGTGGTGGCGTGGCGTTTCGCATCGGCCGTGAGGTCGTGCTGTTCGAAAGCCTGTTTAAATCCAATAAGTGGATCTGGCTCTTCGGCTATATGTTTCATGTTGGTCTGGCGCTGGTACTGATCCGCCATGGCCGCTACTTCCAGGATGTCGGTCCGATACTGAAGTTTCTTCAGCCTTTCGGTATCTACGCCGGTTTTGCCATGGTCGTCGGTCTACTCGGCCTGTGGGCACGCCGTATCCTTGTCGAACGTATTCGTTACATCACCGGCCCGTCCGATCACCTGATACTGGCGCTGCTGGTAGGTATCGGCGCCTCTGGCCTGATGATGAAATTCGTCAAGCACACCGACATCGTGGCAGTAAAAGTGTTCTTCCAGAACGTGATGCACTTCAACTTCGGCGCACTGGCCCTGCCTAGCGACCCGATCCTGATGTTGCACCTGTTCCTGGTGGCGGTACTGATGATTATCTTCCCGCTCAGCAAACTGCTGCATGCGCCAGGAATATTCTTCAGCCCGACGCGTAACCAGGTCGACAATCCGCGTGAGAAGCGACATATCGCTCCGTGGGCTGCCGAGATGGAAAAGTAACGTCTAGGCGAATTTGGACTTAAAGAACTGAGGATAATCGCGTGGCCGATTTTCAGACACCAGAGTTTCGGGAATACCCAGCTATTCCCAATGCGCTAGTACCTAATGCGACGGGACACCTGAGCCCGTTCGTAGCAAAGCCTGAACACCAGGAGCAGCTCGGCTTCCCCGGCGAGCTGGTCGATAACTGGGAAGAGAAGGCGATTGATAAAATGGGTGACCTGCTGAGCAAGTATCGCTCGCTACGCGTCTACCTTGATAGCTGTGTGAAGTGTGGCTCCTGTACTGACAAGTGCCACTACTTCCAGGGCACCAGCGACCCGAAGAATATGCCGGTAGCGCGTCAGGACTTGATGCGCAGTGTCTACCGCCGTTACTTCACCTTTGCTGGTAAGACCCTCTCCAAGTTCGGTTTGGGTGGTCTGGTCGGTGCCCAGGAGATGAACAAAGAGGTATTGGACGACTGGTATAGCTATTTCCACCAGTGTTCGCAGTGCCGTCGCTGTTCGGTCTTCTGCCCCTACGGTATCGATACCGCCGAGATCTCCATGGCAGCTCGCGAGATCATGGACCACGTTGGTCTTGGCCAGAAATACTGTAATGAGATCCTGGGTAAGTTGCAGAAGGTGGGTAACAACCTCGGTCTGCCTGAGCCTGCGCTGGCGGCAACGCTTGCGGAGTACGCCGAAGAGATCGAAGACGATACCGGCCTGCCGGTGAAGATGCCTCTTGATGTTAAGGGTGCCGATGTCCTGCTGATCACCCCCTCAGCCGACTTCTTCGCCGAGCCACATATTGATGGCCTGATGGGTTACGCCAAGGTGTTCCACGAGGCTGGTGTCAGCTGGACCCTTAGCTCCTACGCCTCTGAGGCGGCCAACTTCTCGATGTTCATTGGCTCTTACAGCAACATGAAGATCTGTGCCGAGCGTATTCGCGACGCCGCCATTGAGCTGGGCGTTAAGCGCATCATCGTTGGTGAGTGTGGTCATGCCTGGCGTGTGGCCTACTCCTTCTGGAACACCGTTGCCGGTATCGGCTCAGGTGCGGATCCGGATGATAAGTACGCACAAATCCTGCAGAAGCAACTGGATCACAGCGTTAAGCAGCCGACCCACATCTGTGAGTTCACCTACGACCTCATTCAGAAGGGTAAACTGCGTTTTAACAAAGAAGAGAACGACCACCGTACCGTTACCTTCCATGACTCCTGCAACGTTGCCCGCGGTTCACGCATGGGTGACTGGACAGGTGGTCAGTTCGATATTCCTCGCGAGGTGATCAAGGCGTGCTGCAACAACTACGTCGATATGGATCCCGATACCATTAAGGAAAAAACCTACTGCTGTGGTGGCGGTGGCGGTCTGCTGACCGATGACTTGATGGAGATCCGCGTTAAGGGTGCCCTCCCTCGTATGGAGGCCCTGAAGGATGTCGCCGATAACAACGGCGTGAACACTTTGGCGGCAATTTGTGCGATTTGTAAGGCACAGTTTGCCAAGGTACTGCCCTACTACAGCTTCCCCATGGACATGCTAGTAAGTACCCATCAGCTGGTCGGCGAGGCACTGATTATGACCGGTTCCGAGCAGGAGAAAGAGTTGATGGAAGATGAGGCAGAACCCGCACCAGAAACCGAAACACCGGAATAACTGACACTGGCAGGCGGCTTTATGTAGTGCCGCTACCGCAACAACCGATTTAGAGGCATAGGAGAGTTTTAAAGATGGCAACTTCTAGCGATGATATGAATAAAGAGTATACCTTCCGACGTTATAACGACGGTGATGAGCAGTGGGACAGCCTCGACGAGAATATCTTCCAGGCTGGCTGGACCCATAAGTGTCCTACCTATGTACACCGTACTCCTCCCTGTCAGGGCAGCTGCCCTTCAGGTCATGACGTACGTGGTTGGTTGGATATCGTTCGCGGCATTGAGAAGCCCACCGGCGAGATGAGCATGCAGGAGTACGCCTTCCAGCGCGCTACCATGTCTAACCCCTTCCCCTCTGTTATGGGTCGCGTCTGCCCCGCTCCTTGTGAGGACGGCTGTAACCGCAACATGGTTGATGACTTTGTTGGTATCAACTCGGTTGAGCAGTACATCGGTGACCAGGCTCTGGAAAACAACTTCCAGCTGGCCTCTGCCGGTGCCGATACCGGTAAAAAGGTTGCCATCATCGGTGGTGGCCCGGGTGGTATGGCTGCGGCCTACCAGCTGCGCCTGAAAGGCCACGCTGTCACCATCTTTGATGCACAGGAAGAGCTGGGCGGCATGATGCGTTATGGTATCCCTGGCTATCGTATGCCTCGCGACGTGATGGACGGTGAGATCAAGCGTATTATCGACATGGGTGTTGAGGTTAAGAGCAAGACCAAGGTCGGTGTTGACGTGCCGATGGACGAAGTTGAGAAGAACTTCGACGCCGTGGTCTTCGCCATGGGAGCCCAGGCCGGTCGTGCCCTGCCTATCCCCGGTGCTGATGCGGTTAACTGCATCACCGGTGTTGCCTTCCTCGCCGCCTTCAACGAAGGCCGCCTGAAGGCGGTAACCGGTAAGATCATCGTTATCGGTGGTGGTGATACATCTATCGACGTTGCCTCGGTGGCCCGTCGTCTCGGTAAGATCACCGTTGAGCACGAGAAGGATCGTCCTGAGCACATCATCATCAACCAGACTGCACACGATGTTGCCGAGTCTGCTGCCCGTCAAGGCGCAGATGTTACCCTGATGTCACGCTCTGCCATTGAGCACATGCCTGCGGCCCAGTACGAGATTGAAGACGCTACTCGTGAGGGTGTTGAAATCCTTGGTCAGCTGACTCCGGTTGAAGTTATTAAGGGTGACGATGGTCGCGCTACCGGTCTTAAGGTGCAGAAGCTTGAGGCCGACGGCAAGACCCCTATCGAAGGCAGCGAGTACGTTATCGACGCCGAGCTCATCGTCGCGGCCATCGGCCAGGGCGGTGATTGGGAAGGCATGGACGGTTACTCCAATGACCGTGGTCTGGCCGACGCCGACAAGAACTTCCAGGTTCCTGGTAAGCCCGGTTTCTTCGCCATCGGTGATATCGTGCGTCCACACCTGCTGACCACCGCTATCGGCCACGCCTCTATCGCGGCCGAGAGTATCGACTTCTACCTCAACAACAAAGAGCTGAAGTCCCGTCCGAAGGTTGACGTACATCACTGGAATCTGCTTGAGAAGCTGCGTGAAACCGATCACATGCCTTCTGAGTACCATGGTCTGAGCAAAGAGGAAGTCGTTAAGGCTGAAGGCTTCGCCAAAGAGATCGACCTGGGTATTCGTGGTACTTCCGAGGATGACTTCGCGGTACACAACTACGAAGACCGCTCGATGGCCGAGATCATCTCCTCTGACCGTCTGTTCCTGGGTCACTTCGAAGAAGAAGCCCGTAACAAGCGCTCACACATTGAGGTAAGTGCTGCCGACGTTATCGGCAACTTCCAGGAGCGTCTGGTTCCTCTGCAAGAAGAGCAGGTTGTTGCTGAAGCCAAGCGCTGCATGAGCTGCGGTATGTGCTTTGAGTGTGACAACTGTGTCATCTACTGTCCTCAGGAAGCGGTGAAGAAGTCTCCCAAGGACAAGAACACCACCGGTCGTTATGTATACACCGACTACAGCAAATGCATCGGTTGTCACATCTGTGCCGATGTCTGCCCTACCGGCTACATCGACATGGGTATGGGTGAATAAGGGGACGTCATGAAGCCACTTAGCAAGCTTCTACAACTTATCGCGGCACTGTCTGCACTGACTCTGTCAGTGCCGGCCTTTGCCGACGAGGGTAACGGTGTGGGACCAGTTATTCCCAAGGCCGTGAAGGGTGAGCAGTGTGTTGAGGATACCGATGTGATGCGTCGCGATCACATGAAGTATCTTAAAAAGCACCGTGACGAGACACTGCGCGAAGGCATTCGTACCAAACAGTACAGCCTGAAGCAGTGCCTTGAATGTCACGTCCCGGCAAAAGATTCTGCCGAGGCCTCTCGCGCTGAAGGTCAGCACTTCTGCAAGAACTGCCACGTCTATACCGGCGTGACTATTGACTGCTTTGAGTGTCACGCCACCATGCCGGAGAAAACAGCACAGTTCCACCCGCTGGTTACCCCGCGCATGAAGGCGCTGAAAGACCTTCACCAACCCGACTCATCTGCGCTGCTTAACAACATTGCAGCGACCCAGACTCAAACAGGTGGTGCAATCCAATGAGCGAGATGAAGCAAACGGATCAGTCACGTCGTGAGTTTCTCGGTGGCGGTGCCAAGCTGGCCGCTGGCCTCAGCATTGCACCGGGCGTTATGCTCTATGGTGTTGCCGAGGCTCGTCCTGCCGAACAGGCCGCCAGCAGCGATCAACGCTGGGGTATGCTCATCGATACCAACAAGTGCGCCAAGGGCTGCGACGCTTGCGTTAGCGGCTGCCAGAGCGAGAACGGTTGGGGTCCCGATAGCCAGGACGAAGTGCATTCCAACGAACTGCAAAAGTCACAGTGGATCCGCAAGGTCGAGCTGCGCAACACAGCAACCGGTCACGTTCAGTCGTTACCGATGATGTGTCAGCACTGCGAAAACCCACCCTGTGTTGATGTCTGCCCTACCGGTGCCTCAATGAAGCGTGAAGATGGCATCGTACTGGTCGACAAGCATATCTGCATCGGCTGCCGCTATTGCATGATGGCCTGCCCCTACAAGGCTCGCTCCTTCGTGCATGAAGCACTGCATAACCAGCGTGAGCATGCGCCACGTGGTAAGGGCACCGTTGAGGCCTGCACCATGTGTGTTCACAAGCTTGATGCTGGTGATGGTTCAACCGCCTGTGCAGATGCCTGTAACAGCGAAGGCCACAAGGCGATCATCGTCGGTGACCTGCGTGATGAGAACAGCGAAATTGCCCAGGCCGTTGCCCAGCATGCAACAACCCAGGTACGCGCGGATCTCGGTCTTAACACCGGTGTCCGGTATCGCGGCATCTAACCGTAAGAGTTAACGGAAAGAGAAGCATGAAAAAAACACTGTTTACGCAAATCGAGGGTGGGAACCGCTTTTATGGACTGCTCGCAGTCCTGGGCGCTGTTATCCTGGTCGGCCTCGGTGCCGTTTTCCAGATGGAGCACGGTGGTCACCACGTCACTGGCATGAATAACCAGATCGTCTGGGGCATGCCGCACGTCTTCGCCATCTTCCTCATCGTGGCCGCTTCGGGGGCACTTAACGTAGCCTCTATCGGCTCGGTATTTGGCAAGAAGTTCTACAAGCCGTTGGCGCCCCTCTCCGGCCTGCTGGCGATCACCCTGTTGTTGGGTGGTCTGACCGTGCTGGTACTGGATCTGGGACGTCCTGACCGCCTGATCGTGGCGATGACCCACTTCAACCCGAAGTCGATCTTCACCTGGAACATCCTGCTCTATAACGGCTTCCTTGGCCTGGTTGTGGTCTATCTGTGGACCATGATGGAGAAGCGGATGAACCGCTACACCCCGATTGCTGGATTCTTCGCCTTCATCTGGCGTCTGATCCTGACCACTGGTACCGGATCTATCTTCGGTTTCCTGGTGGCACGTCAGGGGTATGATGCGGCGATTATGGCGCCGATGTTTATCGTCATGTCCTTCTCCTTCGGTCTGGCCTTCTTCATGCTGGTGCTGATGGCTACCTACAAATGGACCGAACGTCCGTTGGGTGACGTGGTTATCAATCGCCTGAGTAAGTTGTTGGGGATCTTCATCGCCGGTGCCTTCTACATGGTGATGGTGCAGCATGTGACCAACCTCTACGCCACCGAGCATCACGGTGTTGAGGCCTTCATCCTGCGTGATGGCGGTGCCTACACCACCCTGTTCTGGCTCGGCTTTGTAGTACTGGGTTCACTCGCGCCACTGGCGCTGATCTTCGCCCCGCAGACCGCGAAGAACCGTAGTGCGATTGCCCTGGCCTCGGCACTGGTTGTTGTCGGAGGTTTTGCCCTGGTCTATGTCATCGTTATCGGTGGTCAGGCCTACCCGCTGGAGATTTTCCCTGGCTATGAAGTTGTCAGCAGCTTCGAGGGTGGTGTCAACTCTGCGGCCTATAGCTACAGCCCCTCCCTGTGGGAGACGCTGCTCGGCTTTATGGGTGTTGCCATGACCCTGGCGATCACCACCGTTGCCTTCAAGGCCCTGCGCTTCCTGCCGGAGAGCCTGAGCGACGAGATGGTCGACCCGCACGCCAAGTAAGCCTTCAAGGTTTACACTGCAAACACCGGTGTCATCCGCAAGGGGCATCGGTGTTTTACTATCTGGGTATAGGTATTTTTGTAACTCCCTTTAAAACCAGACACATCATTCTTATTTATAGTGTCATAGTCAGGTATTGTTTATAGTGTCGCATTTAGACGCATGCAGAGAATTTGAGGTAGTAACATGAGCCAGCAGGAACACCCCTTCGCACAATACGTTCGCATTCTGGGCAAAGGCCGTAACGGCTCCCGAGGTCTCTCCGCCGAGGAGGCCTATGAGTCGATGCGCATGATCATTAACGACGAGGTTGACCCCCTTCAGCTTGGGGCCTACCTGATGCTGATGCGTGTTAAAGAAGAGACCCCGGAAGAGGTCGCCGCGGCAGTGCGTGCGATTCGTGAATCACTCAGTACACCAGAAGGCTTTAGTGTCGACCTCGACTGGTCCTCCTACGCCGGTAAGAAGCGCGTACTCCCCTGGTACCTGCTGGCTACTCTGCTGATGGCTGATAGTGGTATTCGTATCTTTATGCATGGCGCCAGCGGCCATACCGCAGGCCGCCTCTACACCAAGGAGGTACTGCCACAGCTGGGCGTGCCGGTTGCTACTAGCCTGCAGCAGGCAGTAGAGCAGATGGAGGCAAGCAACTTCAGCTACATCGACCTTGAGTACCTCAGTCCCAAACTGCACGAGATCATCGAGATGCGTCCCCTGCTCGGCCTACGCTCACCAGTGCACACCATCGCCCGCATGCTCAACCCCTTCAATGCGCCCGTGGTGATGCAGGGGATCTTCCACCCCGGCTACCGCCCCACTCACCAGGAGGCAGGCATGCTGCTTAATATCCCTCACATGGCGGTGATCAAGGGTGAAGGCGGTGAGATCGAACGTAACCCCGATATGGAGGTGTTGCTGCAGAGCGTACACAATGGTGAAATGTCAGACGAGACCTGGCCCGCCATGTTCGACAAGCGTCATGTACGCCCCGAAGAGATGAACGTAGCGAATCTGATCGCGGTATGGAGCGGTGAGCTGGATGATGAATATGCCGAGGCCGCTGTGGTCGGTACTGCTGCTATTGCCCTCTACACCATGGGTCAAGCCGACAGCCGTGAATCGGCGGAAGCCATGGCATGGGAAATGTGGAACAGCCGCAACAAGCAACGCTTCAGCAAGGCCGCCTAACGCCCCCCATGGCACAACTGCTCTTCAGCGCGGCACATAAGTCGTCGGGCAAGACCACCATCACCCTGGGGATCTGTGCCGCCCTCAGCCGCTTGGGCACCACGGTGCAGCCCTTCAAAAAGGGGCCTGACTACATCGACCCGATGTGGCTGGCGCGCGCCTCGGGTCGCCCCTGTTACAACCTTGATTTTCACACGATGTCTCATCAGGAGCTGCGCAATCAATTTTCCCGCCGCAGCGCCGATGCTGATATCAGCCTTATCGAGGGGAATATGGGGCTATTCGACAGCCTCGATATCGAGGGGAGCATGAGTAATGCCGCCCTCGCTGAGCTGCTCGACACTCCGGTGATACTGGTGCTGGATGTAAAGGGAGCAACACGCAGTATTGTCCCACTGATCCTCGGTTACCAGCAGTTCGACCCAAAGTTACAGCTGGACGGCATCATCCTCAACAAGGTCGCTGGTAGTCGTCATGAACATCGCCTGCGTGAGGTCATCGCCCACTACTGTGACATCCCTGTGATCGGTGCGATTCATCGTGACCCGCGGCTTAATATCGACGAACGTCATCTCGGCCTCATACCCAGTAACGAGGCCGAGGCGGTCGATGCCAAGCTCAATCAGGTCGCCGATATCATAGAGCAACAGGTTGACCTCGTTGCGCTGCAGGCACTTGCGGCCAACGCATCGTTGCCACCGCTGGGGGCCTACACTGAGCAACCGGCCGTCACCCCGGACCTGCGTATCGCCTATGCCCGGGATGCGGTCTTTGGCTTCTACTATCCGGATGACCTGGAGGCACTACAGCGGGCCGGGGCGACGCTGATCCCCTTCGATACCCTGCACGATGCGGCGCTGCCGGAGAACATCGACGGGCTGTTCATTGGCGGCGGTTTTCCCGAGACACAGGCGCAGGCACTTGAGGCCAATCGGGCCCTTCGCGAGGCGATTAAGACCGCGATTGAGGATGCACTCCCCTGTTATGCCGAGTGTGGTGGCCTGATGTACCTCTCCCGCTCTGTCGGCTGGGGTGATGCACAGCACCAGATGGTAGGCATCATCCCCGGTGATTGCGTGATGCACGACAAGCCGGTGGGCCGCGGCTATGCGCGCATCACTGAAACCGAAGCCATGCCCTGGGCAGGTGGCGAGCCGGGGTGTGAGCACCACGTTCACGAGTTCCACTACTCCAGCCTTGAAAATCTGCCGTCTGGCCTTACCTTTGCTTATAGAATGGGCCGAGGGGCTGGCATCGGTCAGCAGCATGATGGTTTCGTCTATAAAAACCTGCTGGCCAACTACGTTCATCTACGCAGTACAGAGAGCAACCGCTGGGCAGAGCGTTTTGTACAGTTTGTGCGCGACTGTCGCGATGAGCGCATCGCCGCTGACGCGCTATTACCACCCTTTATTTAAATACGACAACAGGTGAAATTATGATCACATTAACCCCCGCCGCGATTGAACAGGTGCATGCCGCTGCCGAGCAGAGCGGCGTTAACGAGGCAATATTGCGCCTGGCGGCGAAGCAGAATCCTGACGGCAGCCTGGAGTACGGCATGGGCTTCGATGAGGCCAAAGAGGATGACCTGGCCTTTACCTTTAAGAGTGTCACCGTGGTCTTTAATGGCGAGTTCGGCCCGCTGCTTAACGGCGCCACGATTGACTATGTTGAGATGGAGCCGGGACAGCACCACTTCATCTTCATGAATCCCAACGACGCCAATTACACCCCGCCCGGCTCAGATAATGGCGGCGGCGGTTGTAGCTCTGGTGGTTGCAGCGGCTGCTCCTAAGTCCCCTGCCTATCCTGTTTGGGGGGGACACTAACAGCGTCCCTCCCCCATACGGGATAAGCCTGTGTTATTATGCGCGCTTTCTATTAATGCCGATATTTAGCTCGGGAACGCTTTGCGTATGGCTCAACACCACTCCTCCCTCTCCAGCCGCCTGACTCAGGGGCTGGAATATCTCACCGAACTCTTTCTACTCAGCGGCGGTGGCGTCCCGGCAAAGCGCCTTCGCTACCTGCTGGTGGGCGTTGGCGTCACCTTCGCCCAACTTGGCATAATCCTGATCCTGCTGCCCTATCTGCCGGAATATGAATCGCTATTGATGGGGCTGTTTGCCCTGTTGATCACCGGTGGTATCGCCCTGCTGGTTGCTATCTCCATCGCCTTTCGCCGCTATCTGCTCCACCCCAGTGAACAACTTAAGCACTGGAGCAGCGAGATCCGCGATGGCAATCTGGACATTCGCTTACACCCCAAGGATATGGGGCAACTCAAGGATGTCTCGCTGGACATCAATAATTTGCTCGACTACCTGCAGAATCTGACACTGCATATGGACGAAGAGGTGGCGCGTCAGACCAAGCGCTTTGAGCAGAAGACCAACTCGTTGCAGGTCCTCTACGATGTGGCGACCAGCCTCAATACCTCCCGTGATCTGAACGACCTGTTGACCCGCTTCCTGCACACCATGCGCGACATCGTCGAGGCACAGGCAGGCACGGTAAGACTGCTGCGTGAAGGCGGTCAGATGGAGCTGGTGGCGAGTATCGGTCTCTCTGATGAGATCATCGCCGAGGAGCGACTCGTCCCGGTGCAACGTTGCCTGTGCGGCAATGCCGTCACCAAGGGTGAGGTACTGTTTCAGGAGGATCTGCGCCCCTGCAACAAACTGGTAGGCCAGCCGCTGCTGGGTAATGACGATCTGGAGATGATCGCCGTACCGCTGCAGTATCAGGGTAAGAATCTCGGGGTCTATAACCTGTTTGTCGAAGGCAGCAACATCGACTCACGCGAAGACGTCAAGGCACTGTTTACCAGCATTGGACACCACCTCGGCATGGCCATTGAAAAGGCCAATCTGGATGATGAGGCAAAGCGTCTCTCCATTATTAAAGAGCGTAACGCCCTGGCCCACGAGTTACACGATTCGCTGGCACAGACCCTGGCCAGTCTGCGCTTTCAGGTAAGCATGCTGGATGAGGCGATCGACCAGCAGGGGGCCGATGTTACCCACGAGGATATCCAGCAGATCAAGGGCGGGCTGGATGAGGCCTACACCGAACTGCGCGAGCTGCTGGCGCACTTCCGCGCCCCCATCAACTCTCGTGGCCTGCTTGCCGCGCTGGAGGACCTGATCAGCAACTTCCGCAAGCAGAGCGGGATGCACGTACTGCTGCAAAAAGAATGGGACTCCTCCAACCTCTCCGCCAACATGGAGATGCAGGTGGTGCGCATCATTCAGGAGGCACTGGCCAATACCCGCAAATACAGCAAGGCCCACACGGTGCGAGTGATGCTACGCTGTGATGAGAGTGAGAACTACCACGTGCTGATCGAGGATGATGGCATTGGCATGGAAAAACCTGCCTTCAGCGGTCATCCCGGCGAACACCTGGGGCTCTCGATTATGCAGGAACGCGCCCGTTATCTCGGTGGTGAACTGCGAATAGAGAGTGAACCCGGAGAGGGAACAAGGGTACAATTGGACTTTAGTACTGCTGCTTCGGATGAACCGAAAGAGCAACAACATTTCGCCCTCATTTAGGAATAGAAACAGATCACCATGCGTGTACTTCTCGTCGATGATCACACCCTCTTCCGCTCCGGTCTGGAGACCCTGCTGGAGCGTCACGGTATTGAGGTGATAGCCACTGCCGGTAATGGCCGTGAGGGCTTTATGATGGCACGCGAGCTGTTACCCGATGTGGTACTGCTCGATATGCGGATGCCCGAAATGAGCGGCCTGGAGGTACTCAGCGGCCTGCGTACCGTCGGCCTGAAGATGTTCATCGTGATGCTCACCACCAGTAATGAAGAGAAAGACCTGGTGGAGTGCCTGCGCAACGGCGCTTCCGGTTACCTGCTCAAGGATATGGAACCGAGTGAGCTGGTGAGCGCACTGCGTGATATCGTTGCCGGCAAGACCGTGGTTGCACCGGAACTCACACCGGTACTGGCACGTGTGGTTCAGGGTGATGCGATTGATGAAGAGCCGGCGGAAAGCTCCCCCTTCGATGAGCTCACGCCGCGTGAGGTGGAGATCCTCTGCCTGCTGGCTGAGGGGCAGAGCAATAAATTGATCGCCCGTAACCTTGGCATCTCCGATGGCACGGTAAAACTTCACGTTAAGGCCATCCTGCGTAAACTCGATGTCCATTCACGGGTCGAAGCCGCGGTCATGGCGGTTGAACGAAACTTTTGTCATAAAGAATAATCAGGATAACACCCCTTATCATGTCTAAGCTCAAACGCCCCTTTTCTCAGCTCAAAGCCATCCTCTACCCTCTACTGCTGCTGCCCGTTCTAGCCTATGGCGAAGAGGAGGAGCGCTGGTATCAGGTCGAGGTGATTATCTTCTCGCAGAACAGCCCCGACTATCATCAGTCAGAGATCTGGCCACTCGACTTTAAGCAGCCTGATCTGAAGAACAGTCGTGAACTGCTCACGTATAAAAAGCCGGCCAGGGGGACGACAACGCCACAGCGACCTAAGGCTTTTAGCCTGGCAGCTAAAGAGAGTTTGCAACTAAGCGATACGGCGTCACGGATTAAACGAGCCAAGGATGTGGAGCTAATGCTACACCTGGCCTGGGTTCAGCCCGGCCTTGACGAGAAGCAGGCCGTTCCGGTTCATATCTATGAGGGGATGATGGCGCAGATATCAGCCAACACAACGAAAAAGCGGTTCTCCGCCCAAGGGGATGAGCTGCCTAAACTCGATGGCACCCTGCGCCTCAGCCTCTCCCGCTACCTCCACCTGGAGAGTGACCTGATATGGCGTGAACCACTGCCGCCCGGCATGCCGGTGGCGCAGAGCCACACTATCGAGACCACGCCACAGCTCGCCAGTGCTACGGCGGAAGAACCACTAGCAACTCCAGCGGAGATGTTGGGCCCGAACTATCAGGTATTTCGCATGCAGCAGTCGAGCCGTATGCGCAGTAGTGAGATCCACTACCAGGATCACCCGGTGTTCGGCATTATCGCTGTGGTTAACCGCTACGAGCCCGCGCAGTAAATCTCGGTTAAGCGTCGAGGGCAGGGATCGCCTGCTCCAGCAGACGCCGTACATCCGCCATCCCACCGACCAGCGTGCGTTCGATCATGTCCATAGTCAGCTCCTCCTCACTACGCCCCGCCCCCATGTTGGCAACCACCGAGACACAGGCATAGCAAAGCTCCAGCTCACGGGCCAGTGCCGCCTCCGGCATGCCGGTCATGCCGACCAGGTCACAACCGTCACGTTCCAGCCGGTCGATCTCCGCGGCACTCTCCAGGCGCGGCCCCTGCGTCGCCGCATAGGTGCCCTCACCGATCACATCTAGCCCGCACTCCCTGCCCGCCGCGATCAACTGCTGGCGCAGTGACTCACAGTAGGGCTCGGTAAAATCGATGTGGGTAACGTGATCCAGCCCCTCCTCAAAGAAGGTATTAATCCGCGAGTGGGTGTAATCGATAATTTGATGCGGCACGATCACACGGCCCGGTGTCATGTCGGCGCGGATGCCACCCACCGCATTGACCGCGATGACCGTGCCGGCCCCGGCCTGCTTCAACGCCCAGAGGTTGGCGCGATAGTTCACCTTGTGAGGCGGCAGTGTGTGTGCGGCACCATGGCGCGGCAGGAACAGCACCTCCCTGCCCGATATCTCGCCAAAACTGAGCGGCGCGGAGGGATTGCCGTATGGCGTCTCAACCTCATCACTACGGCGGATCTTCAGCCCCTTCAGGGAGGTCAGGCCGGTGCCACCAATTATCGCCAGTATAGACATTTATAGTTCCTCAGGAAAAACAGTTAGACGGGCTGGCGCGAGACGGTCGCCTACATGCCCTTTACCGCGAAAATACCCGGCGCATTTCGCAGGTACTCTTTGTAGTCCATGCCGAAGCCGAATAGATAGCGATCCTCGACCTCCAGGCCGACAAAATCGGCCTCAATACCGACATTGCGCGCGTGGAGCTTTTTCACCAGTACCGCGCTGTAGACCTCGGCGGCCCCCTGCTCTCTACAGCTCTCGATAATCGCCTGTAGCGTCAGCCCCTCGTCGAGGATGTCGTCGATGATTAGCACCACGCGGCCTTTCAGTTCGTAGCGAGGTTTTACGCGCCAGTCTAGCTCACCGCCCGAGGTCTCCCCGCGATAACGGCTGGCGTGAAGATAGTCGAGGTGTAGCGGAAAATCGAGATGACTCAGCAGAATACCAGCGGGGATCATCGCTCCACTCATTACCGACAATACCAGCGGATTTTTCGCCGCCAGAACTGGCGTTATCTCTGCGGCCATGCGCACGATGCAGGCCTCGACCTGGGCGCGATCAAACAGGCAGTCCGCTTCATCATAAACCTGTTGTGCCTGCTCCGGTGTAACCGACATCTAACGGCTCTCCTCTGCTGAAGGGTTGAAGGGGATCTGTCCATTGGCAAGGTGAATCGTCGAGGTGGGGAATGCCACCTCGGCACCGTGCTGTTCAATGATCTGAATCACCTTCAATAACACATCCTGCTTTACCTCATGATAAAAGACCCAGTTGGTGGTCCTGGTGAAGGTGTAGATAAAAAAGTCGAGCGAGGATGGCGCAAAGGCGTTGAAATTGACGATCAGCGTCTGCGTGGTGTCGATCTCGGGGTGCTCCTCCAACATCGCCTTTACCGCCTGCACAATGGCGGCCATTTTATCGGCATCCTCATAGCGAATGCCGATGGTCTCATTAATGCGTCGATGGCTCATGCGCGAAGGATTCTCCACCGCAATGCTGGCAAAGGTGGCGTTGGGCAGGTAGAGCGGACGCTTGTCGAAGGTGCGAATAACGGTAAGACGCCAGCCGATCTTCTCAACCGTTCCCTCAATGCTGCGATCAGGGGAACGGATCCAGTCACCCACCGCAAAGGGACGATCCATAAAGATCATCAGACCACCAAAAAAGTTCGAGAGCAGATCCTTGGCGGCAAAACCGATGGCGATACCGCCGACGCCACCGAAGGCGAGCACACCGGAAATACTGAAGCCCAGGGTCTGCATCGCCACCAGCACCGTGGTGATGAGTACCGAGAGACGCAGCAGCTTGCCGATGGCATCGACGGTGGTGCGATCGATCTCTCTTCCCGTGCGCTCCGCCTTGAGCAGGACATTTTTTTCCATCGCCTGAATAAAGCGAAACAGAAACCAGGCAAAGGTGGCGATCACACCCAGATTACGGGCTGGATCGATGACATCAAAAATAACCGCGTCGGTTTTACTGCCGACGATATCGGCGGCAAAGCTCAGACCGAGCAACCAGATCAATACGCTAAGTGGTCGACGCGCGGCAAAAAAGAGCGCGTCATCCCACAGGATGCGAGTCATCTCGATACGCCCCTGCATACGACGCACCATCCGTTTTTGCACAAAATCTAACAGCAGTGTGCCGAACACCACGATGAATACCTGCACCACCAGTATGGTGGTAGGATTACCCTCCAGCAGGGCGGTCAAACTCTTCTCAAATTCCATTCCTTACTCCATTAAAACGGTAGCGACAGGCTGTCGCCGTCGAGTTGATGCATTGCATTGACGGCCTGTAGCCACGCTTTATCACCGTGCAGGGTCTCCCAGCTAAGTGGGTGGCGACCATGCAGGCGTGCAAGGCGGGTATGCAGCACCGGATTGGCCTGCGGTTTTAAGCCGTTCAGGATCTGCAGTGCCCCCGCACGATTATTACAGATCAGCACCATGTCACAGCCGGCTGCGATGGCCGCCTCGGCCCGTGACACATAATCCCCTGCGACACTGGCCCCCTCCATGTTGAGATCGTCACTGAAGATCACCCCCTGAAAGCCGACGCGCTCACGCAGTACCTGCTTTAACCAGAAGGGGGAAAAACCGGCGGGGTTGGGATCAACCTTGTCGTAGATCACATGGGCCGGCATCACCCCGGCCATGCCGTTATTCATCATCCGCCCATAGGGCAGAATATCTTCGGCGAAGATATCCTCATAGCGGCGTTCGTCATGGGGAATCCCCTGGTGCGAGTCGATCTCCACCGCGCCGTGACCGGGGAAGTGTTTGCCAATGGCCGCCATGCCCGCCCGGTGCATCCCCTGCATGGTCGCGTTGGCAAGGTCGGCGACAACCTGCGCATCGCGATGAAAGGCGCGATCACCAATCACGGCACTCACACCGTAATCAAGGTCTAGCACCGGGGCAAAACTGAAATCGACGCCCACGGCACGTAGCTCCGAGGCCAGCACCCAGCCGCACTGTTCGGCCAGCTGACGGGCGCGGCGTTTATCTTTTTCATAAATCTCGCCAAAGCGCCGCATCGCGGGCAGGCGGGTAAAGCCGTCGCGAAAACGTTGTACCCTGCCCCCCTCATGATCTACCGCGATCAGCAGTGGCGGTGAGCGCAGCGCGTGGATCTCTGTGATCAGGGCGGCGACCTGCTCAGGGCTTTCGTAGTTGCGGGAGAAGAGAATCAGGCCACCCACCAGCGGGTGTTGCAGCATTTCTCGTTCAGCGGCATCGAGGGCGGTCCCCTCAATGTCCAGCATCACCGGACCGAGTGACATCTTATAATTGTTCCTCTGTTAATCGTGCGAAATGTTTGTTCACCGCGCTCAATGCTCGGTGATCAGCACATGGGTGCCCACCTCAATCATGTCGAATAGCGCCATGATATCGCGATTGCGCATCTTCACACAGCCGTGTGAGCTGGGCACACCCATCGCATCGCTGTCCGGGCAGCCGTGGATGTAGACATAGCGGCGCATAGTATCCACATCACCGCCACGGTTATAGCCCGGCTCCAGGCCACAGAGCCAGAGGATGCGAGTCAGGATCCAGTCGCGTTGCGGGTATTCGCTGCGCAACGTCTCGGAAAAACACTCGCCGCTGGGGCGTCGCCCGATAAACACTGTATTGGCCGCATAGCCCGCGCCAATCCTGGCTCGAATGTAGTGCCGCCCGCGTGGCGTACATTCACTGCCGTTCAGCTCGCCAGGGCCGTTGCGTGCGGTGGAGATAGCGACATCCAGTAGAATCTCTGCGCCCCGATGCAGTCGTAGCCGCTGCTCGGCGATACTTATCGTGATCAATAGCTCAACCATTCTGCCACTCACTATAGGGGTGCTTGACCAGGCAGACGTTGTAGTAGCGCGTATCGTGCGACACCTCCTCCCCGGCCCAGTCTGGTAGCGCAAAGGCCTCATTCTCATCCCCAAGCTCTACCTCGGCCACCACCAGCCCGGCGTTGTCACCGGCAAACACGTCTATCTCCCACAGGTGTTCACCATAGGGGAGGTGGTAACGAGTCTTCTCGATCTGCGGCTGCTCGCAGAGGGTGTCGAGCAGCTCCTCGGCATCGGCCAGCGGAATCGGGTATTCAAACTCCTGGCGCTGAATCCCCAGGGTGGCGCTCTTGATATTGATATTGGCCACCTCCCCCTCAATGCGTACCCGCACCGAGGCCCGTTCGGCACCGATAAGATAACCCTGACGAAAACGGGTACCGGCATCGGCCCCCTCTCGCCAGTCGTCGTTCTTAAGCAGAAATTTACGTTCTATTTCGGTTGCCATGATTGCGACCTGTTCCCCCGGTAAACCTTGATTGTCTCAGGCTAAGGGGCAATTATAAAATCAGCTGCAACGAATAACACTAACAGAAGGGGATTTTGGCGATGAAGGCGATACTTATGACCGACTGCGGTGAGCCGGAGGTACTACAGCTAGCTAACATCGATCCCCCTGAGCTCACCCAACCGCATCAGGTACTAATTCGCCTTAAGGCGGCCGGGGTCAATCCCATCGACACCAAGCTGCGCCGACACGGTACCTACCACCCGGAGCAGATGCCTGCGGTCCTGGGCTGTGATGGTGCCGGTATCGTCGAGGCCGTGGGTGACGCCGTAACCGCCTTTAAACCGGGCGATGAGGTTTACTACTGTCGGGGAGGTATCGGCGCACCACAGGGCAATTACGCCGAATACACGGTGGTGGATGCCCGCTACATCGCTCTCAAACCCCGCTCGCTCGACTTTGCCCATGCCGCCGCCGCACCGCTGGTGTTGCTCACCGCCTGGGAGGCACTGCATGATCGCGCGGGCATTAAGGCGGGAGATAAGGTCTTAATCCATGCCGGGGCCGGTGGTGTCGGTCATGTGGCGATACAACTGGCAAAACTGGCGGGCTGCGAGGTGGTTACAACCGTGGGCTCCGACGAGAAGGCTGCGTTCGTCCAGTCACTGGGTGCCGATATGGCGATTAATTACAACACCACAGATTTTGTAGAGGCCTGTCTTGACTGGAGTGATAGCCTGGGCGTCGATGTGGTATTCGATACCGTCGGCGGCAAGGTATTTGAGCGGAGCTTTGCCGCCACCCGCCCCTACGGCCATGTGGTCAGTCTGTTGCAACCCGCGGAAAACACCGACTGGAAAATTGCGCGCCTGCGTAATCTCACGCTCAGCCTTGAGCTGATGCTCTCACCGATGTACTTCGGCTGGGATGAGGCGGAAAAACATCAGGCCGAAATTCTTGGCAAATGTGCGGCACTGTTCGATGCGGGGAAACTGCAGATCGCACTGTCTGATACGCTCCCTCTGGCACAGGCTGCCGAAGCACACCGCCGCATTGAAAGAGGTGGCATGTTAGGAAAACTCGCACTGGAAATGTCTTAACAAACGGAGGCAGTATCGGCACCATGTATACACGCTATAACGACATTGACACGTTTACCACCAAGGATGGTTCAACCATTCGTGAGCTGCTGCACCCTGCCCGTGACGGCAACAGCAAGCAGAGTCTGGCCGAGGCGATAGTCCCCGCGGGCACGACCACATTATTACACTGCCACCATCAGAGCGAAGAGCTCTATCACATCACTGCCGGCGAAGGGGTGATGCAACTCGGTGAGGAACAATTTGACGTTACCGTTGGTGACACCATACTCATTCCGCCGCATACCCCTCACGCCATCAAAAACAGCAGCCGTAAAGAGCTAAAAATTCTCTGCTGCTGTTCACCCCCCTATTCCCACGACGATACGGAGTTGCTCTAAGCGGGTACCCCGCCCGAACAATACCGCATCTGGAACTGCCGTATCGCCTATTCAGACCTTGCCACGCAGATAGGCCTGCCTCAGCGGCCCTGGAAACTTCTCAATGGCGTAACGCAACATGGTGCGCGGCATCACTTTATAGTGGCGCTGTAAGAACGCCTCCTCCACCCCCTGATTACGTTTACCGATCTCACGCAACATCCAGCCCACCGCCTTGTGAATAAGATCGTGTTGATCATCACGCAGCCGCTCCGCAACCTTCAGGGATACATCAAACTCGTTCTGCTTGATGAAGTGAAAGGTCGCCATAATGGCGATACGTCGTTCCCACAAACTCTCTGATTCGGCCAGCTTATAGAGTGGTTTGGGTGAGCGCTCAAACAGCCACGCCCCCACAATATGCTCGGCGGTTACATCGACCAGATCCCAGTTATTAATAAACGGCGTCGATGCCAGATAGAGTGCATAGAGGGTTTTGCGCATCACCTCATCGCCCCCCTGATACTGCTGCACCATCAGTAGCAGCCCCAGCAGGCGCTCCTCGTGTACGGTTGAGTGCAACAGCTGTTTTATTTCATTAAGCGAGGTTTCAGGGTGCGCCTTTACCAGTTTGCGTATATCGGGCACCCGCACACCGATAAAACAATCCCCCTCGGCATACTCCCCCTTACCGGTCTTAAAAAAACGCTGCAACTCCACCGCTCTTTTCTTGTCAGCAAGTTTATACAGTTTCTCTCTTAGCGTGCTGGCTGTCATAATAACGTTCCGAACATAACCATTCTTTGAGTCTAATCCCCACCACGATGAAAATCATGCTCGCCCCGATGGAAGGGGTTATCGATCACCACATGCGTGAGGCCCTCACCCGCCTCGGCGGTTACGATGGCTGCGTTACGGAATTCCTGCGTATTTCCGATCAGCGTCTGCCCGCTAGAGTCTTTAAGCGCCTCTCACCGGAGCTGGCGCAACAGGGAAAGACCGCATCGGGGGTGCCGGTTGTGCTTCAGTTGTTGGGTGGCGATGCCGCGATGATGGCCGCCAACGCAAAAACGGCGGTCGAACTCGGTGCACCGGCAATCGATATCAACTTTGGCTGTCCGTCAAAACTGGTCACCAGCAAGATGAGTGGCTCGGCATTATTACAGCGTCCCGAGCAGGTACATACCATTGTTGCCGCCGTGCGCCAGGCCGTTGATGCCGCCATTCCCGTCAGTGCCAAAATGCGACTCGGATATGAAGACGACGCACTGGCACTCGACAACGCACTGGCAATTGAAACCGCAGGAGCCTGCGAGTTAACCGTACATGCCCGCACCAAGGTTGAAGGGTATAAGCCCCCCGCCCGCTGGGAGGCATTAGCACCACTGCGCGATGCACTGAGCATCCCACTCATTGCCAACGGTGACATCCGCTCTGTTGATGACTATCGTCGCTGTGTCGAGGCCAGTGGTTGCCATGATGTCATGCTGGGGCGCGGTGCCATCAACGACCCCTCACTGGCAAGGCAGATAAAGCAGAGTAGTCACAGTGAGGTTGTGACACCGATAGCGTGGAGTGCGATCACTGCCCTAATACTTACTACCAGCGAAGAGATGGAACACGAGTATCCGCAAAAATATGTGGTGATGCGCATCAAGCAGTGGCTGGCCTATCTGCGCAGCGATTACCCGGAAGGAAAACAGGTATTTGATCTGATTCGTCGGATGAAGGGACTAAAGGAGATGAAAAAAGTCTTGGCTATCTCGGGTAAGCGGTAACAGAATCGCCAGCCAGGCCGACATACCTGATAACTGTCAACGCGCTAAGAGATAACGAAGATGGTGCTCTTTACCGCGTAAAGAGTCAGCCCTTTAAAGCTTTAGGCTACTTTAATTACTTCACTAGCAGCTCATTCGGCTAGAACCTTCTCTAACTCCGTATCCTTCGCATTGAACGGTAGTATCGCCGCTATCGGACAGATCTCCCGCATCTTCTCCGCGTACTTCAACTCATCTTTTGCCGCAAGAATCACCACTTTTGTGTCCGGTGCGAATTTTTGCATGCTCATCAAAAACACATCGAGATTACTGATATGGATGCCGCTGTAGTTATTGCTGTAGCCGTAGACAAAGTCGGCGACCACCAGATCAGGTTTCTGCTTTTTTAGCTGACCCACGGCCTTGCGGGTGGAGGTTAGCTGCACCTCATCAAAACCCAGCCGAGTGAACAATGGTGAAAGCTTTGGGTGTAACGGTGATTCAATAATGGAGAAAAGCGTTTTCATCATGACTACTTTTTGGTGAACAGCGCAATCGATTCCATATGCGCGGTATGGGGAAACATATCCATCGCCCCGGCCTTCTCCAGGGTGTAGCCGTGTTCGTTCACCAGCAGCCCCGCATCGCGCGCCAGGGTTGAGGGGTTGCAGGAGACATAGACGATGCGTTTTACACCAAGCTTGGCGATGTGCGGAATCGCCTCCATCGCGCCATCGCGGGCGGGGTCGAGTAACACCTTATCAAAGCCCTGTGACCACCATGGCAAGGCCTCGACCTCTTTGGCCAGATCAGCGACATGAAACTCGACATTGGTAATGTCATTTAACACGGCATTTTCCTTGGCACGCTGCACCAGAATATCCAGTCCCTCCACGCCGACCACCTGTTTGGCGCGACGTGCCAGCGGCAGGGTGAAGTTGCCGATGCCACAGAACAGATCCAGCACCCGCTCGTCTTCCTTCACCTCCAATAGCTCAATGGCATAGGGCACCATCTTGCGGTTGATGTCGGTATTAACCTGGGTAAAACCGACCGGGGTGAAATTGAATTTTACATCGAATTCGGGCAGCGCATAGCTAAGCTGTATCTGCTCAGGCCATAGCGGCTCAACCGAGTCGGGACCACCCGGCTGCAGGAAAAAACGCAGGTCGTGCTCTTTGGCATGGGCGATCAACTTCGCCTTATCCTCATCACACAACGGGTCAAGATTGCGGAACACAAGTGCAGTCTGGGTATCATCCACCGCCACCTCTATCTGCGCGATACGGTTGCTTGCCTTGAGTGAGCCGATAAGCGCGCTCAACTCCTCCAGGTGCTCCCCGACACTGGGGTGCAGCACCTCACAGCGCAACATATTGGCAATGTAGGGGCTGCGCTTTTCACGAAAGCCGATCAACACCCGGCCTTTGGCCTCAACATCTTTTACCCCCATCCGCGCCTTGCGCCGATAGCCCCAATGGGGGCCGGTAAGCGGCGGCAGGATCTCTTTCGGCATGACTTTGCCGATGCGCTCCAAGTTATCCAGCAACACCTGCTGCTTGGCGAGGATCTGCTGCTCGGCATCCATGTGTTGCAGCGCGCAACCGCCGCAAAGTCCGAACACCGCACACTTGGGCTCAACGCGTAGCGGCGAGGCGGTATGGATCTCCTGCACCACGCCAACATCATAGGTTTTCTTCTTCTCGGCATAGATGAAGCTGACCTCTTCACCTGTCAGTGCCCCCTCGACAAACACCGTCTTCTCATCGACACGGGCAATACCGCGACCGTCGTGCGAGAGCGATTCGATGGTGACCCGTACCGGGTCTTTGGGGAGTTCTTTGCGTCTACGTCGTCTGGCCATGAAATGTACTTACCTGTTTTGCTCTGCTCACCACCGGCTGTGCGGCTTGAACTGTAAAATGAATTATTCGGCGGGGAAAACCCCGGTGGAAAGATAGCGATCGCCCCTGTCGCAGATGATCGCCACGATCACCGCGTTCTCGACCTGCGCGGAGAGCTTCAGCGCGGCGGCCACGGCACCACCGGAGGAGATACCACAGAAGATCCCCTCCTCGGCGGCGAGGCGGCGGGTCGTCTCCTCGGCGGCCTGCTGGCCGATATCAATAATCTGATCGACACGGCTCGCCTCGAAGATGGAGGGGAGATATTCCTTGGGCCAGCGGCGGATGCCGGGGATGGCGGCCCCCTCCTCCGGCTGCACCCCGACGATCTGGATCGCCTCGTTGACCTCCTTTAGGTAACGCGAGGTACCCATGATGGTGCCGGTGGTACCCATGGCGCTGACAAAGTGGGTGATTTGATGATCACTATCACGCCAGATCTCAGGGCCGGTGCTCTCGTAGTGGGCCTGCGGATTATCGGGGTTGGAGAACTGGTCCAGCACCTTGCCCTTGCCCTCGGCCTGCATCTGTAGCGCTAGGTCGCGCGCCCCCTCAATGCTCGCCTCACGGGTCACCAGAATGATCTCCGCGCCGTAGGCCCGCATTGAGGCGCGGCGCTCCACGCTCATGTTCTCCGGCATCACCAGCACCATCTTGTAGCCCTTGATCGCCGCGGCCATCGCCAGCGCGATGCCAGTGTTGCCGGAGGTCGCCTCGATCAGGGTATCGCCCGGTTTGATCTCACCACGCGCCTCGGCGTGTTGAATCATCGACAGCGCAGGCCTGTCCTTCACCGAACCGGCGGGATTATTGCCCTCCAGCTTCACCAGGATGGTGTTGCTGCTATCGCCCGGGAGGCGCTGCAGGCGCACCAGTGGCGTATTACCAACAAAGGATTCTATGGTGGGGAAAGACATAGCTGGCGATCTCTGTTCAATTATACCGGGCGGCGATTATAGCAGGCTTGTATCACAAGGCGATTAGCGTTAGATTTTAACCATCTATTACTACCTAGGAGGACACAGGGATGAGTTCTGCACTCAATAGCATCGACACCAATCTGGCACTGGAACGTGCTGGCGGCAATCAGGATCTGGCCCGCGAGCTCTACCAGATGCTGCAAAACGAGCTACCCAACTACCGGAACAACATCCAGCAACACTATGACAGCGGTGACTACGCAACCCTGCTGGAGGTGGTTCACAAGCTTCACGGCTCGGCCACCTACTGCGGTGTACCGGCGCTCAAGGAGGCGGCGGCGAGCATGGAGGCCCATCTCAAACAGGGGGCTGAAGCGAGTTACGCCGAGGGGCTGGAGGCGGTACTGAGTGAGATCCAGCGCCTGCAACTGACCCCCAAGCTGGAACTGTAACTCCCTCTCCCACGGTGTGGCGTCCAGGCCGCACCACCTTACCCAAAGACTCAATTCAATATTTATCAATAAGTTAGCGCATATACTTGAACAATAGGATTACTTTGGTACACTCCTTTGTTAATGGATAAAACCGACACGATGCTGGCTATGTTGAAAAAACACCTGTTACTGCTCACTCTGCTATTCGCCACTACAGCCCAAGGTTCGGTGGGCGAGTCTCCCGCCGCCGACGATGGGGCAAAGACCTACCGGCTGAAGACCATCGCCGTGGTGCGTAGCGCCCCCGAGGGGGAGATCGTCGATGTCTGGAACAACAACACCCTCTTCACCTCCAACGAGGCCGACGGCGACTGGGTTAGGGTGACGGGCCTCTTCCCCGATGGCACCAAGTGGCAACCCAGTAAACAGAGCGCCTGGGTCGACCGCCACTACATCACTGGCGTAAAGCGTAAGCCACAACCTAAACGTTCCAATCGCCCCGACGGGATCATTCGCTATATCGAGATCGACAAGTCCGATTTTGAACTGCGCGTGGTGGAGCAGCGGGACGAGCAACAGAAGATCCTGCTCAAGACCACGGTGGCGGTGGGTATGGATCGCTGCCTGCCCAAGGAGAAGGGGGGCAAATGCTACTACACCGAACCGGGCGAATATAATGTGCGCTGGAAGGTGCATGACCCCAAGGGGATAGAGTGGTGTATCCCCAAGAATATGGAGAAGGAGTATGCCTCGGACATTGCTGCCGGTAAGCGCTGCTTTCGCGGGGCCATAGGCAGCCATGCACTGAACATCGGCAAGACCTACGCCATCCACGGCACCAGCAACCTGTCCAGCCTCGGCAAAAAAATCTCACACGGCTGTGTGCGCACCGCCAATCAGAAGATCGCCAGGATTTACGATTTAATGGATGTGGGCGATAAGGTTTATATCGTCGAATAACTACATGGCCGCTTTGACATAGACATCAAAGCGGTGCTTCTTCCCCTTGATCTGCATCGACGGTTTCCTCCCCGCCAGCGGCGGCGCGTAGTCCGGACGCTTCACCACCACCCTCTTTATCGCAATCCGCAGCGCGGCATCCAGCAGTGCCCCTTCGTTTTCATCATAAGCCACCAGCTTCTGAAACAGCCGCATCTCTTTTTTCACCAGCGCGCTCTTCTGCTTATGCGGAAACATCGGGTCGAGATAGACCACATCAGGGAATTTTTCCTCAGCCAGGGCATTCATCCACTCCACGGCATCGGCATGGATGAGCTGCATACGCTCTGTTATCCAGCTGCCGATCTCGCTATTTTCTGCCGCGCGTCTCAGGCCATCCTCCAGCAGCGCCGCGACGATCTCCGAGCGCTCCACCATGGTCACCCGACAGCCCAGCGAGGCCAGCACAAAGGCGTCACGCCCGAGGCCGGCAGTGGCATCGACCACACTGGGGTTGTTACCCCCCTTCAGACCTACCGCCTTGGCGATGGTCTGCCCCCGCCCGCCGCCAAAACGGAGGCGATGGCCGACCGCACCACCAACAAAATCGACATAGACCGGACCGGGGGCATTATCGCCCTCCTCACGCAGGGTCAACCGCTCACCATCGAAAAAAAGCTGGGGTGTATCAGGATGCATCTCAGGGCTATTGCTCATGGGGGCCTCAGGAGACAAGCCACCCGACGGCCACCACTGCCGCGATCACTGCCACCAGATCGGCGGTCAGCGCCGTCCACAGGGCGTGGCGAATGCGCTTGATCTGTACCGCACCGAAGTAGACGGCCAGCACATAGAAGGTGGTCTCGGTGGAGCCCTGCAGGGTGGTGACCAGATAACCGGTGTAGCTGTCGGGGCCGATGGCCGGGTCATCGATGATCGAGGCCATCACCCCGTAGGCCCCGGAGCCGGAGAGTGGCCGCAACAGTGCCATCGGCAGCGCCTCGGGTGGCATACCGAGGGCCAGCGTCCACTGGCCGATAAAGCCGACCACCGCATCGAGCGCACCGCTGGCGCGGAACATCCCCACCGCCACCAGGATGGCGACCAGATAGGGGATGATCTTAATCGCCACCTGGAACCCCTCCTTCGCCCCTTCGACAAAGACCTCGTAGATACTCACCCTGCGCAACACACCAAACAGCAGGAAGCCGACCATCAGCCCCGGCAGGATCCACGGCGCGATCACCTTGCCGTAGAGCACCGTAATGGGAATTAGGGAGACCAACGCGCCGAGCGCGGCAAAGGAGACCCACAGCGGATAGGCCCCCTCGCCCTGTTGCAGTTGTACGCCGTTCTCCTTCACATCTTCAATTTCCTCTACAGCCAACACCTGTTGACCCTGCACCGGGGTGATGGGGAAAAAGCGACGGTAGAGCAAGGCGGCGCTGATCGCGGCGATGGTGGAACAGGCAGTGGCAAACAGGGTGGTCGGCAGGATCCCCGCAGGGTCAACTGAACCGGCTGCGGCGCGAATCGCGATCACCCCGGTGGGCAGCAGGGTGACACTGGAGGTGTTGATGGCAAGAAACAGCACCATCGAGTCGGTCGCTGTGCCCGGCACCTTGTTGAGCCGATTCAGCTCCTGCATCGCCCGAATGCCAAACGGTGTTGCCGCATTACCCAATCCCAGCGCGTTAGCCGAGATATTGAGGATCATCGCCCCCATCGCCGGATGCTCAGCGGGCACATCGGGGAAGAGGCGCACCATCAACGGGCGGATCAGGCGGGCCAGAATGGTCAGCATCCCCCCCGCCTCCGCCACCTTCATCAGGCCGAGGAATAGCGTCATCACCCCCACCAGACCCAGAGCGAGCTCTACCGAACCGGTGGCCGAATCAACCATCGCCTTGGAGAGCGCATCCATCGGTGAGAGTTCGCCGCTATAGCCCGTGAGCTGCTTCCACGCCGCGACTAAAAAGGCGCTAAGAACAATAAGAAGAAAGACCGCATTCATGGGACGATGGTAAAGCCTTTGCCCCGAAACATGAAGTGGCGAGGTCAGACATCCGCCCTCTTTTTCTCCCTTTTATAGCTAGTAACTAGCATAGATAAGAAACTGCTATGGAAAGGCCTCTCCAGCCGCGCTATGTTGTTAAGTAAACTAACAACAGGAGGAGTGGATGACACGCCGCACCATAACCATTGACGGCAATGAAGCTGCCGCCCGTATCGCTCACCTTTGTAATGAGGTGGTAGCGATCTATCCCATCACTCCCGCCTCGCCGATGGGCGAGCATGCCGATGCCTGGTCTGCCGAGGGCCGCAAGAATCTATGGGGAAGCGTGCCGCGTATCGTTGAGATGCAGAGCGAGGGCGGGGCCGCCGGTGTGATCCACGGCGCACTGCAAAGTGGTGCCCTCACCACCACCTTTACCGCCTCGCAGGGGCTGCTGCTGATGCTGCCCAATATGTACAAAATCGCCGGTGAGCTAAGCCCGACGGTGTTTCACATCGCCTGCCGCTCGCTGGCGGCACAGGCGCTTTCGATATTCGGTGATCACAGCGACATCATGGCCGCGCGTAGCACCGGCTTTGCGATGCTGGGGGCCAACTCAGTACAGCAGGTGATGGACATGGCGCTGATCGCCCAGGCGGTGACCCTGCAGAGCCGTATCCCGATCCTCCACTTCTTCGATGGCTTTCGTACCTCACATGAGATCGCGCGTATCGAAGAGGTGGACGAGGAGACCGCACGCGCCATGCTCGACGATGCGCTGATCGCCCAGCATCGCGCCCGCGCCCTCAATCCTGAGCACCCGGTAATTCGTGGCACCTCGCAAAACCCCGATGTCTATTTTCAGGCTCGCGAAAGCGTCAACCCCTACTACCTGGCGATGCCGCAGATTGTGCAACAGTGTATGGATCGCTTCGCCGCATTAACCGGACGTCAATACAAACTGTTTGAGTACAGTGGCGCTGAGGATGCCGAGCGGGTCATTATCCTGATGGGATCAGGCGTAGAGACAGCGCTGGAAACAATGGATGAGCTGAACCGGGGTGGGGAGCGCATCGGCGTGCTGGCGGTGCGACTCTATCGCCCGTTTGATGCCGTGCAGTGCATCGCTGCCCTCCCCTCCACCACCCGTGCCATCGCCGTACTTGACCGCACCAAAGAGCCGGGGGCGGATGGCGAACCCCTGTATAAAGATGTGGCCACGGCACTGCTGCAACAGTTTACTGCAGGCAAGGCCCCCTTTGACCAGATGCCTAAACTGATTGGCGGGCGCTACGGCCTCTCCTCCAAGGAGTTCACCCCCGGCATGGTGAAGGGCATCTTTGAAGAGCTAGGCAAAGTGGAACCGAAGTGCGGCTTTACCATCGGCATTAACGATGATCTGACCCATAGCAGTCTCGACTGGGATGATGGCTTCCGCACGGCGGCCACCACCAATACCGTGAACGCGCTGTTCTACGGACTGGGTTCGGACGGCACCGTGAGCGCCAATAAAAATTCCATCAAGATCATCGGCGAGTGTACCGCGCTGCATGCGCAGGGCTACTTTGTCTACGACTCGAAAAAATCGGGGGCGGTTACCGTCTCGCACCTGCGCTTCGGGCCGCAACCGATCCGCTCAAGCTACCTTATCGGTGATGGTGATGCGCAGTTCGTCGCCTGTCACCAGAGTGTATTCCTTGAACGTTATGACATGCTCGACAAGGCCGCCAGCGGAGGGACTTTTTTACTTAATAGTGATCAGCCCGTTGACCAGGTGTGGGCGACGTTACCACGCAAGATGCAACAACAGATCATCGACAAACAACTGAAATTTTATCTCATTGATGCCTACCAAATCGCCAGCCAGAGTGGCATGGGGCAACGCATTAATACCATCATGCAGTGCGCCTTCTTTGTCCTTGCCGAGCTGTTGCCAATGGAGCAGGCGATCAACGCAATGAAGAGCGCGGTAGAGGCCAGTTATGGTAAGCGTGGCAGTAAGATTATTGAAATGAATTTTGCCGCCATTGACGCTAGCGTGAATGGCGTACACCCGGTCACCATTCCAGCTAACGCCGATAGCGTGATAGAAAAACCGCCGACTGTCGCCGCCAACGCGCCAGAATTTATCCAGCAGGTGACCGCTGAGATTATCGCCGGGCGTGGTGATAACTTGCCGGTGAGTCGGCTGCCCGCTGATGGTACCTACCCTAACGGCAGCAGCGCCTGGGAGAAACGAAATCTGGCGTTGGAGATCCCGGTATGGGATGAGGAGCTTTGCATCCACTGCGGCAAGTGTCCCTTTGTCTGCCCACACGGGGTGATTCGCAGCAAGGTGTTTGACCCGGCACTCACCGGCCCGGCCCCACCGAGTTTTAAACACGTACCGATCAGGGGCAAGGAGTTTCCCGAGGGGTGGCACATCAGCTATCAGGTCGCCCCCGAGGACTGCACCGGCTGTGGACTGTGTGTCGATATCTGTCCGGTGAAAGACAAAAAAGTTGATGGGCGTCGCGCCATCAACATGGCCCCGCAACCGCCGCTGCGCGAACAGGAGCGCGACAACTGGGACTTTTTCCTCACCCTGCCCGAATATGACCGTACCAGCCTGACATTTAGCAAGATGAAGGAGGCGATGATCACCCAGCCGCTGTTTGAGTTCTCCGGGGCCTGTTCCGGTTGTGGCGAGACCCCCTACCTGAAACTGGCCAGCCAGCTGTTTGGGGATCGCATGGTAATAGCGAATGCCACCGGCTGCTCTTCCATTTACGGCGGCAACCTGCCCACCACGCCGTGGGCTAAAAACAACGAAGGAAGAGGTCCGGCCTGGAATAATTCCCTGTTTGAGGATAATGCCGAGTTTGGTCTGGGCATGCGTGTCGCCATCAACAAGCAACGCGACTACGCTTACGACCTGCTGCATCGATTAAAAGGTGAGATTGGTAGTGAGCGTATTGAGGCGCTGCACAATGCCGAATCCACCACCGAAGCCGGCATTCGCGATCAGCGCGAACGGGTAGAGGAACTGCGCGCACAACTTAAAACCATCCAGCGTCCCGAGGCTCGCTGGCTGGAGGCGGTGGCCGATCAGTTAAACCGCAAGAGTGTCTGGATCGTCGGCGGCGACGGCTGGGCCTACGACATCGGTTTTGGCGGGCTCGACCATGTCCTCGCCTCCGGGGAGGATGTGAACATTCTGGTGCTCGACACCGAGGTCTACTCCAATACCGGCGGGCAGACCTCCAAGGCCACACCACGTGGTGCCGTGGCCAAGTTCTCTGCGGCAGGCAAGGCCTCGGCGAAAAAAGACCTGGCGATGATCGCCATGAGTTACGAAAACGTCTATGTGGCACAGGTCGCCTACGCCGCCAGGGATGTACAGACCCTCAAGGCCTTTGCCGAGGCCGAGTCCTACCCCGGTACCTCGATCATCATCGCCTATGCCCCCTGCATCGCCTGGGGTAATGACCTTGCCGATAATCACCAAATGCAGGATCTGGCGGTACGCAGCGGTCACTGGCCGCTACTGCGCTACGACCCGCGCCGACATGAGCAGGGGCTCAATCCGCTACAGCTCGACTCCAAGGCCCCCAGCATCGCCTATCGTGATTTTGTCGGCAACGAGACCCGCTTCAATATGTTGTGGCGCTCGCATCCGGCTGAGGCCGAACAGTTTCTCAATGCCTCGCAACATGAGGCCACGGCACGCTATCACCACTACCAGCAGCTGGCATCACTGGATGACAGCCCGGCTGAAAACGACAAGGAGTAAGCGGTGGATCTTCGCACTCAATATTTGGGACTGGAACTGGCAAACCCGCTGGTCCCCTCCGCCTCGCCACTGTCTCGTGACCTGGATATGGCTCGACGACTGGAGGATGCCGGTGCCGCGGCACTGGTGATGTATTCACTGTTTGAGGAGGAACTAGAGCTGCACAATGGCATGGCTAGGGAACATCAACTCGTCCATGCTGAGGCGCAGAGTTACCTGCCGGTGCATCCACACTCGGGCCATGAGTTGGATAACTATCTTGAACAGATCGCAGGACTAAAGCAGGCACTCGATATTCCGGTGATCGCCAGCCTTAACGGTGTCTCACTCACCGGCTGGGTAGAGAATGGAAAACTACTGGCGGAGGCCGGTGCTGATGCGCTGGAGTTAAATATCTATAGTCTTGCTACCGATATTGCTATCGATGCGGGGCAAGTTGAGCAGGAATATCTGGCATTGGTTTCGGAGCTTCGCGGCGTAGTCGAGATCCCGATCACCATTAAGCTCTCACCCTACTTCAGCGCCCTGGCCAATACGGTCTCCTCACTGGAGTCGGCAGGTGTCAACGGCGTTTCCCTGTTTAACCGCTTCTATCAACCCGATATCGATATCGACACACTGCGCGTCTCGCCACGCCTGCAACTTTCACACCCTGGCGACACCCTGTTGACGATGCGCTGGCTGGGGATATTGCACGGTAAGGTCGATGTGTCACTAGCGGCCACCGGAGGGATTCATCGTGCCGAGGATGCGATTAAGATGTTACTGGCTGGTGCTGATATCACCCACCTGTGTAGCGCCCTGCTGTTGCACGGTCCAAATCGTCTTACAGAAATTCGTAAGGGACTCGAACTGTGGCTGGAAGAGAGCCCTTACGACTCGGTGGAGGAGCTAAAGGGAACACTGGCCCACCGTCATAGCGGGGATGATTCGGCCTATGCGCGGGCCAGCTATGTGAGAATGTTGGGAGGCTATGCGCTTAATCCAACGCAGTGGGGGCCGAATTAAGCCTGAGCTGGCACCGATGTCAGTTATTCAAAGGTGCGAAGCAGCCCGGCCGCCTTATCGTAAGTCTCCTGATACTCTGCGGCGCAATCCGAGTCGCGCACAATACCGCCCCCTGCCGAGAAGTAGCAGACACCGTCTTGGTGCACGGCGGTACGAATCGCGATATTGCTGTCCATGTTACCGTCATGACCGATATAACCAATGCTGCCGCAATAGACACCGCGACGATGCGGCTCCAGCTCTTCAATGATCTGCATCGCACGCAATTTTGGCGCACCGGTGATGGAACCGCCGGGAAAACAGTGACGCAGCAATGACACGGCATCCTCCCCTGCGGCCAGTTCACCCTCAATAACACTGACCAAATGGTGTACCGTGGCATAGTGCTCAATAGCAAAGAGTTGTGGCACACGGATGCTACCCGTACGACAACATTTTCCCAAGTCATTGCGCAGAAGGTCGACAATCATCAGGTTCTCGGCCCTGTCCTTTTCGCTGTGACGAAGCTGCTCGACCAGCGCCTGATCCTCACGCGGATCAGCACTGCGGGGGCGTGTCCCTTTTATCGGACGCGTTTCTACCCGACTACCCTCCACCTTTAAAAAACGTTCCGGCGAAGAGCTGAGGATCTGCCCATAGGGCGTGTTGAGATAGGCGCTAAAGGGGGCGGGATTATTGTGTCGCAGTTTCAGATAACCTGCCCAGGGTGAACCTGAAACGGGCACCGAGAAGCGCTGGGCAAAATTGACCTGATAACAGTCACCTTCCTCAAGGTAATGCTGAATGCGTGAAAAGCCTGTTTCATAGGCATCACGCAACATATTACTTTCTATCGTACCGCATGCACTAAACAGCTCATCCGGCACCTCTTCATCACTTGCCGCCTTATCAAACAGCGCAACCAGCTGTGGCCAGACTATTCGGGTAGAGGGGTGATGCGCCTGTGAGAGCAGCTGACAACGCTGTTGCTGATGGTCACAAACCAGTGCCCAGTCGTAGATGCCCACAGCCATCTCGGGCATTGCCAGGTCATCCTCAGCTAATGAAGACAATGATTCAATGCGACGCGCAAGGTCATAACCAAAGTAACCGACGGCACCACCGCTAAAGGGGAGGTCTGGTGATATTGCCTCGTCGCTCGCTGTAAGCTGTTCCCTTATCAGGCTAAAGGGGTCATCGCTGGAGTGGCTAGGCACGCCGTCACGCAAGATTTCGGTGCTGTCAGCACGAGTGACCAGGGTGGTATGTGGACGCGCCACGATGATGTCGTAGCGTCCCAGCTCTTCCCCTTGATTACAGCTGTCCAGCCACATCGCCCATGGTTCATTGCGAACGGCGGCAAACAGGTGACTGCAGTCTTTACTATAGGGAATGGTGTGCTGAAGTGGTCTATTCATTGCGACGGAAGTATATCAGGGCTTCGGTATCCGTAGCGATGAGGGACAGCGGCTAACGGACTTAGCCGCCAAAAGAAAAGCGAAACAGCTATTATTCTACCAGCTCGTGCTTAATCGCATAGTGGGTGAGTTCGGCGTTGTGCTTCATCTTCATCTTCTCAAGGATGCGCGAACGATAGGTACTGATGGTCTTTACACTTAGCGTCAGCAGCTCGGCGATCTCAGAGACGGTATTGCCCGAGGCGATCAGTCGCAATACCTCATACTCCCGGTCAGAGAGCTCATGATGGGGAAGTTCATCGCCCCCCTCATCCTGGTCAAACACCAGTTTTTCCGCCACCGCGGCACTGATATAACGACCGCCGCGTGTGACCTTGCCGATGGCATTGAGCAGCTCGTCGGGGGCCGTCTCCTTGGTCATATAGCCCGCGGCCCCACTACGGATGGCGCGCATCGCATATTGGTCTTCGGAGTACATGCTAAGCATCAACACCGGCAGTTTTTTCCACTCACTCTTAATCTGCTTCAACACCTCGATACCATTCTTGCCTGGCAAATTGATATCGAGCAACACCATGTCCCACTCACCCTCTCGCAACAGACGGACGGCATCGCTACCATTCCCGGCCTCGCCTACCTCAACCGGGTTATCCATGTCGGTGATGATCTGCTTAATTCCCTGTCTGACCACCGCGTGATCATCAACGATTAATATTCTCATTATCTATTTACCCTCTTGTTTCAAAAGGCAGCCTCAGGGTGACTCGGGTTCCAGCCGACTCGGCGGCGCTGACCTCCAGGCTTCCGCCGATGGAGAGGAGTCGCTCGTGCATACCCAGGATGCCGTAATGCCCCCGCTTGAGCTTGTTGTCTTTGGAAATCCCTATTCCGTTATCCATAATGTCCAGAAGTAAACACCTATTTTCGAATGCCAGGCTAACCTCGACCTTGCTCGCCCTGGCATGCTGGGCAATATTGGTCAGGGACTCCTGGAATACTCTAAAGATCGCCACTTCGTGACTCTTTTCTTTGACAGGGATGGCCGGGGCTGGATTGTCGAAGTGACATCTTATAAAGGTGCGTTTTTCAAATTCATTCAGTTGCCACTCGAGTGCGGCAACCAGCCCCAGATCATCAAGCACGCTGGGACGTAAATCGGTAATAATGCGACGCACGGTATTGATCGCACCATCTATGTTGTCACCAACAAGTGTAAATTTTTCTTCGGCTTCACCGTTACTGTCACTGCATTTTTTGTGAAGCCAGCGCACATCCATCTTGATGGCCGTGAGCATACCACCCAGTTCGTCGTGAACTTCCCGGGCGATATTCACTCGCTCTGTCTCACGAACCTCTTCCAGGTGTATCGAGAGTTCCCGCAGTCGCTGCTGATAAGCCTTCGCCTCGGTCCTCGCGCGTGAAACCTGTAGCGCACGGGTGATCGCGATACCGAGTCGGGAGAGGTTGTCCTTAATTAGGAAATCATGCGCGCCGGCGCGCACCGACTGAATGGCCACCTCTTCAGAAACATTATCCGAGACGATAATGAGCGGTGCCTCAATGCCCCGCTGCAACAGCAGCAACAGCGCATCGGTGGAGGAGAAGCCCGGCATGATGTGCTCGGAGATGATGATATCCCAGTCGGACTCCGCGCTAAGGACACTGAGCATCCTCTGCTTGGTATCGACCCGGTCGTAATCCAGGACAAAACCCGACTGTTCTATCTTCTCGACAAGTAAAAGTGCATCGGCCTCGGAATTTTCGAGCAGCAACACTTTTAACGGCATTTTATCCATAGAGCCTTAATACTCGTGGTCAGCAGCAGACCATGCCACTATAAAGTCAGTGATGATTCGCTGTCAGATATACGTCGCACTTCTATGCGACGTTAACAGCTTATACAAGCTATGCCTGTCGGAACACTATAAACCAGAGGGCGGACACAATTCGAGTATCTGGAGAAGATTATTTGGTCCGTGAGAAGAGGGGCGAGCAAATAGTAGCCACAAATAAAAAGGGCCTACCAATTACTTGGTAAGCCCTTGTTTATCCGACCTTTATTGGTCGGGGCGAAAGGATTCGAACCTTCGACCCCCACAACCCCATTGTGGTGCGCTACCAGGCTGCGCTACGCCCCGAGAAGAGTACGACTTCCCTCTTCAGGAAGCCGCGCATAATACACTAGATAAGTGCGGATGAGAACATCATCCGAAATAAAATTTTTAGCGTTTGAGGATATCCAGTACTTCTTCCAGCTCGTTGCGAAGCTGGCGAATGATCTGCTGGCTTTGATCCGCGTCGTGTTTTACATCGTCGCTCTCAAACTGCTGGCGTGCCCCACCAATGGTGAAGCCCTGTTCATACAGCAGTGAGCGGATCTGACGGATGATGATTACATCCTGACGCTGGTAGTAACGACGATTGCCACGACGCTTTACCGGCTTGAGCTGGGTGAATTCCTGTTCCCAGTAGCGCAATACATGCGGCTTGACGTTACACAGCTCGCTCACCTCGCCAATAGTGAAGTACCGCTTGCCAGGTATCGGTGGTAATTCGTTATTATTGCTGGGTTCCAGCATACGCCTCTACTCTTGCTTTTAGTTTTTGTCCTGGTCTGAAGGTTACCACGCGTCGCGCCGTGATGGGTATCTCCTCGCCAGTTTTGGGATTTCTTCCCGGACGCTCATTTTTATCGCGTAGGTCGAAATTACCAAAGCCGGAGAGCTTGACCTGATATCCACCTTCAAGAGCAGCCCGAATCTCTTCGAAAAACTGCTCGACCAGCTCCTTGGCCTCCCGTTTGTTGAGACCAAGCTCTTCAAACAGGGATTCAGCCATCGCTGCCTTCGTTAAAGCCATAGTTATTCTCTTAATGCCGCCCCTAGTTCGCTTGCAAGGGTTGTTACTATCTGCTCGATAGCGGAATCAACTTCTTCATCAGTAAGAGTGCGTGATTGTGCCTGTAAGGTCAAGCCTAAAGCAAGACTTTTTCGTCCTGAATCAATATGTTCGCCTTCATAGACGTCAAACAGCTTTAAGTTCTGCAAGGTATCAGGGGCGACTCTTTGCACGACTTCAGAGACGGCTGACGAAGGAATTGCCCGCTCTAAAACTAGTGCAATATCGCGCCGAATCGCCGGATATTTTGAGATTTCACTGAATTTTGCCACAGTTCCTGAAAATAGTGCCTCTGCCTCGATCTCAAAGAGGAAGGTCTGGCCACTGAGGCCCAGCCTGGACTCTATTGAGGGGTGCAAGGCACCGAGCCACCCCACCGATTTGCCATCCAGGGCGATGCGGGCAGCCTGGCCTGGATGCAGTGCCGGGTGCGTATCGGCACTGAAGCTGAAGTCTTCGGCACGACCGGTTAAGGCCATTAATGCCTCCACGTCACCCTTTACATCGAAAAAGTCGAGCTTCTGCTCAGTAGCGGCCCACTGCTCGGGCAGTACGTTGCCGTAGACGACACCCGCAACAACGTTATCCTGTTGAATGGCATCGCCCTCCAGCGGCAGGAAGCGCAAGCCGTACTCAAATAACCGTACCCTGCCCTGCTGGCGATTGATGTTGTGCTGCAACGCGGGCAACAGGCCGGCCCAGATAGTGGTGCGCATTACCGACATATCGGCGGAGATGGGGTTGGCCAGGGCGATGGGGGTCCGCTGCGGGTCGAGCAGATGCTGCATCTTCGGCTCGACGAAGGTATAGGTGATCGCCTCCTGGTAACCACGCTCCACCAGCACCCTTGCCAGGTCCATCTTATCGAGCCTGGCCTCGGGGCACTCCCCCATACGCAGCGCCCCCTGTGGACGAATGCTGGGCAGGTTGCTGTAGCCGATGATGCGACCGATCTCCTCGATCAGATCTTCCTCAATACTGATATCAAAACGGAAGGCGGGTGCGGTCACCAACCACCCCTCCCCGTTCGCCTCTACCTGCATATCAAGGCGGCAGAGGATTTCATCAATGGTCTCCTTCGAGACCTGAGTGCCCAACACTCGCTCAACGCGTGCGTGGCGCAGGCTAACCGGCTTGGACGTCGGCAGGTGCTCGGTAGAGACCACCTCGCTTACAGGTCCCGCCTTGCCCCCGGCGATCTCGATTAACAGCGCTGTGGCGCGCTCCATCGCCTGTGTGGCCAGCTCTGGCGAGACACCACGTTCAAAACGGTGTGAGGAGTCGGTGTGTAACCCATAGCGACGGGCACGACCGGCGATAGAGAGTGGATTAAAGAAGGCGCTCTCCAGGAAGATATCCTGAGTCTCATCGCCAACCGCCGACCCGGCACCGCCCATCACACCGGCCATCGCCAGTGCTGCCGAATCGTCGGCGATCACCAGGGTCTCGCCATCCAGCTCAACCTCATCCTCATTCAGCAGCTTCAGTTTCTCACCGGCAGTGGCAAGGCGCACCTGAATGCCGCCATTGAGCTTGGCCAGATCGAAGGCGTGCATTGGCTGCCCCAGCTCAAGCAACACGTAATTGGTAACATCGACCACGGCACCGAGACTGCGGTTGCCGCTACGACGCAGGCGCTCCTGCATCCACAGCGGAGTCTCGGCAGCCACATTCACACCGCGGATGACACGCCCCAGATAACGCGGGCACTCGGCCTGCGCGGTAACGCTTATCGCCAGCGTCTCGTCGATGGTGGGCGCAACGGCATCACAGGCGGGCCCCTGCACCTCGGCATTATTCAACACACCGGCCTCACGGGCGATCCCGGCAAGGCTCAGGCAGTCGCCACGGTTGGGGGTCAGCCCCAGTTCGATGATGACATCATCCAGTTGCAGATAGTCGCGGAAATTTTCGCCCACCGGGGCATCGGCGGGCAGCTCCATCAGTCCCTCCGAGCTCTCGGCCAACCCCAGCTCAGAGGCCGAGGCGAGCATGCCGTTAGAGGGAACGCCGCGCAGCTTCGCCTTTTTAATCTTAAAGTTGCCGGGCAGTTTAGCGCCAACAATGGCACAGGGCACGCGCAGACCGGCGCGCACATTGGCCGCACCGCAAACGATCTGTACTGGCTCGGCTTCACCAATATTGACCTGAGTCACCCGCAGTTTATCGGCATCCGGGTGCGGCTCAACGCTCAGCACCTCGCCGACAACGACACCGCTAAATTCACTGGCCACCGGGTCGACCGCGTCGACCTCCAGCCCGGCCATGGTCAGCTGATGACACAGCTCATCGGTAGAGACCGAAGGATTAACCCACTCACGCAACCACTGTTCACTGAATTTCATATTAGGTATTTAGCCTGAATCTAATAAATTATTTTTACCGCGAAGCGGGTCAAGGGAGGCAAAGCCAATATTCCCCTCACACCATGATGAAACGCCCTTACATCAAGTCACTTCGCGTACTTTGTTGTTCACTGCTAATTAAACTGTTGCAGGAAACGCAGGTCATTTTCGAAAAAGAGACGCAGATCGTTCACTCCGTAGCGCAACATCGCCAGCCGCTCAACCCCCATGCCAAAGGCAAAGCCGGTGTACTTCTCGCTGTCGATACCAACGTGGCGGAACACCTCAGGGTGTACCATGCCGCAACCCAGCACCTCCAGCCAGCCGGTGTGGGAGCAGACACGACACCCCTTCCCGCCACACATGACGCACTGGATATCGGCCTCGGCAGAGGGTTCGGTAAAAGGGAAGTAGGAAGGGCGGAAACGCACCTCCAGATCACGCTCAAAGAAATTACGCAGGAAGTCATCGAGAATGCCTTTGAGATCAGCAAAGCTCACCGCCTCGTCCACCATCAACCCCTCCACCTGATGGAACATCGGGGTGTGGGTCAGGTCCGAATCGCAACGATAGACACGCCCGGGCGCAATCACCCGTAGCGGTGGCTGCTGCTGCTCCATGGTGCGTACCTGCACCGGCGAGGTGTGGGTACGCAGCAGCGTCTTGGCATCGAAGTAGAAGGTGTCGTGCATCGCACGCGCCGGATGGGTCTCAGGAATATTCAACGACTCGAAGTTATGAAAGTCATCTTCGATCTCCGGCCCTTCGGCAACGCTAAAGCCCAGCTGCGAGAACAGCTCATTGATGCGCTGCAGGGTCAGGGTAACCGGGTGCAGTCCACCGGAATGCTGGCCGCGACCCGGCAGGGTCACATCGATCGTTTCTGAGGCCAGACGGGCATTCAGTTCGGCATCTTTAAGCGACTGTTTACGCGCCTCAAGCGCCTGCTGCACCTTGCCCTTGGCCTGATTGATTGCCTGACCGGCAGCGGGACGCTGTTCGGCCGACAACTTACCCAGTGATTTCATCTGCTCGGTAAAAAAGCCCTTTTTGCCGAGATACTGCACCCGAATCGTATCCAGTGCCTGCAACTCTTCTGCGGCAGCGATCTGCTGTTCCGCCTCGCTTACGAGTCCTGTCAACTCATCCACGCAACTTCTCCGTATTTAAGTGCCGCCAGCGGGGCCACACCCTTAAGAATGCTTAAAAACTAAAAAGGGGGAAGACTTTTCGGCCTTCCCCCTTTCGGTGCCAATCACTCGGTCACACGCCACTGGCAGATCAAGCGCCAGCGGCGGTGAAGGTGATTAAGCTAGTGCCGCCTTGGATTGCTCTGCCAATGCAGCAAAACAGCCCTTATCGGTTACGGCGATATCGGCCAGGATCTTACGATCAATCTCGATACCCGCCCTCTTCAGACCGTTAATGAAACGGCTGTAAGAAAGACCACACTCACGGGAAGCCGCGTTGATACGGGCAATCCACAGGGCGCGGAACTGACGCTTGCGCTGGCGACGGTCACGGTAGGCGTACTGGCCTGCCTTGATAACCGCCTGCTTGGCGACGCGATATACATTCTTACGGCGGCCTTTATACCCTTTAGCCTGGGCAATGACCTTCTTGTGCCTGGCGCGTGCGGTAACACCACGTTTTACTCTTGCCATCGTTCAATACTCCTCAGCTGTAGGGCAACATGCGACGAACCATACGGACGTCGACCGGTGCAATCATTTCCGGCGAACGCAGCTGACGCTTACGCTTGGTCGGTTTTTTGGTGAGGATGTGACGACGGAAAGACTTATTACGCTTAAAGCCCCCGGCACTACGTTTGAAGCGCTTGGCAGCGCCCCGATTGGTTTTGATTTTCGGCATTACTTAACTCCGCATTTCAAAGTGATAAAAACGCAACGTTTGTGACTGGACACCTCCGTAAGGGGCGGACAGTAGCGCGCTCGAAGCAGACCTGTATAAATACGGGTCTACTTCTTCTTTTTTGGGGCAATCAGCATCACCATTTGGCGGCCTTCCATCCTCGGGAACTGTTCAACAGAACCCAATTCTGCAAGGTCACCCTCGACGCGCTTCAATAGATCGCGACCGAGTTCCTGGTGGGCCATTTCACGGCCACGGAACCGTAAGGTTACCTTGACCCTGTCCCCTTCAGTGAGGAAGCGTGTCAGGTTGCGTAGTTTTACCTGATAATCTCCCTCTTCCGTCCCAGGACGGAATTTGATCTCTTTTACCTGGACCTGCTTCTGCTTCTTCTTGGCGACCTGCTGCTTCTTACGCTCTTCAAAGATGAACTTACCGTGGTCCATAATGCGACAGACTGGCGGTTTGGCATCGGGTGAAACCTCTACCAAATCAAGATCGGCCTCGAGGGCAATCTCCAACGCTTGTGAGGTGGGTATCACTCCCACCTGTTCGCCGTCGGCGCCTATAAGGCGTACTTCTGGAACCCGAATATCTTCGTTAAGTCGAGTTTGCTTCTCTTTAGCAGCGATGTCGTCAATCCTCCAGTGCAGGTTTACGTCCGCGGTTCGCAATCTCAGAATTCAGCAACTCGGCAAATGTCTCCATAGACATCGTGCCAAGGTCTTCACCGGTTCTGGTGCGTACCGCAACGGTTCGTTCCTCTACCTCGCGGTCACCGATGACCAGCATGTAGGGAACACGGTGTAATGTGTGCTCGCGGATTTTAAAGCCGATTTTCTCATTTCTCAAGTCGGATTTGATGCGAATGCCTTGTTTTTTAAGGTTTTGCTCGATTTCTTTGACAAATTCGGCCTGTCGGTCGGTAATTGTCATCACTACGGCCTGAACCGGGGCCAACCACAGGGGGAAGGCGCCGGCGAAGTTTTCGATGAGAATACCGATAAAACGCTCCAGCGATCCGAGGATCGCCCGGTGCAGCATCACCGGCACCTGCTTGCTTCCATCCTCGGCAATATAGTGGGCATCGAGACGACCCGGCATCGAGAAATCGACCTGAATGGTACCGCACTGCCATACCCGGCCCAGGCAATCCTTCAGTGAGAACTCGATCTTCGGCCCGTAGAAGGCACCCTCGCCGGTCTGCAGATCCCACGGCAGCCCCTTACTGTTAAGCGCCTGCTCCAGCGCGTGCTCGGCCTTGTCCCATACCTCGTCCGAGCCAACGCGCTTCTCAGGGCGGGTGGAGAGCTTGATGATCACCTCATCAAAGCCGAAATCGGCATAGACCTTATATAGAAGGTCGATAAACTCCGAGACCTCAGGCTGGATCTGCTCCTCGGTACAGAAGATATGGGCATCGTCCTGGGTGAAGTTACGCACCCGCATCAGCCCGTGCAGCGTACCGGAGGGCTCGTTGCGGTGGCAGGAGCCGAACTCGGCCATACGCAGCGGCAGCTCACGGTAGGACTTGAGGCCCTGATTGAAGATCTGCACATGGCACGGGCAGTTCATCGGCTTCACCGCATAGTCGCGGTTCTCCGAATGGGTGGTGAACATCATGTCGCCAAACTTGTCCCAGTGGCCCGACTTCTCCCACAGGCTGCGATCGACAACCTGCGGGGTCTTCACCTCGGTGTAGTTATTTTCACGCAGCACATCACGCACATACTGCTCGACCTGCTGGTAGACCATCCAGCCGTTGTCGTGCCAGAAGATCATCCCCGGGGCCTCTTCCTGGCTGTGGAACAGGTCCAGCTGACGGGCGATCTTACGATGGTCGCGCTTCTCCGCCTCTTCCAGGCGGTGCAGGTAATCCTTCAGGTCGTTCTTATTGGCCCAGGCGGTGCCGTAGATGCGGGTCAGCATCTCGTTGTTGGAGTCACCGCGCCAGTAGGCACCGGCCACCTTCATCAGCTTGAAGGCCTTGAGCTTGGCAGTGGAAGGCACATGGGGGCCACGGCAGAGGTCGGTAAACTCCCCCTGTTTGTAGAGCGACAGCACCTCACCGTGGGGGATCGCCTCCACCAGTTCCGCCTTGTACTTCTCCCCCATACCAAGGAACATCTCAATCGCCTCCTCACGGGGCATCTCGGAGCGCTCCAGCGGCAGGTTCTGCGAGACGATCTTCGCCATCTCCTTCTCGATCTTCTTCAGATCATCGGTGGTAAAGGGGCGCTCGTAGGCAAAATCGTAAAAGAAGCCGTCTTCGATCACCGGGCCGATGGTCACCTGCGCCTCAGGGAACAGGCGCTGTACCGCCTGCGCCAGCAGGTGAGCGGTCGAATGGCGGATGATCTCCAGCGCCTCATCACTCTTATCGGTGATGATCGCAAGAGTGGCGTCCTCTTTAATCAAGTACGAGGCATCAACCAGCTGGCCGTTGACCTTTCCCCCCAGGGTCGCCTTGGCAAGGCCTGAGCCAATATTGGCCGCCACATCATAGACAGAAACAGGGGAATCGAACTGGCGCTCAGAGCCATCGGGAAGGGTGATAACAGGCATGTTATGTTCCTATTCAGTGGTGATCCCTACGACAGACCACGTGACAATAAAAAAGCACCGTGCCGGACACAGTGCTTGGGATTCGGGTTATCAGGGGGCCATCTGGCCACCCTATCTCATTGATTTGAATAGTATCACACCCTATATGTGAGAGTGAACCGTTTCACATAAACGGAGTTTGCCGCAACTATCCGCCCCATAAGCGGTCACAGCACTATAGAATGGCTGCAAATCCGCTGCGCAGGGTCGTTTTTTTACTCAAATGCCCCCAGCTTTGCTAACGTAGCCGACAATGAATCCAATACCGACAGGACGCATCATGAAAAAACAGCTCACCCTACTCCTCTCCACCCTCGCGCTCTCCGGCAGCCTCTACGCCGCTGACCTGAAAGATGAAATCAGCAAGGTACTTAAAGAGAACCCGGAGATCCTCTACCAGGTGATTCAGGAGAACCCGGCTGAATTCATGGCCGTGTTGCAGGTTGCCGCCAAACAGGCACAACAGCAGGAAGCCATCACCAAAAGAATTCAGGAGCAAAAAGAGTTCGAGGCCGCCTTTAGCAATCCGCTTAAGCCACAAATCCGCAAGGACGAGGCGATTCGCGGCAGCAAAAAAGCCCCGCTGGTACTCGTCGAATACTCCGACTTCCAGTGCCCCTACTGCCAGCGCGGCTACAACACCGTGATGGAACTGATGAAAAAGTATGATGGCAAGATCCAGTTCGTCTATAAGCACCTGCCGCTCGATTTTCACGAATCAGCCATGCCCACCGCACACTACTATGAAGCACTGCGCATGCAGAACAACGCGCTGGCCTTCAAGTTCCATGATGCCGTCTTCAAGGACATCACCAAGCTGAAGCAGGGCGAACCCTACCTGAAACAGCTCGCACAGCAGACCGGTGCCGATATGAAACTGCTGGCAAAGACCCTGGAAGATCGTGAAGACGAAATCCACACCCGCATCCAGCAGGACATAGACGAGGCGCGCAAGTTCGGCATGACCGGCACCCCCGGCTTCGTGCTTAACGGTATCCCGCTAAGAGGCGCTTATCCCATTGCGCAGTTTGAGAATGTGATTAAAG
>JBFFMJ010000003.1:0-330317 GCA_041554195.1 Thiohalomonadaceae bacterium
CTTTACGGGCATGCATGGCGATGTTCTCTTGGTGTTGTGGTGACCTCATGAGATCACAAATTCACCATGCATGCATTCAATTATCTTAATTTATCCATTCAAATAGTTGATCTGGTTGGATATTTTGTGGGGATTCCTCAGCATCTGACCCCATTTATTTTAGCCGCCGCAGATTGTCGATGACTTTTCGTGACTCTTCAATAAACTGTGTTTGCAATACCATTACATCCGTCTCCTGGTTCAGCTGCACCGCCTCCACCATCTCTGCTGCCAGTTCATGAAAAAGCTTGTGACTTTCAATGAGTTTCTCAAACTCGGGTAAGCCCTGAAGTGATTTCGAATCTTTAGACATCAACCACTGGCCAAGTGCACATTTGTCGTGCTCTGAGATCGCATTGAAGGTTTCTTCTGTTAACTCCTCGCTATCAAGCAGGGATGCCAACGAATCTATCCAGCGGATGTGATTGGTGATTTCCAGCTCCAAATCCATGTTATACCCCCTGACTGTCTCACACAGCTCATTTATGCCATCTACCCGAGATAGTGTAGTCAATCATAAGATGATGTCGATAAATGGGATTTCTACGATTATTGTTGGCCTTCGGAAAAGAGTCGTATATTAGAGGAAACAGTGTTCTGACCCCGTTTGTTTCGGGATGAGGCAGACTATCAGGCCCATATGGATTATCTACACTTCAACCCCGTCAAACACCAATATGTCACGCGTGTAGAGGATTGGCCTTACTCTACCTCTCATCGGCTCGTTGAAGAGGATGTCTACCCGGTTGATTGGGCTGGTGGTGGCGATGTTGAGCTTGGTTATGCTGATTAACATGCGGCGCAATGCCTGTTAGTTATTGCGCCCAACGGGCTGTGTTCTGACCACGGTTTCTTAGTTTAAATATCTATTTCTCTACCACCTCGTAACAATTATTACACATGTTCTGTTTTATATAAGCAAGATGATTTGTATCAATTGGCTTGCTACAATGTGGACAGCTAAATGCCTCACCAATTTCCATAAGGAAGTTTTGAAAGAATGAGTCTTCTAAAGAAATCCTGCGAACATCCCTAAGCTCCTTTAGGTCAAGTTCGTCAAGTGTAGATGTATCCAATTTGTTTTTGGATATATTTAGAGAGTTGTAACACTCATAATCTATCGAATATACATTATATGATGTTCCTGAGTGATCTTTGTGTGAATAACCTTTACGCCTCAGGTGCATAACTCTGAAATCAATCAGGTTTTGTATATGTTTGTTCTTTGAATGTTTTTCTGGCACCAAAAAATGTATTGACTTTTTGTTTTCCACAACCTCACGAACAATCTCTGTAAGTAGCTGTCGTTCAACTGGGTGCTTATCAATCTGCTCTTTCTTATCTGTCTCATACCATTCAGAATTAGCAGAACGAATGTTCTGCACACTAATTCTCTTCGCGTTATTACTTGATGTAAGCAGGTACTTGTCATACGAGCTTATAAATAGATTCATAAAATCTCTTGGTATACCTGCACATGCCACTAAGACCTCATTTAGTGCAACATTTGCAAAAAATGTATTAATTATTTTATCTCTTGTGGTTTTATTGTCTGTTAAAAGTTTTTCTATTGAGGTCGAATCAATTGAATGCAGATGTTTATAAACTAAATCATTAAAAAAGTTTCTGGTTTGAGACTTATTAACCTCAAAAACATATCTCATATCTAGAGGGTAACCAAAAATATCCCCTCCATCCTCTAAGCCAAAGAACTTCTGATCAGTTTTGACACCCAAGTTTGTTCTATTTGGAATGGCCGCGATCTTTAAAGTTACCGGAATTGCCGAGAAACTTTTCTTAAGAATCTCCGCCAAATACAATTGTGTGTCCAATTCCACCTCGGACCACTCATCAATAATCAACGTAACCCTCCTTAGGTTAAGGGTTTTAAGAAGGTCTTCGATTGCATTTGTGACATCTAATATAGAAATATACGTATCTTGCTTTTTGTCGCCAGATATTTTTTTGCCCTTCCCCTTTTAATGTTAACGAGGGCGATTTAGACAATGTTGCAGAGCCACTTACGCTTTTTACCTCTTCCTCTGATACAGTCAAAGACGTTGGCTTACTAAACGCCTTTCCGTCAAACTCCAAGTAAATTCTTTCGAAGATAGTTGTTAAGCAATGTTCTTTGATTGTTCGAACATTATCATTTGCAGTATCAAATTCATTTAACCCGTAAATCACCATAACATTATCAGTAATCGTATGAGCAACCTCTTGCATCAAATATTTGAATATTAAGATTGCATTAATTTCATGCAAGCCATCATCAGATGACAAGAGCGGCACAATTCGCCTAACATCTACATACACTGGAAAGTTTCTGTTCTCATCAAACTCTAATGCGATTTTTTCATGTAGCGCACGTAACAGATGAGTCTTTCCCTAACCTCTTCTTCCATATATAACATTATTATTTACATTGTTTATATTCGATATATTTTCAGAACCAGAATACAAGTCAATATAACTATCGTATTCAATGTTCTCAGCTCTTACGTTATTAGCTAATTTAGAAACACAATTTCTTATTTCATCAGATTTTATATTTATCATATTAATCCTACTATATTAAGGATGACTTCTTATTTACTTCACAAAACAATGCGCTCAGCTCTCGCATTGTTGCATTTAGTGATCTCACGTAGCGAACCATTACGGTCTCTTCTCTGGATTTTGTCTATTGTCGAAAATCAATCAAAGAGGTCAGAGCCCTTAAATCAAACAATCCACCGCACACTCTTTCAGCCCTTTCCGAATTAACGGAATCAGATCCAGTCACCAGACATAAAAAAGCCAGAGAACACTCACATATTCTCTGGCCCTTTTCACTGTTCATTGATGACTCCCTGTCTGACTCTGCACGTTATATCACTCTCTTATACAACGGACTCAACTCCAGGCACAAGCCAACACTACCGATGCGACGCATTATCCAACCCCCGCGCCGCCATCTCCGCCGCCCGAAAAACAGCCCGACTTTTATTCATCGTCTCATCCCACTCATTCCGTGGCACCGAGTCATAGACAATCCCGGCCCCCGCCTGCATGTAGAGGGTTTTGTTCTGAATCACCGCAGTGCGGATGGCGATGGCGGTGTCCATGTTGCCGTGCCAGCCGAGGTAGCCGACGGCGCCGGCGTAGACGCCGCGCTTGACCGGCTCGAGCTCGTCGATGATCTCCATGGCGCGTACCTTGGCGGCGCCGGAGACGGTGCCGGCGGGGAAGGTGGCGCGCAGGGCGTCCATGGCGGACATGCCAGCCTTCAACTTGCCCTCGACGTTGGAGACGATGTGCATGACGTGGGAGTAGCGTTCGATCACCATCTTTTCGGTGAGCTCAACAGTGCCGGTCTCGGCGATGCGGCCGACATCATTACGCCCCAGGTCAATCAGCATCAGGTGCTCGGCCAGCTCTTTCGGGTCGGCCAGCAGGTCGGCTTCCAGTGCCCTGTCCTCGGCCTCGTCCTTGCCACGCGGTCGGGTCCCGGCGATGGGGCGCACGGTGACCTTGTCGTCCTCGTAGCGGGTGAGGATCTCCGGCGAGGAGCCGACGATCTGGAATTCACCCAGGTTGAGGAAGTACATATAGGGCGAGGGGTTGAGGCTACGTAAGGATCGGTAGAGGTCCAGCGGCGGTGCCTCAAAGGGGATGGAGAGGCGCTGCGACAGTACCACCTGCATGATGTCGCCATCGGTGATGTACTGCTTGGACTTCACTACCGCCTCTTCGAAACCCTGCTGGGTGAAGCCGGAGACAAAGTCATCTTCTGTCACCTCGCGGCTCTGCACGTAGGGGGGGCGCTTTACCGGCTCGTCTAACAGAGCGACGAGTTGTCGCAGGCGGGTCTCACCCTTCTCCTGCGCCGCGGCCTCGGCGGGGTCGACATGCACCACCACGAAGAGCTTGCCGCTGAGATTGTCGAACACCACCACCTCATCGGAGAGCATTAACAGGATGTCGGGATTGCCGAGCTGATCTTCGTTGGGGCAGTCGCCCAGGCGCGGCTCGATATAGCGCACGGTGTCGTAACCGAAGTAGCCGACCAGTCCGCCGGTGAACAGCGGCAGACCTTCGACCTTGGGCACCTTGTAGCGCGTCTGGAAGTCCTCGATAAAGCTGAGGGGATCTTCGACCGTTTGCTGCTCCAGCACCACGTGATCACGCGTGACGGTAACCTCGTGGCCCCTTACCGTGAGCACGGTACGCGCCGGCAGGCCGATAATCGAGTAACGGCCCCACTTCTCGCCGCCCTGCACCGATTCAAACAGGTAGGAGTAAGGCGCGTCGGCCAGCTTGAGGTAGGTGGAGAGTGGCGTGTCGAGATCGGCCAGCACCTCGCGCATTAGCGGGATGCGGTTGTAGCCCTCGGCGGCCAGTTGTGCGAATCGTTGTGTGTTCATGTGCTAATCACCTAAAAGGGGAAACGGTAAGAGATGGGTAGTTGTTCGACCATGTTTGTCACGTAGCTGTCGCAACGTGACCTACGGCGGATTAGCTACACCATCGCTTGTCGAATTTTTCTCTCACCGTTATCCCCTTCTTTGGTAATTATTTTTTATATTAACTCTTTCAGCTCAACCATCGAATCGATCACCGCATCCGGGTTGGCGTCGCGGATATCCACACCGTGGTTGTAGCCGTAGCTCATGCAGATGATCTGAAAACCGGCGGCGCGCGCGGCCTTCACATCACTCACCGAGTCGCCCAGCATCAGCGCGTTCTCCGGCTTTACGCCAAAGTGCTCGGCACCGTGCAGCAACGGCAGCGGGTCGGGTTTCTTCTTCGCCAGGGTATCGCCACTGATGACGATATCGAAGCGGTCGAAGATGCCGAGGTCCTTGAGCAGCGGGTGGGTGAACTGCGCCGCCTTGTTGGTGACACAGCCCAGCTTGTAGCCCTGGGCCTGCAGGTAGTCGAGCCCCTCTTCCACGCCCGAATAGAGACAGGAGCGCTTGGAGGTGTTCTCGGCATAGAGGTCGATAAAGATGGGGTAGGCCCGGTCGAACAGCGCATCGTCCGGCTCGCCGTCGAGCTGGCCGATGAGGGCGCGACGGCAGAGGCGCTCGACGCCGTTACCGACCCACTCGCGTACCTTCGCCTCGCCGTGTAGCGGCATCTCAAGCTGCTTCATCATCTCATCGACGCAGTAGGCAAGGTCGGGCACGCTGTCGACCAGGGTGCCATCGACATCGATGAGGATCATTTCGGGTTTCTGAATAGACATCTTTTTCTCACTGCAGGTCAGTCACAAAGCACCATGAAATAGGGGGTTGTGTGATAAAACACAACCCCCGTGTGGTGCGGCGCAAGCGCTCCTTGTTAGTTAGCCAGCTACCTACTTGCCGACCTGCGCCAGCTCGTCACGGAAGGCCTTGAGTACGGTGTCGTAGTCGTTGGCATCATTCTCATTGCGGGCACCGAAGATGGCTGAACCGGCGACGAAGGTGTCGGCACCGGCCTCGGCGATCTCGCGGATGTTGTTGACCTTCACGCCGCCGTCGATCTCCAGGCGGATGTCGTAGCCGGACTCGTCGATCATCTTGCGTGCCTGACGCAGCTTGTCGAGGGTGGCGGGGATGAAGCTCTGGCCACCGAAGCCGGGGTTAACCGACATCAGCAGGATCATGTCGACCTTATCCATTACGTAATCGAGATGAGAGAGCGGGGTCGCCGGATTGAACACCAGACCGGACTTACAGCCCAGCTCGCGGATCAGGCCGAGGCTGCGGTCGATGTGCTCGGAGGCCTCGGGGTGGAAGGTGATGTAGGTGGCACCGGCCGCGGCGAAGTCGGGGATGATGCGATCCACCGGCTTAACCATCATGTGTACATCGATGTCGGCGGTAACGCCGTGGTTGCGCAGGGCCTCACAGACCAGCGGACCGATGGTAAGGTTGGGCACGTAGTGGTTGTCCATTACATCGAAGTGGACGATATCGGCACCGGACTTCAGTACCTTATCCACTTCCTCACCCAGGCGGGCGAAGTCGGCGGACAGGATGGATGGAGCAATCTGGAAATCGGCCATGGTTGTTGCCTCTCAAATCTAATCGTAAATCGGTTCAGTTCGCACCGCGCCAAAAGGGTTGTTGGGGCCGGTACACCACAAAATAATCACGAATCTTACCCGCTCCGCGCCGCTTTTGCGAGATTTGGGCATCCTCCATCCCTACCGTATACTTGTGCCAACAAAAACGAGCCCCACATAACAATGATGTCGCCCACCAATTTAAGGCGCAAAGCGCCACGCCAATTAAACGCCTGCGCAGCTGGCGTAAACGCTATGCTAGCGGGACTTCAATCAACACTAACAATTAACTCTATCTGGAGATCTAACTAATGACTATTACCGTCACCCTCCACCTGCTCGCCGTCGTCCTCTGGGTTGGCGGAATGTTTTTTGCCCATCAGGTACTGCGCCCCGTCGCCGCCGAACTGCTGGAGCCGCCGCTACGCCAGCAGCTATGGGTCGGCGTCTTTGGCCGCTTTTTCCCCGTGGTGTGGGGCGCCATCGTCACCATCGTCGCCACCGGCTACTGGATGCTGTTTGTCTCCTTCGGCGGCATGGGCAGCGCCGGGCTCTATATCCACATCATGCACGGCCTGGGGTTGCTAATGATCGCCATCTACTGCTACGTCTACTTTGTCCCCTATCAGGCGCTGAAGCGCTCCGTCGCCGCGCAGATCTGGCCCGAGGGCAAGGGTCACATCGACCGCATCCGTGACATGGTGGGGATTAATACCATTCTGGGTCTTATCACTATCGCCATTGCGGCGGGTGGGCGTTACTTCCACTGAGACAGGGCGGGGGGGTCTGCCCAACTTACTGACTACCCGGAAAATCCACCACCGGGCTGGCCAACAGGATCATCTCGATCTCTTCGGTGATCTCCTCCTGACGTAGCGCGTTGGCGCGGGTGGCCAGGTTCGCCAGGCGCTCATCGAGCCGGTGTACCGCCCCCTCCAGATGCTGCACCCGGTACTGGTTCTCCGCCAGCAGGGAGACGGTGAACAGTTCGTTGAGACTGAGCAGCAGGTAGTGTTGCAGAAAGCCGTACAGGAACGCCTGCGGTGTGAGTTGCAACAGGGGTGGTGTACGCCACTCATCGCGGTTGGCCGGAAGCTCGGGGGGCAACAGACGGCGCTCCGTCAGACTCCCCTTCTCATCGTCATGGTAGAGCACCCGCAGTGAAACCAGCCCCTCCTCGCTCATCCGTTGCTGGATGGCGGCGATCACCGGGGTGAGAGTCTGCTGCAGCTCCTCGCTGACGTTGGCCCCGGCCAGCGGCGTTGTGCCGGGCACCGCCTCCTCCAGTCGCGGCCATAGCTTGCGCCCCACCGCCAGCAGCCGTGTCGGATGCTGTGCGCAATCAGGAAAGAGCTGCGGCAGACGGCGCAGCAGGGCCTCGTTGAAATCACCGCAGAAACCGCGCTCGCTACCGATTAACAACCAGAGTGTCTGCTCATCACCGCCATCCCCCTGCGGGTGGTGGTAATAGAAGTCGTCGGCCAGCCGCTCAAGGCTCGCGGCAAGGGCGTGCTGGCTGGCGGCGATGCCGCCCAGTTTATGCAGCTCCAGCTGCGACAGGGTCTTCATCGAGGCGATGATCGTCTGCAACTCGCGCAGCTGCTCGAGGTGGGTCTGAATGGTACGTGAGCGGCTCACCGCGACCTCACTCCGGCTCGGCGGGCAGCCAGCGGCGTAGCGCCTCCAGCCAGCGATCGCGCCCATCCTCCAGGCGCAACCCGCTGCCCGCTACCTGCTGTTGTAAACCCTGCATCCGGGTCGCCAGGGCCTCCAGCGGATAGCCGTCGAGCAACCCCTCGTTGAAGGCGATGAGCCAGGCAAGCTGGAAGCGCGCGGTTACCGGGCTCAGCCGCTCCTGCTTGAGGATCTCACGTAGTGTCCGGCCGCGGCGGATCGCCTGTTCCATCGACGCCTCCAGCCGTGCGCCGAAGCGGGTGAAGACCTCCAGCTCAAGAAACTGCAGGTAATCGAGCTTCATCCTGCCGGCCTCGGCCTTGATACACGGGTGCTGTGCCTGGCCGCCGATACGTGACACCGATCTGGCGATGTCGATGGCCGGGCGAAAGCCCCCGGCAAACAGGGTCTGGTCGAGATAGAGCTGACCGTCGGTGATGGAGATGAGGTTGGTCGGAATGTAGCTGGCGATCTCCCCCTGTAAGGTCTCGACAATCGGCAGCGCCGTCATCGAGCCGCCGCCGTGGGCGGCATTCAGCACGGTACTGCGCTCCAGCAGGCGGGCATGGATGGAGAAGATATCGCCCGGATAGGCCTCGCGCCCCGGCGGGCGACGCAGCAGCAAGGAGAGCTCACGGTAGAGCTTGGCGTGGGTGGTCAGATCGTCATAAACAATCAGCGTATCGCGCCCCGCCTCCATCCACGCCTCGGCCATGGCACAGCCCGCATAGGGGGCAAGGTACTGCATGCCCGGCAGGGCGCTCGCCTCGGCGACGATCACCGTGGTGTACTCCAGCGCGCCGTGTTCACGCAGGGTCTCGATGGTGTTGACCACGGTGGAGCGTTTCTGGCCGATCAGCACGTAGAGGCAGAGCACCTGTGAGCCGCGCTGGTTGATCACCATGTCGAGCGCCACCGAGCTGCGCCCCAGCCCCTCATCGCCGATCACCAGCTGTCGTTGCCCCTTGCCGATGGGGATCAGGCTATCGATGATCTTGATACCGCTGTAGAGCGGCTGCTGCACAATATCGCGGGCGATGATCGGCGGGGCGCGCTGTTCGATACGTCGGCTCTTCGCCTCCAGCAGTTCCCCCCCGCCATCAAGCGGACGCCCCAGCGGGTCGAGCACCCGTCCGAGGATCGCATCGCCACTGGGCACGCTCAGCTGCTCGTGGGCGAGAAAGGCGGCCATGCCGGAGGCGAGGCTTTCACTCTCATCCAGCAACACCGCGCCGACCATCTCCTGGGTGAGGTCAAACACCATCGCCCGCGAGCCGTCGGCGAAAACCACCAGGCCATCCATCTGCGCCGAGGGGAGGCCCGAGATCCAGACGATGCCGTCGCCGACCGAGACCACCTCACCCTGCTCGGTCAGCTGCATGCCAAAACGGTAACGTTCCAGCCATTCCGCCTGCCTGGCGAGCAGGCCGTGCTGGTTGGACTGGTAACTACTCATAGGCTACGGCGGCAAAGGTTTTGAGCTCATCATGCAGATTGGCGTGCATCACCCACGGCCCCACGGTGACGCGCAGCCCGGCGAGCAGTTTAGGGCTTTGCCGATAGCGAAACTGCAGGTTCACACTAACCTGCGCCTGCAACTGCTGTTGCAGCGCCTGCTGCTGCTCGGCGCTCAGCGGGTAGGCACTGGCCACTACCACCTCAAGGGGCTTACCATTCTCCAGCGCCCGTAACGCCTCGCGTTGCGTGGCCGGAAGCGCCTCAAGCTCGCCCAGTAACAGGGTGAATAGCTGTGCCTCCACCTCGGGGGAGGCGACCCGCTCCAGCAGACGGGCAACAAAGCGTGCCCCCTGCGCCAGCGCCTCTACCTCGGCCTCGCGCACCCGCTCCCCCTGCTCACGCTCGGCCAGCACACGGGCCTTCTTGCGCTCCGCCTCCAGACCCTGCTGCAACGCCTGCAACAGGCGTCCCCGTTCGGTCTCAATCTCCTGTTGCAGCGAGCGGCGCGCCAGCTCGCGCTCCGCCTCCCAGTCGGCGAGACGGTGTTCGTACTGCTGACGTAACTGCTCGGCCTGCTGGTGCTGCTCATCGGCCCGCTTGAGCTGCGCCTTGATTGCCTCCTGACGGCGCACCACCATCGCCTGTACCGGCTGGTAGAAGAAACGTTTCAGCAGCCACACCAGTACCAGGAAGTTGAGGATCTCCAGCACAAAGGTGGTCCAGTTCAGTTCCACGGTCTCTCCTCCCCCGTCTAGCTTACGACGAGGTATTCCAGCAGCGGGTTACGGAACAGCACGATCAGCACGATCACCAGCACGTAGATCGCCAGCGACTCGATCATCGCAAGGCCGATGAACAGCGTGCGCATGATCGACTTCTCCGCCTCCGGCTGTCGCGACAGCGCCTCCAGCGCGCTGCTGATCGCCCGCCCCATGGCCAGCGCCGGTAACAGCACCCCTATCGCTATAGCAAAGAGTGCGCCCACCGTTGAGCCGAGCACGATCCAGTTCATATCGGACATCGATTTCTCCTTATTCCGTATCAGTTAATTCTTGATGGGTTAATTCCTGGGTCTGGATACCACCGGCGATGTAGATCAGCGCCAGCATGCCAAAGATATAGGCCTGCACCAGCGCCTCGACCACGTGCAGCATCAGAATTGGCACCGGCACCAGAAAACCGGCCACCATCAGGATCAGCAATGCCGCCATCTCCAGGCTCATCATATTGCCGAACAGTCGCACCGCCAGCGCCACGGTGCGGGTCACCTCGCTCAGCAACTCAAAGGGGAGCATCAACAACCCCGAATCAAGATAGTGGCGCAGGTAACGGCGCAGCCCCTGGGTGCGGATGCCGAACCAGTGCACCGAGAGGAACACCAGCAGCGCCAGCGCCGCGGTGACCGAGAGGTCGCGGGTGGGTGAGTGCAGGCCGGGCACCAGGCCGAGCAGGTTGGCACTGACCAGGAACACCCAGAGGCTGGCGATAAAGGGCATGATGCGCGGCGCATGGCTGCCAGCCACCTGGGAGACCGCCCCCTCCAGCGCCGCCAGCGCCCCCTCCAGCACCACCTGTACCGTATTGGGCAGCAGGGTGAGGTTGCGCGTCAGTAACCAGCCCAGCGCGCCGATCAACACGGTCAGGCCGATGCAGGTGAGCAGGCTGACACTCAGTGCCAGCGGACCGAGCTGCCACAGGGTTTCAATCGCGATACCGTCACTCGCCATCGCTATTTATCCCGCACCATTCGATAGACATTAAAGGCCCCCACCAGCAGGCCGAGAAACAGCAGGCTGAGGGTCCAGCGCATCGAGTAGCCCTCGGCCATGCCGTCGAGCCAGCGCCCCACATAGGCACCGACGATCACCGGCAGCACAAAGACCAGCCCGAGGGTACCGAGGAAGGCGGTCTGCGCCAGCACTGTCGGCTGCTCCCGTTCCGCCTGCTTCATCCGTTTGACCTGACGCTCCACATCCTGGCGCAGTTGCTTGCGATCATTCATGGATCTTAATCCCCTGCTGCCCCAACTCCCACATGCGCCTGAGCATCGCCTCCTCCATTCGCTGCAGACTCTGCCTGATCTCGTGCAACTGCTCCTCCTCGCTCAGCAGCTCATCGGCCAGCCGCGCCGAGATGCGATCATAATCGTCATCGATAAGATAGTGGCGACTCATCAGCGTGAGGGTGTTGTCATCAAAATAGAGCAGCGCCCCTGGCAGGGCGAGATAACGCCACGGCGCATCACGCCCGGCACGAAAGCGGGCCAGCCCGAACACCAGTACCGTCATCATCCGCGCATGACCAGCAAGGATGCCAAAGCTACCGCTCGCATCCTCGCCGACAAAATCGCTAATGCCATCAAAAGATTCACTACGGCGGCTATCGAACAGCTGCAGCGAGAAGGCCTTCATGCGGCACTCTCCTTCATGCTGCCGCGCATGTAGCACTGCTCCTCGCTGAGTTCATCATAGTCGCCGCGCAGGAAGGCCTCGCAGTCGTCGAGCGTGTCGCTCAGTTTCACCGACTGCCCGGCAAGACCGGTATAGGCGGCGGTGGCCCAGAACGGCTGGGTGAGGTAACGCTGTAGTTTGCGCGCCCGCATTACGATCTGCCGGTCTTTGGGGGAGAGCTCCTCGATACCGAGCATGGTGATAATGTCCTCCAGCTCGGCGTAGCGGGCCAGCGCCTCGCGCACCCCCTCGGCAACGTCGTAGTGGCGATCCCCCAGGGTATGGCGGTCCATCAACTTGCTGGAGGAGCGCAGCGGGTCGACCGCCGGATAGATACCGCGGGCCGCCTGGCTACGCGAGAGGATCACCGTGGTATCGAGGTGGTTGAGGATGGCATTGACCGCCGGGTCACTCATATCGTCGGCGGGAACATAGACCGCCTGCACCGAGGTGATGGCACCGTTACGGGTGGAGAGGATGCGGTCCTGCAGTTCGGCCACCTCGGTGTGCAGCGTGGGCTGATAGCCGACGGTGGCGGGCATGCGCCCGAGCAGGCTGGAGATCTCGCTACCGGCCTGTACGAAGCGGAAGATATTATCCATCACGAACAGTACCTCCTTGTGGGTGGTGTCGCGCAGGTACTCCGCATAGGTCAGCGCCGAGAGGCCGACACGAAAGCGCACCCCCGGCGACTCATTCATCTGGCCGAACATCATCAGGGTCTGCGGCATCACCCTGGCCTTGCGCATCTCATGCCACAGCTCGTGCCCCTCGCGGATCCGCTCCCCCACCCCGGCGAAGACCGAGACCCCCTGATGAATGGCGGCGATGGCGTGCATGAATTCCATCACCAGCACCGTCTTGCCGACCCCAGCACCGCCGAAGAGCCCGGTCTTGCCCCCCTTGATAAAAGGGCAGAGCAGGTCGATGACCTTAATTCCGGTCTCCAGGATGCCGCTGGTGCCGAGACTGTCGGCCAGACTCGGCGGGCGGGCGTGGATGTTCCGATACTCCTCGGCAGGCAACGGTTCGCCACCGTCCAGCGGTTCACCAAAGATATTCACCAGCCGCCCCAGACACTGCGGTGAGACCGGCACATGCAGCGCTGCCCCCGTATCAAACACCGGCATGCCGCGATGCAGGCCGCTGGTACGGTGCAGGGTAATGGCACGGATGTGATGGGGGTCGGTGTGCTGATGCACCTCAAACAGAAAGCGCTCGCCCTCCACCTCGGCACTCAGCGCCTGGCGTAGCGGCGGCAGCTGGCGGCAATAGATCACCACCACTGGGCCATGCACCTCGACGATAATGCCGATGGCCTGCGGGCTTATCTCCTGTTGCTGCGTTGAATCCACGAGTAAAAGTGTGCCTATGTCAGGTACTGCTCAACAAAAAAGGGGCGACAAAAACCGGCAAAACTAACGTTCCGGGCCGGGAACCCACCCAAATAGTGTAGGGGATTATTCCGAGCCTTGCGGACGTTCAGCGCCGCAACGCCAGCAGGCCGTGAACTGCCCCTCGCTCCACTCCTTACACTCACTGCACTGCCACTTTGGCAGCCCTGATTTGTCGGCCAGCGCCGCATCGATAATGGCCTGCGCCCGCTCCAGGTCAGATTCATCGACCCAAATCTCGGGCCAGATCTCGGTGGGGGGAATCTCGCCGGCGGCGCTGTAGAGAAACTCATTTTTCATACGACACGCCATCCCCTCGCTTTCGAGCAGATTGCGCAAATGGGTGACCACCAGTGCGTTGGATGAGCTGTAGAGCAATTTCACTGCCGTTTATTTTCTCGAAAACCAGAACCACCAGACGATAAGCCCAATCAACACCAATCCCGCCAGATTCACCCAGATCATTTCCCACCCCCGGCCTTGAAGAAACGCAAACGGTTGGCATTGCTCACCACGGTAAAGGAGGAAAGCGCCATCGCCGCCCCGGCGAGCATCGGGTTGAGCAGCATGCCGATAAACGGATAGAGCACCCCGGCGGCGACCGGAATACCGAGACTGTTGTAGACGAAGGCACCGAACAGGTTCTGCTTGATGTTGCGCACGGTGGCGTTGGAGATGGCGATGGCATCGGCAACGCCATGTAGCGAGCCGCGCATCAGGGTGACATCGGCGCTGGCGATGGCAACATCGGTACCGCTGCCGATGGCAAAACCGACATCGGCCCGCGCCAGCGCCGGGGCATCGTTAATGCCGTCACCGACCATGGCGACGATGCGCCCCTGCCCCTGTAGCCGCTCGATATGTTTGTCCTTGTCCTGCGGTAGTACCTCGGCGATCACCACATCGATCCCCACCTGTTTGGCCACCGCGTTGGCGGTGTCGCGGTGGTCGCCGGTCAGCATCACCACCTTCATCCCCTCTTTGTGCAGACGCTCGATGGCGGCGGCGGAGTCGGCCTTAATCGGGTCGGCCACGGCGAACACCGCCGCCCCCGCCTCGTTAATCCCCATGTAAATCGGCGTCTTGCCCTCGGCGGCGAGGCGCGCCCCGTCCTGCTCCAGATGACCGAGGTAGATTTTATTCTCCGTAACAAAGCCAGCCGTGCCGATGAAAACCTTCTGCCCGTTCATCTCGGCCTTCACCCCGCGCCCGGTCACCGATTCGAAGTGAGCGATCTCCAGCCGCTCCAGCCCGCGCTCATCGGCACCGGCGACGATGGCAGCGGCCAGCGGGTGTTCCGAGCCCGCCTCCACCGTGGCGGCAATGGCGAGCAGATTGTCCGCATCGGCACCGTGGAACGGGATGATGTCGGTCAGCTGCGGGCGGCCCTCGGTGACGGTGCCGGTCTTATCGAGCACGATGGTATCGAGCTTGCCCGCCTGCTGCAGCGCATCGCCGTTGCGGATCAACACCCCGTACTCCGCCGCCTTGCCGACACCCACCATAATCGAGATCGGCGTCGCCAGGCCCAGGGCGCAGGGGCAGGCGATGATCAACACCGTCATGGTGGCGACGATGGCGAAGCTCAGATTAGGCCCGAAGTTGAACCAGGCGAGGAAGGTCAGCACGGCGATGATCAACACCGTCGGCACGAAGATCCCCGCCACCTTGTCGACCAGCTTGCCGATGGCCGGTTTGCTCCCCTGGGCGGTGCGCACCATCTCGATGATCTGCGCCAGCACGGTATCCTTGCCGATACGTTTGACCTGATAGAGGAAGGTGCCGGAGGTGTTGATGGTGCCGCCGATCACCTCGTCGCCCTTCACCTTATCGACCGGCAGCGGCTCACCGCTGATCATCGACTCATCCACATACGACTGACCGTCGATGATGAGGCCGTCGAGCGGGATGCGCTCGCCGGGGCGCACCCGCACCGTCTCATCCAGCCCCACCTCGATGATCGCCACATCGACCTCTTTACCGTCGCGCACCACCCGCGCCGTCTTCGGCTGCAGCCCGACCAGTCGCCGGATCGCCTCGGAGGTCTTGCCGCGGGCGCGCATCTCCAGCGCCGAGCCGAAGTTGATCAGAGCGATGATGATGGTCGCCGCCTCAAAGTAGGCGTGCTGTGCCAACGTCGGCACGCTGTCGGGGGAGAGGGTGATCGCCACCGAGTAGCACCACGCCGAGCCGGTACCCATCGCAATCAGGGTATCCATATTGGCGTTGTGGTGTTTGAACTGTTTCCAGGCACCGATAAAGAAGTGACGGCCTGAATAGAGCATCGCCGCCAGGGTAACGACCGCCATCAGTAGCCAGAACAGCGTGCCCTCGGCCAGCGCGGGGAGCCTACCTGCCATGCCCGCGCTCATCAGAGGGAAACCGACCAGTGCGGCCACGGCAGACTGCTTGAACAGCTGGCGGGTATGCGCCTGCTCCTTTGCCTCGCGCTCCGCCTGCTCCTCATCCAGCCCCTTTAGTTCCGCCGCCTCGTAACCGGCATCGACCACCGCCCTGATCAACGTCTCGGCATCAACACTCCCTGTCACCAGCGCGGTATGCTCGGCAAAGCTGACGCTCGCCTCATCCACCCCCGGCACCGCCTGCAGCGCCATCTCTACCGACGCCACGCAGCCTGCGCAGCTCATCCCGCCGATGGAGAGATGTACCTGTTGTTCCGCCACAGCAAACTCCTGATTCAAGGTTTAATCCCTCAAGGCTAACCGCTCACCGGTCATTCTCCAAGGTCAGATCGCAAATGATCTGGATCAATAGTTATATAGACCCACTTTGTCATAATCAGTTGCCTTACTCCGAGGGAATTGTCATGAAAGCACCGATCAAGCCGCTCTCCATCCTTCTTCGCAGTCTGCCCGACAGCGTGCATAGCGAACTGCTGAGTCGCCTCTTTAACCACCTGCTGCGTGGGCAGTACATGGTTGACCAGCTTTATGACCTCGACGGCAAGCGCCTGGCCATCGGTATCAAAGACACCCGCACCGAGCTACTGTTTCGCATTCAGGGCAACCAGCTCAAGCGCCAGCCGAAGAGCGGCGCAACGCAGGCCTGGGACGTACGTATCAGCGGTAAGCTTAATGACTTCTGGCAACTGGCGAGCCGTAGCGAAGACCCCGACACCCTGTTCTTCCACCGTCGCCTCGCCATTGAGGGCGAAACCGAGGCCGGACTTTACCTTAAGAATCTGCTCGACGGCATGGACTTTGACCTGCAGATGCACCTCGACGCAGTGCTGGGAAAACGGCTGGCGGCCACGGTGGGAAGGTTAATGAATCGAAGCGGCCTGCAGCAGCGCCTGGGGGTCTGATAGCGGTAGCGGCTACCGCTATCGTCCGCCTGCGCTATACTGCGAGGCCGATCAGCAGAAAACCGTCAACATGTCACTACGGCAACAACGTCATTTACTCCTCCTCTTCACCGCCCTTCTACTATGCAGTGGGGCCCACGCCGAGATCTATAAATACGTTAACAACGGCATCACCACCTATAGTGAAGATAAGCCCGATCGGGGCACCTTCGAGAATCTCAAACCCAGCTGTCTGCTCTCCTACATCGGCTGCGAGATGGCCCGCTCCGACTGGAGCCGCATCAAGCTCAATATCAAATCATTTAATCATCTAATCGAGCAGAGCGCCCGCACCCACGCCGTCGATGCCGCGCTGATCCGCGCTGTGATCCATGCCGAGTCTAACTTTAACAGGCAAGCTATCTCAAAAGCCGGTGCCGAGGGGCTGATGCAATTGATGCCCGCCACGCAAAAATTGCTACAGGTAAGAAACCCCTTCAATGCCAGTGAGAACATCGATGGCGGAACACGGCTTTTAAAGCAGCTAATGAAAAAATACGGCAACAACATTACGCATGCGACCGCCGCCTACAATGCCGGTGAGAGTGCGGTGAAAAAATATCGCGGCGTGCCGCCTTATGAAGAGACGCAGAACTATGTGAAACGGGTGGCGCAACTCTATTCGCGTTATCGCGGCGTGATTGAGTGGGCACGCGACTAAGCCCCCCAAAACGTCTGCCCCTGAGCGCATTGTTGCCCAACACCGCCAGCCACATCCCAACCTTTTGCTTAAGCCATAAACGGAGTCACCCTTGGACCACTCGCACTATTTCAAACGCAACACCGTCTATAAAGTGGAGGACAATACGGTCTCTCTGGTAGATGTACACGACAACAACACCGTTACCCCGCTCGACCCCTGGATGGGAACCGTGGTTTCACTGGCCGATGGCCAGCACACCGTGAGCCAGCTGATTCAACACCTGGCAGGGCAATACCCCAATGGTGCCCCTGAAAACCTGGGCGATACCATAGAATCGGTGATCAAACGCCTGACTGAGACCGACGTCATTACACTTACGCCGGAACCGACAACGCTGCCCTATTATTTGAACCAACCGATGGATGATCAGAATCCGAAGGTGGCGACGGAGCTGATGGTTAATGATGGGTTTCTGCGGCCACCTCAGAAATAACGCCGACCACGTTGCTACTCGTGCCCCGACACACCGTGTGTCGGATCACGGATTATCCGACTTATCTCTACGAAGACTCCTTTAGACTCAGCATGATCTTTTCTAGATCCAGCATCTGCATTGCACTTAGCGCCGACTCCTGAGCACCCTCGCCGCACAGTCCGCTAATCGCCGCATGTTGATAGCCATCACGGGCCGCATGTATACAGGCCGTGCGAATCGCCTCGGCAAGGATGAGTTGCGTTCTGCTCTCTTCAGCCATGCCCCTCTGCCACCGCTTCAACATGCCAATCCATCCCTGACTTGCCATACCAGAAGCCGTTACTCAGCTCACCGTTGGCGATCTTTTTCAGGCTCTTGGTCCCCGCCTTAACACTCAGCTCACCGTCGAGTACTTCGTAAAAAATTTCGACAACCTCGGCCATGTTTCGTGACTGCGGTGAGAGTCGTAATACATCGACCCCCATAGCGACCATCTCCGGCAGCGCATCAAGCAGACTGGAGGTCGTAGCCGACTGGGTCTGGATACCGTTTATCACAAGAAAGTCCTCCTCCTCCTGCGAGCGCATCACCACCCCGTCGGCATAATCGCCGCAGCGTAGCTGGCAGTCGTCCTTCGGCAGTCCCTCATTGCGCGCGGTAAAACAGCGGGCAGAGAAGGCGAGTGGCAGGCGGCCATAGGCGAAGACCTCGGTCTCCAGGCCGGAGGGACAACCGTTGAGTAGGGCCTGTAAGGTCTCATTCGACAACTCAACCGGCATCACCCAGCGTGTCGCCCCGGCCTTAAACATCTGTGTCAGGCTTTCACAATTATAGATATTGAGGTGCGGCCCGGCGACAAAGGGGACCTTGCCCGCCGCCATCTGCACGGCGGCCATATCGTTGGCCTCGACCAGGTATTGCCCGTTCTCGATGGCGCGGCGCATCGCCAGCAGTTCCGACTCCGCCTCGACCAGCGTCAGGGTGGAGAGCACCACCTCCTTACCTGCCGCCGTTAGTGCCTCGGCAATGGCAAGCCAGTCGTCGGGTTTCAACAGACGGCGTTTGGAGCAGATCACCTCACCGAGATAGACGATATCTAGCGGCCACTCGGCGACCTGTTTATAGAAGTCGAGCACCTGCTCGCGGGGCCAGAAGTAGAGGATGGGGCCGAGGGATAGCTTCATTGCCAGTTCCTCTCCAGTGCCCCGAGTGTGTGCGTGCTGCCCTCTGCCACCTTATCCAGCTGCGCCACCCAGTCACGGCGCGGCGTATAGCCTGCGGGATTTGCCTGCGCCGCATCCAGTGCCTGTCGCAATACCCTGGTTACCTGGGCGACATAGGCGGGGCTGCGCTGACGTCCCTCCACCTTGATCGCCGAGACACCCGCCTCAATCAGCTGCGGCAGGATGTCGAGTACGCTGAGGCTGGTCGGCTCCTCCAGTGCATACCCCAGCTTGCCGTTGACCAGAAAACGCCCCTTACAGAGTACCGGATAGCCGGCGCTGTCGTCGGCCTTATAGCTGTCGATCAACACGCCGTTAAGTCGCACGTTACGCCCGTGCGGCGTCTCCTCCCAGCGTACCGACTTGGCCGGTGAGCAGGCCCCACAGGTGTTGGGTGACTCACCGGTGGCGTAGGAGGAGAGGTAGCAGCGCCCCTCGACCATCACGCAGAGCGAGCCGAAGGCGAAGGTCTCGACCTCGACATCGGTGTTATTGATCACCCGTTTGACCTGTGACAGCGAGAGTACCCGCGGCAGCACCACCCGCTGGATATTGAAGCGCTCGCGGTAGAAGGCGATGGCCTCGGCACTGGTGGCCGAACCCTGTACCGAGAGGTGCAGGCGCAGTTGCGGATGGGTGCGGGCAGCGTAGGCCATCAGACCGAAGTCGGCGAGGATCAGGGCGTCGACCCCGAGGGCGGCCGCCTTATCCACCGCCGCTTCCCAAATCGCCCAGCTCTGCGGCTGCGGGTAGGTATTGAGTGCCAGCAACACCTTGGCGCCGCGTTGATGGGCATACTCGATACCCTGACGGGCCGTGCGCTCATCAAAGTTAAGGCCGGGAAAGTTGCGTGCATTGGTGGCATCGCGAAACCCCATATAGACCGCATCGGCCCCGTTATCGACCGCCGCACGCAGTGCAGGAAAACTCCCCGCCGGGCAGACCAGTTCAACCTTGTTCGCCATAACCCATCCTCTAAATATAATGCCCTTCGCGGCCGCGACAACCCTGTCGGCTGCCGCGCCGGGCCAATTCATCTTCGATTGCGTTAAGAACCCGCCACTTCCAGTTGCACCACTCCGGCGCCAGCAGCATCGAGGCCTCCGCGGTGCCGGTCAGGCGGTGGTAAACCACCTCGGGCGGCGTGCGCTCCACCAAGTCTGCCACGGTGCCAATGTACTTCTCCATTGCCCAGGGGTGGTACTCCCCGCGCCGCCACTCGTTAGCCAGCTGGGTCCCCTTGACCACGTGCAGGGGGTGTAACTTAAGCCCCTCCACCCCCTGCGCCAGCACCCGCTGCAGTGAGATCAGGTTGTGCGCCGCGGCCTCGCCGGGCAGCCCGACGATAAGGTGCGCGCAGACCGGTAACCCCCGCTCTTTGGCGGCACCGACCGCCTCGCAAAATTCACCAAAGCCGTGGCCACGGTTGACCCGCTGCAGCGTGTGGTCAAAGGAGGATTGCAAGCCCAGCTCCAGCCAGACCTCGTGCCCCTGTGCCCTGTAATCGGCCAGCAGGTCGAGCACCGCCGGGGGCACACAGTCGGGTCTGGTGCCAATGGAGAGACCGATAACATCGGGCTCGGACAGCGCCTCATCATAGAGCACCTTAAGGCGTGCCGGATCGTCGTAGGTGTTGGTGTAGGCCTGGAAATAGGCGAGGAACTTCTTCGCACCGGTACGCTTCGCCATTACGCGACGGCCGGCAGCAATCTGCCCGGCCACATCCGGCTCACGGCGTGCATTAGGACTAAAGGAGGAGTTATTACAGAAGGTGCAGCCGCCGCGCCCCTTGCTGCCGTCGCGATTGGGGCAGGTAAAACCGGCGTTAATGGCAAGCTTGTGAACCCGCTCGCCGTGGCGGGCGAGCAGCGATTGTCCGAAGGTATTCACGTATTCGCTAAGGGCCACTCACTCTATCCGGTTGTTCGACAAGGGGCTGAGTTTAGGGAAGGAGTCATCGCAGAAGAAATGACCCAGATCAATTCCGGATAAATTCACAGCAAGAAAGGCTGACTTACCCCGTTACTGCATTTTTTCAGGTGCCACCATTCGACGCTGCATTATTTCCAGCTGCTGGATACGTGGCTGGTACTGCTGTTTGCACGCCGCCACAGAGAGCTCTTCGTCCCGCGTATCGGGGTCTTCACAGGCCTTGACACTCTGCCGCAGCTCCTCCAGCTCCTCAGTGACGCGCTCATAATTGGTATTGATATCCTGCTCCACCTCACTCAGTGCCCGCAGCTCCTGCTCGGCATAGCCAATGGCACAGCGCCGGTCGCTGACCCCCTGCCGCGAGGCCTCGTCATCCTTTTCGCTATTCTCATCAATATACTTCTGCCATATCGCCCTGGCCTGTTTGAACATGGCTATATTGGTTACGGGGTCGAGTCGCTTCTTTGGCAGGATCAGGGAGCCACAAACCAACACCCCATCTTTCTCCGTTGGCGGAGCGACCGCTGGCTTCTTATTAGAGGTGCCGGTTTTTAGCTGAATCTTCTCGGCCTGCTGCGCCGGTGGCGGGCTTTGGGTGTAGTGCACCTGGCCGCTCTCATCGGTCCATTTGTAGAACTGCGCCTGTGCTTTTTGTGATTCCGCCTGTACTGGCAGGGCGAACAGCATCAACAGAAGTGACAATGGCAGTCCAGCGACGGCGCTGTAACGCAGGTTGCTGATAATTTTTTCCATGGTTGTATTCACCCCTAAATCATTTCATGCCGACCACATAACCTGTAGCACCAGACGCTATCAGAAGTTACTGCAAGCATACCTCTGGTAGCAAGCCCTATCCCACCTCATCCAGCACCCGGCGACGGAAGTTCACCCCCAGTTCGTGCGCCATCTTTTCACAGGCGGCAACATCCACCCCCTCCAGGCCATCAATCGCGCTGAGGCTGACCTCCATCCCGCGCTCACCGGCAAGCCGCGCAAACTCCAGCATCGCGGCAAAGGCACCCTCCAGCTTGGGGCGGGTGTGCTGGATATAGACGGCTTCATTCTGCGCATTCATGGAGATGGAGAGGGCGTCGACCACCTCGGCCATCTCGCCGCTCACATCGCGCCCCTCCCGCAGATTGACCAGCCCGTCGGTATTCACCCGCACCCGCCCCCCTGCCGCCTTCACCCCGCGGGCGATGGCCATCAGTACCTCGAAACGCACGGTCGGCTCGCCCAGGCCGCAGAAGACGACCTCTTTATACCGGGTGGGGTCACCCACTGCCTCCAGCACCTCCTCGGCAGTGGGCTCACGGTGCAGACGCAAATCGTAGCTCTGCACCTCCCAGCTGCGATTATACTTCGGGCAGAAGCCGCAACGCAGGGTGCACTCGCTGGTGATGTTGAGATAGCAGTTGCCATGTAGCGGATAGGCGATGATTGAACGGTATTCTTCCGCCGCTGTGGATGGTGTTGGCATGATATAACCTGTTGATTTATGGGCTTGATTAAAGACAAAATTGCCTCTATTGATAATGATGCAGATCAATGACCGCGCTTAATGTATCATAGCGCCCTTTACGCATCGTGACCTTATAGGTGTTGAATGATTGATACCCCACTACCCAAGCTGAAGATTCGCGGACGCGAGCTGCTGCCCATCATCCAGGGAGGTATGGGGGTCGGCGTGTCGGCCCATAAACTGGCCGGCACCGTCGCCAAAGAGGGGGCCATCGGCACCATCGCCAGCATCGACCTGCGGGTACACCACCCCGACCTGATGGAGCGCACTCACCGCAGCAAGGACCGTCAGCTCATCGACGATGCCAATATGGAAGCGCTGGACCGCGAAATCAAGGCGGCCCGCGAGATCGCCGGTCCCGAGGGCTTTATCGCCGTCAACGTGATGAAGGCAGTCGACCGCTTCCCTGAGCTGGTCAAGCAGGCCTGCGAGAGCGGTGCCAATGCCATCATCATGGGTGCCGGACTCCCCTTCGAGCTGCCGGACCTGACTAAAGACTACCCCGATGTCGCCCTCATCCCGATCCTCTCCGAGGAGCGCGGGGTGCGCGCGGTACTCAAGCGCTGGCTGCGCAAGGGCGTACTGCCCGATGCCATCGTACTGGAGCACCCGCGCTACGCCGGTGGCCACCTCGGTGCCCCCAAGCCGGAAGATATTAACGATGAAAGGTTCGACTTCAAACGGGTACTGGCCGAGATCCCCAAGGTATTCGAGGCACTGAAGATCGACCCCATTCCCCTCATCCCCGCCGGTGGCATCAACTCCTTTGAGAAGATCAAGGAGCTGTTCAGCTGGGGCGCCAGTGGCGTGCAGATCGGCAGCCCCTTTGCCGTCACCGAAGAGGGCGATGCCCACCCCAACTTCAAGAAAGTGCTGCTGGAGGCCAAGCCCGAGGAAATCGTCACCTTCATGAGCACCGCCGGCCTACCGGCCCGCGCCGTGCTCACCCCGTGGCTGAAAAAGTATCTGCAGCGCGAGGAGAAGGTACGCTCACGCGCCACCCCGGAGAAGGGGACCTGTGCGGTATGGTTCGAGTGTTTGAGCCACTGCGGCCTGAAGGATGGTGATCCGGGTTCCGGGCAGTTCTGTATCGACACCCAGCTGGAGGCGGCGGTTCAGGGCAACTACGAGAAGGGACTATTCTTCCGTGGCTCCGAGCCGCTGCCCTTTGGCGACCAGATGCGCTCGGTACACGACACCATCGCCTTCCTGCTTAGCGGCAAGGATCCGGCCAAGGCCTGATCGCTACCCTGCTTACAGGCAGTTTCCAGCCTGTAAGCATCCCATCAACTCATCCCTGCCGCGCCTCCTCCAGAGTTCTCTGGTATAGACGTAGCGCCTGTAACAAATTCCACCCTAGCAGCAGCGCATTTGTCAGCCACAACCCGCCCACAATCCAGGCGGGAATGATCGCCGGCAACACCAGGGTTAGCAACAATACCGACAGGGCAAGCAGGTGCAGCTGAAACTGCCGTCGCGTCGCACTCACCGCAATGATCTGCTTCATGTTGGGCACACCGCCCTGCCAGCTCCCCTGCGCCTGCAGGCGGTTGTTCAGATGGAGCCAGATGAGAAACGGTACGATCTTATAGAGCATGCCGTTTACCGCCGAGGTGGCAAAGCCGAGTAGAAACAGCACACCGACCAGCAGCTCCAGCGGCGGCCAGTGAAACCACTGCACAGCCAGCCAGCACAGCACGGCGAGGAGTAGCGAGCCCATCGCCAGGCGCCAGAAGTCGAGGCTGACATCGGCCAGATGGCGGCGACGCTGCTCCTGCAGTCGCAGGGTCTGTCCGGCAAACAGCATCAGTAGAAGGGCCAGCAGATAGCCGAATAGTGGCGAGAGCGGCGGCAGCCACCACTGACTCAGGGTCCAGCCCAGCAGCAGCAGGCCGAGGGCCGGGATCAGCCAGCGTCGCATCCACGCCGGATACGCCGGGGTGATCTGAAACATCGGCACCACCTGGTAGGCGACGCCTATCAGCAAGGCGCCGATCCAGCCCAGCGCCCCCCAGCCGATATGCAGGCGGGTATAGGGGTGTGCCAGCGGCACACGCCACTGCGCGAACCACAACAGCCACAGGGCAATCGCCGCCACTAGCAGCAGGCCGAGCAGCGCCAGGGCCATCGCCGCCACTGTGGCGTGGCGCGAGGGGCTGCGCCACAGAGAGTGGGCGGTCACTGCGATAAACAGCAGCAGCGCCGACAGCAATAGCGCGCTACCCAGCTGCATCAACAGCGGCTGAGATAGCCCCATCCCCGCCACCAGCAGGCCGATCCCCAGCGTCATCGGCAGATGCAGCAGGTTGCTCACCAGGCGCGGCGAGCTCAGCGGGGTACCGATCAATACCGGCAGCAGCTGCTGCACCGCCCCCACCATGCAGCTGGCAAGAAAGCCCAGGGTGATGAGGTGAGTGAGCGCCAGCATCGTCGGGCTCCAGCGTCCCAGCAGCAGGTTGTCACCGGCAAACATCAGTAAGATGGCGGCGGCGGCAAGAAACAGCGGTGCGGTGAGGAAGAAACGCAGCGGCACCGACAGTGGCGGAGCCTGACTAAGAGAGAGGGCAGTGTAGTTCACCTGGTTAATCCTTCCAGGGGGGAAGTGTCGCGGCAGCCTCTGCAGCGGCCTCCTTGGCTATCTCATCGCCCGCATGCCAAATGAATAGCTCGCACTCCACCATCGCCCCATGGCGCGTATCCCAGGCCAGGCCGTTCCTCTGCAACACCTCATAGAGATGACAGGGTTTCATACGATGACGCAGACGCAGGTAGTCGCCACGGGGCAACGACTCCAGGGCCTCTACTGCGTGCAATAGCGGTTCAGGGGCCTCCAGTTCACTGACGTCAACAATCCGCTCCAGGGTCAGACTCCCCGCGCCTCAAGCTGGGGCATCAGACTCTCTGCCTGTGCGGCGAGCATCTGGTCGAGCATCGGGTAGAGGATCTGCTCCTCCTTGGCATTGTGCTGCTGCATCATAATCAGCAGGGTCTCGGAGGCCCCAAGGTAGTCGTCACTCCGCTGCGCCTGGAGCGCCTGGCTCATCTGCGCAAACAGGGAGCGCATCTGCTCATGCTCATGACGCATCATGCTGGTCGGTCCCTCCGTCATACCGCTCGCCTCCTCAAAGGCGGGAAAGAGTAACTCCTCTTCGGCCTTCAGGTGACGCTCCATCGCATCAATAAAGCCCTGATGTGCCTCCGCGGCCTGCGGCCACTGCTCACTCTCCACCGCCTGCTCGGCTGTAGCGAACAGCTCATCACAGTGGTGATGGTTATCGGCCATATGATTAGAAAGTGTCATGGTGCTCCCGCCTTCGAAGTGGTGCGAACGATTATCCCCGCAGGGGAGAATTAGGCCTTGATCGATATCAAACTCAATAGAGTCAGGTGCCGCGAATACGTTCAAAATAGCGGGCACGATAGAGCAGGCGCGGCGGCTTTTCAGGGCTGTCCTTAAAGCCGTCACGGGTGTGCAGCACATTGTTGCAGAGCAGCCCCATCCCGGGCTGCAGGGTGGCACGAATGATATAGGGGCTCTCTGCCAGCAGCCGCTCCAGTGCACTCAGCGCTGCCCGGGTGGCGACATCGTCCTGCCACTCGATATTGCGCTTTCTGGCGGTATAGCGCATATGCAGGGCACCGTTTGGCTGAATCGAGAAGACCGGTCCCACCGAGGCACCCCGCTCATCCCCCTCACCATCCTTGCCGGGCGGGATGGTCATCACATCCTCCGCCATCAGGGCGCGGATATAGTCCGGGTTCTCGTCTCGCAGCTGCAGATAGACCATCTCGTGATCCAGCAACTGGTTCTCGCCCCCCTCAGCAGCATTCTGTACGCAGTGCAGCAACATCGCCCGAATCTGTCGCTCACCGGTATTGTAGTAGCCATCGCTGTGCCAGTTGATGGGGCGGTCGGTATAGGGGATGTAGCGCGGGTGATCCCCCTCCGGGTTGACCGTGATCGAGGTCAGCCCATCGTCATCGGCCAGCAGATTGCTGTCGAGGTGGCTGAGACCGAAGCGCGCCGCCAGTGCCACCAGCGGCGCCTTGTCGGGATCACTCCCCAGCCGACTGCGATAGATCACCATATTGGTCTGCCGCAGGCGTTGTAACAGCGCCTGATACTCCACCGCCGTGAGATTGGCCGGATCGGCAATATCGACGATCAGCCCCTCGGCGGATTGCGGATAATCGGCCAACTTGGCACGGCGCCAAGCCAGATAGGCGGCCTCGTTTTCTAACAGAAAGGGGGAGTCGGTAGCCATGGAATACTCTTGCGGGATGAATAAGCAGGGCGATATGAAACCGCCCCAGCGATGGATTACTGCTGTGGTGGTGTCCTGGATTGCTGCTGTGGCGGCTGGGAGAAGCGCTTCATCTGCTCCTGCTGAGACGCCTTCATCTGCTCACGCTGCTCCTTGCTCATCAACTCATAAACTTTGTTGCGTGCCTCGGCCATCGCGGCAATAGTCTTGCGCTGCTCGGCGTGCAGCTTCTCGTAGAGCTTGGTGATCGCCTTCGTATCCCACTTGTCGGCCATATAGAGCTCTCGCAACTGCTTCTGTACCCCTTGCATCTCCTCGGCCCGCTGCTGGTGCATCTTGCGCTCCTGCGCCATCATCTCCTGGATCTGTTTGCGCTGTGACTCACTGAAATCCACACCGGCAAAGGGACGGGGCGCGGCCATTGCCGACCCCATGCCCATGCCCGGCCCCATGCCCGGCCCCATGCCCTGACGTGGCATCCGCTGACCCATATTGCCGCCACCCGGCTGCATCATAGAGGGGCCACGCGGGGCCGGCTGATTCTCGGCCTGTGCCGATAGCGGCAACGCCACCGCCAGCACGGCGGCGGCACATACTTTTGCATAACTCATCTCACAACTCCTGACTAAATTCAGTAAAAAGCCTTAGCCCTGCAGGGCATCACGCACCCGCTCCAGCTTGCCGCGCACCTCGCCACCGAGGCTCTTCAGCTCATCGCGCCCCACCAGACCCAACACCGCAGCGGGGTCCATAAAGCCAACGACGATAGAACCGTCTTCATCCTCGCGCACCACCACATTGCAGGGCAGCAGCAGGCCGATGTCGGGCTCGGCATCGATGGCCTGATTGGCCAGTTTGGGGTTACAGGCACCCAGAATCTTGTAGGGGCGCTTGTCGACATCAATCTTCGCCTTCAGGGTGGCCTTCACATCAATCTCGGTCAACACGCCGAAACCCTCGCCCTTAAGTTCTTCGATAACCCTACCGACAACCTCATCGAAGTCTCCGGATAATTTGACTGAAAAACCGTACATACATGCTCCTTTTGCTACTTGCTGTGGGGGTAGCCTGTCCGGCAGGCCAATAAACACGAATCTCAGGGTATTACCCGCAAATGCAATGCGGTTGAATCCTTAAATAGGACAAAATCAGTACCAATAACGGTTTGATAATACCGCTTTTAAGGATAGCCTGAAATGTATTCAAGGTATGCGAGGTGATCGCCACCCCGCTTCAACAACCTATTTCGTTAACGACATAAACAGCTTCGGCAGTTTCTCCGGCAGCCGCTCGATCTTGTCGATCACGGTGTACTGCTTACCGAAGATGTCCTGCACGTACTCGTCGGCGTGGGGGTCGAGGTTGATGCAGTAGGTGTAGATCCCCTCCTGATCGAGTTCGCTGACCGCCTTGGCCGCATCCTGTATCAGCAGCTTCGGGTCGCTGACATCAACATCTGACGGTTCACCATCAGTCAGGACCAGCAGCAGTTTCTTATCGGCCTGACGTGCTCCGAGGTAGTGGGCGGCGTGGCGTAGCGCCCCGCCCATGCGGGTGGAGTAACCGGCCTCCATCGCGGCAAGGCGCGCCTTGACGCCGTCGTCCCACTGCTCGGAGAAGCCCTTGATGTGCTGGTAGTGCACCTCGTGGCGTGAGTTAGAGGAGAAACCGGCGATGGCAAAGTCATCCCCCAGGCCGTCAATGGCCAGACCCAGCAGCGAGACCGCCTCCTGACTCAGCTCAAGGATGCTCCGATCACAGCCATCGGGCACATCGGCCAGCGAGGCGGAGAGATCCAGCAGCAGCAGCACGGCGATATCGCGGCCGTCGTTCCTGTGGCTCATGTTAATGCGCGGGTCGGGCTGCGAGCCGGCCTTAAAATCGATGAGGGAGCGGATCGCTACATCGAGGTCCAACTCACTCCCCTCCTCCTGGTAGCGGATGCGTACCATCTGCTGTGGTTTGAGCAGGTCGAGGATGCGTTTCAGCTGCTTGGCCAGCGCATCGTGCTTGGCCAGCAGGCGGTCGATCTTGCCCGCATCCCCCGAGGGGTGCAGCGTCTCATAGAGGCTGACCCAGTCGGGGCGGTAGGTCTTGGTGTTGTAATCCCACTCCTTGTAGTGGCGCGGCGGCAGCCCCTGCTGCTCTTCATCGGAGAGCTGGCGTTTGGCCTTCTCCTCGAACATCTCCTCCTCGTCACCCTCTTCGATAAAGCGCCACATGTGGCGGTTATCGTCGCGGTAATCGACCTCGGTATCGGTGAAGTAGATCTTCGGTGACTGGTCCACCTGGGTGCGGGTACGGGCGATGTAGGAGACAGCGATACTGGCCACCGCTTTTGTGGAGTGCTCACCGCTCGCCATCATCTCGTTAAAGCGGCCGAGGAACTCCAGCAGATCGGCATTTTCGTATCCATGTTCGGGATTCAGCGCCGCATAGGAGAACATCGCCAGGCGGTGGCGAATGCACGACTCTTTCTCATTATCGCAGGCGTGCTCCTCGGGACGCGGATGCAGCGTTAGCAACAACGAACGCAGGCCGGGATATTTCGCCATCAGCAGCAGGTCGATACGCGCATCTTCAAGGTGCTCGATCGCCTCACGCTGGAACGGGCTGTAGTTGTCGGCAACGATCGCCTCGGTCCACTTGCGGTGACCGGCGATGTGCGCCAGCAGCACACGGTAGCGATCAATACCGCTGATGCCATCGCGATCGTCGTAGACATCGGGCACGCGGATACCGTAACCGTCGTAGTAGGGGCGCGGCTTGCGCAGCTCATCGAAGGCGGAGCTATAGGGCACCAGGTGCTCGTGATCATCCCACAGGCAGCGCAAATAGAGATCCAGGCTGCGCTCGTTATCCATGAACAGGGTGCCGTGACGCTCGCGCTGCATCACCGCCCGTGAGTCGGCCGATTGCAACGAGAAGTAATCCTTCTGGCGCTCCGGATGATCCGAATAGTTGCGAATACCGTACTCGATCCAGTTGCGTACCCCCTCACAGCTCAGGGCGTTGAGCAGGGTCGGCACCTGGTCGAGAAAATCGGGTAGGCCCGGGCTGGGGATAGTCTTCTGAAAACCATGGATGGAGCCGGTGGTGCGCTCCATGAAGTCAAACACCGTTTCGATGTAGCCCTTTAACAGATCCAGGCTGCCCAGGCGACGCGACGCCTCACCGATGGTTTGCAGAAAGGGAGAGATAGAGACACCGTTGGGGGTGCGCGATATCTTCCACACCGCCTGTGAGACCAGCGACAGGCTCTCCTCACCCAGACGCTGCGCCACCTCAGGCATCTCCTCCAGATAGGTCAGTACCGGGCCGACGCCACGGCCGATCATGCAGATCAGCGAGGCGCCGTCGAGGTAATCCTTAATCCCCTTCTCCGAGAGCAGCTGCTCCGCCTCTGCCATGCAGATGGGAAAGAACTCATCGAGATCCTTAAAACCGCAGCTCAGCTGCTCGCGGTAGCCCTGTAACTCAAGCTCATCGAGACTCACGTCATCACCTCCAACGGTGCTCGTACCAGGCGATTAAGCGAAGATAGCGTCGATAGCGTGATCGAGAGTGCCGCGAATATCGGCATCGTCGGTGATCGGGCGCACCAGCGCCATGCGGCACGCCTTGGTGGGCGCGATACCCTGATTCATCAGGCTGGCCGCATAGACCAGCAGGCGGGTGGAGATCCCCTCATCCAGGCCGTGGCCCTTGAGGTTACGGGCGGTCTCGCCTATCTTCACCAGCTTCATCGCCCGCTCCTCATCAATACCGGCCTCTTTGGCGACGATACCTGCCTCCACGCTGGCGGGGGCGTAGTCAAAATCAAGACCGACAAAGCGCTGCTTGGTCGACTGCTTGAGGTCCTTCATCAGCGACTGGTAACCGGGGTTGTATGAGATCACCAGCTGGAAGTCGGGGTGCGCCTCAATCAGCTCACCCTTCTTGTCCAGCGGCAGGGTGCGACGGTGGTCGGTCAGCGGGTGAATCACCACCGTAGTGTCCTGGCGCGCCTCCACCACCTCATCGAGATAGCAGATAGCACCCATGCGCGCGGCGGTGGTCAGTGGGCCGTCGAGCCAGCGGGTGCCGTCAGCATCCAGCAGGTAGCGGCCGACCAGGTCCGAGGCGGTCATATCCTCATTACAGGCAACGGTGATTAGCGGCTTGCCCAGCTTCCACGCCATGTGCTCGATAAAGCGCGACTTTCCGCAACCGGTCGGCCCCTTCACCATCACCGGCAGGCGGCTGTTGTAGGCCGCCTCGTAAAGCTCCACCTCATCTTCCTGCGCCTGGTAAAAAGGCTCTTCCTTAATGATGTACTGTTCGCTGTCGTTGCTCATGCTCATCTCTCCGCTGGGCGCAAACCCTTCATTACTCAAACTGCCAAAAAGCCTAAGTCAGGCCTCACTTGGGAAAAGTCCAACCAGTATAATAAGGTTTTGTATAAATACTACTAAGGGTTTTTGATTAGAAGAATAAGCAATACCTTATGGCTAAACACCTTATTTTCTTAAATACCGCCTCACCTTACAACAGAACTCCGCCGAAAAGACTGACCACGGCTCCGAATCGGTGCGTCACAGCCCATCAAGCCCTTTGCACCACAGCCATAGCCTGTTACAACTAAGTGGGCTCGGGCGGCTTTCTCCTGCCCCTACTCTTAATTAGCCACGGAACAGCTCTGTGATTACCACCCACTCAATACGCAAAACACGCCTTTCCGCCCCCATTGGTATCCTCATCATTAGCGCCATCGGCTACGTGACCGGTATCGCAAGTGCTGTTAGCGCCCCCTACCCACTGCTGAGTCGGGCCTATTGCGACCTGGCACAGTCGGATTGCACCGCAAGCAATGGTGAAAGCGAGATGACGGCATCCCTCTCCCCTCACCCCATCCCTGTACTCGATGCGGTCACGGTCTCAGTCAGCACGAAGGGACTCAGCGCTGACGCCCTGCACGTACGGGTCACTGGGGTAGAGGAAGATATGGGGGTGATTGAGAGCCGTCTATTGCCCGTCGGTAGTGGCGTCTACCAGGGCACTTTTCACCTCTCAGTATGCACCCGGCGTATGATGTCCTGGAAGATGATCGTCGCCCCAAAAAACAGCAACGAGACGTATCTAGCTGAATTTCAATTTACAACACTGGGCCAGCGCCCCTATGTCATCCTTGAATAGACAAACGATTTAAGTCCGCGAACTCCCCATCTTATAGGCGTTTTTACCGTGGTGTTTCACCTCATACATTGCCTGATCGGCCGCCTTGATCAGTGCTACCGCACTATCCCCATCGTGGGGGTAACTGGCGATACCGATGCTGGTACTAATTTGCACTGACTGCTCCGCTAAAACAAATCGCCGCTGTAACTCCTCAATAGCCTTTTGTGCAACTCCCTGAACATCAGCCTCCGTTGTGAACTCGGGCAATACGATCACAAATTCATCACCACCGACACGGCTAACCGTATCACTACTTCTTACACAATTATGTAGCCGCACCGCCACCTCGCATAACAACTGATCCCCCACATCGTGACCCAGGCGATCATTCACCGGTTTAAATCCATCAAGGTCAAGATAGAGCACCGCAAGACTGGTGTTGTTACGTTGTGCCTGCGCAATATTCTGTTCCAGACGGTCCTCAAGAAGACGTCGATTAGGTAGCCTCGTCAGGGGGTCATGAAAGGCAATATGAGCTAGCCACTCTTCATGCTGCTTACGTTCTGTAATATCTGAATACATAACAACATAATTGGTGATCTGCCCGGAATCATCGTGAATCGCATTCACGCGCACTAAACAGAAGATGGTTGAATCATCTTTATGCTTTTTCCATATTTCACCTTGCCAGGAACCGTAATCTTCAAGTCCCCGCCACACACGTTTCTGTACTTCATCCTCAGCCGACGCCGCATGAATCAGCTCCGAAGGCTTTCCGATAAGGTCACTGTCAGTGTATCCAAATATTTCACTAAAACCGGGGTTAAGCTGTTGGATGATGCCTTGAGTATCCGTAATGACGACCCCGTCGAGTACATTGCGGATTACCGTTGCCGCAAGTTTAACTTCACGTTCCGCCGCTCTCTTCTCCGTCACATCCTGTCCAAAAAGATAAACCCCGTCCTCGGCCCCCAACAACGCAACAACAAAGGTGTAGACGCAAGAGCCAACAGTAAACTCAAGCTCTGATGTCATCCCCATAGCAACATGCTGGTCATACTGGCGCAACCACTCACGCGGAATGCGTTGTGTCTGTCCGGGGTCTATTTGAGCGAGAAGCTCACGCATTGCCAAATTTGTATAGATAACATTGCCTTCCCGATCAATACGCACCACCGGATTGGGATCATAGGTAGGGAAATTAGCGAATAGATCTCGCTCCTCCTCTAACCGCATCTTGTCCGTAGTCTCGCTCACGAGCACACCACGCGGCCCCAGAGCCTTGTGATGATCAATAGTGAAACTACGTGAAATATTGTGCCGATCTACAAGGTGCACCTCTGCATGCTGTTTCCCCTCGAGAAGAAATGACTCGGCACCCCCAAAATCGAGTACAAGATTTTTCATCAAGTCATTAAATGGCTCCAGGCCATTGATGCCATCAATAACCACCCCGACAGACAGCAACTCAGTGACCAGTCTTAGCGAGCGCGACTCCTTTTCCGTATCAATCACCTTCCCATGTAGCGACATGTTTTCACTATACGTGTGCTCCAATTTACTGGTTAACTGCTTGAATTGATCTTCCAGCTGACCGATTTCATCTCCCCGCCCACGGAGTGTAGTGATACCAAGAAAGTCATTCGACAAATCATGTACGATGAGATTTAAGCGTTTAATCCGTAAAGCGACATAGATTGTTAGCAGGGTAAATAAAAGAATGAGTGTAAGGGCCAGAATTGCCCGTCGATGGCTCTCACGCTCTAACAGTTGTTCGACAATCCTCTCAGAGCGTGAGGTGGCAATGAATGAGGCAAACTGAAGTTCAAGGTCTGAGGCACCATAGTCAAAAAAGGACTTCCCAATCATCAGATAGTCCTGCTTGAGGGTCTCGGTGAGACTACCAGGGGGAAGTGCCACGGGATCGCTACTGGCGACAACAGACTCCCCCTCTACATCCAATATAGCGAGTACACTATCGGTTCCACTGCTCTGCTTGGCTGTATAGAGAAAATCACTATTTATCTGGGTAGACAACAACAGAGTAGCGAGAAGCTCACCCGTTTCTCCCACAACGTCCTGTGTCGTAATAACGTACGGCTCCCCATCCATCATAGTGAGATAGGCCTGACTATGACTCAACTTACGTAACAAATGGCTAGGCTGGTAGAGCTCAGAGGTGAGCGTCTCATCTCCATCTTCGTTGTAGGCACTGTGGTACACCTGCCTCACGTCCCCATCGGGACCCAGCAGCATAGCTGCATGGGCATGGAAAAATGTGCGCAAAATAGAGTTGGGTGGTAACCATGCAGGTGGCCGATATATGTGCCGGATGGTTGTCGTGCCGGTGGCCTCGCGCCACTCATCCCCCAGAAGGTAATCGAACACGTTTTTCTGTGAGACGATCAATCGGGCTGCGTAGTGCAAACCACGGACGTGTAGATCAAAGAGTTCACGGTCAACACTCGCCTCAGACTCCAACTGCTCCTCTAACTGGCGCTGAAAATCAATGCGCAACTCCTCCCCCTGGAAGTAGTCAAACAGTCCCCACAGGCTCGTACCAATAGCCATAGAGAGGATGAGTACTTTCGTGATCAGTGAGGCATTACGTATCGGAAAAAAGGCCATAGCTATCAGCTTTCAGGCTCACCAATAATTTCACCATGATGAAATTTCCATCCATGTTCTCGAAGAATTGATGACGGAATTATGCCGTAGCGAGGATCGACCTTATGGAAATTATCGCTCAGATATTTTGCCAGCTTTTCAGCATCAGAGTTCCGTGTAACATCATCTGTCCAGGTGGTGATGTTATAGGTGCGATATAACGGATACAGCCCCTTGGCCACGGCATCATCATCGGTGGGGGAAACACCATCAAGGCGTAATACCTTCACTCTTCCCTTGTCACGATATTGCTCTGCCATCCATAGGGTCTCATACCCTATCGCTTCTTTCTGGCGGGCAACACGACTAATCATGTCGGGGATCGTACTCACCTCATAAACGTGTGGCCCAAACATATCTTCATTATCGAGCAGCAGCCGCCAATGCCCCGGTCGTGTTTTGCAGTGTAGGCGTACGATAGGGCGAATTTTTGTTGTGACCGTTTTACCCGTACTCTGCTTCACCTCCATCCATGATCGTATCTCACCCTGAAATATTGAACGGGCCTCAGCAAGGGTAAGCTCTTGTTGTCCATTTTCCGGATGGACCAGCAAGGCGAGTGCCGCGATGCCCAGCGCATGGTAACGCAGCCCAGGCAGACGATCCGTTTCACTCGGTGGACAACAAAAGCCACCAATATCGACCGCCTTGTCTATAAGTTTGCCTGCGGATATGCCGCACGTCCCCTCCTGAATAGCAATACGCAGACCGTTAGTCTTGGCAAACGTATGTATTAGGGGCTTAAGTGCCGGATAGAGGTGCTGGTCAAGAGTAACGGCAAGGTCAACGGGGGGGGCACCAACGGGGCTCCATTGGCTACGCTCAATCATTTTTTCCCGCCATTCAGACGGTAACTCTTCCGTATGCTCAAGATCGCTAAACGCTGGTCCTTGTAATGGCTCCGCCATAACGTTGCCGGCCAGCACCAGACCTGATAACAAGGGCAAAGCTGTACACGAGATGAAGAAGTTAAACCGGCGCTTACAACGAACAACTGGCTGACTTCGATAGAGTAAAAACTGAACCCACTTCCCTAACATTCACATTTTCCCCAGTTATCGATATTGTTTCCCAGCCAATAATAGGTCATTCCTCACTTTTTCGACAGCAGAAGCCATTAGGCATACTATTTATGAGGAAATCAGGGAAAAGTATACCTATTTAGATTTATCTACTGGCCTTCTTCCTGGTTGCCTTGGAGCATGAGTTCTCCCTGTACCGTCTCCAGCATGGCGACGAAACATTGATCTCCAAGCGCCCGCCCCCGTCCTTGTATGTCGCGTGATAACCTCTTAATCGCCACCGGATTCTTTCGAATCTCAAAGGTAGGCTATCCAGTTACCGACTCTATCCAACATTGGAAACACATTTAAAGTGTGCTGTTGCACTAGACCAGAGCCCATCTGCAGGTTCATGGCACAAGGATAACGCCCCGCTTGCTTCCCTAAACAAGACCCCAGATTTTTAACGAACTGCCCAAGTTATTTTCAAATAAATTTCGCACTCCTCTTAATATTTGATGTTTCTCAAATTTCATACGCTGACAGTGAAATAGATAGTGTAAAACCCGCCTTGTCATGACCTCAATCAATGAATACTCCTGGCGTAGGACCTATGTTTGTGCGCTCATTTTTTTGCTTCGCTCCACAAAAACGTTTGCATGAGGTTCTGTCCATGTCTATACCGCAACAAAAATACAATGCCGTCTCAAGCCCCTTCAGCCTTGATAATGATGATCTGTATCAGCGCTGGCGTGATCAGAAACTCAGGGACTACCCCACCGGCCTGGGTGACCTGCTGGTGGAGATCAACGACCCACGCAATCTGAGCATTAGCGAGCACGCCGCCCTGCTGACACGCTGCCGCAAGACCAACATGGCACTCTACGCCAGCAACACCGGCAATGACACCGACCCGGAGATCCCGCTGGCCATGGCGCGTAGTTTCGGCTTGCGGAATATCAACAAAAACTGGCTGGCCGACGATACCGGCCTGACCTCTCTCACCGTGCGTAAGGAGGGGGTGCGCAGCGGCTACATTCCTTACAGTAACCGTGCCATCAACTGGCATAGCGACGGTTATTACAATACGGCAGACCAGCAGATCCATGCGCTCAACCTGCACGTCACCCAGCAGGCCGCCAGCGGGGGGGAGAACGCCCTGATGGATCACGAGCTCGCCTACATCCTGCTGCGCGAGAAAAACCCGGAGTATATTCGCGCCCTGATGGGGCTGCGCACCATGACCATCCCGGCACGCATCGACGAGGGTGGCACCGTGGTTCGCAAGGAGGAGCCCGGTCCGGTATTTGTCATCATGTCCTCGGGTGACCTGCACATGCGCTACACCATTCGCGTCAATAACGTGATCTGGGCCGATGACCCTGTCAGCGCGGAGGCGCTCGCCTACCTGGAGGAGATCCTCAACAGCGACTCACCCTACATCTATCGTGGCCGCCTGGAGGCCGGCATGGGCCTTATCAGCAACAACGTGCTGCACGACAGGGCCGCCTTTACCGATGATGCCACACACAAGCGTCACTACTATCGGGCCCGCTACTTTGACCGCCTGGCAGGTACCGGGATTGCGGACAGCTACGAGCTGTAACCGGCCTGCAGCAGCGCTCAGCGAAGTCCTTTTATGCGTGGTGCCGGCAGGTGTCTGCCCGGCGGCACACGCAAACGAAAGGTACGGGTGACTACGGGTATTGATCACTATTCCCCTTTGTCACCAGCCAATATTTTGTACAGGGGCCCCCTCCCCTTTTTTTTTCGTGCCGTTATCTCCTGTTATCTCCCAACGCCCGGGTGGCCGTTATGAATGATTATAAAAACAGTATCTCCAGCCTGCTTTTGAGCAAAAAGTACTGGTTCGCCCACTTCTGGGTGGTATCCCTGATCTCCATTGCCGGTCTGCTCTATATGGGCGGTGAAACCTATAGCGGGGCACCGCCGGTTCCCGATTTCAGATCCCCCGGCGGCGAGGTGATCGTCTCGTCCGACGAGATTATGGCGGGCCAGGAACTGTTTCATCTCAGGGGCCTGATGAACTACGGCTCCTTCTGGGGCGATGGGGCGGAGCGCGGTCCAGATTTTACCGCCGAGTCACTGCATGCGATGACGGTGGCGATGAAGGCCTACTATGCCGAACTCATCATGCCCGGTTCGGTAACACCGGGCGAGAGCCTTAACCAGTGGCGCTATGCCATCTCCGATTACGACCGCGGTGCCATCGAGACGCAAATAACAGTGGAATTACACCAAAATAATTATGATGAAGGCAACAACCTTGTCACCCTGACTGGGGCGCAGGTTTACGCCATCGGCTATCTCAATGAGTATTACAAAAGGATGTTTACCGATGAGTCGTTTGCCGAGGCATTTCACCCCGTCAACTACATCTCCGATCCGCAGCAGCTCAAGGCCTTAACCGCCTTCTTCTACTGGGGCAGCTGGGTGGCCAGCGCCAATCGCCCCGGCAACGCATACAGTTACACCTCAAACTGGCCCTACGACCCTGCCGCAGGCAACACCCCGCCCTCCTCACTGATGATGTGGAGCTTCATCTCCATCCTGGTGCTGTTCCTCGGGGTCATGGCGGTGTTATATATCTACGGCCAGATGAAGGCGATGCCCGGCTCGCCATTCGAGAACGCCATCGCCGGCAACCAGTTGCTGACCACCTCCGATCTCGAAAAGGGAGCGGTACTGCCGACCCAACGTGCCACCTACAAGTTCTTCGCCCTCGCCATGGTACTGTTTGGCGTGCAGGTGCTGGCGGGGATTCTCGGTGCGATGGATTTTGCCAACCCGTTTGCCCACAAGCTGGCCGGTGTGCTGCCGTTCAACATCCTGAGAAGCTACCACACCATGCTGCAGATCTTCTGGTTCTTTTTGTGCTGGGTGGGCTACACCCTCTTCTTCCTGCCGCGCCTGTCGCAGGTACCGCCCTACCAGGAGCAGCTGATCAACCTGCTGTTCCTGATCTGCCTGGTTGTCGGTATTGGCGGCGTGCTCGGCATTTACTACGGTCAGTCCGGGATGCTGAGCGGGGCTGCCGCCTACTGGTTTGGCAGCCAGGGCTGGGAGTTCATGGAGCTGGGGCGTTTTTTCCAGATCCTGCTGCTGTGCGGTTTCACCCTGTGGATCTTCATCATCTATCGCGGCATCAAGCCCTGGGTGACAAAAAAGACCTTCTGGTCGATTCCCGCTTGGCTGTTGTGGGGCAGCGGTATCATGGTCTTCTTCCTGTTCTTTGGCCTCTTTGCCACCATCGACTCGAACTGGGCCATCGCCGATTACTGGCGCTGGATGGTGGTCCATATGTGGGTGGAGGTGACCTTCGAGGTATTCACCACGGTGATCGTTGGCTACATCCTGGTGCAGATGGGACTGGTCAGTCGCGCGATGGCGGAAAAGACCATCTACCTGGCGGTAATGCTGTTTCTCATCACCGCCACCATCGGCGTGGCCCATAATTTCTACTGGATCGCCAAGCCGACCAGCGTCATTGCCCTGGGCAGCGTCTTCTCCACACTGCAGGTATTGCCGTTACTGCTGTTAACGCTGGATGCGTGGCAAATGCGCAAGGAGGGCAACGGCGCCTATGCCAATCAGCAGAAGGGGAACCAGCAATTCGTGATGGAGGGGGTGTGGCTGTTTATCCTGGCGGTGAACTTCTGGAATATCTTCGGCGCAGGGGTGTTCGGCTCGCTGATCAACCTGCCCATCGTCAATTATTTCGAGCATGCCACCTACCTCACAGGGAACCATGCCCATGCGGCGATGTTTGGGGTTAAGGGGAATATCGCCCTGGCCGGTGTGCTGTTCTGCTGCCAGCACCTGTTCCGTGCCGGGAGCTGGAATCCCAGGCTGGTGAAGCTGGCATTCTGGAGCCTGAATATCGGCGTGGCACTGATGATGTTCCTCGACCTGTTCCCGGCGGGGCTGTATCAGCTCTCGGTGGTACTGGATGACGGCTTCTGGCATGCCCGGTCGCAACAAATCGTCACCGGCTCGGTGTTCCAGACCCTGACCTACTTTAGGACCATCGGCGGCGTGGTGTTCGTGGTCGGTGTGGTATCGCTGATCTGGTTCATCCTCTCCAGGTGGACACAACTGAAACCGGAGAGGGACTCGCAACAGGAGGCACTTGCAAGCAACAGCATCCTGCCGGAGGAGAGCGGCGCGTAGCAGACCTGAGTAAGGTCGCCCTGACCACGGGCCTTTTGTTGAGGAGGCGTTCAAGGGCTAAGAGTCGTTGAAATAGCCCCCTCTACACTCGCGATCCAGATAGCGACACATCCGTTCGCCATGACATCAATACTATCCATAAAAGGGGCGGAGGGATTAAAAACTTAATCCCGCCGCCCCTTCTATTTTGACCTTCTGTGGGGATAGGACCGACAGCCCTTGAGCGATTTAATCTGGCCGCGAGCATAATTGCAGGGATTGAGTTTCTTACGATACAACTTCGCCCCTAATCCGTCACACCGCTCACCACGAACCGTGCGCCAGAGAAGGCGTTAAGGGAGCAAGGTTATTAACATGATCACTCCCCCGACCGCCATTCAATTTCCAAGACACTGACCACCTGGTTTTTTTTAATCTTTCCGTCACCTTTTTCGTATTACAGTGCCTCATCCGCTATCCCGGAAATGAGCAGCTGTGTGGCCTCCTCTGCCGGCAGGGGACGGCTGAAGAGGTAGCCCTGCAGTATGTCGCATTGATGGTCGATGAGAAATTGCCTTTGCTGTTCGGTCTCCACCCCCTCGGCGACCACACGTAGCCCCAGGCTATGCGCGAGCGAGATCGTCGCCTTGCTGATGGCGGTATCATTTTCGTCCTTGCCGATATCGCGCACAAAGGAGCGGTCGAGCTTCAGGGTCTGGATCGGGAATGATTTAAGGTAGGCCAGCGAGGAGTAGCCGGTGCCGAAGTCATCGATCGCCAGCCCGATGCCCAGGGCACGGATTGACCTCATCGACTCTATCGCCTGCTCGGCATTGGTCATCGCGGCCGTCTCGGTAAGCTCCAGTTCCAGTTCGCCGTGGGCGATGGTGTGCCGATCCATCAGTGTCGTCAGCTCGCCAACCAGTTTGGGATCACTGAACTGCTTGGGTGAGAGGTTCACCGCCATGGTTACTGCCAGCCCCTGGTTACGCCACTGTTCGAGTTGTAAACAGGCCTGTTCGAGCACCCAGCTCCCCAGTGAGGTGATGAGGTTGCTCTCCTCGGCAATGGGGATAAAGGTGTCCGGCGAAACCATGCCGCGTTCTGGATGGTGCCAGCGCAGCAACGCCTCGACACCGCTGATCCGCCCATCGCTGGCCTCAATCTTGGGCTGGTAGTGGAGGCTGAATTCATCCCTCTCCAGGGCCCGGCGCAGGTCGCGCTCCAGGGTCATCCCCTCGCGTACCTCATCGCTCATTGCGCAGGTGAAGAGCTGGAAGTTATTTCTTCCCCGCCCCTTGGCATGGTACATCGCGGCATCGGCATTCTTCATCAAGGTGTCCGCATCACCACCATCATCGGGAAAGATGGCGACTCCGACACTGGGGCTGGAGAGAAGCTCGTGCTCCAGCACGTGGTAGGGGGAGGAGAGGCTGTGGACGATCTTCGCGGCCAGCTGTGTCACCTGCTGATGCTCATCCATGCTGGTCAGCACCACGATAAATTCATCGCCCCCCAGCCGTGCCACGATGTCGCTCTCACGTACGGCTGAGGTCAGCCTTTTACCGACCTCGACCAGCAGACCGTCCCCCACATGGTGCCCCAGAGTGTCATTGATCACCTTGAAGCGGTCCATGTCGATAAACATCACGGCAAGCTGCTCACCGGAACGTCTGGCCTGAACGACGGCCTGCCCCAGGCGCTCCTCGAGACTGAAACGGTTTAACAGGCCGGTCAGCGTATCGTGATGGGCCAGCTGAAAGATCCGCTCCTCACTGGCCTTGCGTTCGGTGATGTCGCTGAAGCTGGCAATATAATTCACCACATTACCCTGCTCATCGCGTACCACCGAGATGGTGGCCCACTTGGGGTAGACCTCGCCGTTCTTGCGCCGGTCGGTCAGCTCACCCTGCCAGTGCCCCTGTTGATGGAGTGACCGCCACATCTTCTGGTAGGTCTCCTCCGGAGTGTGGCCGGAGGCGAGGATATGGGGATCCTTGCCGACAAGCTCCTGCTGGGTGTAACCGGTCAGTTCGGTGAGGGCCGGATTGATGGCGATAATGCGGTTCTCACTATCGGTGATCAGGATCGCCTCGGCACTGTGGCGGAATACGTTGGCATAGAGGTTGATCGTCTCCTCAGCACGCGTCTGTTCGGTGATATCCTGCATCGTACCGCGGGATATCAGGGGAGCCCCTAATTCATCATAGAGGGTTTCACAGGCCTCCTTGACATATTTGATACGCCCGTCCGGGAACTGTAGCCGATGGGTGATTTGATAGGGCTGCCTGTCCTGCAGTGACTGGCTATAGGCCTGGTTGACCGCCTCGCGGTCATCGGGGTGTATCGCGTTGAGGAACGCCTCGTAGGAGGGGGCAAATGTCGCCTTATCCAGCTCGAACAGCCTGAAGATCTCATCTGACCATTGCAGCTCGCCCTTTATCAGGTCGAGTGTCCAGCTGCCGACCATGGCAATGCGTTGTGCCTCCTTCAGCTGCCCCTGGCTTTCGCGCATCGACGCCTCATTTGCCGCGCGCTGTGTGATGTCGATGCCAACAGAAACCATATACTCCATGCCGCCATTCTGGTCGAGGATCAGTGAATTATTCCACTCGATGAGATAGCACTCTCCATCCCGGCTGAGCCAGCTATTGGTATAGTGCCCGGTCATCGCCTGCGGGTTATTAACCAGGGCCTCGAAGGCATACTCACGTACCGTCGCGGCATCCTCAAGCGAGAGCACCGTCTCCCAAAGGTATTTCCCTGACACCTCCTCAGAGCTGTAACCACTGAGCTGCTCGCTGGCGCGGTTGAAGCGTACGATACGACCCTCGCTATCCAGTACCACTACCAGCGCACCGGCGGACTCAATTACGCCATCGGCAAGGTCCTGTGAGCTCTGCAGCTCCTCAGAGAGCCGATTCTGCTGCGCCAGCAGTGAGGAAAAGCGCGAGGTGATGACCCCCAGCTCATCCAGCGAGAGCGCGACCGGCAGTGCACTGATCCCCAGTTCATCCTGCTTGGAGTGAGTATCAATAAACCCCTCCAGCGGGGAGATGCTCTGGTGCAGGCTGCGCCAGGCAATGAACGTCCCCCCCACGGCCAGAATGACGAGTGATAACCACAGAAAAAGGGTTTCAAGCGCAAAATAGCCGGTGCGATTGTAGTAGTAACCGATCAGCAGCGTCTCGATGAGCAAGGGGGTTACAACCCCCAGCATCGCCATCTTCATCGACAGGGGAATGGAGGTGACGCTTACCCCGCGTGGTGCCAGAAAGCGCCCGACACGGTCGACGGTATAGAAAAAGATCGGAAAGGTGGTGATCAGCACGACCGGTATGATGCCGAGCTGGTTGTAGAGATGGTCACGCAATGTGTAGCGGGCGTAACCCATACTCTGCATGGAGAGATCGGCGCTGAGAACGCCGAAGATGGAATACACGGTAACGGCACCGATGAAGTACCAGAATAGCCGCTTGAAAATACGTTGTGCGAGAAGTTCCGCCTCACCATTTTCCATCGTGGTGAGTTCGACAATGTTGCGGAACAGGCGCGGTATCCACAGCATCACCGCGGTCAGGACGACCGACACATAGAGTGCACCATAGCTGGTGAAGATGAGGTAGAACTCAGGAAACGGGTAGAAGCCCACCACGCTCATCAGGGAGCCGCCGATGAACGGGGGCAATAGCAGCGCCAGCAGCGCAGCGGTGTAGAGGCTGCGCCGCAGCTCGTCGCTGCCAAGAGGGCCAAGTCTGGATTTTTTCACGATATATTCAGAGTCATTCATATAATCTATTAACTATAGGTGATATATAACTATCTCAAGCCGCTCAGGAAATTCATCAATACAGCTCACGGACTTGATGGATAACAGACTCTCTTCATCTCCCCTCGCGCTACAGTGTAGCGCAGTCAGGGCGTGCGGGGCGGCGGACCGTAGCGATGGAGTGAGGGTATATTAGAGTTAACTGTGTTCTGACCCCGGTTATTTTACTCGCCAAAAAAGATAGAATCACGTTACATTGAAGACCGGAAATGAGTCATATGAATCAGCCAGCAATCACTGTCATCATCAACAACAATAGCTACCGCCTGAGCACCCGTAACGTGGAGGCGATACGCCGCATGCCCAATGCGGAGCGACAGCAGCTGATTGCCTTACTCGAGATCGTCAAGCAACAGCCGAGTGCAGTGCCGTCTGCCGTTAGGCCCGCCACTACTCAAACTACCAGCACCGTCTACAACACGGGCAATCCGATAAACCATCAAACCATGAAGTCTGAACGCCTGGGTAGTGGTGATGTGGACAGCCTGATGGCCCAGCTAATTATGGAAGAGCGAAGTCAGCAGAAGCCTGGGCTTACCAAGCAAACCATTTACAAATGGGTGGGGGGGATCGCTGTGGTTATTATTTTGTTGGTGGTTGTTTGGTGAGCAGATTGGTGGATGCGCGGCGCTTATCCACCCTACGAGCCAGGTAGGCTGGGCAGCCATGCCCTGCACTACAGGGGGCCAGTTCGGGCGATAGGCTTAACGTAGAAAAGGGGCTGTGGGATTGCTGCGATAGGGAGGGTGTGTGGCTGTTGTTGTGGTGGTGTGTGTAGGGGGGGGGTAAGGGCTCTGACCTTATATTCTGACCCCTTATATTTCTATTTCATATTCTCAAGCTTCTTTTTGAGACTCTGAGTTGCAGTGAAAGCGAAAGCTTTTCCGATTTTATTTTTTTCAAGAAGCCCCATCTCGACCAACTTTAGCAAATCAGTTCGCGCTGTGTCATAAGTGACATTGTGTGCACCTCTATGGCTTTCTACATAAAAAATCGCATCAGGTGTTTTAAGTGCACGGTTAATCAAAGCAGCCTGCCTATAATTTAATAGATTTTGTATATCCGGAGATTTTCTCATTAATTGTTCAACAGATTTAATTTCTCTAGACTTTTTCTCTAAATAAATTAATAAATCACTTATTGCCCTATTTATTACTTCTAGCTGATGAATGATAAAGTAGGTAACATCATTGTCATCCGTTTCAGTATATAAATATGCTCTTGTGTACTTAGCTGGCGCAGACTTTAATATTCTAGAGATAGAAATAAATTCCATTGTCCAATACCCTTGCTTAAGCATTGACCAGTAGAATAATGCTCTAGCTGTTCTACCATTGCCATCTTCAAATGGGTGATCATAAGCAAGTAAAAAATGTAAAATAATTGCTTTGAGTACAGGGTGCAAAAATACAGTAGGATGAGTTGAATTTGCAAAATCACATATATTTTCTATTCTGCTCTTTAACTCTTTGGCCTTTGGTGGGACATGTATGATAGTTGCATCCCTATCATCACCAACATAGATATCATCAGCTTTACGCAAATTTCCCACGGCATCTGGATTCTCGAATGTATTCTTGCTTAATATGGTATGCAATTCATATATTAATTCAGGAGTAAGTTCTTCATTTGAGATATCTTTTATGAACTCCATGGCGTGATAGTTATTTAAAATCATTGTCTCTGATTTATCGCGAGGCTCACGTTTCTGCCGAAGCATTTCTTTCGCTACTTTTCTAGTTGTGGCTGCACCTTCAAGTTGACTTGAGGTTATTGATTCTTCTATTAAGGAATTTATAAGGTAAGTATCACGAGTGTGTGGGTTTGCAACTTGTTCTGTTGCTTTTAACTCTCCGCCGCCATGAATGTCAATCTCATGCAATAACCTACGAACAGTATCTGGCTCGCCATAAACAAAATGATTGCCGTCTTTATCTGAATGTGAAATATTTTTATAAAGAGCCTTTCTTGCAAATTTTATCGCTAACCACCACTCTTCATGATTGGAGATGTGTGTGGGTAATTTTAAATGTCTTAGTTTGTCCCAGTGATGATACCTTCCTTGGGTGTCAGCTTTTATTCCTGACGACAATAGTTCCCCAATTTTTCTAGGTTCTTCTGCAATTTTGTCAATTAAGTCATTAAAGCTTGGGGGAGTTACTGGAATCTTCATACTTAAATACCAATGCCCATGAAATTGGTATTTATTCTAGCATCAATATTTTGGGTTTCCTACCGATTTGGTATTCATTGGTAGGTAATTGGTATTTATGCATATTTGCCGATCTAATATTCATTAACTTTATATCGCATCTAACTTATTGTATTTTAACGAAATTTAAGTCAGTGTGTCATTTTAGGATGTTTAAGGCCAGAGAAACAACTCGCACCTGCTGCTGTCTACCCCCCTCCCCCTATCTGCTGGGCATAGCTGCCCAGCCTACAACTTATACTTCCCTCTCCCCGTCCCTCGGTGACGGCTCCAGGCGTAACTCTACCTCCTGCGTCCATGCAGTCGTCTCCCTCAAGGAGAGGGTGTAAAACACCCAGACATAAAAAAAGCCCCGCATAAGCGGGGCTCCTTTTGATCCAGCCTGTTGGCCGGAGAGACTGAGCTCACAATTACTTGTGTACGCCCAGCTTCTCGCGCCAGCCTGGGAAGATCTTGTCGGCGTCGCCCGGGAAGGACTCGAAGGCACGTGCAAATTCTTTGTGCTCTTTCGCGAACTCGATGGGGTCGGCACCCTGCTTCCAGCACTCGTAGGACTGGCGCAGTGAGGTGGCACCGGCAGCAGGGCTGTCGATGTGGCCGTAAGAACCGCCACCAGAGGTGTTGATGACGTTGCCGTGACCCAGGTTCTCGAAGAAGCCGGGCAGACGCAGGGCGTTCATACCACCGGAGATGATTGGGGTGGTAGGACGCATGCCGTGCCACTCCTGATGGTAGAACGGACCCTGGCAGGAATCACGCTCGATCATGTAGGCGATGATTTTGTCATCGGCGCCACCTTCCATCTTACCGAAGCCCATGGTGCCCACGTGGATACCGGAGGCACCCATCAGACGTGACATCTTGGCCAGGATAAACGCGGTGTAACCACGCTTGGAGGAAGGAGAGGTGACAGCACCGTGACCGGCACGGTGATAGTGCAGGTACTGACCGGGGTACTGACGACGGGCGGTGGTAACCATACCGGGGCCACCAACGTAACCGTCAACCAGGAAGGCAACCTTGTCGGCGTCGGCACCGAAGGTCTCCAGTACGAAGTCGGCACGGGCACACATTTCGTAGTGGTCATCGGCGGTGATGTTGGCAGAGAAGAGCTTGGCTTCGCCGGTCTCGTCCTGGGCGCGCTTCATGGCGTCGGCAACGAGAGGGATAACCTTCTTCATCGGGCAGAAGACCTGGTTGCCCTGAGGCTCGTCATTCTTGATGAAGTCACCACCGAGCCAGAACTGGTAAGCCGCCTCAGCGAAGGGCTCAGGACGCAGGCCAAGCTTGGGCTTGATGATGGTACCGGCGATGTAACCGCCTTCTTTAACGTCACGGCCGAGGATGCGCCACAGGTCAGAGATGTCTTTGGCTGGGCCGTCGAACAGCTGCAGCATGCGCGGTGGCACGTAGAAGTCCTGCATCTGCAGGTTGGCGCAGTCGCCCATGCCCTGGTTGTTACCAATGGCCAGGGTGAGGAAGGAGACGATCATGGCGCGGCCGTCGGTGACGTTGCGGTCGAACAGGTCGTTCGGGTAGGCCACCTTCATGATGCCCTTGGCTTCGTCGATCTCGTATACCAGGGCGTCTACACCCTTGGTGAAGTCATCGGTGGTAGAGACTTCAACGTTGGTACCGGTAGAGGACTCGGCAGCGATGTGCGCGGCAACTTCCAGGTAACCGTAGCCTTCAGCAGGCTCCATGGTGTAGGCAACCAGGATGTGGCCACCACCGGCGATCAGTTCATCTTCTTTCAGAGAAAGGTCAGCGTAACGTGCAGATTGATCCATTTGGATTCACCTCGATACAGTTAAGTTAGAAATCGTGCCGCGGAAGTGAGTCTAGCTCCGCGCGCTTACCAATTGATGACAATGAGAGCTTTCTCTGCGAATCGCCTCCTCAATCGGGAAACAGACTATAGCGGCTAGGATTCTATAAGGGAATTAAAATGAAATGATGGATTAGATAAGCTAATGCTTATGGTTCTAAATTACCTCGACTTGACCCCTATTCCTTAACCGCCACCGCCACGGTGTACTTCGGCCCCTGTTTGAGCTTTTTGTAATTACCGAAGACCTCGGTGAAGGAGCGTTTGATGAACTGGCGCAGGCCGGTGATGGTTACCACATAGAGCTTGCCGCCCGGTTTGAGGCGGGCCAGAGCATCGTGCAGGAAGATATAGAGCATCTCGTTGCCCACCTTGGCCGGGATGTTGGAGGCGATGATGTCGAACTGGCGCTCACCGATATGGGCAAAGCCGTTGCTCAGCCTGGCCTCGGCATTGGTGATGCCGTTACGCGCGAGGTTGGCCTGGGCGTACTCCACCCCCACAAAATCCTTGTCCACCAGCAGGGTATTGCCCCTGGGGGCGAGGCGGGCCATGGTCATGCCGATGGGGCCGTAGCCACAGCCCAGATCCAGGCAGTCATCCTCCTCACGGATCTCCATATAGTTGAGCAACATGTGTGTGCCCTCATCGATCTCACGCGGTGAGAAGATCCCCCAGGTGGTGTGAAAGTTGAGGTGCTGCCCCTTCAGGGTTTCACTGAAGACGATATCCTGGCGGATCTTCTTAAGGTCTAACGGTGCGGCCATCGCACAAATCCTCTGCAAATGCCCCCTGACTTTCAAGGGGGCAGAATGATAAAAAAGTAGCTATGATGATAGTTCTCTCAGCAACCATAAGAAAAGACTTATGGCAAAGATGAATATCACCCTGCGGCAGCTCAAGGTCTTCTCTGCGGTGGCAAAGCATTTGAGCTTTACCCGCGCCGCCGAAGAGCTGCATCTTACCCAACCTGCGGTCTCGATGCAGGTAAAACAGCTGGAGGGGCAGCTGGAGATCCCGCTGTTTGAGCAGCTGGGCAAGAAGATCTACCTCACCGAGGCCGGTGAGGAGGTCCACCACTATAGCCGCACCATTGCCCAGCAGCTTGATGACATGGCCACCGCGCTCTCCAACCTCAAGGGGCTGGCCCACGGCAAGCTGCGCATCTCTGTGGCGACCACTGCCAACTACTTCGCCCCGCACCTGCTTGCTGACTTCACCCGACGCTTTCCCGGCGTCAATGTCATCCTGGATGTCACCAACCGCCAGACCCTGCTTCGCCAGCTGGCGGAGAATGAGGTCGATATGGTGATCATGGGCAAGCCACCGGTGGAAATGGATCTGGAGGCGGAATCCTTTATGGAAAACCCACTGGTATTGATCGCCCCACCGGGACACCATCTGGTGGGGAAGCAACAGATCCGGCTTAAGCAGCTGGAGGATGAGGTGTTTCTGCTGCGTGAACCGGGCTCGGGTACGCGTAGTGCCATGGAGCGTTTTTTCGCTGCACACGATATCACCATTACCGCCAGTATGGAGGTCAGCTCCGATGAGGCGATCAAGCAGAGTGTACAGGCGGGTCTCGGCTTAAGTGTGATGTCGCAGGACGCGGTAGAGATGGAGTTAACACTCAATCGTTTGAAGATCCTTGATGTGGCCGACTTCCCAATTCAGCGCTACTGGTTTGTGGTCCACCGCAAGGGCAAACGCCTCTCCGCCATCGCCGAGGCCTTTAAGAATTTCCTCCTGAATGAGGCCGCGGCCCTGCTGGAAAAGCCCGCAAGCTAATTTCACCAGACAACAAAAAAGGGACGCCGCGGCGTCCCTTTTTTATGCGCGAAGGTAAACGACTTAGTTTACTTTCGGCTCCAGCTTACCGGCCTCGTAGTCCATGAACATGGTCTCCAGGGAGATCGGCTTGATCTTGGAGGCCTGACCGGCTGAACCGAAGGCTTCAAAACGAGCCTGGCAGATACCCGCCATGGCGTTTGTCGCCTCCTTGAGGAACTTGCGCGGGTCGAAGTTGGCAGGATTGTCGTGCAGGTGCTTACGCACGGAACCGGTAGAGGCCATACGCAGGTCGGTGTCGATGTTGACCTTACGTACACCAGACTTGATGCCCTCAACGATCTCGTCAACCGGTACGCCATAGGTCTGACCCATGTCGCCGCCGAAGTCGTTAATGATCTTGAGCCAGTCCTGCGGCACAGAAGAGGAGCCGTGCATAACCAGGTGCACATCGGGGATGCGCTCGTGGATCTCTCTTACACGGTCAATACGCAGGATCTTGCCGGTAGGCTCCTGGGTGAACTTGTAGGCACCGTGTGAGGTACCGATGGCGATAGCCAGGGCATCAACACCGGTCTGCTTAACAAAGTCAGCCGCTTCGTTGGGGTCGGTCAGCAGCATGTCCATGTCGAGCTTACCCTCGGCACCGTGGCCGTCTTCCTCACCCATCATGCCGGTTTCCAGTGAACCCAGGCAGCCCAGCTCGCCCTCAACAGAGACGCCACAGGCGTGGGCCATGTCAACAACCTGCTTGGTCACAGCTACGTTGTACTCAAAAGAGGACGGGGTCTTGCCGTCGGCCTCAAGCGAGCCATCCATCATGACCGAGGAGAAACCGGACTGGATAGAACGGGCGCAGATCGCCGGAGAGGCACCGTGGTCCTGATGCATAACTACCGGGATGTTGGGGTACATCTCAGTGGCCGCCAGGATCAGGTGACGCAGGAAGGGCTCGCCGGCATAAGAGCGGGCACCGGCAGAACCCTGCAGGATAACCGGGCTGTCAACAGCGGCGGCAGCCTGCATGATGGCATGCACCTGCTCCATATTGTTGACGTTAAACGCGGGCAGACCGTAGCCATTTTCAGCGGCATGGTCCAGCAGTTGACGTAGTGATACTAGTGCCATTGCAAACTCCTTAACTGTTTACTTAAGTTTTAAATTTGTTCAATAAAAGTAGCTAAAAACACCGCTCACGCAAATGAGCCGTGCAACTAAACCATCTCTCCCACCTTGACGATCTTCATCGCGTTGGTGCCGCCGTGAACGCCCATCAGATCACCCTTGGTGATGATCACCAGGTCCCCATCACGTACCGCACCACGGCGACGCAGCTCGTCAATCGCCTCACGATTAAGCTCGGCGTGGTCACTGGCGGTGACATCGAAGCTGACCGGGTAGACACCGCGGAACAGGGTCACCTTGCGGCGGGTATAGACGTGGCGGGTCATGGCGTAGATCGGGATACCGGAGCTGATGCGCGACATCCACAGGGTAGTGGAACCCGACTCGGTGAGGGCCGCGATGGCCTTCACGTTGAGGTGGTTGGCACTATACATCGCGGCCATCGCAATCGCTTCGTCGATATTGTTAAACTCGGTATGGATGCGGTGCTCGGACTCAGTTGCCTGACGCTGCTTCTCCGCCTCGATACAGACACGGTGCATCGCCGAGATCGCCTTATCCGGATACTTACCGGCGGCGGTCTCAGCCGACAGCATCACCGCATCGGTGCCGTCGAGTACCGCGTTGGCGACGTCGAACACCTCGGCACGGGTCGGGATCTGATTCTCGATCATCGACTCCATCATCTGCGTCGCCGTGATCACCACGCGATTCATCTCGCGCGACTTGTGGATCAGCATCTTCTGCACTGGCGGCAGGGCGGCGTCACCGATCTCCACGCCGAGATCACCGCGGGCGATCATGATCACATCGGAGGCGAGGATGATCTCATCGATCACCTGCAGCGCCTCGGCCCGCTCAATCTTGGCGACGATGGCACCGTTGCTGCCCGCCGCGTTGAACAGGGCACGCGCCTCATGGATATCCTGCGCATGACGCGGGAAAGAGACGGCGAGATAATCGGCGCCGATCCGTGCGGCGGTCTTGATGTCCTCTCTATCCTTCTCGGTCAGGGCCGGGGCGGAAAGGCCACCGCCCTGCTTGTTAATGCCCTTGCGATCAGAGAGGTCGCCACCGACGACCACGCGGCACTTCACCTCGGTGCCCTCGACGCTGTCTACCCAGAACACCAGACGGCCGTCGTCCAGCAGCAGGGTATCGCCGCGAGCAAGATCCTCGTGCAATTGTTTGTAGGCCGAGCCGACACGCTCGACGGTGCCGCCATTTTTATCAAAACTGGAATCGATAATGAAGCTGGCGCCCTCTTCAAGGAAAACCTTCCCTTCCTTGAATTTTTCGATACGGATCTTCGGACCCTGCAGGTCGCACAAGACACCGACCTGACGGCCATGGGCACGGGCGCGATTGCGCACGCGCTCGGCTCGGTCCAGGTGCTCCTCGGCAGAGCCATGGGAGAAGTTGATACGGACGACATCGACACCGGCTTCGATGATCTTGTCGAGGACCTTGGGGTCGTCAGTTGCCGGACCCAGTGTTGCCAAAATTTTTGTACGTCTTTGCATACGGATTATTTATTCACCATCTTTATGGGATGTACGGGCGGTGGCACATCCACCGCTCGTTAAGATACTTACTTGGCGCGAGCTTCCAACATGGCGACGGCGGGCAGGGTCTTACCTTCGAGATACTCAAGGAAGGCACCACCGGCGGTGGAGATGTAGGAGACCTTGTCGTAGATATCGTACTTCTGGATCGCCGCGATGGTATCGCCACCACCGGCCAGGCTGAAGCCCGCGGAGTTGGCAATCGCCATGGAGACGGTCTTGGTGCCCTCACCGAACTGGTCAAACTCGAACACGCCAACCGGGCCGTTCCAGACAATGGTACCAGCCTTGGCGATGATCTCAGCCAGCTCTTTGGCAGAATCGGGACCTATGTCAAAGATCATGTCGTCATCTTCGACTTCACTGGCCTTCTTCAGGGTTGCCTCAGCAGTCTCGCTGAACTCCTTGCCGCACACCACATCGCTGGCGATGGGAATGATGGCACCGCGTGCCTTCATCTTCTCCACCAGGGCCTTGGCAGTATCCACAAGGTCATCTTCACACAGCGACTTACCAACATTGTGACCCATCGCCTTGAGGAAGGTGTTGGCGATACCGCCACCGACCACCAGCTGGTCAACCTTCTCGGAGAGGGCTTCGAGCACGGTCAGCTTGGTAGAAACTTTTGAACCACCGACGATGGCAACCATCGGGCGGGCCGGGTTGGCCAGCGCCTTGGCGAGGCTGTCCAGCTCGTTGGAGAGCAACAGGCCGGCACAGGCGACGGGGGCATAGACACCGGCACCGTGGGTAGAGGCCTGGGCGCGGTGGGCAGTACCGAAGGCATCCATCACAAAGATGTCGCAAAGGGCGGCGTATTTCTTTGCCAGGGTCTCGTCATCCTTCTTCTCACCGGCGTTGAAGCGGACATTTTCCAGCAGTACGCACTCGCCTTCGGCAACGTCAAATCCACCGTCGATATAATCCTTGATCAGGCGCACCTCTTTGCCCAGCTTCTCGCTCATGGTGTCCGCGATGGGAGCCATCGAGTTTTCGGCATCCACCTCACCCTCGGTAGGGCGACCGCGGTGTGACATCACCATTACTTTGGCACCGGCTTTAAGGCAGTGCTCAACGGTAGGCATGGAGGCGGTAATGCGGGCATCGGAGGTAACCTTGCCATCTTTAACGGGCACGTTAAGGTCGGCACGGATCAGTACGCGCTTGCCGGCAAGGTCAAGGTCGGTCAGTTTGATAAAGGACATGTTGAAGCTCCAGGTAAGATTTAGAAGATTTAAAAACGATTTGCCAAACCGCTAGAAATGGCTTGGCAAATAATTTTTGAAGTTGCGGGACGAGTTATCTCGCCCCGCAATTTCATACACGTTAAGTAAAATAAATTACTTGGAAACGTGCTCGACGAAACGCAGCATGTTGGCGGTATAGCCATACTCGTTGTCGTACCAGCTAACAACCTTCACGAAGGTTCCATCCAACGCGATACCGGCCTCGGAATCGAAGATGGAGGAGAAGCCAACGCCACGGAAGTCGGTGGAAACCACCTTCTCGTCGGTGTAACCCAGGGTCTGGCTCATCTCACCGCTCTCAGAGGCGGCCTTCATCGCGGCACAGATGTCAGCGTAGGAAGCCTCTTTGTCCAGCTCAACGGTAAGGTCAACAACCGAGACGTCTGAGGTAGGAACGCGGAACGCCATACCGGTCAGCTTGCCGTTCAGCTCAGGCAGTACCACACCCACAGCCTTGGCAGCACCAGTGGAAGAAGGAATGATGTTCTCCAGGATGCCACGGCCACCGCGCCAGTCTTTCATTGAAGGACCGTCAACGGTCTTCTGGGTAGCGGTTGCAGCGTGAACGGTGGTCATCAGGCCACGCTTGATGCCCCAGTTGTCGTTCAGAACCTTGGCAACAGGTGCCAGGCAGTTGGTGGTGCAGGAGGCGGCAGAGATGATGTTCTGACCGGCGTAGGTGTTGTGGTTAACGCCGTATACAAACATCGGGGTGCCGTCCTTGGAAGGAGCAGACATAACCACTTTCTTGGCGCCGGCATCGATGTGCTTCTGGCAGGTCTCTTCGGTAAGGAAGAAGCCGGTGCACTCGATAACCAGGTCAGCGCCGATGTCGGACCATGCCAGGTTGGCCGGGTCACGCTCGGCGGTCAGGCGGATGGTCTTGCCGTCAACAACCAGGTTGTTGCCGTCGACAGCGACATCACCACCGAAGCGGCCGTGTACCGAGTCATACTTCAGCATGTAGGCCAGGTAATCAGCGTCGAGCAGATCGTTGATACCGACAACCTCGATACCGGGGAAGTCTTTGGCGATGGCACGGAAAGCCATGCGGCCGATACGGCCAAAACCGTTAATACCGACTTTAATAGTCATGGAGTTTCTCCCTAAGTTTATTGATGAAAATTATTAGTTCGGGGCAGAGTTCTCTGTCTGCCCCGTAACTGGATTGTTTCGTTACAGAACGTCGTTAACCGCGGCCACAACATTCTCAACGGTGAAGCCGAACTCTTTGAACAGCAGGTCAGCCGGGGCCGACTCACCGAAGCGGTCGATACCCACCACCTTATCGGCGTACTTGTACCACATCGGGGTCACACCGGCCTCGACGGCAACGGTAGGCACACTAGCCGGCAGCACAGAGCCCTGGTAGGCAGCATCCTGAGTCTCAAACATATTCACGTTAGGCATGGAGACTACACGAATCTTCTTGCCTTCCAGCGCTGCAGCGGCGTCCATCGCCAGGGCAACCTCAGAGCCGGTAGCGATGATGATCGCATCGGGGGTACCGTCACAATCTTTCAGCACGTAACCACCCTTGGTGATGTCGCTGATCTGCGCCTCGCTGCGAGTCTGATGCGGCAGACCCTGGCGAGAGAAGCAGAGGCAGGTAGGGCCGTCGTTACGCTCAACCGCCTGCTGCCATGCAACCGCGGTCTCAACCGCATCACAGGGACGCCAGACACTCATGTTGGGGATCAGGCGCATGGTGGCGATCTGCTCAACCGGCTGGTGAGTCGGGCCGTCCTCACCCAGACCGATAGAGTCGTGGGTGTAAACAAAGATGGAGCGCTGCTTCATCAGTGCGGCCATACGCAGGGCGTTACGGGCGTACTCCATGAACATCAGGAAGGTGGCACCGAAGGGAACCAGACCGCCGTGCAGGGCGATACCGTTCATGATTGCGGACATACCGAACTCACGTACACCGTAACGCACGTAGTTGGCTTCCTCGTTGGCATCCATCGGCTTGTAACCGGACCACTCGGTCAGGTTGGAGCAACCAAGGTCGGCCGAACCACCGAACAGCTCAGGCAACATCGGCGAGTAGGCCTCGATAGCGGCCAGAGAGGCCTGACGGGTAGCCGGGCTCTTGGCATCAGCATTGACCGCCGCGATGTAGGCCGCGGACTTCTCAGCCCAGTCGGCAGGCAGCTCGCCGTTTGAACGACGCTCGAACTCGGCTGCCAGCTCAGGGTACTCGGCACGGTAGGCCTCGAACTTCTCGTTCCAGGCCTTCTCGGCAGCGGCGCCCTTCGCCTTCGCATCCCAACCGGCATAAACATCGGCAGGCACTTCAAACGCGTCGTGCTCCCAACCGAGGGCAGCCTTGGTCAGGTTAATCTCATCCTGGCCCAGCGGTGCGCCGTGACAGGCGTGGCTGCCGGACTTGTTCGGGGAACCAAAGCCGATGGTGGTCTTGCAGCAGATCAGGGTCGGCTTGTCGGTCATCGCCTTGGCCATCTGAATGGCATTCTCCAGAGCCTCCGGATCGTGACCATCGACACCAGGGATAACGTGCCAGCCGTAGGCTTCAAAACGCTTGGGGGTGTCATCGGTGAACCAGCCCTCAACGTGACCGTCGATGGAGATGCCGTTGTCGTCCCAGAAGGCCACCAGCTTGCCCAGACCCAGGGTACCGGCCAGGGAGCACGCCTCGTGGGAGATACCCTCCATCATGCAGCCATCACCGAGGAACACATAGGTGTGGTGGTCAACGATGTGGTGACCCTTCTGGTTGAACTGACCCGCCATCGCCTTCTCGGCAATCGCCATACCGACACCATTGGTGATGCCCTGACCCAGCGGACCGGTGGTGGTCTCAACGCCCGGCGCATAGCCGTACTCGGGGTGACCCGGGGTGCGTGAGTGGAGCTGGCGGAACTGCTTCAGATCCTCAATGGAGAGATCGTAACCGGTGAGGTGCAGCAAAGAGTAGATCAGCATCGAGCCGTGACCGTTAGACAGAATGAAGCGGTCGCGATCAGCCCACTTGGGGTTGTTCGGGTTGTGCTTCATATGGCCGTTCCACAGCACCTCGGCAATATCGGCCATACCCATGGGGGCACCGGGGTGACCCGAGTTGGCCTTCTGAACCGCATCCATGCTCAGGGCACGGATAGCATTGGCTAAGACTTTACGGCTGGACATCAGCTTCTCCTTAGAAGATTTTCATTATGAATCTTGTTGAGCCCGTTCCGGGTTTCATCGCCTCAGGCGATGCCCCTGTTCTACGTGGAACGGAAGCGAAAAATTTTTACGATGGTATTTGTTCCGGCGCAGCCGCGACAAATTCGTTCCTGTAATGACCTCATAAAAAGAGGCCGTGGAACCACCGACCTGCGGTGCGGATGCCATCGTACATCCCACTCATTCTGCCCCGCCGTCAGCCCGACAGATAGCTACCCAAGCAAAACAGAACTGGCGATTCTCCCCGATTTGGCCCTTTCGAGCAATAGCTACCCCCCCTCCCACAGCAATTGCCTATCTAAAATCAACCGGTTACACCTTGTTTGTTACGTCAAATATCCATTTTTACTCCCCATGATTCACGCAAAAGTGGGGATTGGGCCCACTTATTTTAAAGACAAGCCCTATAAAAACGGCCATAATCCCCGCCCTGAACTGTCTCGTCCGTAAAAATCGGACGGTGTTTGAACCTTAAACGATAAGCGGACATCACTAACCCATGAAAGATAACTACCTCTTTACCTCCGAATCGGTCTCTGAAGGCCATCCCGATAAGATGGCCGACCAGATCTCCGACGCCATCCTCGATGCCATCCTTGAGCAGGACCCCAACGCCCGTGTCGCCTGTGAGACGCTGGTCAAGACCGGTATGGTGATATTGGCCGGTGAGGTCACCACCAGCGCCAACATCGAATACGAGAAAATCGTCCGCGATACCGTCAACGGTATCGGCTACACCAGCTCCGATGTCGGCTTCGACGGCGACACCTGCGCCATGCTCAACGCACTTGGGCAACAGTCCCCTGACATTGCCATGGGCGTTGATCGTGAAGATAGAGAGAATCAGGGGGCTGGCGATCAGGGGTTGATGTTCGGCTATGCCAGTAATGAGACCGACGTGCTGATGCCCGCCCCCATCACCTACGCCCACCGTCTGGTGCACCGCCAGGCCGAGGTACGCAAGAACGGAGAGCTCGACTGGCTGCGCCCGGACGCCAAGAGTCAGGTCACCTTTCGTTATGACAACAACAAACCCGTCGGTATCGACGCGGTGGTACTCTCTACCCAGCACAACCCGGAGATCAACCAGTCTGACCTGCGCGATGCGGTGATGGATATGATCATCAAACCGGTACTGCCCGCCGAGTGGCTCAACGCCGACACCCAGTTTCATATCAACCCAACCGGCCAGTTTATCATCGGCGGCCCGGTGGGTGATGCCGGTCTGACTGGGCGTAAGATTATCGTCGACACATACGGCGGCATGGCCCGTCACGGAGGTGGGGCCTTCTCCGGCAAGGACCCCTCCAAGGTCGACCGCTCTGCCGCCTACGCCGGTCGCTATGTAGCGAAAAATATCGTTGCCGCCGGTCTGGCCGATCGCTGCGAGGTTCAGGTCTCCTATGCCATTGGTGTTGCCGAGCCGACCTCCATCAGTGTCGATACCTTCGGTACCGCCAATATAGGCGAGCCACGCATCATTGAACTGATCCGCGAGCACTTCGATCTGCGTCCCTACGGCATCACTATAATGCTTGACCTGCTTAAACCTCGCTATCAGGGTACCGCCTCCTACGGCCACTTTGGTCGCGACGACCTGGACCTGCCGTGGGAGCGTACCGACAGGGCCGATGCCCTCAAGACAGCGGCTGGTCTATAATTGCTACTCTGTAACGCCTGAGCTCAGGCGGTACATCTCCTTAATCGAGGAGCGCTGCAGCGGATTCACCGTCAGGCTCGATTAAGGCAATCCCTTCAACTGCGCTCCAAACGATACTTGGAGAGAAACATGTCTGATTTTTCTGACTATAAAGTCGCTGACATCTCCCTGGCCGATTGGGGCCGTAAGGAGATTGCGATTGCTGAGACCGAGATGCCGGGCCTGATGGCCCTGCGCGAGGAGTTTGGCGACAGCAAACCACTGAAGGGGGCCCGCATCATGGGCTCGCTGCACATGACCATCCAGACGGCTGTGCTGATCGAGACCCTGGTTGAGCTCGGTGCCGAGGTACGCTGGGTCTCCTGCAACATCTTCTCCACCCAGGACCACGCCGCCGCCGCCATTGCCGCCGAGGGCATTCCAGTCTTTGCCTGGAAGGGTGAGACCATTGAAGAGTACTGGTGGTGTACCGAACAGGCCTTTAACTGGCCCAACGGTCAGAAGCCCAACATGATCCTTGATGATGGCGGTGACGCCACCCTGCTGCTGCACAAGGGGGTGGAGTTTGAAAAGGCCGGTGCCGTACCGGACGCCAAAGAGGGTGATAACGAAGAGTGGGTTGCCATCCTTGAGGTACTGCGCCGCAATCTGCCCCTCAATGGCAGCAAGTGGAGCGACATCGCCGAAGAGATGCGCGGCGTGACCGAGGAGACCACCACCGGTGTTCACCGCCTCTACCACATGGAGAAGGAGGGCGAGCTGCTGTTCCCGGCGATGAACGTTAACGACTCGGTGACCAAATCCAAGTTCGATAACCTCTACGGCTGCCGCGAATCACTGCTCGACGGTATCAAGCGTGCTACCGACGTGATGGTCGCCGGCAAGATTGCCGTGGTCCTCGGCTACGGTGATGTCGGCAAGGGCTGTGCCCAGGCCTTCCGCGGCATGGGTGCCACCACCCTGGTAACCGAGATTGACCCGATCTGCGCCCTGCAGGCGGCGATGGAGGGCTACCGTGTGGTCACCATGGAGGAGGCGTGCTCGATGGGTGACATCTTCGTCACCACCACCGGCAACGTCAACGTCATCGACCACGACCACATGGTGGCGATGAAGAACGAGTCCATTGTCTGCAACATCGGTCACTTCGACTCCGAGATCAACATCGCCTCGTTGCGCCAGTATGAGTGGGAGAATATTAAGCCACAGGTTGACCATGTCATCTTCCCCGATGGCAAGCGCATTACCATCCTCGCCGAGGGGCGTCTGGTGAACCTGGGTTGTGCCACTGGCCACCCCAGCTTTGTCATGTCCGCCTCCTTCACCAACCAGGTTCTGGCGCAGATCGAATTCTTCACCAGGGGTGAGGAGTACGAGAATAAGGTCTACGTACTGCCCAAGATCCTCGATGAGAAGGTCGCCCGTCTGCATCTCAAAAAGATCGGCATTCACCTGACCGAGCTGACCAAAGAGCAGTCCGACTACATCGACGTACCGGTGGATGGGCCTTACAAGGCTGACCACTACCGCTACTAATCGCGTTATTCTGGCGGGGCAGTGTCCCCGCCTTTTACTCTATGGAGCGTGCCATGCAGTCACAACAACAGCACCCCCAGCAATTCAGTTTCGAATTCTTCCCGCCCAAGTCCGAGGAGGGTGCCGCCAAGCTACGGCAGGCCCGAGACGAACTGGCAAAACTTAATCCCAAGTATGTCTCGGTTACCTTTGGTGCCGGCGGCTCGACGCAGGAGGGAACGATAGAGACGGTTCGCGAGATGACACAGGCCGGGCTCGATACCGCCCCCCATCTATCCTGTATCGGCTCAAACAAAGACGAGATCCGTGCCCTGCTCAACGGCTACATCGCGATGGGGGTGAAACGCATTGTCGCCCTGCGTGGTGACATGCCCTCAGGCATGCGTGAGACGGGGGCCTTTCACTACGCCAACGAACTTGTCGAGTTCATCCGTAGCGAAACCGGTGATCACTTTCATATTGAGGTGGCCGCCTATCCGGAGTTCCATCCGCAGTCCATCTCGGCCACGGCAGATCTCGACAACTTCGCGCAAAAGGTAGAGGCAGGGGCCAACGCGGCGATCACCCAGTACTTCTACAATCTCGACGCCTATCTGCGTTTTGTCGAAGAGTGCGAAAAACGTAACGTCGATATCCCCATCGTGCCCGGCATCATGCCCATCACCAACATCAAAAACCTCGCCCGCTTCTCTGAGATGTGCGGCGCTGACATCCCCCGCTGGCTACGCCTGCGCCTGGAGGCCTACGGTGAAGACACCCAGTCACTACGCGCCTTTGGCCTCGACGTCACCACCGAGCTATGCCGACGCCTGCTGGAAGCGGGGGCACCGGGACTGCACTTTTACAGCATGAACCAGGTAGCGGCGACACGTACTATCTGGACGAATCTAGGTCTCTAGGCGTCACCCATGCGCATCCCCCGCATCTACCACCCAGAGCCCCTGAGCCCGCACTGCCGCGTCGTCCTCGATGCCAATTCTGCCCGTCATGTGGGTCGGGTGTTGCGCCTTAACTTGGGCGATGCACTCACCCTGTTCGATGGTCTTGGCGGTGAGTATCCAGCCACCATCGTTGAACTGAGCAAGCGCGAGCTTTGGGTGGAATGTGGGGAACGCTGCGATGCCGACTGTGAATCACCGCTTCCTATCACCCTGGCTCAGGGAGTCTCGAAGGGGGAACGCATGGACTATACGATTCAAAAAGCGGTGGAACTAGGGATCAGACGTATTGCTCCGATCAACACCGAGCGCAGTGTCGTCAACCTCAAGGGGGATCGCCTGCTAAAACGCATGGAACACTGGCGTGGGGTGATCATCAGTGCCTGTGAGCAGTGTGGTCGTAATACCCTGCCGGAGTTGTTGCCGATGATGTCGCTGGATGAGTGGCTGAGCCAACCACTGCACGGCAGCGGCCTGCTTTTAGATCATCGAGCCCCATCGGGTATCGCAGGATTTGAACTCGAAGGGAATGGCTGCACCCTGTTGATCGGGCCAGAGGGCGGGCTGGCGGATAAGGAGCGTGCCTCCGCTGAGGCCGCGGGTTACCGGGGTATGCGCCTCGGGCCGCGGGTATTGCGTACCGAGACCGCCGCGCTTACCGCGCTGGCGGCGATTCAGTCACGCTGGGGGGACCTCGGCTAACCGCCCTACTTCATCAGGGCGATGAAATGGGCCAGCCCTTCGATGTCGTCATCGGTGAGAAATTGAGTGACCTGCTCCATGCGAGCATTGGTACGCTTGTTCTCATCAAAGTCGCCGGCTTTGAGTGCGTTGGAACGAAAGCGCTTCAGGTTCATCATGACATAACCAATCTGCTGACCGGCAAGTCGTGCATAACCCAACTCACCGCGGCCACTCTCGCCGTGACACATGGCACACGCCTCCTTGAATTTTGTCTCTCCCCTCGCTGCCAGCTGCGGATTGGCCTCGGTAATCGGCTTTAACTGGTGTGAAGAGAAGTAGAGGGCGAGGTTGATTTTGTCTTCCATGGAGAAGCTGCGAACCAACGCCTCCATAACGAAGCTTTTACGGCGACCATCCTTGAACTTGGCCATCTGCTCGATGATATAGGCAGGATTCTGTGATGCCAGATTGGGATACTCGGGCTTTTTGGCATTGCCATCGGCACCGTGGCAGGTGGCACAGAGGGTGGAGCGCTCAAGGCCAGCCTCCATCGCCTTGCTGCGCGCCTTCTCGTCGCCCAGACGCTTTTGCACTTCGGCAACAATGGCCTCTCGCTCTGCCAGCTCAGACTGTGCATCAGCATGGGAAAGGCCGGGAACAGCCATTATGCTGGACACAATAGCCGCCGAGACTATTGTTCCAAATAGTTTACGTTTAATCACACTACCCCCAAAAACAAAAACAAAAACAAAAACAAAAACAAAAATTTATGCGGATATACCCAGGTTCTCCAGCATCCGCTCGATAACATCGATGTTAGGGACGATCACAGACTCGCCCTCGACACGCAGGGTAGAGAGTATCACGGGCTCTAATTTTTTGTGATTTTCATCATATTCTAGTGAGCCGTGTTGTAGCAGCGACAGATGTGGCAGCCCCTGAATCTCAATCGCAATGAAGGGAACCTGGGGATTATTATTAAGTGTGTTGAGTACAACCATATGGCCGGTATCGTGGTGTCCGGCCATATCCACTCCCAGTAGTTGCTCGAAGGAGATCAATGGCACATTACGGCCACGCCAGGAGACAAAGCCACTAAGCCAATCGGGGGTGTTGGGAGTTGTCTTCACCTCGGTGGCTTCGGTTACTTCTGCCACCAGAGTGTTGGGCAGCAACATCGCCAGCCCATGCAGGTTAAGTGTCAGGCAGCGAACCCGAAGCTCTGCCAGCTCCTCATCACTCATCTGTTGCTCTGCCGTGTTAGCCATTGGTTTGTCTCACCTTCACGCTTTGCCAAGCAGTTTTTCGATATTTGCCAGCAGATCGACCTCGGTATAGGGCTTACCCATGTATTCATTAACCCCGATATCCATGGCGCGCTCGCGGTGCTTATCACCGGTACGTGACGTGATCATGATGATCGGAATCTGCTTCAATGCCTCTGAGTTACGTATGTGGGTGGCCAACTCGAAACCGTCCATCCGTGGCATCTCTATATCAAGCAGCATCACATCAGGGATCACCTCATCGAGCACGGTGATGGCATCCACACCATCTTTTGCCGTAACGCACTTCATGTTGTTGCGCTTGAGCAGGCGCTCGGTAACCTTACGCACGGTAATCGAGTCATCCACCACCATAACCACCGGTTCGCGTTTAATCGCGGCGACTTCATCCCGCTGTCCAATGACGGCCTCACCACCCAGCTGGGCAAGACCGCGACGCACCAGTGCCGGCATGTCGATGATCAGGGCGACGCTGCCATCAGCCAGGATGGTAGCACCGGCCAAATCCTGCAATGTACTAAGCTGCGGACCAAGACTCTTTACCACAATTTCACGACTACCAATGAGGCTGTCTACGGCAAAGGCGACCCGATGACCACCACTATTGGTCAACAGCACAGGCTGCTTGGTACCCAGATGGATCAAGCCCTGGCCCGCACCCAGAACATTGCTCAGGTGCATCAGGTTGTAGTCCTCGCCCACCCAGTTGAACATGGGGTTCTCGGAGTCGAGCTCACTTTCCAATTCGACACCGGCGATACGCTCGATACCCGAAATACTGGGCAGCGGAATGGCATAGATATCATCACCCACATTGACCAGCAGCGCACGGCTAACCGAAAGAGTGAGTGGCAGCCGCACGGTAAACAGCGTGCCCTTACCGAACTCGGAGTCGATTTCCAGTACGCCGCCCAGCTGCTTGATCTCGCTATTGACCACATCCATGCCAACACCACGACCGGCCACCTGACTCAACGAGGCGGCGGTTGAGAAGCCCGACTCCAGAATGAAGTGCATAATCTCCTGATCACTAAGCTGTGCTGTCGACTGCATCAAACCACGATCAATCGCCTTTTTCTTCACCGCTTCGAGGTTGATACCACTGCCGTCATCACTGACGCGAATAACGATCTCCGAACCCTCACGGCTGAGGACGATTTTAATATTTCCCTCTTCCGGTTTACCGGCTCTCTTACGCGCCACCTTATCTTCAATACCATGGGCGATGGAGTTACGCAGCATGTGCTCCAGCGGTGCCATCATGCGCTCGACCACATTTCGATCCATCTCCACCTCGGCCCCCTCGAAGGTCAGTGAGGTGCGTTTATCCAGTTCAGAGGCGGTCTGGCGAACCACACGACGCAGGCGTGGAGCATGCTCTGCCATCGGCACCATGCGGGTGTGCATCAGGCTCTCCTGCAGTTCGGTGTTTACCCGGGACTGTTGCAACAGCAGCGTCTCTGTCTCACGCGACAGACCTTGTAGCATTCCCTCGATACTCAGCAAGTCGTTAAGACTCTCCGCCATCGAACGCGACAGGGTCTGCATATTAGTGAAGCGGTCGAACTCCAGTGGGTCAAAATCGTCATAGCCCTGTTTCTGAGTCTCGGCGCGGCGAGAGTCGATCTGTGCCTCGGTCTCGATCTCCACCTGCCGCAGCTGATCACGCAAACGGACGATGGTTTGATCCATCTCCTCAAGGTTAGTGCCAAAAGTACCGATCTGCTGTTCAACCCGCGAGCGGTAGATACTTACCTCACCCGCAAAGTTAACCAGATCATCAAGCAGGTCGGCACGAACCCGTACCACCTCTTGCTGGATACGCGGCCCCTTACGGCGCTTGTCTCCAGCCGCGGCCTCCTGCCCGGCCTTCTTTTTCGCCTTATCGATATCAACGACAATCTCATCGCTAATACCCGCTTCACGCGCCAGCCCCTCAGAGATCAGTTCACGAATACTACTGATGAGGAACAGCCCGTTATCCAGTGGTTTGTTTTCACGATGCTGACTTACAATGAGCTGCATGCGCTCTGAGGCCAGGCTGAAGAGGTCGGCGATCTTGTCACTGGCGGCCACGTGCCCGTCGGTAATGGCACTCACCAGAACCTGCACCGCATCGGCGATCTCGATAAGTGGCGCAATAGCCGTGGCGTGACAGCCGAGGTTTAAATTATCAATGGCCTCACGCAAAGCTGTTAAGAGATCATCATCCTTAACGTCCCGCTGCCAGTTGATCTGACTCTCGGCAAAGCGCTCAAACAGCGGATCCAGTTCACCCAGAGGCCTTGGCCTTGCAGCCGTACCCTCGGCAACCTCATCGAGCAGTTCAATCTCTATTTTGCTTGAGACCTCGCCCGCTTCATCCTCAACAACAAATTCAGGCTCGAGCAGTTCAATTTCATCACCGACTTCAAACAGTTCAACCGGCTCTTCGACGACGGGTTTCGCCTCAGCGGGGAGCTCCAGGCTGATCTCCTCCACCTCGGCCGGCGGATTAGCCAGCGCATCAACCCTGGCGATCAGGTCATCACCGGAGACAACGGGCTCCTGATTGGCCACCTGCTCAAGCATGGTAACCAGGCGGTCATGGGAGAGCTGTAGCAGGTCGAGCATCTCTGGAGTGCGCTCCATGAGTCCGTCAACAACGGCATCAAAGGTCGATTCCAGGCTGTGACTCAAGTCGCCAACAGGTGTGATACCGGCCATGCGGGCACCCCCTTTAAGGGTGTGCAACTGGCGCTGCAGTGCCTCGACCAGTGAACGGTCATCGGGGTGCTCCAGCCACTCCTGCAGTGTCTGCTCGCTGGCGTTGAGGATATCGACGCCCTCTTCGAGGAAGATCTCCAGCAGTTCCGGATCGTAATCCTCCTCAAAGACCGCCGCCGTCGGGGCGGCACTAACCGGCTCGACAGCAACAGGTTCAATGGCTATCTCTTCTGGCTCTGGCTCAACCAGTTCAATGCCAGTATCGACGCCTTCAAGTGAGATCTCTTCGGGAACAGAGGCGGCCTCCAGCGCCATTCCCAGCAGCTCGTCGGCCCCAGCCGCTGCACCCAGCTCCTCTTCCAGCGACAGCTCTGCGACAGAGTCAATATCATCGGCCTCAAGCTCGATGACCATCTCTTCAACGGCCTCATCAACTGGCTCAGCTAGCAGCTCCTCAGCAGCCACCTCAAGGTTGATCTCTTCGGCCTCGGCAATGCTGGCTAATCCCGCCTCCGGCCTGGCATCAGCCACATGCTCCAGGTGCTGGACCTCGGCATAAACCTCGTCGGCAAGGAGTTTTGCCTCACTATTATCCGGGTAGGGCAGGGAGGTATCGAGCAAAAAGGCGAGCATGGCGTTAACGTAATCAACACAATGCTGTAGGGCCTTCACCCCCTTATCATTCACCTTCTCATGCAGCGCCTGCAGCGTCTTACAATATTTCTCCAGCGAGGCGCTGACCTCCGAGACGCTGGTTACGCCGGCCATGTTGGAACTGCCCTTGAGGGTGTGCAGGGCACGAATGACCGGCTCTCCCACCTTGCGGCTGCCACCCTCTTCGATCTCCTGCAGGTACTCTCTGATGATCTCCAGATGGCCCTGTGATTCCTTGCTGTAGATCTCCAGCAGCACCGGATCGAGGTCGGGCAGTTCTGCAGGCCGCAAAGCGGCGCTCTCTGATGGCGCGACAGACTCCTCGGCGCTGGGTGGTGCAACAGGCTTAACGGGCTCGGGGGCCTTGTTGCCGCCCGGCTGTATGATCTCCTCGGCCATCTGGCGCAGCATCTCTGCATCGTCGCCCGGAGCAGGACCGCCCTTAAAGTGCTCGACCAGCCCTGGCAGCACCTCATGTGCCTGCTCCAGCATATCCAGAATGGTGGTATTACAGGCCAGCGTGCCATCAATGACCCGATTGAGAACACTTTCAAAGGCCCAGGAAAATTCGCCGACCTCACTCGCCCCGACCAGGCGCCCGCTACCCTTGAGCGTATGAAAACAACGACGCAGATCTTTCAGGCTCTCTTCATCACCCGGGTTACTGCTCCACTTGGGCAGCAGCATGCCGATCTTCTCGATCTCTTCCTCGGCCTCCTCAACGAAGATCTCCAGGATCTCGTCATCCACCTCGACCGTAGCGGTACCCTGGGGACGACTCGGCGGGGCGTGGGCGGCGACTGGAAGAGATTCTTCCGACTGTGGCGGCGGAGGCTCTATGGACGCAAGCTCAGGAGCCGCTTCAGGTTCAGTAACCGCCTCCAGAGTGATTGTCTCACTGACAGATTCGCCTTCAGCTGGTTCAGCGACTCCGTCACTAATGGGGTAACCCATTAACGCAACCGCCCCCTCTGCCACCTCCAGCACCGAGCCCGGGTGTACCCGGCTCTGTACGAAAGCTTCCAGGTAATACTCGATACTCATAACCGCATCGGCCAGTGCATCAAGCTTTCTGGATTCCGGCAGAGTATCGGCGGCAATCAGCTGCTGCTCGACAAACGATTGACAGGAACTGAGGACAAGCGCGACGCGCTTATAGGAGAGAAGAGTGAGACCACCAATAACCAGGTGAAACAACTCCGGAAGCTTCTCCAGGCTACTCTTGTCATCAGGCTTCTCCAGATAACTGCTAACCGCTTCACGCACCTTAATCAGGTCGTCGCGCGCCTCTTTCATTACTTGGCGGGTGACACGCTGATGCTCTGCCACGGCCTCAGGCGAGGTATCGGCATCGGCAACCTGCTCGTCTGCCGCATCGGCCTTCTCGACGGGTGTAACATTGCCCCAGTCGCCAAGGGCCGACTCAACCGCCAGAATGGCACCGGCTATCCCCATCAGGATGTCGTCGCTAGCCTCGGCCTCGCCCTGAAGCAGCTGCTGTACCACCTCAAGCTGCGCCTTGAGTGTTGCGCGCAGAGACTCTTCCTGCAACAAGCTGAGGGTGTCGGCCATGTTGCCGAGACTCTCCACCATCGGCTCCAGGCTCGCAGTATTAGAGCGATCACTACGCACATAGATATCAAAGACATCCTTAACGCGGGAGAGCTCCTCCACAATGTCTGCCGAGACGGTCTTCTTTAGCTCGGCATTCATACCACCCAGAGCGGCATCGGCCCCTGCCGCCAGGTCTTTTAGCTGGAACGCCTCTATGACGGCAGCAGCGCGCGTGCCGCTGGCACCAGAGTGACCCAACTGGTAAAGCAAACCATGGAGCAAAGAATTTACCTTATCCTCATCAAGCCCGGCCTCATCCCCTGCCACCAGGCTTCTGACCTGTTGTTCTATCTTGGCCAGTAGTGGCTTGGTCTCTTTGGATAGCTCCAGAGAACCATCACGCAGCGCCTCCATAAAGGCCGCTGCAACCCACAACAAACGACGGCAGGAGGTACCTGCGGCGATCTGTAACAACTTCTCTATTACGGTAGCGATGGTTTTCAGGCTGGCGGCCTGATCGATGCCCTTAATCAGTTTTGACAGCGATGGCATCAGATAGGGATGAACCTTCTTTGCCATCAACTGGATTGTAACATTTGCGGGCGGCGCAACCTCCCTCGCAGGAGCCTCAATGCTGAGGTTCGGCGCAAAATAACTCTCTTTATTCAGCTCTTGCTCGCCACGCAAACCGCGCATGTCATTGAGTAACGGCAGCAGTGAGACCGGATTATCCTGCTGTCCGGCGAGCAGGCTCTCCAGGTAATCAGGCAGTTGCAGGATGGCGCGCATCAGCAACTCAAAACCCTCTTCGGTATTCTCTATTTTGCCCTCTCTCAGGGCGACGGCGAACTCCTCCACCTCTTTGGCAAACAGGGCCGCACCCTGCAGTTCAACCATGTGCAGGGTCCCGTAGACCTGATGCACGTAGCCGATACAAAACTCCAGCTGCGACTCATCGTCCTGGTCTTCGACATAGGCTTCAAGGGCGAGCCTCGCCTGTTTAAGCGTCTCGTCGATCTCACCCTTGACCCAGGCCAGGGTGCTGATATCAAACTGTTCAGCCATTTGCATACAGTCGTACCCTTAATCCTTGATTCTTCGATACGCTAATGTATCTTTAATTTTCATCGATTCGAGCCCTTCGGGTAACCAGCCAACCATCTCGCCAACACCCAGTATCATCACCCCTCCGGGCTTAAGAAAAGTTGCCAGCGCAGTCACGATCTCCTGGCGTTTCTGCTGCGAGAAATAAATCAATAAATTCTGGCAAAAGATGATATCCATCTTCTCAAAGGGTACCTGCATCAGGTTCTGCACATTGAACTGCGAAAAAGCAACCCGCTGACGCAAGCTGTTAATAACGCGATACCCCTCACTGCCCTGTTCAAAATAGTTTTCTAGCGTCGACGCATCGAGACCACTTAGGCGTTGCAGCGGATAGATGCCGCTACGCGCGATCGCCAGGCTATCCAGACTGACATCAGAGCCCATCACGCCGTAATACGCTTTGCCTGCATACGCTTTTAATGCACGGTCCAGCACCATTGCCAGATAGTAAGTCTCCTCACCACTGGCGCAGCCAACACTCCACGCCTTGATGTTCACGACATCCGCCGATTGCTGCAGCAGCTCTGGAAGGTAGTGCTTTGCGATCAAACTAAAAGAGGCTGGATGGCGGTTGAAACGGGTCTCATGAATCGTCAGGTGATCCAGCAAACGACTCCACTCTACCTGACCGCCTCGCGGCGAAGTCACCATGTCATAGTAGAGTTCGAAATCGTCTATCCCCAGCTCACGCATACGGGTGCGCAACTTCGAGGAGAGAAAGGCCTTGCGCTGTGGTGTCACGGCGATACCAAGGCGCTGCTCCAGTAAGACGGCCCAGCGGGCGAACTGTTGCTCGTCCAGCTCAGGCATCACCATCTGGCTACTCCTCATCTCAACCTGCATCGGCATGGCTGCTGACATCGGGATCCCTTGTTTGCCACCGCTTACTCAGGCAGCTTAAAGCCAGATACCGAGCGCTTCAGTTCACTGGCCAAATCGGAGAGGTTACCGATGGACCTTGCCGTCTGGTTACTACCCTCAGAGGTCTGGGTGGTGATCTCCTGGATGACATTCATGGTGTCAGAAATGCTGGAGGCCGCGTTCGCCTGCTGGCGGGTAGCACTGGTGATGCTCTGAACCAGTTCCGCCAGGTGGGCCGATACACTCTCGATCTCAGAGAGCGCCGCACCGGCATCCTCCGCAATCTTGGCCCCGGCAACTACCCCGGAGGTACTCTGCTCCATCGAGATGATCGCCTCGTTGGTATCGGTCTGGATGGTCTTTACCAGCGCCTCAATCTGCTTGGTCGCATCGGAGGAGCGTTCCGCCAATCGGGTTACCTCGTCCGCGACCACCGCGAAGCCTCGACCGGCTTCACCGGCCATCGCCGCCTGGATAGCCGCGTTAAGTGCGAGGATGTTGGTCTGCTCGGCGATGTCGTTGATCAGCTCAACGATATCCCCGATCTCCTGGGAGGATTCACCCAGACGCTTGATTCGTTTCGAGGTCTCCTGGATCTGCTCGCGGATGATGTCCATTCCGTCGATGGTCTTCTGTACCGCCTCGGCGCCCTTCATCGCGATATCTACCGAGCGCTGCGACTCCTCGGCCAGCTGGTCGGCGTTTTTCGATACGCCTTCGATGGAGATCGCCATTTCGTTTACAGCGGTACTTGCCGAGGCGATCTGTTGCGCCTGATGGTTACTCGCCTCGGCAAGGTGGGTAGCGGTGGCCTGCGTCTTCTCGGCCGCGCTGGTTACCTCACTGGCCGTGTTGTTAATCGACTCAACCAGATTACGCAGTGCGTCGATAGTGTAGTTCATCGAGTCGGCGATGGCCCCGGTAATGTCCTCGGTTACCGTGGCGTTTACCGTAAGGTCACCATCCGCCAGGTCACCCATCTCATCCAGCAGTCGCATGATCGCCTGCTGACTACGGCGGTTCTGCTCTTCTGTTGCCTGACGCTGTGACTCGGTCTCAGAGAGTCGACGGTCACCATCACGCTTTAGCCGCAGACCCAGCAGGAGCAGCATAAATACTGTCAGCACCGCAAAGATGATACCGATGTTGGTTGAGAGCAGACGTGTCTCCATCGCCTCCTGATAGGCCTCATCCAGAGCGGCGATACTGGCGAGCAGCACGTCCGAATCACTAAGAACGTTTTGTATCGCCTCAGATACCAGAAACATCTCTGGACTACGTTCAAGAATACCGCTTACCTGCTGGCCGAGCATGTCGAACAGGTCACTTACCTCTTCAACCTTCTCCAGTACCTCGTCATCGTCAACGGCACGGATCTTCAGGCTATCATCACCCTCAAGCAGACCATTAAGAACACGACCGTAAAGTGCCGCATCACGACCAAAACGGTCCGCTGCGGTTACCGCCCCTTCACCGCCCTCGAGTACCTTGTTTACGTTGTTGATAATGCGCTGCGAAAGCATCAACTGACGGCTGGCGATGTAGACCTGGTCAGGGGTTGCCCCCTTCTCTGCCATCAATGTGGCCACTTCATCAGTCAGGGCGAGAAGCTGGGCCGAGTTCTCGTTGATCAACCTTACGATTTCACGCAGGGCGATAACCACGCCGCGGGCATCGATGATGATTTTGGCGTCCTCATTATACTTCTTCCAGCTAGCAACCACGGCATTAAGTTTCGCCTGCACGGCGGCATCACCAGAGGGTGGCATGCCAGTATCAGGGTCACCCGCCTGTAGCAGTTTAAGGGTCGCCGCAAACTCCCCTCGGTGCTTGGTCAAGGCATCAAAAGTGGCGGGGAGGCCGCGGTTCGCCTGACCGGCAAATTTTGAAATCCGCTGGGAAAGTACCCGCTCTTCACCGAGAAGGCCGAGGTACTCCTTATCGTAACCATCCTGAGTGTTTACCATCACGAAGATGATAAAGGTGACCACCAGAGAAATGGCAAGGAAAGTGATGATCACCGTCAGCCCGGTATTGCTGGTGGATGCGGTAGCCCCCGCCTTCGCACCACCTTTTGCAGCTGAAGGTTTCTTCAATTTAAACGGCAACTTCATCTTATCGGCTCCTAGACTCTGGAATGTCCCTAAACGTATAAATTATTTTCGACTCGTCTTCTCTCAAAGAAATCAAGCCGCAACCTGCATAAACTCGGGAAGCTCGGCGAGCAGGTTAATGTTAAACACCCCCCACGGCTCACCGCGTTGTCGATACTGTCCCATTAACATTTTACTGAAGGGGACATTCAGATCAGAGATATCCTCACTGAACTCCTCCTCAAGGAAGTGACGCATCCCCATCACCTCTTCAACCAACAGGCCGGCAACGATCCCTTTATGCTGCATCACTAAAATACGGGTCTGGCGCGACATCTGGGTCATCTCACCCAGCAGGAATCCCTTTAAATCGAGTATCGGTAACAAATTACCCCGTACATTGGCGACCCCTCGTACCCACTCTTTGGCGCCAGGGATATGGCTAATATTTACCTTGGTCAGGATCTCCTTTACCTGATCCAGTGGTACCACCCACCCCCGCTCGTGCAAACGAAACCCGACCCCTTCCCTGGTGGCCTTAACCTCAATTTGCTGCGGCAAACTATGTGCTTGCTGGCGACTACGCTGAGCCAGCTCATGCAGCAGAAGTATTGGTGCTTTATTCATAGTGCTATTCACTAGCCGCTATTAACCGGCCAGCAAGGCACCCACTTTCTCGATCAGGGTCGCCTCATCCACCGGCTTGGTCAGGTAATCTTTTGCTCCCTGACGCAGACCCCAGACTCGGTCTGTCTCCTGATCCTTGGTGGTGACAATAATGATCGGGATATGAGAGGTCTCATCATCCTTACTTATCTGACGAGTGGCTTGAAAGCCATTCATACCAGGCATCACCACATCCATCAGGATCAGGTCCGGCTTGAGCTCCTTGGCTCTAACAATCCCCTCTTCACCGTTGGTAGCGGTTTCTATGCTGTGCCCCAGCTTCTCCAAAATCGTGGTTAACACGTGGATCTCGGTTGGCGAATCATCAACGATCAAGATCTGCGCCATTGCTATACTCCTGCGTATATTTGTCAAAAATTATTAGGTTTAAAGACTTAACAGGCGCCAACAAACACGCGACTGCAATAATCCATTCAAGATGCCTTGTTCAGCACATGCTCTTCAATTGCGCCCAGTAACTCTTCCTTGGTGAAGGGTTTGGTCAGGTACTGCTCTGAGCCCACAATACGCCCACGCGCCCGGTCAAACAGGCCATCCTTACTCGACAGCATGATCACCGGTGTATTCTTGAACTTTTGATTGTGTTTGATGAGGGCGCAGGTCTGATAGCCATCAAGACGCGGCATCATAATATCAACGAAAATGATTTGGGGGTTATGGTCAGCAATCTTTGAAAGGGCCTCAAATCCGTCAACAGCGGTAATCACCTCGCAACCCTCCTTTTTTAACAAGGTCTCTGCGGTACGCCGAATTGTCTTACTATCATCAATGACCATGACCTTCAGACCTTGCAGCCCTATTGGTACCTCGCTCGTCACGTAACCCCCATCCTCTTCATTATTCGTAGTTACCGGCAAATGCCAGCTAAATTCGCTTGGTAGTCTGCGCTTTATGGCAGATATTTAACACATTCCTTAAGTTCAATCCATAAGTTCGTGCCCACACAGGTATATTTTCTCCCTGTCACGAATATCAAAGGGCCACAACGTACTTAACCGCCTTCACTGAAGTTTGCTAGAGTACGTGACAGTAAATGAAGCCACAACGGTAGAAATTAAATGACTATACATCTGGGTGTCGTCATGGATCCCATCGGCGAAATCAAGTTCCGCAAAGATAGCTCACTGGCCATGTTGCAGGCCGCTCAACGCCGCGGCTGGAAACTGCATTACATGGAGATGGGCGATCTTTACAGCCGGGACGGCGTGGCGATGGCACAGATGCGCCAACTACAGGTATTCGACGATGAGCAGTGCTGGTACAAGCTGGGGCCTATCGAAGAGGTTCCACTGCACTCGCTAACTGTGATCCTGATGCGCAAGGATCCCCCCTTCGACATGGAGTACATCTACGCCACCTACCTGCTGGAGATGGCTGAGAACCGCGGCAGCCTGATCGTCAATCGGCCCAGCAGCCTGCGAGATGCCAATGAAAAGGTCTTTACCACCCACTTCCCGCAATGCACCACGCCTACCCTGATCAGTCGCCGGGAGAAGCTGTTACGCGCCTTTGTGGCCGAACACGGTGAGGTGATCCTCAAACCGCTGGAGGGGATGGGCGGTGCCTCAATCTTCAAGGTCAGCAGCAACGACCCCAACACCAGTGTCATACTGGAGACGCTCACCGAGCATGGCAACCGCTACGCAATGGCGCAGCGCTTCATCCCCGAGATAAGTAAAGGGGACAAGCGCATCCTGATTATTGATGGCGAGGTGGTTCCCTACGCCCTGGCCCGCGTTCCCGCCAGTGGTGAACTACGCGGCAATCTGGCCGCGGGTGGTACCGGGGTGGGGGTAGAACTGAGTGAACGCGATCACTGGATATGCGAACAACTTGCGCCAAAATTACGTGAAAAAGGGCTTATTTTCGTCGGAATTGATGTTATCGGCGACTACCTAACCGAGATCAACGTCACCTCACCCACCTGTATCAGGGAGCTGGATCAGCTCTATGGCCTCGACATCGCGGGCCAGTTGATGGATGCCATCGAGAATCGCCTACAACACGCAACAACTTGAATTACCTGAAAAAACCGGAACCCGGTCATATCACAACGGTCAAACTGGAGGTATAATCCCCACAGCATTCATGGCAGGAAGAGACGCACCCCGTGGCCCACGCACAAAATCTGTTCAACATCTCCGCCTCGGATCGCCTGGGTCTAACCCTCTTCTTTGCCGCTGCACTTCACGCCATCATTATCCTCGGCGTCGGTTTTGATGCCGACCGCCTGCTGCCCAAAGAGCGACCTCTCACCCTTGAGGTAACGCTGGTTCACAGTCAAAGCGAAAAGGCCCCAGACAAGGCCGATTACCTGGCCCAGGCCAATCAGCGCGGTGGTGGAACCGTCAAGGAGAAGATGCGCCCCTCCAGCCCCTTCCCCAACCCTCGTCCTACTCTGGAACAGGATGGCGATGCACCGCAAACTCTACCGATGCAGCTCCCGCCCCCCAGCACCGCTCACACGGATCAACCCGTACTACTGGCACAGAACGACAGCTCACAACAGTGGCAACAACAGGACGAGGCCGTCACACCCGAACTCCCGGTCACACCGAGTGCCACCGAACTGATGTTGCGCAGCCGCGAAATCGCCCGCCTTAGCGCCGAGATCCGGCAAAAGCAGCAGGCCTACGCAAAAATGCCGCGCGAGAAGTACATCAGTGCCAATACGCGCGAATTCAACGAGGCGACTTACATCGACAGCTGGCGACAGAAGGTGGAGCGCATTGGCAACCTCAACTACCCCGATGAGGCAAAAACCAAAAGGCTCAGTGGCAGCCTGATGCTGGATGTAGCGATTAAACCCGACGGTAGCCTGAAAAACGTGCGTATTGTCCGCTCCTCCGGCCACCGGGCACTGGATAACGGGGCCATCCGTATCGTGCGCATGGCTTCCCCCTTCGCACCACTCCCGCCGGAGATACGCAAAAACACAGATATTCTGCATATATTGCGTACCTGGAAATTTCAGGACGACTACTCGTTACAGACCCGTTAACCTTGCCTCCACCACGGGGGCAACCGATACTAGGCACATGACCGACGATACCTCGCTACGCGACCACTTCCTCATCGCCATGCCCGCGCTGAGCGACCCCAATTTTGACCACAGTGTGACCTACATCTGTGAGCACAACGAAGAGGGGGCGATGGGCATCCTCATTACCCGCCAGCTCGACCTCACCATGGCCGAGGTACTGGAGCAGATGGGTATCGAGCCCAGCAGTAACTTTGATACCCAACTTAAAATTCATCTGGGCGGGCCGGTGCAGCCCGAGCACGGCTTCGTACTCCACTCTCCTGTGGGCGCATGGGAATCAAGCATGCAGATTGGCGACGAGCTTGCCCTCACCACCTCGCGCGACATCCTCAGCACTATCGCCCACGGCGAAGGGCCATCCCACTACCTTATCGCCCTAGGCTACGCCGGCTGGGGCCCCGGACAGCTGGAACAGGAGCTTGTCGACAATGCCTGGCTGAGCTGCCCCGCCGATAAGCGCATCCTCTTTGAATTGCCGATAGAGGAGCGCTGGGGGGCTGCCGCCGCACTACTGGGCGTGGATCTCAACCTCCTCTCCAGTGAGATAGGTCATTCGTGAGTGACAAGCCCCGTACCCTGCTCGGTTTTGACTTCGGCACCAAACGTATCGGTGTTGCCGTGGGGCAGGAGCTGACCCGTACCGCCACTGCACTGGAAACGCTCAACAGCCCCGACGGTGGTCCAGACTGGGCCTCCATCAGCCGCCTGATAAAAGAGTGGCAGCCCGATGCACTGGTGGTCGGCCTACCGCTCAACCTCGACGGTAGTGAATCTGAGAGCAGTCGCCTGGCACGCCGCTTTGGTAATCGCCTCGCGGGCAGGTACAATCTGCCGGTATTCACTGCCGACGAACGGCTAAGCTCCAGCGAAGCCGAGGTGATACTGGCCGAACAGGGCCACTTCGAAAAGGCAGAAATCGACAAGCTCGCCGCGCAGCTGATCCTGCAAAGCTGGCTGGAAGCGCCAACCACGGAACAACCATAATCATGAGCCAACACGCCATCGCCGATGTCGACACCCTGCTTGGGGAGATGACGCAGCAACTGCAGAACCACCTCACCGATAACCAGATTAAGGACCCACTGATGATCGGCATCCACACCGGTGGGGTCTGGGTGGCGGAACAGTTACATCAACGTCTTGGCCTGCAGCAACCGCTGGGAACGCTTGATATCAGCTTCTACCGCGATGACTTCTCACGCATTGGCATGAACCCCGAGGTTAAACCCTCCAACCTCCCCTTCGATGTCGAGGAACAAAGCATCATCCTGGTTGATGATGTGCTGCAGACCGGCCGTACCATCCGTGCCGCGCTCAATGAGATCTTTGACTACGGCCGTCCGGCACGAGTCATTCTGGCAGTACTGCTGGAACGCCAGGGGCATGAACTGCCAATACGCGCCGACATCGCCGGCACCCAGATCGATCTTGCCGCCGATGAGCAGATCAAGCTCACCGGCCCCGACAACATGAGCCTGAGTATCCAGAGCAGCCATGAGTAGAGAGAACCTGCAACTCGACAGCAACGGCAAACTGCGCCACTTCCTCACCACCGAGGGGTTGAGCCGCCAGCACCTGACCGAGATCCTCGATGTGGCCGAATCGTTCGCCACTGTCGGCGGCAAGAGCGTGAAGAAGGTGCCGCTGCTGCGCGGCAAGACCATCATCAACCTCTTCTTCGAGACAAGCACACGCACCCGCACCACCTTCGAGCTGGCAGCGAGCCGCCTCTCGGCCGACGTGCAGAGCATCAATATCGCCACCTCCGCCACCTCCAAGGGGGAGTCCCTGCTCGACATGCTGCACAACCTGGAGGCAATGCACTGCGACATGTTCGTGGTACGCCACGCCGACAGCGGTGCCGCCCACTTTATCGCCCGCCACGTCGCCCCCCATGTCAGCGTGATCAACGCCGGTGACGGTCGCCACGCCCACCCCACCCAAGCGATGCTCGACATGTTCACCATCCGCCGTCATAAACAGGATTTCGGTGCCATCAAGGTGGCCATCGTCGGTGATGTGCTCCACTCGCGCGTGGCCCGCTCACAAATTCATGCCCTCAACACCCTGGGGGTAGGCGAGCTGCGTATCATCGGTCCCAAAACCCTGATCCCGCCCAGCTTCAGTAAACTCGGTGCCCACATCTTCCACGATATGAACAAGGGACTGGAGGGTGTCGATGTGGTGATCATGTTGCGCCTGCAGAAGGAACGTATGAAGGGGGCACTGCTGCCAAGTGAGAGCGAATACTTCGCCCGTTATGGTCTCACCGAGGAGAAGCTGGCGCTCGCCAATCCCGACGCTATCGTTATGCACCCTGGACCGATCAACCGCGGCGTAGAGATCGCCTCCAGCGTCGCCGATGGGCCGCAGTCGGTGATTCTGGAGCAGGTGAGCAATGGCCTGGCCGTCCGTATGGCCGTGATGAGCATGGTGCTGGGGCGACAGGCTGAAAGTACCGACGGGGAGAAGGGCTAAGATGAAACTCACCATTCGTGGCGGTCGCCTCATAGACCCGGCCAACAACATTGACGCACAACAGGACATCTATATTAGCGAGGGACGTATCGCCGCCATCGGCATTGCACCCGAGGGCTTCGTCGCTGAGCAGGAGATCGACGCCAGCGGCCACATCGTCTGCCCCGGTCTTATCGATCTGCAGGCGCGTCTGCGTGAGCCGGGGCAGAAGCACAAGGGCACTATCGCCAGCGAGAGCCGCGCCGCCGCCAGCGCAGGCATTACCACCCTCTGCTGCCCCCCCGATACCCGCCCGGTTATTGATACCCCGGCGGTAGCCGAACAGATCCGCCACCGTGCAACCGAGGCCGGACTGGCACGAGTACTGCCCATCGGTGCCCTCACCCAGGGACTGGAGGGACAACAGCTCAGCTCAATGCAGGCGCTGCAATCGGCCGGCTGTATCGTCATAGGTAATGCCCGTCACGCCATTGCCAGCACCCTGATACAACGCCGGGCCCTAGAGTACGCATCGACCCTCGGGCTAACCGTCTTCTTTAACTCCGAGGATCCCTGGCTGGGAGCCGACGGCTGTATCCACGAGGGGGCACTCAGTACCCGCCTTGGTCTTGCCGGTATCCCCGAGTGTGCCGAGGTGATCGCCGTCGGTCGCGACCTGATGCTGGTGGAACAGACCGGCGTCCGCGCCCACTTCGGCCAGCTCTCCACTGCCCGTGCTATTGATATGATCACCGAGGCATGCGCCAAAGGACTGCCTGTCAGCGCCGACGTAAGCGCTCACCAACTCTTTCTCACCGAGATGGACGTGGCGGAGTTCGACAGCGCCTGCCATGTACGCCCGCCGCTACGCAGTCAGCGCGACCGCGACCGCCTGCGTGCCGCCGTGGCCGAGGGGGCGATCAGTGCCATCTGCTCCGACCACCAGCCCCATGATCGTGACGCCAAGCTCGCCCCCTTCGCCTCCACCGAGCCTGGGATCAGCGCACTGGAGACCCTGCTGCCACTGACCCTGCGGCTGGTGGAAGAGAAGGTGTTGGGGCTCAACGAGGCCATCGCCCGCCTCACCAGTGGCCCCGCTGCCATCCTTGGCCTGAATAGCGGCCAACTCGGCATTGGTGCTTTGGCCGATATCTGCATTTTTGACCCCAAACACCACTGGCGTGTAGAGGAGCAACAGCTCCTCTCCCACGGCAAGAACACCCCCTTTCTCGGCTGGGAGTTGAGCGGCAAGGCCAGCACCACCCTGCTCGAAGGACGTATCGTCTATCAGGCGACCCAATAAATCGCCCTACCACGACTGGAAATATTATGAAAAAAGCGCATCGTGATACCATCTTCGCCGAAACCGCCGAGATCCTTTCGCATCAGGCCTATGAGGGTGATCAGTTCATTCTGCGCGTCGACGCCCCACAGATCGCCAGCAAGGCACTGCCCGGCAGCTTTCTCCACATCCAGTGTGACGAGCAGCGACCGCTGCGCCGCCCCATCTCCATTATGCGCGTCGACGCGAAGGCGGGCTGGGTCGAAATGCTCTACAAGGTGCTGGGCGAGGGGACGCAACTGCTCTCTCAACGTCAGGTGGGTGAAAAGCTGAGCATCATGGGGCCGATAGGCAAGCCGTTCGTCACCCACATGGAGCGCCGCCGCCCGCTATTGATCGGCGGTGGCGTGGGGATGCCGCCGATGATCTTCGTCGCCGACAGCCTGCGCGAGGTGGGTGGGGTCTATGAACCCTTCATCATCCTCGGCTCCGAGGTCCCCTTCCCCTTCAAGGCGGAGCCCTCGAAAATCATGGTACCCGGCATCCCCGCCGAGGTGATCGCCGCGATGCCGCTGCTGGAGGACTGGGGCTTCGCCTCGCGTCTCGCCAGCCAGCAGGGCTATGCCGGTTGTTTTGAGGGCTACGTCACCGATCTGGCTCGCCACTGGCTCGACGCCCTCAGCGAGGAGCAGCGTGCCGAGGTCGAGATCTTCAGCTGCGGCCCGCACCCGATGCTGGAGGCGGTGGCAAACCTGGCGAAGGAGTACAAGCTCCCCTGCCAGGTCTCGATGGAGGAGTTCATGGCCTGCGGTATCGGCGGCTGCGCCGGCTGCGTGGTAGAGGTGCAGACCGACAAGGGGCCTGCAATGAAGCGGGTCTGTGTCGACGGGCCGGTGTTTGACGCCCGTGAGGTGTTCGCCTGAAGAACGGGGGTAGCAGGTTAAACCTGTTGCCCGACTAGCGCATCAACCCCGGATCGTCTGAAATATTATCCAGAGTCAACCCATCAAGGCTGGAACCGAGCTCATCCGCACCATGTGCCTCATCCCCGTCACCCAACTTGATTAGCATGCGCACCTCGTTGGGTGAGTCGGCATTGCGTAGCGCCTCTTCCTCAGCAATCGCCCCCTCCTTAAACAACTCGTAGAGTGCCTGGTCGAAGGTCTTCATACCAATCTCACCCGACTTTTTCATCAGGCCCTTAATCTCGTGGATCTCCCCCTTGAGGATCATGTCTGCCATTAGCGGCGTATTGATTAAGATTTCAATTGCAGCACGACGCCCCTGCCCATCCACAGTCGGGATCAGGCGCTGTGAGATAACGGCCTTGAGGTTCAGCGAGAGATCCATCAACAGCTGCGAGCGGCGCTCCTCAGGGAAGAAGTTGATAATACGATCCAGCGCCTGGTTGGCATTGTTGGCGTGCAGGGTCGCCAGACAGAGATGCCCCGTCTCGGCAAAGGCGATGGCGTGATCCATCGTCTCCGGGTGGCGGATCTCACCGATCAGAATGACATCCGGGGCCTGACGCAGGGTGTTGACCAGCGCATCATCAAAGGTGCGGGTATCGATCCCCACCTCGCGCTGGGTGACGATACACCCCTTGTGCTGATGCACGTACTCGATAGGGTCTTCGATGGTAATGATATGACCGTGGCTGTTGGTATTGCGGTAATCCACCATCGATGCCAGCGAGGTCGATTTACCGGTTCCGGTTCCCCCCACAAAGAGGATGATCCCCCGCTTGGTCATCGCCAGCTCTTTCAGGCTTTCCGGTAGCTTGAGATCAGCAAATGTGGGGATGGTGGTCTCGATCTTACGCAGCACCATGCCGGTCTGGTTGCGCTGCTGGAACACATTGACACGGAAACGGCCGATACCCGAGCGGCTCAGGGCAAAATTACACTCGTGGGTATTGTCATACTCCTCGCGCTGATCCTCATTCATAATGCCATAAACGATCTGCCTGGCCTGATCCGGGGTCAGGCTCCCCTTTGATACCGGCATGATCTTGCCGTTGATCTTCATGCTCGGTGGAATACCGGCGGTAATGAACAGGTCAGAGCCGTTCTTGTGAACCATTAACTTGAGTAAGGAATCAAAATCCATCCTCGTCTTCTCCCTCGAAAAATTTTAGTGCTATTTATATGAAGTCGTTTTTATTGGCGGCCTTGGAGCGGGCCTCTTGTTTACTCACTTGGCCCTTCTCGACCAGTTGTTTGAGGTTCTGATCGAGGGTCTGCATACCGTACTGCTGCCCGGTCTGAATTGCCGAAAACATCTGTGCAATCTTGTTTTCACGGATCAGGTTACGAATGGCGGGCATACCGATCATGATTTCATGCGCCGCCACCCGGCCACCACCCACCTTCTTCAACAGGGTTTGCGAGATAACCGCACGCAGTGACTCCGAAAGCATCGAGCGCACCATATCCTTCTCCGCCGCCGGGAATACATCGACGATACGGTCAATGGTCTTGGCCGCCGAACTGGTATGCAGGGTACCGAATACCATATGGCCGGTCTCCGCCGCCTCCAGTGCCAGACGGATAGTCTCCAGGTCGCGCATCTCACCTACCAGAATGATATCCGGGTCCTCACGCAGCGCTGAACGCAGCGCCTCGTTAAAGCCGAGGGTATCGCGGTGGATCTCACGCTGGTTAATCAGGCACTTCTGCGGCTCATGAACAAATTCGATAGGATCCTCCAGGGTGAGGATATGGCCGTGATGATTCTGGTTGATGTAGTTGATCATCCCCGCCAGGGTGGTCGATTTACCCGAACCGGTCGGCCCAGTCACCAGTGCCAGACCACGGGGGGTATCTGAGATCTCCTTAAAGATGGCAGGGCAGTTGAGCTCTTCCAGGCTCAGGATCTTCGAGGGGATGGTCCGCAACACCGCACCGGCGCCACGGTTGTGGTTAAAGGCGTTAACACGAAAGCGCGCCAGTCCCTTGATCTCAAAAGAGAAGTCGGTCTCCAGGTACTCCTCGTAGTCCTTGCGCTGCTTGTCGTTCATGATGTCATAAATGAGACCATGCACCGTTGAGTGGTCCATCGCCGGGACGTTAATACGGCGTACATCGCCATCCACCCGAATCATCGGCGGCATTCCGGCAGAGAGGTGGAGGTCCGAGGCCCCGTTTTTGACACCGAAGGCAAGCAGTTCCGTGATATCCATTGACTATGTCCTCAATTTCTTCGTTACTATAATTATCGTTACACACATTCCAATCGGGATAAGGTATACCGTACAGACATGACAGACAACTCAAGCGACGCCGAAGCACGCCTGCACCAGGTGCAGCAGCAGATCCAGCAGGCCCTCACGCAAAACCTGCGACCAGCAGGTGCCTGTGCACTGCTGGCTGTGAGTAAGACCCGCCCCGCCGACGATATCCTCGCCCTCTACCGGCTGGGTCAACGCCGTTTTGGCGAGAACTACCTGCAGGAGGCGCTGCAAAAGATGGAACAACTCGAATCATACGATATCGAGTGGCACTTCATCGGCCCCATTCAATCAAACAAGACCCGGGATATCGCCAGCCACTTCAGCTGGGTGCACAGTGTGGATCGCCTGAAGGTTGCCAGGCGTCTCAGTGAACAGCGCCCCGCCAGTCTGCCACCACTCAATGTCTGTCTACAGGTCAACGTCAGCGGCGAGGCCAGCAAGTCCGGTTGTCGCCTCAAGGAGTTGCCGCAACTCGCTACGGAGATCGCCAAACTACCGCACCTCACCTTACGCGGATTGATGGCCATCCCAGCCCCCAGTGATGACCTCGAGGCTCAACGCCGTCCGTTTCGCACCCTGCGCCAGGCCCTGGACAGCCTCAACGACGAGGGGCTGGCGCTCGACACACTCTCCATGGGCATGTCCGGCGACCTCGATGCCGCCATCGCCGAGGGCGCAACGCTGGTGCGTATCGGCACGGCACTGTTTGGACCGCGCCTACCCAGGGCAGAGGCACTATCCTAACCGCCCTGATATCGAGTAATCTGTTATCAGGGCGAAAACGTGACAACCCTCACATTAAAAGAGTTATTGGATTAAAGCGATGCAACATACAAAGATTGGTTTTATCGGTGGCGGCAACATGGCCGCCAGTCTTATCGGCGGCCTCATTGTCGACGGCACCACACCTTCGCAGATCCGCGTTGCCGACCCCAATGCGCAATGCACCCAGCCGCTGCAACGCCAGTTCGGCATAACCATCGCCGCCGACAATAAGACGCTGGTAGAGCAGTCTGATGTGGTGATACTCGCCGTCAAGCCACAGGTCTTACGCGAGGTCTGCCAGCAAATCGCCGCTGAGGTGCAGACCAAGCGTCCCCTCATCATCTCGGTGGCCGCCGGTATCCGCATCGGCGATATCGACCGCTGGCTCAGTGATGACAATGCCATCGTACGCACCATGCCCAATACCCCGGCGTTGGTGCAATGCGGTGCCACCGCCCTCTACGCCAACAGCCGGGTAGATGAGACGCAACGCGAAGTTGCAGAGCGTATCATGCGTGCCGTCGGTCTTACCCAGTGGCTGGAAAACGAGCCGATGATGGATGCGGTGACCGCCCTCTCGGGCAGCGGACCCGCCTACTTTTTCCTGGTGATCGAGGCGATGCAACAGGCCGGTTGCAAACTCGGACTCAGTGAGGAGAGCAGCCGTGTACTGGCACTGCAGACCGCCTTTGGCGCCGCCAAGATGGCGCTGGAGAGCAGTGAGTCGAGTGAGGAGTTGCGCCGCCGCGTCACCTCACCCGGCGGTACCACCGAACGGGCCATCGGCATCCTTGAGCAGGGTGATCTTCGTGGCCTGTTCGAGCAAGCCCTTAGCGGTGCCCGTGACCGCGCCCAGGAGCTGGCCGATGAGCTGGGGGGCGAATAAATCATGGCGGTCCTGACCAGCGCGCTGGATTTTGTGCTCACCACCCTGTTTCAACTCTATATCGCGGTGATGCTCATCCGTTTCCTGCTGCAGTATGCGCGGGCTGATTTTTATAACCCGCTGTCACAGTTTGTCGTCAAGGTCACCACGCCACTGGTCCGCCCTGTGAGGCGGATTATTCCCGGTTTGGTTGGCCTGGATCTGGCAACGCTGCTGATCGCTTACCTGTTAACGGTACTGCAGATTGCACTGGTCGGCACCCATATCTCTCAGTACCAGATCCCGGGCCTTATCGACGGCCAAAGTCTGCTCCCTCTTACAATTGCCCTGGTGGCACTGGTCGACATCATCGCCCTGAGTATTGGCATCTTCATTGTCGCGATCATCATTCAGGCTATCAGCAGCTGGATCAATCCCGGCAGCTACAACCCGGTACTGGGCCTGCTCCACAGTCTCACCGAACCGATGCTGCGCCCGGCTCGTCGGCTGCTACCCCCGATTGGCGGACTCGACCTTTCACCACTACTGGTTTTACTGGCACTACAGGTAGCCAAGATGTTGATCGTCGGGCTGATACTGGGCTGAGATGGGGGACTGGTACCAATGGCAGGGAGAAAAGTTGCTGCTAAATATACGGGTGCAACCACGCGCCAGCCGCGATGAGATCGTCGGTCCACACGGCGATGGGGCACTTAAGGTACGCATCACCGCACCACCCGTAGAGGGCAAGGCTAACGCCTACCTCATCCGCTTCCTGGCCAGGGCCTTTGGTGTGTCCCGCTCACAGGTAAGTCTGCTGGGGGGAGACAGTAGCCGCAACAAGCGCATCGCGATTGAGTCGCCAACAAAGCTGCCCACCACTACCGAGATCGCCCCTAAACGTTAAATAGCACTTGTGATCGCGAACAATTTCAATATATTAGTTATATAGTTGGCCACTAGAGGCCATATAATATTGTTACTAAACCATGTGCCTCTTCATCAAAATTAGACTATGAAGTGGTTTTGACAGGGAGTCTGTGAGATAAGCCCCTGTTGCATAAAATAACGAAAACAGAGATTACCAGCATGTCAGAAAAGCGTTTTACAGAACAAATGCAGGCCTATGGCCAGTGGAAAAAAGATCTCATCGCCAATATTGGTGACTACCAGAAATGGTTAGATGCCAACGGTATGGGCTCTCCCGAGGATGAGTTGCATATCTACGAAAGCCTCTCCTCACTGCGCTCTGACAAACTCACTATCGCCTTTGTTGCTGAATTTGCCCGCGGCAAGACCGAGTTAATCAACGCCATCTTCTTCTCCGAGTATGACCGTCGCCTGCTTCCCTCTGAGGCGGGCCGCACCACCATGTGCCCCACCGAGCTGTTCTATGATGCCGAGCATCAGCACGCCTATATCCGCCTGCTGCCGATCGAGACCCGACTTAACGACACCAGCATCCATGATTACAAGGATGACCCGATCCACTGGACCAGCCTCGAGCTGGATCTGGAAAACCCGGACAACATGGCCGAGGCCTTCCAGGAGATCGTTAAGGTCAAAATGGTCTCTCGTGACGTGGCGAAACAACTCGGCCTCTACGATGACTCCGACACCCACCTCAACACCCCCGACGGCAGCCCGCCCGAGCAGATCGAGATCCCTCTGTGGCGTCACGCCCTCATCAGCTTCCCCCACCCGTTACTGAAGCAGGGACTGGTAATCCTCGACACCCCCGGCCTCAACGCCCTGGGTAGCGAGCCCGAACTGACTCTCAATATGATCCCCAAGGCACAGGGGGTGATGTTCATCATGTCCGCCGATACCGGCGTGACCAAATCCGACCTCGACATGTGGACCAGTAACGTCAGGCCAGGACGTGCGGGCAAGGAGAAGGGGTTAATCGTTGTACTCAATAAAATCGACACCCTGTGGGATGACCTCAAGAGCAATGAGCGGGTCAACTCAGTCATTCAGGAACAGTGCGATAAGGCGGCCCAGACCTTGGGAATCGACGTCAGTAGTGTAATCCCGGTCTCTGCACAAAAGGGGCTGCTGGCCAAGATTCGCCACGATCAGGAGTTGCTGGATCGCAGTAACATCTATGCGCTGGAGTCGATCCTTGCCAATGAGATCCTCCCCTATCAGCAGGAGATGGTGCGTGATCACATCAAGGCCGATGTCGGAGCCATGATCAAGGAGTCACGTGACCTGCTCGCCTCACGCTTCAATGCCACAAAGAGTCAGCTGAATGAACTCAGCGGCCTGAGCGGCAAAAACAACGAGGTGATTGAGCACCTAATGCAGAAGACCCGTGAAGAGCAGGTCGCCTACCACAAGAACGTCGAAAGCTTTAACGCCAACAAGAAGATCCTCTCCGAGCAGAGCAAGCAGCTACTCGGGCTGCTCAGCCTCTCCGAGTTGGACAAGCAGGTATCCAGCAGCCGTGAAGCGATGACTGGCAGCTGGACTACCGCTGGCCTGAAAGGTGGCATGAAGACCTTCTTTGATGGCGTCAGTGGCATGCTCAGCCAAGTGGACGACTACTCCGAGCAGCTCAACCGCCTGGTCACCACCGTCTATCACAAATTCCAGTCTGAGCATGCGATTCAGGGTATCGAGCCGGTGCTCTACAATATCGACAAATATGTACTCGAACTGAAGAAGCTGGAAGAGGAGGGCGAGGCCTTCCGCAACAGCCCGGTCACCGCCATGACCGAGCAGCACTACGTGGTGAAAAAATTCTTCATCTCACTCGTAAGCCACGCCCGCAACATCTTCTTCAAGGCGCACCGTGACGCCGAGTCCTGGAGCAAGGCGGTGATGTCGCCGCTGGTCCGACAGATCAAGGACCACAAGGAGCAGATGGACAAGCGACTGGAGAACCTGCGCAAGATCAATGAGTCACGGGATACCCTTGAGGAGCGCATGGCCGAGCTGAAAAAGCAGGCCATGGTGCTGAAAAAACAGTACGAGGAGGTCAACAGCATCCTCAAGGTGCTCAACCGTCCGCTCAATCCTGCCCCTGCGCAGAAAAAGCAGAAACCCGCCGCCTGATGGCAGCGGGCTTGCACTGCCCAATCGGGCTGTTTAGACTCCTTCAACTGTTTAAACTGCCCGAGCGACAAGAGAGCTGATGCCCCAGTCCCTAGCGGCCGACTCCGTCGGCCTGGTCACCCCACAGATAGCCCATTTTGATACGCCGCTAGAACTCGACTGCGGACGCTCACTTGCGGCCTATGATCTAGTCTACGAGACCTACGGTACATTCAATGGCGACCGCAGTAATGCCATCCTCATCTGCCACGCCCTCTCCGGTGACCACCATGCCGCCGGCTATCACAGCCGCGAGGACAAAAAGCCCGGCTGGTGGGAGTCTGCCATCGGCCCCGGCAAGCCGATCGACACCGACAAGTTCTTCGTCGTCTGCCTGAATAACCTGGGTGGCTGTAAGGGCTCAACCGGCCCCAATACCCCCAAGCCCGGCAGCGGCAAGCCGTGGGGACCCGACTTTCCCATCGTCACCGTGCGCGACTGGGTAGAAAGTCAGGCTCGTCTCGCCGACAGGCTTGAGATAACGCAGTGGGCGGCGGTCATTGGCGGCTCACTCGGCGGCATGCAGGTCTTGCAGTGGGCCATCGATTATCCCAAACGACTGCGCCACGCCGTGGTGATCGCCGCTGCCCCCAACCTGACGGCACAAAATATCGCCTTTAACGAGGTGGTGCGTCAGGCGCTGCGCTCCGACCCTGACTTTCACGACGGCCACTACTACGAGCACAACACGGTGCCGAGTCGCGGGCTTAAGATCGCCCGCATGCTGGGCCACATCACCTACCTCTCGGACGACGCGATGCGCGCCAAATTTGGCCGGGAATTAAGGGAAGGCAAGATCAACTTCGGCTTCGATGTGGAGTTCCAGGTGGAGAGCTACCTGCGCTATCAGGGCGAGAGCTTCGTGGAGCGCTTCGATGCCAATACCTACCTGTTAATGACCAAGGCGCTCGACTATTACGACCCGGCTGCCGCACACAACGGCAACCTCTCCGCCGCGCTGGCAGGAGTCGAGGCGAAATTTTTTATCGCCTCCTTCACCAGTGACTGGCGCTTCGCCCCCGAGCGCTCCCGGGAGCTCGTCAAGGCACTGCTTGATGGCGGCAAGAGCGTGAGTTATGCCGAGATCGAGGCCAATCACGGCCACGACGCCTTCCTCATCCCCATTCCCCATTATATGGATGTGTTCAACAGCTACATGCAGCGGGTCGCCGCGGAGTTGGCACCATGAGTACTTTGCGACCAGATCTGGCAATTATCAGCGAGTGGATCAAGCCGGGCTCTCGGGTACTGGATCTCGGCTGCGGCGACGGCACCCTGCTGGCCCACCTCCATCACACGCGCGAGGTCGACGGCTATGGCCTGGAGATCGCCCCGGAGGATATCGTCTCCTGTATCGATAAAGGGGTGAATGTCATCCAGACCGACCTCGATGCGGGCCTAAGTGACCTGTTTACTGAAAACAGCTTCGATTATGTGGTGATGACGCAGGCGCTGCAGGCGATGAACTACCCGGATCAGCTGCTCAAAGAGATGCTGCGTGTCGGTCGTGAGGGCATCGTCACCTTCCCCAACTTCGGCCACTGGCGTGCCCGTGCCCAACTGGCATTGGGGGGGCACATGCCGCTCTCCACGGCACTGCCCAATCAGTGGTATAACACCCCGAATATTCACCTCTGCACCCTCAAGGATTTTGAGGCACTGTGTGCCAAGCTTGGTATCCGCATCCTGCAGCGCAGCGTGGTGGACCATGCCCATCGCTACCACCTCGGTGGCAAACTACTGCCCAACCTGCTGGGCGAGATCGCCATCTACCGTTTTATTCGGGAGTGAAGACACGCCACATCGGCATAGAGAGATAGAACAGGCCGATCAACACCACAAAGGCCCCGGCCAGCCGCATCACCCTGGGGCGTCGCAAAAAACTCGTGAGTTTGCCGGCAACAACCCCCATCGCAAAGAGGTTGGGCAGGGTGCCCAGACCAAAGCTCAGCAGCAACAACGCCCCATCGAGGGCACTCCCCGCCGAGATCGCCCAAATCAGGGCACTATAGACCATGCCACAGGGAAGCCAGCCCCAGACCAGCCCCATCACCAGCGCCTGCGAGGGGCGTTGTACCGGCAGCAGCTTACGGCCAAAAGGCTCCACCAGCTGCCACACACGTCCGCCCATCCGCTCCAGCCGGTTCATGCCGTACCACCAGCCACCCAGATAGAGCCCCATCGCCACCATGAAGAGACCCGCGATGACCTGCAACACCGACTGCGCCTGGTGCAGTGCTGTCATGTTGGTGGCCAGGGCACCCACGCCGCCCACCAACGCCCCCGCCACGGTATAACTGATCAGACGCCCCAGATTGTAATTAAATAGATAGGGGAACAGAGAGCTGAAGCGCCCACGTGCCTGCTCCGGCAGTCCGAAACTCAGCGCGCCGACGATGCCACCGCACATACCGACACAGTGAACGCCGCCAAACAGACCGACCAGAAAGGCCGCAAAAAATGTGATCTCTACCATAATATATACCGTTGCTTGTGCCGGTTGCAGGCTACGCCACGGGGCGAAGCGCTGCAATAGCAATAATCTCAAACATTGTTCTACTGTTTACTGAGCGGTTGATTTCTCGGTGACACCCTCTTTCCTCTGCAATAGCCTGCCTGCATACCAAACCAGCAATAATACCGGCATCCCCATCAGGGTGGTCAGTATAAAGAAATACTCATAGCCAAAACCGTCAACAATTCCGCCGGAATACCCACCCAACAGCTTGGGGAACAGGGTCATCATGGAACTGAAAATGGCATATTGCATTGCCGTAAACGAGATGTTCGTCAGGCTGGATAGAAAGGCAATAAATGCCGCGCTCGCCAGGCCCGCGCTGATATTATCCGCAGCAACGACCACGGCCAGCATACTCAAGCTGTGCCCGGTATTGGCCAATAACAAAAACAACAGATTGGTCGCTGCCGATAACACCGCACCAATAAACAACATGCGTATAACCCCGAAGCGGAAGGTTAAAGTCCCCCCCAGAAAACCACCCACAAGAGTCATCAATGGACCGAAGGTTTTTGTAATGCCGGCTATCTCACTCTTGCTAAAGCCCATGTCCTGGTAAAACACATTGGATACCACTCCCAGTACGATATCCGAGACGCGATAAAACCCAACCAACAACAAAAGGAACCAGGCCACATGAATGCCATAGCGCCTAAAAAAGTCCACCACGGGGTCGACATAGGTATCTTGCAACACACCTCGATTGGCAACCTTCATTCCAACCGCCACTCGCCCAACCATCAGCCCACCCACAACTGAGCCCAACAGGTGAAGGGTTTCTACGACAAAACTCGAAACATGTGTATTCAATACTGTTGTCGATAGCATTAACTTCAGCTCATCGGCGGGGGCTTGCGTAACGATATAGCCGCCAATCAGTCCTGCGACAACTAAAATAAACAGCAGTAAAAAACGCAGATAATCGGTGGTGCCATGAAAATATTCGCTTTTTTCTACTGATGACTTAGGTTCGCTGATCAACAGGGTCGTTAGCACACCCACCAGCATCGCACCGGCCATGCAAAAATAACTAAACATCCAGGCCTGATGGCTATACAGCTCTTTACTGGAACCAAAGGCATCCGCCAGAAACAGTGCCCCGGCCCCGGCGACAAGCATACCGATACGATATCCGGCAATGTAGGTTGCGGACATCATGGCCTGTAGCTCGGTCTCTGCGGCCTCGATACGATAGGCATCGATAACGATGTCCTGTGTCGCCGATGAAAAGCCCAACATTACGGCGGCCAGCGCCATCATTGTCAGTGCCCTCTCTGAGCCAACCGGGTTCGTCGTCGCCATCCAGCAGATTGCCGTGATAATCGCCAACTGTGCGAGCAACAACCAAGCGCGTCGCTGCCCTAACCAGCGGCTCAGCACCGGCAGTGGGAGCTTGTCGATGAGCGGGGCCCAGACAAATTTGAAGGAGTATCCCAGCGCGGCCCAACTAAAGTAAGTGACCGCTGAACGGTCTATCCCAGCTTCGCGCAGCCATAAGGAGAGCGAGGAGAAGATCAACAATAGTGGAATGCCTGCTGAAAAGCCGAGAAACAACATGCTAACGATTTGTGGCCGGCTCCAGGCACGCCATGCCTCACGCCAATTATGTTGAGCCGTTTCGCTAGTCATCACTTATCGCCACAAAAATTGTCCACCAGCAGCACTGTGCCAATGAACCGTTCATGGCGAGTGTCACCCTATGCTACCTACTAAAAAGAACGAGTGTACTGACCGTATCAACGGAACACCACCACTGCTGCGACAGCTTCTGCTTTATCAGCGTATTATTTTACTGAACGATTAAGAAGGTCATTACATACGACTCAAAACATCAACACGGCACAGGATTCATCTAAACACCGAATTACTGGCTAACTCGAAGCGACAAGCTCTGTTGTTCCGAAAGTCCTATCTCTTTCCAGATGGAGCCTGAAATGGTGCTACACTTTGTGCACAGGATCGCTTACCGACAGGAACGTCACCGCATGCAAAGCCATCACAGACTGCATCATATGCGTACTTTATCATGCGCCATCCCCTTACTCCTCTTCTCTCATGCGGCCCTTACGCAAGCGGTCTACCGCTGGCAGGATCAGGGGGGGGGGGGGAAGACCCACTACAGTGACCATCCACCAACAAACATCAACAACCCCCAGCCCCTCACCCTCCATCCCGGGCGTACGCTTTATGAGGTAGCGAAGGTGCTCGACGGTGACACGATTGTGGTCAAAGGCAGCGGCAAGGTACGCCTGCTTGGTATCAACACCCCTGAAATCGCCCATCGTCAACATGCGGCTGAACCTCTGGGAGATCGGGCACATCAGCGTCTACAACGACTTCTTATGGGTAAACGGGTTTATCTGGAATTTGACCAACAGCGCCGTGATCGCTTCAAGCGGCTACTCGCCCACGTCACTCTGGAGGACGGCAGCAATATCAACGAGCTGCTGCTGCGCGAGGGGCTAGCCCGCGCCCTGTTCCTGCAACCCAACATGAATCACCTGCACGACTATTACCGCATTGAGGCGGAAGCCGCAGAGAACAAACGGGGGATCTGGTCACTGCCCGACTTCCGCATTCGCTCCACTCGCAAGGCCGATACGTGCATCAAACACTTCTGCCGGCTGCGCGGCAAGGTGATGAAAATAGAAAAAAAACACCGCTACACCTACCTTCATTTCCCCGGGAACTTGCTGGTCTCTATCAAACATACATACCTGAAGCAGTTCCAGACTGCCGGTCTGAATATCCAAACCCTGAAAGGGACTACCGTGATAGTTCGCGGTTGGTTAGGCACACGAAACGCTGCCCCATACCTGCAACTCCAACACCCGCTACAAATTCAGATAACACCGCCATAAATAACTTTTTCATAAAAATACCGTACTTTATTTCACCCTCTCCCCAAGGGGGCAGAAGGTTATTCGCGAGGCCGGCACCCTGCCCTATCACTACGGCTTTGGCCTGCTCAATAACAGGCAAGCACCGGCGAGCTACAGGTACTTGATGTCATTGAGCAGAGCAGGAGCTATTCAGCCTCAGGGGACTAACCCAGCTCGGAGGAGTCTCCCTCCTCCTGTGTCCTCCTTCGTGAAGACAGCCCGCGAATAGCGGATATACCCTACCCTCATCCCGTATTTACAACAATTGCAGATCAAATCCGTCACACGAATAACACTCTGTTGCATCAGGCATACTCCAAGGCTCGAGCAGTCTTGTCGCTATTGCTTCGCTAATATCGGTGTCGCTGACATTTCCTTAGCAGTTACCATAGCCTGCCGAGCCATGGTGCATGACGACAGGTAGTTCGATGTTTAATCCGTCTCGGCAGAACCCGCCTTCAGTGCCTACGCGCCGATACTTATACCATTCCACCCTAAGAGTCTTACCGACATGCCATACCCGAAAAAATCACTCCAGTTGATGCTTGTGCTTACGGTCCTATCCTATTTCCAGTCACCGGCCATTGCCGCCAGCAAGGAGCTGCGTTGGACTGGTTGTGGGATCTCAAAACTGGGATTCATGCAAGACCTGGCAGATGCCTATGAAAAAAAGACTGGTGTAAAAGTCCTGTTGGAGGGTGGCGGTGCCACCAAGGGACTTCGCAGCGTTGCCGACGGCAGTAGCCATCTTGGCGGCAGTTGTCGGCTGCCACTGGTCATGGAAAACAAGGACGGAACATTCATCGTTGAGGATAAAGAGAGCAAAGTTAAGGTTATCCCGCTAGGATGGGACGCCTTAGTTGTCATTGCCAATAAAGCCAATGACAGCGCCACAGCCATTACCCAACAACAGTTACATGACGTCCTGACGGGCAAGATCACCAACTGGAAGGAACTCGGGGCAGCTGACAATCCCATCAACCTCTATGTACGCACCGGCAAGATCTCCGGTGTCGGCCTCACTCTGCGCCAGCAACTGTTCAATAACACCGGCCAGGAGTTCCGCATGGACGCCACCTACCTTGCCTCATCCGGCAAAATAGAGAAGGCGGTCGAAGCGGATCCCTACGCCCTGGCCGTAAGTGGTATCAGCAGCAGCCGCCACCGTAAGGTGAAGATGCTCAATCTTGATGCCATTGAACCCAGCCAGAATACACTCAAGGAGGGAAAGTACCCTCTCTATCGCCTGTTATTTCTGGTTGCCCCCCATAATCTAGCGGAACACCCTGACCTGCAGGACTTTATCCGCTTCGCCTTATCACCACAGGGTATGAGTACTATGAAAAAGGCCGGTACCCTTCCCTACCAACAGGCGATTAACCTGATCTTCACCGGTACTACCGCCAGCTATCTCCACACTATCGATCTGCTGGCAGACAGAAATATCTATACCCTCACGGGTAAATAATCGAGTCCCCTTAGTTATTCTGCGAAAGGGTAGTCGTAGTCGATGATCAGCGGGGCATGATCGGAGAAGCGCTGCTCCTTGTAGATGCTGGCCGCCTTTACCGTTCCTCGCAGTTTCGGGGTAATCACCTGATAGTCGATACGCCACCCCACATTGTTGACCCAGGACTGACCCCGGTTCGACCACCAGGTGTACTGTTCAGGCCGCTCATCGACCTCACGAAAGGCGTCAACCCAACCCATGGGACCGAACAGCTGATCCAGCCAGGCCCGTTCCTCGGGCAGACAGCCGGAATTCTTTTGATTCGACTTCCAGTTACGGATATCGATCTCCTTGTGAACGATGTTGTAGTCGCCGCAGACCACGTACTCGCGCCGCTTTCGCCGCTGTGCCTTCAGTACCTCGGCATAGCGCGCCATGAAGCTGTATTTAACCTGCTGACGCTCCTCCTTGGCGGAGCCGGAAGGGAGGTAGAGCGAGGCCACGGAGAGCTTGCCGAAATCCGCCTGGATGTAGCGTCCCTCTGCATCCATATCCTCAAACCCCTCACCGAGGCCACGAATCACCCTGTCCGGCTCCCGCTTGCAGTATATGGCTACCCCCGAGTAGCCCTTCTTCTCAGCATCGAAGAAATAGGCATGGTAGCCCTGCGGGTAGTGCAGCTCAGCCTCCAGCTGGTGCTCCTGTGCCTTGGTCTCCTGAATACAGACCACATCGGGCTGCACCGATACCATCCACTCGAAAAAGCCCTTCTTCGCCGCCGAACGAATACCATTAAGGTTGGCTGAGATGATCCGCATGGTTGCCCCTTAGCTAAAAAAAGAGCACAGCATAAACCAGCCACGACACAAATGGCACGGCACTGCTACAATATGCCCCCTTTTCAATCACTGACGCACAACGGGGTTTGCCATGCAGGACTACAAACGTGAATTTATCGAGTTTGCCATCGAGAATGAGGTCTTGCGCTTCGGCAGTTTCACCCTGAAATCGGGCCGCGTCAGCCCCTACTTCTTTAATGCCGGCCTGTTTAACACCGGCGAGCACCTGACCCGCCTGAGCCGCTTCTACGCCGCGGCCATCGTCGACTCCGGCATCGAGTTCGACACCCTGTTCGGCCCCGCCTACAAGGGGATCCCGCTGGCGGCCATCACCGCCCTCTCGCTGTTTGACCAACACCAGCGCAACATCCCTTACTGCTTTAACCGCAAGGAGGCAAAAGCTCATGGCGAGGGGGGCAACATCGTTGGTGCCCCGCTCGCCGGCAAGGTGCTGATCATCGATGATGTGATCACCGCCGGTACCGCCATCGGCGAGGCGATGGAGATCATTGCTGCCGCTGGCGCTAGCGCCTCCGGTGTTGTGATCGCCTTGGACCGCCAGGAGCGAGGCAAGGGTGAGAAGTCAGCGATCCAGGAAGTGGAGCAGAACTACGGCATGAAGGTCGCCAGCATCATCACCCTGGCCGACCTGATGAGCTACCTCAAGGATGATGCAAAAATGGCCGAGCATCTGGAGGCGGTCAGCGCCTACCGCTCTCAGTACGGCGTGTAAAACTGAGCCGCAACCGTGCGCCTGCCACCCAAAGACAACGAGGCCAACATCGTTAACGAGCACTACGCGGTGATCTACACCCCGCGCAAGGCACGTAACCGCTTCCCGGAAAACTGCGTCACCCTCTATGAAGATGAGCTGGAAGCTATCGACGCCGCCGACGAGGAGAAGGGGCTGTATGCAGCCAGGGTGGTCGGCCCATCACGCTCCTCCGAGGGTTTCAGGCTCTACTACCTGGCCCACTGGCTGACCTGACAACGGCTTAGCCGATGATCAGCTTTGCCCCCACCAGCATCGTCACCACCTCGAACACCCGCTTGATCGCCCGGTTGCCCTTTACGATTGCCAGATGTGCACCGATATAGCCTCCCAGCAGGGAGCCGAGCAGCAGTGCCGGCAACCAGTCCCACTGAATCTCACCAAGCACGCCTAAGGTGATCGCCCCACTGCCATTCCAGAACATACCGACCAGTATCAGGGTATAGGCCACCGCCCGCTTATAATCGAGACCAAACCAGCGCACCAGCCACAGGGTGACAAACAGCCCGGTCCCCGAGGTAAGTGAGCCATTGAGCATGCCGATGACAAAGAGCCCGGCCCCACCCAGCCACAGCCCCTTGCCCTCGCGATTTTGCGGGCAGTGCTGCTGCCCCAGCTGTCGCTGCCGCATGGAATACACACCCAACGAAACCGTCAACACGCCCAGTGCCAGCTGCGCTGCACGATCAGGCACCTGCAAGATAATGCTCGCCCCTACCACCACACCAGGTACCCCCGTCGCCAGGATAAACAGCACAAAGCGCCGCTCCAGGCGACTCTCGCGCAGGTGACGCAGTGTCGCCCCCACCCCCAGGGCCACCGTTGCCAGCTTATGTGTCGCCAGTGCAATGGCGAAGGGCAGCCCCAGAAAGATTAATGCCGGAAACTGCAACAGCCCGGCCCCGCCGCCGGCAAAGGCCGAGAAGCCATTGGCCACTAAAGAGACAACGAATAGCAACAACTGCTCAAGTGAGAATAGATCGGGGAACATTTTGTGGCCTGTGAAATCAAAATCTATACGCAGTATACTGGACGCTGACAATAGCCAGCAGTCAAACCTGAACGGAATACTTTATGAACAGATGTCACCGCAAAAGCCTTCTTGCCATTAGCCTTATCGCCCCGCTGCTCCTAAGCAGTAGCGCCTATGCCAAGATCGTCTGCTGGACCAATTCGGACAACATCCGTGAGTGCGGCAACGCTGTTCCGCCCGAATACGCACAAAAGAAGACCGAGACCCTCAATAAGCGGGGCATGACGACCGAGGTCAACGAACGTGCGAAAACTCCAGAGGAAATCGCCGCAGAGAAGGTGCGTCTCGCCGAAGAGCAGCGCCTGATCGATGAAGAAGCTCATCGCGAAAAAGACCGTCTGACCTATGATCGTGTATTACTCGCCACCTACCTCACTGAAAGCGACATCATCCGCTCGCGTGACCGTCAGACAACCTCAATCGACGCCTCAATTGAGGTGACCAATATCACCATCGATAAATTAAATGAGAAGCTTGTTGAGGAGAAGAAGAAAGCCGCCAACTATGAGCGCGCAGGCAAGCCCCTGCCGGAAAGGATGCAACAGGATATTAGCTCACTGCAGGAGCAAATCGACGGGAAAAATCGCTTCATAGAAACCAAAAAGGCCGAGAAACAGAAACTGTACGATAAATACCAGGCAGAGATCATTCGCTTTCGTGAACTCAAGGCCGATGGCGTAAAACTCCGCTAGGCACAAGGCCTCGACTTACTGACGAAATACCGGGGCGGCCAGCAGCGGCCACTGCGCCTCCCACTCGGCCATCGGCGAGCGCTTAAAACCGCTACGGACATACTGGTTAATCCGCCCCTCGGTCAGTGCCAGCATCAGATTGGCGATGGCAGCAATATTACCCCCTTCTTTTAACTCACCCGCCAACTCCCCTTCTCGCAACACCTGCTTCAGCTGGGCCTCGATGCGATCAAAGAACTGACCGATACGCAGCCGCAGCCGCTCGGTCTCACCGGTCAACACCTCCCCCATCAGGATGCGACTGATACCGGGGTTCCGCGCCGCGAAGCCGAGCATCACCGTAAGGAGCTTCTCACAACGCGCCGCTGCCCGCTTCTCATCATTAAGAATACGGGTGGTGAGACCGAACACCGTCTCTTCCAGAAATTCGATCAAACCCTCGAACATCTTCGCCTTGCTGGGGAAGTGACGATAGAGTGCCGCCTCGGAGACACCCACGGCACGCGCCAGTCCAGCGGTCGTAATCCGCTCGCCTGGGCTCTGTTCCAGCTCCTGTGCCAGCGCTTCGAGAATCTGCTGGCGGCGTGACGGCTTTTGTACTTTCTCTTCGCTCATCTTCTTTTTATCCATTCACTATTCGTTGACTTTCTGTATCGGTAGCATACCCCTGAGGTAGCGCCTTTACCTAGCTGTTCTGGATCAGGGTGCCAACCCCCTGGTCGGTGAAGATCTCCAGCAGCAGCGCATGCTCAACCCGACCGTCAATAATATGAGCGCTACGCACCCCGGCATGTACCGCATCCAGGGCACAACCAATCTTTGGCAACATACCACCGTGAATCGTGCCGTCGGCGATCAACTCATCTACGCGCGTCGAGCTCAGACCGGTCAGCACCTCTCCCTGCTTATCGAGCAGGCCGGCAGTATTGGTCAGCAGTACCAGTTTTTCGGCCTTCAAACACTCCGCCAGCTTGCCTGCCACCACATCGGCATTAATATTGTAGGATTCACCATCATCACCCACACCGATGGGCGCGACCACCGGAATGAAGTCGCCATGCACCAGCATATCGACCACCTCACCATTGATCTCCTTCACCTCACCGACATGCCCGATATCGATGATCTCCGGGACACTCATCTCCGGGGCGCTACGAGTGAATTTCAGTTTTCTTGCGCGGATGAAGTCAGCATCCTTACCGGTCAGGCCCACCGCCCGACCGCCGTGCTGATTGATTAGAGAGACAATCTCCTTATTCACCAAACCACCTAGCACCATCTGCACCACATCCATGGTCTCGCTATCGGTCACCCGCATGCCATCGATGAACTTACTCTCTTTACCGAGACGCTCCAGCAGGCTGCCAATCTGCGGCCCGCCGCCATGCACCACCACCGGATTCATGCCGACGGCTTTAAGCAGCACCACGTCGCGTGCAAAACCCTGTTTGAGCTTCTCATCGGTCATCGCGTTGCCGCCATACTTAATCACCAGCGTCTTGCCAGCAAAGCGGCGGATATAGGGTAGTGCCTCGCTAAGGACGCGGGCATTATTCATCGCAGTTTCGATATCCAGACTCATCTCAGTTCCAGTTAAAATGGTAATTTCAATGTGGGCTCCAGCTGCCGTAGCAGATCCCTGAAGCGCTCTTCAATTCGTTCCAGTGCCGCCTTATCGTTGGCCTCAAAACGTAGTACCAGCGTGGGGCTGGTATTGGAGGCACGTACCAGTCCCCAACCATCGGCATACTCAACCCGCAGGCCATCAATGGTTGTCAGGCTGGCGTCGGGGAAAAAATCCTGTCGCGCCAGTAACCGTTCCATCAAACGGTAGTGCTCTCCCGCTTCCATCAGAAGATGTAACTCAGGCGTATTGACCGCATCAGGCAGGTCAGAGAATACGCTGCTGGCACTCGGTTCGCGTGCCAGAATCTCCACCAGTCGTGCCGCCGCAAAGAGTGCATCATCAAAGCCGTACCACCCCTCCTTTAACAGGATGTGGCCACTCATCTCACCAGCCAGTAAGGCACCGCGATCTCTCATGCGTGCCTTAAGCATAGAGTGGCCGGTACGCCACATTGAGGCAACGCCGCCCGCCTGGGTGATCACCTCACCCAGATGCCGACTGCACTTAATGTCATAAATCACCTCAGCATCGGGGTGGCGGCTCAGCAGGTCCCGGGCGAAGATCATCAGCAAACGATCCGGCCAGATAATCTCGCCGCTGGCACTGACCACTCCCAGCCGATCGCCATCACCATCGAAGGCGATGCCTAACTCTGCCCCCTCATCCTTTACCGCTTGCTGCAGTTCTCTAAGGTTTTCAGGACGATTAGGATCCGGGTGATGGTTAGGGAAACGCCCATCAATCTCACAGTAGAGCGGCACCACCTCGCAACCCAGTCGTTGCAGCAGCTCAGGGGCGACACTCCCCGCCATGCCGTTGCCACAATCGACCACCAGTTTAAGTGGTCGCTGTGGCTGAACCCTGGCGGCCATCTCATCGAGATAGGCCGCTCGACAATCCTCCCGCTTAAGGCTGCCCACCCCATCGCAAAATTTATTCTCAACGATACGCCGGTGCAACGCACATATCGCCTCACCCTGCAGCGTATCCTCACCCAGCAGCACCTTAATCCCATTGTACTCGGGTGGATTATGACTACCGGTGATCATCACCCCGGAACCGCCGCAACGGGTGTAGGCGGCGTAATAGAGAAGCGGGGTCGAGACCTCTCCCACATCCAGCACACTGATGCCACTGGCAAGTAGGCCTTCGTTAAGCGCCTGCTGGAGTGCCGGTGAAGTGATGCGTGCATCGCGGCCGCTGGCAATCTCGCTCAGGCCACGCGCCATTGACTCCGAACCTATGGCGCGGCCAATCAGATAGGCCGCCGCGGCGTCCAGTCCTTCACCAACAACGCCGCGAATGTCGTAAGGAAGAAAGATCGACGAGGGAGGTATGGTCACGACTTATCGGTTTCTCCCTCGGAAGGTGTGTCACCGTCGCTCTCCTCTACCGTGATCTCACCAAAGTCCATGAACATCATATCGGGAACACCCTCATCCCCCTGCTCCGCCTTCTCTTTAAGACCATCATCCTGTTTACCAGCCGTCAGCACCGGCTCCATCATCTGCAGCGCCTGCTCCATCTCAACCATCTTCACCGGATAGGAGTGAAAACGCTTACCGCGACTACTCTGCACCATAAACTCCGCCATGCCCTGTAGTTCACGCCTGATGGTGGCAGAGAAGAAGAGTGCATAAAAGAACATCACGGCAGCAATCACTGCCGCCGCCACACCAAAGGTCGCCAGGAAACCGAGCTTCTGTTCCTGCGCCATGCCCAGGCCATCTTTTACCCAGTAAGAGAGTTGCCAGGAACTACCCGAAATCATGGCGCGATGAGTAGCCGCTTCACTCTTTAACCCGGTCTCACCAATATGACCCAAAATCGGGCCTTCCCACCCCTGCTGCAGCTCAACGTAACCGTCCTTCAGTACCCACTCATTGAGCCATCCCTTAATCTTATCTGCTGAGAAGCTCACCATCAGGCTGGCGATGACCTCACCGTTGTGTACGATCGGGCGCACCAGATCAAGGTGTTCATGCGCCGAGTCTTTCAGGTGTATCTCCAGCGGTGGGCGCTCAGTACCCGCCTCGGCCTGTCGCGCCAGATCCAGGCAAGCATAGCCGATGGGCGGGTGTATCGTTGCATCAGGATCCGTATCGGTCGGACGCACCACGCGAATCCTCAGCGCTTCCGGGAAGTAAGTAGACAACCCCAGCTCGAAACGCCGCAACGCCTCACTGTCACCCTCGCCCAGCGCCGCCAGCAGTGTGGCATCGGCCTTGGCCTGAGCGGCAACCTGATCACCAAGGGCAATCAGCCCACCACCCAGCAGTGCCGCCATCTTCTCCGCATCGGCCACATGCTGTACCTGCTGCGCCTTTTTCACCATTCCCGCATACTGCAGGTAGGTGACGTAACCGCAGACCAATACCACCAGCACCACCAGGATGATCGGCGGCAGACTGAGCTTCATCAAAGTTAGACCACGCCCCGATCCCTTTTCTGCAGCCCCCTCCGCTTGCGGCTTTTTACCTTTCCCAAACACTGACTATTTCCTGTTCGACCACTTCGAATTTCATACTTAATTTAATGTTTACCGGTGTGCCCAAACCCACCCTCACCTCGTTGCGAGGTATCGAAATCGCTAACGATATCGAACTCGGCCTGTACCACGGGAATAAAGACCATCTGCGCAATGCGCTCCCCAACCTCAATGGTGAATGCGTCCTGACCGCGGTTCCAGCAGGAGACAAAGACCTGACCCTGATAATCCGAGTCGATCAAACCCACCAGATTACCCAGCACAATCCCCTTTTTGTGACCCAGACCGGAGCGTGGCAATAGTACCGAGGCCAGCGACGGGTCGCCGATGTGAATCGCCAGTCCGGTCGGGATCAGGATACTTTCACCGGGGGCGATCACCATCGCCTCATCGATCATGGCCCGCATGTCCATTCCCGCCGAGCCATCCGTCGCGTAGTGGGGAAGCGGAAACTCATGGCCCAGACGCTCATCAAGAATCTTCAGCTCGATCTTCTGCATTGCTTACTATCCATTAAATGTCGTTAATTAATCTTGTGTGCAAACCGTTCGGCCACCGTGCTGAGCAGCTGCTGTGCCAGCTCCCCCTTGGAACAACGCGGCAGCGACCGCTCACCATCCGCCCAGATGAGTTGCAGCGAATTTTCATCACTATTGAAACCCGCTCCCTTAGCACGTACACCCACCCAGTTGGCAGCGATCATATCGAGTTTTTTGTTCTCCAACTTGATACGGGCGTTTTCAATAAGATTTTCCGTCTCGGCGGCAAAACCGACAGTAAAGGGCGCATTCTCAAGGGCACTAACCGTTGCCAGGATGTCGGGGTTGCGCTGTAGCGTCAGCGCCAACTGCTCATCGTGTTTTTTCACCTTTTCCGCGGCCACCGTCGCGGCGCGGTAGTCGGCCACCGCGGCACTGGCGATGAAGATATCGCCAGGATCGGCCAGCACCTCCTCCAGCATCTGTGCGGCACTCTCCACATCAACACGTTCAACCCCGGCGGGGGTAGGCTGCGCCACCGGCCCGGCCACCAGCCTCACCTGCGCCCCCATGCTCGCCGCCGCTGCAGCGATGGCAAAACCCATCTTGCCGGAGCTGTGGTTACTGATAAAACGCACCGGATCAAGCGCCTCGCGGGTTGGTCCCGCGGTAATCGTCACACGAACGCCTTTCAGGGGGCCGTCGCTGAAGTGATCATTACAGGCCTGCAATAACGCAACAGGCTCCAGCATGCGACCGGGACCCACCTCACCACAGGCCTGCTCACCCTCCGCCGGCCCCCAGATGTGCACCCCGCGCCCACACAAACTGACGATGTTGCGCTGCGTTACCGCCGCCTGCCACATCTGCTGATTCATCGCCGGGGCCACGGCAATGGGGGCCTCGGTGGCAAGACAGAGGGTAGAGAGCAGATCGTTGGCGATACCGGCATTGAGGCGGGCAAGAAAATCGGCACTGGCCGGGGCGATCAGAACCAGCTCGGCCCAGCGTGCCAGCTCAATATGGCCCATCGCCGTCTCGTGCTCGGCATCAAACAGGGCACTGCGCACCGGATTACCGGAGAGTGCCTGCAGCGTCATCGGGGTCACAAACTGGGTAGCGGCCTCAGTCATCACCACCCGCACCTCAACCCCCGCCTTGCGCAGTCCGCGCACCAGCTCTGCCGCCTTATAGGCCGCAATGCCACCGGTGATGCCGAGCAAAACGCGTCGGCCCTGCAGGTATGTCGGTAAGGGCTCACTCATAGAGGGCGGAGTTTATCAGAAAGCACAGGCAAGTCGGCACTACTGCGTCTAAAATAGTGGGTACTGACTAACGGACACCACAGGGAGGTGAAGATGGCTATTTCAGACTGGCCCGCCGAGGAGCGGCCGCGGGAGAAGCTACTGGCACGGGGGGCCGACGCCCTCTCCGATGCAGAGCTGCTGGCGATATTTCTGCGCACCGGCCTGCCGGGCAAGTCGGCGGTAGAGCTGGCACGCGAGACGCTGCACCACTTCGACGGTTTACGCGGGCTGCTGGAGGCCGATCAAAAGGCCTTCTGCACGGTAAAGGGGCTGGGTGAGGCCAAGTTCGTACAACTGCAGGCCACCCTGGAACTCTCTCGCCGCCATCTGTTGAGCACCCTGCAGCGCGGCGATGCCCTCACCAGCCCCGCCGAGACCCGTAGTTACCTTAGCGCCCAACTACGCCATAAGAAGAGAGAGGTCTTCGCCTGTCTCTACCTGGATAACCGCCACCGGGTGCTGGGCTATGAAGAGCTCTTCTTCGGCACCATTGATGGGGCCAGTGTTCACCCGCGTGAGGTAGTGCGCCACTGCATTGCCCATAACGCCGCCGCCGTGATCCTGGCCCACAACCATCCCTCCGGGGTGGCCGAGCCAAGTCGTAGCGATGAGGATATTACCCATCGCCTGAAGGAGGCGCTGGCGCTGGTCGACGTGCGGGTACTGGGTCATATGGTAGTGGGTGACGGGGCCATCACCTCATTGGCAGAAAGGGGACTTATTTGAGGAGTTTTCTTGCCTCTGCCTGACGAATTTGGTATAAAAGCCGGCTTCCTACTCTTGGGCGGACCCAAGGGCGAACAGAATTTAAGTATTGTCGGAGTTAGAATCATGTCCAAGGTATGCCAGGTAACAGGCAAACGTCCTGTCAGCGGTAACAACGTTTCACACGCGCACAACAAGACGAAGCGTCGTTTCCTGCCCAATTTGCACACCCACCGTTTCTGGGTTGAGAGCGAGAACCGCTGGGTTAAACTGCGTCTCACCACCAAGGGGATGCGTATCATCGACAAGAAGGGCATCGACTCAGTCCTGTCAGACATTCGCGCCCGCGGCGAAAAGGTATAAGGAGCTAAATCATGGCTAAATCAGCACGCGACAAAATCCGCCTCAACTCCAGTGCAGGCACCGGTCACTTCTACACCACCGACAAGAACAAGCGCAACATGCCCGGCAAGATGGAGATCAAAAAATTCGATCCCGTCATTCGCCAGCACGTGATGTACAAGGAAGGAAAGATTAAGTAAGCCTTTCCGCTATGCGTAAAAAAGCCCGGCATTGCCGGGCTTTTTTGTGCCTGTCACGCCACCGCACTAAGTCCTCAGAGGTAGGCTGGGCAGCCTAGCCGCGATAATCGAGTAACAGGTTTCCGTGAGGATCCACCATCGCCCGCCACTGCGGGGCGATGAAGGTAGTGGAAACCTGCTCGGTCACCAGCGCCGGGCCATCCACCACATCGCCCACCTTCAGCACTTCACGACGATAAACCTGAATCGCATCATCAATACCGTACAGGTTAGCCCGCTCAGGCTCCCCAGCGATCTCTACGTTGTGTGGTGCAATCACCGGCAACTGCGGCGACGGCCCGCTCAGGCGCAACCGTAGATTCACCAACTCCACCGGTAGCTCCAGTCGATGGCCGTAGCGCTCCTGATGGGCCAGATGAAAGGCCTCGACACAGGTCGCGATATCGCCCCGCCACGGCACGTTGAGGGTGTAGGACTGCCCCTTGTAGCGCAGATCGAGGCTGGGGGTGGCGTTGATCTCGCTCACCCCCTCCTGAGCCAGAGAAGCCTCCCCCTCCTGCTGTAGTGAAGCCAATGCCTCTTCGATTTCACTAACAGGGATCTTAGCCAGCAGCCCCTGATGGGTGCGCGACAGCTGGCGCCCGCGCGGCGCGGTAAGCATCCCCAGCGCCGAGAGCACCCCGCCGTGGATCGGCACCATCGCCTGGCGCATCCCCAACGACTCGGCCAGGGCACAGACATGCAGGCCGCCCGCGCCGCCGAAGGAGGCGAGGGTCATCTGTCGCGGGTCGACGCCGCGCTGTACCGAGATCACCCGTAGCGCGCGGGCCATATGTTCGTTAGCGATGCGGATGATCCCCGCCGCCGCTTCATGCAAACCGATCTCAAGCGCATCGGCAATGGCCCCCACCGCCCTCTGCGCCGCCGCCACATCAAGCGTCATCTCGCCACCAAGAAAGGCACCGGGCCTTAACCTGCCGAGTACCAAATTGGCGTCGGTAACGGTAGCCTCGACGCCGCCCTTGCCATAACAGGCAGGCCCCGGCGCCGCCCCCGCCGATTCCGGCCCCACCTGCAACAGGCCACCCGCATCGACACGGGCAATGGAGCCGCCACCCGCGCCGATAGTGTGCATGTCAACCATCGGCACTGAGACCGGCCAGGGGCCGATCCGCCCCTCGCTGGTGAGCTGCAGCTCGCCGTCGATCAGCGCCACATCGGTGGAGGTGCCACCCATATCGAAGGTGAGCAGGTGCTCGCGCCCGGCCAGCGCGCCGATGGTCTTCGCTGCCGAGAGCCCCCCGGCAGGGCCGGAGAGCAGCATATGCACCGCCCGCCTCCCCGCAAGAGACGCCTCGATGGTATTACCAGAGCTTTGCATCACCGAGACGGTGGCACCGGCTAGCCCCGCCTCCAATCGTCCCAGATACCCCTCCACCAGCGGCCCCACCCAGGCGTTGAGCCAGGTGGTGATGCCGCGCTCATACTCTTTATACTCGGGGAGGATGGCGGAGGAGCGGGAGATAAAGAGGTCGCCCGGCAGCGCCGCCTCAATCTGCCTCTCAAAGCGGTCATCGAGAAAAGAGAAGAGCAGGTTGATCACCACCGCCTCGGGCTTGAGTGCCACCACCTGCGCCACCAGCTGCGCCAGCTCACCATCAGTAAGGGATTCGACCACATCACCGTGCGCGCCAAGCCGGCCCCCCGTCTCCAGGCAGAGTTCTTCTGACACCGGCGGGGCGACGGGCTGTGGTTGCAGATTATAGAGTTCGCGCCGTGCCTGACGACCGAGGGTGAGCATATCCTTCAGGCCGTGGTTGGTGATAAAAGCGGTGCGTACCCCCTTCCCCTCCAGCGCCGCATTGGTGGCGACGGTGGAGCCATGCACCACCTGCAACTGCCGCAGCGCCTCGCCTTCGATCCCCAGTTCCCGCACCCCCTGCAAAATCGCCAGCTCCGGCGCATGGGGGGTAGAGAGCACCTTGTGTACGCGCAGCGCCCCGCCGTCAAACAGCACAAAGTCGGTAAAGGTTCCGCCGGTATCTACACCTAACAGCATGATTTCACTCGGGTTGCGATTTATCTGGAATTTTTTAAAATATGGCCCGTTCCAAGGGGTCGATAATTTTCGCGGAGGGTCTATCTCCGGTGCGCGGTATCATACCTAAATCAACAGTGATAATCTTTCGGCCACTATTTAAAGGTCGAGCTAATAAAATTGAAAAGCTATGGATAACGACATCTTAATCAAGGTTGAACACCTCTCCCGCCGTTTCGGCAACACCCTGGCGGTAAACCAGCTCAGCTTCGAGGTAAAGCGCGGCGAGGTACTGGGCTTTCTCGGCCCCAATGGTGCGGGTAAATCGACCACCATGCAGATGCTCACCGGCAACCTCGCCCCCACCGCCGGTGCCGTGACCATCAACGGCGTCGACATGCTGGAGAACCCAAAAGAGGCCAAGCTGGCGCTGGGCTACCTGCCGGAGCAACCGCCGCTCTATCGCGAGCTGACCGTCGATGAGTACCTCAGCTACTGCGCCCGCCTCAACCGCATCGAGAAGGGAAAGATCGCCGCCGCCGTCGATAACGCCAAGCAGCGCTGCGGCCTCACCGAGGTCAACCGGCGGCTGATCAACAACCTCTCCAAGGGTTACCAGCAGCGGGTCGGCATCGCCCAGGCAATCATCCACTCGCCCGACGTGGTGATCCTCGACGAGCCCACCGTCGGCCTCGACCCGATCCAGATCCGTGAGATCCGCCAGTTGATCCGCGACATTGGCACCGAGCACAGCGTGATCCTCTCCACCCACATCCTCCCCGAGGTGCAGGCCACCTGCGACCGGGTGCAGATCATCAATAAGGGGGAGCTGGTGATGAGCGATAATATCGACGGCCTGACCCAGCGCATGCAGTCCTCCAGCCTGCTGCTGGCGTTGCGCCACCCCCCCTCAATTGATGAGTTGAACCGGATCGAGGGGGTGACCGCTGTCGAGGCGCTGGAGGGTGACCAGCTGCGGGTATCACATACACCCGAAAGCAACCCAGCTGAGGCGATTGTCGAAAAGTCAGTGGCCGCTGGCTGGGGACTTTACGAGCTGAACCCCGAGCGGCTGTCGCTGGAGGATGTCTTCGTCAACATCACCACCACTGAACCTGTACACGAGGAGGATGCCGCATGAAGATGGCCCTCACCATCGCCTCGCGTGAACTGCGCAGCCTGTTTCTCTCGCCGCTGGCCTGGTCGATCCTCGGGGTGGTGCAGTTCATTCTTGCCTACCTGTTCCTCGGCTCGCTCGATACCTATGTCGCCTACCAGGCGAAGATCGCGATGATGGAGAACCCGCCGGGGGCCACCGAGATCATTGTCGCACCGCTCTTCTCCAGCGCCACCATTATCCTGCTGCTGGTGATCCCGCTTATCACCATGCGCCTGGTGAGCGAGGAGCGCCGCGCCCGCACCCTGCCGCTACTGTTCTCGGCACCGCTCTCGATGAGCGAGATCGTGCTGGGTAAATATCTCGGCATCCTCGGCTTTCTCGCCATCATGCTGGGGCTGATCACCCTGATGCCGCTGTCGCTACTTGCCGTCGGCACCCTGGACTTCGGCCTGCTCGCCTCAAATCTTTTGGGGCTCGGGCTGATGCTCGCCGCCTTTGCCGCGGCGGGGCTCTTTATGTCGACCCTCACCGCACAGCCCACCGTGGCGGCGGTCACCAGCTTCGGCCTGCTACTGCTGCTGTGGATCATCAACTGGGCCGGTGAAGGGGCGGGGCAGAGCGTGCTCGGCTACCTCTCGCTACAGAGCCACTACGAGGCACTGCTGCGGGGGCTGTTTAACAGCAGCGACGTGGTCTACTACCTGCTGTTCATCCTCACCTTTCTGGTTCTCAGCATCCGCCGTCTGGATGCCGACCGACTGCAACACTAATAACGGATTCGTCACACGATGGAAGTCAGTACAAAATCGACCCGCCAGCTGCGCCTGCAAAACTGGGCCTTCACGCTACTCTTTCTCACCGTGATCGGCCTGCTGGGCTGGCTCAGCACCCGCTATAACCACGAGGCCGACTGGACCGCCAGCGGTCGCCACACCCTCTCCGAGGCGAGCATCGCACTGATGGGGCAGCTCGACGCCCCGGTCACCCTCACCTCCTTCACCCGCGAGGACGACCTCTCCGGCCTGCGCAAGCGCACCAAAGGACTGGTGGCACGCTACCAGCGCGTCAAGCCCGATATCATCCTCAATTTTGTCGACCCGGATTTGAACCCGGATCGGGTACGGGCCGAGGGGATCACCCTTGATGGCGAATTATTGCTGGAGTACGGCGGCCGCCGCGAGAACCTCAAGGCCATCGGTGAGCAGGCACTCACCAACGCGCTGCAACGGATGATGCGTAGCGGTGAGCGCCGCGTGCTCTTCCTCAGCGGCCACGGCGAGCGCCGCTTTGATGGCGCGGCCAACCACGACCTGGGCAGCTGGGGCCGCGCCCTCACCGAGCAGGGCTTCCACTTTGACGCCGTCAACCTGAGCATCGACACCGCCATCCCCGACGACACCGCAGTACTGGTAATCGCCAACCCGCAGGTGGTGCTGCTGCCGGGCGAGCTGCAACTGATTCAGCAGTACATTAACAACGGCGGCAACCTGCTCTGGTTCTCCGACCCCGAGGAGGAGAACGGCACCACTCCACTGGCCGACCAGCTGGGGCTCAACTTCCTGCCCGGCACCATCGTCGACCCCACCGGGCAGATGCTCGGTATCGAACACCCCGCCTTTGTGGTGGTGCCCGAATACCCCGCCCACCCGATCAGCGAAGGGCTCGCCACCCTGAGCCTGTTCCCCAAGGCGCACGCTATTGAGGTGGCCGAGGAGAAGGAGGGGTGGCAGAGCCTGCCTCTACTCAACACCCTGCCGCGCAGCTGGGCCGAGCTGGATGCGCTAGAGGGAAGTATCGCTTACGAGCAGGGGGTGGAGCGCTCCGGCCCGCTGGCCATCGGCATGCTGCTGGATCGCAAGCTGGGTGAGGGCGAGGTGCAAAAGATACAGCGCGTCGCCGTGCTCGGCGATGGCGACTTTCTCTCCAACAGCTATCTGGGCAACGGGGCCAATCAGGAGCTGGGCAACCGCCTGCTCAACTGGCTAAGCCACGATGACAGCCACATCACCATCGCCCCGCGCACCTCGCCCGATACCCGGCTGGAGATGACCCCCACCCTGTCACTGGTGATCGGTTTCGGCTTCCTGCTGGTGGTTCCGGGGCTGCTGATCGGCAGTGGTCTTGCCATTTGGTGGAAACGGCGCAAGCGCTAAGATGATGAATAAACGCAACCTGCTCAACCTCGGTCTGCTGGCCCTTATCGGCCTGCTGATACTACTGGTGGTCTACGAACCCGGCATCGAAAAGCCCGCCGAACTGCCCGCCCTGCTGCAACTCGACAAGGCCGCCGTAAAACAGATCGCCATCCATCGCGACGGCCAGCAGGATATCGAACTGCAACGCCAGGCCGATGGCCAGTGGCTGGTCACCAGCCCCCTGCAATACCCCGCCGATCAATACCGCACCGACTCGCTGCTGCGCGTCACCACCATCAAGAGCCTCGGCAGCTTTGCCGCCGAGCCGCAGAAACTGGCCGCCTATAATCTGGCCGAGTCACGGGTCAGCCTCACTCTTAACGGCGACACCACCATCGTCTTTGGCGGCAGCACCCCGCTGGATCATCGCCGCTACGTCATGGTCAACGAGAGGGTACACCTGATCGCCGACACCCTTTACTACCACCTCATCGGCAACTACCCCACCTTCCTGCGCAAACAGCTACTTAACGAAGGGAGCCGCATCGAGGCGATCACACTACCCGAACTCAGCGTGAAGTGGCAGGATGATCGCTGGCAACTCAGCCCCGAGCCCGAAGCGTTCTCCGCCGATCAGGTAACCCAGCTGCTGGACCAGTGGCGGCTCGCCTCGGCGCTGGAGATCCGCCCCTATGACAACAACCCCGGCGAGAAGATCACCATAAAAATTACCGGCGAAGAACAGCCGCTGGAACTGCTGCTCACTTCCCACGAACCCGACCTTGTTATCGCCCGTCCGGTACTTGGGATTCAGTATCACTTCGATGCCAGCCATTCTGACAAACTATTACAGCTACCGCCGATGAAACTGCCAGAGGAAGAGGCGCAGGTCGAGGAAACTGAGCCTGCCGACGAGCACAACCATTAACGCAATTCCAGATGCCAGAACTCCCGGAAGTCGAAACCACCCGTCGCGGCATCGCACCGCACATTAACGGCAAAAAGGTCAGCGACGTCATCGTGCGCCACCACCAGCTACGCTGGCCGATCCCTCAAGGGCTCAAGAAGACACTTGTCGGTCACACGATCCATTCCGTTTCACGCCGCGCCAAATACCTGCTGCTCGACTTCGACCACGGCACCCTGATCCTCCACCTCGGCATGTCAGGCAGCCTGCGTATCATCAAGGCCAACAGCCCCGCCGAAAAGCACGACCACCTCGATATCGCCTTCGCCAACGGCAAGACGCTACGCCTCACCGACCCGCGTCGCTTCGGTGCGGTTCTGTGGACCAGGGATCATCCCGAAGAACACGAACTGCTCGCCCATCTCGGCCCCGAGCCGTTGAGCGAGGCATTCACCAGCGATTATCTTTATCAGCAATCGCGCAAACGCAAAAGCAGGATTAAGCAGTTCATTATGGATGGTAAGGTCGTCGTCGGGGTGGGCAACATCTACGCCAGCGAGTCACTGTTTCTTGCCGGCATCAGCCCCAAACGTATCGCCAATAAGGTCAGCAAGGCGCGTTACGAGAAACTCACCGCTGCCATCAAACAGGTACTCGCCGCCGCCATCGAACAGGGCGGCACCACCCTGCGCGACTTTGTCGGCGGTGATGGCAAACCCGGCTACTTCGCACAGCAGTTAAATGTGTATGGACGAGAGGGTAAGCCGTGTCGGATCTGTGGCAAGGGAATTAAGCAGATCGTGCAGGGACAGCGCAGTACGTTTTATTGCCCGCACTGCCAGAAGTAGCCGTTGCAACTTCCGCCCTGCGACTACAACGCCTCGATCGCGTACCGGGCCACCAACCGATGCTGCCCCCCCGCCCCAATCACCACGGTATCCTCCGCCGCATTGGCAGTCTCAACACACACCATATTCAAATAACCCTCCGGCCCCAGATCGCCCATCTGTGCCCCCTTCTCTTCCCAAGGCGTCCACACCACGGTTGAGTGGCTGCCGCTGCTACGGATGATGATGCGACGCTTCATGGCCGGGTCGCGGATCTCGCACTGCGTGGGGGTGTTGAGGTAGATGCGATCCACCTCGCCGCGGAAATTGATCGGCCCGCTCTGGCTGGTGCGCTGGAAGTCGTTGACCTTATCCAGATAATCGCAGCCCTCAAGACCATTGACGGTGACCTTGCGCAGGTCGCCGACCTGGAAGTAGGTGTGCAAGGCCTCGCCGATCTCCATCGGCTCGCTGCCGTGGTTGGTGGTCACCAGTTCATGTTTCAGGTGTTTGCCAACGGTTATGATATTGCGCACCGCGCAGGGGTGGGGCCACTGTGCGCGGGTGGCCTGTGTTTGAATGAGCTCAAACTCGAGACGGGTTTCGCCGTTCGGCAGGGCATGGAGCTGATTTAGTCGCCACGGTACGGTGCGGGCAAAGCCGTGTGCCGGAAGTTGGTGTTCGCTCTGGTGCGGCCCAAACCAGGGCCAGCAGGCGGGTACGCCGCCGCGAATCGATTTTCCCGCGGCCAGCTTGGCCTCCGGGCTGAGCCAGATCAGCGGCTCCGCATCCTTTGGCTGAAAGCTCATCAGGTGTGCCCCCTGCATCGCGATGGTAGCGCTGGCGTGGCTGTTGCTCACGTTCACCATCACAAAACCGTTAGGCTGCTCGTTAAAGGCGACCACACCGTCGATACCGAAACGTTGATTAAGGGTTGCTGCCGTTGCCATATAGAACCTCCATTCCATTCATGAGTTACATCTCGGCACAGGCTAGTATGGGGGGAGGGTATTTACAAGGCTGCAGACAGAACTGTCCGCAGAGTAGATCACAAACGCTGGGATAAACTCTTTTTCACACGTCACTTAACACGACGTGAAATTTTGCTTAACCGTTGAGATGCTCCTGCATCAACTTCAGCCTTTCCCACGCCGACTCCAGTTCAAACCCTTCATCCTGTCGCTGTTTCAGTAAGGCTTCGGCACCCGCACATATTTGCTGCAGTTGTCCGGGCTCAAACATCCACATGACCGCCTCGAGCTCTTCGCTCTCGGCAAGCAGCAGTGTGGGAATTAACTCATCGCTCTCTATCGGTGAGTCGGGAAGCAGCATGTCGGCCACCAGCGGGTATTCCAGCAGGCGAAAGTGTTGCTGGCGCGCCATCTCTTCCTGCTCCAACTCCATGCGTGCCTGCGGGTCGTCGCCCGCGGCCTGCCATACGGCCTTCATCACCAGATCGATCAGCTTGCGTATGTTCTGCTTGTGCTCGCCACAGCCGTTGCCAAAGCCGCTGCAACGGGCGTAGAGCTGGTCCAGCTTGCCGCGCAGCTCGAGGATCACCTCGCTCTCGACATTGGCCTCGAGCTCTATCGCCTGCTGAATCACGCTACGCATCTCGTTATGAAAAAGGTGCAGCTGTTCGTTGTCACGCTGGCGTGCCGCAATAAATGCTTCGGCACTGTAGTCGGACACCGGCAGTTGGTAGAGGGGGTTGCCATCCTTACGCTGCAGGTGACGCTCGTGCATGCCGATACCGGGCGTGGCGGTTGCCACTTTCTCTGATTTAGCTAACACGGTTGCCTTTCTTTATTCTCTGTTTCATTAATAGGTCTTACGTTGATGACCGGCCTGCTGCAGGCGATCTAGATAGTCCTGCCAAAGCGACTCGCGATTTTCCCCGAGGTCATAGAGGTAATTCCAGGTAAAAAGTCCGCTTTTGTGCTTGTCGTCAAAAAATATTTTCAGCGCATAGTGACCGATCTGCTTTATTTCGGTGATATTCACCTCTTCCTTGTCCACCTGGAGTACCGCACCCTTGTTGTGATGCCCCTGCACCTCGGCAGAGGGGGAGTAGACTCGCAGGTACTCACACGGCAGCTCAAAGTGCGCGCCGTCGTCGAAGGTGAGCTCCAGCATCCGCTGTCTGGAGTGCAGGGTGACTTGAAGCGGGTGATGATGTGATTTCGTCATAAAAACTATATGGGGACAGGCGATAAAAACCCAAAGGCCAATCGTAAGAAAAGGCCCCGCAGGGTCATCTTAATGGCTCTCATGTGAAGGGTGTAAACGTGTAATTAGTGGGGTTTATAGTGTGGGTATGTTCCCGACAATTCAATCCTCGCGCCGCTTGCGGGCGCGGGGGTGGGCCGCGTCATAGACCTTGGCCAGGTGCTGGAAGTCGAGGTGGGTGTAGATCTGGGTGGTGGCGATGTCGGCGTGGCCCAGTAGCTCCTGCACCGCGCGCAGGTCGCCGCTGGACTCCAGGATATGGCTGGCGAAGGAGTGGCGCAGCATATGGGGGTGAACCCGCCCCTCAATACCCTGCTTGATGCCCCATTCATGCAGCCGCTGCTGCACGCTACGCGGCGAGAGACGGCTGCCGCGCTGGCTGACGAAGAGCGCCTTCTGTTCCAGCGGGGCCAGCTGGCCGCGTACCTTAAGCCAGAGGTCGAGTGCCTTGAGTGCCTCGCGCCCCACCGGCACCACCCGCGCCTTGCTCCCCTTGCCCACCACCCGCACGGTGGCATCGTGGCGATCGATGCTGTCGGTATCCAGCCCCACCACCTCGGCCAGTCGCAGCCCGCAGGAGTAGATGATCTCCATCAGCGCGCGGTCGCGTCGTACCAGCGGGGCGTCGCCCTGAATCTCCACGAGGTGGGTAGTCTTGTCCACATCCAGGGCATTGGGCAGCCGCTTTTCACTCTTCGGCGCGGGGATGTCGTTGCCGGGGTTGTTGGCGACCACCTGTTCGCGCATCAGGTAGTTAAAAAAGCTGCGTAGCGCCGAGAGCTCCCGTTGCAGGGTGCGCCCGCCCGCCCCCTTGCGGTGACGCCAGGCGACGTAGCCGCGTACCGAGTGGGAGGTTAGTGCCGACCATTCAACAATCTCAAGGCTATCGCAGTAGTCGCGCAGGCGGCTGAGGTCGCGACGATAGGCGCTGAGGGTGTGGGGGGAGAGGCGGCGCTCGTTATGCAGGTAGTTGAAGAACTGCTCCAACCACTGCTCTGCCGCCGCCTGCATGCTATAGCCCCAGGTGGGCGCGGAAGATGCGGTTCATCACCGCCCCGAGGTGGTTGACGAACATGGTGCCCATCTCAGGATGATAGCGGTTGGCATCGATACTGCCGATGGCGAGCAGGCCGAGGCAGGGTTTGCTCTCCCCTTCGCACAGCGGGATCACCACCGTTGAGGCGATCTCGCTGCCGCCCTGGCCGAACAGCAGCGCCAGTTGCTCTTCTCGCAGGTGGCCGCAGACGGTGCTGCGCCCCTCAAGGATGCGGGCGAAGGGTTTGAGGCGGCTGTCATCGCGGGCGATGCTGTTGGCATGGCCGGCGCAGTCGAACAGCAGCAGCTCCACCGCATCGGCATGGAAGTCCTCACGCAGGGCATCGCTGATATAGGCGACCGCATCGTCGAGGTTGTCGCTGTCGATGAGGCTGAGGATCATCTTTTGAAAGCGCCCCATCAGCTGCTCGTTGGTACGTGCCGCCAGGGTAAGCTGGTGCAGCTGGTCGCGCAGCTGCTGCTTCTGCTCGCGCATGATGCCCACCTGGCGCTCGACCAGCGAGATCGCCTGACCGTTCTGCGGGTGGGGCAGGGTCATCTCCAGCAGCAGCGCCTCGTGGCGGCTAAAAAAATCGGGGTGACGGCGCAGAAAGGCGGCCACCTCGCGCTCGTCCAGCTCGGTGCTCTCGCTTACTTCACTCATAATTCAATGGTTCCTTCAAAAACCGTGGTTGCCGGGCCGATCATCCACAGCGGCTCCCCCTCTCCGGCCCAGCGGATGAGCAGATCACCCCCGGGCAGGCTTACCGTGACCTCCTCGGCCAGTAGTCCCCAGCGCTGGCCTACCGCCACTGCGGCACAGGCACCCGTGCCGCAGGCCAGCGTCTCAGCAGCACCGCGCTCGTAGACCCGCAGGCGGATCTGCGACCTGCTGAGTACCTGCATAAAACCGACATTGACCCGCTCGGGGAATAATGGGTGAGATTCAATCTGCGGCCCCAGGGACTCTACCGGGGCGGAGTCGATATCTGCCACCTCAAGTACCGCATGGGGGTTACCCATGGAGACCGCGCCGATGGGCTGCTTATCACCATCCAGCTCCAGCTCATAGACCGGACTGATGCCCGGCACCGTAAAGGGCAGGCAGGCGGGGTCGAAATTAGGTACCCCCATATTCACCCGCACCATCTCATCGGCCTCTATATAAAGGGTAATGATGCCCGAGGCGGTCTCGACCACGATCTCGGCCTTATCGGTGAGCCCCTTGTCGCGCACGAAGCGGGCGAAGCAGCGCGCGCCGTTGCCGCACTGCTGCACCTCGGATCCATCGGCATTAAAGATGCGGTAGCGAAAATCGACGCCCTGCGAGTGGCTGTGTTCGACCAGCAACAGCTGATCGCAACCGATACCGAAGCGGCGCTCGGCGAGGGCTCGCACCTGGCGTGGGAGAAAGGTGATCGGCTGGTTGATCGCATCGATCACCACAAAGTCGTTGCCCAGGCCGTGCATTTTAGTGAAATTTAGTTGCATCTCAGTAGCTTAACGAGAAGCCCCGGTAAAGAAAAGGGCCGTTCAGCCAAATCGAGCGATCAGGTGAGGAGCTACCCATCCACCGCCAGTTTGGGCATTGCGCAGTGGGATAGCAAAGAGGGCATCCAGAGGCTAATCGAGCTGGCGTAGCCGCAAACTCAATGCCAATGCAAAAAAGCTAGATCTTTAAGAGCCTGTAGTTGGCTCTCAGCAATACCGCCCCGGCCAGCCAGGCGGCAAACACCAGTGGCAGCTCAGTCCGCTCACCTACCAGCAGGAGGACAAGCCCCTGTCCGAAGGCCAGGCCTGTCATCAGGTAGAGCAGGACCATAATTAAGGAGTTGCGGTGTGACATTTTTTTCTGCCTCTTGGCGCTGAATGGGTGACGGCAGAGTCCTTGCCAGGAGGGGTGATAGCCTAGTGGAGTCGAGCTGTCACAACCACGATGTAATTCACATTTATCCCTATTCCCCGAGGTATCTGACATAAAGGTGTAACGCGAGCGGCCTACGCTTTGCTCTCCGATCACAGGGCAAGAGGAGAGAATGAGATGGAGTTCTTTATCTGGGAGCTGCGCCTTAACACCGGCATCGATGTCGTCGACACCCAGTACCGGGCTATCACCGGCTATATCAATGACCTGCATGCGGCGATCGAGTCACAGCAGAAGGAGGTGGTGGGCGAGACGCTGATCCGGTTGCTCGACTACACCAGTGAGCACCTCGCCTTTGAGGAGGAGTTGATGGAGGCCGCCGACTACCCCGACCTTGATGGCCACAAGGCCAGACACCGTCACTTCGAACGGCGCATCGACTACTACTTCAAGCGCCACTTTGAGGGCAAGGAGGTTGCCGTGCCATTGATCTCCGAGCTGAAGATGTGGCTCACCACCCACATCCTGCACGAGGATCGGGAGTATGTACCGGTGATTCAACGCTACCTGCAGGGGATCGATTTTCCCAAGGGGGCGTATGGCTGAGGGGGGTGGCCGTTAGCCCGTTGCGCCCTGGCCTCTGGCCACCCGGCGAACCTCATCGGCGATGCGGCTGAAGGTCTCCTCGCGGTAGCTCCCGCTGCGATAGAGCATGCCGATGCGCCGGCTGGGTACGGGCCCTGTGAAGGGCAGATAACGCACCGCATCATTTTTAGCGGTGTGTCGGGGAACCGCCAACTCGGGCATCAGGGTAATACCCATCCCTTCACCTACCATGTGGCGCAGGGTCTCCAGGCTGGTGGCGTGAAAGGCACCGTACTCACTGGCCCCGGCGCGAAAGCAGACATCCAGCGCGTGCTCGCGCAGGCAGTGCCCCTCCTCCAGCAGCATCACCTCGCGCTCGTTGAGGTCGCCAAGCTGGGCGGAGGCCTGCTGAGACAGCGGATCACTGGCCGGGACCGCCAGCTGAAACGGCTCGCGGAACAGGTCGACCTCGACAAAGTCGTGGCTGGGTACCGGTAGCGCCAGGATCAGCAGGTCCAGCTCGGCGTTGCGCAGCCGCTCCATCAGCACGTGGGTCTGCTGTTCGTGCAGCCACAGTTTTAAATTCGGGTAGGCCTGCCTGAGCCGCGGCATGATCAACGGCAGCAGGTAGGGGGCAACGGTGGGGATCAGGCCGATCTGCAGGGCGCCGGCCATCGGGTCATGGAAGCTCTCGGCAATCCCCTTGATTTCACGTGCTTCTGCCAGCACCCGACGTGCCTGCACCGTCACCGCCCTGCCTGCCTCGGTCATCACCACCTGGCGGCTGGTGCGCTCGACCAGCAGCACGCCAAGTTCCTCCTCCAGTTTTTTCAGCTGACCGCTGAGGGTCGGCTGGCTGACAAAGCAGCGCTCGGCAGCGTGGGCGAAGTGTCCCTCCTCAGCCAGCGCCACTAAATATTCCAGGTCACGCAGTTTCATACACAAACACCATTAATAGGCAACACCTATCAATATAATAGAAACAAACGATTTCATCTATGTAAAAATCCTTGGCATACTGCACGGGAATTTAGCACAACGGCCACGGCCAACAGTCAATCCATAAGGAGCAAGACCATGTTAGAGAATCGCGAAGGACAAAGTGTACCGAACGTTACCTTTAAGACCCGCCAGGACAATGCCTGGGCCGATGTCACCACCGATGCGCTGTTCAAGGGCAAGACTGTGGTGGTCTTCTCGCTGCCCGGCGCCTTCACCCCCACCTGTTCCTCCAGCCATCTGCCGCGCTACAACGAGCTGGCCGGGGTGCTGAAGGAGAACGGTGTCGATGAGATCGTCTGCATCTCGGTTAACGACGCCTTTGTCATGAATGCCTGGGCCGAGGATCAGGAGGCGAGCAACGTCACCCTCATCCCTGATGGTAACGGCGAGTTCACCGAGGGGATGGGCATGCTGGTCGACAAGCGCCACCTCGGTTTTGGCAAGCGCTCCTGGCGTTACTCCATGCTGGTGAAGGATGGGGTGGTAGAGAAACAGTTCATCGAGCCGGAGGTTGAGGGCGACCCCTTCGAGGTCTCCGATGCCGACACCATGCTCCGCCACATCAACCCTGAGGCGAAGGCCCCGGCCTCAGTGACCATTATCACCAAGCCCGGTTGCCCCTTCTGCGCCAAGGCCAAGCTGCTGCTGGAACAGAACAACATGCCCTACGAGGAGATCGTGCTGGGTAAGGACGCCACATTACGTTCGCTGCGGGCGATTACCGCCAGCGAGATGGTGCCGCAGGTCTTCATCAACGGTGACCATGTCGGTGGCTCGGATGACCTGGAGAAGTACCTGGCCTGATCCCATCGGTTAGACAATAAAAAAGGGCGCTGTTAAGCGCTCTTTTTTTTTCAGCAGTAAGGGGATTACTTGCTGTTGTTTACCATGTACTCAACGGCGGCCTGCAGCTCATCATCAGAGCAGGTGGTGCAGAGGCCACGGGCAGGCATTGCGTTCTTGCCGTTCAGGGCGCTGTTCATCAGCGCGTCCATACCGGTTGCTGCGCGAGGACCCCAGTCACCGGCATTGCCTAATTTCGGGGCACCGGCAGCACCGGTAGCATGGCACATGGCACACTGAGCGGTGTAGACCTCTTCACCAGAGCGAGGACCGCTGGCCGCAGCAGGGGCAGCTGCGACGGGAGCCTCAGCCACAATGGCAGCACCGGTGTTCAGCTGGCCAACAGGGGCGATGCGTGCGGCAATGGCCTCATCACTCATATCGGCAGCAGGGCCCTTTAAGAGACCGGTCATCAGCGAGTTAATGCTCAGTATCAGTGCTACGGCCACGATGACGGCACCTACGAAAAAACCCAATTCAGTATTTGTCTTGTTGCTCACGTCAAACTCCTAACTATCTAATAAATAAACTGTTATTTGCCACTAAGCCATCACATCCGCGCTCAATCCAGGCGCAGAAAGGTCGATATCACAACCAGGGAGGCTCCACAGAGTCCGGTTTTCCAGGGGGCGAAGGCGCATAAGTATATACCGAAATGGTGATTTTGACGAAATACAACCTTGATAAAACACAACTTAACGCGATTTCATAGAGACGATGATTCTCCCTATGCTAGAATCCACCGCTGTTAAGCGCCCGTAGTTCAGCTGGATAGAATATCGGCTTCCGACGCCGACGGTCAGAGGTTCGAATCCTCTCGGGCGCGCCATACAAACAAAAAAGGTCCTCATCAGAGGGCCTTTTTTGTTTCTGAGGTGAATTCGAGGGCCTTGTGATTTGTGGAATCAATTCCAGGCCCCGACCATTTGAGAACACTAATCCGTTCTGACCAAAGACTCGGGGGGAGGAAAGGCCTCAACCAGTCGCTCCGTCACCTCATGGCGTAAGGCTTGATTGAGTGCCCCGTTCTCCATCACGAAACAGGCAAACACCATGATGACGGTCGGCATCACACCTATTCGGATCAGGGCCACGGCAAGGAACTGACTGGGACTGTCGGCACTGCTATTCGATTCAACCAGCCAGCTCACCAGCAACATCAACACGGTTATGGCATAGCCAACAAACAACCAGCGATAGTTGTTAAATGCCAAACGCCAGTGCATCGCGATAAACCAGCTGGGGGCACGCGATATCTTCAGGTAGGTATAGAGAACAAACGCCAGGGAGAAGAGTAACGGTATCAGTATGGCAAGACGCCCGATACCCAGAAAAATACTCATCGGGCCAAGTAATAACAGCGCGCCAAGACTCACCATGAACAACTCATGGGCCGCCTTTGCCGCTCTGACCTCTGACGGTTCGAGTCTGAACGCCATGCACCGCACCTCTCCAGAAAACATTAGGAACACCTAATATAATGTAGCGATCTGAGATCAAAAGGCTAGTGCGGGTGAGCGAAAGTGACGTACAAGGGGGGCTACTCCCCGTAGATCATACCCGGTAGCCAGGTGGCCAACTGTGGCCACTGCGCCAGCGCCCCAAGGGCGATAAGTTGAATCAGAATGAAGGGGGCGACGCCTTTGTAAATCTGCATCGTGCCAACCTCGACGGGGGCGACACCGCGCAGGTAGAACAGGGCAAAACCGAAGGGCGGGGTCAGGAAGGAGGTCTGCAGGTTGATGGCGATCATAATACCCAGCCATACCGGGTCTAAGCCCATGGCCAGCAGGATGGGGGCGACGATGGGCACCACCACAAAGGTGATCTCGATAAAGTCGAGAATGAAGCCGAGCAGGAACATCACCAGCATCACCACCAGCACCGCGCCAAAGACACCGCCGGGCAGGTCGGTGAGTAGCTCTTTGACCATCTCGTCACCGCCGAAGCCGCGAAATACCAGTGAAAACAGCGAGGCGCCGATAAAGATGAGGAACACCATAGAGGTGATGCGGGTGGTCGACTGCATCACCTCCTGCAGGGTCTCTCTATTCAGCGCCCGCTGGCCAATGGCGAGAAGCATCGCACCGACCGCCCCGACCGAGGCGGCCTCGGTAGGGGTGGCGGCACCGGCGAGGATGGAACCCAGTACGGCGACGATCAGGGCCAGCGGCGGCAGCAGTACCTTAATGGCGCGTAGCAGCAGCTTACGGTCATAGCCGCCGCGCTCCTCCCTTGGGATCGCCGGGCTGCTCTCTGGCTTGAGCCAGGCAATCACAATCAGATAAAGAATGTAGAGACTGACCAGCAGCACGCCGGGGAGCAACGCACCGGCGAAGAGATCACCCACCGAGACAGTCTCCGGCGACCAGATCCCCATATCGAGCTGTGCCTGCTGATAGGCCGAGGAGAGGACATCACCCAGCAGGATGAGGATGATCGAAGGGGGGATGATCTGCCCCAGGGTACCTGAAGCGCAGATGATACCGCTGGCCAGCTGCGGGCTATAACCGCGCTTGAGCATCGTTGGCAGAGAGAGCAGCCCCATGGTCACTACGGTGGCCCCGACGATACCGGTGCTGGCGGCCAGCAGCATCCCCACCAGGGTGACCGAGATCGCCAGTCCGCCACGTAGCGGGCCGAACAGCGCGGCCATCGTATCAAGCAGCTGCTCGGCCACCTTCGAGCGTTCCAGCATCACCCCCATAAAGACAAACAGCGGCACCGCGATGAGGTTGCCGTTAGTCATAATACCGTAGAGGCGATTGGGCAGCGCCTCAAGAAAACTGGCATCGAACACCCCTGCCAGCTGGCCGATAAAGGCAAAGATGAGGGCGGTGCCCGCCAGCGAGAAGGCGACCGGAAAGCCTGCCAGCAGCACCAGGCAGACCGTAAGGAAGAGCAGAATGGGCATCATCTCAGGCGTCACTGCCGCTCTCCTCCTGCCGCGCAGCGAAACCGCGCAATACGCAGAGGGCACGCCAGCCCATCGCTATCCCCTGCAGCAGCAGTAGTAGCGCCATCAGCGGGATCAGACTTTTCAGCAGGAAAACACCGGACAGGCCCCCCGCCTCCCGTGATCCCTCAAGCTGGCTCCAGGAACTGGCTACGTACTCCCAGCTTATCCAGCAGATGAAGAGGGTCACCGGAAGCAATAAAAGAAGAACACCGAGCAGGTCGACCCAGGCACGCCCCCGCGCACCGAAACGACTGTAGAATATATCGACCCGTACATGACCCTCGTGGCGCAGGGTATAGGCGGCCCCCAGCATGAAGACCATGGCGTGCATAAAGGTGATCGACTCCTGCAGGGCGATAGAGCCCAGATCAAGCAGGTAGCGCATCACAACCACCGTAAAGGTAACGGCGACCATCGCCAGGGTCAGCCAGGCGGTGAGGCGTCCCGTCCACTCGTTGATTCGGTCGATAATTTGGGCGATCTTTTCCACGTTTGGGTCGTGTTGTTCTATTTATCTGTGCTGAGTGCGGCCATTGTAAGGAAGGCGGGTGCATGACGGCAAGGCAGATATCTGGGGGCCAGAAGGAGCCGCCTCAATTTAGACTGAGTTTATGCACAAGCAGCCATACGGTATGTTGTGGCCTGTACCGATAGTGAACACTAACGTTATTTTCAACCCGCAGAATGCCGTAACTACCTGAATATATTGCGTTTATTTTATTGTGCAGAATATGAACAATTTGTTTGCACACGCTCTACCGTGCGGGCTTGCGATGGATTTTACCAACTTGTCCACAAAGTTATCCACAGTTTTTGTGGATAAACGCGAAAGCCCAGTCAGGACAACAGCTTAGCGGTAATTTCTAAAAAAATAACGAATAGATCTGGCTAAATTGTCAGCAATTCTCCTACACAAAAATTTGCCATATCAAGAGACTGTCAAGCCATATATTTTCAGATATTTACGAATTTCACCGGTTTCGATGTTGACTCATTAGGACTCTTATGCACAAAAGTCAAGGCCACTCCCATGTTCGTTCCATTCGCTGTAACAAAGTCTGTATATATGCTTTACAATAAACGTAACATATTGATATTTAAGTATTTTACATTCCTGTATAAAAAATCATCAAATTAAAACAAGGTCAGTAGTGACGCGGCCTACAGGGCGATGCACCCAAAGTGTCCACAAACTTATCCACAGCTTTTGTGTATAAAAAATAAACCCTTACAAAACTAGTGCTTTAGGCAAAATCATCCTGGCTGCGAACGGTGAAAATAACGTCTTGCCGGGCCGGTATCGAAAATGGCAGAACAACGCGATATTTACCGCCGATCCGGGCGGTTTTCCGCCATGCACACCCACCGTAGTGAGAGCATTGGTCAAAATTTGTGCAAGACCGCAGGATATAACGTCACGAGAAGAAGTTATCCACAGATAGACATCTGTGCGGAGGATAATCCCGCGTATCGAGTGGTCGCGGGTAGAATACAATAGATGAGATTAACTAACTGATTGTTAACAAATTAAATAGAGGGGGCGATAGTATTTTCAACGGAGGGGATAGATGCCCGGTTTTCTACCCAGGCTATGCACAGGTTTATCCACAGATTTAACGAATTGTGGAAAAAGAGAGCTTTAGGCCGAAGTCCACAGCGCTATCAACTTATCTGCCGCCAGCTTGCGCTGCTGCAGGATCGCTCTAAAGGCGCTGGGGTCTTTGATATGGGTCAGTTCACCCTCGCGCGGAAAGTGCAGATCCTGCAGGCGCGACAACCAGAAACGCAAGGCAGCGGCGCGCAACATCATCGGCCACGCCTGTCGCTCGGCCTCACTGATGGGGCGCACCTGCTGGTAGGCGCCGAGCATCGCCCGCGCCTTAGCCTTATCAATGGTTCCGCCCTCAGCCCCGCACCAGTCGTTAAGGGTGACGGCCACATCGTAGAGCAGCACATCGTTACAGGCGTAATAGAAATCGATCAAACCGGTAAGGGTGTTGCCATCGAACAGGGCATTATCGCGGAACAGATCGGCGTGGATCACACCACGCGGCAGAGTGTCGAAGCGGTGCGAGAGCTGAAAGGCAAGCTCCTCGTCCAGCAAGGCCTGATCTTCGGGATTAAGATGCTGGAACACCGCATCACGGGTGGTGTGCCACCAGTGGGGGCCTCGGTCGTTGTCGCGGTGGCCTGGGAAGGACTGCCCGGCAAGGTGCAGCTGTGCCAGGGCATGGCCCAGGGCGGCGCACTGCTCACCGGTGGTGTCCTCGATGCCACGCCCACTCAGGCGCATCACCAGCGCGGCGGGTTTGCCGTTGAGTTCGCGCAAGTAGTTGCCGTTGTTGTCGGCAAGCGGGTGGGCGCTGGGTATCTCATGTTCGGCGAGGAAGGCCATCAGATCGAGAAAATAGACCAGTTCCTCGGCACTATGGTTCTCGAACAGGGTAAGCACCATGTGCTGATCACGGGTGGTGACGAAGTAGTTGGTGTTTTCGATACCGGCGCTAATGCCTTCAAAATCGACCAGTTCGCCAAGCGAATAGTTTTGCAGGAAGGCCTCAAGCTCATCCCTTGCCACCGGGGTGTAAACAGACATGGGTACGTATCGCGTTATTGATTTGTCGTGATCTTATCCGCCTGGGCGGCGGAAAGACATAGCTTGATTGAAAAAATTTGGCCGCTGACTACTTGGTTATCACCAGGTGAAGATGCGCCACTTCACCACCTCGGGGTCATCCAGTGAGTTGCGGCGGGTCTCCAGTGAACCATCGCCATCGCTATCGACCAGATAGTAGGGCAGCCCCTTGCTGGGGGTGATCTTGATCATGTAGAGCTGACCGTTCATGCGGTACTCCTCCACCACCTCTTTGCCACGTTTCTTGATCGTGACCTGTGGTTCCCCCTCCTCAGCCGCCTGACCATAGACATCCTCACTGGGCAGCGGTGGCGGCGGCGGGGCGTCGGCAAGATTCTCCTCGGCCATTGCCAGGGAAGCAAACAGGGCGAGAAGCAGGGGCAAGGCAGATAGGGCGCGCATAGGTCTCTCTTATTAGGTAGCTTATTGGTGATCAGTTCTGTTCATTATACGACGGATTTGTGCCACTGTTGCTCAATCCATGAGTGGATGAAAGGCACGATGGATATAGGCGATGATCGCCGCGATCTCCTCCCCCTCTAACACCGACTTCCAGGCCGGCATCGAGGTACCCGGCAAGCCCTCCTCTATCGTCATCTTCAGGCGTGCCCGGGTCATGTTGCGCATAAATTCGGGCTGGGTGAGGTCTCGGGCGTGGGGCTCCATAAAGGTGCCGATCCAGTTCTTGCCGCTGCCGTCGGCACCGTGACAGAAGGCACAATTGTCCTGGAACAGGGCCTCGCCATGCTGCTCCACCTCACTCAGATTCTCCAGCAACGGGGCAATATCGTGCTGCGCATAGGGGGTGGCCCCACTCAGCGTATCGGCAGTGGGGGCCGGATTTTCATCACGATGGGAGTAGTGGCGGCGCGGGTAGGAGACGGCACGTTTGCCCCAAATCTCCCCCTCATCATTGACCCGTGCACGGTCGTGGCAGCTGATGCAGCTGGTGAGAAACAGCTGCTTGCCGCGCCGCTGTGCGGCTGTCAGTTTGCTATCCGGGGTATCAAGTGCCAGCGTCCCTAGGGCGAAAGGATAGGCCAGCTGATAACGCTGATGGTCGGGCCAGCCATTTTCAGCGGTGTGATAGCGGGTATTCTCGGCCCCCTGCTCCATAAACTCTCTGCGGATGAAATCGATCACGCTCTCCTCCTCGTCGTGGCTCAGCATATTGCTGAATGACTTCATCGCGGTGCCGGGACGCCCCTGGCGCACCGCCAACAGCATACGCTCGCGGCTCAATACATCGAGGGGGGTGGTCTGAAAGTTGCGTGGAGGTGGGGTGAGATAGCTGGTGGCGAGGGTTTTCGCGTCACCGGAGTAACCGTGGCAGTAGTAACAACGAAAGTTGTAGATGCGACGCCCCTGCTCATGGCGGGCCGTCGCCTGTTTACCGCTCGTTACTGTTTTTTTTTCTCTAATGCGGCACTCAGCATGGCGCTCTTATCGCCCTGTATATAGGCACGAAAGACAAACTCAGCGATATCGGCGATCTGCTGATCCGACAACACCTTGCCCCAGGCGGGCATCTCGGTACCAAGCTTGCCGTCGCGAATCGCCTTAAACACCGCCTCGCGGTTAAAATTTTGCTGATATTTATCGTCAAAGAAATTGGCGGGTTTAGGGCGAATAAAGTAGGCACGTGGCCCCTGTCCGTCACCGTTCACGCCATGACAGGTGAAACAGTTGCCCATGTAAAAGTCGCGACCGGTCGCCAGATTGCCACTCAATTGTTGCGGCATCGGTGCCTTCATATCAACCGGTGTTACTTCTGCCTTTGCAGGCTCTGGCGGTGCCTCCTTGCCGTGGGCATAGGTACCGGACAATCCCTTGATCTCCTCTGGCAGAGCCATAAAGGCGAGACGAATGTAATCGACCACATCCCCCATCTGCTGTGCGCTAAGCTGATCCTTAAACGAGGCCATGGCAGTGCCGGGGCGTCCATGCGTGACCGCATTAAGCATCGTATCGCGACTAAGGGCTCGCCCCCGCTCAGAGGTAAAGTCGCGCGGTTTGACGTTCATCCCCGCCGTCCAGCGCCCACCGTTACCGTGGTCACCGTGGCAGACGGCGCAATTCTGCGCGTAGAGTAACTTGCCCGGATGGTTTGAAATAGCATTCTGTGGATTGATGAAATTTGTCAGCAGGTAGCTCGCCAGCGCCGCGATCTCCGCCTCACTGAGTTGTGACTCCCAGCCAACCATGGCGGTATTTGGCCGCCCTTTGGCGATCGCATGAATAATACGCTCACGGGTCAACTCGCGTTGTGAGGTGGGCGAACTGAAATCCCGTGGCGCGGGATTGAGAGCCATGTTGGCCTTACTCTTACCGTTGCCACGGTCGCCGTGACAAACAGAGCAGTAGTTGTGATACAGCAATGGCGCATTCGGTTTGCCAGCCTCGGCGGCCAGTAATACGGTCGGGATACTCAGCAGCGAGACGCTAAGCAGCAGCCCCCGCGTGATGCGATGTAGTGATGTCATGGGCATAGTTAACCAGTGGCTAGCAAATAGCATTATTATTTGTGTTGATATAGTATACCAGACTGGATGGAGTCTAAAACGATAATAACCCAAGAGCAGTTGACGCACTAAGCATAAGGACGTGTCTGTCTGAACTGTCATCACGGGTATGAGGCATCCGCATTTGCAGATTAAACGGATATCAAGGTATCGCCCATTGGGCGGTCTACTACTGTTTTTATTGTGTCTTCCACTGGCCATATTTAACACAGTACAGGCCGAGGATAATGCGGCAATTTTATTAAGCGAGATGGATAAAATCCTCGGTTCCAAACACGATCTCACGGCATTAAATAAGCGTGCTGGTGTTGAGGCCATGGGCGGACTCGCCTTCAGTGACTATGGCAACGCCTGTATCTATTGTCACCTGCCACCAGAACAGGCCGAAGAGGCCGCGCGTCCTGGACAAATTGAGGGGTGGAACCGCATCCGACCGATTGAAACGAACTACACCTTATATAGCAGCCCAACCTTTGACTCATCTCCCAAACGCCCTAACGATATCAGCCTGCTGTGCCTCTCCTGCCACGACGGCACCATGGCGGTTGATCGCATCGTCCATACGCCCAAGACCTGGAACAGTGGTGATGATATGTCACTACACATGAGACTCAGCGACGCGGATGACCTGAACAGTTGCGGTAAGTGTCACGACGGCTCAGTCGCCCACGACATACGCCAGAAGGCGATAGGCACTGACCTTAAAGATGATCACCCTATATCCATACGCTATGCGGGCCTGGACAGGGACATTCCCGGATTTAAAACGGCCGATAGCCCACAGGGCTTTGACAACGGCATCAAGTTATTCGAGGGCAATATAGAATGTGCCACCTGCCACGATATCCATAATCCTGACTTACCTATGCTGTTACGCACGGACGGGGAGAAACTATGCACCACCTGCCACAACAATTAAAAATCTCTTTCATTAGTTTACTGCCAGCACTGTTGTTATTAGGCGGTTGTGCCGCACCAGTGAAGGAATTTGTCCCCCCCGTCTATCCGGCAGCGCCGGAGGTGCCGCGTTACATCTATGAACGCACCCTGATTAGTAGCGGTGATGTGGAGGAGTTGAGCAGCTCCGACAAGTTCAAGGTGTTCGCGACAGGTCAAAGCAAACGGGTCCATGGCATCGTTAAACCCTATGATGTCGCCGTGCATCAGGGACGTATCTATGTCACCGACACGGTACAGCGCGCGGTGTTGCTCTTCGACATACCCAACAAGAAATTTACCCTCTTCGGCAATGCGGGCGCAGGAGCCCTCAGCAAACCCATTGGTATCGATGTGTCGAGCGAGGGAGAGGTCTACGTTGTAGACGGCAGTGCCAAACGCGTAGTGGTGTTCAGTCACGACGGTAAATACCTTCGTGGTTTCGGCACCGAGGAGCAGCTGCAGCGCCCGTCAGGACTCGCGGTAACCGGTAACAAGGTACTGGTTGTCGATACCGGTGGTATTGATAGTGAGTTGCACCGAGTGCAGGTTTTCGATGGGAAAAGCGGTGAGCTGCTGCAGACCATCGGCAAACGTGGTGGTGCCGAGGGTGATCTTAACCTGCCGTTGATGGTTGATGTCGATGCCAAGGGGCATAGCTACGTGATCGACAGTGGCAACTTCCGGGTGCAGCAGTATGACCAGGAGGGTAAATTTGTCTCGGCCTTTGGTAAGGTTGGGGTACGCATGGGTCACTTCTCACGCCCGAAAGGGATCGCCGTGGATAGCGAAGGAAAGATCTACGTAGTGGATACCTCACACGGCAATTTTCAGCTCTTCAACAACGAAGGCCAACTGTTGATGTTTGTGGGTAGCCGTGGTGAACGTAACGAGCCCGGCAGATTTGCACTACCTGCGGGCATCGATGTCGATGAGGATGGCCGTGTCTATGTCGTCGATCAATACTTCGGCAAGGTCGAGGTGTTCCGTCCCTATGCACTGAAAAAAGAGGAGGGTTACGCCGGTGTGAGGCCGAAAAAATAGTCACCACCTTTATCCCGATAAATAAAAAAGCCGCGAAGCAGATGCTCCGCGGCTTTTTTGTCGTTACTGCTTTTTATTGCAGCGCGATAATACGGGCAACACCACCGTAACTGCCAACCCAGCGGCTGTTGTCGCTCCCTTCAGCCATCGAGAAGACATTGTCGGAAAAGAGGCCATCACTGGTCGTGTAGACCTTCGATTTACCCTCGCTAAAGGCAACCAGTCCGCCGCTGGTTCCTGCCCACAGCTGCCCGGCGGCATCAACACGTAACATGAAGATATGATTGGATGGCATGCCATCCTGCACCGTAAAGTTCTTCCACTCCTGGCCGTCAAAGCGCGCCAGACCGCCGCCCCAGGTACCACACCAGACCACCCCTTCCTTATCCACAGCCATCGAGATGATATAGTTGGGGTTGTAGGCAATATCAACATTATCCAGTCCCTGTTCGGTTTTCTGTCTTGCATGGTGGCTGGAGGCCTTGCCCGGATCATTGGTGAACTTGATGTCGCCCTTCACCAGTTCATACTTTGCGCCCAGGCCATCTTCGTGTTGCCAGTTCTGCCACTTGTCGTCCTTAAAGTGGGCCAGCCCTCCCTCGGTACCGAGCCAGATGGTGCCGTCCGGGGCCTCGTCCAGGCCATAGACCCAGTCGTTGGGCAGACCGCCGTCGGTGTTCTCGACGGTATAGGTATCCCAGGCGGAGCGATCTTCCAGTTTGCCGCCGCGAATGCGGTTGGCACCAGACCAGGTGGCGATCCAGACATCGCCATTGCTAGCCTCTAACACCTCATAGACAAAGGCATCGGCCAGGCCGTGGGGGACGTTATAGTTAGTCCATTTCTCGGTGGCCGGATCCAGCAGAGAGAGTCCACCGCCATAGGTGCCGATGGCGATTTGCGTGCCCAGCTTTCCGACATAGAAGACCCCGTTGGACAGCAGGCCGCTACGGTTGTCGTAAAGTTTGTATTCGTCAGTTTTAGTGTCGTAGCGAATGATGCCGCCCGAGGTCCCAACCCACATCAGGTCGCCATCGGCATAGACGCTCTTGACGTTGCGGTTACCGACACGAAAGTGTGTGAACTTGGCATTCGGATCGGCACCCGCGGTCGTGCTCGGGTGACCACTGGGCAAACCGGTTGCGGCTATGGGTGCTGTTGGTGCGGCGGCGGGTGCCGCTGCACTCGGCGCCGTTGCCGGTGCACCGCCATCCCCCTTCTGCCCCTGTTTACTGCCCAGTGTATAGGCCCCGGCGGCAATGCCGACCGCGGCGACAGCAAGTATTGCCGCCCCTTTCATATCAAGATTCATCGACTCCCCCTTCTCTATATTTTTATAAATTATCGCTTGCCAAGACGGGCTACGCCGCCTTGCGTGCCAGCCCAAATCTCCCCTGCGGGAGTGAGCTGTATAGCGTAGACATGGTTCCCCGCCAGTCCCTCTGCAGTAGTAAAGTTTTGCCAGTTGCTACCATCATAGCGCGACAGTCCGCCATCGGTGCCAAACCATAGCGCCCCCTCGTCATCGCGCGCGATGCTGTAGACGATGTTTCCCGCCAGCCCGTCACGGGTAGAGAGGTTGTGCCACTGCTCACCATCGTAGCGTGCGACCCCCCCTCCCCAGGTACCGACCCACACGTGATCCCGGTCATCGACCAGCACCGAGAAAACATAGTTGGGGTTATAGGTGTCAGCGCCCAGTTGCAGGGTGCTCAGGTCATGGCGCGACCTTGTACCGAGCCCGGTATTGGTGCTCGGTGACAGCGCCTCGGTATTGGCGGCCCCCATCCCATCCTCGTGATTCCACTCCTTCCACTGCTTGCCATCGAACATGGAAACCCCACCCTCGGTACCAAACCAGACACGCTGCCGGGAGTCGACATCAAGACCGTAGACCCACTCGTTGATTAGCTCTTTTACGTAGGTGGTGAACTTCTCGGTTTTCGGGTCATAGCTGTTGGCCCCGGCCCAGGTGCCGATCCAGAGGGTGCCATCGGCCTGCTCGGTAAAGGTGTAGATCCAGTAGTCGGCCAGGCCGTGCATCGGAAAGAAGGTCTTCCACTGCCCATCACGCAGTCGCGACACGCCGCCGCCGTTAGTGCCGAACCACTTATTACCCTGCGAGTCGACGAAGATACCGAAGACATATTCGTTGGCCAAGCCATGTTCACGGGTGTAGGTGTTGCGCGGCTGCTGCGTGGTCAGATCGATCTCCATCACCCCGGCGGAGGTGCCGACCCACAGGGCGTTGTTGGCCGCTTCCAGCGCCAGTGATCGCGCAACTACCGTCTCACCAATATTGAAGGTATCGAGTAGTTTGTATTGAACCGCTGCAGGGAGGGAAGCCGGTGCAGCGGCAGCAACCTCTGCCTTCTTCTCCACCACGGGGGCCTCGGTGACATCGTCACTGCAGCCCGCCAGCAGGAGTGTGCTAAGAAGTGCCGCCAGGATTGCTAATCGTTGTTTCATTATAATGACCTTGTATGCCCTATTGCAGGGTTCGTATGTAGGTGATGACATCGGCCAGCTCGTTGTCGGTGAGTAGCCCCTGATAAGCGGGCATCGCCCCTAGCCCCTGTTTGAGGGTATTGCTCAGTATGTGATCCGGCTGTAGCAGCCCTTCACCCCGTTTAAAGTTCGGGATCGCGGCCATCTCACCGCTACCATCATTGCCATGACAGCTCAAACAGTGCTGGCCGTAGATGGTGTGTCCGTTAAAGGGATTCCCTGCCTGCGCACCGATGCTCATACCGAGCAGGCACAGGGCGCTAAGGCGGCTGAAGTGATGCATTACCAGTAGGCCCCTGATTTTGTCGCGACACCGCTATAGGCCTCATTAAGCACCTTAAGCATCGCTGGGGTGTCCCACTCGTGCTCGCCCATCATGTGACGCACCAGCTTGCCGTCACGACCGATGATGAAGGTCTCGGGAAAGGCGGTTACCCCAAAGCGGCCCTTTGCCAGCGACATATCGATGTCGATGAATCTGGCCCACTTGATGCCGTACTTGAGCTTGAACTCCTTTACCAGGTTGATATCCTCGTCTGTCGAGACGCCAATGAGGGCGTACTTGTCCGGGTCGAGCTTTTGCGACAGACGTTCCAGGCTTGGCATCTCCTTGCGACAGGGGGCACACCAGGTGGCCCAGAAGTGCACAATCACCAGTTTGTCCTTAACCGCCGCCAGTTCAAGCTGACTCTGATCAAGCCCCTGAAAGGTGGCATTTGCGATGCTATCGCCAAGCTTCGGTGGCTCAATCTGAACCGGCTCACCGCAAGCGACCAGCAGCAGGGTAAGCAGTAGCAGGGAGAGGGTGTGCTTAATTCGATTCATCGTTAAGTTCTACTTGGCGCCGATAAAGGTGAGTTGATGCTCGGGCAGCAGCATCGGGTTAAGGCTGGGGTAGTCACGGAACAGCCAACCCGCGAAGACCTTGTCGCCATCGCGTTGCCATTCGGCCCACACCGCCGGATTCTTCTCCTCAATGCCCTCGCTGGTAATGGTATTGCCACTAATCAGGAAGGCGGGTAGATAGTCACGCGCCATCAGGGTGCCGAAGGCGGTCTGCTGCGGCTCACCGTTGAGCGGCAGCTCAATGCTTGTCGCCTCCAAGTTGCCGGGCAGCTGTACCGTCATCGTCACGCTCTGGTACTTGCCCTGTAACGCCTCAGGCAGAATGACCTGACGCGGCCCTTGGGGCTCAGCAGGCGGCGGATTAGCGACCGTGTCGTGATCCGCGGGCTTCACCACCGGGCCGAGTTCGACCACCTCCGCCTGCTCGCTACAGGCGAGCAGCAGTGAGGCACTAAGCAGCAGGGTGAGGGGCTTAACTAACTTGACCATAAGAGTGTAATCCTGAGAGGAACATATTAACGCCGATAAAGCAGAACAGGGTAACGCCAAAGCCGAGGATCGCCCACCAAGCCATGCGCGTTCCGGCCCAGCCCTTCACAAAGCGCAGGTGCATGTAGACCGCATAGGTAAGCCAGACGATCAGCGACCAGGTCTCCTTGGGATCCCACGACCAGTAACCGCCCCAGGCATCATAGGCCCAGGCCGCGCCAAGGATGGTGGCGACGGTGAAGGTGACAAAGCCGATGGCGATGGCACGGTACATCAGGGTGTCGGTCTCGGTGAGCCCCGGCAGCACGCGCATCACCATGCCGTCGGTGTTGCCGCGCTCCTCGGCGCGATGGCGCACCAGGTACATCACGCCGCCACCGCAGGCCACGGCAAAGGCCCCGTAACCGATAAAATTAGCCAGTACGTGGGCATGCATCCAGTAGCTCTTCAGCGCCGGTACCAGATTCTGTGGCCCGGCATTGCCCTGGCTCACCAGCCACAGTTCAAAGGCGATCCCCGCCATCACGATCGGCAACACAAAGGCGCCGGCGTGGCGGTTGCGCGAGAACGACTCCAGCACCAGATAGATCACCGTGGTCAGGGCGGTGAAAAAGATCGTCACCTCATAGAGGTTGCTGATCGGCACATGTCCCTCTTCGAGTACCTGATGGGTCTCGAACCAGCGGGTGAGCAGCGCCACCAGCAGGCCGATGGCCCCGGCGGTGGCAAGCCCGCTGGCCCACTTACCGACGGCGGGCTGGGTAAACCAGAGGTGGGCGATATAGATCACGGTGGCCGCCGCCAGCAGCACGTTGGCGTAGCCGGTGAGTTTGTAGGAGAGCAGATTAATAAAGGGGGTACCGAGGGTCAGCTTATCGGCCTCACCGGTCACCGCCAGTCCAGCCAGCCCCAGGGTAAGCACCAGCATGCCGAGCCAGTAGCTCCAGACACCAGAGGGTGCATGGAAGCGGGTATTTGCCGTAGCCATCGTATCGTTCATGGTGTTACCTCACTCTCAACTTGTGGTCGCTGGCGTCGCGCCAAGTTCCTGCTGCAGGCGCGCCAGCGTGCTATTAAGGGGGTGTTTATCCTTGCCCGATAGCAGGGCACACACCTCAAGTTGTTGTTGTTCTTTGTTAAAGCGGATCCAGACCCGCTTCTCGTGCATGTAGATCATCATATAGAGACCGATCACCAGTAGTGCACAGGCGGTCCACACCAGCGGGGAGCCGGGGTCACGGGCCACCTGCAGGCCGGTGTACATCTTCGGGTCGAAGCCGCTAAAGCTGAAGAGCATCGGCAGCTTGTGCTGGCGCAACACCTGCTCGGCGATGGCGATGGCGGGGCCAAGTTCCCTGGCGCGACTCATCGGTATATCCAGGCTGTTCATTGCTGCGGCAAAGGCGGCGCGATTCTGCTCCGGGCCGCGCTCGCCCTCAATCTTGTTCACCTCACCAAGATAGCTGCTCAGCAGTTTCATGCGTAGCGCATCAGAGGGAACAAAACCGAGGTCATCGTAGGTCATCTCCTTGTCCCCGGTGCGAGCAAAGGCGAGCATGTGCGGATAGGACATATAGATGCGGTAGGTCAGGTTGCCACTGCTCGGAGAGGAGAGGTGGATATCTAGCGACGGGCCAACGTCAGAGAGTTTGGTCTTTCCCTCCTCCTGCGACATATTCATCACATTGTGCTGGCGTAGCTCCTTGATGGTGAGCTTAAGACCCATGCCATCCTCCAGCACCTTATCAACCGAGGTCTCTATCTTCTGTTCCGGAAAACCCTCCTCAGTCAGGTCGTGGAGGGTAAAGTTAACCCCGGAACCCGCATCACCAAACGAGGCCTGGTAGAAAGTGATCCCCTGATAACGCAATGGGTCGTTAACCGTGATGCGCTTGGAAATAATGTCTTTACCATCCTTGTGCAGGGTCAGCTGACTGCTGTATTCACTGGGCATGCCGGTCTTGTAGAACTTGATCTCGAAGTCGTCGTTACGCACCTGAAAGGGAAGCTGCAGGGTGCGGTAATCATTACCCTTAGCAACATAGACCTTATTGTCACTGTCATGCTCGGGCAGATTCATCACACCACGAAACCCCAGCTGCGACGTAATAAGGCCACCGATGCAGATCAGCACCACCCCGCCATGCACCAGAAAGAAACCGAATTTACTCAGGCGGCGCTGGCGTGCCAGCAGCAGTGGCTTGCGGTGGTCTTCGGTACGGCGAAACTCGGAAAAACCAAGACGCCGTAACAGAGCCTCAGCCCCATCGGGATCGCCCGCCAGTGGAGACTGAATGGTGAATCCACCATCACTCTTTTTCGGCCACGGGCGCATCGCCTTGAGCGGACGCGACTGGTGCCAGAAGCGCGGGCCATGGCGCAGCAGTGCGGCGCTCACCGAGAGCACCAGCAGGGTCATAATGGTGATAAACCACCAGGAGCCATACATGTCGAAAAAATCGAGGGCATTAAAGATTTTGTACCAGGTAGGCCCGAGGTTGGCGATGTAAAAATCCTCGTCGCGATTCTGTACCAGAATCGTACCGATCATACTGGCCAGCGCCACCAGACAGAGCAGCGACACCGCCACCGGCATTGAGGAGAGCAGGTGGATCAGGCGCACCGCCACATTGCCTTTAACGGCGTTGCCTGGTGATGGTTTCGGGTCTTGTATAGTCATGCTTTTTAGTAAGTTATTTTATTGTTATTGTTAGAGTTTTTGAGCTAGTGACTCTATCATCAAGGCTGTAAAAAGGCCACAAAACACCCTAACTCACCTCGTCTGCCAGATGGTTTGAACCGCTCTTCTCACCGCCCTTCTGTTTCAGCTTGGCAAGCCTGTCCTGCCACTCCCACAACGCCGCGCGCGCCTTGGCAATAAAGGGGTCACCTTTACTACTGAGATGAACAAAGGTACGCATCGCACCCACCGCCCCCTCCAGTTCCCCCATTTCCTCCATTGCTACTGCCATACCGTAGTAGGCATTGACCTGCCCCGGCCTTAACTCGGTGGCACTGAAGAAGAAGTCACGTGCCCCCTTGTAATCCTCGAGACCTATCAGGGCATACCCCATGTTAACGTGTGCCTCGACCATACGAGGCGACAGCTCCAACACGCGGTGCAAGGCTTTCACGGCATAATCAAATTGCCTTGCATGGAGCATCGCGATCGCCTGCTGAAAGCGCAGCCCAATCTCACGGCTGCGGGCATCCCGTGCATGCTGGTTAGGATGACTGTTGCCATCGGCAATCGCAGGCGACAGCGGCGTCTCAACGAGCTGGGGTTGCGGCCCCGGCAACAGGGTGATCAGGCCACCCAGAAGTGCCACCGCAACAATCGTTATAGTGACCCCTGCGAAGCGTTGGTCACGACGTTGTTTCATGCTGTTCTCCGTGACGTTTTGACTCAAGATAGTGCCTTCTTACTGCGTGAAACTGGATAGCTACAAACATCAGGGTGGCAACAATGGCAATCAATCCTCCAGCCCCCATCAGTCCCATGGCGAGGGCCTGTAACCCTTCGGTGGTCATTGCCACCTTGCGCGGCACATCAAGCATGCCCGAGAGCGCCATGCCTGCAATGTAGACCGTCATACCACCAAAATAGGTCTGCAACTGCCGCTTTGCCCAGTGGGCATTGGGCCGCCCCAGACCAAATTGTAAAGAGAGCCGGTAGGCCAGCGCCATAAAGGCCAGAGTGATCGCGGCATTGGTAGCGTGATAGTGCGCAGTAACCGAGACATTATCGCCACTAATCATCGCCCCCAGCAGCAACCCGGCTAACAGCAACAGCTGCGATAAATACAACTCTGCGCCCGCCCCATGACGCCACAATATGAAAATAGGGGGTAGTGCCAAGAGTGGCGTTCCAAAGCGCATTAACTGAGTAAAAGCCTCACGGTAGGCGGCTGATTCTGGCTCTAACAATAGCGACATCAGCACACCGCTAGCCAGCAGCATCAGTGTCAATGCCGTCAACACTTGCCCGAACAGAGGGCGCGGCATCTCACCCAGCAACCTCTGCCAACAGCTCAGCAGTAATAGCAGATAGACAAATTGCAACAGGTGCCCACCTCCCCAGAACAGTATCTCAAAGCTCACTGGGCTAGAGATAGGGTGTGGTAGACGCCAACCGGCGATGATAAATACCAGTAATGCAGCCACCATTGCAACGGCCGCAAGCCTGCCGAGAGCATCACCCTTTATGCTAAGGCGACGTAGTGCATAGAGCCCGATACCCGCAGCAAAGGCACATAGTCCTGTGAGAAAGGCGGGGCTGTGAAGAATGGGAATATAGTTGCTCATCACCGGTTGCGGTGGGGGCGTCAGTAAGGGGGAAAGGGTGATTAATAAGGCACCAGTGATCACCAGCCCGAAGGCTACAGGGTCAATTAACAAGTGTGCTTTTGGCATAGCCAATGACCAAAGCAATGCGCCAAACGCCAGTAACCAGACCAGTACCGAGAAATTGACGTGCAACACCAGCACCGTGTGGAACAGATCGGCGCCACCGAACAACTGCTGTAGTAAAGGTGTGCGAGCCACGACCAGAAGCACCGCAAATATCGCCGATAAACCAATCGAGCATGTAGCAAGTAACAGCCACGGTCGGCTTAATGAATTTGTCGGCATCACAGGCACAGCCCTAAACCGCCCCCTGATGTGGTGCAGTCGTCACAAAAGGGACACCAAAGAAGGTAAGGAAGGCAAGTACAAACACCACCATAATCATCAGTGCGCCACGTTCCGGAGAGGGTTTAAGGGTGACCCGCAAGTGCAGCGAAAAGGCCAGGAACAACCAGGTAAGGAAGGACCAGGTCTCGAGCGGGTCCCATGCCCAGTAACGCCCCCACGCATCCTGTGCCCAAATTGCACCGGCGATCAGCATCAGACTGTCAAAGATCAGTCCTAGCGCCATAAAACGGTAGGCCAAGTCATCCAGCCGCGAACTTTCAGGTAGCCGTATCAATTTCTCTGTATAAAGATTATAACGGCGTAGCAACATCACCCCGGCCATCCCCACGGCGACCAGAACAGAGCCAAGAAACACTTTGCCGAACATGATATGAATTACCAGCCAGGTGGTGTCATAGGTGGGAGGCCGCGATCCACGTTCCGGCGACTGAAATAGCATCCAGGCCATCATGATAAAAAGCAGCGGCAGGACAATCGCGGCAATCGGTCGGATTGGTTTGAAACGCCAGAAGGCGAGAGCAAAGACCAGAATGAGACTCCAGACGTTGCTGGAGAGGATCTCAAACATCGTAATATAAGGACCGTGTTCAAGACGAACCCAGCGCAAAGCGATGGAGATACCGTGTAGCCCCAGACCGAGCCCCATGGTGGCAAGCACCAAACGTTCAGGCAGGCGCCCGAAAACGACACCAATAATCGCGCCAGATCCTGCAATCACGTAGCTAATTACTGCCAACCACAGCAGTAACATTTCCCGTTCCATTATTAATGTGCCTTGAGATAATAAAGTTGACTAATAAACACTGTATTTATAATGATGAGTGACAACTTTACAGTGCAAAACTGGGTTGAATAATAATCTTCGAATCATATCAGACTGTATGTAGAATGGGTATAATTGCCGCGCATGGAGGCCGCCCACAAAGTAAATAAGAATATACTAATTAATATAAAAAATTCCTGCTGAGGCAGTTTCGCCAATGTTACGTCTAACACCGCTATTACTTTTTTTCTCAGGTTTCTCCGCACTGTTTTATCAGGTTATCTGGATGCGCCTGCTGGGACTGAGCCTTGGGGTCGCCAGTGACGCAATGGCCGTTGCACTCGCCAGCTTTTTTTTAGGCATGTCGTTTGGCGGGCTACTCTCTAATCGATTGGTTCGCAACGGGCTTTATGGTCTGAAGGTTTTCGCCTTACTGGAATTTTCTATTGCCGTTACGGCCTTAGTGCTATTGCCACTGCTCTTCAATCTCGATCAACTACTCGCAGCCCTGCCGTTACTCGCCGAATCAACTCTACTTAAGTTTATTCTGGCAACACTCGTACTGGTAATACCCGCCAGCGCAATCGGCGCCACCTATCCGCTTCTGGTAAGCAGCGCTACACATAACGATGCCATGGTCGGTGGGCGAATCGCACAGTTTTATAGTTATAACGTCGTCGGTGCCATCATCGGTGTCCTCGCTGTCGCCTTTGTCGCTATTCCGGCATGGGGGCTGACCGGTGCAACGTATTTGGCGGTTGCGATAAATTTAGGCGTCGCACTCAGTGCCCTACTCCTTTCGCGGCATGAGAAAACTGACGACCTCACTTACCACGGTGCTGCACAGAGCAGCAGCGATACAGCTGGGCCTACGGGAAAAACCTATCTCATTGTGCTCGGTGTAAGCGGCTTCATCACACTTTCCTGTGAAGTGCTGTGGAGCAAGTACCTAACCATGCTTATCGGTACCAGCATCTACGGCTTCTCGATTATGCTTGCGGCAGTGTTGACCGGACTGGCAACTGGTGGCTTCTTCTCCAAACTCTTTATGGCACGCCATACTGTGACTATGCGAACTCTTTTTACCATCCTGGCATGGCTGGCATTGTCATTAATCGCAATGAGAACAACTCTCACAGAGGTACCTGTCTGGTATGAGCAGATAAGAGGAAGTCAGCCGCTTACTGTTACGGCAAAATATCTAGGTGTGTTAGTGGTAGTTATCGTGCCCTGCATACTGCTAGGTGCACTCTATACGATAACCATGAACCTTTATTGCCGTGATCAATCCGGTTTGAGACGACGCATTGGCAACGGCTTTGCCGTAAATACACTGTTCTCCGTTGCAGGTTCAGTGGTCACCGGGTTGTGGCTGATCCCTGCCATTGGTAGTGATGCGGCATTCAAGTGGCTGATTGCAGCTATTTTGCTCACGGCATTAATTCTCGTTCCACAGCTACAGGCGAGCAATAAGCACGGGCCTTTCCTTGCACTGCTCTCATTGTCCATTCTCCTAAGTGTGATGCCAGGCTTTAATTATGAGCGCGTCATACGTAGTGCCGAACGACGACTGCATGACATCGACACAGATACCTTTCACTACACACGAGAGGGGCGGTCAGGCATGATTAGCGTTGTGTCTCATGGCCCAGTCAATAAGTACTTATTGCAACGAAACGGTCTGAATGAGGCTGGCATTGATAATGCGGATCCTTTACTCGGCACCTTGACAGCAGTACTGATTGGCACTCTGCCGGCTATGCTGCAGGAAGAGCCGAAAAACATCTTCGCAGTGGGGTTCGGCGGCGGTACCTCTGCCAGATTACTAAGTACATCGGAGCCTCAAGTATTACGCGTCGCCGAGCTTGAGCCGAGGGTGCTAGATGCGATGCGCCACATCAACAACACCGCCTATGATTTCATCAATGAACCAGGATTTGAGCTGCAATTCAACGATGCACGGCACCTGCTTAATCGTGACAGGACGAGCTACGATGTCATTGTGGCACAGGCATCACATCCATGGGTGTCCGGCATGGCGAACCTGTATAGCGAGGAATATTTCAATATTGTCTATTCGCGGCTGTCAGAAGACGGGGTTTATCTACACTGGGTAAACCTGTTCTCGATGGATGAACAGATCCTCAAATCGGTGATCAACACTTTTTACAAGGTGTTCCCAAAGGGTGCTGTATTTGGTGTACTCATGGATGGGGAGATGATACTTGCCGGCTCCAAACAACCACTGGTACTCGACCGCGAACGAGTCCATTGGGTGTTGCAGCAGGATGATTATAAGAAGGCCTTAAATCATCACGGCATTATCCAGCCGGAAGATGTTCTGCAATATTACCTTTTCGACAGGGACCTCGCGCTACGACTGTCGCAGGGTTTTGAGACGGTAACGGATGATAATCTTCTCACCGAGATTGGCCTGGCAACAATGCAGAATTTCCCCACCTCCGCTATCGGCCCCATGCCGATGTTACTTGAGGCGTCATCAGCACGGTTTTCAGGAAAGGGGCGTCAGCCACACTAGAACAGCCAGGGCAGAAAACGGTAACGTACCTTTTTCATATAGTCACGGTATTCGGCAAACTTTTTCAAATGCCGCTCTTCGCTAATAGCACGAAGGACGTAAATTAAAGTCCATCCCACTTGGCCGAGTATGTATTTATACGTCCAGAACTTTCGGTAGCCGAGGGACGCTACCCACCACATTATAATTTTTATGGTGTATACCGGATGACGCACAATACCAAATAGCCCTCTGGTTTGTAGTTTCTTTAGAGAAATATTGGCTATCGATGGGCCCAGTGAGGCATCGGCATAGATTAGGAAAGCCAGCAAGACTGACTCGCATATGGTAATGGCGTAAAGCATGGTGTCGTTAGCGATAACGAGTGAGGCGGCACTATGGTCGGACACCAGCGGGGCAAAGGGGAACAACACACTGGTCACTTCATTAAGCGGTGCATAGCAACTGAAACAGATCAACCAGCCGCCAGCTGTCAGATCCAGAGAACGACTACGATTCTCCAGCCAGCGTGATTCAATGCTGTAGCTCATGCTGGCGATAGTGGCATCCATCAGCCACAGCAGAGAGGTGATGCACATCAGTATCGAAAGCATATTGTAATTATGAAAATGATCGCTGGAGGCCGTGATGGCACTACTTAACGTGTTATAGATCTGAACCACCATGGTAGGTAGAAAATAGCCGCGCATTAACAGATTAAGCACTACCTTGCGATTGTATGGACGTCGCAACACCGCATACGGCGCAGCACTCCCCTCTCGCCAGCGCAGTAAAATACTCTTTGTAATGTGGATAAACCGTATTGCCGGATCGTAAAAATCCTCGATGTGTGACGATTTAACCAGCAAAGTCACAACAAAATAGGGAAGCCCTGCCATCACATACAGTTGGAAGTAGAAGCCAAGAAAGTCCAAGCTACGTACATACTTCTCTGAGCTATAGAACGGATGCTGCTGGATAAACAAAAAGCCAACTCCAAACACCAGCAACCATACGATATACCGTGCAACGGCACGCCTGAGAATATTTTTCATATCGACATTCGTGGCCAGCTGAAAGTCACTCTCGCTAAGCCACTGCTTATACAGATTGCCCGCGGCAAATATTAGTGCCAGAACAAAAAGTGGTAAGAAATAATAGTCATCTAGAAAATCGTAGTGATCATAAATGATAAATGAGACGAGCCCGGTGACCACGGTACTCATGGCATAAAAATGCGGTGAAAGATTTTTCTGCATGCTCAGGTATCCGCCGGTTTATGATTTTATTGTGCCAGGCTGAGGTTCACCGGCACCCTCAGCTTGCCACGGTCTTGCGTTAATGCATCGCCAGTAATGCCAGGCCAGGGCGAGCACAGTAAAGAGACTTGCCGCCAGTAGCCATGGCAGGGTCCAGTCATAGAACACCACAAAGCCCATCCAGGTGCGCAAGCCCTTGTAAGTAAGCTGGCCTCCTGCCACCTCTATCTGCTGCCCCGGTTGTAGCTCTGCACGCTGCGCATCGTGGCGTACGATCAGCGTATGCTGGTTGGGAATGCGAAACTTTGATGGTGCGCCCACGGTGATAATTGTCTCGTCGAACTGCAGCATGGCCCATACTGTTTGTGTGGTGCCGGGGATCTGCCACTCTTTTGACTGATTAAACTCATTCTCCGGATAGGCCGGCAGGTGAATCGTTCCAAGCTGGGGGGCGCCATCTTCAGGCTGCCACAGAAATATCGGGGCAAAACCTTTATGTTTTGTTGAATAAAAGCGATAGCCCGACTGTATTAGAGGCTCCATGTCGGCAATGGTGTAACGCATCTCTCGCCCTGATTCATCGCGCCATTTGACGCTACTGCGAATAAATCGCTTGTATTGGTACTCGTCAAATTCTATGTCAAAGTGTTCAAGTTGAAATCCGATACCCGCCTCGTTCAATTCATGTAATACACCGGAGCGATAGCGCGATAACCCCGCAGGCATCTGCTCCCCTTCGGTGACCTCTACCTCGCCCTTAAGGTAGGTGAGCCGCCCGACCCCCACCAGCAGAAGAATCATCAGCAATCCCAGATGAAACACCAACAGCGGCAGCCTCTGACGAAATGCCGCATTGGTGGTAATGGCACAGAGCAGGTTGAGCGCAAAGAGAAAGAGTGGCAACGCCAGCCACCACTCCGAACTCTCCTGGTTGAAGTAGTAGTAGGCGATGGAGAGGGCGAAGTAGGCGAACAGCAGGAGTGTCGTTCGCAGTGAGCCACACAGAGTGACTGCCGAGCGAAGACGGATCATTCTAGAGGCCATGCGGATGTTCAAGGCTTTAGTAGGGGCAGCCGCCACCGCCGGCACCGGCACCGGCACCGGCACCGGCACCCCCACCTGCCCACATCCAGCTGCCGTTGTTCTGGCCGCAGTCACCCGAGGTCCAGTTGCCACTGGTCTGCCAGTTGACCGCACCGCCACCGCCGAGTTGTGCCCCGAGGTAGTAGGGCTCTGCGGTGCAGCCGCCGATATCCGTACCTGTGCAGGGTGTTGTCGGAACATCCTTCATCAGTGCCGTTGCGCTTCCAGGCACCTTATCGTTAAGCATATTGACCAGCAGCGCCTTGTTCTGCCAGCCGTGCGGTACCGCGACATGGCACCAGGTGCAGCGCATGCTGCCGATGGTGCTGCTGTGGGCCACGTGCAGGTTGGTACCGATATTGCCCATGGCACATCCAGTACCTGTGCCACGGAAGCCACTGGTCTTCACTGCCGCCCCCCCGGTACCACCGTACTGGTCATATTCATGGCACTTGAAACAGATGGCATCGGTGGTGGCACTGCCGCTGGTGACATCCCAGCTTCCCTTTAAAATAAAGTCATTGGACGAGCCGTGGGGGCCCCATGGATTCCCCGTATCCGGCACTACTGAGGTGGTCGAGGTAACGTTTGAGCCATGGCAGTCGCTGCAGTACATGGTCTGGTTACCGATGTTGGTACCCGAGCTGTCGTTCCACGGGGCGAGGAAGGGCTGATTTGCCGCCGCCGCATTCAAACCACGATTGGCCGCCGTTCGCAATGTTGGCGTCCGTATGGGATGAAAACCGGTATGCGTAGCACTTCCCTCAAGGGCGCCGTTGCCCTGTAACTCAAACGCCTGATCGGTATATTGGGTTACCCCATTGGTACCCGATGGGGTGCCGCCGCCAGTGAGACTCAAATTTGGTGGGTTTGCACCATAAGAGTAACTGGAGTGACACTTGAGGCAGATCTGATATTCGGCGTTAACGGCACCGTTGCTGCCTGGCTTGTTATAGGTGCCGCGACGAATATCGTAGTCCGTAGCAGGAAGGTCACAAGTCGACCAGTTGGCGGCAGTGCCACAGTTGCCGTTGGTATATTTCGGCTCCACCCCCCAGGTACCGGTCAGGACACCGGAGGCTTCATTGGTGTGCATGGTACCGGAGTCGTGAAGATGGGTGCCCTGCGAGGTGAGGTTACCGGGCCCGGCCTTATCAAAATGGGTGTTTCGCATTACCCGATGCGGATTATGACAGTCAGTACATTCAGCGTGACGTTGTGCCAGATTGGCCTGATCCTCGATGAAATCCTTGCCCCGCTGGGTTCCCTCATCGCCATCGGTGCCCGTGCCAATGGCGTGGGCGGTTCCCTCTGTCGAACCCTGATCAGCATCGGTGATTGGCATATGCGTCGCCAGGGTAGTGAAATCACTTTTAATATTGGCGACCGTCGTTGTAAGCACGTTCGTGGTCCCATCGTGACACTGGTAACAGGTCTCCTCGCTCGCGGCGACCCCACCCACCACACCTCCGCGCTGCAGGCGGTTAGCCCCGGCGGCGGTATGGGTATCGTGACAGTTGAGACAGGCGGCCTCCCAAACTTCAATATTGTCAGGGAAGTCGCGCGTCTCTGCGGCACTACCGACACCGCTGTCATAAACTTTCGTGCTGTTGGCGTGAATAGAACCGGCCCACCCTTCCTTGTCGTGACAGGCCAGACAGATGATGTCCTTTGATTTAGTAAAGGTGCCGTCCGAGGGGGTATTGGTCACCTGGAAGCGATTGAGACGGAGGAATTTAATGTTCTGGCTTCCGCTTTTGTCCCACACGTGGGGATCGTGACAGGAGGTACACTGCATCTCACTGGTATTGCTGGCATCAACATACTGCAGTGGCACCTCGGGGTTTGACTCACCCAGTTCGGCGGGAATATTACTGCGTACCGCGATACGTGCGCCGGCGGGTGTAGTGGAGGGTGCGTAAAGCTCGCCATCATTACCGGCGAGGGTGTCATCATAGGTGAAGGAGATGGGATGATCATTGGTCAGGTCGGTGCCCAGGTTGCGGGTGTAACCATCGGTGCCGGCGGGCATGGTAACGTCGAGGCCAGTTACAGGCGACACCGGCTGGGTGCCATTAATCACGTTAACGGCACCGATGGCGATGGTGCCATCGTGACAGGAGAGACAGAGTTTGGAGTTACCGGTCGGCGTGTCAATGGAGGCATCCATCGACTCTGAACTGTATAGCTTGCCGGTGTAATTGGCATCAGGGGCAAGGGTGCGGTTCCATAGTGGCGTCGCACCAGAGGTGGCGCCATGGGGGGTGTGACAAAAGACGCAAATCTGTGTCTCTGAGGTAGCCTTAACCGTTCCTGGGCTGGTGACAGAAAAGTTGTGATTGGTGCTGGCAACATCGGATTCCAGGCTTGGCGCAGGGAGTGCGGCATGTCCGCCCAGGCTATGGCCCAGCAAGAGTAGTGATAAGGTAGCAAGACCCCAGAATTTTCTGAACACTAGCTCTCTCCCAAATATTGCAGAATAACGATCCTGCCATTGAACATGTCGGCTATGTAGACCCGATCTCGGTTATCGACCCACACTCCGGCGGGTAGATAGAACTCCCCTATTCCCTTCCCCGTACCGCCGATGGGAAGCAGCAGCTCACCCGCCGCATTATATATCAGAAGATGATCAAAATAGGACTCCAACACATAGATATTGCCATCACTGTCGGCTGCAACCCCCTTCGGGTGCGGGATGTCACCAACAAAGCGCCCGCGATCACCAAAACTTGAGACAAACTCCCCACTGGCATCGAGGATCTGAATGCGCGAATTCATGCGGTCTGTGACATAAAGCCGCCCCGCCCTGTAGGCCAGATGCGTGGGGTAATTGAATTCGCCACTGCCCTCCCCTCTACTACCGATCACCTGAATGAGATGCCCCAGCTCATCGAACACCTTAACGTTATGATCCTTGGTATCAGCGACAAATAGTTGCTTGCTGAGAGGATCATAGGCGATGCCGGTGGGGCGCTTAAGAATATTGCTTCCGATAACAGAGACCGGGGTGCCATCACTGCGCAGCCGGGCGACTACTCCCTGCTCGGCATCGGAGACGTAAATATCCCCCTGTGGTGCAGCACTGACTGCAATCGGACTTCTTATTGGAAGCCCACTTCTCAACCAACTAAACACATGCAGTGAATTATTCGGAATATCAAAAAGCAAGACAGCCTGGCGACTGACGTCAGTCACATAAACGCGCCCCTGTTCATCGGTGTAGCCACTTTGTGGTCGCTGTAAAACATTGGGGCGGGGTTTGCCGACGAAAATTCCTACCAGGATTTGCAGGAATGAACGCCCCTGTTTTTTCTGCTTGAAGTTACTCTCACCATAAAGTTCGCCGACCAGGCGATAGCGCGGCATGCTTGGCGGAGTTGGCCACACCACTTCCACGCCAGGGGAATGATATTCGAATGTCCGAACGACCTTTTGCGAACAGCCTCCCAGTAAAAGCAGAATAAAGAACAGGACTTTAAGTCGGGTTAGAGCGTGCATCTTATTGTTGTTTATCGCTGTTAAATGCGGCCTTTATCAGGAAGACCTGCACACGGTCGTTGGCACTGTCGGCAACATACAGAAAGTTGTTGTCGACATGCAGATCACTGATCATGCGGAACAGACCATTTCGCGAACCTGTTCCCCCCACCGTTTCCAGCAGGCCATCACGGTTATAAATTTTTATCGTGTCGTCAAAGTCATCGCTAATGTAAACACGCTCTGCATAGTCGATGGCAATGGCGGTAGGGGCAACCACTTCCGGGCGGGGCATTTCACGAATCAACCCCCCCTCGGCACTAAACACCTTAACGTTTTTGGAGAGTCGATCGATCACGTAGATACCATCAGGGCCGGTAGCCATATCAATGATCTCAAGAAACTGTCCCTTTCCCGTTCCACGCTGACCTATCGCGCGTAGCGGCTGACCAGCACGATTAAACACCACAATGTGATCATAGAGACGATCGGCAATAAATAGCTCACCCGACAGTGCAAGATTAACCGCCACCGGGTTAGTTAGATTAATCGCATCTTTATAGATACGTTGCAGCTCGCCCTGCATAGTAAAATGCAGAACCTGCCGGCCAAAGGGATCCGAAAGAAAGAAGCTGCCATCATGGTCGACAGTTATCGCGTTGGGCACGCCTTGCAGGTGACTACTTACCGAGTAAAGCGGGGTGAGATTCTCATTACTACTATTGTAGCGATAGACCAGTTGTTTGGCCGCATCGACTATATAGACCAAATTTCCTCGTGCACCGACCGAGACCGGATTGGTAATCGAGACAAATTCCCCAACCCCGGCAAAACTGAGTGCGTTGTTCTCCTGCAGCGGGGCGCGATTGATGTTGGCAAAATGCGCCAATGACTCCGCTGCCTGAACGCTGGCACTGCAGATTAGCAGCAATAACAGTGGTACAAGTCGGCGCATGGCTCTAGCGTAGTCCACTCTTTTCATTGGGTACTACATGGCAGCGTTCACAATCGAGAATCGAGAAGGCAACCTTGCCATGGCAGACACCACAATATTCACCCTCCATGATCTTGGCCATCGTCACGAAGTTCCCGCCTAGCTGCGGCAGGAAGATACGTGAGTGACAGTTGCTACAGGTTAACCACTGTGTATGTACTTTATGGCTGAAGAGCACATGTGGCATGGATGCACTGTTCTTCATGATAATGTCGAGGTCGACCTCTTTCATCTTCTCCTCGCCGCTAATCCCTTTACGCGGTGCAATATGACCGTTCTGCAAGGTCGTCACCCAGTCTGTTCGACCGCTCGCATCTACAGGTAAATTAGCCAATGCCTCGGCGGGTTCCTGAAGCAGCGAAAATGAGGGGTTTTTCGCATCATGAATGCCGTCCTTGCTTAACGGGACGATGGCCGTTTCGGCCATTGTATGCGTTGCAAACAACAGGCTGAGCGCTACTATTAAGGTTCGCATCATCGATCAACCCTGTTAGCCCGGTATGAAGAAACCGGCATTGCGCATAGCGAAAATAAGGTTACGTGTCGCCTTTTCCAGCGAGGTGATGGCCTCCGCGAATTCACCATTTTGCGCCTGGCGCTCGCCTAGCTTGCGCAGCGCATTTGCTTCGTCAAGGAACTGTTGCACACGTTCGGTCACCTCCATCGTCTTCTTATCTTCAACCAGCATATGGATCAACATTTTGTAGGTATCATTGCGGTCAAGCTCGTAATGGTACTCCTCTTCGGCCGTCTCGAAATGAAGGGTACGCACCAGCGTCTCACCACCTCGTAACTGTTCAATAGAGGAAGTAATGATCTGATAAGCCTGCTTCACTGTTTGCAAGGCGTGCTGATAGTCGTTACTCGTGGCATAGTCCTGCGCCGAGTGCAGCAAGGCCGTCACCGTGCGCTTCATCTCCTGCTTCTGCTTTATGTCAGCCTTTTCATCAGCAATGCGCTGTTGTGCCTCAAGAAGGGCATCAATACTGCGCAGTTTTGTCTCGTAGTCCTTTTGCAGTGGTGGGGTAGTGGCGGTATGCGCTGAAAGTTCGCCCAGAGTTTGGCCGCCACGAATCTCCTCAACGGCACTGCGAATGACCACATAGGCCTTATCCAGCGAGGCACGGCCACCGACATAGTTACCCTTGGCACGCAGTTCCTCGGCGGTATCGAGGTCACCTGATATACGCTTATTGAGTTTTGCAACAAGTTCGCTTTTTCCCTTCTTTTTAGTGATGGAGGCGTAGGCCTTGGTTAAAGCCTCGATGCTACGCAGACGGCTGTCATAGTCATTTTTTGGTTTGTCCTGACTCTCAGTCGCCATTTGCGAGAGGTGCCCGGCCTCAAAGGCGAGACGTATCGCCTCATCACGTTTGGCGATAGCGAGAACCAGATTATTAGCCTTAAGACTAATATGAGCTTGTTCCTGTAAGCGACGCGCCTCGTGCAGGTAGGCCATTGCGGGGGCAAAGTTTCGTGCCTCTATATGCCTGGACAGGCTAGAGGCTGAGAGCAGTTTATCAACGAAGCCCAATGCCATGCCGACCTGTTCCTGCGTCTGTGGCCGTTCAGGCGGCTTGGCCTTACCATATGTGACAAATGATGTGCACAGCGCAGCGGCCATCAGCAGCGAAATAAATATTTTACGTCGGATATTCATCATGATCTCCATAACTTAACGCACACCGGCTATTTTCAGTGCGCTCATAAGGTCCTTACTGGACTCCTGCATGGTCTTTACCGCCTGCTCAAACGTCTTTTCCTCGAATTGCGTTTCAGCATCGTGACGTTTCACCTTAGCCTTTTCCACATAACGCTCCATCAGGCTTTGAATTCCCGCCGAGGGTTGTTTCTGTGTTATAGCAATAGGTATCAGTCGCAGGTAATCGTCATTGCGTGAGAGCTCGTACTTATATTCGTCTATCGGTGTCTCAAAGTTGAGGTCATAGCTAAAGGTGCGCTCCTTAAGTGAACTGTTCTTCACCTTAATCACCACGTTGAGTGCCATACTCAAAAATTCATTGGCCTTTGCATAATCATCCTTCGCCGCGTAATTGGCCGCCTTTTCAATCTCAAGAATCGCATTATCCATCTCTACCTGTGTTTCCGCATCGAGCTCGCTACTCTGATGCTCCCAGTTGCGATACGTATCGATTTGAGCAAGAAGCTCTTTGTAACGTCGCTTCTGTACCGCGCCATCATCAACTTTATTAGGCACTTTCATTGCCGCAGAGGTGACCAGGCGAATGGCCGTATTGGCCAACTGTTCTGACTGCGCAAAGTCACCATCCGTTTGCGCCTGGCGAGCGGCCTTATACTTATCCCGAGCCTCCTGCAACTTTGCCTTTGCCTCTTCGTTGTCACTCTGCTCTATGCGCACAGCACTCTTGGAGCGCATAATCACGCCTTCGGCATAATCAAGCTTCATCGGTAGCTGCAGCGAGGGCGCTGCACTTGATCCCGCGCAATAGAACACCAGTAAAACTAGTAGCGTGTAGCGTTTCATGGCTTCTGACTCGCGGCACTTCGTTTCAGTTCGTTATTCTCCTTTTTCTGAGAATGGCAGAGACGACAGGTCGAGGTGGTCACCGGGAAAGCCACCTTGCCATGACACACACCACACTTCTCACCCAATAGAATAGAGGCCATATTAATCTGGTTGGCACCCTTTTGTGGAATGAAGATATCCGGGTGACAATTGGAGCAGTCCAGCCACTCAGTATGCTGCTTGTGCGGATAGACGACATTCGGCATAGAGCCTTTAACCTCACGCACGATATTTAGGTCAAACACGATGGGTTGCATGGTGTCATCAATACGATCCCAACGTGGACCAATCTTTGTGTTCTCTAATGAGGAGACCCAGTTGACGTGATTGCCGTGCTTACTCTTATCGAGAGAGTCAAACGCGGCCTTGGGTGGTTGCAGCAGATCAGTACCGGGATTTTCCGGGTCATGAATCCCATCCTCCATCGGAGGCGGATTCACCTTCATTTTCGGTTTCATTAGACGATTAAAGGTGTTGATATTAGAGACACTCTTTTCCGCTGCCGCAGGTTCCTGAGCAGCGCTGGCTCCACAAAGTAACAGTGAGCTGACAAGAACGACAATTGGTGTAGTAAATTTCATCGTATAGCTCCCCTTACTTCTTTTTGCTGCTCAGCAGAGATTTGGCAGTATTGCCATGTACCTGCGTTGGCGTACCAGGCTTACCGGAGTGGCAGACATCGCAATTCTCAATTGACCAGGCAATCTCACCATTATGACAGGCACCACAATATTGACCTTCGATGATCTGCGCCATTGTTATCTCGTTGCCGCCCGCCTTAAGCTTAAAGCCCAGATCGGCGTGACAGACCTTGCAGCGGAAGCGAATACGGTGAAACCAATGTGGAAAGACGACGGGGCGCATCCCAGCCGCATCAGCAAAATTATTAATTACAACATCGCCGTATTCGGCCTGTGCGGGCGAAGCGATCAGCAACGATAGCGCCAGCGCACCAAAAAGTGCCGCAAACTTTCTTTTGTACTTGCCTATTAGTTTCATTTTATGCTCCTGCGGTAGTTCTTGTATTAAATTAAAAACGGCGATTAACATTAAGCATCAATAGCGTTGAATGTGGATCCAGGTTAGTTTTTTGCGTGCGTAACGTCAGGCGAGTTGAAAGCTGCCCAATCTGGTGCCTCAGAGTGTTATCCCAGGCATAGCTTTCACTATCCGGTGATGTTTTTGAGCTAAACATCGAATATCTTAAGGCGGAATTGAAATTCAGTGACTGAAATGAAAAATTGTAATTATGTGAATAATTAACCAGCGCACTACTGGTCCTGGTCTGCGTATCCAGTGCAGCACTATGATATGCCGTTATCTGATGCATCAAACTGCCGTTAATTGATGAACGAGTAGTCAGTGTCTGCTGCCGACTAACATTAAGATTCAACATCTGAGACAGCTCACTGTTACCAGAAACGCCTCGATCCTCAGTATAATTGGCCTGTGCATAGTGTGTGATGTTTGCGCCGCTATCCGAGTAGCCAACAATGACACTTTGATTGAGCGTCGGCTTAACATCTTCGCTACTTACAGCCTGTTGCCCCAGCCGTTGCGTAGCATTAAATCGTATCTGGCCTCTCCTGCCATGACGCCAGCTGCGCGAGATACCGTGATTCACTGAGGCACCCACGGCAGACTCACTTAATTTAGAGGATTGCACACGATAATATTCGAGTGACGACCCCCAATTATACTTATATTCAGCCAGTGCAATATCGTCTGAGTGATAATCGAGTGATAGACGATAGCTGTCCTGAACATCTAATGCGCCATTCAATTTTGATTCATTATGTGTCGCGGCCGCACTGGAACTGATGTTATCACTTATTTTGTAGCGTGCACCAACACCTATATTCGCACCGAGATTCTCGCTCTCTGAAGCTTGTGTATCGGTCACCACACCGGTGTATCGTAGACTGCTATTAATATGGGTTTTTTCATCAGCACTACGCCAGCTCACCGTACTGGAAAGTTGATCGATATCCGTGTTATATCTGTCTTCCACACCATCCCCATCAAGATCCACATTGTCATGCTGATTAATCTTGCTGGCGAAATTATTAACCGTGAAGTTCTGTGACGGATAAAAATTGTGGCTCAACATCACCATCTTATTATCGCGCCCGCCAACACCCTGACTAAGGCCATCTTCCCTGTGTTGAACATTGAAATTGATGTCGTTATGCGGATCTCTACGAACAACTTCAAACTTCTTCGTGGTATCGCTGTAAGTTCCCGTCAGCTCACTCTCATTCTTATTGGCATGAAGACTGGCGCTATAGGTTGTACGTTTCCCAAGATATTTCTGCGTAATAAAATATCGTGTTGAAATAACATCATTCGTCAGTTGAGACACCTCACCACTACTATTGATAAATTCTGCCGTGTCGCTGACACTGTTGTATTTTTTACTATAACCGAGTGACAACGGAAACACGCTAAGTGGCAGCACATTTGTCGTGATATCGCCGCCAATATCCCGCCTGTCATTTACCGTATCCATATTGCTTGCGCTGCTGCCAGTCAAAGTCATACCGAGCGTTCCGGTAACAAACCAGGGCTGCCAAATATAATATTGGTTATTGAGGCTAACATCGAGCTGACTCTTTCTCTCTGCAACATCAGACCCCATCCACCTTTGTTGGTATGTCAGACCGATAGTGCCCCACCACTCCTGCAGCGTAAACACCTCTGCGCTCGCCGGTGCGTGAACGACAAGGGTCAGCGTGACAATTATGCCAAGCCGTTTTGAGCCCTCTCTAATCACACACATAATAATGGCATATAGGGTTAACTACGGTCGCCGTTTACGGCGCACTATTTTCTTGCCTGTTCAATAATGGCTGTATTTAACTGAATTGACGCACGACTTTGTAACGTCTGTAGCGTGTTCGTGTAATTGTCCTCTGACAGGTCCCGATATAGCAGCTCACCGGCCCGTTCCCTGACGCTTTGAAAATCATTTAATTTTTCAGGAAGTACTTCATCCAGACGAAGAATCACCACACCCTGTAGCGTGGTAACCGGCGCGGACAACTCGCCAACATTAAGCTTGGCCAATGCCTCTTCAGCCTCCTTGGCGAGCATGCCCTGATGCAGAAAACCCATTTCGCCGCCGGCGACCGCAGATCTCGTATCCGCCGAGTGTATTTTTGCCAGCGCAGCAAACGATTCACCACTCTCAATCTTTTTAATGAGTTCTTCGGCCTCACTGCGCGCACTATCCCAGACACTCTTTGCGGATGACGGGTCAACCGCCAGTAGTATCAAAGAGACGCTGTTCTTTTGCGGGGTGGTGAATTTTTCCAGATGCTCCTGATAGTACTTTTGTACAGCGGCCTCATCCGGGACAGGGATTTTTTTAATCTCGGCCGTGAATCTCGTAATCAAATTTTTATTCTGTAATTGAGTTCGTAGCTGCGGCAGCAGCTTTTCTCGCCGCTGCTGCCACTGCGTACTACTGGCATAGCGCTTCTCATAACCTGCGAGTTGCTTCTCTACCGTCTCGTGGTCAGGCTCTATCCCCCTGGCCCTGGCCTCATGGAGCATCAACATATTATTGATCATGCCCTCTGCCACCTCCTTCCTGAAGGCGGCCACCTGGGCATCTGGAATGTTGCCGTGGTAAAAGCGTTCTCGCATACCACTATTCAGTGCAGAGAGAAATGTAACGGCACTGATCTTCTCACCATTGACGACGGCAAAGGTGGTGTCATCCAGCCCCTTGTTGTCACTGGCTTTTGCCATTTCAGCCGGGCCAATCAAACAGAGTAATAGTAAGAGTGTGCTCTTAACGGAACGCGCCATTTGGACCTCAGCGTTTTTTTGTTTGTAATAAATTATTATAAGTGACTCAAGAAACCGTTTGTCTCGGGCCATTCTTGTTTACTGGCAAGGATGACAAGCGGTTTGTGGAGTGACTCCACATATATTTGTTTATTGTTATTAACTAATAACTACAGGCTTATAGCCTAAAACGGCCCATCCCCTTATGAGGATAGGCCGTCCGTTATAGCCTGTTTGTTGCTATTTTACGTGGCAGGAGGTACACACCGCACTGGCGGCATTGGAGACACGCAGGAAGGTCCCGTTGGCGTTGTCGTGCGGATCGTGACAACTGGCACATTCAACCATGGCAAGCTGAGATGCACCCACGGTCTTCTCGTAGAGCGGCAACGAATTGGCAGTCGTTGCGGTTTTATCGGTCGCGGGGTCGTAGGTAATAGCCTTAAATGCACTGTCCGCATAAGCTGCGTCATTAAGACCATAGCTGGAACTCCAAACGGCACCACCACCGGCGTACTCAACACTCACCGGATGGTCATTGCTCAGGTCGGTACCAATCACCGGTACCGGGGCACCGGTCATCACACCAATGGTTCCATCAATAGTCTGCAAACCAGTCGCGAGATAACCACCAGTGCCGGGCTTGTTAATCACGCTATCCATCGCCTGACTGCCGTCGTGACAGGAGAGGCAGGCGAGGGAGACACTGCCGGTGATATCGGCGGTACCGTCCAGGGTAGAGCTGGTGTAGTTGGTAAAGGTCGCTGCCGCAGGTAGTTTTTTGTTCCATAATGGTGCCGGTGCTGCGGTATCGGCACCGTGTGGCGTGTGACAAAAGACACAGACCGATGTTTCAGTAGTAGCGACACTTTGAGCTGCACCACCGGTACTGAGGTCGTGCTTGGATCCAACGATACTGGCGGCAAAGCTACTGCTGGTGATGAACATACCGGCGGCGAGGCCGATAAGCAGGCGGTTTTGTTGCTTCATAATAGTGACTCCTCCATCGCTCCTGATCCAGAAGCTGTTTTGTGATTATGACAACCGGTGTTTTATATTGTTGTTCCGGTTGCTGTGTGATCTATGCCACAAAAACCTTGTGGAGCAGTCTGATTTAACCCGCTCTTCTATGTGGTTTTAGCGGATTAAACACGTTCTAAATAACCATGTCAACTTTGTGTAAAAAATTAAGTGCTTGAATATACAGTAAATTATTAAATACTAATTTAGTTATATTGGGGTTTACCCTTATGTCAAAAGCGGTCAGTTTTCACTGTTTGCAGTGATTGGTTTATGCTGCCTCCCTCACACATCAACCCTTAAAGAATCGTTATGGCAGATACCAAACCGCTCGTCCTGGTAGACGGCTCCTCCTACCTCTACCGCGCCTTTCACGCCATGCCTTCGCTGAGCAACTCCCGCGGCGAGGCGACCGGTGCCGCCTATGGTGTCATCAATATGTTGCGCCGCCTGCTCAATGACTATGACCCGGAGCATGTGGCGGTAGTTTTCGACGCCAAGGGGAAAACATTTCGAGATGAGATGTTTCCCGAATACAAGGCGAATCGCCCTTCGATGCCTGATGAGCTGCGCGGCCAGATCGCCCCCATTCATGCCATGGTGGAGGCGATGGGTTTTCCGCTGCTCATGGTTGAGGGGGTCGAGGCGGATGATGTGATTGGCACCCTGGCGCGACAGGCCGAGGCGCAGGGGATGCGTGTGCTGATCTCCACTGGCGATAAGGATATGGCGCAGCTGGTGGATAGCCACATCACCCTGGTCAACACCATGACCGATACGCTGATGGATGAGGCCGGTGTGAACGAAAAATTCGGTGTCTCCCCTGATCAGATCATCGACTACCTGGCACTGATCGGAGATACCTCCGACAACGTGCCCGGCGTACCCAAGGTGGGGCCGAAGACTGCGGCAAAGTGGCTACAGGCCTACGGGACGCTAGAGGCCATTATCTCCCATGCTGACGAGATTAAAGGCAAGGTGGGGGAGTACCTGCGTGACAGCATCGCCTCGGGGCAGTTGCAGCTCTCTTGCCAACTGGTCACCATTAAGTGTGATGTGGCACTGCAGCAGGGGCCTGCCGAGCTGCGACGTCGCCCTGCCGATATCGAAGTACTAAAACGCTACTACAGCGAGATGGAGTTCAAGAACTGGTTAGCCGAGTTACTCGGCTCCACAGCCCCCTCCACTCCTGCGGGGTCAGCAGCAGAAAACGCCAAACAGGCTGATATTGCTGTCGACTACGAGACCGTACTGGAGTGGCCACAGTTCGACAACTGGCTTACACGGCTGCAACAGGCCGAGCTCTTCGCCTTCGATACCGAGACCACCAGTCTTAATTATATGGATGCGGCCATTGTCGGGCTCAGCTTTGCCGTTGAGCCCGGCAAGGCCGCCTATGTCCCTCTTGCCCACAACTATCCCGGTGCCCCGGCACAGCTGCCGCGGGATGAGGTGCTGGCACGTCTCAAGCCGTTACTGGAAGCTACCACTCACCTCAAGGTGGGACAGAACCTGAAGTATGATATGAGCGTGCTGGCCAACTACGACATTTCGCTACGCGGCATTGCCCACGACACCATGCTGGAGTCCTATGTGCTCGACTCCACCGCCACCCGCCATGACATGGACTCACTGGCGCTCAAGTATCTCGGCCACAAGAACATTAAATATGAAGAGGTGGCAGGCAAGGGGGCAAAACAGATCGGCTTTAATGAGGTGGCGCTGGAGCAGGCGGCCCCCTACGCGGCCGAAGATGCCGATATCACCCTGCGCCTGCACCAGGCGCTGTGGCCCCGCCTTGGGGGTATGCCCGAGCTGGCGGCCCTGTATACCGATTTAGAGGTGCCACTGCTGTCGATACTCTCGCGCATCGAGCGCCACGGGGTGCTGGTCGACAGCGCCATGTTGCAGCAGCAAAGCGGCGAGCTGGCAGTGAAGATGCAGCAGATCGAGGCCGAGGCCTTCGCCGAGGCCAGCGAGCGCTTTAATCTTGCCTCGCCCAAACAGATCCAGACCATCCTGTTTGAGAAGATGGCGCTGCCGGTGCTTAAAAAGACCCCCAAGGGGCAGCCCTCCACCGCCGAGGAGGTGCTGGCCGAGCTGGCGCAGGACTACCCGCTGCCGCGGCTGATCCTCAATTACCGCTCCATGTCCAAGCTCAAATCGACCTATACCGACAAGCTGCCGCTGATGGTCAGCCCGCACACCGGACGGGTACACACCTCCTACCATCAGGCGGTGGCGGCCACGGGGCGGCTCTCCTCATCCGATCCGAATCTGCAAAATATTCCGGTACGCAGCGAGGAGGGGCGGCGCATCCGTCAGGCCTTTATCGCCCCACCGGGGTGTAAAATTCTTGCCGCCGACTACTCGCAAATCGAGCTGCGTATTATGGCCCACCTCTCTGCTGATACGGGGCTGCTCAAGGCCTTCGCCGCCGGTGAGGATGTACATCGTGCCACCGCGGCCGAGGTGTTTGAGACACCGCTGGCGGAGGTGACCGCCGAGCAGCGCCGTAGCGCCAAGGCAATCAACTTCGGCCTTATCTATGGTATGTCGGCCTTCGGTCTGGCCAAGCAGCTGGACATCGACCGTGCCGCGGCTCAGGAGTATGTGAATCTTTACTTTGCCCGCTACCCCGGGGTAAAGGCCTACATGGATGTGACCCGCGAGCAGGCCAAGGAGCAGGGCTATGTCGAAACGGTGTTCGGACGCAGGCTCTACATTCCCGACATCAAATCGAGCAACGGCCAGCGGCGCCAGTATGCCGAGCGCACCGCGATTAACGCGCCGATGCAGGGTACCGCTGCCGACATCATCAAACGGGCAATGCTGACGGTGGACGGGTGGCTGCAGGAGCAGCTCGATATCCACATGGTGATGCAGGTACACGATGAGCTGGTGTTCGAGGTGCCGGAGCCACGGCTGGATGAGGCGCGGGCAAAGATTATCGAGTTAATGTCGGCGGCGGCCGAGTTGCAGGTACCACTGCTGGTAGAGGCCGGTGTAGGGATTAACTGGGATGAAGCGCACTAGTTATGAGCGCTCTCATGTAAAAGTGGGGGGGGATAAAAGAAAAAGATCATTTTTCCTGAACCTTATCCGGAAGGCCCGGTCATATCTTGTACAGTGCTAGCGCGCTGTCCCGTTTGACTCCTTTTCGGGTAAGCAGGTGTCCGGTATATCCCCAAGTGCCGGATCACATCTTGGCCCCGGGCGCGTTTCTCCCAACCGCGTTCGGGGCTATTTTTTTGCCCCGACTTTACTACCGGTCATCCCCCTCGCCCATCCCCAACCACTGCTCCAACTGCTGCAGCGCCTGCTCCAGTCCCTGTTTGTCCTGTGCTGAAAACAGCTGCGTTGTGGTCAGCGGGTAATCTTCCTTTATCTCTTTTCTTACCTTATGTAAGGCGCTGCTGGCGGCACTACGCTTGAGTTTATCGGCCTTGGTAAGAAGAATATGCACCGGCATATTCTGATGATGGCACCAATCGAGCATTTGGCGGTCAAACTCCTTTAACGGATGGCGAACATCCATTAACAGAACCAGCCCACGCAGGCTCTGGCGTGTCCGCAGATATTCGGATAACACCTGCTGCCAGTGACGCTTTACCGATGGCGGAACCTTGGCGTAGCCGTATCCGGGCAGGTCCACCAGGTGATGTTCCTCATCCAGGGCGAAGAAATTGATGAGTTGGGTGCGCCCCGGCGTTTTACTGGTTTTTGCCAAACCCTTGTTATCAGTAATGGTATTTAGGGCGCTGGACTTACCGGCATTGGAGCGCCCGGCAAAGGCCACCTCGGCCCCTTCGTCTGGCGGTAACTGACTGATTTTATTTGCGCTAGTCAGAAATTTGGCTTGGCGAAACAGATTCTTGTGCGGTGTGTGAGTCATACTGTTTTGTTCCAGGAGGCGAACCCCCGTTATTGACCAGATGGTAGATAAATTGCTATATAAGGCGGCCTTTCGGTTTTCTCTGCGGCGTTGTCAATGGTAACATGCGCGCTGTCAGGCCTGAATCGAAGATCAGGAAACGGCAGAAGGGCGTAAAGTCCACCCACTCATGTTTATGGGTGGTGGGGGGTAACCAACACTTCAGTGAGGAGTTTTCACAAAATGAAAAAAACCATTATTGCAGCTGCCGTTGGCGCAGCATTTATGATTTCTGGTTCAGCTATGGCTGACGGCAAGGCTACCTACGACAGCGCTTGCTTTGCCTGCCACGCCACCGGCGCGGCTGGTGCACCCAAGTTCGGCGACAAGGCCCTGTGGGCTCCGCGTATCGCCAAGGGTCTGGATGTGCTGAAGAAGCACGCCAAAGAAGGTTTTAAAGGTGACACTGGCTTCATGCCTGCCAAGGGTGGTCGTGCCGACCTCGCCGATGCAGACGTTGATGCTGCTGTCGAGTACATGACCTCCAGCAGCAAGTAAGGCTACCAGAGGTTTAACAACAAACGAAACGGGGAACCGATGAAAAAACTAGCTTTTGCCGCTTTGGTAATGTTTGGTGCCGTAAGCACCGCTCACGCTGCGGGTAACGCCTCTGCAGGTCAGGCTAAGGTTGATGCCATGTGCGCCAGCTGCCACAGTGCTACCGGTAGCGCACCGATCATGCCGGCTTATCCCAAGCTGGCTGGTCAGCACGCCTCCTACATTGCCAAGCAGTTGGCGGACTTTAAGTCCGCCACTCGCCAGGATCCCATCATGATGGGGATGGCGGCTGGGCTGAGTCCTGAGGATATGGCCAATATTGCGGCTTACTTCGCGACCCAGACCGCGTCTGTCGGTTCTGCGGCTAATGCCGATGCAGAAGTAGTCGCTACCGGTAAGAAGATCTACGAGGGCGGTGACAAGGTTAAGGGCATCGCTGCCTGTATGGCCTGCCACGGTCCCTCTGGCTCTGGTAATCCCGGTGCAGCTTTCCCCGCACTGAGCGGTCAGAACGTTGATTACGTGGTGAAGACTCTGAAAGATTTCCGCACAGAGACCCGCGCTAACGACACCAACAAAATGATGCGCGATATCGCGGCCAAGATGAGCGACAAGGACATCGCAGCCGTAGCAGCGTACATCAATGCGTTGAACTGATACTAACGTTCAGTGGTTTGTTGCGATGAAGGGCGGTCCTAGGGCCGCCCTTTATTCTTTGCATGAAAAGTTTTTATTCGATGCAACTTTCCTATACAGAGTGGCATCCAATACACTCCGCCCATCCTCCAATTATGTGGTAGCACGGATTTGAGTCAGACAGAAAAAAACACACGCCGTCAACGCGCTCTCGGAGCCATCCTGCTGGAATTTTTCGGCTCGATGAATCTCGCCATCACCCTGCTGGTAGCCATCGCCATTGCGGCGATTATCGGCACCGTGCTGCAGCAGAACGAGCCCTATAACAACTACATCATGAAGTTTGGCCCCTACTGGTTCGAGGTATTTAAATCCCTGGGCCTGTTCAACATCTATGGGGCGCCGTGGTTCCTGGCACTGCTTGGCGTCCTGCTGGTCTCAACCTCGACCTGCGTCTATCGAAATACACCGGCGATCATCAAGGACATGCGTCACTTCCGCCTGGGGGTGAAGGAGAAGTCACTGCGTGCCTTCCATCACGTCGATGAGTGGCAGGCCCCGGATTCCGCGGCCTCTCTGGCCGAAAGCCTGGGCAAGCGACTACAGCTGCGCGGCTACCAGGTACGTCACAAACAGCATAACGGTTACCAGATGGTGGCCGCCATGCGTGGCGGCATGGGGCGGCTGGGTTACATCCTCTCCCACGTGGCGATTGTGGTGATCTGCATCGGCGGTCTGCTCGACGGTAACCTGCCGCTGAAACTGGCGGAGATGAATGGTGATATCAAGGTTGAGACCCGCGATCTGCCAGTGAGCAAGATCCCCGCCGAGAGTACTCTGGGCATCGAGAACAGCTCGTTCCGTGGCAGCGTCAACATCCCCGAGGGGAGCCGTGGCGACTTCGTCTTCCTGGCGATGCGCGACGGCTACCTGCTGCAAAAACTCCCCTTCACCGTGGCGCTGGAAGATTTTCGCATCGAGCACTACCCCTCCGGCATGCCCAAGTCATTCGAGAGCGACCTGCTGATCATCGACCCTGAACTTAAGGAGCCGTTACGCAAGACCATCTCGGTAAACCACCCTTGGGTTTACAAGGGCTATGCCATCTACCAGGCAAGCTTCTCCGATGGTGGCTCCGAGATGCAACTACAGAGCTGGTCGCTGGATAACCCGACCGCCGAACCGCTGCAAATTGACGCGGTGGTCAACGGCACTCAGCGCCTCGCCACACCGCGCGGTGAGTATGCCCTGGAGGTTATCGACTTCAAGCCCTTTAACGTCTTTCCGGCGGATGAGGAGAGCGGCAAGAAATTCCGCAACTACGGCCCTAGCGTAATTTTCAAATTGCGCGCCACCAACGGCGAGGCTCGTGAGTACGTGAACTACCAGGCGGCATTGATGGTGGACGGACGCCCCTTCCTGCTCAGTGGCATGCGCTCTACCCCCTCTGAAGAGTACCGCTTCCTGCATATCCCGATGAGCGCCGACGGCAGCATTGACCGCTTTATGCGTTTTCTGGCGAAGGCGCAGGATGAGGCCCTGATCACCGAGGTCACCCAACAGCAGGCGGCCACAGACCTGGCAATGCAGCCAGACAATCCGATGTACTCGCAGTTCGTGAACTCCATGGTGGGTCTGGTGCAACTGTTCATCACCGAGGGCATTGATGCGGTGGTCACGGTGGCCGAGCAGAACGTGCCCGAGGAGCGACGCGAAGAGGCCCTCTCCTCCTACATTAAGGTGGTACAGGGGGTGCTCGGAACCCTCTATGTAGATCTGCTGCGTGAAGAGGGTGTCGATGTCAGTAGCGGCATCAATGAGGCTCAGGCGCTCTACTTTGATGATGCGCTCAACGCCTTCTCCCTCATCGGTCCCTACGGCTCGCCAGTACTGATGCGCCTGCAGGAGTATAAGCATGTCGAGGCAACTGGCCTGCAGATCACCCGCGCCCCCGGCCAGAACGTCGTCTACCTTGGCTGTGTAATGCTGATGGCGGGCGTCTTCTTTATGTTCTATCTTCATCATCGTCGCCTATGGATACGAATAGAAGAGAACGAGGGGCGGAGCAGCGTGCTATTTGCCGCCGCCGCCCATCGTGAACGAAGTGATTTCGACAAGGAGTTCGAAACGTTGTGCGCGGATCTGCGCCACAACAGTAATAGTGTTTTAAGCCGAATTTAACCGAGGTACTCCATGTCTGTCTCATCCGAAGTAATGCAAAGTGAATTCGATACCACCCCGTTTCTCAAGCGCCTCGGTGCCTTTGACTGGGTATGGGCGCTGCTGGTGATCGCCGGCAGTCTCTTTACCCACAATCTGTATGGCCAACTGATGGATGGCTACGAGGTGGGGATACTCTACGGCAGCGCCGTCGGTCTTATTGGCCTTGGCTGGGGCTGGAAGCCGTTGCGCGGCTTCAGCCTCGCCGTGGCCCTGATCAGCCTCGCCGCGATCGGCCTCTATGGCGCGGAGCTGGCTCGCGCCGACACCAGCTTTTTCCTCAAATTCCTCATCTCCAGCCAGTCGGCCATTATGTGGATGAGTGCGCTCTATGTGATGGCCACCGCCACCTACATGTTTGCCCTGGCCGTCGGCTCCGACTTTAGCGGCAAGGTCGCCAGTGCCATGACCTGGTCGGCCACGGTGATGGGCACCGTCGGCCTGATGGTGCGCTGGCGTGAATCCTACCTGCTGGGCGCCGACATCGGCCACATCCCGGTGAGCAATCTCTATGAGGTATTTATTCTCTTCTCTATCATCACCGCACTGCTCTATCTCACCTACGAGCGTCGCTATAACAACCGCGCCATCGGTGCCTTCGTCCTCACCGTGATCAGCGCCGCTGTCGGTTTCATCCTCTGGTACACCTTTGACCGCGAGGCCCACCACATCCAGCCGCTGGTGCCCGCGCTGCAAAGCTACTGGATGAAGATCCACGTGCCCGCCAACTTCGTCGGCTACGGCGCCTTCGCCCTGGCGGCGATGCTCGGCGTTGCCTACCTGATGATCGACCGCCGCCCCGAAGGTATGCTGGCAAAACGCCTTCCGAGCACCGAGGTACTCGACGACATTATGTACAAGGCGATCGCCCTGGGCTTCGCCTTCTTCACCGTCGCCACCGTGCTGGGGGCCATGTGGGCTGCCGAGGCCTGGGGCGGTTACTGGAGCTGGGATCCCAAAGAGACCTGGGCGTTGATCGTCTGGCTCAACTACGCCGCGTGGCTGCATCTGCGACTAACCAAGGGCTGGCGCGGACGCCCTCTCGCCTGGTGGGCCATCGTTGGCCTGTTCGTTACCCTCTTCGCCTTTGTCGGGGTAAACATGTTCCTCTCGGGGCTACACTCTTACGGAACCTTGTAAGCTGTACTCCGTTCCATACTAAAAAGCCCCGCAGATGCGGGGCTTTTTTTATTACGGCAGATTCATATGTAAGCAGAATTACTCCAATCTCGATGCCCAGATAGCCAGTTTATGCCGCATCGACTTCTGCGACACTTGATCCTCAGGCATCGGCTGAATCACCTTGTCGTGTACCAGCAGGCGGTATATGTACTCGATCTTTTCCGCCGCCGAGTCGGTGGCCTCAAATTCAACCACACCGCGACCCTCACCATACTTAACACCTTCAAGGATCGCCTTTTTCACCAACTCCGCTTCATTCTTTAGCTTCTTCATAGCTTCCTCTGCCCAGTATCGTTGATATTGAAAAGCACTACGCTAGAAACTTCGTGAAAACATCAACCGGCAGTCCTATGCCATCTCTACACTATCAGCTACCAGTAATTCATCTAATGATCTCGATGCATCCATCACTCGCATCTCGCACTGATTCTCGTCACACAACCTCATGCTTGAAAAGATCTTGGCCCTGGCATATATCCCATCTTTAAAATCGATCACCAACTCTTTTCCGTAAGTAAAACACTCTTCATCGGGTAGAAAGGCGGTGGCGGTAACAACTTGAGGCTCATCTGAATCCAGATCGAATTCATTATAATTTAGCGTAACCGCTTTTACCGCAAGTTCATTACCAACATATATATCAACATCATTTACCAGCATTATCATATTCCTTCTGTTGCTTACTAAGCAGGAAAGCTTCATGAATCGACACTATGAAATCACCATTATATCGTTTCAGCCAACCACGCAAATACAACATATCATTCCTATGGCGGATTTTACTTTATCGCTTCAGCACCATTTACAAGGGCGGAACGGTAGCACTCTTCAACTTAATGTATTAGTCGATAAAGCCGCGCAGGTCTGAAAGGGTGCGGTGAATTGAATGGCAGGTAGCACAGATCTTGACGGCGACACCACCTAACACACGCTGACTCTGTTTCACCTCTTTCGCCTCAATCAATTCACCCAGTTTCTTCACCTCGTTCATATTCTCGGCACCCAGCAGGTAATCACGTTGACGCTCTGTCTTATGGCATGCTCCGCAACTCCCAGATAAATCGTCCAGTCGATGAGTCATTAAGGTAAAGGCCGATGAGGCAACTTCAAAGCGGTTATCTTCAATACCGATCTTTATACGATTCATTGCCGTACTCAAACCCGTCATCGCATCCTTGTATTTCTGTTCTTCCATGGTCTCACTGTCCTCAACCACCATATCGCTAAAATTGGGCCCCCGGTACAGAGCCGCTGTCACCGCACGAAACTCCTTATGACACCCCATGCAGGATCTTCCTATCTTCTGCTGTAACGAGGCGACCTCCTGATAGTCGCCCTTATTAGCGGCAAGCAAAAGATTCTGAGACAACTCCACTTCAAGCTCATCAGCCCACTCAGGCACCATCTCGCCGATACTGTTGTAGTCGTCGTTAAATTTCTTTGTCCAGTGAACAAGTCGCTCCTTATCCTCATAGGCTGAGTACTCACTTATCGCCTGCATCTCTCGACGCAGACGAAACATGGTATGCAACCACACCTGGCGTTTATTGGCCGGCTTATACCACGCCTCAATAGAGGAAGGGGGCTTGGTGAGGTTTACTTCCAGATCATCTTCCGCCATGACCGCCGTGGCACCACTAGCGAAAAAAATCGCTACAAGTAGTTTGATCGTTTTTGTGTAGTTCATAAAGTGGAGTGCTCCAGCGAATATGCCAATAGATATCGGGATCTCCCGCGTATCCAGCGGCGACCTCTCGAATGTATCACCGCTAGACCGGCCACGGCAACCACCGTCGTAATGGCCAATTAACCTGCCAAACCGCCGTCTCAGCCAGGATTTGTGATGAGTATTCTCTGAGCCCGCATTCCAAAGAGTGGTAAACCGCATGACCTGACGACGCCATCATGGCAAAATCGACAATAACCTATCATCAGCGTTGCAGAATCACATATGCATGAAGTGGAGAGAATAAAATGAAGCTACGACATTGGGTATTTATCTTCTTTAGCCTGGCCGTCATAAGCGGATGCAGCAACAATGACGAAGGTTATGCAAAGAAGCTGATTATCGTCTCTCTCAAGAATAATACCGCCATCCAGTTTGTAGAATTTACCCGATTTGATGACAAAAATGCCTGCTACGAGATAAACATCCGCAACTACGATGGCCGCGAACAAACCTCATTCATCTCATTACAAAAGGAAAAGGCCACCGACCGGGAGTGGAGTCACTGGACTACAACTGGGAGCCTTGATGAGTGTCGTGAAGTCATCAAACGCTGAGTTAGTACATGCCTTCGATTACGCTTTGCTAATCGGGCCTACGAGCTGCTGGGCATAGCTGCCCAGCCTACAACCCAGAATCCGTTATTCTACTGTAACGGATTTCGCCAAATTCCTCGGCTGATCCACATCCGTCCCCTTCAGTACCGCCACATGATAAGAAAGCAACTGCAACGGAATGGTGAAAATGATCGGTGAGACATGCCCGCCGCCCGGCGGAATGGTCATTACATGCACCCGCTCGCTGCTGTCCATCCCTGCATCATGATCAGCGAAGACATAAAGCTCGCCCCCGCGTGCCCGCACCTCTTCGAGATTGGATTTTAGTTTTTCCAGCAGGTCATCATTTGGGGCGACGGCGATCACCGGCATTACCTCATCGACCAGCGCCAGCGGACCGTGTTTCAGCTCACCCGCCGGATAGGCCTCGGCATGGATGTAGGAGATCTCTTTGAGCTTCAGCGCTCCCTCCATGGCAATGGGGTATTGCACCCCACGACCGAGGAACAGGGCATGGTGTTTGTCGGCGAAGCGTTCAGCCAGCTGTTTGATCGGCTCATCGAGTTTAAGCACCTCTTCGATGTGACGGGGCAGGCCTAACAGCTGCTCGACAATGGTGTTCTCGCGTTCGGCGGTGATACGGTGGCGCCGACCGATGGTTGTGACCAACAGCAGCAGTGCCACCAGCTGGGTGGTAAAGGCCTTGGTGGAGGCGACGCCGATCTCGGGACCGGCGCGGGTCATCAGGGTAAGGTCGGCCTCACGCGAGAGTGAACTCTCCGGCACATTGCAGATCGCCAGCGACGGGCCGAAGCCCCACTCCTTGGTGGCACGTAGCGCGGCCAGGGTGTCGGCGGTTTCACCGGACTGGGAGAGCACCACCACCAGGGCATCGGGATTCGGTACCGGGTGACGATAGCGGAACTCACTCGCTACCTCGACACGACACGGTAGTCCGGCCACCCCTTCAAACCAGTTACGTGCCACCATCGCGGCGTGAAAACTGGTGCCGCAGGCAATGAGCTGTACCGATTTGATCTTGTCGAAGATGGCGGCCGCGGTGGGGCCGAAGCTCGCCTCCAGCACCTTGCCATTGGCCACGCGCCCCTCCAGCGTTTCGATCACGGCCTGGGGTTGCTCGTAGATCTCCTTGAGCATGTAGTGGCGATAATTACCTCGGCTGGAGGCATCGGCAGTGAGCGCTGACTCTGTGATCTCGCGTTCAACGGGAACTCCCGAGGCATCGTAGATGGTGATTCCTGCACGGGAGATATCGGCCACATCGCCATCTTCGAGAAAGATAAAGCGGCGGGTGACGGGCAGCAGCGCAGCAACGTCGGAGGCGATAAAATTCTCGCCAATACCGACACCGATAACCAGCGGGCTGCCGCGCCGTGCCGCGATCAGCCGTCCCTGTTCAGTGTTACTGACGACACCGAGGGCATAGGCCCCCTCCAGTTCGGTGATCGCATCGCGGGTGGCCTGCAGCAGCCCCTTACCCTCCGCCTGGTGGTTGTAGATTTGATGCACCACCACCTCAGTGTCGGTCTCGGAGGTAAACTCATATCCCTGTTCGATTTGCTGGCGGCGCAGCGACTCATGATTCTCAATAATGCCGTTATGAACAACGGCGACACCCTTCTTGCAGATGTGTGGATGGGCATTTTGTTGCGATGGCTGGCCGTGGGTTGCCCAGCGGGTGTGGGCGATGCCGAGTGTGCCTTTTAATGGGCGCTCGCCAAGGGCATCGGCCAGAACCTGCACCTTACCGAGCATACGCTCGCGGTCGATACACCCCTCGTCATTCACCACGGCGATGCCGGAGGAGTCGTAACCGCGATACTCCAGACGGCGCAGCCCCTCAAGAAGGATACCCACTACATCACGTTCGGCTACCGCGCCAACGATCCCGCACATAGCTTACTTCCCCTTCTTCTGTGGCCGTTTCCAGCCCCTAATGCCCTTTTGCGGCGTACGCGTAAGGCTAAGCTCGTTATCATTCACGTCTTTGGTGATGGTGGCTCCGGCACCGACGGTGGCCCCCTCACCGATACAGACCGGGGCGACCAGCTGCGAGTCGGAGCCGATAAAGGCGTTATTGCCGATCACGGTGCGGTGCTTGTTCGCCCCATCATAGTTACAGGTGATGGTGCCGGCGCCGATATTCACGCCGCTGCCCATGGTGGTATCGCCGATGTAACTCAGGTGATTGACCTTGGAGCCCTCGCCGATCTGACTGTTCTTCACCTCAACGAAATTACCAACGCGCGCCCCCGCAGCCAGCTCAGTGCCGGGACGGATACGAGCGAAGGGGCCAATAGCGCAGTCAACACCGATCTCCGCCTCTTCCAGCACCGACATCGAGGCGATCTTCACACCGTCACCGATGGTGACGTTGGTCAGCACACAGCCGCTGCCGATGGTGACATTGTTGCCGAGTTTTATCGCGCCGTGGAGGATGACATTGGTGTCGATCACGATATCCTCACCGCACTCAACGGTGCCGCGCAGGTCAAAGCGTGCAGGGTCGAGCAGAGTGACACCGGCACGCATCAGACGCTCTGCCTGGCGCTGCTGATAGACGCGCTCAAGATGGGCCAGCTGTACGCGGTCATTGACCCCCGCCACCTCGTCCTGATCGCTGGTACAGAGCGCATTGACGCTGAGGCCATCCCCCACCGCCATGGCGATAATATCGGTAAGGTAGTACTCGCCCTGGGCGTTGCCATTCTCCAGCCGCTTCAGCCAGCCATGCAGTTTAGCGCCATCGGCGGCGAGGATGCCGGTGTTGACCTCGTTGATCGGCCTCTCATCGGCAGTGGTGTCTTTCTCTTCGACGATGCGCTGCACACGACCGTTGGCATCGCGCACAATGCGCCCATAGCCGGTGGGATTATCGAGGGACATGGTAAGCAGGGCGATGCCGTCACTCACATGACGGAGCAGTGCATCCAGCGTCGCTTTTGTCACCAGCGGCACGTCACCGTAGAGCACCAGTACCGTCGAATCGCCCTTGAGGTTGCCGATGGCCTGCTCCACCGCATGGCCGGTGCCCAGCTGCTCGGCCTGTTCGGCCCACAGCAGGGTCTCGTCATTAATCGCCTGTTTCACCGCCTCACCGCCGTGGCCGTAGACCACGTGGATGGCGTGTGGATCAAGCGCGCGGGCGCAGTCGATGGCGTGCTGCAGCAGCGGTTTACCGGCAATGCGGTGCAGCACCTTGGGCAGGCGCGAGCGCATGCGGGTACCTTTACCGGCGGCGAGGATAACGACTTCAAGCTGTGACATAGTAGTTTAGTGCAGTACCGAGGGGGTCTGATCGACGCCGTTACGGATCTCATCCGGCGTGGCATCACGCACATCCACCACACGAACGTGGAAGGTGATGGTCTTGCCTGCCAGCGGGTGGTTGCCGTCGAGGGTAACGGTACCAGCATCGACATGGGTGACGGTCATTTCCAGCGACTCACCCTCTTCGTTCATGAACTCGGCCTTGGCGCCCAGTTGACGATACTCTGAGGGGACATTCTCAATCGCATCCGAGAAGGTCTTCACCGGATCCCAGTCGCCAAAGGCCTCTGCGGGGCTAAGACTGACGGAAACAACATCACCGACGGCCTTGCCATCCAGCGCCTCTTCAACCTTCTCAAACAGGCCACTGTCACGACCGTGCAGGTAGCTTACCGGGGTGTCCATCTGCTCGACCGTCTCACCCGCTTCATCCGCGATGCGGTAACTTACGGTTACCACCTTGTCTTTGCTAATCACTTAAAATCACCTCGCCATAACTTTTAGGCACGACCTAACTGTTCAGAATATTCATCTTTTGTTCCAGTACAAGGCATTTTCGCACACAGGATGTGAGCATATAAATATATGTGACCATCCGAGTACGAAAATAACGCCGTAATGGGACAAAAGATGAATATTCTGGACTGTTAGGCAATAAAAAAGGGCAGTGTAACACTGCCCTTTTTCGATAACACCTTTCACCCGTCGAAATGGGCTCGGGCTTGCATCGTTAGCCTTGCAACTACTTACCCAGCTTCTTGCGCAGACGTGCGATGGTTTGCAGCTGTGCAATCGCCTCGGCCAGTTCGGCCTCGGCGGTAGCGTAGTCCATGTCGCTGTCGCGATCAGCAAGGGCCTGCTCGGCGCGGGCCTTCGCTTCCATCGACTTCGCCTCGTCAAGGTCGCGTGCGCGCAGTGCGGTATCGGCCAGCACGGTAACCACATGAGGTTGAACCTCAAGCATGCCACCGGAGACGAAGAAGAAATCCTCTTCGCCGCCTTCCTTTACCACACGTACCTCACCCGGCTTGAGCTGTGTTAGCAGCTGGGTGTGGCGGGGATAGATCCCCACCTCACCCATCTTCGCAGGTGCAATCACCTGCTCGCAGGTGCCGGAGAAGATCTCCTGCTCTGCGCTAACGATATTTACGTGCATTGTCATAGCCATAAGTCACTTCCCGTTGAGGGTTTAGTTACAGGGTCTTGGCCTTTTCAACCACTTCTTCAATGGTGCCGACCATGTAGAAGGCCTGCTCTGGCAGAGAGTCGTACTCACCAGCGACGATACCCTTAAAGCCAGCAATGGTCTCTTTCAGGCTAACGTACTTACCGGGTGCACCAGTGAATACCTCGGCAACGAAGAACGGCTGAGAGAGGAAACGCTGAATCTTACGTGCGCGAGACACGATCAGCTTATCCTCTTCAGAGAGCTCGTCCATACCGAGAATGGCGATGATGTCTCGCAGCTCGTTATAACGTTGCAGGGTAGACTGAACCTCACGGGCGACGCCGTAGTGCTCTTCGCCACAGACCAGCGGATCGAGGATACGCGAGGTGGAATCGAGCGGGTCAACCGCAGGGTAGATACCCAGCTCGGCGATCTGGCGGGACAGTACCAGGGTCGCGTCGAGGTGAGCGAAGGTGGTAGCCGGAGACGGGTCAGTCAGGTCATCCGCAGGGACGTATACGGCCTGGAATGAGGTGATAGAACCGGTCTTGGTAGAGGTGATACGCTCCTGCAGAGCACCCATCTCCTCAGCCAGGGTCGGCTGGTAACCTACCGCAGAGGGCATACGACCCAGCAGTGCAGAAACCTCGGTTCCGGCCAGGGTGTAACGGTAGATGTTGTCAACGAACAACAGTACGTCACGACCCTCGTCACGGAAGTTCTCGGCGATGGTGAGGCCAGTCAGCGCAACGCGCAGACGATTTCCAGGCGGCTCGTTCATCTGACCGTAGACCAGCGCTACCTTATCCAGTACGCCGCCTTCAGCCATCTCGTGGTAGAAATCGTTACCCTCACGAGTACGCTCACCTACACCGGCGAATACGGAGAAGCCGGAGTGCTCGACGGCGATGTTACGAATCAGCTCCATCAGGGTTACGGTTTTACCTACACCCGCACCACCGAACAGACCGATTTTACCACCCTTGGCGATAGGCATTACCAGGTCGATTACCTTGATGCCGGTCTCCAGGATGTCAACGCTGGCGGCCTGCTCATCATAGGCAGGCGGCTCGCGGTGGATAGCCATCTTCTTCTCGGCTTCAACCGGACCGGCCTCGTCGATGGGGTTACCCAGTACGTCCATAATGCGACCCAAGGTCGCCTGGCCTACCGGCACCTGAATCGGTGTGCCGGTGTTTGATACAGCAACGCCGCGCTGCAGACCGTCGGTGGTACCCATAGCGATGGCGCGAACCACGCCGTCGCCCAGCTGCTGCTGGACTTCCATGGTCAGACCCGCATCATCAGCGATGATGGCGTCATAGATCTTCGGCAGGGCGTCGCGTGGAAATTCCACGTCGACGACCGGACCGATGATTTGAACTACTTTTCCAGAACTCATTCCAGTTCCCCTTAACAATATTTAGAAATCTTTGCCGGACGCTTAGACCGCCGAGGCACCGCTAACAATCTCAGAGAGCTCCTGGGTGATCGCCGCCTGGCGGGCCTTATTGTAGGCCAACTCCAGTCCGCCAATCATGTCGCCGGCATTGTCGGTGGCAGCCTTCATCGCTACCATTCGCGCTGCCATTTCGCAGGCGATATTTTCGACAACACCCTGATACACCAGAGACTCCACATAGCGCATCAACAGACCGTCGAGAACATCCTTGGCATCGGGCTCGTAGATGTAGTCCCAGTGGTGCGCCAGCTCTTTCTCGGACTCATCAGCGGCAATCGGCAACAACTGTTCAACCTGAGCATTCTGGCTCATGGTATTAACGAACTCGTTGTAGACCACGAACAGCTGATCAATCTCGCCATTGCTATAGGCGTCGAGCATAACCTTTACAGAACCGATAACATCTTCCAGGCGCGGTGCGTCACCGAGGTGACTGGTGCTGGTGACAATGTTGCCACCGACGCGCTTGAAGAAACTCAGACCCTTGGAACCGATGGTGCTCAATTGCACCTCGGCACCCTGATCACGCAGCTCTTTCAATTTGCTGAGACCGGCCTTGAACATGTTGGTGTTCAGACCGCCGCAAAGTCCGCGATCGGTAGAGATAATTATCATACCGACACGCTTTACTTCACGCTCAACCATGAAGGGGTGGGTGTACTCAGGATTGGCCTGGGCCAAATGTGCGATAACACGACGGATGTTTTCGGCATAGGGACGAGTAGCGGCCATGCGTTCCTGCGCCTTGCGCATTTTGCTGGCTGCCACCATTTCCATGGCACGCGTGATCTTTTGAGTGTTTTTAACACTCTTGATCTGCGTACGTATCTCTTTTCCACTTGCCATAATTTACGTCCCCGTTACCAGGTGCTGCTGCCCTTAAAACCTTCCAGAGCGGCGTTAAGAGCCGTTACGGTCTCTTCGTTGTAATCGCCGGTCTCGTCAATTTTAGCCATCAGCTCTGCATGCTCAGACTTCATGTAAGACTGCATTGCCCCTTCAAAGGCCACCACCTTGCTCACCTCGACGTCATCCAGGAAGCCCTGGTTGGCGGCGAACAGTGAGACGGCCATCTGTGCCACGCTCATCGGCGAGTACTGGAACTGTTTCATCAGCTCGGTAACACGCTGACCACGTTCGATCTGCTTTCGGGTAGACTCATCCAGGTCAGAGGCGAACTGGGCGAAGGCCGCCAGCTCACGGTACTGGGCGAGGTCAAGACGCACACCGCCACCCAGCTTCTTGATGATCTTGGTCTGGGCCGCACCACCTACACGCGATACAGAGAGACCGGCGTTGATAGCAGGACGGATACCGGCGTTAAACAGGTCCGACTCGAGGAAGATCTGACCATCGGTGATGGAGATAACGTTGGTCGGTACGAAGGCCGATACGTCACCCGCCTGGGTCTCGATGATAGGCAGGGCGGTGAGTGAACCGGTCTTGCCCTTCACCTTGCCGTCGGTGGCCTTCTCAACAAAGTCTTCGTTAACGCGCGCAGCACGCTCAAGCAGACGTGAGTGGAGATAGAACACGTCACCGGGGTAGGCTTCACGACCCGGCGGACGACGCAGCAGCAGGGATACCTGACGGTAGGCCCACGCCTGCTTGGTAAGGTCATCGTATACGATCAGGGCGTCTTCGCCCTTGTCGCGGAAGTACTCACCCATGGAGCAGCCGGAGTAAGGTGCGATGAACTGCATCGCGGCTGACTCCGCAGCGGTAGCGGCAACCACAATGGTGTGGGCCATCGCGCCGTGCTCTTCGAGCTTACGTACAACGGCGGCAACCGAAGAGGCCTTCTGGCCAACAGCGACGTAGATACACTTAACGCCGGTGCTCTTCTGGTTGATGATGGCGTCCAGTGCAACGGCAGACTTACCAGTCTGACGGTCACCGATGATCAGCTCACGCTGGCCACGACCTACCGGTACCATGGCGTCGATCGCCTTAAGACCGGTCTGCAAGGGCTGGTCTACCGACTTACGCCAGATAACTCCGGGGGAGATCTTCTCAACGGGAGAGCTGCTCTCCGCCGCGATCGGGCCTTTACCGTCGATAGGATTACCCAGGGCGTCAACGACGCGACCCAGCATGGCTTCACCAGTGGGGACTTCCATGATGCGACCGGTACACTTAACTGAGTCACCCTCAGAGATGTGCTTATAGTCACCCAGGAGTACCGCACCGACAGAGTCACGCTCCAGGTTCAGTGCCATACCAAAGGTATCGCCGGGGAATTCGAGCATCTCGCCAGACATTACGTCGGAGAGACCGTGAACACGTACGATGCCGTCAGACAGGCTGACTACGGTGCCTTCGGTACGTGCTTCGCTAACTGTCTCAAAGCTTTCAATACGCTTTTTGATCAGGTCGCTGATTTCAGATGGATTCAACTGCATTGTATTGCGTCCTCTATCCTGACTCAGTGCTTCAGTGCGGAAGCTAGTTTTTCCAGCTTGCCGATCACTGAGCCATCGATAACTACGTCGCCTGCACGGATAATGGCACCACCTACGATTGCGGCGTCAACGCGGCAATCCAGGGTGATGTCACGGCCCAGACGTTTCTTAAGGCTATCTGCGATGCCACTCTTCTGAGAGTCGCTCAACTCGACCGCGGAGATCACCTGCGCCTCGACCATACCCTCAGACTGGGCACGTTCGATTTCAAATAGCGCGGTGATCTCGGCGAGTACGTCGAGACGATCATTGGCAGCCAGAACACGAATCATGTTCTTGCCACTCTCATTAAGCTTGTCACCACAAATTTCAAGGAACAGCTCTGCCAGCTGCTCACTGCTCAGCTTAGGGCTGGCAATCAGCGCCGCCATCTCTTCATCGGCGGCTACGGCAGAAGCGTACTGCAACATTTCTGACCACTGTTGCAGAGCGTTTTGCTCCTTGGCCAACGCCAGGGTTGCCTGTGCGTAGGGACGTGCGATTGTTGTCTTCTCAGCCATGTCTCAGACCTTTAAATCTGTGAGACCAGATCTTCAAGCAGTGCATCGTGAGCCGAGGCGTCGAGCTCACGGTCAATGACCTTGGCTGCACCGGCTACAGCGAGAGAGACGACCTGACCACGCAGGTTCTCTTTCGCACGATTCACTTCCTGCTCGATCTCGGCATTGGCGGCGGTAAGGATACGCTCGCCTTCAACACGGGCAGTATCTTTTGACTCTTCAACGATCTCGCTGGCACGTTTCTGTGCCTGGGCAAGGATTCCGGCAGCCTCTTCTTTGGCCTGCAGGATAACCTCTTTTGCTCGTTGTTCAGCCAACTCCTGCTCATGCTTTCCGCGTTCAGCAGCGGCCAGGCCATCAGCAATCTTCGTCTTGCGCTCATCGAGGGCAGCCATAATTGGCGGCCACACATACTTCATACAGAACCAGACGAAGATGATGAAACTAATGGCTTGCCCGATTAGGGTCGCATTAATATTCATGCTTGTTCCTCTTCTCTTAGCGGGTTAATTCGATTAAACAAAAGTCTGTTTCGAATTAATTAGGCTACGGCGAACAGAACGTACATGGCGAGACCAACGGCGATCATTGGAACCGCGTCAACCAGACCCATGACGATGAAGAACTGGGTACGCAGCATCGGGATCAGCTCAGGCTGACGGGCAGCGCCTTCGAGGAAACGGCCACCGAGGATACCGATACCTACAGCGGCACCCAGGGCACCCAGACCCATCATCAAAGCGCCTGCGATAAACAGTAAGGCTTGTGCTTCAGTCATTTGGAATTTCTCCTATTGCTTTAAAGTTAAAAATTAAAAGTTAAATTGAAAATCTTAGTGGTGTTCCTGATGCGCCATTTCCATGTACACGATGGTCAGTGTCATAAAGATAAACGCCTGCAGGGTAATAATAAGAATGTGGAAGATCGCCCAGCCCAGCTGCAATACACCGGCGAAGCTGCCGAGCAGTGCGCCCGCGCCGTACATAATGGCGATCAGGATGAAGATCATCTCACCGGCGTACATGTTACCGAACAGTCGCAGCGCCAAAGAGATTGGCTTGGAGATCAGAGTCACGCCCTCCAGCAACAGGTTGACCGGCAGGCCCCACTTACCGAAGGGCTGAAAGGCCAGCTCGCCGAGGAAACCGCCAAGGCCCTTGTTCTTAATACTGTAGTAGATCATCAGCACGAATACGGAGAGTGCCATGCCGAAGGTGATGTTCGGGTCGGTCGACGGGACCACCTTAAAGAAGACGTGGTGCGGGTCGGCTTCGAAGACACCGGAGCCAATCGCGGCAGCCACCTGCGGCAGGAAGTCAACGGCGATGAGGTCCATGAAGTTCATCAGGAAGACCCAGATGAAGATGGTCATCGCCATCGGTGCGATCAGCGGATTCTTGGCGGTGAACGAGCCCTTAACGCTGTCGTCGATAAACTCCATAATCCACTCGGCAAAGTTCTGCATGCCGCTTGGTACACCGACAGTGGCCGACTTGGCCACGCGACGGAAGAACCAGAGGAACAGCACACCCAGGGCGATAGACCAGCCCAGGGAGTCGAGGTGGAAGGCCCAGAAGCCCATCTCTTTGGCCTCGGCGGCACTGTGGGCGAGACCCCAGGTGCCATCGGAATGCTGACCAAAGGTCATGTTTTGCAGGTGGTGCTTTATGTAATCACCGGAGGTAATCGTTTCACTAGCCATGTCGTCGTCTCAAACTCGATACTTGATAAAATCTGTAAATCACTGCCGCCTGGGCAATGACATATCCGCTCAGCAGCGGCAGGGGAGGCAGTGCCATCAACCCAAGACCGGCGGCGAATAGTGCAACCGTTGCTATAAAGCGCTCTGCCGCACAGCGGTAGAGGTAAAGCAAATTCTTTGCGGGATCGTTCCCGGCGAGTCGCGCGGCGCGTTCTAGCTGCCAGCGCTGTAACCATCCGTTGGCAAACACAATCCCTACGCCATATATGAGCCCAATGCCGGCTTTCCAACCCATTACCAGCCAAAATCCGGCTGCGGCGGCCAGTAAGAGCGAAAGTTCCATTAACCTTCTCTTTCGCTCACCATGCTGCCTGTTTGCGGCATTGCTCATTCGTGAATGTCCTGACGGCCCCGCGGACAGTATCCAGTTAAGGAGAAGCAGGGCCTGCGGCGAAGCTCTCAGCGGCGCGAAATTATAGCGACACCCCCCCGCAGGGTCAATGATGCTTGGATAAAAAAACTTTATATAAGCATAGTTGCATACATAGATATACCGTTAAACCAAATCAGGTCATCCCTGTAACTATCTGATATAACTGTACTATTTGATGTGTTCGAGAATCCCGTCGAGTTCATCGAGATTATTGTAATTAATCACCAACTTGCCCTTGCCCTTGGCACCGTGCTGAATCGCCACCTTGGCACCAATCCTTTCACCGAGTTCCTGCTCAAGGCGATTGATGTCTGGATCGCTCTTCTTCTCCTTCGCGGCACCGGGCTGCGCGCCCTCCAGGGTACGTTTAATCAAACGCTCCGTCTCGCGCACCGACAGCCCCTTGCCGGCAACGGTACGTGCCACTTCGCTCTGTTGCTCGCCGGTGAGGGCCAGCAGGGCGCGAGCATGGCCCATCTCCAGATCGCCGTTCTCGAGCATCCGTTTTACCGCCTCGTTCAAGCCGAGCAGGCGCAGCAGGTTACTCACTGAGGCCCGGGAGCGACCCACCGCATCGGCGGTCTGCTGGTGGGTCAGGCCAAACTCCTCGATCAGGCGGTACAGTGCCTGCGCCTCCTCCATCGGGTTGAGCTCTTCACGCTGGATGTTCTCGATGAGGGCCATCGCCATCGCGGCCTGATCGGTCACGTCGCGTACCACCGCCGGGATCTCGTGCAGACCGGCCAGCTGGGTGGCGCGCCAGCGACGCTCGCCGGCGATGATCTCGTACTTACCGCCACCGATGGGCCGCACCACGATGGGCTGCACCACGCCCTGGGCGCGGATGGAGTTGGCTAACTCCTCCAGCGCATCGGCCTTCATATCGATACGCGGCTGATAGGCCCCGCGCTGTAGAATATCGACCGGCAGATGCTTCAATTCACCATCGCCAGTACCCTGATCTACAGCCGCTATATCCTCGGCGGCACTGCCTACAGCGGCACCTGCACCCAACAGTGCCTCCAGACCCTTACCCAAACCGCGTTTCTTTGCTGCCATTGTCTCTTATCGTCTTTTGGTTAAATTTCAGTGCTAAAGCTAGGCGGCCTGCTCGCCGCGACGCAGGATCTCTCCGGCCAGCGCCAGGTAGGCGACGGCACCGCGTGAGCTACGGTCATAGGCCAGCGCGGGGATACCGTGGCTGGGTGCCTCGGCGAGGCGCACATTGCGCGGGATCACGGTGCGGTAGACCTTGTCGCCAAAATGCATAATCAGCTGGCCGGAGACGTCGGTGGAGAGGTTGTTGCGCGGGTCATACATGGTGCGCAGCAGCCCCTCGATCTCCAGATTCGGATTGACGCTACCGCGGATCTCCTCAATGGTGTTCATCAGCGCGGAGAGCCCCTCCAGGGCGTAGTACTCGCACTGCATCGGGATCATCACCGAATCGGCGGCGACCATCGCGTTGAGGGTGAGCATGTTAAGTGAGGGGGGGCAGTCGACGAGGATGAAGTCATAGTCATCCCGCACCTCGGCCAGTGCCTGACGCAGCCGCTGCTCGCGTGCCACCATCATGTTCATCAGCTCCACCTCAGCGGCGGTAAGGTCGCCATTGGTGGGCAACACGTCGTACTTGGCCTCCTCGACGGTGACGATGGCGTCCTTCGCACTGGCCTTACCCAGAAGCACGTGGTAGCTGCTGAACTCCAGGCTATCCTTGTCAATGCCGCTACCGACGGTGGCATTGCCCTGCGGGTCGAGATCGACCAGCAACACACGCCGCCTGGTGGCGGCGAGGGAGGCCCCGAGGTTGATGCAGGTGGTGGTCTTGGCGACGCCACCCTTCTGATTCGCTACAGCGATGATCTTGCCCATTAGTAATCCTCTACAGCTTGGCTCTCACTTCCACTGTCTTTATCGCGCCCGATGCGTAACAGGTGGCGCTGCTCCTGCTCTAGGCCCGGTACCCGTAACGGGATCACCTCTAACAGGTGATACCCCTCAGGCAGGGCGGCGAGCTCCGCTTCAGGAACCTCGCCCTTCATTGCCATCATCTGCCCATCAACGGTCAGTAGATGCCGGGAACCTGTCAGGATATCAGCAACCGAGGCAAAAGCGCGAGTGATCACGCAATCAAAGCGCTGATCGGGCTGGTAGTTCTCTACCCGCTCGTGCACCACGGTGACGTTTTTCAGCCCCAGCTCGGCCTTGGCCTGCACCAGAAAGCGGGTCTTCTTGCCGTTACTATCGAGCAGGGTGAAATCACGCTCCGGGAACACCAGTGACAGGGGAATGCCCGGTATACCACCGCCGGTTCCCACATCGATAATGCGCCCCTCCGGCAGGTAGGGCACCACGGATAGTGCGTCGAGTAGATGTCGCGTGACCATCTGCAGCGGGTCGCGCACGGCGGTCAGGTTATAGGCCTTGTTCCACTTGGCAAGCATTGCCAGGTAGGCGAGCAGCCCCTCCACTACCGGCTCCGGCAGCTCCAGCTGCATCGCCTTAAGACCCGACTCAAGCCTTGCGCGTAGCTCACTCATCGGTGGCCCTCGGCATGGGATTCTTTTTCAGGAACACCAGCAGCAGGGAGATCGCCGCGGGGGTGATGCCAGGGATCCGCGAGGCCTGACCAATGGTGGTAGGACGGGCTCGCTGTAACTTCTCGCACACCTCGTTGGAGAGGCCGCGCACCGTGCTGTAATCAAGCTCCGGGCTGAGCGGCGTATCCTCATTGCGACGCTGGCGTTCGATCTCTTCGAGCTGGCGCTCAATATAACCGGCATATTTTGCCTGCACCTCCACCTGCTCGATCACAGCGGGATCGGTAACGGCCTGCAGTTCCGGCATCAACTCAAAGAGTGAGTGATAACTTACATCGGGGCGACTGAGTAGTTCGCTCAGGCGGTACTCGCGGGGCAACGGTTTACCCAGTACTGCCTCAACATTCGCCACTTTGGCAGGGTGTGCCCAAGTCTCGCGCAGTCGCTGCTGCTCCCGCTCGACCGCCTCGCGTTTTGCCTCAAAGGCGGCCCAGCGCACGTCGTCGACCAGACCTAATTCACGGCCGATGGGGGTCAGGCGCAGGTCGGCATTATCCTCACGCAGTAACAGGCGATACTCGGCGCGCGAGGTAAACATCCGATAGGGCTCGGCGGTGCCGCGGGTGATGAGGTCGTCCACCAGTACGCCCAGGTAGGCCTCGTCGCGACGCGGATACCATGGCTCTTTCTGCTGCACCTGGCGGGCAGCGTTAAGGCCGGCCAGCAGCCCCTGCGCCGCCGCCTCTTCATAGCCGGTGGTGCCGTTGATCTGACCAGCGAAAAAGAGGCCATGAATATGCTTGGTCTCCAGCGTCGGTTTCAGTTCACGCGGGTCGAAAAAGTCGTACTCAATGGCGTAACCGGGACGGGTAATGTGTGCCCGCTCAAACCCCTTAATGGAGCGCACAAGCGCCAACTGCACATCGAAGGGGAGCGAGGTGGAGATGCCGTTGGGGTAGACCTCGTGGGTGGTCAGCCCCTCGGGCTCGACAAAGATCTGGTGCGAGGTGCGCTCAGCAAAGCGCACCACCTTGTCCTCGATAGAGGGGCAGTAACGCGGTCCCGTCCCCTCGATGATGCCGCTATACATCGGCGAGCGATCCAGCCCGCCACGGATCAGATCGTGGGTCTGCTCGTTGGTGTGGGTGATGTAACAGTCGACCTGTGGCGGATGGTCCTCGCGACTGCCGAGAAAGGAGAAGACCGGTGCCGGATCATCCCCCGGCTGCGCCTGCATCACGCTCAGATCAAGAGAACGACCATCGATGCGCGGCGGGGTGCCGGTCTTTAAGCGATCCACCCGAAACGGCAGCTCACGCAGTCGGTGTGACAGGGCGTTGGCGGGTGGGTCACCGGCGCGCCCCCCCTGATAGTTGACCTGCCCGATGTGGATGAGTCCGGCGAGGAAGGTGCCCACCGTCAGCACCACCGTGGGGGCTCTGAAGCGCAACCCCATCTGTGTCACCACCCCGGTGACCCGCTCCCCCTCGACGATAAGGTCTTCCACCGCCTGCTGGAACAGGGTGAGGTTGGGCTGATTCTCCAGCGCGTAGCGCACCGCCGCCTTATACAGGGCACGGTCAGCCTGGGCGCGGGTGGCGCGCACCGCCGGTCCCTTGCTGGCATTGAGGGTGCGAAACTGGATCCCCCCCTTGTCGGTCGCCTGAGCCATCAGCCCGCCCAGCGCATCGACCTCCCTCACCAGGTGTCCCTTGCCAATACCGCCGATGGCCGGGTTGCAGGACATCTGCCCCAGGGTGTCGATATTGTGACTGAGCAGCAGCGTACGCACGCCCATACGGGCCGCGGCCAGGGCGGCCTCGGTACCGGCGTGGCCACCGCCAACAACAATCACATCAAAGGAATCGGGATATTGCATGGGAGTCAATCTTACAAAATGGCCGCACATTGTACGTCTCGCCGGGGCCCGGCGCCAATACAGCGGTCGGTGTTTATTACCTCAAACGCTAAACGATGACCAACCACACATAACAACGTCAACTATTTCAGGCCGTTGCCATGCCCGATTATACGGACGCCCAACATTCATCCCTCCCAGACCTCGCCGGAGCGGATCACTAAGTAGCCCTACTGGGCGAAGTAGGCCTGCAGATAACTATCAAAATCGAGCTCGTCCGCCGCCTCAATCTCCTGCAAACGCGCTGTCGATTTTATCGCCTCCTGCTGTAGCATCCCCTGCTGCTCGGCAGACACCGGCAGCTCACTAAAATAGTGCTGATGGGCCTGCGACTGGCGCTGGGCAAAGGCGAAGAAGCTCTCTTTATTTGCACGCATCTGCGCCAGCATGCGGGCCGAGGGGGTCAGTTCGGGATTCAACACTGCCTCTCGCTGCTGCGCCACCGCCTCGCTATAGGGGCGCGCGGCATCATCACCGTCCAACAGCCCGGCGTAGAGCGCCATCGCCTCACACACCTCCAGCGCCCAGTCACGCAGTGGCGTGGCGGAACCACAGCGCATCAGGTTGAGGCCCGGCTCACGCCCGCGGTGCGCCGTCTCCAGCTCGTTATAATCGATCTCGCGCCGCTCCAGGACGCTTATCGGCGGACTGGGGCGCAACAGGCAGTAGAACATCAGGGTTTCGAGAAACTGCAACTGTGATTCGTTAATCCCCAGCGGCTCAAAACCATTCACGTCGAGCGAGCGCAGCTCAATATATCGCACCCCTTCGCGCTTCAGTGCGCGAATCGGTTTTTCATTGCCATTGAGCAGCTGCTTGGGGCGCACCGTGCTGTAGTACTCGTTCTCGATTTGCAGGATATTGGTGTTGAGCTGGCGGTACTTGCCATCGACCTTGACGCCGATTTTTTCGTACTCGGGACAGGGGGTCTCAATCGCACTCTCCAGACTCTCGACATATTTATCCAGACTGTCGTAGTTGGCCTTAATACCGTTTTCGTTCTCTTTATTGTTCTGATAGCCGATGTCACCCATGCGCAATGAGGTGGCATAGGGCTCGTAGAAGGTAAACTCATCAAAGGAGTCGAGACGCCCCTCCTCACCCCCGACAAAGGATTTACACACCGCCGGGGAGGCGCCGAACAGGTAGGGCACCAGCCAGCCGATACGCAGCATATTGCGCAACAGGTCGAAATAACGTGCGGAAATGTACTCCTGCAGTGGACGCTCATCGCCCTCGAACTGTTGCAACGCCAGCCAGAACGCCTCGCTAAAGGAGTAGTTAAAGTGAACGCCGGCGATCACCTGCATGGTACGACCATAGCGGTGGCCCAAGCCGCGACGGTAAACCGTCTTCATCTGCCCGGCGTTGGAGCGGCCGTAACGCGCCAGCGGAATACTCGATTCACCGGGGATCACGCAGGGCATGCTGGTCGACCAGAGCAACTCGTCATCCAGTCGCTTATAGACAAAGTGCTGCACCTCTCGCAGAAAGTCGAGGGCCTCGCCACTGCTGTCACACGGCGGGGTGATCAGCTCCAGCAGCGCCTCGGAGTAGTCGGTGGTGATATAGGGGTGGGTGAGCGGCGCACCCAGTGCCTCGGGGTGGGGGGTCTGGGCGATCTTGCCCTCGGCATTGACCCGCAGACACTCCTTTTCCAGTCCGATACGCCCCTGTCTGAGCAGGGGACCGATGCCCGCCTCGGCGAGGCGGCTGACAAGTTGTTGGTGGTGCTGCAGCAAGGTAACGAATTCCGTAGTGGGGGGTTGAGAGCCGACGACAAGGGCCACCCGATCGGGGCGGCGAGCCTCAGTATGATATCGCGGCCATTATAGCGCAGATGCTGAGGGCTGAAAGATGCTTCAAGTTTTTGACCAATTCAATCCAGGCTCAGCTTGCTGGTATCGATCTTCGGCTTCGGCACCTCCTGATGCTTCACCAGCGTCACCCCCGGCTCATCCAGATCCAAGGCACTGACATCGATCTCCAGCTCCTCAAAGGGCTTCTCTTCACCCAGCGCCTCACCGGCCTCGCCCAGGGAGAGGGCGCTGATATCGACCTGCGGCTCGGGGATCTCCTCATGTGCCGACAGCTCCACACCCACCTGATCCAGGCTCAGCCCGGTGGTGTCGATCTGCGGCTCCGGGATCTCCTGATGTTCCACCAGCGTGGTACCGGGCGCATCGATATGCGCACCGCCCAACTCCCCCAGCCCCTGCGGGGGCGCCTTAACGACCGATTTCTGCAGGCCCAGTTTAGCCGCGGCATTGCCGGTAACAGCTTGCGCCGGGGCGGCCTTGGGGCGCGTCGCAGGCTGTGCCGCTACCGGCCTGGCGGCTGGGGTCTTAGCGAGCGTCGCTGCAGCACGATCAACTATCCGACAAACGGCCCCGGCCTTGTGCAACGCCATTTGATACTTTTTCGCCGTCGCCTCATCGAGGCCCTTCTTAATCGAGACCGTGGCCCCGCTGAACAACCGCTCGACCTTGGCGACCTCCACCTTGAACATCGCCGCCACTCTGGCCTTCACCTGCGCCAACACGGCCCCCTCAACGAGCTTGCCGCTGAATACGACCTCAAAAGTATTCTGACCCACAGCCCCACTCCCTCTTGCCAGCATAGAAACACTTAGGTGAAAAAATACGCGCTGTAAGTGACGGCGGCAAGTCTCATCGCCAGACCAAGCGAATGTGTGCTCAGACAAACACTAACTAAAATTCCCAATAGAACACATAGCCATGGGAGAAAACGGATAAAAACGGCAACGATACTTCTGGCCGCTGCACTGCTGTTAGCTACCTGTTCGACGGCCTCAGCCTAGGGGGGACAACAACGGCTGGGAGCGGAACCCCTGGCCCGCCTGGACGCCGATGTACTGGATGGAAGAGATGGTGGGGGCTACCCACCCCTATGGGGGATATGCGCCCTATTACGCAACGCCCCAGCGTTACTAGCCTCCGGTAGGGCGAAGCGCCGCCAGCCGCCGGTATAACTCCCGCTCCTCGTCACTCAGGCGCTCCGGAATAACAATCTCCAGGCGCAGGATAAGATCGCCAAAGCCCTCGCCATGGTAGCGCGGCAGTCCCTTGCCGCGCAGGCGCAGCATCTCATCGGGCTGCATCCCCGGCGGGATGGTGACCACCACCTCGCCATTCAGGGTCGGCACCCGCAGACTAGTTCCCAGCACGGCCTCGGGCACGCTGAGACGCTCGGTGCGCCACAGGTCCGCCCCGTGGCGCTGCATACGCGGATCGGCCCGTGTATAGATCTCGACATAGAGATCACCGGGCGGCATCCCCGACTGTTCTGCAGGCAGCCCGTGTCCCGGTACCCGCAGCACACCGCCATCCTCAATTCCGGCAGGGATGGTGATCTTCAGGCTCTCTTCCTTCTCCACCTGCCCCGCGCCACCACACTGCGCACAGGGGTCATCCGTCACCACACCACGACCGTGACAGGCGGGGCAGGTCAACACCCGCTGAAACTGGATATGCCCCTTTTCACTCTCCTGATTGCTCGTAACCACCCGACGTCCCGTACCCTGACAGGCAGGGCAGGCCTCGGGGGGCTTGCCTGTTCGGGTGCCATGACCATGGCAGGCGGGGCAGCTGATCTGCCTTGAAAAACGCAGCAGTTCACGGCCCCCGGTGAAGATACGCTCCAGGCTGACCGCCATACGCAGGCGCAGGTCGACACCGTGGGTCTGTCGCTGTTTCGGCTGGCGAAAGAAGCGGTCAAAGATGCCATCCCCCGCGGAATCAAAACCAAAGCCGAAGCCACCAAACAGGTCACCGAAATCCATGTCGCGAAACAGATCCTCATCGCTAAAGTGGGACACCCCACCTATGCCACCAGCATCGTACATCTTGCGCTTCTGCGGGTCGGAGAGGATAGCGTAGGCCTTGGCGATCTCCTTGAATTTCTCCTCGGCATCCGGGTCTTTGTTACGATCCGGGTGGTACTTCATCGCCAGCCGCTTATAGGCCTTCTTCAACGCCTTCTCATCGGCATCTCGGGGGACACCCAACACCTCATAATAATCGCGTTGCTGGTTACTCATCGCCCAACTCCTCCTCAACCAGTACCTGATGTCGTGCCGCTACCTGCGCTGGTGGCGATGGCGTCAACAGACTCACCACAATAATCGCCAGCATGGAGGCGGCAAAGGCCGGCACAATCTCATACAACTCAAACCAACCACCCTCCAGCTGTTTCCACACTACCACGGTAAGACCGCCAACAATGATCCCCGCCAGCGCCCCCCAGCTATTCATCCGCTGCCAGTAGAGGGCAAGGATCATCGTCGGCCCAAAGGCGGCGCCGAAACCGGCCCAGGCGTAAGCCACCAGATCCAGCACCTTGCTGTCGGGTTGCAGCGCCAGCATAAAAGCCACAAGGGCGATCAGCACCACGGCCAGTCGCCCCACCCGCACCAGCTCCCGCTGCGAGGCCTCGCGACGGAACAGTGCCTTATAGAAGTCCTCTGCCAACGCTGACGAGGAGACCAGCAGTTGTGAATCGGCCGTACTCATGATGGCCGCCAGCACCGCGGCCAGCAGCACCCCGGCCACCAGCGGATGAAACAGGGTACCGACCAGCAGCATAAATGCCCGCTCGCTATCCGCCCCCTGCAGCGGCTCGGGCAGGTAGCCAATCGCCGCCAGCCCGACCAGCGTCGCCCCCAACAGGGACAGCGCCGTCCAGCCCACCGCAATACGCCGCGCCTCTCCCACCTCACGGTGGTGACGTATCGCCTTAAAGCGGGCAAGAATATGGGGCTGACCGAAGTAACCCAGGCCCCAGCCGAGCAGCGACACGATAGCGATCCATCCAAGCGGCTCACCCGCACTATCGGTCAACCCATTCAGCAACTGCGGATTGACCGCCTGCACCCGCATCAAGCCATCGGCCACCCCGCCCATCGCCACCAGGGCATAGAGCGGCACAATCAGCAGCGCCGCGGCCATCAGCAGCCCCTGCACCAGGTCGGTCCAGGAGACGGCAAGAAATCCGCCAAGAAAAGTGTAGAGAATGATCGCCAGCGTGCCCGCCACCAATGCCCAGAGGTAGGGCAACTCGAAGACCGTCTCGAACAACCGCGCCCCGGCCACCAGGCCGGAGCTGGTATAGAAAAGAAAAAAGGTGAGGATAAAAATCGCCGAAACCACACGCAGCAGTCGTGTACGATCCTGAAAACGCTGCTCCAGAAAGGCCGGAATGGTAAGGGCATCCTCGGCCCGCTCACTGTAGCGTCGCAACCGCCGGGCGACGATGCGCCAGTTTAGCCAGGTGCCCGCCAGCAGGCCGAAGACCAGCCACAGCGCCTCAATGCCCGAGGCATAGGCGTAACCGGGAAGGCCCAGCAGCAACCAGCCACTCATGTCCGAGGCACCGGCACTGAGGGCGGCAGGCCACGGCCCCAGGCGCCGGCCGCCAAGAATGTAATCGGCAAGGTTGTGGGTGCGACGATAGGCCCACCAGCCGATAAACAGCATCAATAGCAGATAGCCGAGAAAGGTGGCGACAACCGCGGGGGAATCACTCATCACTGTCATGCTTTTCGTTACCTGAAAACCCTGATTATTATTGTAAGGAATTAACGCCAACGCGCCGCAATAAACACCCTACAGTCGCCATACGCAACCCCCTGCATCACCCCCGTAAAGAAGCGCGTATATTTTGCTGACCGCATCCGGCGGCCACAAAGAAAGTTGCGAGGAGGTGAATACCATGAAAACGCTTCTCACCCTGATACTAAGCCTTGCCCTGCTCCACACACCACCGTTACTGGCGGAGAATGCCAAACAGCAGCCCGCTCAACAGACAGCGGCGAGTGCCGAGCAGCAGCCCGTTCAACAGACAGCGGAGAGTGACCCCGCGAAGAAGGCCTCACAGAATAGCGACGACGACTGTTGAGTCTGACGGTTCGGCCGGAAGGCCGGACCACGGTCAAAAACGAATCGTCACCTCTTCTGCCCGCTCCATCATGTGTATCGCCTCCTCCAGGTCGAACTGCTCCGGGTTTTCCACCTCCTGCGCCAACAGGCTCTCCAGACCATGCTCGGCATGGGGGCCGTAACGGTTGGGGGCGACAATGCCGCCGACGCGACCATGGTTAAAGGGAAAGGAGCCGAAGTGTTTGGAATGAGAATGATCGGATAGCCCTGACGCTCATCCGGGCAAGAGGCGCGAGAGGGCATGATCTTGCCCGCAAGACGATAGGCCCCCAGTAGCCCCGGCATATCCGGATTACGGTTTTCCATGACTCTCCCCATCATAGACGCTCTCCATGAGGATAATACATCAATTCACCGGGGCCGCCTGCTGGCAGGGGAAAGGCTTACAAAGGGGGGATGAAAATCATTCCGGCAAAAGAAAAGCCGATAGTCCATACCGGCTTTAAAAGGGGGTCGCCATCCGTGGCAGTGGCCGTCCTGGCGTATCCTTGGAGGAGTCTCTCCGTGCTGTATCCATACAGCTTGTAGGTAATATTACGCCCACCCTTTACCGCACTCTGTAGGATAATGCCCATGTGCGCGTAGGTGATAGCAGTTCACTTATATTCCGCACGAAATTTATCAGTGATAAATTGCAAAATTGTGGACCAATTCGACGCGTTTATCTTCTCCAGAAAAAAGAAAAGCCGGTATAAAAATACCGGCTTTTCTAGGGGGAGCACCTTCCCTGGTACTGGCACTAATCCCTGCGAGGAGTCGTCCACGTCATGTCCCTACAACTTGTGTGAGATATTACAGCGCTCCTTTTCCACATGATGTAGGGCATTCCCTGCGCGCCCGTAGTCCAAAACAGTTCACCTGCATTGCCTATGGAATTAACCACGCTTCAGTCGACAGATTCGGTAACTCAGCTTACTGGTTTTATTGTCCGGGTTGAGTCCGGGCAAGCTACGCAACCGCTGGCGTAACACCGCCGACTCGGAGGGCCTACGCAAAAAGGCGCCGATGGCATTTTCATACAACGGCGTGGTGAGCTGAAATGCCGCGGCAAAACGTTTTCCGATCGCGGGCTGCTGGAACCAGGCGCTCTCCTTTAACTCCTGTGGTGAGCCGAAGTTACAGACCAGCACCCCCTCGGGGGAGAGATGTTTGAGCAGGCCGCGCATCCACGGCCCATCGGCTAACACCGCACGCTGCGGGTCACCGTCGGTGTCGGTAAAGAGATCATCGATAATCATATCGAAGGGCTCACCCCGATACTGCTTCAGCCACCAGCGGGCATCGGCCTCGACCAGCTCGACATTGGCCGCTTCCACCTCGAAGTACTCCCGCGCCACCTCAAGGTGTACCGGGTTGAGCTCGACACCGACGATCTGCTGCGGCGACAGAAAGTGGTTGAGCTGGCGGATCACCGCGCCACCGCCTACGCCCAGCACCAACACCCGCTGCACCTCGCCGGGCGGCATAAAGAAGGCGGGCAGCAGCAACAGATCCCAGACACTGCCAGTCACCGGCTGCTGCGAGTTGTACTGACTATGAAACACCCCGTTGGTGTAGAGCCGGCGGGTTTTGCCCGCGCTCCTCACTTCGTACCGGGTAGCGCCGTCCTGTTTATGCCAGAGAAGTGCCACAAATTATCCTGCATCGGAAAAGGGGCTTACCTTGGCGTAGGAAGCGGTGAGGATCAAGCTACATATCGACAGGCAGGTAGAAAAAGACAAATCGCCCCTGGCCAATATCGACCTTCAGCGTGGCACCGTGGTGCAGGCCGTAGTCCACATAGCCGGGGGTGGCGCTATCCAGATGACACTCGCTGGAGTGCTGCGGGGATTCAAAGTCACGATCCCGGTCGTACCAGGAGAGCAACATATAATCGCCCAGCCGTTGCGTGGCAATCGCATCGGCTCGCGCCATCGCCTCGCGATAATCTGCCAGCGACTCGTGCTCCAGGCTCACCACCGTGACCCCGTTCATATCCGGCGCATGCCCGATACCACAACTCTCACCCTCTTTCATACCACCCTCCGCGCTAACACCGGCCGCCTTATGCTAATCTTGCCCTCTCACCAACAGACTATAAACCATCCATGAGCACCATCCTCCTCGCCACCCTCAACGCCCGCTACAGCCACGCCTCACTGGGGCTGCGCTACCTGCTGGCCAATATGGGCGAGCTGCGCGGACAGACACAGCTGCTGGAGTTCACCATCAAGCAGCGCGCCATCGATATCGTCGAAGCGCTGCTGGCAGAGGCCCCCACCATCGTCGGCTTCGGCGTCTATATCTGGAATGTCCGCGAGACCACCGAGGTGGTGGTGCTGCTCAAACGCCTCCGCCCCGAGCTCACGGTGATCCTTGGTGGACCGGAGATCAGTTACGAGACCGAGCAACAGGCGATTTATGCCGAGGCCGACCATGTCATCTGCGGCCAGGCGGATATCGCCTTCGCTGAACTGTGCCAGCAGTTGCTGGCGGGCAACGCGCCCACGCCCAAGGTCCTCAACGCCGCCCCCCTCGACCTCAACACCCTGAACCTCCCCTACGCCGAATATAGCGATGAGGATCTCGCCCACCGCGTGGTCTATGTGGAGGCCTCACGCGGCTGCCCCTTTAAGTGCGAGTTCTGCCTCTCGGCGCTGGACAAGAGCGCCACGCCGTTTGCACTGGAGCGTTTTCTGGCAGAGATGGAGAAACTTTACCAGCGCGGACTGCGGCAGTTTAAATTCGTCGACCGCACCTTTAACCTCAAGGTCGATAACAGCCTGCGTATTCTCGAGTTCTTTCTTCAACGGCTGGGTGAGAAACTGTTCCTGCACTTTGAACTGATCCCCGACCACCTGCCGGAGAGACTGAAAGAGACCATGCAGCGCTTCCCACCCGGCTCGCTGCAGTTCGAGATCGGGGTGCAAACCCTCAACGACGAGGTGCAGCGGCTGATCAGCCGCAAACAGGACAATAAAAAAAGCGCCATCAACCTGCGCTGGATCCGCGAGCAGACCCACGCCCACATTCACGCCGACCTCATCATCGGTCTGCCGGGCGAAGATATGGCAAGTTTTGCCCGCGGCTTTGATCAACTCAGCAGCATGGGGGCGCACGAGATCCAGGTCGGCATCCTGAAGCGACTGCGCGGTTCACCGATCATTCGCCATACCGAGGCCTTTGACCTGCGTTTCTCGCCGCTGCCCCCCTACGACATTCTCAGCACCAGCCTTATCGATTTTGCCACGATGCGACGGCTCAACCGTTTTGCCCGCTACTGGGATCTCATTGCCAACTCCGGGCGTTTCAAAGAGACCCTGCCGCTGCTGTTGGGCGATTCACCCTTTGCGAATTTTATGACGCTTAGCGACTGGCTCCACAGCGAGACCGACCAGACCCATCGCATCCAACTTTCACGCCTCTTCACCCTGGTCTATCGTGGTTTGCATCAGCGGTTGCAGCTCGACGCCACAACAGCCCAGGCGGCACTACTTGCCGACTTTCAGCGCTCCCCGCTCAAAGGCACGCCCGGCTTCCTGCGACAGGCCGAGGCCGCACCATCGACTCAGCCACAGAGTCACACTCCCAGCAGGCAGACTCGGCACAACACAAACTAGTGCATGAAGCGAACACGGAAAGCCAACTCCCCGTAACCTATGCTATGGGATGAAGATCGAGACAAAGGATGTAGCATGAACACAAAACTCATCACCTTCTGTACGCTGTTGGCACTGCCTGTGCTCGCTTTCGCCAGCCCCCTCACGCCCGCCAGCAACACCATTGAGGCCGTCACGGTGTTCCTTGATCGTGCCGAGGTAACGCGCCAGCTCGATGTTGCAGTTCGCAAGGGGGCACACACCATTGAGGTTAAAGGCCTACCGGCACAACTGATCGAGGCCTCACTTCGTGCCACCGGCAAAGGTCCCAGTGGATTGCGTATCGGCTCGGTCGAGACCCGCCGGGTGTTTGGCGAAAAAGCGGCACAGCAGCAGGAGCGCACCTTACGTGCGGAGCTAGAGGTGCTGAACGACCGCAAGGCGCAACTGGAGGGAAAGAACCAGGCACTGAATACCCAAGCCGCCTTTATCGAACGCCTTGCCGCCCTGCCCGCCGTAGAAGAGAAAGAGGGCCACCGCGACTTCTCCCCGGAGAAGTGGCCCACCGCCTGGCAGGCCATCGGTAAGGGGATGAGCGAGACCAACGCGGCACGCATCACACTGCAACAGGAGCTGCGCATCCTGCAGCAACAGATCCATAAGCTCGAGCAGCAACTACGCCAGATCCAGACCGGCCGTCGTGACACCCTCACGGCCCTGCTCCATATCGAATCCGGCAACGTCGGCAAGGCACAGTTCACCCTGAGCTATCAGTTGCCCAACGCCACCTGGTCACCCGCGTATGATGCCCAGCTCACCACTGAAAAGGGCGTGATTGAACTCACACAGAGCGCTCACGTACGCCAGAGCAGCGGCGAGGACTGGGAGAATGTCCGCCTCACCGTCTCCACCGCCCGCCCCAGTGCCGGTGCCGTCATGCCCGAGCTCTCGCCCTGGTGGATCGACTTTCCGCGCCCCGTCCCGATGCCCTCACCACGTCATCGCGAGATGAAGGCGCAACTTGCCGATGAGATGGTCGCCGGTGCCATGGCACCAGCGGCATCGATGTTGGAGGAGGCCGAAGAGGTCGTTGCCACCACCCAGGCCTCGGAGTTCAGTGTGCGCTATCGCATCCCCGGCAAGGTGAACGTGCCGGCCGATAATAGTCGTCAACGCTTTGTCCTTGGTAAGCAACAGTTCAACTCGACACTCGGTGCACGCACCACCCCCAAACGCGATCCCAGGGCCTTCCTCTATGCGGAGTTTGACTACCCGGGGGAGACACCCCTGCTCGCGGGCCAGTGGCAACTACAGCGTGACGGCGTCTATGTCGGCAATGCGCATCAACCGGTGGTGCGCCCCGGTGAGGCCGTGGCACTTGCCTTTGGTCCGGACGATGCCATCAAGGTGGAATACCAGATGGTTAAGGATGAACGCGGCAAACAGGGGCTGATCAATCGCGAGCAGCGTATCGAACGCAATTACCGTATCAGCCTCACTAACGGCCACCAGCGTGCTATACCGATCACCGTCTATGATCAGATCCCGGTCGCCAGGGACAAGACGATCACCGTCACGCTAAGCCGCGACAGCACCAGGCCAACGACAACGGATGTTGATGACCGTAGCGGCGTCCTGAACTGGAAACGCGATCTCAAGGCCAACGACAAGATGGCGATAAACTTTGGCTATGCCGTAAGCTTCCCACAGGAGAAACAGCTACCCGGTTTCTAACCGGGCCGCTGGTATATAATCGCCCCCCCTTTTTTTACTAACGGGTAACACCATGGGACGCTGGCGACCGCCACAACCAAAAAAATCACCCTACATCACCGCCGACGGTTATGCGGTGCTGGACCAGGAGCTAAAGGCGCTGTGGAAGCGTCGTGCCGATGTGACCAGGGCACTCTCTGCGGCAGCGGCGGAAGGGGATCGCTCGGAGAATGCGGAATACATCTATCGCAAGAAGGAGCTGGCCGGTATCGACCGGCGTATCCGTTATCTGCAAAAACGCCTGCCCGATCTCACCGTAGTCGACTCCACCCCATCAGACCCCAATAAGATCTTCTTCGGCGCATGGGTAACACTGGAAGATGACGAGGGAGAAGAGCACACCTATCGCATCGTCGGCCCCGACGAATTCGACCCGGAGAAGGGATGGATCAGCATGGACTCACCGATGGCAAAGGCACTGATGAAAAAGGGCGTGGATGATGAGGTGGTGGTGGTAACGCCTCAGGGCGAGGTGGGGTATTTTGTGGTGGGGGTGAGGTATGGTGCGTCTGAGCAGTAGTTTGGCGACAAGAGATGTAGCCGAACTCACATATAGATGAGTGTTAATCGGTGGTTTGGGGGGTAAATACAGCAGGGGCGGCTGTGCGACCGAAGCAGACCTTAGGCGGATTTGATTATGAGGTTCGCTTCTAATCCAGAACAGACACACAGGCATATGTAAATTATCAAATAGAATTATTCAGTACGCCCCAATGTGCTTCATATATGCCATTGTCACTACATAAGAGCAGAAAAGGACAATCACCAGAAGCACAAAGCCGTCAAACAGAGGCCTTCTTGGGCTGGTAAGCATTGGCAGGTCTGTAGGTACGATTAGCGTAGCGTAATCGGAGCTACGGGCTAGGCAATTAGTAACTTATTTAGTCAGGTCAGGACAATCGAGGCTTGTACCCGATGCCCAATTCTTAACAGAATTTAGTATCTCATCCGTGCCCATGTACGTAATGTAATAGACCTCAAGCCTACTTTTCTTTCCATCTTGCGCTATATCAGCAAGAAAAATATACATACCATTTTCTGGCACCTTACCCAGAATCATCCCGGCACCACTCACATTCTGTTGGACAGATAGTTCCGATTTGTTACTTCCAACGGTAAGCGTTGGTGTATACGTCAGTGTTTGTTCACCGGCTATTTTTGCACCCGTGTTTCTGTCATAGCTTTTTAGTACAACCGCAGTATTTAGGCATTCTTCAGCTCGCTTCTTAAAGTTACTGACAGCTTTTGAATAGGTGTTATTAATAGCAAACACTTCGTGTTTGCCATATGAGTTTGAAGGTGTCATCTGGCGAAATTCAGCATTATTTTGTGCGCGTTTCACTGCGCAACCTGTTGACATCATAGCAACGATTACGAGTGAAATAATTGAGATTATTTTCATTGGGTCTTCCTTGTTGTCAGTTATTAATACTTTGCATAAGAGTGCATTAAGCCACTTACTCACTATGACCACTACTGAGTAAACGACCTATCATCAAAGAACGATGGACACAAAAAGACCGCCTTCCCATGCATTAGCAACAAGCTAGCGTCGTTCACTCAACCTTTTATTATTCAGCACTACCGATAGTGCCATAGTTTACATGCTTAAATACAGGGTCTTCCCACAAATCACCCCCGCCGCGCCGAGATCAAAATATTACGCGGCGTCAGTTCACGCCCGCAGAAGGTGGAAAAATCGACCTCATAACCATGAGCGCTAATGTAGTTCACCATGTCGAGCACCAGCCACATCTCCAGCCCACGACGAAACGCCGCACGCACCAGCGACAGGCGCATCACCTCGCGCTGGCGTTGCCAGCCCTGCGCCTCGTAAGCCGGCCAGTCGATGTCGTTATTAAGCGCCTGCCCCTCGCGCGCGGCAAGCTGTTGGCAAAAATCTTCAAAGCCGAGCTTGAGCCAGGCTTTATCGATCGGCTTTATCGGACGATAGCCATCACTGCCCGATAACTCACGACACAGCTGCTGATAGCCCAGCTTCCAGGCCATCTCCTGATCGCGCTTGGCCACCTCACGCCCGGCGGCAGTGACCGTTTCGGTAACGGCCAGGCGCAGGTCATCGCGGCTAAGGCTCAACTGCAACGAATCGCTAAAGGGTTTGTACACCTCACCGGCCCCAAGATAGTAACAGCAGGGGGCAATATCGAAGGCCTTGAGCTGCGCCTTCACGGCCTCGCGGATCAGGGTGCGATGCAGCTCGCCACAGGCGTGCAGCGCTACCGCGTGGTGGCCGACCACCGCCCCTGCCGCCTCACGACTCAGCGCATCGACACGATGAAAGCGCTGCGCCACCCTTGCCCGTTGTGCATAGCGTTCCCCCTCACGGCACAGCACCTCATTGTGCTCCACCGTCACCACCGGGGTTTGCCACTGCGCTGCCAGCAGCCGACCCAGGTGCCCCTTGCCGCCACACCACTCCAGCAGTGGCGCATCCACCGGCCCCAGTGCGGCGGCAAACCGTTCTATCTGCTGCCATTTTCTGCCGGGGATGCCGCTGTGAAAATGGGAGCCGCGATCATCCAGGGTGATGCACTCCGACTCGGGGAGGTGGCTTAATGTCTGCAGGGCGGCAAGCTCGGGAATATACGGTTGCAGCAATGCGAGGAGAGCGTCACTGTCACCACTCAATTGCGTCAGCGCCTCGTCACTTAATCCCAGCAAGACCTCACACAAATGCGGTAGCCGCTCGCACCAGTCAGGGCGCGCCTGTTTGTAAGGCTGCGGGCGCCACAGCCACGCGTTCTGCAACAACAGGTCATCCAGTTGTGACAGACGACCCTGAACCGAGGCCGCCATTTTCACGATGTCTTCACTCTCTGTCATGAGCGTGATCCTACCCTCAGCGTCACCACCGTGCATCACGTTTTAACACACCCACAAAGAAGAGACTGATAACCATGGGGAAAACTGTCTATACTCAAGGTGACTACCTCACACAAACGGAGATACCACCATGGCAGCAACAAAAAAAGGTGTAAAACGCAAGGCCGCAACCGCTAAAAAAAGCGCCGCAGCAAAAAAGCGTGTTACCGCAAAAAAATCCGCCACTAAAAAGAGTCCAACTGCCGCTAGCAATCGCAGAAGCGCGGCAGCAAAAAACAAGGCACTGACAGCCAAACTACGTGACGACCTCAAGGCAACCAAAGAGGCACTACGCGCCGCCAGGGCCGCCGCCAAAGAGGAGATCAAACTGGCCCGTGCCGCCGTCACGGCCGAGGTTGCGGTACTTAAGGATCAGCTAGCAGCCGCACTGAAACGTGAGAAAGAGCTGATGGCTTTGGCCGAAAAGAAGGCACAAATGATGATCGCCGCCGGTGCCCGCTGGGAGAAGGCGCAGATGAAAAAGATCCAACAGATCGGGGCGGGCCGTAAGCGTCGAGCCAAAAAGGCATAACCGCCCGCATCCACGACCCCGCCTTGCGGCGGGGTTTCTCTTTCCCCCTCCTCTTCGTTATCATCCCTGCCATGCCCGCCCTCATCATCTCCAGCAATGTATCGATCCCCGAGGATCAGATTGAGTTCCATGCGATCCGTGCGCAGGGGGCGGGTGGCCAGAACGTCAACAAGGTCAGCTCGGCGGTACACCTGCGCTTTGCCATCGCCGACTCGTCACTGCCGGAGTTTTATAAACAGCGGCTGCTGGCCCTGAAGGATCGGCGTATTAACAGCGACGGGGTCATTGTGATCAAGGCGCAACGTTTTCGCACCCAGGAGAAGAACCGCGAGGATGCCCTGAGCCGCCTGCAGGAACTTATCCGCAGTGTCGCCGCCACACAGAAAAAACGCATCGCCACCAAACCCACCCGCGGCTCACAGACACGCCGCCTCGACAGTAAGACCAAACACAGTCAGCGGAAAAAATTACGAGGTAAAGTCGTCTAATGGCAATCAAGGCCACCATCTTTAAGGCAGAACTGAATGTCGCCGACATGGACCGCCACTATTACGGCAACCATGCCCTGACCATCGCCCGCCACCCCTCGGAGAACGATGTGCGAATGATGGTGCGCCTGCTCGCCTTTGCCCTCAATGCCAGTGACACGCTCGCCTTCACCCGCGGCATCAGTACCGATGAAGAGCCCGACCTGTGGCAGAAGAACCTTAACGATGAGATTGAGCTGTGGATTGAACTGGGCCAGCCCGATGAGAAACGCATTCGCAAGGCCTGCGCCCGTGCGAAGAAGGTGATCATCTATACCTATCAGCCGCGCAGTGCCCCGCTCTGGTGGCAGCAGCTGGAGAAGAAGCTGGAGCGCTTTGACAACCTCTCGGTCTACAATCTTGCCGGTGATTTGGCCGCGCAACTGGGCGCCCTCGCCTCGCGCAACATGCAGCTGCAATGCACCATTCAGGATGGTGACACCTGGCTTAGTGACAATGAGCATAACCTCGCTGTCGCCCTGGAGAGGTGGCGCTAGCCCTAACTCGTCAAAGCTGACTTACTTTGTTGCTTCCCTGTCCAGCTCACTGATAAATCGCCGCAAGCTCCACTCGTATTCTGGCTGGCTTTGCATAATGCCGTCGTTGTGACCGCCGCGCATCTCGACAAACTGCTTGGGCGACGCTGCTGCCGCATAAAGCGCTCGCCCCAGCGAGTAGGGGATCACCTCATCCTGCGGGCTGTGTAGCATCAGGATGGGGCTGGTGACCAGAGCGATCCTTTCATCACTCGCAAAACGGTAACGCAGCAGCACCACCGTTGAGAGCACCGGGAAGAGGTGGGTTGCCACCGCTCGCGCCGAGCTGAAGGTGGACTCCAGGATTAACGCCGCGGGCCTCACCTGTGAGGCCAGGTCCGTCGCCACCGCCCCACCCAGGGAGCGGCCAAAGAGTATGATCTGTTCAGGCTTCACCCCGCGCTGCCCGACAAGATAGTGCCAGGCCGCCCTCGCATCCCGATAGAGCCCCTGCTCACTGGGTTCACCCTTGCTACGGCCATAACCACGATAATCGATGATCAGTGTATTGAGTTCTAGGCGGTGAAAGATCGCCAGCGACTCGCCACGGTGTGAAATATTGCCGCCGTTGCCGTGCAGGAACAGCAGGGTCTTCGTTGCTGCGGGGTGGGGGATGTACCAGCCGTGAAGCCGAACCCCATCCTCGGTAATCAGCGCTACCTCTTCATAGGGGAGCCCCCACTGTGGCGGTGATGCTTCATGTTCACTATAGGGATAGAAGGTGATACGTGGCTGCTGTACGAACATTACCACATTAATAATAATCAGCAGCAGCAGGCTACGTGTGATCAACCAGCGCACAAGCCGTCCCGGGCGTTGCCTCATCTCAGCCAAAACCACCAAAACTGTCGCTGCAGGTGACACACGGTTTTTTCAGCTTCGCGGCACGGCGCTGCGGCCAATCCTCCAGCCCGGCCCGCCAGTCGCTCATCAGCAGCTCCATTCGCTCCTGCTCCTCTGCCGAGTGGGCGCTGCGATTGGTGGAGAGGTGAAGCAGCACCTCGGCTGGCCGGGATGCGTCAACGCTAATCGTCCACTGCATGGCATGGGGGTTGTTGGGACAACTGAAGCGTACCCCACCGTTGATCAGTTCGCGGTGGATCGTTGCCTCACCCCAGCTGGTGCGAACCTCACCACGGCTGCCCTTTGCCGATAACACCTCTTCAATAGAGGCACACCACTCCGGCAGATTGCCCACATCGATGTATCGCTGTATCTCGGCCTCTGGAATGCGCACCTGCGCCCTGACAAATATCTCCATTAACTCTCCCCTGTTTATTGCTATCAGGCTAGCTGTTGTGCCTGCGACCGGTATGGATTATGTACCTCCGCCACCATCTATTTGAATAACGGCCTCGCCTCATCATTATGCTGCAGGAAGATCAACAAACTCCCTTAGCAAATAGATATAACAACACAACATTCACTCTCCTTGTTGATTTTCTTTATATCACAGCCTGTCGAAAGCCCGCACCATACGCCGTCGCATCTCTGTATCAGGCAAGCGGCCGTACATAGCCCCCATGTTCTGCTGCATATGCGCAACACGGGTGGTAGCGGGAATGGCACAGCTTACTGCCGGCTGGGAGAGTATGAACTTGAGAAAGAACTGTGCCCAGTTTTCACAGTCGAATTCACTGGCCCACTCAGGCAAGGGCTTGCCTTGCACCCTGTTGAATAGATTTCCGCCCTGAAACGGACGGTTGATAATCACCCCCAGCTTACGCTCTGCCGCCTGTGGTAGCAGGCGTTGCTCCGCCTCACGATCTTCGATGTTATAGGTAAACTGCACAAAGTCGAAGGCCTCCTCCTCGGCCAGCACCTGATCCAGTTCACGATGACGGCGTCCATGGGAGGTCGTGATGCCGATGTAGCGTATCTTTCCCTGCGCCTTCATCTGCTTGAGTGTCTCCAGGTGGCTACGCCAATCGAGCATATTATGAATCTGCATCAAATCGAACTGCCCTACTCCCCACAGGCGGCGCGAGTGTTCCATCTGATCGATGCCAAGGCCACGGCCATAGGTCCAGACCTTGGTCGCGGCAAAGGGCTTATCTTTTAGCTGCTCCAGACAGTGGCCAATCACCGCCTCCGAGCTGCCATACATGGGAGAGGAGTCGATAAACCGCCCACCGTGCTGGAAGAAGCTCTGCAGCACCTCGCACCTCTCGGCACGCAGCCACTCATCATCCCCCACATCAAAGGTAAGCCATGAACCCACCCCGATAGCCGGCAGCGCTTCGCCGCTCTTGGGAAGCCTTCGCCTGATCGGCTCAGGGGCCGCCCACCCTGCCGTGGAGCCCAGCAACATTGGCAATAACGCAATGCCATTAATAAATGTACGCCTTTTCACCTCTCACCTCATTAATATTAGAAAAGACTTAATATCCCCATTGACTTATGGTATCTTAATGCCCACTAATACAGTCAACTATTAATCAACCTACATAGAGGAAGATATCTCATGAACGTAGATCAGCACCTGAAAGTTGCAACCTGGCACGTAGAGCAGGCCCGCCTGCACGCCACCAAAGACCACGCCTGCGGCTGCCCGATCAGCCCTGAGTACCAGAAGATTATCGACGAAGTCGAAAGCGGCAAGATCATGGAAGAGCTGGTCTGCAACGTTAGCAAGTAAGTTCATCCTGCTTGTTATAAAGAACCCGCCCCTGTGGCGGGTTTTTTTATGCTCAGCACACCACAACCGCTGTAGGCTAGGCTGCCTAGCCTACGTTTCCCCCTATCACCAGCTGCATTCCCCCGCCCCATCCGCTACCATAAGCCTCCCTTCTGACCACAGCACAACGACCATGAGCCGACACGAACTCCTGGGCCACCTCAACGGCCTGCACCAGATGATGAGCCACCTGCTGGAGGCGACCGATGAGGCCGACTGCAACCGCTGCTTTATACCGGGAGTAGCCCCCATCAGCTGGCTCTTCGGCCGCGCCGTCTACCTGGAGAGCTACTGGCTACGAGAGGTGGTGATGGGTGACGATGACATCAGTGCCCGCGTACGCCACCTCTTTGGCTGCGATGTCGAACCCAACGAGGCGCTGATTCAGCAGCTCCCCCCCAGGGAGCACCTGCTCAACTGGGCACTGGAGCACCAGGAGCAGAACCTCACCCTGCTCGCCAACCCCAAACAGCTGCCGCCGCATGAGCTGCTCAACGACGATGCCCTGCTCTACCGCCTGGTGATCGAACTGGGAGAGTTGTGCGAGACGATAATCGCGCAGATCACCGAGAGCCGGCTCACCGCCAGCCCCGGCTATCAGGTGGAATCCCCGCTCAAGGTGCTCGCCCCCTCCGAGGAGCATGGCGACGTGCACAAGGGGCACTACCGCGTCGGTGCCAAACACGAAGACCCCAGCGCCCGCGACAACGAACTGCCCCCCAACATCGTCGACCTGCACGCCTTTCGTATCGATAGCCAGCCGGTGACCAACGGTGCCTTTCTCGGCTTTATCGAGGCGCAAGGCTACGCCAACGCAGCCTTGTGGAATGAAGAGGGGCAGGCATGGTTGAGCGACCACCCGCATCGCCCCCACCACTGGCGCAGGGACCTGGCCGGCAACTGGTACGGCATCGGCCTCAACGGCCCGTTTGATCTGATTGCAGAAGATGCCGTCACCGGCATCAGCCACCACGAGGCCCTGGCCTACGCCAACTGGGTCTCCAGCCTGGGCGGCAAACTGGCAGGGGCGGTGGTACAGCATGAATATCAGTGGGAGGTCGCGGTGCGCTCCCGGGCGATCAGCGAATTTGGCCGGGTCTGGGAGTGGTGCGCCAACCCCTTCCACCGCTACACCGGCTACATCGAACCGCAGAACGCCGAGGCCGCCACCCAGCAATTCGACGACGGTCACTTCAGCCTGCGCGGCGGCTCACTGCATAGCCAGAAGATGCAGCGGCGCTCCAGCCATCGCCACCATGCCCTGCCCTCTGATCGCTTCCGTTTCAGCGGCACCCGCCTGGTATTCCCCGGCAGCAAGATGGAGTGGCATAAGGACTAACACCCTTTGAATCTATTTATGGATAGAGGCAGCTTAATCCATAAATAATTATGGGTAATGCCGATAGAAGACGCGGCTATGACCAGAGTCACTCTGGCTGTGTTTTGCGTAATTCACACAGACGATGAGTGCTTAACCATGGATGAAATTTCACGCCTGGCGTAGAGTGGGAGCTCTGATTCTGAAATATCACTAGAGTTCGTGGCATGGGTCATCCGTTTCACCACACATCCCGTCTTGTTGCTTCCCTCTATGACCGCGCAATTCTTGGTCACCCGCTACTCACCCTTGTGGTTATCTTCTCAATTGTTTCTCTCCTTATCTCCGCGCTACCTCAATTCAGGCTCGATGCCTCGGCCGACACACTGGTACTGGAGAATGATGAGGCGCTGCAATACTACCGCTCGATTAAGGCCATTTACGGCTCTGATGACACCCTGATCCTCACCTACACTCCGCAGGCTCCCCTGTTCTCCGATGCGGTACTGGATGATCTGGGCCGGCTGCGCGATCAATTATCAGCGATGGAACGGGTAGCATCGGTGAACTCGCTACTCGACGTACCCCTCATTGAGAGCCCGCCAGTCAGCCTGAGTGATATCGCTGAAGAGCTCATCACCCTCGAACACCCCCGGGCCGAGCGCACGCTTGCCAGAGAGGAGTTTCTTAATAGCCCGCTCTACCGCAACCTTCTCATCAGCCCCGATGGCAACACCACGGCACTGGAGGTTCTGTTTCGACGTGACCAACAGTGGCACCAGCTGCTGACCACACGTAACGCGCTGCGAGTACTGCGCCTGGAACGTAACTTAACGGCGGCGGAGACCGATTTACTTGCCCGTGCCGAGGCTCAATTTGATGCCTATAACGCCTCGCAACAGGCGCTGATGGAGCAGGATATCGCCACGGTACGCAGCATCATGGATGAGCACCGTGACAAGGCCACCCTCTACCTGGGTGGCGTGCCGATGATCGCCGCCGACTCTATCGACTTTGTGCGCCATGACCTGATGCGCTTTGGTGTCGGGGTGTTTGCCTTTCTGGTATTGCTCCTTACCCTTATCTTCCGCCGTGCACGCTGGGTCGTGCTGGCGATGGTCACCTGCATCGTCGCCGGGGGCAGCATGATGGGGCTGCTGGGCCTCATCAACTGGCCGGTGACGGTGGTCTCCTCCAACTTTATCTCACTGCTGCTGATCCTTACCCTGTCGCTACTGGTCCACCTTATCGTACGCTACCGCGAACTCCTCGCCAGCGACCACACCTCTGATCAGCGCACCCTCATACTGGCAACGGTGAAGAGCAAGTTTATCCCCTGCCTCTATACCGCAGTCACCACCATGGTCGCCTTCGGCTCACTGCTGGTCAGTGGCATTCGCCCGGTGATCGACTTTGGCTGGATGATGGTGTTTGGCATCACCATCGCCATGCTGCTCGCCTTCACACTGTTTCCCGCCGCACTGGTGCTACTTAAGCGCGAAAAGATGGCCGGCGAAAACACCATCACCGTAGCCATCACCCGTTTTCTGGCGCGCAGCAATGAGCGACACGGCAATAAGATTCTATGGGGATTTTTCCTGCTGAGTGTATTGAGTGTGATGGGGGTTTCAACACTCACGGTGGAGAACCGGTTTATCGATTACTACAAACCCTCCACCGAGATCTACCAGGGGATGGAGCTGATCGACCGCAAGCTGGGTGGCACCACACCGATGGATGTGATCATCGATGCACCAAAAAGTTTTTTTGACCAGGCCGAAACAGAAACCGACGAGCCCTTCGATGTCATCGATGAGCTGTTTGCCGATGAGCCGGTCGAGGCGGGACTCACCGGCAGCAGTTACTGGTTTAACAGTTTTACCCTGGGCCGGGTGGCCGAGATTCATGACTATCTTGACTCACTGGATGAGAGCGGCAAGGTGCTCTCGCTAACCACCACCCTGCGCATGCTGGAAAAACTGGACCCTAATATCCTGCACGACAATTTCGCCCTCGCAGTGCTCTACAAACGACTACCGCAGGAGATACAAACCTCTCTCATCGACCCCTACCTGTCGGCCGATGGCAATCAGCTGCGCTTCAGTATCCGCGTCTTTGAATCAGACCCGTCACTAAAACGTGAACAGCTGATACAGAAAATCCAACACCACCTCACCACCGAGCTTGGACTGGCCGAGGAGCAGGTCCATGTCACCGGTATGGTGGTGCTCTACAACAATATGTTGCAGAGCCTGTTTCGCTCGCAAATTCTCACCATCGGCGTGGTATTCATCGCCGTGATGCTGATGTTCGCACTGCTGTTTCGCAACCTCTATTTGGCCTCGCTGGCGATCCTGCCCAACCTCTTCGCGGCCGCCATCGTGCTCGGCCTGATGGGCTGGCTGCGCATCCCGCTCGACATGATGACCATCACCATCGCCGCCATTGTCATCGGCATCGCGGTGGATGACACCATCCACTACATTCACCGTTTTAGTGAAGAGTTCAACCGTGATGGCGACTATCTCGCCGCCGCGCGGCGCAGCCACAACACCATAGGCCGCGCCATGTACTACACCACGGTCACCATCACCATGGGGTTTTCAATCCTCGCCTTCTCCAACTTTGTGCCGACCATCTACTTCGGCCTGCTCACCGGTTTTTCTATGATCGCCGCCCTGATCGCCGATATGACGCTGCTGCCGTCGTTGCTGATTCGATTTAAGCCGTTGGGGGTGGGGCGAGTGGGGAAAGAGTAGTGCGGAATTGCCGAAAAGGGGCAGGAGATTTTATTCGAGTCTCTTCAAGGGGACGGAGGGGTTATTTCTTAATCCATTACTCGTTTGTGAATCCCTCCGTCCTTTCTGTGTGTTTTTATAATGCTTTATTTCCTCTTTACTGTTTCATCTGCCGGCCACAAGCGGCTTCCCTTCAGGGTGGGTCTCCTTTTTCCAGCTACTGCAGGGCCTTGCTCACTCAGAGGCGGTGTATACCGGCACCGTGATCTCGGAAAAGCCATGTTTTTCCCGCACATTTATCACAAGGTTGTAATTAGTACGGCAGGGGCGTGAAGGGTCTGCACGAAACTGCAAACGAAGCACCTGATAGCCACCAGGTGGGAGTTCTGAGTAGCGAGGAGAATAGCGCAGCTTACACCTGTCGCTGCTACCGGAAGTTGTGGCCAGATCGACATTAACAGCACGCCACTGTTCCGAACGTTTGGCGATGGTGAGCTGCCCGTCTGATTTGCCGTGCATATCGAGCTGCGGAGGAGTTAGTGCCAGACCGCTGGCCACCGGTGCCGTCTCGGTAATCGTTGCGGTGACGGTTGCTGTGGCGCTCGCTGCTGCTGCATATCGTACACAGACAAGCATCGCGATAATCGCCATGCTCATCCCAATATGGTGTATCCGTACCGACATAAGGAGTTCCCTCCCTCTCTTCCAGCCATTCATGGCAGCTTAAAGGATAGTTCACTACCCCTTTTATCCGAGTGAATTCATCGGATTCTTCTCATTTTTGTGAACCCCGTCATAATAATCTTGCTTTTTTGCAAAGCCGCCCCTCATTACACGCTGCAAAATGCACCGCTTGTGACATTTGTAACAAAACAGGCTGTTAACATCCTTCTCTACCCACTCTTCACCCAAACCGGATGCATCATTTCATACCTGCAGTGAGCAGATCGTCCGCGATTCAACATCCTGAACCCAGCGGTTCTGCAGGGGTTGTGGATTGGCTTGATATTTTGTTTATACTCATCACGTTTACTACCCAACGAGAAGAGAGTCCGGCATGTGGAAACAGGTAGAAAATTACGCCCTCAACTTTCACGATAAACCGCGCCGCTGCGCCATTCACCTGAAGCTGCATGATGGAAGTGATGCGGTAATGGACCACCTTACCAGCGAGGAGCTCGGTACACTGGGCAATATTCTGCGCAGTGAAGAACAGGTGTGGTACCACACCACCCGTGGCGACCTGACGGCGCACTCCGCGCCGCAGCATGAGGAAGACCTGGATTAGTCTGACGGGCGCGACCATCGCGGCAAGCATTGCGGGTAAGCGAGGGGGGAAAACGGGGAGCCCCCCTTGATAGTGTTGCGGCAGGATACCGCTGCGGCAGCTCTCTTCTCTGCGCCTGCATCTCATCACTGAACAGCTTTACGACCGGGCCATATAGGGATTGGCCGCTGATGAGGAGTAACGCCCGCTCAGGGTGCCCTGCTAATTGTTAGCGCTCAGGTCAGGCGTCATGCCCACCACCAGTCCCTTGAACACCTGGTTGCAATGGATATTCAGGCACTGAATTTAGATTCAGAGCGATTGAATGGCATTGGACATTTTCTTTATTTTTTCCTGATTTTCATCAAGCCAACTGGCGGCTCCTTGTATCCCTGCTCTTGCAGCCAGAATATACGAGTAGGTTTTAAAGTTGCCGCTATTTTGTAAAGCAATCATATTTTTCGCGGCGTACTGCCAAGTAAAAGTGGCTTCTAAATTTTTATCTTCTATTTCACTACAAATCTGAATGAAACTAGTTAAAGCCTCAGTGTGACGAGCTAGATCAACTTTTGAGTCCTTGCTTTTTTCTGCTATTGAAGCTGCTGCAGCTACTGATAACGCCAGCTCTATTGCGGTATAGTCACCCTCATCCTTTGGCGAGTTCGGATTTACAACAATATCCATACCACCATTTTCTTTTTGTTTTAAGCCCTGGTATAGAAGTGCATATATTTTTTTAGCGGCATCCTGGCTTCTTCTCGTGTTTGGCTCTAATAATACAAATTGCATATAAAAATAAAGTGCAGGAATTCGATAATTTTCGCTACGATAAATCTCGGCTATGAAGTAATAAGGAGACGAGTATCCGTTAGAATATTTTATTGCCTCCTTTAAATGAGCAATTGCTTTTTTATCCTGGCGTATATTTGAGAATGTTACGGCAATATTTAAATGAAGATGAGAGTCGGTAGGGTCGACATTCAGCCCTTCTTCAAATGACTGTATGGCTTCTGCTGTTTTCCCTAGTTGTGAATAACAGCTCCCAAGAGCTACCGTGAATTTCTTTTGTAAACTAGACTCAAAACTTAAACCTTTTTTTGCTGCCTCAATGCATTCTTCATTCTTCTTACTAACCATATATGAAAAAGCCAACTCATAAAGAGCAGGTAGATTGTTTGGCTCTAACTCCAACGCCTTCTTATATTGCTGCGCTGCTTTATCATAGCTGCCCTCATCATGAAGCTTTATACCTTCATTTATGTATTCATCCACTTCTGACGCCATGGCCCCGCTAGCAATGAGAATCAGTAACAGCATAGAGGTTATTTTCATGTAAGTTCCTTTTGTCACCTAACATTAAGTATCAGGCAAACTCCCCAATACCCCACGATCCTGCGTAAATACGAGCGAATGGCCTGTACGTAATCATTTAGGGAAATGTTAGAAGTCTTCACCACGTCCCTGTATCACTTCACTATACCCATAAATATTATGAAGTTACTAGCGCAACACTATTCCAGCAACTAATGCCCCTCCTCCAGCATCTCCTGCCTGAAGATCGCACTATTGCTACCAATAATCGCGATCAGGATCGCCGAGTAAATAAAGGTGGAGAGCAGGATCACGCCGACCACTACGGCCTTGAACATTTCAAGGTGTTCAAAGCCTACGGGGATCATCATCAGCATCACCACCGACAGGCCGCCCTTGATCCCGGCAAAGGTGAGTACGCCCCACCAGCGATAGTTCACATTTGCCATCTTGCGGGTCTGGTTGGTGATGATGGCGAACTTGGCCATCATCAATGCGCGGATCACGGTGGTCACGACAAACATCGCCATGATCTCAAACTTGTACTGCAGCAGCAGTTCCAGGTCGATGATCTCCGCCATCGCCACAAAGAGTATGGTGTTCGCCACTATCGCCAGTAACTGCACATCCTCCTTGGTGCGCAGGTGACGCTCTCTCTCCTCGATATTGATTTTCAGGATGCTCAGGGCCGAGTCGATGACACGGCTGGAACTCTTTGCCGCCTGCGACTCCTGACGGATCTCCTGCTCCTCCTTTTCGATAATCGTCTCCTCCTGCTGGATGTCGCGGGTGAGGTTGTGATGCAGGGTGAGGGTGGCGAAGATACAGCCGAGGATGCCGGAGAGGTGCATGTGTGAGTGACCGCCGAACAGGTTGAGCACGGCGTAAAAATGCTCGGACAGTTCAAAGCCGCCGTAGCCGGTCATGATCAGCAGCAGCAGCTCGGAGATGCGGTTTTCGGTGGTCTTCATCAGCACCAGACCGAGATAGCCGACCGCCACGCCGACCGCCGCCGAGGCGAAGATGATCAGCAGGCTGATCTCGGTGACATAGCCTGCGGTGATCTCCCCACCATCGAGCGCATAGAGGCCGATGAAGACGAAGACGATCAGTGCTGTGGCATCGTTGAACAGGCTCTCGCCCTCGGCGAGGATCTTTAATTTATGCGGCAGCTCGAAGTTGGAGAAGATACTCACTACCGATACCGGATCGGTCGCCAGAACCATCGCAAACAGCATCACGATGGCCGCCGCCGACAGGCGGTATTGGCCGAAGATAAAGTCTGCCGTGAACAGCGCGATCACCACCGATAGCGACACCGCTACCACGGCGAGATAGAAGAGGCTCAGGCCGTGCTCCCTGAGGTCTTTTAACTTCAGTTCTAGCGTGTCGCCGATCAACAGTATCGGCAGCAGCAGGATCACCAGCTGGGCAAACTGCTCCGCATCAGCGGTAAGCAGGAAGAGGTTATTGGACAGGGCGTGAAAGATAAAAGAGAGGACGATCAGACTGAGCGGTGAGGGGATCCTGAACTTATCCTGCAGTAGCAGGGCAAGATAGAGAATCATCGAGATCGATAGTACCGTTAAAATCATTGCTCTCTCCACGGCACCGGATCATGCCCGTTTATTTTTATTAAGTTTTTGGGCGACTACTGATGTCGAAACAGCGGTGCCAGTTCACTGGGTGGTGACGCTGTACTCTTCCCGCTCCGCGGTGCGTTAAAGGCCTCCCACAACGGCTCACCACGCCACTCGCTCTTTGCCCCACTATAGAGGACGCGGCTCAGCTCATCGATAGCCGCCGCCAGCTCACCACTCACGCGGCGCGCCAGTTCGCCCAGACTGGCAGGAGCTGCATCGGGCCACTGGCTCTGTGCCCAGCCCATTAACGCCTCTTTTGTCTCGCTGGCATTACCGCTGTGACACGCCGCTTTTACTTTTTTACGGACCGCCTTCAGGCTTTCGATGGCCTCGACCTTTGCGGCAGGCGTCGCATTGGACTGCCTCGTACTACGCCACCACAGCAGCAGGGTGAACAACCAGCCAGCGGCCAGTACCAGCGCCAGCCACTGCCAGCGACGATCACTTCCCGTGGTGGCGGCGAGCGGACTCGCCTTCGGCTCCGCGATCGCGGTTAACGGCTGACTGGCCGCCTGCTGAACACCGCTTACTGCTGGTGGCATAGCCTGCGGCTCACTCCCCCCCGCAGCCGCCTTCACCTTGATCGTGCGTGCGTCCAGACGGGCCACCTCCTGTTTGCCGGTGTCGGTATTCCACCACGTCACCTCGAGGGCGGGGAGTGTCAGCTCACCGGGGGCGGTGGCGACCAGGGCGATCTTCTCCTGGCGCAGGGCGGTGATCCCCTGCGCCGAGGTAGTCTCCTTTAGCAGCGGCTGATCGGGATAACTCTTCAGCCCCTCCGGGGTAGCCATATTTAATGTCGGCAGCTGCGCGCTGGTGATGCCATCGACCAGCAGCGCCAGGGTGCGGGTGACCGGCTCACCCACCACCAGCCCCTGCTGCTCCGGCCACTCCTCGACCAGTTGCACACTCTTGGCCGGTAGCCACTGCTTGCCCGTGTAGCCCGCCGGGATTGCCTTGACCTCGCGTGTGACGCCCTTTGAGGTCACCCGTTTTATCTGGCTGCGCTGCTGTAGCGAGTCGAAGATCGACTGGCGACGATTGGTCGTTGTCACCATCCGCCCGTCGAACAGAATAGGTTTTATCGACAGCTCACCACTCTGCTGCGGGTAGATGGCGTAGCGCCGTTCGATCACCGAGTAACGCTTGCCGTTAAACATGGTTTGATAATTACTGTCCTCGCCCAGGCGCTTGATCACCGCATCACCGGAGGCGAGCTCCGGCTCGGAGAGGCTACTGCCGTTGGCGATATTCAGCCCGGCATCGTGCGCCAGAAAGAGCTTAATGGTGTAGAGCAGCTGCTCCTGCACATAGAGCTCGGCCTGCCCGGCCTCGACCAGCACGAACAGCGCCTCGTTGTTCGCCGCACCATCGGGTGCTGTTGAGGCCGCCGCACGCTCCTTTACCCGCAGCGTAATGCGATTGCTCTGCTGATCGCCGACACGGATCGGCGGCAGCACAAAGTTACCACTCTTTTTTGCCAGCAGTGTCAGGTTCCAGGTGATGGAGCGCGAGACATCGCCGTTAATCATCTGAAAGTTGCTGCTCTGCTGCTGGTTTACCACCTCGAACTCGCGCTCCAGCCAGGAGAAATCGGGCTCACCATCCACCGACCCATCGCTGCTCAAGGTCAGGGTGAAGGACTCATCCATGCCGACCGGATTGCGGTCGACACTGAGTGTTAGCGCCGCCTGCAGGGTGGTGGATAACAGCAGGCCGGTGATGATGACCAGGCTGTTCAGTGTCACTCTCATTCTCATTACCACGGTTTGTCCTCTTCACCACGGAGCTCTCTCTGCCGCTTGTACTGGTATTCAAACTTGCGCCGCCACAACCCGCTCGGGTCATCGGGGATGCGCCGCAGCCACTGCTCGGTGGCCTGCAGCTGTTCGCGCTCTTCGGGGCTGAGTTGTGGCTCCTGCTCGGCCGACATCATCGCCTGCGCCTCGGGCTGCTCGCCCCCTTCTTTCTCATCTTTAGCCAGCTGTTCGGCCAGCTGCTGCGCCGCCTCATCCTCGGCGGCCTGCTCTTCAGCCGACTGGGACTTCCTGGCCTCTTCACCCTCAGAGCCAGACGGCTGATCATCCGATGGCTGCGATGAAGCAGACTCTTCACCCTGCTGCTGCTCTCCCTCAGATTCTGACGGTGATGATTCTCCCTGCTGCTCGCCGGACTGCTCAGACTCAGAGCTATCCTGCTGGCCCTGCTGCTCATCCTGCGACTCACTGGGATCGTTTGATGGCTCACCCGACTCGCCCGGTTTTCCCTCATTCTGCTGCTGCGACTCCTTGAGCCACTGTTTTACCTTGTCGCGGTTAAAGGCGGCATCCTCCAGCGTCGGGTCGAGCTTGAGTGCCTCTTCATAGGCCTGCAGCGCGGGTTCCAGCTGGCCCAGCTGCGACAGGGCATTGCCGCGGTTGTAGACGGCCTCGGCGCCTTCAAGCCCCTTCAGCTGCTCCAGCGCCTGCTGATAATTACCGGCACGATATTGCGCGGCGGCACGCCACTCTTTATTCTCAAACAGTTCGGCGGCACCCTTGCTGTCCCCCTGATCAAAGGCCTGCTGCGCCTGTTGATCACGAGTGCGCCACAACGTATCCATGCCGGCCGCCATGCTCTCACGCGGCAGCGGTAGCACCATCACCAGGGCCAGCAGCAACACGCCGCGGCGAAAGGCGAACAGGGCAATAACGAGCAGCGGCAGCAGCAGCCACACCCCCTCCTCCTGCCACTGGTCGCTCACCATGTCCTCCACCGCCTCGCCCTTTTCCGTGGCCCCCTGCTGCTCGACCCGCGCCAGCAGGGCGTCGATGTCGCGCTCATCGGCGGAGAGCGGCTGATAAATGCCGCCACCCTGTTGTGCGGCGCGACGCATCTGTGCCGCATCAAGCGCGGCCAGCACGATATTGCCGTCACGGTCCTTCATAAAGCCGCCACCGGGCAGGGGGATAGGGGCCCCCTCCGTACTGCCGACACCCAGCAGGTGCAGCTGATAACCCTCGCCACGCAGCTGCCCGATAATCTCATTTAAGGCCGAAGGCGGTGCCCCCTCGATGCCGTCACTCACCAGCAGCAGGCTGCCGCTGATGCGACTGGCTTGGTGCAGCAGTTCGCGCCCCTTGCTCAGGGCGAGATCGGGACGTGAGCCCTGCGCCGGCATCAGGTCGGTGGTAAGGCCAGAGAGCTGGCTGGCGATGGTCTGGCTATCGCTGCTGAGCGGGGTCACCACAAAGGCATCGGCGGCGTAAGCAATCAGGGCGGTCTCGCCCTCACGACGGCGCTGCAGAATATCCTTCAGCTTCAGTTTGGCGCGGGCCAGACGCGAGGGCTTGGTGTCGGTGGCATCCATCGAGCGGGAGAGGTCCAGCAGGATCACCAGTGATGAGGGCTGGCTGAAGACCGGCTGCTCCAGCTTCTGCCACACCGGACCTGCCAGCGCGGTGATCGCCAGCAGCCCCGCCAGGGTGATCATCGCCAGCGGCCAGCGACGCTGGCGCAGATTCTCGCCCACCAGCAGGTGGGGCAGCAGTGCAGGGTCGACCACCGACTGCCAGTTGCCCCCCTTCGCCTTGTTACGTGCCAGCAGCGCAACCAGAAACAGCAACGGCAGCACGGCCCAGAACCACTCGGGGCGGAGGAAATGGAGGGCCTCAAAATCAACCATCACTGTCGCCTCCATAACAGCGTGACCAGCGCGGCCAGCAGCAGCGCCGCTGCCAGTGGCCAGTAGAACAGGGCGCGTTGCGGGCGAAACTGCTTGCTCTCGCGGGCAATCGGTTCCAGCTCATCAATCAATGAATAGATCTGGTTCAGCCCCTGGGTATCGCGGGCGCGAAAATAACGCCCGCCGGTGGTCTCGGCGATCGCGTTCAGCGTCTTCTCATCCAGGTCGCGCGAGGGGTTGACCCGCTGTGAACCAAACAGTGAGCGCACGATCATCTCATCAGCACCGATACCGATGGTGTAGATGGTGAGCCCCGCCGAGGCCGCCAGCTCTGCCGCCTTCAGCGGCTCCACCTCACCGGCGGTGTTGGCCCCATCGGTGAGCAGGATGAGGATGCTGCGCTCCAGCGCCTCCTCATCGGTACTGTTACGCAACCGCTTTACCGCCAGGCCGATAGCATCACCGATGGCGGTCTCCTTGCCGGCGAGACCAATCGCCGCCTCTTCCAGCAGGGTGCGTACCGTCTTACGGTCGAAGGTTAAAGGGGTCTGCACATAGGCGTTACGGCCGAACAGGATGAGGCCGAGGCGATCACCGACGCGTCGCTCGATAAACTCACCGGCGACGATCTGGGTGGCTAGCAGGCGGTTGATCGCCTGCCCCTGCACCACAAAATCCTCCGCCTCCATGCTGCCGGAGAGGTCCACCGCCAGCATCAGGTCGCGCCCGCTCACCGGCAGCTCGACCGCTTCGCCCACCCAGCCGGGGCGGGCCGCCGCCGCCAGTAATAGCGCCCAGGCGATTAACGCCAGCAGCAGTAGCAGCGGGCGCCCGCCGGAGGGACTGCCCGTCAGGGCCTGCTGCTCAAAGCGCGCCATCATCGGCACCCGCAACGCCGCCTGCTGACGGCTCGCCACCGCAGGCAGCCAGCGCATCAGTAGCGGCAGCGGTAACAGCCAGAAGAGCCCGCTCCAGGCAAACTCGATCATCGTGACCCTCCCGGCAGGGTGGCGATCCAGTGATCACACAGCTTAAGCAGCGCCTCGACCTCGGGAATATTGACGTGTCTGCTACGATAGGGGGCATCGGCCAGCAGCTGTCCCACCCCCTGCTGGAAGGGCTCCCCCTTTTTGCTGTGGCGGTCCAGAAACTGCAGCCACTGCGCGCCGCTGAGCGAGGCGACCTCGGCGGCGGGAAAGCGGGTGGTGGCGACGCGACGCATCAGCACCGAAAGCCGCCCCACGATCTCCTGGCCCCGCTCCGGGTTCTCCCGGTGCTGCTGTTTGAGTTGCGCAATCGTAGCGCGGGCCTCCCGCCGCCAGCGCCTGAGGCGGATGCCGCGGCGAATAACGAAGACCAGTATAATGAAGGCGATCACGGCCCCCAGCGTCAGCCACCAGCCGGGGGCGGGGGGCCACCAGCTCACCGGCTCGGGCAGGTGAATGTCGCGCAGCTGGGTGAGGTCCACGCTCATCGTTTCACCCCGAAGCGGCGCTGTAACACGGCGAGTGGGTCATCGGCGGTGGAGAGCGGCAGCAGGTGGATCCCCGGCAGGTGTGCCAGCCGCTGCAGCTCACCCAGCTGTGACTCAAAACGCGCGTGGTAGGCCTCGCGTTGTGACTGACTACCGGTGTCGATTACCCTGCTCAGATCGCCATCGCTCACCCGGTAGTGACCGGCGGGGGGCAGCTCGGCCTCCAGCGGGTCATGGCAGAAACCGAGCACCACCTCACTGTGTCGCCCCAGCTCGGTGATCTGCGAGGCACTGCTGCGGTTGAGTCCGGCAAAATCACTCAAGATAAAGATCAGGCTGCCCGGCGAGGCGACGCGGCGCAGCCGTTGCACCGCCAAGAGCAGGCTCTCCTCAACACTATTCTCAGCCGCCTCGGCACGCTGCCAGCGCGACTCCTCACCCAGTCTCTTCAACAGGTGAAGCAGCGGCGGTTTGCCGCCCCGTGGCCGGTGTTCCTGGTGGTTCCGATCATCAAACAGCAGCGCACCGACCCGGTCCCCCCCATCGACCGCGCTCCAGCCGAGCAGCGCCGCCGCCTGCACCGCACGCACCGCCTTGTAGGCGCCACGGGTGGCGAAGAACATAGTGTCGCGCAGGTCGACCGAGAGCAGCACCGCACGCTCGCGCTCCTCACGATAGAGCTTGGTGTGGGGTTTGCCGGTGCGGGCGGTGACCCGCCAGTCGAGGCTGCGCACATCGTCGCCCTGCTGGTAGGGGCGCACCTCGTCAAACTCCATGCCACGCCCCTTGAATCGCGAGACATAGCCACCGCTCTGCTGTGAGCGGATCTTTGAGGTGGCCAGCGACAGCGAGCCCGCCTGGTGGTGCAGCGCGATCAGCGCACGGGTAGACAGGCGCACTACCCCTTCACCCGATTGCTCAGGCGGGGGCGTACTCACAGCCGTTGAGGAGAACCAGCGTTTCAACATCCGCTTCAGGGCACGGCAATCTGCTGGATCAGGGTATTGATAAAGCGGTCCGGGGTGATCCCCTCGGCCTCCGCCTCGTAGGAGAGCAGCACCCGGTGGCGCAGTACATCGAAGGCCATGGTCTGGATATCCTCCGGGGCGACAAAGTCACGACCGGCCAGCCAGGCGTGGGCGCGGGCACAGCGGTCCAGGGCGATGGTCGCCCGCGGGCTCGCGCCCCACTGCACCCAGCGTGCCAGCTCGCTGCCGTAGGGTGAGGGGTCGCGGGTCGCCATGATGATCTCGATAAGGTAACGCTCCAGATTCTCCGCCATGTGGAGCGCCAGCACCTCGTCACGTGCGGCAAACAGCTCTACCTGGCTGAGCGGCGCGGCACTGCGGGTGGCCGTCTCGCCACCCGCCGCCTCACGGCGTGCCAGTCGCAGGATCGCCTGCTCGGTCTCGGCCTGCGGGTAGTCGATCTTCACGTGCAGCAGGAAGCGATCCAGCTGCGCCTCGGGCAGCGGGTAGGTCCCCTCCTGCTCAATCGGGTTCTGTGTCGCCATTACCAGGAACAGGGCGGGCAGTGGGTAGGTGGTACTGCCGACGGTGATCTGCCGCTCGGCCATCGCCTCCAGCAGCGCCGACTGCACCTTGGCCGGGGCGCGGTTGATCTCATCGGCCAGCACCAGATTGTGGAACAGCGGGCCTTTCTGGAAAACGAAAGAACCATCCTGTGGGCGGAAGATGTCAGTGCCGGTGAGGTCGGCAGGCAATAGGTCGGGGGTAAACTGCACGCGGTGGAAGTCACCCTCGATGCCCTCGCTCAGCGCCTTGATGGCGCGGGTCTTGGCCAGGCCGGGGGCCCCCTCCACCAGCAGGTGGCCGTCGGCCAGCAGGGCGATCAGCAGGCGGTCGACTAAACGCTCCTGCCCGAGGATCTCTGCAGATACCCGCTCTTTTAACGCCAATACCGCCTGTTGTGTCGATGAGGATTCCAAAACCGCTACCATGCTATCTACCCTTCTGTTGTTGCCGTTGTGCAGTTTAATGCATCTTTATTCTGTCATCGTCGCGACGCGACTATGGGATTTAAAGACTCAATACAGCGCCAAAGGTTCCCGGTACCCTTAAACCACCGGCAGGAGACCGAATCATAAAACCTGCGCAATTCTAGAGCCCGGCCGGGCACAAGACAAATCCCCGGCCTTTAAAGGGGGGATAAATAGCAGACAAACAAAAACGCCCGCGGTTAAGCGGGCGTTTCGGGGTAAGGCGTGGTTAGACGCAGCCGGTCGGCTTGGGCAGGCCACCGTACTTGGTGATCGGCTTCATCGGGCCGGTCATCCACAGCTGGAACATCGCCTTCTGGTCCACCCCCATGAATTTGGAGAATTTGCGGATCGGCGGCACCACGCTGTGCTCATCGTAGTATTCGCGGGCCTTCATAATATGCGCCCACTTCTCTTCATTCAGTTCGTACTCATCGACCTCAGCCATCGCACGGGCAATTTCAGGGGTCCAGTCATACATATTGGTCAGGTAACCATCACCGTCTCTGTTTGGAAGTTCCATTTTCAGTTCCTCTTTTGCTAGTGGCTGCGATGAGTCTGTCTCATCGGTCAACCGGGTTAACCAACTGTTATTGTCAGGTATTACACTATAACCAACCGTGCCTGTCAAGTATTAGTTCTTACTAATGTAGGGGGCTTTACAGGGAACTCAGGGAGATCGACGAAAAAACGCCGCCGCGGGGCGCCACGGCCTGTTAATGGCGGCCAGAGCAGGGCAAACTAGCCCCATGTTTGATAAACAGGATCTGCTAAAACTCGCCCGCCACACCATGCCCTTTGGTAAATATCAGGGCAAGGTGCTGATCGATCTGCCCGAGGAGTACCTGCTGTGGTTCGCCAAAAAGGAGTTCCCCAAGGGGGAGCTGGGGCGGCTGATGCAGCTGGCGCTGGAGATCCGCATCAACGGGCTGGAGGGGGTGATTATGCCCCTGAAGCAGCGGCGTTGAGCTGCTGGGCAGCCATGCCCAGCTAGCCCCGTCACAACCTCACAACAATGAGCGAAGCTGCCCCAAGGCCTCACCCCGCCCTGCCACATCCTTTACCGCACGCTTATAAAAACCACGCAGACTGCTCTTCAGCTGCGGCAACACCTCGCCTTTTGGAATGCCCTTCAGCTCACTAAAGATCGCCAGCGCATAGGTCATATCGTACTGCGAAAGATAGCTCTGGCGGTCCACCGGTTGCGGTGCGCAGCTGCCGCAACGCGGAATACGCACGTTAAAGGCGCTATTGGCCATGATCACACCGAAGCCGGTAAAGCTGGCCAGCACCTCGGTGACATGCGGCCAGTTCTCCTCGCCGCCGGGTGGCGCCTCCTGCGCCAGGGTGCCGAGGTAGTGGGCAAAGCTATGGGCGAAGCTGGCGATCATCGCCTCGGGGTTGTTGATCAGCGCCGGGTCATAGAGGACCGGCAGGCGCTGCGACTCCTCCACCTCGGCCAGTGCCGAGCCGCCGCGAATTGGGCCATCCAGTAACAGCTTTGGCGCCTCCTCCAGCTGACACTGGCGTCCATCCACCAGACGGGTCGGCCAGTGGGCAATCGCGGCATACTCCTTCACCTTGTCGCAGATCAGCCCCGCCATCCCCTCGACGCTATCGACCCTGCCGGGAAAGAAGCGGTCATTGGGCTGCACCAGCACGGTGTGATCACGGAAGAGCGCCGCATCGAAATTACGCAGGGCCCAGGCGTAGGTATCAAACAGCCACTGAATCGACGCCTCATCGAGTACCGGTTTTTTGTTAAATAGTGCGGAAAACAACAGAGATTCCTCTTTGCTACCAGGGATTAGGGCGCTCAGTATAAACCGGGCATGAATACCCGGCACACTTCCTTTCGCTATTTTTCCGGCCTATTCAGCAGGCCAGTGTTCGGTGGTGATCCCGGTACCCAGATCGGCATCGATCAGACGCTGGCGCACTTCCAGCAGCTTTTCGATCAGCGCCGGTTCGCTCTTCTCATAGGCCTCGGCATCGGGGGCACGTTTGACCACCACACCGAGCAGTTCGGTGATGGCGTTGCCGATAGAGTTCTGGCTGATGGTGACAATGAGCTTGCCGTTGTCGTTGCGGTAGATCAGCTGCTTGAAGGCGGGCTGCCAGCGCAGGCCGTTTGCGTAGGCCGGATCGATAATGCAGCGATCGCGGATCATCTTCGCCGCGGTGAGAAAATCATTATTGAACAGCAGCTTCTCCTCCACCAGTGCCGGGAAGTAGGCCTGCTTGGGCATCGGTGCATTACGGGTAGAGACTTGGGTGAAGAAGGTGCGGTAGAAGTCGATAAAGCCCTTGAGGATGATGTCGTACTCCTTCCAGAAGCGCACCTCTTTTAGCGCCTCGACGCCACCGGTGATCTCCCAGGCGGGCAGCCCCTGCGGATAGCCGGTGAGCTCTATCTTGCAGCTGCCGTCATTGCAGGGTTTGAGGATCTGCAGGTCGAGGCGATCGAAGAAGCCACGGTAGACATCACGCATATGGGCCTGGAAAAGTGAGTGCTGACCACCATCGGTAAGGTTGGGGTTATTGCTGTCGGCCAGCGGGGCATCGCGTAGCTGCTGTTTGTTGAAGACGATAAAGTGGTTGTGCAGCATGCGGATGCTCGGCACGCCGGGCGAGGTCAGCGGCCAGGTGGCATCGAGGCTCGCCTCACCCGCCAGCACCAGGGCCTCGGCCGGGTCGGGGTACTTTTCCAGCATGTACTCGATGATGATCTGGTTCATCCGGTTCCACACATGCTTTACATCATCCGGCACCTGGGTGCGGCGCACCGGGCGGCCCAGCGGGTTAAGCACCGTCTGTGAGGTGTTGTAGATAATGGAGGTATCGAACTCGTTGGAGTGGCCCAGCGCCTTTCTATAGAGCAGCAGGTTTTCCGGATTACGCAACAGGCCATTGTTATTGGCCAGGTCGTTAAGGTTCTCGGTGGAGTTGAAGAACTCGTTGGGCTTCATCCCCTCCGGCACATCCAACGGAATGGGGCGGAAGGGGGTAACGATCTCGCGTGGGCCTGACTGCATGGTCTCAATCCTCGGAAAATTTATATCCATATAAGTTATTGAAATAACAACAATAACTCAATAATTTTCCAACCATACCACCATAGATGCTGGAGGTGTATAAGGCTTTGTTCTGACTCTCAGCGTCGGCCCCCATCAGGCGGGGGTTGCCGCCAGGTCTATCGGCGCCATGTCGATGAGCATTTGCACGTTTTTCACTTGCCCCCCCTCGATTAACATCTCTATCACCTCTTTGGGAACCGGTCGCAGAAAATAGTAGCCCTGAATCCAGCTGCAGTTGAAAGCCTTGAGCCGGTTGTACTGATCCTCGGTCTCTACCCCCTCGGCAATCACTTCCATATTGAAGTCGTGGGCCAGCATCATCAACATGCGCACCAGCTGCAAGCCCTTGCCCTCGGCAGTCATATCCTGCACAAAGCTTTTATCGATCTTAAGAATGTCGAAGCTAAACTGGTGCAGATAGGTCAGCGAACTGTAACCGGTTCCAAAATCATCAATACTGATATGTACACCCAGCTGCTGGATTTCATTGAGCACCCGGGTGGCCGCTTCCTTGTGACGAATGAGGGTGCTCTCCGTCACCTCACAGTGCAGCAATCCTGCCGGCAGATCAGAGCTGCTCAGTGCCTGCCGCACGGTCTCGACGAGATCATTATCATCATCGATTTGCTTGCCGGAGAGGTTGACCGCAATAAAGAAACGAGAACCGTAATGCTGATTCCACTCCTGCACCTGATGACACGCCTGATGCAGCACCCATTCGCCTATCTTTCCGATAAGGCCCGTTGCCTCGGCCAACGGAATAAACTTCTCGGGTGGGATACTCCCCATCTCGGGGTGAGTCCAGCGCAGCAACGCCTCAAAGCCACCAACAGTATTGTTGTGTGTGTCGACCACCGGTTGATAGTAGATCTGCAGCTCGCCACGCTCCATCGCCTGATGCAACTCGCTCTCCAGTTGCATAATGATGAGTGCCTTTTGATGCATCTCGGGGTTAAAGAACTCAATACGCCCCTTCCCCTCATCCTTGGCCCGATACATGGCGATATCGGCATCGCGAATCATCTCATCAGCCTGTGTATAGCATTGACTGCTGCAGCAGATACCGATGCTGGCATCGGTGTGAATCGACACCCCGTCGATCACCATCACCTCTCTTAGCTCTTCCAATACGCGCTCCACCGCGGCAAGCATCGACTCCAGCGAAGCGGCACTCTCCAGCAACAGGGTAAACTCATCGCCACCCAGGCGGGCCGCCGTATCACCGGGACGGATGTGGCGTTGCAGACGCTCTGCAATCTCCAGCAAAACACGATCACCCATTTGATGACCATAACTGTCATTAATCAGCTTAAAGCGATCAAGGTCGACAAGGCAGACAGCAAAGTGATATCCACCCTCTCTATGACAACGGTCGAGTGACTGCTCTATTCGATCCAGGAAAAGCTGGCGATTGGGCAAGCCGGTCAAAACATCATGCAATGCCTCATGTTCAATCAACCGCAGTAGCTTCCCATTATCGTTCTGTCGCCGCCAAACCACCGTAGAGAACAACAGCATGCCGGCCAGACCCAGCCCCCACACGACCGTGTGCACAAAAACAATGGTGCGCACTGTCACCTTGTCTGCATCAAAGTAGGGGGTAAGCGGGATCGCGATACTTACTCCGCCGCGCACATCCCCCGCCTTAAAGCCAAGATGTCCATGACACTGCACACAGCTCTGCTCCATGATCACCACTTTCATTAAGCGCACGAAGGGCTTGCCGTCGATGGCGGTCTCCTCTACCACCTCACTCTCACCCTGCTCGAAGCGTTGCAGCGCCGAGTGCTCCCACTCATCGGGTTTGTTTTTCGGATTCAAGACGATCTTTCCCGTGGCCTTGCCCTTGATGCCGTAACTCGATTCATACTCCTCGGTCATCTGGCGCATCATGTAGGCGGGATTCATCAGGGTAAGGGCGGTGCCGTCATCTAACCTTACGTCACGACTTGGCAGGTGCGACAGGTAGGGATTGGGAGGGGTGCGCTCGTCTGGCCTGACGTAGACACCGCCGTGGCGGCTGGCCCAGCTGCGAAAGGCCATATCCTTATTCCAGTTGGCGCGTGCCTCGGCGGTCGCAAGTCGCACCTTCTCATCGTGAAGATTGGAGATGTTCCATTTAAGGGAATAAGCCGACAACGCACTCCATAACAACAGCGCCACAGCTGTCGAAACAATGATCCATGTGGTGGTGAAATAGCGGTAACGCACCAAATTATCCCTGGCCGGTTATTTTTGGCACTCCAGAGTGTTCCAAAATGCCAACTGCAGGCATTGATACAAATCAAGTACACGGGGCTTCTATCAGAAGCCGAATACTCTAGATCGCAAAGTGTCATCACACAAAGATCAAGTCCCTGTTACACGCTACCCCTGGTCTCTTTATCAGCCCACGACACGGAGCTCGCTGCATTGCTCACATCAAATCTCTAGTAGGGAGGCAGTAGGCGGCGTAGACCATGGAGCAATACGATCAATAAAAACAGGAGATTACGGGGTAGTGCGGCGGGCCAGCAATAGGGAACCGGGCCTGCCTCTCGCGCTGCCAGCCGGTTTGCCACGCGACGCAGCAACGCCACACCTCGCGGCCAGTCGGCAATGCCGTCGATCCAGTCAGCGGGGATCCCTCGCTCTCCCACCACCGCCCCGGCCATCGCCCCGGTGATCGCCCCGACGGTGTCGGTATCGCCGCCGCAGTTGAAGACAGCACTGAGTGTCGCCTCGTAGTCACCGAAGTGGCGATACCAGGCGTAGAGGGCGACGGGAACGCTGCGATAGACGTAGCCGGAGAGCCCCTTCTGCTGGCCCAGCACATCAGCAAACTCCGCCACGGTTTTCACCTCAGCGATCGCTTCCGCCATTTTATCGAGCAGGTCGTTCCATTCAGGATTATCGCCGCCTGATCGCAGCAGTTGAAACAGTGTTTCACTCTCAATGCGCTCTTTGGCATTGTTCTGGAAGCACCATGCGACCACCCTGGCCACCGCCAGTGCGCCGATCTCCGCCCGCGGATCGGTGTGGGTGATAACAGTAGAAGCGTGGACATATTCTGCTAATTTATCACTATCGTCGGCGAAAAACGCCCCTATTGGTGCAACCCGCATCGCTGCACCATTTCCGCCGGAGTAGACTCCGCTCCTGTGTGGCGGAAAGCCCAACCACAGCTTGATGATCGCCTTGCCGGTGGCCATGCCAATACCGGCAGGCAGACTAAGCAGCCAGCCGCGCAGGCTCCAGCCGAGGCGGCGGCTGAAGCGCTCAACCGCGTCGGGGTGGGCCAGCAGCGCCTGGGCGATGAAGAGGGTGTGTTCGGTATCGTCGCTGAGCATGCCGTAGTGGCCCAGCAGCCGGTGCCGCCAGCGCCCCGGAAACAGCTTGCCGATACGTCGCCGCGATATCCCCTCGGCGGGCAGGCCGACCGCATCACCTACCGCGGTGCCCAGCAGTACGCCGCGCATCCTCGCCTGCCTGGTTAATTCACCCATTTGCATCCCCTCTCTCAGGCCACCACCAGGTACGCCTTCTTTGGTGCAATGCCGATGGTGGCAGTGCTACCCGCGTTAAAGGCGAGGTAGTCGCTCTGCATGCCGTCGCTGAAGATCACCCCGTTCTCCGCCATGTGCGAGTGGAGGGTGAGGGGGCAGCCGCGCTCGATGGTGCCGTAGACCATGTTGGTCTGCGTCACCTGGCTGGGGAAGGGCTCGCGCACCGAGTAGATCAGCTGCTCGCTCTCCCACGGCAGACGCCCGCCGTTGGCCGGGGGGATGACGTTGCCCCCCAGCGCGGTAATGACCCCCGCCGCCCCGGCGTAGACCGACTGCAGCCAGCCGCTGGAGCCGGCCCCGGTGGAGACGATGACGCCGCTCGATGAGTGGTTCTCATGCGCCTCGCCCTGCTGGATCTCGTAGCGTGCCGAGACGTGCGAGTTGGTGCCGATAAAGAGGTCGTTAAAGCTGAGCAGGCTCTGGCCATTATTGAGCGTCGCCTGCGCCATGGTCACCGCCTGAATCGGCTGCTCCTGTCGCAGGGTATTCTCAAAGGCCCGGCCCAGACGCGGCAGGTCGAACGGCATCAACACTCCGTCGTACTCGCAGGGGTCGGGGTTCAGCGCGAGGATCGGCTGTCCGTCGAGATACTTGGCGACATTCACCACCAGCCCATCGGGACCGATGGTGAGCACCAGATCCGCCTCGCCAAAGGTGAACTGCGGCAGAAAGCTGCGATCCACCACCTGACTCTTCAGCCCCGTCGGCACCGCCCGGCGCACCTCGTCGAGTACCTCCTGATAACGCTGGTGGCGTGCGGCGATGGGGGCGAACTCCTGCCCCGCATGCTCCAGATAGAACTGCGCCTGCGGCACGGTATTGAAGCGTGCCACCAGCTCATCCAGCTCGGTCTTGCGGGTGACAATAACGACCTTCTCGAAGGCCGACTTTTGCTGCGCGCTAGGCGCTCTCCTCTGCAATGCGCTCATTGGCCTGCCCTCCGCTACCTACCCAGGAGACGATCTGCCCCAGCATGTCCGGCGTGATATTAAGATTGCCAATATTGCCGGCATTACCCGCGAACTCCTTAAAAGCAAGGCCGATCAGCGCCTGCGGTGGCAAGTTGCCATAGGGGTCGAGACGCATCTCGTCCGCCTTCGCCTCGGCCTCCGCCAGCTTCAGGCTGTTCTCCGCCTGCATCGCCACCAGATCCTTGCGCCTCTGCTCCAGATTGATGTCGGTCTCCATCTCGCTCTGGCGGATCTTGCGCTCCTCGGCCACCGCCGCGCTACGCCGCTCGTAGATGGCGCGATCAGCATCCTGCTGCAGCCTCTCGCGGTAGTCCGCCTCCAGCGCCTTTTGCATCTCCGGAGTGGCGGTGACAGCGACAAAGTAGAGGCTCTCGACCACCACACCCAGCGCCTTCAACGAGGGCTCATCGGCCAGCTGTTGCAGCACCGTGGAGGTCAGCTCCTTTACCTGGGTCAGCGCCTGATCCAGGCTCATCTCATTCACCCCCTTGCGGGTGTGGGCTTGCACCGCGTTGACCACCCGCTGGGTCAGCTTGTCCGGGTCCTTGCTGCGATAGCGCCCTGTCTTCGGCTCGATAGTGAAGTCGAGCAGCTGCGCCGCATCCAGCGGTGAGGTCAGGCGATAGGTGAGCTGCCCCTGAATCGCCACCTCCTGAAAGTTGGCGGTCGCCTCGTTGAAGATGAAGGGGGCGTCCTGACTCATCGCCGGCACCGCCGCAATGGTGGTGTTGAAGGGCAGGTACCAGAAGTCGCGACCAAGACCGTGCGTCGTCAGCTGACCGTTACGGTAGCGAATGGCGTAAACGTTGGGTTCACCTTTGTAGTATCTGATCATGTTGCACCTCCTCTCTATCGGCTCACTTGATGATGGCCACCGTACCGGGCTGAATTACCCGGTAGAGTTTGGCCGGTCGGTGCGCACCCTCACGGCGCTCACCCCCGGTCTCTTCAATCTGTTCCAGCGCCAGCACCCACTTGCGGAAGTTGCGCTTATCCAAAGGCTCCTGCTGGATAATCTCGTACACCGACTGCAGCTCCGAGAGGGTGAACTCCCCGGGCAGGAACTGAAAGGCAATGGTCGAGTAGTCGAGCTTGGCCACCAGCCGCTGATGGGCCATGGCGAAGATCGCCTCGTGGTCGAAGGCCAGCTCCGGCAACTCATCCATACCGAACCAGCCCACCGCCTCGGCATCGCTGGCGGCGCGCAGCTGCATCCTGTCCGACGGCACCAGGGCGTAGTAGGTGATAGTGATCACTCGCTCACGCGGGTCGCGCCCCGGCTTGCCGAAGGTATAGAGCTGTTCCAGGTAGACGCCGCTGACACCGGTCTCCTCCTCCAGCTCGCGCCGTGCCGCCTGCTCCAGGTCCTCCTCCATCTCCACAAAGCCACCCGGCAGCGCCCACTTGCCGCGATAGGGTTCACCGGCGCGTCGGATCAGCAACAGCTTCAGCTGCCCGTCACGGATGGTGAAGATCACGATATCGACGGTCACCGCCGGGTGTGGGTAGGGATAGCAAAACATAGCACTTCGCCTGTTAGTGTTGTAATGACACTTACAAGTTAGTGTAACTGCTACACCTTGTCAACAGATCTCTTGCATCCAGGTAAATCAGGGAAAATTTGCGCTATTTTTAACACTTCTGAGAGAAAACACTTCTTATCGGCTTAATATTTCAGTAACTTACGTCCTATAGTTAATGGAATTATCCGCTGATTCAGGAACCACTGTCGCTGTGAGCAGAGCCACCCCCCAATATTCTCGCCGTCCGCACCGGGTATTAACCGCCTTGCTGGTTGCACTATTTAGCACCGCACCGCTGCAGGCGAAGGTGGATGATGGCCACGCACAGCGGGTACTCTTCCTGGAGGCGAAGAAGGCACTGGAAAATAAGGACTTCGAGGTCTTCAGCCGCAACATCCAGCAGCTACAGGATTACCCGCTCTACCCCTACCTGACCTACTGGCAACTTCGCGCCAGGCTCAAGGAACAGCCTGCCTCCACCATCGAGGCCTTCCTTGTTACCAACAAACACCTGCCCATCGCCTCATCGTTACGTAGCGCCTGGGTGCGCCACCTGGCCGGGGAAAATCGCTGGAAAGAGCTTTTGCACTTCTACCGCGGCGGCGGCACCGAGATGCAGTGCCGCCTGCATACCGCCCAGATGCATACCGGTAAGAAAAACGAGGCCTGGGCCGGAGCAAAGAAGCTCTGGCTGGTGGGTAAATCCCAGCCCGACACCTGCGATGAGCTCTTCGAGGGTTGGGAGGCCGCAGGCAAGATCACGCGCGAGCTGCGCTGGCAGCGCATCGAACTGGCGATGGGTAGGGGCAACACCAGCCTCGCCCGCCATCTGGCCAAGGGGCTGAATGAGAAGGATCGTGAGCGTGTCACCCTGTGGCGTCGTGTTTATAACGACCCCACCCTGATCGAGCGCAGCAGCCAGCTCAAGGCCGACAATGCCGAAAACCGCCGCATCGTCATTCACGGGCTCAAACGACTGGCACGCAAGGACCCCGGGAAGGCAGCCAAAATCTGGAGCAGCTCGCAGTCACACTACACCTTCACCAGCACGCAGTCGCATAGCGTCGGCAGGGCCATCGCCCGCAACTTTGCCTATGATGGCGATACACGCGCCCTCATCTGGTTTGCCCAGCTGCCCTCCGATGTGATCAGTCAGAGTGAGCGCACCTGGGCGGTACGCCTTGCCCTGCGCCACAGCAACTGGAAAGCGGCCCGAGCCTGGATCGAGGCGATGCCGGTCCAAGAGCGTCTGTCTGTCCGCTGGAAATACTGGAGCGCTCGAATTAGTGAACAGCTGGGCGAGAAGAAACAGGCCGAAAGCCTTTACTACACCGCCAGTGGTGACCGGGGTTACTACGGTTTTCTAGCCGCCGATCAGATCAAGGCCGACTACAACCTGAACCACAAAGCGGTGGAGGTCACCCCCGCTGCCCTTAAGGCGCTTAAAGAGACACCGGAAATGGTGCGCGCCCATGAGCTCTACATGCTGCTGCTCACCAAGGAGGCGCGCCGTGAATGGGAGCAAGCCGTCGCCAAGATGAATAACAAGCAGCGACTGGTCGCCGGAAAGCTGGCCGACGAGTGGAAGTGGTACGACACCGCCCTGCTCACCCTGGCCAAGGCGCGTTACTTTAGCGATCTGGATATCCGCTTCCCCCTCGCCCACAACGCCGCCGTAACCCGCGAGGCTGAAACCCGAGACCTCGATGCCTCATGGGTCTACGCCGTGGCAAGGCAGGAGAGCGCGATGAAGCCAGATGCCCGTTCCCCCGCCGGGGCGATGGGGCTGATGCAACTGATGCCCAGTACCGGCAAGGCCGTGGCAAAGAAGTTGAAGTACCCGATTAATGACACTGAGCAGCTGATGGAGCCCGATACCAACATCCGCCTCGGTGCCTTCTATCTGCGCCAGGTACTGGATCGTTTTAACGATAACCCGGTACTCGCCACCGCCGCCTATAACGCCGGCCCCCACCGCGTTGCCAAGTGGTTCCCGGAGAGCGGCACCATCGACGCCGATATCTGGGTCGAGAACATGCCGTTCCATGAAACCCGCCAGTACGTGCGCCGCGTGATGGCCTACTCCGTGTTCTACGACCAGCGCCTAGACAAGGAGATCACCCGCCTCAATGAGCGCATGCCGATCATTGGCAACAGCACAGCGAAAGACCCACTGTAAACCCCTCTCCCATCCGGGAGAGGGCTTGGGGTGCGGGGAGTAACACGAGACCATGCAAGCCAAACCCGAATGCAAACACTGCTTCCAGCGCCAGGCGCTGCAGAGCGCAGAACGTATCGGCCTCGATCAAAGCGCCACCGACTCCCTGCTCAGCGCCGTCAGGCAACGCCTCGATGCCACGCCTGTTGATGAAACCCCACCGGTCACCGCCTCTGATGTTCACGCCCTGATCCGCGAGCAAAGCGGCAACCCCGACCCCTATCGCGAAGCCAAGCAACAGGCCACCGAGCACGCCCTCTCGCTCTACCCCAAACTCAAACAACTGATCGCCGAATCGGACGACCCACTGGAGACCGCCGTGCGCCTTGCCATCGCCGGCAACATTATCGACCTCGGGGTAAGCGAGCAGTACAACCTGGAGGCCAGCATTGAGCGTGTCCTCGTCACCGAACCTGCGATCAACCACCTCGCCCGACTGAAACAGGCGCTGTCACAAACAAAACAGGTATTGTTCCTCGCCGACAATGCGGGCGAGACAGTAATGGACCGGCTGCTGATCGAACAGCTGAACATCCCCGTCACCTACGTGGTGAAGGGCGGCCCCGCCGTCAACGACGCCACCCGCGAGGATGCCATCGCCGCCGGACTCGGTGAGGTTTGCGAGGTTATCGACCACGGTGCGGCAACTCTGGGCACACTGCTGGAGCGTTGCAATGACACGTTTCGAAAACAGTTTAACGAAGCGGAATTGATCATTGCCAAGGGCATGGCTAATTATGAGAGTCTGAACAACAGCCGTCCGGGGATCTTCTTTTTGTTGCAGGCGAAGTGTGCCGTGGTGGCTGGGGATTTGGGTGTGGCGGAAAAATCACTGATAGTGCTGGAGAATCGTCACGAAAACCCCTGAATTTGATCCTTCTTTCCCTCCCGCCAGCATCGTCTATACTCAAGCCACATCACCAACCATTTTAGTCAGCTATTGACTGAAGGAGGCAACCATGTGGCGCAGACTCTATTTAACCTTCCCTAACTCCTATCAGGCCCGCCAGGCTAGCGATGAGCTGGAACACGAAGGTGTTAAACGCGAACAGATGCACGCGATGAGCAAGGAGGGTGGTAATCTGGAAGGGCTTCCCCCCAGCAACAGCGAGCAGCAACATGACCGTGTCTGGTTCTATGAACAACTCTACTGGTACGGCAATCTCGCCCTTTTCGCCGCCGCCCTGCTCGGCTTTGTGGTGGCGCTATTTACCGATGCTGTCGGCTGGGCCTTCTTCGCCGCGGCGATCATGCTCGCCACCTTTGTTGGCGGTAACTACTTTGCCAGCAATGTTCCCCACGCCCACCTCAATGAAATGACGGAGCCGATGCAACACGGCGAGGTGGTACTGATGGTTGACCTGCCCGCCGAGCAGGTGGCAACGGTCGATCACGCCGTCGGCCGCCGTCACCCCGAGTCAGGCGGGCATGTGGTCGGCTGGACGATGCCGGGGCTGGGGATATAAGCTCCGTGAGCTAATCACTGAAGGAACAGGATGAAATGAAGCGATATCACGGAAGCTGTCACTGCGGACGCGTTAAGTTTACGGTGGAGACCACCCTCGACAAGGTAGTCTCCTGCAACTGCTCCATCTGCACAAAAAAGGGGGCGCTCCACCACCGTGTCGCCCCTGAGCAGTTCAATCTGCTTGAGGGCCATAAGGCATTGTCGCTGTATCAGTTCGACAGTAAAGAGGCCAGGCACTTTTTTTGCCAGGGGTGTGGCATTCACGTCTTTAGCAACCCAAGAGCGGCAGCGGATACGGTGAGTATCAATGTCAGGTCGCTCGACGATTTTGACCTTGAACGGGAAAGCTACGAAGTGATTGAGTTTGACGGCCGCAACTGGGAGCAGGCCGTGGAGGAGCTCAACGCGCAGCTCTCTGCCTCTTCATAAGGCGATTCCCGCCACGAACGCCATCGCTCTCATGCTATAATCTGCGCCTCTTTTATCCGCCATCTATTTGGCTGAAGCTATCCCGGAGCATGAGTAAGACGATGAGTATTGAAAAGACATTACACGAGCGTAGCGGTTCCAAATGCGAACTCTGTGGCGCCACCGACCAGCTCAATGTCTATGAACTTCCCTCCAGCCCGGCAAGCGGTGCCGATCAAAGCGTACTGCTGTGTGAGACCTGCCGCAGCCAGATCGATGACCCGGAAAAAGTAGATGCCAACCACTGGCGCTGCCTTAACGACAGCATGTGGAGCCAGGTACCGGCGGTGCAGGTGATGGCGTGGCGCATGCTCACCCGCCTGCGAGCCGAGGGCTGGCCGCAGGATCTGCTCGACATGCTCTACCTGGATGAAGAGACCCAAGCCTGGGCCGAGGCGGCCGGCGACGGACAGAGCGAGGAGGATAGCGTGAAGCACCTCGACAGCAACGGGGCCGTGCTTGAGGCAGGAGACACCGTCACTATCATTAAGGATCTCAATGTGAAGGGCAGCAGCCTGGTGGCAAAGCGCGGCACCGCGGTGCGCAACATCTCACTGGTGCCCGATAATGCCGAACAGATCGAAGGTCGGGTGGAAGGGCAGCAGATCGTTATTCTTACCAAGTTTGTGAAGAAATCTAACTAAGCACGCTGACCAATTAGGTAAGGGGTTATTTGATCTTCCTTATAAACACCACTTTAAGGTAGTCACCCTGTTTGAATTTGTCATTAACCCTAAAGTCTTGGGGAAGAGTAAAACTCTCTTCGATGGCGTAGTTTTCATTTAACTCTTTAAATGCTTTAGAGACAAAGCCCTTAAACTTCGCCATGCCAAAGTTTGCCGCATTGGTTGAAGCGACAATGACGCCGCCCGCAGGGGTTATGTGAATGGCATCTTTGAGCAATTTCACGTAATCCCTGGCCGCCGAAAAGGTGACCTTTTTCGAGCGTGCAAAACTGGGGGGATCAAGGATCACCAGATCAAACAACAGGTTCTTTCTTACAGCATATTTAAAGTAGTTAAAAACATCTTCAACAATAATGTCGTGTTGCGACACCTCGATACCATTTACGCTGAACTGCTCTTCGGTTTTGTTAAGACTTCTTTTCGCCAGGTCGACACTGGTCGTTTTGACCGCCCCACCCAGCGCGGCAAATACCGAAAAGGCCCCCGTGTAGGAGAAGGTGTTTAACACGGTTTTGCCCCTGGCGTATTTGTCTCTAATTGTTTTTCGTACTTCCCTTTGGTCGAGGAACACCCCGACCATTGGGCCGTCATCAAGGTGGATGGCAAGGTTGACGCCACTCTCCTTGATAATATGTGGCGATGGCGCCTTCTCACCACAGATAAAATCATCGCCCTCGTCAAGATACTGCCCCCTGGCATCAAAACGCCGCTTTTGATAGATCCCTTTATATGTAACCAGTGATTTGAATGCGTCCAGGATCGCCTCGCGAAACTCATAGATGCCGAGGCTATACCAGGTGACCAGATAGAAACCGTCAAAGTAATCTATGGTCAAGCCGCCAACACCGTCCCCCTCGCCATTAAAGACTCTAAATGCCGTGGTCTTGTCGTTGTTAAAAAAGTCTTCTCTATACTTTAGTGCCGCAGCGATTTTGTGGTTAAAAAATTCAGTGTCGATCTTTTCGTCCTGGTCTGTCGTCAGTACCCAGCCATACCCCTTGTTCTGTATGCCGTAATAGCCTTTAGCGACAAACTTTTTGTTGCCATCGGTCAGGTTAACAATTACGCCCTCGTGACCAGCCTTTCCCCAGTCGGCAATAGACTCTTTTGTGATCAGCGGATAGCCCGCCCGGTACTCCTGTACAAAATCCTGCCTGACGGTTAAGGCTATCTCTGTGCGCATCTTTTTACTCTCAAAACCATATCGATTAGTTATATGCATCCGTTCACCAAGCATCACCTCTCACATCAGCCCTTGCAACGACGTCCAGGCCGAAAATAGTTCGTGTTGTCGTAATAGCTTTCATCGCCATTATCCGTATCCCAGCCCGGCATACCGAGAATGGGAAAAGGGTTGAGGTCGCGAGGCTGGGTGTACTGAGTGCCGTCGGCAAAGATGGCGGCAAGCTGTTCATCAATAGTGGCGAGGCGTTCGTCCATCGGTTTGACAAAGTAGGCCGCATCCACCTCTAGCAGGATCGCATTGGCGGTCATACCGATGTAGGGGGCCAGTGCCTTTTCGTACATAGCATGGCCAAAGGTGGTGCAGTCGAATTTACCGGCCAACTCGTCACGGCGCTGCCAGAACAGCTCCTTCCACTTAAAGTCACGGATCAATTGCAACAGCGCGGGATCGCTGCTGGTGATCACCACCCCGCCCTCATCGAACAGTGAGAGCATGTTCTCCACCGGGGTGCGCCGCCCGACATCCCCACCGCCCTCGATACGTCGTTTTGCCTTGGGGATGTGGATGGCGTTAATCACCGCCTTGGTCTTGGGAAAGATGAACCAAGTGAGAAGCTGAAAGAAGTCGTGCCAGTTCTCGGTGCGGGTCTGGATCTCACCGTGCAGATAGATGCGCGGTGCGTAGTGCTGCTCAAAGTGATCGGGCCTTCCCTCCTGAGCGACGATCTTCAACGCGGCCCCATGTTGTGTGCGCAGTGGTTGATCAAGGCTATCGAGGAGCTGTTGGTAGCTCTCCAGCCCCGGCCATTCATCAAACTTGCGGAACGGTGCCAGCAGTGGGCGCAACGGCTCGAACAGCGGCCGGTTGGCATCGAAATCCGGGGACCATGGCACCATGGCATCGATTCGGGTATTGGTCTTCACGTAGCGCTCGTTCTATTGCGGGGAGGGGAAAGATAACGGAAACCGGCTACACCAACCAGTGGTTAGCGTTGGCCGCGGGTGATCACCACCTCAATGTTAAAGGGGATGCCGTCGCCCTGATCCAGGGTGGCGATCGCGGCCAGGTGTTCGGCCTTAAAGCGTGCCAATGTCACCTCATCAAGCCCGGAGATCAGGCTGCGGTAACCGGCGTTCCAGATCACCTGCCACCACTCATCGGCACTTTGAAAGTGATACCCGACATCGAAGCGTTGCAGTGTGATCTCGCTAAGCCCTGCCTGCTGGTAGAGCTCGAAATTCTGCGCCTCGGTGCCCAGACGCATCCAGCCGAGCGGCGGTGGCTCAATGCCATAGCGCACTACCTGTTCTCTGAACATCTCAGAGAGCGGCTCGAACGAGCCCTCGATAAAGTGGGTGGTCACTACCGGCCCGCCCGCCGTTATCTTTGAGGCGATGTGCTGCAATGTCCCGACCATGTCGGGGATAAAGAAGAGACCGAAGGAGCAGTTGGCCGCATCAAAACTGCCCTCTTCCAGCGGCATATCGGTCATATCCATCTGCTTAAAGGCGATATTCTTTAGCCCTGCCGCCTCCGCCTTTGCCTCGGCCTGCGCCAGCATGCCGCTGGAGAAGTCGACCGCGGTTACCGCCCCCCGGGGCAGGTGAGTGGCACAGGCAATGGCCGGGATACCGGTACCGGCAGCCACATCCAGCAGCTGCTCATCACCCTTAAACTTGAATACCTCGGGCAGATGTGCCGCCGCGTTATTAAAGAAGCGTAGCGCGTCGCAATCGTAACCCTCGCATACCGTATCAAAGGTCTTGCGGATATGTGCCTTAATCTCTTCCTGATCCATCCTTACTCCTTAACTTCTTCATCGGGCGGCGGTTACGCGCTCGCCTTACCTGCCAGATAGGCCTCGATTAATGCTGCCTTCAACTTGGGTTTGCCATCGAGATCGGTTACGCCGACACAGCGCTCGGCAATGGGGCGCACCGCCTCGACCACCTGCTGCTGACGCCACTTTGTCTTAAACCCTTCCATATCGAACTGACCATCGTTAAGGAACTCGACGGCCATCCCCTCGGGCTGTTCAAACAGGATGTCGTCGGCCATCATCATCTCATACTCGTAGGAGTAGGAATCGATATTGTTGGCCATGGCGATGGAGTGGTGCAGGTTATTCAGGCCGCCATCCCGCTCCATCAGTTCGTCAAGGTCGAGCACCATTGATGGGGCGTGCCGCTCCCCCTTATAGTAAAAAATGACCGTCGCTATAATCTGATTTTTCATTACACTCTTCCGCTTGCAAGCGTCACACCCTGAATGCCGACATGATACCCGAAAATGCACAATTCTCGTGCAACTGGGGACAAGCCAGCATTAACTTTTGTGATCGGGATTATAGTAATAGAGCCGCGCCAATGGCATTAATACCTCCCCCCCTTTAACCACAATTGACATAAAGGAATTGTTCCATGCATAAAGTGATTTTCAGCTCCCTCCTGCTCCTCGCCACCTCCACCGTCCAGGCCTCCGACATTCACTGGGGTTACAGCGGTCATGAAGGCCCTGAATTCTGGGGCAAGCTGAGCGATAAATATTCACTCTGCAGCAGCGGTAAAAACCAGTCTCCCATCGATATCACCCTACCGATTGAGGCCGATCTTGAGCCACTGCGAATCGGCTACAAGGCCGCTGGCAATAATGTCGTCAACAACGGTCACACCATTAAGGTCGATTATGCCCCCGGCAGCCTGATCACCGTAGCGGGCCACACCTACGAATTAAAGCAGTTCCACTTCCATGCCCCCAGCGAGAACCTGATTGGCAGCCACAGCTTCCCGCTGGAGGCCCATCTGGTACATGCCGATGGCGACGGCAATCTTGCCGTGGTCGGTATCATGTTCGAGGCCGGTGAAGAGAATGCCGAACTCCAGAAGGCCTGGTCGGTGATGCCACGCGCCAAGAACGGCAGCGCCAGGCCCTCATCCCCCCTCTCTGCCGCGGCCCTGCTGCCGGCCATCCGGGACTACTATCGCTTTAACGGCTCACTGACCACCCCACCCTGTTCTGAGGGGGTGCTGTGGCTGGTGATGAAACAGCCGGTTGAGGCCTCTGCCAAGCAGATCAAGGCCTTCGAGAAGCTGATGCACCAGGGCAACAACCGCCCGGTGCAGGCCACAAATGCCCGCGCTGTGATGCAGTAAATACGTGCCATCCAGAGCCGGGGGCTCTTCCCGGCTCTCGCCTTGCCCCGGCACAAACCTCTTGCAACATTTTCTCTCCGCTTCATCATATGCCCCATGCATACCGGCCATGAAATCGTCATTTGCGGACTCGACGGCGTACTCGCATTGATCGAACACCGCCTGCACCACCTCTACAATGAGGAGGGGGTACGTAACTGGGATAAATTTCATCAGGATTGCGACGAGGACATGCCCAACCTGCCCCTGATCGACCGCCTGAATCAGGCACGTGCCGAGGGGGTACCGGTGATCCTGCTGAGCGGACGCAGCAGTGCCGTGGCCGACAAAACCCGCGCCTGGCTCAAACGCTGGCAGATTGGTTACGACGGCCTCTTTCTGCGCCCGCCCGGCAACTTCAAGCCCTCTGCCGAGTACAAGGCTGAGGTGATCGCCAGCCACTACCCGGCGGCCACGGTGCGCCGCATCTATGAGTCTGACAGCCACCTCGACGTCGCCGCCTGGGCCACCGAGCAGAACATCCCCTGCACCCTCATTGGTCACAATCAGGGTAACGGCGAGAGCCGCGAGCAGGCCGAGCTCAAGGTGGTTAAACACGCCTGTGACCACACCGTGCTCTACCCCTTTTATGGCGACGATGATTACAGCTGGGCGGACCGTGCACAGCAACTCAGCCAGGGGATCTGCCGCCTCTGTGGGGCCGCCGAGCAGCAGGAGGAGCGGCGCAAAAAGGCGGTGCAGGCCAGGTACCACGCTAAAGAGCGCGGTCTGCCGCCGCTGGAAGGATCAGAGAGACAGGTCGCCTGGGCCGAGACCGTGCGTCTCGGTGCCTTTAGTGCCATCGACAAGGTATTGAAATGGGTGGATGAGGTGAACGATGAAGCGGAGCGCGAAGACCCCGACTACTGGGGCACGGTTAAGCAGGGCATCAACCGCTCCATCACCTACCTGGAGGAGCAGACCAATGCCAAGTGGTGGATCGACCATCGCCAGGGCATGATGAATAATCTGGATGGCGGGCGCGCACTACTCTCGTCCATCGCCCAGGAGATGGGGTATATGTAACAAAAACGGCCCTTTCGGGCCGCTTCTTATTACACCATGTGACCGATAATTACTCAGCCGTTACCGTCGCATCTTCCATCAAAATATCGTACTTATAGCCGTAGCCAAAATCGCGGTTCAGGGCGAGCATCCCCTCGGCCACAATCACCTGGCCATTGCTGGCGGTGCCGGAGGTGGTGACGATAAAGTCGGCGTCGCCGCTGCTATCGGAGATATGCACCCAGTTCTTGCCCATGATGCCGTTAACCACCTTGGTAACCTGACCGCGCACCTTAATCGGCTTGCCGGTCAGCTCGTTACGCTGTGCGAGGATTTCGGCGATGGTGTAACCGCCTTCAACCTTTTCGATATTGCCGATCGCCACCACTGCCGCTGCAGGTGCTGTTGCCGGGGCGGCTACCGCACTCGGCTGCGCCGTGGATACGCCTGAATTCAGGGTGGAGAAACCGTCCACAAAATAGAGTACGGGGAAGTCACGATTCAGCGCCTTACTATGAAAATCCTTCATCGGGATCATCGTGCTAAAGGTAATGGTATCGCCCACCGACATCGGCGTCGGCGGCCCTGCTGCCCATATCTGCTTACCAGCCACCTCAATCATGGCGTAGGTGTAACCGCCCGCGGCCATGGTCTCGACCACCGCACCGGTCGCCAGGCCGTTGGCCATGGAAGCGGTGGGCGCCGCCATCGGCGCGGGCACAAGGTCAACCACCCTGGGCTGTTGCACCGTGGCTTGTGGTGCAGCGGCCTGTGCACTCTGATCGGTGGTCGGTGCCTGCTCTACATCCTGCTGGCAACCGCTGACAAATCCGACACTCAGCAATAGCGAGGTCAGTACGCTGGTTTTTATATTCACTTGAGAGACTCCAATATTATATTAATTATCTTTATCTGCTTCGGCTCTTTGTGGCGAAGTACTAACGACTATATCACGCTCACTGGTGCAAAGCTGCCAGCCTCCAGTGCATGCACTAGACTTACGATGAACAGTATCAATGGAGGGACGGTCGTGAAACAGCAAAACAAAACGGCACTGAAGAAACCGGGCAGCGATAGCGTGCAGGAGGGCGCTCGGCCACTGCATGACCAGTTGGCGGCCAGCATGCTCGATATGATTCAGCAGCAGTTGGTCGACGACAACACGGCTGCCAGCGCCCCGCTGCTTGCCGAGGCCCTGATACGTGATGCACTGCGTGAGCGCGCCACCGATCTGCACCTCGACTCACACGCTGAGCACATACTGGTGCGTATGCGTATCGACGGTGTGGTACATGACGCGGCGCTGCTTGACCTTGCCGTGGGAAAGCAGCTGGTCAATCAACTGAAAAACCTCGCGCTACTCAACCCGGTAACACGTTTTGTGGCCGAAGATGCAAGAATTACCCACGAAATTGACGGCAGATCCCTCGATCTCCGTGTTACTCGCGCCCCCTGCCTGCATGGCGATAAGCTCAGTATCCGCCTCTTCGACCTCCCCGCCACCCCTTACCAGCTGCACCAACTGGGGCTGCACGCACAGGGGCTGGAAGAGCTTGAGAACTGGCTGGGCCATGTCAGCGGCATGCTGCTGGTCTCCGGCCCCTCCGGCAGCGGCAAAACCACCACCCTTTACGCCCTGCTGCACAAGCTCAGGCTTCATGAACGCAGCATTCTCACTGTGGAAGACCCGGTGGAGTACCAGGTTGATGGCATCAACCATATTCAGATCGATAAATTTCACGGCATGGATTTCGTTGAGGCCGTTAAGGCGATGCTGCGCCTCGACCCCGACTACCTGATGCTGGGCGAGATCCGCGATTCCGAATCGGCCCAGGCCGCCCTCACCGCCGCCTCCAGTGGCCGTGCCCTGATGAGCACCCTGCACAGCCGCGATGCGGTCGCCGTGGTCGAGACACTACGCAACTACGGCCTCTCCGGCCATGAGATCTCAGCCAACCTGATGCTGGTGGTATCACAGCGCCTGGTGCGACGGCTATGCCCGCACTGCCGGGTCGAGTCCGGACCGAATAACGAAGAGAAACACTGGCTGCATGAACTGGGCCGCACGATACCGGACAAGGTGTGGCACGCCCGCGGCTGCGAGCAGTGCCAAGGCGTCGGCTACAAGGGGCGTATGGGTATATTCGAGGTGTGGCGTATCGACGCCGAGGAGTACCAGCTGATTCTGGATAATGCAGACCGGCGCACCCTCTACCGCCACCTGGCCGGGCGTGGTCACCGCTTCCTGCTGGATGACGGTCTGGCGAAGGTGGCAGAGGGGATGACCACCCTCACCGAGTTGCGCAGCACGGGGGGCTATAACGTGTTACGCAGCCTGGAGCTCGATAACCACTAGGCCTTTCTAAGCTGTAGCAGCCCCCCCACCATCAAGGTGCTACTCAGCAGAAGCATCAACGCCGAGAACAGCAGCAGTGCCTCGGCCATGGTGATACCGAACAGAAGCTCGGGGGTGTAACCGCAGGCCTCCTTTACCTCGAATACGGCGGGAAGCCAGCGATCCAGTGCAAACCAGCCGGGCAGGCCCGCATCCATGTTACAGCTGCCGAAGATCCAGCCACGCTCCGTCGCCAACAGCTGGTAGGAGCGCTCCAGCAGTCCAGCCATCAACAGGGTAACCAGGCCATGCAGAGCCACACCCCAGTACGGGTAACGCTGCAGCCACAGGGCGAGTGACACCACCGTGATCATGCCCAGCAACCAGATGCGCACATGGATGCAGAGCACACAGGGGGCGTAGTCCCACTGGTATTGATAGAGCAGTGCCACGCCCTCCATGGAGAGGCCCAGCAGTAGTAGTGTCAGCCAGTACCATCGACTCGCGCCTGCGTTTGAAATCTTATTCAACATTACGACTCACCCATTCATTGCACGACACCACCCGTTCGATGTCTTGCGGGTTATTTAAGTTCACTCTCAACAAAGGCCTCGACCTCGGTCACCCGACTGTCACCCTCCCCCTGGCGTGTCATATCCCAGTACTGATCCAGCCGTATCACCTGCTGATGTGACGGCATAATGGCGGGCCATGGCGGAAAGGCCTCATCATCAATCACGCCCTGCATATGATGGCGATCGGAATAGAAGCGGTGCAGATATTCTGCCGCGGGTATGACCCTAAGCACCGCACGCAATGACTCAGGCAGGTCACTCTGCGTAGCAAAGGTGGCGGTAAAATAATCGCGACTGTCGCTGTGAAGGGGGAGCCGGGTATCGAAGTCAAAAACCGCATCGCCCTTCTCATCACACTGGCGCAATATGACGTGATAGTCCCACACCACATAGCCATGCTCATTGGCGTTGCGCTGGTTGAACAGCACTACCTGTTTTTGCCGGTTGGAGATGACAATAACCTGCAGTGTTTCAGGCGCTACGCCATCGGCGACAAGTTGCCTAACCAGCTGCCAGATGTTCTCCTCACAGAACAGCGGGGTGTAGAGGTGAGCGGGACGATTATTTGTCACCGCCATTGCCTTATCAACCGTGAGGGCACAGCCTACACCCGGCGGGTAAAGACCCACTTATGGCCGCTGCTCATCTCTTCGTTATAACGGTAACCGTCCACGTTAAACTCTTTCATCGCCTCGGGCTCAGTAAGCTGGTTCTGGATCACAAAGCGGCTGAGCTGACCGCGCGCCTTCTTGGCGTAGACCCCCATCATCTTGTACTGGCCGTTCTTCCAGTCCTTGAACTCGGGGGTGATGATCTCGCCGTCGAGCAGTTTCGGCTTCACCGCCTTGAAGTACTCGTTGGAGGCCAGGTTAATCAGGTAGGGCGACTTCAGCTTCTTCAACTGCTGGTTCAGCCCCTCGGTGATCTCGCCGCCCCAGAACTCATAGAGATTCTTGCCGCGTTCGGTGTCGACCTTGCGCCCCATCTCCAGGCGGTAAGGCTGCATCAAATCGAGCGGACGCAGCAGGCCGTACAGACCGGAGAGGATGCGCAGGTGTTGTTGCGCAAACTTGAAGTCGGCGGCCTTGAAGCTCTCCGCATCCAGCCCGGTATAGACGTCCCCCTTGAAGGCGAGCACCGCCTGCTTGGCGTTGTCCGGGGTGAAGGGGGTGTGCCACGCCTCGAAGCGGTCGAAGTTGAGGTCGGCGATCTTCATGCTCACCTGCATCAGCTCGGCGATGTCGAGCGCCGACCACTGACGGGCACGGTCGATAAGCAGCTGCGACTCAGCCAGGTAATCGGGCAGGGTGAAGGTCTTGGTCTTCGGCCGGGTGTCGTAGTCCAGGGTCTTGGCGGGGGAGATCACTAATAACATGGTCGGTCACAGCAGGTTTATGGTGAAAGGGGTGAGATTACTGACTTTGGGGCGTTTCGCAAGTAAGCCAATGGTCACGGGCCGTCACGTAGCTTCGCAACATGACCTACGGCTACTAGTACCAGCCGTGCCGTACCGCCACCATTGCCAGCCGTAGGTCAGGCTGGCGCAACGCGGCTACCTGACGGCCCGCCCACAGAATCGAGATCCGCAATCGGGCAATCCGCCCGCCCCGGCTCCAGCCGGTACTGGGTATCGGCGCCGTCTACCGGGCAGGCGAAGATCAACTCTACCGCGCTTAGCTGCAGGTTCTCCGTGTCGCCCTCACGCCCGTAGAGGCGGTCGCCCACCACCGGGAAACCAGCCTCGCTAAGGTGGCGGCGGATCTGGTGTTTACGGCCGCTCTCGATAGTGACCTCCAGCAGTGAGCGGTCACTCTCGCTGTCATAGGCGAGACGCCGCGCGTGACTCACCGACGGCTTGTCATCCAGGGCGGTGTCGAACAGGGTGGGCGTTTCACTGGGTGAAAACTCGCCGTGTACCACCGCCCGGTAACGTTTGGTGATGGTGCGATCACGGAACATTTTGGAGAAGGCCGCGGCCATCGCCTTGCTGTGGGCGATGATCATCAGGCCGCTGGCGGCGCGATCCAGACGGTGCACGATGAAGGCGGGGCGCTCCGGCAGCAGGTTCTGCTCCAGCCAGCGATTGATCGCGCAGTGGTCGGCCCACTTGGTGCCCTGCGAGCGCAGGCCATAGGGCTTGTACCAGATGGAGTAGACCCCCTCATCGGCGATCAGCACCGGCTGCGGCGGCACCTCGGCCAGCACCGCCTCATTGTAATAGAGATGCAGGGTGTCGCCGGCATTAAGCGGCTTTTTGGCCCGGCGCAGGTGGCGCGCCACATTGCCGTGGCTGATCCACACCGCCCCCTTCTTCATCGCCTGTTTGATCTTCTGGCGCGAAAGGCCGCTCTCGGCCGCCAGCAGATCCACCGCGTTCATTACCTCCCCATCCTGCGGGTGATAGGGGAGGTGCAGCTCAAGCGTATCCGGGGAATCGGGCATAGGGGGTCTCTAGTCGTCGGTTTTCAATAGTGTATAGTGCCTGACGCTTATGCTAAACGACTTTTCCTCCACCCAGCTTATCCTTACCGCGCTGATCTTTATCTGGACCGGCTTTGTGCGTTCGGGCCTCGGTTTTGGCGGCGGCGCGCTCGGTATTCCGCTGATGCTGCTGGTCTACCCCGAGCCGCTGTTCTGGCTGCCGGTGATCGGCACCCACCTGCTGTTCTTCTCCGGCCTTACCCTGCGCACCCGGCTCAACAATGTGGACTGGGTGTATCTGCGTCATTCGGCAAGCTTTATCGTCCCCGCCGCGCTGATCGGCGTCTTCGGCCTGCTCAACCTGCCCACCGACTGGGTGTTGATCTTCATCTACGTGGTGACCCTGTTTTATGCGCTGATCTGGGTGCTGGAGCTGGCGATAGAGAGTCACAGCAGGCTGGTGGACCACGCCCTGCTGCTACTCGGCGGTTATGTTGCGGGTACCTCGCTGACCGGTGCGCCGTTGATGGTCGCGGTATTCATGCGCAACGTCTCGCGCGAGCAGCTGCGCAACACCCTGTTCGTACTCTGGTTCACCCTGGTAACGATTAAGATGAGCGCCTTCGCCATACTCGGGGTGGAGCTACAGACCATCAGCGCGCTGCTGTTGATCCCCGTCGCCACCATCGGCCACCTGATTGGGCTGAAGACGCACGATGCGCTGCTGAAAAATGATCAGATCTTTAAACGCTGGATTGGTGCGGGTTTGATCGTGGTTAGTCTTATTGGCCTGTGGAAGCTGGTTTATTGATCCGGTAACACGGCACATACCCCTTGCCCGGCAACTTCATGCGGTGCTGTGCCACAAAGGATGTCAGCAGTGCATCCATCCTCTCCATCATCTCCAGGTCACCGTTCAGTTCAAAGTGACCGTGCTTTTCAATGGCACGAATGCCCTCATCCTTCACGTTGCCGGCGACCACACCCGAAAAGGCACGGCGCAGGTTGGCGGCGAGCAGATGGGTCTCCTGGTGCTTATGTAACTGCAGGTTAGCCATGTTCTCGTGCGTGGGGTTGAAGGGGCGCTGGAACTCCTCATCGATCTTCAGCTTCCAGTTAAAGTAGTAGGCATCACCATGCTCTTTTCGATACTCGCGTACCGCGGTGATCCCCGCGCGCATGGTGATCGCAACCTGCTCCGGGTCGTCGATAATAATGGTGTAACGGCTCTGCGCCGCCTCACCCAGTGTCTCGCCGATAAAGCGGTCGATCTGTTTGAAATACTCCTCGGTATGCGCCGCACCGGTAAACACCAGCGGGAAAGGCATTTCGCTATTCTCCGGGTGCAGTAACACCCCCAGCAGATAGAGGATCTCCTCGGCGGTGCCCGCCCCGCCGGGGAACACCACAAAGCCGTGGCCACTGCGCACAAAGGCCTCGAGGCGTTTCTCGATATCGGGCAGGATCACCAGTTCATTCACAATCGGGTTGGGCGACTCGGCGGCGATGATCCCCGGCTCGCTTACCCCCAGGTATTTGCCATCGTTAATGCGCTGCTTGGCGTGCGCGATGGTCGCCCCCTTCATCGGCCCCTTCATCGCCCCCGGCCCACAACCGGTACAGATATCGAGCCCGCGCAGGCCCATCTGGTAACCCACCTCCTTGGTGTAGTCGTACTCCTCGCGCGAGATGGAGTGACCGCCCCAGCAGACCACCATGTTGGGCTCGTTACGCGCCTGCAACACGCCGGCATTACGCAGGATGTGGAACACCGCGTTGGTGATGCCATCCGAGCTCTCAAGGTCGAAGCTGGAATTGGTGTTGATCTCGTCGCTGACGTAGATCACATCGCGCAACACGGCGAACAGGTGCTCGTTAATGCCGCGAATCATAATGCCATCGACAAAGGCGTGGGCCGGTGCCCCCTTAACCTCCAGCTTGATGCCGCGCTCCTGCTGAATCACCCGTATCTCGAATGACTGATAACGCTCCAGCAACTCCTTGCCATCGTCGAGGGTACTGCCGCTATTCAACACCGCCAGCGAGCAGTTTCGAAACAGGGTGTAGAGCCCCCCCTGGGTAGTATCCAGCAGCTTGTTTACCTCCAGCCGGGAGAGTACCTCCATGTGCCCTATCGGGGAGATACGCGCATCAATCACATCATAAGCCGTCATTTTCTTCTCTTTATGGTTTGTTGAGGTACGCCGCCGCAGGGTGCGGCAGGCCTTCTCTGCCCGCCCTGGCCAATCAATGCAAACAGCACTTCTTGAATTTCTTACCGCTGCCGCAGGGGCAGGGGTCGTTACGACCCACCGGTGGCTGGTCGTGAACAAAGGGGGTTTGTGACGGCCCGCTGTCACGTCGCGCCAGCCAGTAGGCATGGATCTTCTGCACGGTTCTTGGCAGTGAGCGTTTCAGTACCTCGACCTCTTCGGCCTCCAACTGCTCTAACTGCCGGCGGCCCGCCTCGCTGCTAAAGAGCGAGATCGGCATCATCATCTCCATCACCTCATCTCCCCCTTCGCGCCACTCCTTTGCCGCAAGGGCCAGCCCCTTCATATAGCCGACACACCACTCGTCAACCACGGTCACTGAGCCGCCCTCTTCCAGCTCGCGCTGCAGCACGATGGGCTCAAATCTGTCCGGCTCCTGCATGAGCGTATTGATAATGCCGTTCATGTGGCGAATCATCAGCGACATTATCGCCTCGGACTCATCGGCTGACTCCCACTGCGGTTCAAAGGCCCCCCACACCACGGGGATCCACTCGGAGGGCATGATCACCCTGGGGCCGCTGATAATGGCGGTAAGAAAACCGTCCAGCTCGGAGATGTCGAGGATCCCCTCGTCCACCTCACCCTCGACATCCTCCTCGGGGATACGCTCCAGCAGGAAGCTGTCGAGCCGGTCGAGCTCTTCATCTTTTAGGGGTGTGGTCAGTAGCGACATGGTGGTCCTTATCTAAAGAGGGGATAGTGGTGCGATTATACCGACTTTGCGAAACGGCGGTGCAGCGAGGGGGCGTACACGTTTAAAAAAGTGGATGGCCATACAAGCGGCCGGGGGATTATGGCTGACGGGCCAAATAGGCATCAACCCTTGGCAACTCGCCGCCATCAATAATGAGGTAAAAGGGCGAATCTCCCAGCTCGCGGTTATGCGCACGCAACCAGTGGACCATCAGCGCACCGTCACCATCGAAGCGGTCGTAGAGCCGGTTATAGAAGCGGATAAACAGCGCACCCTGCTGCCAGGCCGCCGTCCCCTCCTCCAGCAGCAGGCGGCCATCATAGAGGGCGCTAATCGACTCGCACTTAAAGCCGAGAATGCGCGCCACCTCGGCCCGCACCAACCCCAGCATCTCACCGGCCTGCACTACTGACTGGCTTAGTTTGCGGGGGGAGGAGCAGCAATCACTCAAACGGAAGGTCATAACAATATACGGGCCTCACTCCACCACGCGCTCCCACACCCGCTCGCCATTACGCAACACCTGGCGGATGCGGTGCAACGGAATGGTGTGGGTCACACCCTCCTCATCCAGCAGCTGAAAATCGAAGTGATCCTCCTTGTCGAAATAGAGCTCCTTGAGCGGCACTGGGATAAGCTTATCCTCCAGCCGGTCGTAATAGACGATCACAAAATCGGCCTTGCCGTACTCGTCATCCCAGCGGATGCGACTCAGTAGTTCATGTATCGGTATCACGGCATGCTAGTCCCGGGTAATCCACCACACAGTCGAATTTGTCACCATTCCCTCTAAGATTAGTGGTGTGGCTTGCCACTGTACAAGCCCTGGAGTGTGATAATGAGCCAAGATCAACAGGATTTGCGGATTCGGGTAACGTGTTATGCCGGCCAGCGCGCCGATGAGGAGCCGCGGAGCTTCTTTCTTGGTGAGCGGGAGATCACCATCCAAACCATCCTCGATCGCTGGCTGGACCCCGACTATCGCTACTTCAAGGTACGTGGCAGTGACGAGGGCATCTATATCCTGCGTCACGATATCGTCCACCAGCGCTGGGAGCTGACGATGTACGACAGCGGTGGGCGCGACGACACCCGCCTCTCCTCCAGCTGAACGCCTGCGATGCAAGACTCCGAGTGCGTCGCCTTCCTGCAATGGGCCCTGCCGCAACTACAGATGCGCTGGGGCGGTTTTCGCAAGGTGCGCAAACAGGTATGTAAACGGCTGACACGCCGCCTTCGCGAACTCGACCTGCACGACCTCGACGCCTACCGGCAGCGCCTCAGCACCAACCCGGGTGAGTGGCAGCGGCTCGATACCCTGTGTCGTGTCGTGGTCACCCGCTTCTATCGCGACAGGCGGGTGTTCGAAGAGCTAACGGTAGGTGTATTGCCACAGCTGGCGCGCGAGGTACGCGCCGGTGGCAGAGGGGTGCTGCGGGTGTGGAGCATTGGCAGTGCCTCGGGCGAAGAGCCATATACCCTCGCCATCCTGTGGCACCATCTGCTGGCAGCGCGCTTTTCGGGGCTACAGCTCGCCATTCTCGGTACCGAGATCGACCGCCACCTGCTGGCGCGCAGCCACCAGGCCTGCTACCCCGCGGGCACCATTAAGAACCTGCCCGCTGAGCTGCGCTACGCCGCCTTCACTCAGACCAATGATCACTACTGCCTGCATCCGCACTATCAGGGGATGGTGCAATTCCGCCAACAGGATATCCGTACCACCCTGCCCGGGGAGCAGTTCGACCTCATCCTCTGTCGCAACCTGGTCTTCACCTACTTCGATCAGGCCCTGCAACAGAGCACCCTTGAGCGCATCCTGGAACGACTTCGCACCGGCGGCTGGCTGTTACTCGGGGTACATGAAACACTGCCGGCCAGCACCCGCCAGTTGCAGACGGTCTCAGTGCGGCTGGGACTCTATCAACGCAACAATCCTGATTAGCGACATTCATGGGTGGTCAGCAACAACCCCGGTACCCTGGTCGCCCCCCTCCCTTTAATCTTCAGAAACACCTTTTGACTCCTGCTTTATCCTCTCCCGGGCGACCTCGCCAAACTCACCCAGTGATTCGGTCCAGTCATCCTCCGAGGTGTCGGTGACCTCCGTCCCCAGGTCATCAACCTCCACGACATCGACCGCGCCGCTCCAGTTTTGCGGCTCTTCGCTCAGCTCTATCTCCATCTGCGCCCACTCGGCCAGGCTCACCTCTTCAAGGTCACCGTCGTAATGCTGCAACGCCACCAGGCCATTCACATCATCCAGTGACACCACCCTGAACCGCTGCCCCTTGTCCAGGTGCAGGTACCAGTTCTCTACCACCGGGTCTAATTCATTAGCCATACGCCTATCCTCCCTCCTGTCCTGAGGTATTCATATACGAACTATAGACACTAGTGCTTCACCACCTCGAGTAACGGCTCCTGAATCCAGGTCTCATGGCACTGCGGGCATTTACCCGGTTTGTGCAATTTATCCTGTTTGAATTTGAAGCCGCACTTGCGGCACTCGGCCGGATGCGTCAGCAGCCGATATGCAGAACGCTTCAGACTCTTCTGCAGGTGATGCAGATCATCTTCCACATCTTTTGGCGTCATCTCCATCGCCTGGGCAATATCTGCCAGGCTCATGGGGTTATCCAGTAGTAGTTGAATCAGGGCCTTGCGGTACATAAAGGACTACCGTGTCGCGGTGACAGGAGCACTCGTCTAAGCACTATTCATAGCTTAGTCCATACCGCTCATTGAGGCCGTTCGAGCGTTAGCATAAGGGGGCTATCAATTAACCCCCCTCAGTGAGAGGGGATCAAGATCAAAAGGTGATTGTTTCGAGCCTATGCCCGGAATGAAAGATCACTCACCCGCCTCGTAAGCACCCTCGGCAATCGCCTTGCTGATCGCCGCATACTGCTCCATGGTGGGGCGTTCCTTAACCGGATCGGCCTCGGCGATAAAGCGACGGATCTCTTCGGCTGCCTCCCCATGCCGCCCCTGTTTCCACAGGGTGTTGAACAGGGCAATCGAGATCATGCCGGAGCCCGGCTCGGCCTGCATCAGACGCTGGTACACCAGCTCCGCCTCGGCATACTTTTTCTCGTAGAAGTAGACGCCACCGAGCATCAGCAGCGCGGTGGGGTTCTTGCCGTCCTGCTGCAGGACCTCCAGCAGGGCGAGGCGCGCCTCTTCACCCTTGCCCTCCTCCAGCAGTGCCTTGGCCTTCTTCAGTTGCTCTTCAATATCACTCATAGGGTCGCTCATCATTACTCTGGAATAGTGTCCGTGTACTCACAGACAGCCGCAAACAGGGGGGCGATTTTAACAGAATAGCGGGGGCGCTATACTGCCCGTGCGGTTTGCCCTCCGACCTGTCCAGCAGCAGGACCCTATTCGTTTTAGCAAAAGGCGCAGCAAATGAACACCAGCCCCCTTAAGATCCAGCAAGGTATGAGCCGGCAGCTGGCGTTGTGGCGCGACACGGTGGCCCGGCGACAGCAACGGTTCGGCTGGAAGATAGGTTTCAATATGGCCGCTGACCAGCAGCGCCTGGGGCTGCCCTCGGCGATGGCGGGCTTCCTCTCAAGCGGGCGCCTTCTCGCATCGGGCAGCCGCTATCAGGCGTCCGCCAGCGCCACCCTGCTGATCGAACCCGAGGTGGCACTGCTGCTCGGCCGTGATGTGCCCGCCGGGGCAGGCGCTGAGCAGGCCCATGCCGCCATCGAGGCCTACAGCGCGGCGCTGGAACTGGTCGATACCACGCGCAGTGTGGATAACGATATCGAGGAGATCCTGGCGGGGAATATGTTTCATGAGGCGGTCGTACTGGGCGGGCAGCATCTGCCCGCGGCTGACTATCATCGCCAGCAGCTCGGCCTCTCGCTACGCCTAAACGGTGAGGCGGTCCGCACCCTGGAGGAACCGCGCGTCCCCGATGACTTCTCCAGCCTCATTATCACCGTCGCCAACACCCTCGCGGCCCATGGCGAGCAGCTACAGCGCGGCGACTGGATCATCACCGGTGCCGCGGCCAGACCGGTGCCGGTAAAGGCGGGGGATAAGATTGAACTTGAGATGGGGGCGCTGGGGCCGGTGGGGGTGAGCATCGCTTAAGCCCGTGGCCGCGCTATGTTCCGCGCGAACAAACAGGCCTGAGATCAATGCCCCGCCTTCTCACCCCAGATCTCCTTCAGACGGGCATCGCGGCCACAGCTATAACGGTAGAAGTTATAACGCACCGGATTGTTCTTGTAGTAATCCTGGTGGTGACTCTCATCGCCCTGAATCGGGTAGAAGGTCGCTGCCGGCAGGATCGGAGTCACTACTGTCATATCGGGAAACTGCGCAGCCACCTGCTGGCGCGACTGCTCAGCCAGTTTTCTCTCCGCCTCACTGGCGACAAAGATCGCACTAAGGTAACTCGGGCCCTTATCGCAGAACTGCCCCTGCGCATCAAAGGGGTCAACGTTCACCCAGTAATAGTCGAGCAGCTGCTGGTAACTCACCTTAGCCGGATCATAAGTTACCTGCACCGCCTCATAGTGGCCCGTGTGGTCGCCCCGATAGGTAGGATTCTGCGCCGTGCCGCCGGTGAAACCGGAGATCACATCGCTGACACCCGACAGCTTCTCAAAGTCCGACTCCATGCACCAGAAACAGCCACCGGCAAACACCGCCGTCGCCGCCGGGGTGTTGGAGACATAAAGCAGCATGCCCGCCACTAGAAGTGAAAATGGTTTGAATTTCATCGCCTGACCCTCGTTATCAATGGATAACCGATAGCCTAGTCAATTGCCGCACGGCAAACATCACGAAAGGATAACGAATGGGTCACGATTGTGATTTTGTGGCGGGGGTGCCACGGAACTTGATGTTGTTATTGCGATCCCGGCTCTCGCGGATCAGCTGCTCACCCTCAAAGCGTTGCGATGATTTAATCAGACGGTCATAGAGCAGCACATTCACCGTGGCGGCCAGATTCATGCAACCCACCGTCGGTACGTACACCACCGCATCGGCGCTGTCGACCACCTCCTGACTGAGGGTGCCGTCCTCCGGCCCGAAGAGGTAAAAGGCCTTCTCCGGGTGGACGTACTCGGTCAGTGGTGTGGCATTGGTGGCAAACTCCACACAGACGATCTGCATGCCGGCAGCGACCGCATCGAGCAGGCAGGCCACCCCTGTCAGCGGGACATCCTGGCTCACACTGCGACTCATCTTCGGAATATCCGGGTTCAGCGCCACTGCACGCGGGTAACGCCGCCCGGTATAAAACACCGCATCGACGCGAAAGTTGCCGGCGGCGCGCATCACCGAGCCGACGTTGTCGGGGCTTTTAGGATTGCATAGACCGATGCTGACTTTTGCGTGTGTCATCTGTGCTCTTTAAATCGTGTTATTGGGGGCTGTAGGGGCGAATAATACCCATGAACCGCTATCACTGTACCCTTCAGGGGCAAAATAGTGCTATATGATTAAGCTAAGAGACAACCCGGAGGCAACTTCAAGGCCATGAGCAGGACTACACCAGGCATGCGACTCGCGCTGATTGCGGTTGCGCTACCGCTACTTGTGATCGCCCTCTATTTGGCGGCGGTCACCCGGCCCAAGGGGCAGTGTGAGGCGCCGCAGCCGGACACCGACCTGCGACACTGCAGTTTTGCCGCGGCACAGATGCCGGGGCTAAACCTTGCCGGCGCCCAGCTTGATGGTGTCGATTTCTCCAACGCCAGGCTGGATGGCTGTGATCTCTCCGGTGCCACCCTGCAGCACACCAATTTCAGCTGGGTGAGTCTGCAACAGTGCCGCATTGTCGATGCCGATCTCTCACACGCCAACCTGTTTCACACCACCTTTGACGAGTCCACTCTCGACGACAGCCTGTTCATCCAGGCCAATATGTTCGGTGCCAACCTCAATGGGGTGCAGGCAAGAAAGGCCAATTTCACCCGCGCCTACATGAAGGACATCGCCATGGAGGAGAGTGACTTCAGCGGCAGCAGCTTTTATCGTGCCTTTATGCAGCGGGCGGTGATGATCGAAAGCACTCTGCGCAATACCAACCTGGCTATTACCGTACTTACCGGTGGTGCACTGGAGAACGCCGACCTTACGCAAGCCAATCTGACCATGGCACTGGTCAATGGTGCCAGCCTCAACAATGCCCGGCTTGTCGATACCCACCTGACAAACGCCCGCTTTACCAATGCCAACATCCATGGCACCGACTTCAGTGGTGCCAGCGGCATCCCGCCACACCTGCAGCAAATGATTGAGGAGCGGCCGTAAATGCCGTTGTCTCCAGGCACATTAAGATACAGCGTGTGCGCTTAAAGACAGGGTCCCTGCACTCTCTTGCCGCCGTGATACTATTGGCCCTTAATCCGCCATGCCACTCGACTAAGCCATCAAACCATGCCTAAACACTCCGCAAAAGATAGAGTCTCAGACAAAACAAGGGAAGAGGCACTGCAAATGGCGCGTGCCACGCAAAAACCCGGTCAGACCAAGGAGCAGACAAAGCTCATTGCACAGGGCATTCAAAAAGGGATAGAGCAGTATAAAAAGCAGCATAAGGCGAAGCTCAGAGAGCAGGATAAGCGAGCCAACAAAGCTGCGGCAAAAAAATCCGTAACAGCGGCGCCAACTGACACCCCCGTTAAATCAGGTAACGCCAATAACAACAAACTCCCCTGGGGTTTGCTAATTCTCTCCTGGTTGGGCTTTGCGGCCTATTTCGCAATCACTGCTCTGCTGTAACCAACGTTCGCAATTCCTCTCTCACTCGGAGTGGGGTAAGGCAATCCTCTTCTACGAAATGGAAGTTATCTCTTTTTCTGTCAATCCAGCTTATGCGGACTACCCGCCGCCTTAATAGCGAACATAATAAAAAAGGCATCCCAGCTATCGTAGCCGTCAATCCTGTCGATATCTTCCAGCTCGGTTTGTGTTTTTAGATAGCTAATCGAGCGCTCGATATGCGCCTCGTCCATGCCGTTTAACTTGAGAAGGTCGATGGTCGCTGCGGAGGGCGACCACTCACTTAATAATTTACTCATTGTTCAGTTCCCGGCATCTCGGCCATGTGATTGGCAATGCTCCCATTGCGATATGTATTAGATGTTAATCGTCCCGGTGGGATTAAACTCCTTCACTCCCTCACCAGGGTAGCCGCGCTGATTGGAAACAATCCGGCACCCATCCACCACCCGATCCAGATTCGCGTGGGTATGCCCAAAACACCACACATCTGCCATCTCAACCAGGTCGTTCAAGTCACTCAAAAAAGCTGTAGCCATCGCGTTCAGCGGAAACGAGGGGTGCTGACAGAGCAGGTGCGGTCCGTGGTGCGTAACGACTACGGTCTTACCATCAAATGGCTGAGACAGCCGTTCCCTCAACCAGACTCTCGACCCATGGTGCAACTGCAATGCATCTTCAGGGAGAAACAGACGCTCACCATTCGTGATCACATGATGATCGTTCAGTGATCGTTGCACCTCTACCATCGACATCACCGGATCACCCGCCGCACGATAGTCTGTCCACAGTGTACAGCCGAGAAACCGAACACCTTCGATGACGACCTCATCATTTTCCAGAAAATAGAGCCCCTCGCTCACCTCGGCAAAGGCGCGCATCTCATCAAGCAGTGATATGTCGTGGTGATAAAACTCGTGATTACCGGCAATATAGAGCAGCGGCTTTTGCAGACGCAGCCCCTCTGCCGCTGCCCAGCGGAGACCCTCAAGGCCGACATCAACATCCCCTGCCAGGACGATCACATCAGAATTTATCAGTGCAATATCCGGAGGAACATCTCGCCGATAATATTCGTTATGCAAATCACTCAGTAACTGTATCTTCATCTTACCTAAACTCAGGGTGCTCACGCTTCAACCATTCCTGTACATCTGACAACAGAGCACCGGCAGCACGTAGACAGGATGCTGTCTCCTCCTCGCTAACCCCATCACCACTGTAATCGTTGAGATTGCGCTTCTTGCGTAGTGCATCCAGTACAATCATACGCTCGTGCGCGAGACCGATGGTTTTCGGCAGCGTCTGGATAACGGTGACATGATGGCCCGGCTCACTGGTAGAGGGGCGCTATCCACTGGCACGAATAGCGACCAGTGACGACTGCATAATGGCTTTGTAGGCCGCATCAAAACGCGTGGTGGCGCTGACACTTGAAACACCGGCATCCTGAATATTACGCTGCGCTGCGGCCAGCAGTTTGGCGATCTCCTCCCGGTTAGCCTGCTGTGGAACCAGCTTTCTGACTTTGACCAGATTCTCTAACGTCATCCTCCCTCCCTAGAACTATCAGTTTCGGTTTTTCCATAACCTGTGCCACAAACGAATTTGTCTCGTTCCTGTTTCGCATAAACTCTTCTGCGGTGAAAAGATTTGGATTGACCTCCCTGCCCAGGACACCCTGGCACGGATAAAGGGCAGCGACAATCGCCTCGAACGAAGCGCCCCCAACAACCAGCAGATCGATATCACTCCCCTGCCGCTCAGTACCACCGGCAACCGATCCATATACAAACGCCAACTGAATATCCTCTGCCAGGGGCAACAGGGCCTCCCGCAACACCGCCACCACGCCAAAGGTCTTCACCACAATCCCACGCAGCTCGGCGAAGACGGGGGAGTTGCTGTTTGCCTGGTAATGCTGCTGATTGCCTTCACGCCTCATCACCAGCAACTCCGCTGACAGCATGCGATCCAATTCCCGTCGCACCGTACCACGCCCCATACCAGCGAGACGCATGATTTCATTGGTATAAAAGGATTTAGCCGGATTACCGTAGAGCAGCCCCAACACCCTCTGTTGGGTTTTGGTAAACAGGGCATCAGCAATAGTGACAGTCGACATTTTAACCCCAATAAGATCCCCAAAATGGGTACTATAGTCCCCAAATTGGGGCTTATCAAGGGAGTGTTATGCATGAACCGCCGGGATAGAGGTCGATCTCACGTAGCTATCGCAACGTGAGCTACGGGGCTGACCCTGGTTTATTGCATTTATTGTTGTTGCGAAAAATCATGAAGAGCAGCTCATATGTGAGACGCCGCCGATCTCACAGGCCTCTGACGGCTTCAGTCGATAGTACTTCTCTTCCACCTCCTGCGACTGCTCGGCATAGGGTTGCGTCATCACCTCCTGTAGCTCTCTGAGCATCGCGTAGTCCCCGTTGGCCGCCTGTTGATAGGCCGGCGCTAGCAGCCACTCCCGCAGACTGTATTTCGGGTTGACCAGTTTCATCTGTGCTGAAATATCTTCAAGGGTGTTTGGGCTACTGGTGAGAAGAGAACGCCACCTTGTAAGCCACGTGGACCAGCGCGACTTTATCTCATCATTCACCTCACTGTAGAAGCTCTTTTGCAGCGGGCCAATATCATCAGGCAGGCTCGACAGCTCGCGGAAGAAGAGGGTGTAATCGACCGGCGTCTGCACCATCAGCGCTGCCAGCTCACGGAACAACGCCGCATCAAAGGTAGCAAGACCCAGTTTGGCCGCCCACATCTCCTCCATCTGCGTCTGCATCACCTGCGCAAAGCCCGCGCGAATCTCATCCAGCTGCCGCAGCGCCTCCTGCTGCGACGCCAGTAACGGTTGTAACGCCGTGCAGAACATCTCGAAGTTGCGTTCCGCGGCCAGCGGCTGGTTCCAGAACGCGAAGTGTTCCCCACCCCCCGTCCATGGCTGGTAGGTCGGGTCAAAACTTTCAATAAAACCGAAGGGACCGAAGTCGAGGGTGAAGCCACCGGCCGCACAGTTGTCGCTGTTGAAATTACCCTGGCAATAACCGACACGGATCCAGTTCGCCACCAGCGCGGTCAGGCGGCGGCGGAACTCCCGCGCCAGCACCACCACTTTCTCTGCGGTGCTGAGTTTCCTGTCGATGACTTCAGCGTACTCACGATCGAGCAGGTGCAACACAATCGCCTCCAGCTCCGCCAGCGCCTGCGGGTGTTCCTGCTTGCGGGCTCGGCGACCGAACAGCTCGATCTGGCCGACCCGAATGAACGACGGGGCGACCCGCGTCGAGATCGCGACCTTCTCCGCTACCATCATGTCGGGGTCCACGGATCGCGAACCCTCCGAGTACCAGGGTCGCTGCACCCGCTCCGTTTTCGATACGTACAGACACAGCGAGCGTGACGTCGGCACGCCGAGTGCGCGCATGTGCTCCTGTGCCAGAAACTCCCGCACGCTGGAGCGCAGCACCGCACGACCGTCCGCGCCGCGGCAGTATGGCGTGCGGCCGCCACCCTTCAGCTGCATCTCCCAGCGCTGCCCGTTGGTCACCGCCTCAAGCACGGACACGGCGCGACCGTCGCCATAGCCGTTGCCGGTCTGGAACGGGCACTGTTGGGTGTACTCGGTGCCGAAGATGGAAAGTGCATAACCACTGGCCCAGCCCACCCGGCGCATCGGCGGCGGCAGCAGCGACAGGTCGCCGCTGAACAGCCGCACAAAATCGGCGGACTCTGCCAGGCTGTCGGCAAAGCCAAGTTCGCGGAAAAAGTTTTTACTGTGTGCGACGTATTCGGGCGCGTCGATGGGCGTGGGGCGCACGGTAACATAGTGCCCCGTAAAGACCTGCCGGGGCGCATGGTCTACGCCATCTGCCTTCGCCTCCGGATCGCACTTCAGCGACTCCAGCAGCGAGTAGTCTGCCAGCCTGGCGAGATTCTCCAGCGTCGATACGGTTGGGGCAGTGTTCCGGGGGGCTCTGTTTTTCATAGGACAACGCTCGTGGGGGGGGGGGTGATGCAGAGAGGTAGACTATGCCCTATCCCTGTGCAGAATATCTACCACATAGGCCATAGGGAAAATCGGTGCTACAAAGTAATGGTGCCCATAAGATTAACCCTGTTGGCACAGGTCCTATTGATTGAAACCCGTCAGTCGCTGCAAAATAAATTGTAGCTCCTGCTCACTGATATTGACATATTCAACCACATGACCGTACAGCATCACAGTCGGCACATTGCGATCATTACGCTCGTTCTGAATCTGCTCGATGCAGTAGAGAACAATGCGTTCTTTGCGTGACACGCCGTCACGGATGTCGGGGAGGTTGTCGAAATTGGGGGAGGGCATGTTCGGCTTTTGTGTAGTGGTGCAATTTTAATGGCGTTTTTATTTGTTACCTATAGGGTTAAATTTTACTCTCAAAAACTAAGTCGCGGTGATATTGGATATACTTCTGATGCGGTTCCTCAAGCCTTACCTGCATATCTGGATTAACCCCAAGTTTTTCTGTTTCTTCTAAATGACTCGATATGATAATCCGGCCACTATTTTCAAAACTGATAAATCCGAGGTCGAACACCTTATCGAGATTCGGTAACAGCAAGAGTCCATTGTATGAATCCAGTCTCTCTTGGTTGCTAGACACCTTCCATGGTTTGATATGTGAGGCCATCAAAAACCGGGTATCACTAAAGCCGGTTAATGCACAGACCTCCCATCGACCGATTAGCTCGCGCCGGTAGTGGCCCTGCCCCAATCTTGTATTAATGTACGTTGTCTTCTCTGTTTGAGGTATCGAAGCGTCTGTAATAATCTGTTCAATATCTTGTTCCAGATCTTCTGAGAACTCTGATTTGCGGTATTCGATAAAAGACTTCAACGCACAGCTATACATCCCCTTCCCGGTGGAGTCCCGTTGCTGAAAGATCGATGTACTTTTAACGCCATCTTCGATTTTTATTAATTCTGCTACAGAGTGGATGGTATCGAGGGAGTCGGCGCAAAGGTTTTCATCTTTGGCCCAGTTTGAGATGGCACCGAATACGGCGCGCGAGTAGTTGTCGGCGGTTTTGGGGGATTTGCCTATTTGTGTTAGCCATTCTTTAAAGTTCATTTAGGTTGTATTCCATTATCATTGCTTTCCGTAATAGGGATTACTTATTCTAGTCTAGGAACTTTTTAACACGTTCTGAGGTTTTTGCCACATCTGTGATCTCACACTCCCACAACACCATGTACGACCAACCTAGTTTGTTCAGCTTGTTATGGTTGCTTTTGTCACGCTGTATGTTAGTAAAGATCTTGTACTTCCAGAATTGATTGTCGGGAATGTGTGAGATCTTGCATTTTTTGTGTGCGTGCCAGAAACATCCATTGACGAAGATTACTTTTTTCTTCCCTGGGAAAACTATATCTGGAGACCCTGGCAGGTCTTTTCTATGCAGCCTGTATCGATAGCCCAGAGATGTAAGGATTTTCCTAACTGCCATTTCTGGCTTGGTGTTTTTAGAGTGGATTGAACGCATAATTTTACTGCGTTTGGATTTATGGACCTACTCCTTCAACCTAACCCGCAACTCCCCCTCCTCAACCTCGATCTCCTCCACCCCATCGGCGAAGGCCTGCCAGAATCCCCTGTCGCTGCCGAACTCCTGTACCAGGTCGATGTTTTTCAGGTTGCCGAGCCAGGCGTTGGGCAGCGGGACGCCCCAGACGCTGACGCCCTTGAGGATGATCACCGGTTTGCCATTGCTGTAGCGCATCTCCATGCCGGCGCTGAGCTTGAGGGTCTTGCCGCCGAGGATGGGGAACTCGGGGTCGAGCGGTACCAGCAGCTTGCCGCTGGCGAGGTTGTCGGAGAGGTCGATGGCGAAGCGCTGGGCCAGGTCGGTGTTGCTGGCGAGCAGGGCGTTGAGCTCGCGCTCGTTGAAGCGGATCTCACGGCTGGCCCCCTCTTCACTATAGCGCTCGGGGGTGAGAGGGGTCTGGTCACGCTGGCCGCTACGGGCGGCGGGTTGCAGGCGCTCGAAGCGTTGCAGTTTCTGCTGCAGTTGCTGCTCTTCTTTCTGGCTCAGTTCGACCGGGGTGAAGTCACCGGGGAAGAGCATCAGGTAGACCACCCAGCTGGTGATGCCGACCGAGAGCAGGACGGTGAGCAGCATCAGGCCGAGGATCTGCCAGAGGGAGCGGCGTTTGTGTGGGGTGGCGTCTTCAGGCTTCATTGTAGGCCTCTTAAACTAAAGGGGGGGTAAGCTTATACCTGAATCACCTGTTCACACTACTCCTCACCCCTCCCCACCGCCAACAGGCTGATTGGCTGCTCGCCCCTTTCGAGCTCCAGCACCTGTGTGACGTTTTTATCGACAAAGGCACCGATGATGACACTGGCTAACCCCAGTTCGGTGGCCTGCAGCAGTAGATTTTGCCCGGCGTGGCCGGCCTCGATATAGACGTAGCGCTCGGCACGTTTGCCGTACTTGCGGGCGGTGCGCTGTTGTACCCCTGTGATGACGAAAACCGCTGCCGCCTCGGTCAGTGCGTGCTGATTGTAGGCGGCGCTGGCAAGGTTGCTCTGTGGCGTGGTGCTGCTCAACTGCTGCAGCGCGTGTTGTGCCGGGAGGTAGTGGTAGAGGCCAGGTTTTAGTCCGCTAACCCGCGTTGCCACCAGGTAGAGTTCCAGCGGGTAGAGTGCACCGGCAGAGGGGGCAGTACGATATCCCCGCTGGCTGGTAATGCCCTGTGCCGCCCAGGCAAGCTGCGCCACCTCATCCAGCGTTAGGGGGGCCTTGCTGTAACGGCGTATAGAGCGGCGTGACTGTAGCGCCTGTTGCAGCGAACCGGTGCCCTTAAGCTGTGGTAGCGGGAGCTCGATGGTTAGTGGCGCTGCCAGTACCGGGTTGAACAGGGTCGGCAACATAAGGATGGCAAGGTTGCAGAGGATCTTCATCGGGGCTCTCCGATTAGTGCCGTGGTGGCGGCCCGCTGCGGGGGCCCGCTCTCACATGGCCTGTTGAATTCTATTTATAGGGTAGTCCCCGTTCAGCTTTTGTTCAGCCGCTCTGCCGTAACCTTTGCACGTAACGGGGCTTTGCCCCTGAACTGATACGGGGAGAATGTCATGAAAAAACTAATTATTCCGCTGCTGGCCGCCACGACGCTGCTTAGCGGCTGTCACCACGTTACGGTGCGCCATGGGGTGCATGTAGTGGCTCCGGTGCAGGTGGTGGAGCACCGCCATGTTTATAATCGTGATGTGGTGGTTCACCGGCACGATGGTGGGCAACACAGCGGTCATCGCCATGCGCAGGGCTATAGCTATCAACCTAACCGCGTGGTTGTGGTTAACCCACCGCCGGTAAGCCGTCACAGAGTGGTGACGGTACATGGTACAGATCGCGGTGATCACTACCCCGTACCACACGGCAGAGGAGATGGCCGACATGATGCCAGTATGCGCAATCCGCCAGCTTATGGCCGATCACGCTCCAGGCACGATCACCCCCCCTCCTCGGATCGCGATGGCACTTCACCGGGCCATGACCACAGGCCTCTAGGAAGAGCCCTTTCTCGTGTCACACAAAAGATGACAGGGAACCATCCCGAAGGGCGGACAACGCCGTCTGCCCAGTATAAAACGTCCAGCAGCCGGGGGGGAAATCCCCCTTCACGCAAGACTTACGACAAGAAGGTGAGCATATTGAAAGTGGTCCGTGAGCGCTCTTCCGACAAGCGTGGGGGCGGCAATAGCCACCCTGACCACAGGGGGGGTGGCCACAACAGGAACGACAAGGATAAATCCGATGAAGACGCTAAGCAGAGCAAGGGAAGGTGGAAACTAATGGAACACTAACCGGCTTTATAGCTGAATACAGGGGCAAGGTTATGAAACATAACCTTGCCCTGAGCGGCTAGCCTTCTCTACCACGCAAAAAAGGCCCGACGGTTACCCGCCGGGCCTTTTTTCAGCAAGTGTAAAACTTACTTGGCAGCTTCTTCAGCCTTCTCTTCGGTCCTGGCAACCGGGGCAGCAGCAGGTGCAACCGGGGCGTAACCATTGTAGCCGTTATAACCGTTATAGCCGTTGTAGCCGTTGTAACCGTTACCGGCACCCTGTACGGCGCTGTCGGCAGAGGCGTTCATGTTAAAGCCGAAAGAGGCCTTACCGTTGCCTTTAGCATTGCCGTTACCGTTGGCAGCACCGTTACCGTTAGCCGCGTTGTAACCGTTATAGCCGTTGTTGTAACCATTGTTGTAGCCGTTACCGTTGTAAGCGCTGTTGCCATTGCCGTCAAAAGCGCTGTCTGCGTCGGCAGAACCGTTCATGTTGAAACCGAAAGAGCCGTTACCGGTACCGTTGCTGTAGCCGTTACCATTGCTGTTGTTGTAACCGTTGTTGTTGAAAGGACCCCACCATGCCTGAGAGGCGGTAGCGGTGGCGAACAGGGCAACGGCGGCGATAGTCTTGATAGCTTTCATGTTATTTATTCCTTACTTTGTAGTTTCTTAATAATTCGCTGTGGTATTTGGTTTCACCTTTCAGGGAGCGGCTCTTGTTTAGACGCTCTTAACTCCCCTACTCAGGATGTTGATAATTATATTAGCATATTCTAATAAATCAATATTACTGTGACGGATTTCACACCTTTTTACCTTGTGCCGTGAATAATCAATACGTTAGGGGGGAACTTTTTTTAGCTTTTGACCCGGATAGCGCCCGTTTGCCTCCTCCTGACGGGACGAGAGAGGCTGAAAAGCGCAAAACGTGGTGCGGGATAGCTAGTGCCACCCCTCATTCAGCTACGGTTCAGCCGTGACCGGGTACTCTGCAGGCGTGCTCAGGGCAAACCCGCCCTTCACTGACTAAGGAGGCACGCCATGAAACAGTCACCCATCACTCTTGCACTCAGCCTTGCCGCGCTACTGGGTAGTGGCCTGATGTTTTCGTCTGCGGCATCGGCCCATGAACATCACAGCTCTTATCAGGGCGAGCGCCAGCAGCAGCGTAGTGAGCGCCATGATCACCACCAGCGTAACACTAACGATAACTGGTACCTGCAGCGCCACCGCGAGGTGCGTTACTACGACGAGCGCCCGATGAAACGTCGACATAAGCACGGCCACAAACACGGTCATAAACACGTGTACAAGGTCCGTCGTCATGATCGCCGTGAGGTGCATCGTGTTTATCAACCTGCACCGGTACAGCATGAGTACCGCCGCATCTCGCCGCTGCGCCTTGAGATCGGCTACGAGATTGTTCTTTGATCAAGCTGCCCCTGAACGGCGCGATTCAGCTGCCGTTCAGCTGCCCGTGCAGATAATAGGTCGCAACGATGAACAGAAGGAGAAACACGATGAACCGCAAATTGATGATTTTACCGCTACTGCTGACACTAACCTCGGCCCCGCTCTACGCCGGACATGGAAACGGCCACGGGCATCACCACAAGAACAAACACCTGGCGAAGAGTGCCACGGTGAAGGCACGGGTAAGCCATGTAGAGCCGCTGTACGAGGTCGTGCAGGTTCCCCGGCAGCAGCGTGAATGCTGGGACGAAGAGGTACACGGCAGCCGCACCCAGCACTCCAACGGCGGCATGCTGGTGGGTGCCGTGATCGGCGGGGTGATTGGCCATAACCTTGGCAACGAACGCCACCGCAGGGCAACCACCGCCATGGGTACCGCGATCGGCGCGGCGATTGGGCACGACAGTGATCACAGCTACCAGTCACCCTATCACTACACCGAGCAACGCTGCACCGTCACCACCGACTACCTCAACGAGGAGCGCCTTCAAGGCTACCGGGTGCACTATCGTTATCAGGGTGAAGAGTACGTAAAGCGCATGGATCGCGACCCCGGCCGGTTTGTGCATATTCGGGTATCACACCAGCTGCTGGATTGATGATCGCTTCTACGTGTACTCTTTAAACCAGTCCCGTTGTATGAGAGCCCTGTCATGAACCGTCTGATCCTTACTTTGCTGCTGTCACTTCTCGCCAGTGGCGTCTCGGCCCAGCCGTGGCGCGACGGCGGCTGGCAGAGCGCAAAAAACGACACCATCACCATTAACGATTTAATGGGTGATGACGACCCGCGCATGCAGGTCACCCTGAACGAAGCGGTGGCACAGGTGCGCCGTGAGAGCCGCGGACGGATACTCTCTGCCAAAACGATTCGCCAGAAGGGGATGTTTGTACACCGCATTAAGGTACTGACCCCGGAAAACAAGGTGGTGATCCATGAGATTGAAGCGGGGCTGGTGCGATAACCAACATTGGCTTTACCTCCACTCGGCCCGAGCAGCCAGCCGGCATGCAAACCGGCCGCCGACCAAATATAGACCTGCGGTTTAAACGACCATGCGCATTCTGATCATTGAGGACGAAACGGCACTCCGCGAACAGATCAACGAGCGGCTTACCGCCGAGGGCTACACCGTGGATGCCAGCGGCGATGGCAAGGAGGGGCTCTTTTTCGCCACCGAGTATCCGCTGGACCTGGCGGTGATCGATCTGGGCCTGCCGGGTATGCCGGGGCTGGAGATCATCCGCCGCCTTCGCGCCGACGGCCACACCCTGCCCATCCTTATCCTCACCGCCCGTGGCAAGTGGGAGGAGAAGGTAACGGGACTGGAGGCGGGGGCCGACGACTACCTGGTCAAACCGTTCCACATGGAGGAGCTGCTGGCCCGCATTAAGGCGCTGCTGCGCCGCTCTGGCAGTAATGGCCAGGAGAGCATCGCCTTTGGCCCCATCACCCTCGATAGCGGGGCGCAGAAGGTCACCATTCATGATGCCCCGCTGGAACTGACCGCCTTTGAATACCGCCTGCTGGAATACCTGATACGCCACCGCGACAAGGTGATCCCGAAGAGCGAACTGGCCGACTACCTCTACCCCCACGAGGAGGATCGCGACAGCAATGTCATCGAGGTCTTGATCGGCAGGCTGCGGCGCAAGCTCGACCCCGATGGCGACCTCAAACCCATAGAGACGCTGCGCGGTCGCGGCTACCGCTTCACCCTGGAGCCCGCGTGATCTCACTCTCCAGCCGTGTCAGCCTGGCCAGCGCACTGGTGCTGGCCGTCTTTATCGCGGTGACCGCGCTGACACTGGAGCAGGCCTTCGAGCAGAGTGCCCGCTCGGCGATGCGCGAGCGGCTGTCCGCCCAGCTCTATCTGGTGATGGCCGCCGCCGAGGTCAGCGACAGCGGTATGCTGATGATGCCGGGCCACCTGGCCGAGGTACGGCTGGAACTGCCCGGCTCCGGCCTCTACGCCCGTATCACCGACCCCACTGGCGAAGACCGCTGGCTCTCCCCCTCCGCCCTCGGTCTCGAGCTACCACCCTACCCGACCGACAGCGGGGAGAGTGAGAGCTTCAGCCGCCTGAGTTTCAACGGGGGTGAGTACTTCCTCACCACACTGGAGGTAGAGTGGGAAACACTCGACGGCAGCGTGCCGCTGAACTTCAGCGTAATGGAAGACAGCAGCAGCTTTGAACAGCAGATGAGTCGCTACCGCCAGACGCTTTGGGGCTGGCTGGGCGGTATGGCCGTGGTCTCACTACTTGCCCTGCTGGCGGCACTGGCCTGGGGGCTGCGGCCACTGCGTACCGTGGCCGCCGAGGTGCGGGCCATCGAGAGCGGCACGCAACAGGGGCTAAACCGCGACTACCCGAAAGAGCTGAAGCACCTTACCGACAACATCAACACCCTGCTGCACCACGAACACGCCCAACAGGCCCGCTACAAGCATGCCCTCGGCGATCTGGCCCACAGCCTGAAGACCCCGCTGGCGGTGTTACGTAGCCTGGACGACAGCATGGGGGAGCGCTCACCCACCCTCAACGAGCAGATCGACCGCATGGACAACATCGTGCAGTACCAGCTGCAACGCGCGTCCACCGCCGGGCGCTCGGCGCTGGCCGCACCGCTACCACTGCGCCCGACACTGGAGCGACTGCTGGCGACGCTGCACAAGGTCTATCACGACAAGGGACTGAAGGTAGAGCTGGCACTGTCGGAGGGGGTGAGCTTTCGCGGCGACGAGGGCGACCTGATGGAGCTGCTGGGCAACCTGCTGGACAACGCCTTCAAGTGGGCCGCCTCAACCATCCGTATCACAGCGAACAGTGGCCATAGTGGGCTGGAGTTGTCCGTAGAAGATGATGGCCCCGGTATCGCGCCACAGCGTGCCAGTGAGGTGCTGCAGCGTGGGGTACGCCTGGATGAGGCCACCCCCGGCCACGGCATCGGCCTCCCCATAGTGCGGGACATTGTTGAGGCCTATGGTGGCCGGCTCACCATCGATCGTGCCGACTCTGGCGGGGCCGTGTTTCGTTTATACCTGCCTGGCAGCTAGCTCAGCGGCACCACATTAGCGCGCAAAGACCTCGGCAAACAGCTTCTGCATCGCCGCCCATGAGGCCTTGTCCGTCTTCGCATCATAGGCCAGCGGCAGGCCGAACTTCTCGCCATATTTATCGGCATCGGGATTGGTGAAACTGTGCTTCGCACCGGGGTAGTTGACCAGCTGGTAGTCGGCACCCACCCCATCCATCTGCGCCTTGAAGATCTTGATCTGCTCGGCTTTGACGAAGGGGTCGTCCGCACCGTTGGCAACAAAAATCCGGGCCTTTACCGCTCCCTTCTCCGGCGGTGTGTTGGTGGGAAGGCTGCCGTGGAAAGAGGCGACCGCATCAAGGTCCAGCCCGCGGCGGGCCATCTCCAGCACGATGCCACCGCCGAAGCAGTAACCGATAGCCCCGATCTGCCCACTCTCTACCGTGGGCTGCTCGCGTAACAGGTGCAGCGCCGCCTTAAAACGGTCCTCGGCCAGCGGCATGTTCTTATTCAGCTCCCCGGAAAATTTACCCGCATCATCGGGGTGGGCGGCCTGTTTGCCCTCGCCATACATATCCACCGCCAGGGCGGTGTAGCCCAGTTCGGCCAGCTGTCGGGCACGGCTTCGCGCATACTCATTGTGGCCCCACCACTCATGTACCACCAGGATGCCGGGGCGCTTGGCGGTAATAGCATCGTCATAGGCAAGGTAGCCCTTCATCAGAGTATCGGCATTGCGGTACTCCACCTCACTTCCTACCACGGCGGCCCACAAGGGGTTCACCATACCGGCGATTAACAGTGCAGCGATGATATAGCTCTTCATTACATTACCCTCCTTTCTGTGTCTGCTGACTATAGACCACGCCAGCATAGACGTGTGCAGGTGGCACAAATAAGGGGCTGCGAAGAGGGGGGTGGGGAGAGATAAAATGTGCGGTGGCTATCCCGGCCCCACGCTATCGAGTCGCCGCTAGGTGTCGATATTCTGCATTAAAGAGAAGTGGTGCATGAAGGGGTTGGCCAGTGAGGGGTTGCGAATCATCTGGCGGTAGTTACCGGTAGAAAACTGCAGGGCTCCGGTGGCGACGGCGGGACCCAGATTGGTCAGGCCAAAACCGTTTTCGATCCAGATCACCCACTTCTCCGGTACGGCACGCAGATCCCAGTCCAGCTCACCGCCATCATAGGCACCGGCCTGAGTAACAAAGCCATTTTCTATCACCAGCAACCCCTTCGCCGCATCTTCGCCCTTAAAACCGTAGGCGATACGCGCCGAAAATCCGGCATTGGCTAATGGTGTGGTGACCTCGGTGGATGCATTCCACCTCTCCTGGAGCTGTTTCATCCATGCCTCTGAAAAGAGTTCCCTCATACTTCCCCCTGTTTTTATTGTTTATGTGCTGCATATGACTTTTATTATGTTTTGCAGTTATAACAAACAACGCGGCTTTTTTTCAAGCCAACGCCTCGTATCGGCACGCGCAGCAGCGATACACAACACCCTTCACGCCATCGTCGACCACACACGCATGACCTGCCCCGCTACGCCAGTATGAGGCTTCAGCATGCACCTACCTCTACATAATAGAGGGGCCGCTCCCTCTTTTGCCCCAGCGCATTCACTCACGCCACGCCGTATAAGCTCATGGCTCATCTCTGAGGGCTAGAGTACACTAACGGCCCATAAGAGGCGCGTCGCTGTACGCCATAAATATCCTCTAACACCATGAAAAATGGAGCCCCAATGGAAGCCGTTATCGAATTTGTCACACAAAATCCGCTCTACGGCGCTGGCATTGTTATTGGTGTACTCCTGCTGACCGTTGCCCTGGTAAAAAAGATGCTCAAATTTGCCATCGTCGTCGTGGCACTTAACGTGAGCTACGGTTACTACCTGCAGGATATGGCACAGGAGGCCTATGCCAAGGCAGGGGCCAAGGTTGATCTGGCAAAAGATAAGGCCGATGATCTCATCGACGAGGCCAGCTCACTGATCAAGCAGTAAGGCCGCTCGCCTTCACCCTTAAGGAAAAGTCATCACTATGCACCCGTTAGCCCGTCTCACCCCCCTCTCTGCTCTGGCCCTGCTCAGCCTCAACGCCTGTGCCCCGATTGATCTTAAGGAGTCGCTGGCGCAGCAGAAGCCAACGGTGAGTGTCACCGACCAACGCCTGACCCGCCTCGATTTCGAGCGGGTCAACATGGCCTTTGATATTCAGGTGAAGAACCCCAACCCCATCGGCCTTACCCTGGCCGGGCTCGACTATGACCTTAAGCTGGCCGGTCACAGTTTCGCCGCAGGTAACCAGAGCAAGCAGATGCAGCTGGCCGCCTCGGGGGCCAGCCAGTTTGAACTGCCATTGAGCATGGCCTTTAAGGAGATCTACCAGGGGATTAACCAGCTGAAGGGGAAAACCCAGGTTCCCTATGAACTGACGACAGGCCTGATGATCGATGTGCCACTACTGGGCAAGCTGCGCTACCCGGTGACCACCAGCGGTACACTGCCGTTACCGCGCCTGCCGAAGATATCACTGAAAAATCTGAGCCTAACAAAACTCAACTACACCAGCGCCGCCCTGTCCCTTCAGCTGCAGGTGGATAACCCCAACGCCTTCAGTGTTGGGCTGGATAGACTTAACTACGATTTCACCGTCAACGGTAAACGCTGGTTAAGTGGCAACAAGAGTGCGCTGGGTAACCTGAAAAAGGGACAACAGAGTGTGATCACACTGCCCATCACCCTGAACTTTATGGAAATGGGCAGCAGCCTCTACGGCCTGCTAAAGGGTGGGCAGGATCTCAACTACAGCCTGAACGGCAAGCTCGACGCCAGCAGCGGTCACCCGCTTATCGGCAGCTTCGATATGCCCTTTGCCGACAGCGGCAAAGTCCGGCTCTCAAATTAACGGTGGAACTCTACTGGATACTCATTATTCTTGCCGTGCTCTTTGTCTGGGGCTCGGCCACCGCACTCAAGGCGCTGGATCGCTATGCGGTTAAACAGGAGAAAAGGCATGACGATGAGTAGTACCGGATCTCAGTACGATCAAGGCATACCCCTTATAATCCCTACTTTGTTACCGAAGAGAGCAGACGCTTGAGCAGCCCGAACTTAAAAGAGAGTGTACGCCTGCAGCGCCAGATGCTGGGCGCCATGCTGAGTGAGGCGATGCATCGTCTGGCCGGGCTGTGTGCCGCCGATATGCAGAGCCGCCAGGCGCTGGAGTCGGTGCTGACCGAGGCGCTGCCCCACCTCTCCTACTGTAAGCACCTCTATATTCTCGACGCTCAGGGCAGGCAGATCACCGATAATATTACCCAGCACGGTCACGACGAGAGCCACTTTGGGCGCGACCGCATGGAGCGCTCCTATATGCAGGGCATTGTCGGCGAGACCGATTTCAAGCTCTCCGATGCCTACATCAGCCGCAACAAAAAGCGCCCCTCACTGACCGCGGTGCAGGTGATACGTAGCGAGGGCGACGAGCTGCTCGGTTTTCTTGGTGCCGATTTCGACCTGCGCGAACTGCCGCACACCGAGAAGCTCTATCAGGAGCCCGAGGACTGGCGTCAGATCAAGGGCGACCCGGCGATCCGTGGCGGGGTCTTTTTACAACACCGCATCGACAGCCTGATGGACCAGCAGATCGACAATGTGCTCTCGGTGATGAACGAGCTGATGCTGGAGCACGGTGTCTATCACGGCAAGTTTCACTTCTCCAGCAACCGCGCCACCATCTGGCACGTGGACGACCCCTTCGTCTATCGCCTGCTAAGTATCGACGACCTCACCGGCGCGGATATCTGTCTCGCCTACCCGCACCGCCCCTTTCACGAACGCGCCATCATGCGACCGGAACAGGTGGCCGAGGTGTTCGAGGTATTCAAACAGCTGCGCTTCGCCGATGAGAACGTCTACCTGCGCGCCGGCTCACTCAACATTATCAACGGCATGATCGGCCTCAACTTCAGCTGCGACGGCTCGCACTACATGCGTTATGACGAATTCCTGGATAAGAATACCGGCTTCTGGTTTGGGGTGCTGGGGTCGTAAGTCACCACACCAGGGGGCCATGCCGTCACGTAGCTCGCGCAACATGACCTACGCCATCACCCACTATCTGTAGGTCAGGTTGGCGCAAACGCCGCCATGGACGGCGACGATAGATTGCGTCGGGAACCGGCAATCGCACGACTACCTGACACTTTACCCCACTGGCAACTCGGTCCTGTCCACCACCCGCCGCAACACAAAACTCGAATGCACCCCGCTCACCCCTTCGATGCGGGTGATCCGGTTGAGTAGCAGCGCCTGGTAGGCCTCCATGTCGCGCACCACCACCTTCAATTGATAGTCGGCATCGTGGCCGGTCACCAGCAGGCACTCCAGCACCTCCGGCAGGTCGCGGATCTGCTGCTCGAAGTTATCGAAACGCTCCGGGGTGTGGCGGTCCATCGAGATGTGGATCAGCGCCATCAGCGATAATCCCAGCTTCTTCGCATCGAGCATCGCCCGATAGCCGCTGATCAGCCCCGACTCCTCCAGCGCCCGCACCCGCCGCAGGCAGGGCGAGGGGGAGAGGCCGATGCGCTCGGCCAGCTCCTGATTACTCAGTCGCCCCTCGCGTTGCAGCAGCCCCAGAATAGCCCTGTCGTAACGATCCAGTTTCACCCCACACCCCTTCAAAACAATAATATTTCATATTGTCACAAATATTAGCAATATAGTTGCTGCATTTCTGCATTATCACGCTAAAAAACAACATAATTGCGCCGATTTCGCCCTATCCTTTCACTGTCGGCTAGGGGGATGCCGCTCACCCGCCGCAGCCCCCGACCAGCGCCCCACAAGGGCCATGCCGACATCGGCCTCAACCACCCCCCGAGGCCGCCATATTCAACCATGAGGATTCGACAGTGAGCAGCTTCAACCCCGGCAAGTACCGCCCCGCCCCGGCGATCCCGATGGCGAACCGCCAGTGGCCCGACCGTCGCATTGAGCAGGCCCCGATCTGGGCCAGCGTGGATCTGCGCGACGGTAACCAGGCGCTGCTGGAGCCGATGAACGTCTCACAGAAGCGCCGCATGTGGGCCCTGCTGCTCAAGCTTGGTTTTAAGGAGATCGAGGTGGGCTTCCCCTCCGCCAGTCAGCATGACTACGACTTCGTGCGCTGGCTCATCGAGGAGGAGCAGATCCCCGCCGACGTCACCATCCAGGTACTGGTGCAGGCGCGCCAGCACCTCATCGAGCGTACCTACGAGGCGCTTGAGGGCGTGCATCGCGCCATTGTCCACGTCTACAACTCCACCTCCACGGTGCAGCGCGAGCGGGTCTTCGCCAAAGACCGCGACGGCATCACCGCTATCGCCGTCGAGGGGGCCGAGCTGGTAAAGCGCGAGGCCGAGAAGTATCCCGCCACCGAGTGGGTCTTCCAGTACTCGCCGGAGTCCTTCTCCAACACCGAGATGGATTACGCGGTGGCGATCTGCGATGCGGTGATCGCGGTGTGGCAGCCAACACCGGAGCGCCCCTGCATTATCAACCTGCCTGCCACGGTGGAGAGCACCACCCCCAACCTCTTCGCCGACCAGGTGGAGTGGTTCTGCCACCATGTCTCCCATCGCGACAGCATTATCGTCTCGCTGCACACCCACAACGACCGCGGCACCGCCGTGGCCGCTGCCGAGCTGGGACTGCTGGCCGGGGCGGACCGTATCGAGGGTACCCTGATGGGCAATGGCGAGCGCACCGGCAACATGGATATCGTCACCATGTCGATGAACCTCTATAGCCAGGGGATCGACCCGCAGCTGGATCTCTCCAGTCCGGACGAGATCATCCAGACCTACACCCAGTGCACCGGCCTGCCGGTGCACCCGCGCCACCCGTGGGTTGGCGAGCTGGTCTATACCGCCTTCTCCGGCAGCCACCAGGACGCCATTCGCAAGTGTCTGTCACAGCAGCAGGCCGACGAGCCGTGGCAGGTCGCCTACCTGCCCATCGACCCACAGGATCTGGGCCGCGACTTTCAAGCGGTGATCCGCGTCAACAGCCAGTCGGGCAAGGGCGGCGTCGCCTTCGTACTGGAGCGCGACTACGGCCTCACCCTGCCGCGCTGGATGCAGATCGAGCTGGCACAGCGGGTACAAAAAGAGAGCGAGCAGCGACGCGGTGAGGTCGACAGCGCCACCATTCACCAGATCTTTATCGACAGCTTCATCGCCACCGCCGACAGCCCGCACCTCAGTGGCTACCGCATCGACCGCCGCGACAAGGTCGACACCATTGAGGCACAGATCGTCGAGGGGAGCGTAGAGACCCTGATCCGCGGCGCCGGCGAAGGCGCCCTCTCCGCCTTCATCAACGCCTGGCAGCAGCACAGCGGCCAGGAGGTGGTGGTGGTCGACTACGCGGAACACGCCATCGGCGCCGGCACCGATGCCGAGGCCGCCGCCTATGTGCAGTTGAATATTGATGGCAAACGGATCAGCGGCGCGGCACTCGATCACGACACCGTCAGCGCCTCGTTGATGGCGGTGATTGCCGCCCTGAATCAGGCGGCGCTCAAACTTGCCGCCTAAGCCATAGGCTGGGCAGCCATGCCCAGCAAATTCAGCTTCATCCCATGCTACACTCGCCCCATATTTTGAACCGGGGAGAACGATGGTGAAGAAAGGGGAAATCTTTACGCTAAAGATGGGCGTCAGGGATTACGAGTGCGATATCCAGCGCATCGTCAATAACAGTGTCTACCAGAACTATCTGGAACATGCGCGGCATGAGTATCTAAAGGATATCGGCGTCGATTTTGCCGAGTATGCGATGCGCGGTATCCATCTGGTGGTGATACGCGCCGAGATTGACTACAAAACCCCGCTGGCGAGCGGCGATAAATTTACCGTGAGCGTACAGATGGTGCGTGAGTCACGGGTCAAGTTTGCCTTTGTGCAGGAGATCCATCGTGACAGTGACAACCAGCTGGTGATACAGGCCAAGATCATCGGCACCGCTATTAACACCAGAGGCCGCCCGGAGATCCCCGAGCAGCTTGATGCCCTGATCCCACTCGATAACTAACACCATGCCACACCTGCTATTCAAACTTAACAACGTGCCCGAGGATGAGCACATCGAGGTGCGCCGTCTGCTCGATGAAAATGACATTGAATATTACGAAACCGATGCCGGTCGCTTTGGCATCTCGCTGGCAGCGATCTGGTTGCGTGACGATGGGGAGATTGAGCGGGCGCGCGAGCTTCTGATCCAATATCAGGAACAGCGTTACCGCCAGGCACGGGCCGAGTATGAACAACAGGAGCGTGAGGGCACGGCGGAGACGATGTGGCAGCGGGCGTGGCGGCAACCGCTGCGTACCCTTATCTATATTGGCGTTATTTTCGCCATTCTCTACTTCTCGACCATGCCGTTCTGGATGCTGAGCGAAAAATAACGTCGTAGCCGATCAGGGCTCTAGCGAGACCCCGGCCCCCACCGTTAACAACGCCCCCCGCACTACCCGACAGGTCACCCCGCCACGCCACCCTTTGGCCAGCGCCTTGAACAGGCCGGGATGCAGTGACTCCATGCGATGACAGGGATCGGTCTCGCCGGTGATCTCTAAAACAGCCTCGCCTATTTGGATCTCTCTGCCCCGGGTCTGCTCCAGCGGCAGCGCATCCACTAATAGATTGGCACGACGCTCTACCCAGAGCAGCTCAATATCCAGCTCACTACAGGCGGCCTGCCAGTCGGCCAGCGACATCAGGGTCACCTGGCGCTTTCCCGGCCTGCCCCGGCTGTCGCCCTCCACGCCGCGCTCGCAGCTCATCTCCGCCTGCGACAGTTCCTGCATCGCCCTTTCACCGTGCGGCCTGATGGCGATACCAAGCAGTGTTGCCACCCTACTCGCCCTTGCCTATCTGCATGCACTCGGCGAGCATCTCACGCATCTTCTCCGCACCCAGCTTTTCCATGGTGCGGATATTGCGCTCGGGGATCTTGTCGGGGCGGGCGTAAGTAAGGATCGCCTTCTCCAGCAGCTCCTCACGCAACAGGTGCAGCACCGGATAGGGGGAGCGGTTGGTGAAGTTCTCCGCATCCTCAGGCTCGGTACCGGCGAACTGGTAATCGGGGTGCAGGCTTGCCACCTGGAACACACCGTTGTAGCCGGAGTGATCGAGCAGCAGATCGACCACCGCGAGAAAGTCGTTGTAGTCGTAAAAATCGTTCAGCACCCAGGGGTGGATCAACACCGTGGTTTCGATCTGCTGTGGGTCGCTGTCGCGCAACAGCTCCAGCTCCCGCTGCACATCGGCCAGCAGCGTCTCCTCATCGCGCGCCTCGCTCACAACGTAGCGAACCTGCCCCGCCTCCACCGGCTTGCGGGCAAAGGGACAGAGATTCAGGGCGACCACCGCACGCTCTACCCAGCAGCGGGTACGGGCGATGATGGTTTCAGGGTTGGGTGTCTTGGTCATGGGGGGATGATAGCGTAAATGGTGGGGGGGCTGGAGGGATCGGTTGGTTGTACCTGTTTGAAGTGTGTGGGTATAGTGGTTCAACACAGGGAAGTGGTGACCAGCTCAAACACCTCCCTTGATGATTACATACAGGCAAGATACCGAATCACGTACGGTCAATTCGCCCGTTTTTACGCGTATTCTGCGGGTTAGTGGGCGATTCGCCTGTTTTTACGCGGAATTGACGGGGTAGTGGGCGATGTACCCGTTTTTACGCGGAATTGACGGGGTATCGGGAAGATCGCCTGTTACTTAGTGTTAGCCACAACAACAACAAGGAGTTGCTCGTTGAACATCACAGAGTATGAAGCAAGAGAAATTATGCGCCTGTGTAATGCCGCAACTCCTGGGCCATGGAAGTCATATATTGAGGGACGCGACCATACGTCAGGATCTAGCTTTATACAAACAGGAGAAAATGATATTGAACTCTCTGGAGCTACTGCTTCAGATCAGGATTTTATTGCTGCCGCGCGTCAAGAGATTCCAAGGCTTGTTGCTGCGCTTGCTCAGCTTAAAGGATGGTCAATCTGATGTGCGCGGCTAACAAGTCACTCAAGCCGACCCACTTCCGCGGCACATATTTTGTACAAAATCGCACAAAATACGCACCGCTCCAGCGGTCGGCTTAGTTTGGCGTTATGCATAAAGAAAAGATATGAAAAGAATCTACAGAACCGACTCTGGAATGTTATGCATTTGGAACTATGACAGTTTCAAGCATATTCATGATTATGACACTTGGGATAAAGAACTTTGCGAGGATGATGATATTTCAAGAAACATCAAAAACCGATCTTTTGTCCCACTTAATCTTGGTGATGGTGCGTTTGAGGTTGAAGTCAGACTTTGTGAAAACAACCTCTCTGATCGCGAAAGGGAATACTTGCTGGTGCCATCTCAGCCATATGCACTAAATACATCAGGTACTATATGTGTCTCCGGTCTGGAGCATGTGGCGGGTGACACAGATGAGAATGTTGAAACCGTTAAAATCAAACCCGGTGCATATGTTATTCAGGCTAACCTCATAGACTGGAATCAAGAGCCTGGGGCAGTTGACAGTGACGGCAACCCAACAAACACAGCACTACCTGACATGATTGTTTTCATAACTGAAAACGGCAATCAGAACATTGAATATAGAACGGAAGTTGAAACATTCAGGAAAGAGGATGCATTGAGGTAATGCATAACAAACAGTTCAAGCCGACCCGCCTCCGCGGCAGGAGACTCCCCTCTTCCGAATATGTTGCAGCATGTGGGCAGTACGACACGCCGCGGCCCTTGAATCACTCAGCGCAGGCATCCATATCGTTACACTTGTACAACTTCTAGAAGGCTGGAGATGATGATACTGGAGAAAGAGCAGACTGCACCAATGTTTAGCGCGCCAAATCAGGAGCAGCGGATGATTAGCCTTGCCGATTATCTGGGCAAGCGGCATGTTGTGCTCTATTTCTATCCTAAGGACGATACGACTGGCTGCACCCTCGAAGCCAACCAGTTTACCGCACTGGCCAGTGAGTTTGCCCTGCAGGATACGGTGGTGCTAGGGGTGAGCAAAGACTCGTGTGAAAGCCACCAGGCCTTTATCGACAAGTATGGCCTGAAGGTGGACCTGCTGGCCGATACCTCCGGTTCACTCTGCGATGCCTACGGGGTGTGGCAGGAGAAGGAGAAAGACGGGGTAAAGAAGATGGGTATCGTGCGCTCTACCTTCGTAATCGACAAATCCGGCAAGCTGCGCGAGGCCATCTATGGGGTGAGTGCAGACGGACACGCGCAGGAGATCCTTGAGGGAATCAAGACACTGGGCGAATAGCTGGGAAGTCAGTCGACTTCCCTCAGATTAACCTATATTACGGTGTCATCTAGTATATTAGTGGCCTGTGTTTAAACCCGACTATAAAAGAGAGCCAGATGACAAAAGAGGCATTGATTATTGAGGTGGGTGAATCTGGCTTTGAACGCTATGTGATTCAGAATTCACAACAGCTTCCGGTGCTGGTGGAGTTTATGGCCGTGTGGTCGGGGCCGTGCATTGCGATGTCCAATGTGCTGCACGACCTGGCGGAGGAGTTTGCCGGGCGGTTTGTGTTTGCCAAGGTGGATATTGATGAGCAACCGGAGCTGGCCAGGCTCTACGGAGTGGAGAATGTCCCGGCACTACGGGTCTTTAACCAGGGTGAGGTGACCTTTGCTGAGGAGGGGCAGTTTCAGGAGCAGGAACTACGCGTACTGTTGAAGGGCATGGGTATCTTCCACCAGTCCGATGAGCTGCGCGAGCAGGCACGCGTCAAACACCTGGCTGGCGAGACCGGTGATGCTATCGTGCTGATGTCTCAGGCGATCAAGATGGAACCAGCGAACACCCGTGTGGCGATGGATATGGTGCAGATATTTATCGACATCGGTGAGCTGGAGCAGGCCAAGGCCCTGTTTAATAAACTACCGGATCGCGACAAAGAGACCGAGATGGGAAAGTCGCTAATAGGGCAACTCAGCTTTGCCGATCTGGCGGCCAAGACCGAGGGTCTGGCACGACTCCAGGCAAAACTTGCGCTGAATAGTGGTGACCACGATGCACGCTTTGATCTGGCCATCTGTCTGGTTGCCGGCTATGAGTACAACGCTGCGATTGATCACTTATTTGCGATCCTTGAAGCGGACCCCGGTTTCAGGGAGGGGGCGGCGAAAGAGATGATTATCGCCATAACCAATATGCTGGCACCCAATGATAATGAGCAGGCCACGGCCTACCGGCAGCGACTGGCGAATTTACTGGCCGGGTAGTTCGCGACCTAAAAAGGTTCGGAGCCCCCAATTCCGGCAGCGCCCCGTGTTCCCTGGCGATTATCTATGGTAACCATAAGCAAAAGCCCACTTGTGTAGTAGGTTATTAGTGTTTATCCTTCGCGCAACTTTAAAAGTTAACTGAGCAGCGCAAAGAGTCGTACGCTGGCAGAGAACATACATCAATACAATGCCGCGAACGCGGCAACAGGAGTAGCGAGATGGCCGATATCACCCTTAAAGGTAACCCAATCCACACCAATGGTGACCTCCCCGCCGTCGGTAGCGCTGCCCCCGATTTTTCACTGGTTGCCCCCGACCTCTCTGACGCCACGCTGGCCACCTATGCCGGCAAGAAGAAGCTGCTGAACATCGTTCCCAGCCTCGACACCCCGACCTGTGCCATCTCAACCCAGAAGTTTAACAGCGCAATGGCCGGCAAGAGCGATGCCGTTGCCCTGGTGATCTCTGGTGACCTGCCCTTTGCCAGCAAGCGTTTCTGTGGCACTGAGGGTATCGACAACGTTATCTCCCTCTCCATGATGCGCAGCAAATCTTTCGCCAAGGATTACGGCATGCTGATCACGGATGGCCCTCTGGCAGGCCTGTGCGCTCGCGGTGTTGTCGTGCTCGATGAGAATAATAAGGTTGTCTACACTCAGCTGGTTCCAGAGATCGCTGAAGAGCCCGATTACGATGCGGCGCTTGCTGCGCTCTAATTGAGCTAAAGATAAAAACCGCCGTAGGGGGCTTGCTGCTACGGCGGTTTTTTTTGTGAAAAATAATGTGGAGCCTAAATGGAGCAGAGCTCTTAAATAACTTTAATCGACAAACTGAACGAACTCCTCATCAAAAAAATTACCCTATCGCGTGGGCAAAAAACCTGCTCACCTTACCTCATTTACACCACCTGCCCCGCACTCCACCCCGACGACCAGGCCCACTGGAAGTTATAACCGCCCAGCCAGCCCGTCACATCCAGCACCTCGCCGATAAAATAGAGCCCCGGCACCGCCTTGGCCTCCATCGTCTTGGAGGAGACGGCATCGCAGTCGACCCCGCCGGTAGTGACCTCGGCGGTGCGGTAGCCCTCGGTGCCGTTGGGTTTGATCTGCCACTGCTGTAACAGCGTGATCACCTCCTGCTGCTGTGCCCTGCTGAGCTGGTTTATCGGCAGCTCGCACAGGGGCGGCGGCAACAGGGCTGTGACCATGCGCTGCGGCAGCCACTTTGCCAGTACGGTCTTGAGCTGCTGTTTCGGGTGGGCCGCTCTTTCACTCTGCAGTGCCTCGCCAAGGTCGCTGTCGGGTAGCCAGTCGATGGTGATCGCCTCGCCCGGTTGCCAGTAGGAGGAGATCTGCAGGATCGCCGGGCCGCTGAGGCCGCGGTGGGTGAACAGCACGTTCTCGCGAAAGCTCTGAGCGCCACAGCTGACCCGCGCCTCGACGGCGATGCCGGAGAGTGGCGACAGCTGCGCCTTGTCCTTCGGTTGCAGGGTGAAGGGAACCAGCCCGGCGCTGGGCGGCCACACCCGGATACCGAACTGCTCGGCGATCTGATAGCCATACGGTGTCGCCCCCATGGTGGGGATGGAGAGGCCGCCGGTGGCGACCACCAGCGATTCACAGCTGAGCTCGCCCCGGTCGGTGGCAAGCAGAAAGCCCCCCTCCTCCCTTGGTGTGATCTGCTCGACCGTGGTTTTCAGCCGGATCGCCACCCCGGCCTCACGGCACTCGGCCAGCAGCATGTCGAGGATATCCTTGGCACTGTCGTCACAGAACAGCTGGCCGTGGTCGCGCTCGTGGTAGGGGATCTGGTACTTCGTCACCAGCTCGATAAAGTGCCACTGGGTATAACGGCTGAGCGCCGATTTGACGAAGTGGGGGTTGTGCGACAGGTAGTGCTCGGCGCTGATATCGTAGTTGGTGAAGTTGCAGCGCCCGCCGCCCGACATGCGGATCTTGTTGCCCGCCTTGCGTGCGTGGTCCACCACCACGACCCGCCGCCCGCGCCTACCCGCCTCGCTGGCGCACATCAGCCCCGAGGCGCCGGCCCCGATCACGATGACATCGGTTTGCTGCTGTGGTGTGGACATTAAGGCCGGCTAGTAGCGCGAAGAGGCGAAAGTATACCGGCGGCGGCGGGGCACCGCTATAATGGCGCAAATCAATCCGTGGAGTAGTCATGAACGTAGCTGTAATCGATGCCGGCAATTTAAACGAGGATGCCTATTTTCCCTCGCTTAACCTGAAGAAGTACGCCTGGGTACAGTATCCGCGCGTCGCCGCCGAAGATATTGAAAAGGTGGTGTGGCGTGTCGATGTGATCGTCGCCGCAGCGGCCCCGGTCGATAAGGCGATGCTCGATAAGGCCTTCAAGATCAGCCTGATCGTGGCGGCGGGTGACTCCACCGACCATATCGACAAGGCCGCTGCCGCCGAGCGCGGCATCAAGGTCTGTAATGTGCCGGGCACGGACCCCGCCAACCCCGACGACGAGAAGAAGATCTGTCGCGAGGTGGTCTCGGCGATCAACGCCTTTATCAAGCAAGAAGACTACAACCGCGTCGCCTAGGCTCGAATAAACCGATGTCCTGTAACTGCTGTGAGTCCGCCAACAAGCCTCCACAAAAGGTGGCCTGCCCGGCGTGTCACCAGGCCGCAGAGACGGTGAGCACCACCACCCTGCTACACCAGCTGCGCGCACCCTGGCGGCAGTCGCTCGGCGGGCAGCAGTATTACTTCTGCGCCCACCCCGGCTGCGAGCTGGTCTACTTTGACAGCGCGGGCAGCCGCTTTGACAGCGCGGCGCTGCGCCAGGCGGTGGGACAGAAATCGACCGCGGCGGCGCGCACCCTCTGCTACTGCTTCGATATCCGCCACAGTGACCTGGGGGATCGCGCAGCGGCAAAACAGTGCCGTGATTTTGTAATTGAAAAGACCCGCAGTAAACTGTGCAGCTGCGAGACACACAACCCCTCTGGTCGCTGCTGTCTGCGCGACTTTCCTAAGGAGTAAACCATGAGTTCAGGTAAACGCCGCCCCGGTGATGCCATCGATACCACCAAGCTGGATGCGGTGGTCGCCAAGGCGCGTCAGGATATCGAAAAACGCGCCGAGGGCTACCGCGAGCAGTCGCTACGCCTGCACCCGTGGATCTGCGGACGCTGCAGCCGTGAGTTTGAACGCTCCAACCTGCATGAGCTGACGGTGCATCACAAGGATCACAACCATAACAACAATCCACCCGATGGCAGCAACTGGGAGAACCTCTGTCTCTACTGCCACGATAATGAGCACCAGCGTTACGAGGAGCATGTTAAGGGCTACGACACTCTGGCCCCGACCAATGACAAGCCCGCCACCTTCAACCCCTTTGCCGACCTGGCAAAGTTAATGGACAAGGATGGGGATTAAAACGCTACGCCTGACACTCCTGCTGGCCCTGCTTTTCTGCACCGCCTCTTATGGCACGACAAATCAGGTAGATGTAAGCGCCGAATCGGTCGCCCTGGGTTCCTCGGCGCGGGTGATCCGGGATCAGGATAAGAGACTCAGCGCCGCACAACTGCTGGCCAACCCTGGACGCTATCGCGGCACCCAGGGTGAGGAGATTAACAGCTTCACCTTCACCGATGCCGCCTACTGGTTTGTTGTCCGGCTCAACAATCCAGCACCGGCAGCGGTCAGCCGTCTGCTCACCTTCGAGCCCATCTGGCTGGATGATATCCAGGTTACCCTCGCCGCCGACGACGGCTCACTGCAGCAGTTTCAGGGCGGTGACGTCCACCCTTTTGAGCAACGCTCCCTGTCGCATCGCAAGCCTAACTTCACCCTCACCCTGCCACCCGGGGCGAGTCAGCTGCTGGTACGTGTGCAGACGGAGGACCCCTTCGTGGTCAACATGCGGCTATGGCAGCAGAGTGCCTTCTACCAGGCCGACAGTCATGAGACGGCCTACCTCGGTCTGGTCTATGGCGTTCTCGGGGCGATGCTGCTCTACAACCTGGCGCTTTTTCTTGCGGTACGGGAGTCGGTCTACGCCGCCTACGTCAGCTATGTCTTCATTTTTATACTGTGGCACCTTATCAATAACGGCCTGCCGTATAAGTTGTTATGGCCATCCTCCCCACTGTGGGCCAACTGGTCACAGTCCGTCTCGCTCTACCTGATCATGGTGGGGGGTCTCTATTTTGCCATCAACTTTCTGCAGCTGCGTTACCGTATGCCACGCACCTACAGCTGGGCCATAAGGATATTGCTTCTGCTCCTTGTCTCTGCTGTTGCGACGAGCCTGGGCGGTTACAAATGGCACGTCACCAGTGCCGTGCTGTGGGTCATCGCCTATACCGCGATCGTCATCATTCTGGGGCTGCTATCGCTGCGGGACGGTAACCGGGCGGCACGCTACTTCCTGCCCGCCACCGCGGCGGGCTTCCTCGGCTCGGGCATCACCGCGCTGGCGGTATCCGGCTTTATTCCCTTCACCTTCTACACCTACCGCGCCGTGGATTTCGGTATGCTGCTTGATGCCGTGCTGCTGTCCATTGCACTGGCCGATCGCCTGAAGATCGCCCGCAACGAGACCGAGCTGGCACGAAGCGCCCTGTTTGATGCCGTGCAGGAGCACGCACTGGAACTGGAGGCCACCGTTGAGCAACGCACCCGGGAGCTGCGCGAAGCCAATGCCACCAAGGACAAATTCTTTTCCATCATCGCCCACGACCTGCGCGGCCCGCTGGGTAGCCTGGCACTGTTTTATAACGACATTGTGAAGAGCGCCGGGGATTTTACCGATGAAATTCTCACCCTCACCCGCGCCACCACCACCAACACCAGCAACCTACTGGAGCAGTTACTTAGCTGGGCGCGCAGCCAGCGCGGCGAGATCGACTATCACCCGCAGGTCTTCGACCTCAGCCGGTTAACCCCGGAGATAGAACAGCTGTTTGCAAGCCAGGCCAGCGCCAAGCAGCTCCAGCTAGATCTCGCTATCGATGGCCCCTGTTGGGTCTATGCCGACAAGGCAATGGTTCACACCATCCTGCGCAACCTCACCGGCAACGCCTTAAAATATACCCCGGCTGGAGGGGTCATTAGTGCCGGTCTCACCTGCGACAGTGGCCACTACAAATTCACCATTACCGATAACGGCATCGGCATCGCTAAGGCGGTACAGCAAAGCCTGTTTCGTCTCGACGAGAAACCACAATCTCTGCCCGGCACCGACAACGAAACCGGAAGCGGGCTGGGGCTGATCCTCTGTAGTGAGTTTGTGCAACGCAATAACGGCACCATTGGCGTCACCAGCGAGCCGGGGGAAGGGGCGAGCTTCTGGTTCACCCTGCCCAGGGCCAGCACACAGGATATCCAGCAGCCGGATACCCCGCATGAGCTACAGAGGGCACTCACTATTCTGCTAGTCGACGATCAGCAGATCAGCCGTGAGACCGTCAGCCAAATGCTCCAGGCGATGCAACATAAGGTATACATTGCGCGGAACGGTGCCGAGGCGGTGCAGCTGGCCGCTGACAGGCGGTTTGACCTCATCCTGATGGATATCGACATGCCCGGACTAAATGGCATTGAGGCGACCCGGCTGATCCGTGCCACTAACCACAGGCACACGATTATCGCCTTCTCCTCCTACTTCAGCACGGAGATAAAACAGCTGGCGCAGGGCGATATCTTTGACGGTTATCTGGAAAAACCGCTCTCCCGGGAGGTGCTTGGCGCGGAGCTGCATCGGCTCTTCACCACGACCACAGGCTGATCGTTAAGCCCTGCCACTAGAACTCCATCCAGCGCTCTTTATCGCTGCCGCAGTGCATCGCCTGCTGCAGCTCCTCTACCGGCAGGCGTACCGGGCAGAGGGTCCAGCGGCGACGATCCCGTCCGTCCAGATCATAAAATACAAATCGTCCTGCCAGCCGGCCCTTGCTGTCGCGCATCACACCGCGCATATCGATGGGGAGCTCCTTCTGTTCCAGGCGCAGGTATTGCTCTCTTTCATCGAAAAATTGATTCATCAGGGCACTGTAGTTACCGAGTGAATACTCCTCATCCAGGGTTTTCAGTTGTCGCCGTATTGCCTGCAGCTTCTCCTCAACTCCGCCTTCTCGTCCGCCGGCACTGTGCCGGTGCGCGGCGATAATATCGCGCTCTACCTCCAGCTCATGGCGTTGCGCCACCGCTTGCGCAATTTGATCGCGCAGCGACTTAATCAGGCTGTCAAAGAGGTGCGTTTCCAGCCGCGACCTGAACTCATCCCGATTCGTTGTCGGCAGCATCAGGGTGTGCGCTTCAAAATAGATCATCGTCTGCTGCACATCCGGTTGCACCATATCGCCGCTGAGCTCACGACCAAATACCGTCTTCTCCCGGCGCCGCATACCCATTAATGCAAAGAGCTCCCCTCCCGCAGGTTTGCCGTGCTCGCGACAGTAGTTCTTGATCTCCTGACTTTCACGGACCGTGCAGTAGATCCCCTCTGTGCTGGTAAACAGCGCGTGCAGGAGCGGCTGCTGTGCAAAGCGGCTGGGGCTCAGGTCAATAGGCTCTGGCAGTGAGGCGGCCAGCTGCTTGGCATACTGCATGGCCATGATGATGGCCGGGCGATAGGCGCAGGGGTAGTTTGAAAATGACTTTAGGCGCGGGTCGATCTGCTCAACGGCACGCGCCACCAGTGACTCGATGCGCGGGTCGAGCGGCGGCGACGAGAGGCGTCCAAGCAGGGTTCGCAGCAGGGTGAACATTGGCTCAATGTACCCCATGCGCTATACCTTGTCAGTCCGCTCTTGATGTCGATCAAGGTAGACTTGCCCCAATCTCTAGAGACTCGCCCCCTATGCTGCATATAGAACAACCGACCACCTATCGCTACGCCCTGGATCACCTGGGATTCCGCCCCTTCTTCCTGCTCGCCTCGCTGTTTGCTGTGGTCTCGGTAGCGCTGTGGGCCTGGCTCTACCGCACCGGTGGTCACCTGCCGGTGCGCGAGCTCTCCGCGATGAGCTGGCATGCCCATGAGATGATCTACGGCTACGCGCTGGCGGTGATCGCCGGCTTCCTGCTGACGGCGGTGCGCAACTGGACCAGCGTGCAGACGCTGCACGGCAAGCCGCTGCTGCTCCTTGCCCTGATCTGGCTGCAGGCGCGGGTGATGCCCTTTATCGCGCACCCCGACGCCCTGACCGCGATGGCGCTGCTCGATATTCTCTTTTCGGTCTGGCTCTGCTGGGAGATCTTCACACCTATCTACCGGGTTAAGCAGTGGCAGCACCTGGGGATCTGGGCCAAGCTAATGCTGCTGCTGCTGGGCCAGTGTTTCTTCTACCTCGGTCTTTTCGGTGTGCTGGAAAATGGCGTGCAGTGGGGGCTCTATACCGGCCTTTACATCGTCGTCTCGCTGGTGCTGCTGATGGGTCGCCGGGTGATCCCCTTCTTTATTGAGAAGGGGGTCGGCAGCCCGGTCACCCTGATCAACTACCGCTGGGTCGACCTGAGCTCACTGGTACTGATGCTACTGCTGTGGCTGTTTGCGGTCTTTGTCGAAAACAGGCTGCCACTTGCCATTACCGGTTTTGCCCTCTTCGCCATCCACTCGGTGCGGCTGTGGGGCTGGTATGCCAAGGGGATGTGGAGCAAGCCACTGGTGTGGGTGCTCTACGTGGCCTACGCCTGGCTGGCGGTCGGTTTTCTGATGACGGCCCTGGGGGCTGTCGGCACCCTCTCACCGCTGCTCGGGGTTCACGCCCTGGCCTACGGCGGGGTCGGCATGCTCACCCTCGGCATGATGGCGCGGGTGGCTCTGGGCCATACCGGGCGCAATGTCTTTGACCCACCCAGAGCGCTGGTGCCGATCTTCGCCCTGCTGTTTGCCGGTGCCGTGGTGCGGGTGCTGCTGCCGCTGCTGTTCCCGGCCCACTATGCCGATCTCATCCTTCTCGCACAGCTACTGTGGATCGCCGCCTTCGCCCCCTTTGCCTTTATCTACGCGCCGATGCTGGTGAAACCGCGCATTGATGGCTCTTACGGCTAAACAAGGGTTTGAACCTGCAAGCAGTTAGGGCAATACTAATCGCCCTATGGAAAATGAAACTCCTCCCCTCAGCAGCGCGGCCCACGCTCCCATTGGCGTGATGGACTCCGGAGTCGGCGGACTCTCGGTACTACGTGAGATCCACCGCCAGCTGCCCGCCGAATCGCTGCTCTATGTGGCCGACAGCGCCCACCTCCCCTACGGTGACAAAACCCCCGCCTTTGTGCGCCAGCGGGTTAACTGCATCGCCGAATCGCTAATCGATTTGGGGGCCAAGGCGCTGGTGGTGGCCTGCAATACCGCCACCGCGGCGGCCGTGGAGTCGCTACGCGAGCGCTTCGCGGTACCGGTGATTGGCATGGAGCCGGGGGTAAAACCGGCGGTACTGGGCAGTAAGCGCGGCGTGGTCGGCATCCTCGCCACCGAGGGGATGGTGCGGAGCAACCGCATGCGTGAGCTGGTGCAACGCTTCGCCAAGGAGGTGGAGGTGGTGATCCAGCCCTGTCCCGGCCTGGTAGAACAGGTGGAGCGCCACGCCCTGCACAGCCCCGAGACCTCGCGACTGCTACAGGGCTATCTCGCTCCGATCCTTGAACGCAAGGCCGATACCCTGGTGCTGGGCTGCACCCATTACCCCTTCCTGCAGCCGCTGATCGAGCAGCTGGTCGGGCCCAAAGTCACCGTGATCAATACCGCGGCGGCGGTGGCACGGCACCTGCAATACCGTCTTGCCGAGAGCGCCTTACTTAATTCCGCTAGCGACAGCGCCACCGTTCGTTTCTTTAGCAGCGGCAATGGCGAGGCGCAACGGCAGCTGATCTCGGCACTGTGGGGGGAGGAGATCACCGTCTCACTGCTTGATGAGGCCAAAGCACCGGAGCCTGTATGAACAACGACATCACGCCCAAAACCATTATCGACTTCTGGTTCTCCGAGCGGGTGCGCCCGTTGTGGTTTCGCTCCACCCCCGCGTTCGATGCCGAGATCACCGAGCGCTTTGAGGCGACCTGGCAGGCGGCCCGCGACGGCAAACTGGCCGATTGGGAGTGTGATGCGCAGGGGGCCCTGGCGCTGGTGCTCATCCTCGACCAGTTCCCCCTCAATATGTATCGCGATCAGGGGCCAAGCTTTTCCACGGAGGCGGCGGCTCGCGAGGTGGCACGCCGTGCCATCGACCACGGTTGGGATAGTGAGCTGGATGACCCGGGTAAGGCCTTTCTCTACCTGCCCTTTATGCACAGTGAACAGCTCACCGATCAGGACCGCTCGGTTGCCCTGTTTGAGGCCGCGGGGCTCGATGAAAACGTACGCTTTGCCAACCACCACCGCGACATCGTGCGCCGCTTTGGCCGCTTTCCCCACCGCAACGCCGCGCTGGGGCGTGAGTGTACCGACGATGAGCGCAAGTGGCTGCAAAGCAAAGAGGCGTTTCACGGATGAAGCCCTGTCTCATCATCAAGGCCGGTGAAAAGATCCCCTCGCTGGCCACTATCCCCGGTGATTATGAGGAGTGGATCGCCGCTGGCATGGGGCTTAAGCCCGAAGAGATCCGTCTCGTTGCCCCCTATCGTGGAGAGACACTGCCAGGGTTGGATGAGCTTAGCGGCGTCGTGATCACCGGCTCCGGTGCCATGGTGACCGATAACGATCCGTGGATAGAGGCCGCCGCCGCCTGGCTACGCGATGCGGTGGCACAGGGCCTGCCGGTACTCGGCATCTGCTTCGGTCACCAGCTACTGGCCCACGCCCTGGGCGGTGAGGTGAATTACAACCCCGCCGGTGTCGAGGTCGGTAGCGTCCCGGTCACGCTCCAGGCTGCAGCACAACACGACCCCCTGCTCAGTGCCCTACCCACGAAGTTTATCGCCCAGCTCAGCCACCGTCAGTCGGTACGCCGACTGCCGGCGCAGGCACGACACCTTGCCAGCAGCGAGCTGGAGCCGCACCAGGCCTTTGCCTATGGCGAGGCGGCCTGGGGTATCCAGTTTCACCCGGAGTTCGATGAGGCCATCGTGCGTCACTTTATCGACTTCTACCGTGACCAGCTGCAGCAGGAGGAGCGCAGTGCCGATGCCCTGATCACCAAGTGCCGTCCCTCCCCCCAGAGCCGCGCCCTGCTCGGCCGTTTCGCCACCCTCCTGCAGGGGCGATGATCGCCTTCTACTTGCTAAAAGGGGGTTAAAGGGACTAGCTTTGAATGGGGGATCAACTTCCCCAAGAGAAGAATTACAAACATTATGGAGAATTCGAATGAAGCAACTGATTAAAACTTCAGCCCTGCTACTGGCCCTCTCTGCTGCCGCAGTATTCAGCCAGAGTGCCAGTGCCGGGTTCAGCGGTCCCTGGAACAACGGCCCATGGAACAACGGCTCCTGGGGCAATGGTCCCTGGAATAGCGGCCCATGGAATAACAACAATGGACCCTGGAATAACGGCCCATGGAATAATAACAATGGTCCCTGGAACAACGGCTCCTGGGGCAACGGTCCCTGGAATAACTTCAACGGCCCGTGGAACAGCAACAGCGCTCCCTGGAATAATGGTCCGTGGAATAACAATGGCCCCTGGAACGGCCCATACTATGGCCCCAGCTGGGGACCGGGTCCGTACTACGGTCCTAACTATGGCCCCAACACTGCCTCATCACCCGCGCCTGCACCACAAAATAACAGCGGCAACTAGCGACCTTGTCAGGGCCTGCGACACCGCACACAGACCCTGATATCCACACCATGAACCAACGGAGCAAGGAGATGACCGACTACAGTGACACCGATGATGAGAAAAGCCGTAACGTCGCCATGCTGGTCTACATCCTGATGCTGGCCACCCCCCTGCTACTGGTCTCCCCACTCATCGGCATCATCTTCGCCTACGTCTATCGTGATGACGCCCCCGAGTGGTTAACGAGTCACTACCAACTTCAGATCCGCACCTTCTGGATCGCCTGCCTCTTCTTCTTTTTCAGCCTGATACTGATGATCGTCCTGATCGGCAAACTGCTCCTGCTGCTCACCCTCATCTGGTTCCTGGTACGCATGATTAAGGGCATAAGGTACCTCAACCGCAGGGCCCCCTATCCCAATCCGACCAGCTGGGGTTTCTGACCGCCGGCAATGGAAAGTAACAACCTCTTCTCAGGCATCCCCGAACAACTTCCGCAAGAACTGTGCGAGACCCTGCTGATGCGCGACGGCCTGCGTCTGGTGCGCATCGTCTCCCACGGCCACACCACGCCGCCCAACGAATGGTATGACCAGAGCACCGATGAGTGGGTGATTCTGCTGAGTGGCAGCGCCACCCTGAAATTTGAAAATGGAGAGGCCCAGCAACTCAACCCGGGAGATTATCTATTGATCCCCGCCCACCACCGTCACCGTGTTGAGGCCACCGACAGCCAGCAGAAGAGTGTGTGGTTGGCCTTGCATCTGGAGTGCTAGCCGTTAATTTACAGACGCACCTACCTTTGAAGCCTCGCCTCTAATAACCTGATCAGTTCAGGCGGCATGCATTCATAATTATCGGGATATCCAGACAGAGCACATGCTTAGCCATTACGCTTGAAAAGCTCTAGCTATTACCTTGCCTTATTGAATTGATTTGTGGCGCACCCCCATAAGACCCTCATCTGGCACGTGTTTTTATTAACCCTAAATATGTGACACATTTCACAATGACCTAACAATTACTGTTAAAAACAGTCAGGATGCTGCTAACTTAACACTCTTAAACAAGCAGCACGGTGCGCGTGTAGTGTGGCAAAAGCTCGATGCAGAAATTGTCCTGCTGAAAGAGGCCATGGCGAAGATTGACCCTGGCAGCAAACAGCCGGGGGAAACTTGGGCCATCCCTCTTTATCAGAAGATCATCCAGCGTGGTGAACGCTTAGCAGAGTGTCCCGGCACGCAGTAACCACGCTCTGTTTGCCCTGACAAATTAACCCGGCTTTATGCCAGTTTTTTTTGAATGAATTCATTTTTCATCAATCCAGCACCCATTTGAGAATATTCACTTCAGCCTCGCCTACGACTTAAATTGGCTGCACCAATATTCAAAGTGTGGCGGTAGGGAATGGATTGCACTTCGTAAGGTTATCGCCAATGCTTGATACAACACAACAATCAAAAAAGGTAAACACTATGAGTGATTCACTCTATGACCTCAGTAAGCAGCTGGCAGAATTTGCCCGCGTGCGCGACTGGGAGCAGTTTCATTCACCAAAAAACCTCTCCATGGCCCTGATTGCCGAGGCCGCCGAGCTGGTCGAACACTTTCAATGGTTGAGTGAGGCGCAGAGTGAAAGCTTGCCCGTGGAGAAGTTCGAAGAGGTACGGATGGAGATGGCCGACATTCAGATCTATCTGCTGCGCATGGCCGAACGGCTGGGGGTGGATCTGGTTGCCGCGGCACAGGAGAAGTTGGCAATTAACGAGCAGCGCTTTCCGGTAGATAAAGTGAAGGGGGATGCGCGACGTGCCGCGGAGTATAAGGATTAAAAAAAGACTTTCCGTCCTGCGCTGCCCCAAAGCGTCATGGCGAGCGAAGCGCGGCAATCTCTCTTGCAACCAAACAGGACACACCCTGCACTAGCACAGGGGATTGCTTTGTTACTATCGCTCCTCGCAATGAGCGCCCACAACTACATATAACTCATCGCTTCCGCACCCGGATCCGGCAAACCCGCCACATGCCACGCCTCGTAGGCCCCGTGAAACAGCTCATCGGAGCAGTGCGGATCGAGGTTATTCATACCACAGACAAGGCGCATCGGCGGCAACGCCCCATACTGCACAAAGTGCTCACGCAGGGTGCGCAGTACCTTCCAGTGTGATTCGGTCAACTTACCCAGACCATCTTCAGAGGCAATACGCTGTGCATCCTCTTCACTCCATGGCGCCAACTTAGGGAGATTGGCTTGCAAACTCACTAGGGTTTCATATTCTGTGGTCATGATCGTATCCTCCAGTATCTATCCGAGACAATTCCCAATCATTTATCTCAAGTATAGAAGTGTGATGCGTATCCCGCAATTTCAAGTCGGCATCAGTCTGACAGCGCTTTGTGACAAAACAAGGACATAGCATGCGTATTGGAGTAGATTTAGGTGGTACAAAAATTGAGGCTATCGCCCTCGATGATGAAGGCAACATCCTGCAACGTCGCCGTGTAAGCACCCCGCGTGATGATTACGACGCCATCGTCAACGCCATCGTCTCACTGGTAGACGGGATGGAGGCCGAACTGGATGCGGAGGGGAGCGTCGGCCTCGGCATCCCCGGTGCCGTCTCACCCGCCACCGATTTGGTAAAAAACGCCAACACCACCTGCCTTATCGGCCAACCACTGCACCTCCACCTTAACGAGGCGCTGGGACGGGAGGTGCGCATCGCCAACGATGCCGACTGCTTTGCCGTCTCCGAGGCGACCGATGGCGCCGGGGCCGGGGCAAGCTCGGTCTTCGGGGTCATTGTCGGCACCGGCTGCGGTGGTGGGTTTGTCATTAACGGTCATCTCGTCGGCGGCCCCAATGCCATCGCCGGGGAGTGGGGCCACAACCCCCTCCCCTGGCCGCAACAAACCGAGCTCCCTGGCGCCGCCTGTTACTGCGGTAAGCACGGCTGTATAGAGACCTGGCTCTCCGGCACCGGTTTCGCCCGCGACTTTTTTGACCATACCGGCAGGCAGTTAAAGGGCGCGGAGATCGCCGCGCTCAGTGAGCAGGGCGATACCGAGGCGGAGGAGACACTAAGGCGCTACGAGGATCGCATGGCCCGCGCCCTGGCCAGCATTATCAATATTATCGACCCCGAGGTGATCGTCCTCGGTGGCGGCATGTCCAACGTCACCCGTCTCTATGACAACGTGCCCAAACTGTGGGGACAATATGTCTTCTCCGACAGCGTCGCCACCCAACTGGTCGCGCCCAAACATGGCGACTCCAGCGGGGTTAGAGGGGCGGCATGGTTGTGGCGCTAAGCCTGCTACCTCCCTGCTGAAAACTCCGGTAGGGTGGACAGGACTTTTAACCCACGCGAGTACGGATGACTCGCGACCGATACAATAAAAATGAGCGGAACAGACCGTGAAAAAGATCGCCATTTTCGTCGATGTACAGAATATCTACTACACCACCCGCCAGGCCTATGGCCGCCAGTTTAACTACCGAAAATTCTGGGAGCGTATCGGTTACGAGGGGGAGATCGTCTCGGCCACCGCCTATGCCATCTACCGCAACGATGACAAACAGATCAAGTTTCAGGACGCCCTCAAACACATCGGCTTTAACGTAAAACTCAAACCCTATATCCAGCGCAGTGACGGCTCCGCCAAGGGGGACTGGGATGTCGGCATTACCATTGATGTCATGGAGGCGGCAAAAGAGGTCGACACCGTGGTGCTGCTATCGGGGGATGGCGACTTTGATCTACTGCTGAAAAAGATCAGGGAGGATTACAACGTCACGGCCCAAGTTTATGGGGTACCGGCACTCACCGCCAATTCACTGATTAATGCCGCCAGCCGTTATCAGCCGATTGAAGAGGACCTTTTGTTATAGCGTAATCCCGATTCCGCCTTTCATCTGTGAACAACTATCCTTAGCAATTACAACCGGTATAAAAAAGTCGAGTTCACCCGTAGTCGGGCAGACCATCGCCTACCATGCCCCCTTGGGGGAAATAGCGGTCAATACATTGATGATCCTCACGGCTCAATACTTCATCATCCATAACACCCTGTACTGCTGCCATCATGCCTAAAAGCCGTTCGCTGAATTGCTGCTGTTTGGCAAAGTGCTGCAACTGATAATTGATCGCCTCCTTGTCAAAGGCGCCGGGATCAAAATCGTCACCCAGCCACTCCAGCGTCTCTTCATGGCTCGGTTGGCCCGGGGTATATTCGTACGCATTGAGGATCTGGCTATCGAACTCATCATCAAAAGGGCCGTAGCGCTTTTTGCCATGGCGAAATTCGTGCAGGTGGTAGTCATCCCAGCCCATCGCAATCTGCAGGATCTGGTGCAACGCCGCCAGATTGGTCTCTGCGTATATGATTTATATCTAGTGTCACTTAGCTAACGCAGCATGCGCTCATGAGCTACGGTGGCGAGGTTGCACCTGTTTCGCGTGGGCCCCACCCCTGTGATGCTATCTACTGTAGAGGCGTCGCCGGCCGATCAACATCAGCGACAGCAGGCTTAACCATGCCAAGGCCCCGCCACCTCCACTATAACCCGGGCGATGCACCACGGTTGCCACCTTCTCGGTCTTTATCCGTTCGACAAAGACGTTCATCTCATCGGTGAGATTTTGCGTCATATCCTCCATCGCCTTATCAAAACCTTCAGCGCGGCGTTTGCGTGTCTCTTCGATGGTATTCACAAGAGTGTCAGCACCCCGGCTTTCATGCACACCGGGGGCACGGAACAGCAGCTTGTGTGTCTTCACATCAAACACGGAGGTATCAACAAAAGTCTGCACATCATTGACACTGCCCTTGATGAAGTAGGCACCTACAATCGTCCAGTAGAGGATGGAGGCCTTGGTGTCTTCGGTGTGGCTAACCTGATCGTAAGAGACCAGGGCGATGCTGTCGAGACCATAGATGCGTGCGATCTGGTCGATGCTCTTGAAACCCCTGGCCGAACGCAGGTAGGTGTCGGGGATAATGCTGATGCTTTTAATAAACTCACGATCCTTGAATGCCGTTTTTACCCGGTTGAGCAATATCTGTTTATGCGCCTCGGAGAGCCCCTCGGTATTGCGACTGCTACTCGGTACAAAGGCGAGACCGACACGTAACGGCAGATTGAGTTGTGGCACCGTCTCATCAAAGGGGGGCGGCTCTTCGCCACGCGGGTAGAGGTAATCGACCAGACTGCTGGAGACCCCGCTACGGGCGCTATTTCCGCCAAGGCCGTGCCAGGCTGTGGTGCAGGCGACGAGCAAAATAGCTGCCACAAGGACGATTAATAATTTTAGCTTGCTCATGTTCCCTCTCCCCTCTTCCCGTTGCACCCTCTAAACATAGATGGAGTTCTCAGGTTTTTCACTCATTGGCAGAGGCACCAGCACCCACTACATGGGCTGACAGGGCATGGTGAAATCAACGTGATAGTGCTCGTCGTGACGCACCCATGATCGCTTCTTTGAGAAATTTACATGCTGTTTCAGGTAATTAGCGTGTGAGGTTTTAAGCAAATATGATTGCATCGCCGGGTCGAAGATGACGCGCCATACCTTCACCTTGTGCTGCTCTGCTGCCCGGTGCAGGGCAACCAGGTGAGCAGCCATCGCTTCGTAATCAATATGCAGCGCCTCGTATTCCCCCTTTGTATCGAACTCGATGTTGTAGCCAAATTTATTAAAGGGGTGGGTGGGCAGGTGCACCGACTCCCCTTTTGCATTAATCACCGGCACCATGAAATCAATGGAGAGGCCGTTCTGGTGGGTCTTATGCGGTTTAAATGGACCGCCCTTGGCGAAGCCGGTTTCAGCATACTTAAACCGCTTGCCAGGCGCTTTTTCCTGCAACTCAATGTAAGCATCGAGCACGATTGATCTCACAGTGGAGTGCAAATATGTGCGACCCAATGTTGCAGCAAGGCCACTATAGCCGACAAAGTTTTCTCCCGCCGCCGGGAGTTGCACGCCATGCTCCAACCGTCCATTGGCGGTGGTGCCGTAGCAGGTGCTCTGCTCCGCCATCGCTTGCGTCACGACAAGTAAGAGTAGCAGTGTCGACAGAAGCCTCATGCGTTTAACTCTCAACACTTACCGGCCACGGCGCTGCCACCTTAGGCAGATGCCAGGCGATAATGGTAGTGGCGATGATCACCAGCACACCAAGTGCGATCACCGCGGCGACCGGATCTACGCCACCGCTGAGGGCAAAACTGTAAAGCCCGGTGCCGAGCAGCATCGCCACATTTTCAAAGAAGTTCTGAATCGCCACTGCGCCCCCCGCGCCGATGGAGCGGTGGCCGATCTCCTGCAGCGCGGCGTTGATCGGCACCACGAAGATGCCGCCGCAGATGCCGATGGTGAAGAGCATCAGCTTGGTGATTAACGGGTCGCTGGTTATTGCCAGCAGCATGATGAAGGCCCCCATAGCGTAGGCGGCAACTCTGGCACGGCGCAGCCGCTCGATGGGGATCAGCCACGGCACCAGTACCGCGCCGATGGCGATGCCGATGGCGATAAAGACGGTGAGACTGGCGATCTCCGAGGTGGTGGTGGTGAACAGCACCGCCGGAGCCCACGCCACCATCATCACCCGCAACACCACCGCGGCGGCCCAGAAGATGCTGGCCCCGAGCATCGAGAAGCGGGCGTGGCTGGTGGTGAAAAAACCGCGCATCATTTGTATAAAGTGCGGGATCGCCGCGCCCTGTTGTGAGCCCTCACGCGGCCTGGCCTCTATCGTTGGAATAAACAGGGCGATCAGCAGCGACAGCAGGTAGCTGAGCAGCACCGCGCCCAGTGCCATGGCAACGCTTTCATCGGCCAGCCCGGCGCCAACCACCGCCCCCAGCACGATGGCGACAATGGTCGAGCCCTCGATAAAGCCGTTGGCCTTGACCAGTTTTTTCTCCTCGACCAGCTCGGGCAGAATGCCGTATTTGGCGGGGCCGTAGATCGCCGCACCGATACCGACCACCGCGTAGGCGAGCAGTGGTTCCAGCTGCAACAGCATCAGCAGTGCACCCAGCCCCTTTACCGCGTTGCCTGCCACCAGCACCGAGCGCTTGGGCCTGGCATCGGCAAAGCGCCCGACCCACGGCGCGAGCAGCACAAAGGCGATTAGAAAACTGGCCTGCAGTGCCGGCTGGTACCACTCACCGCGTGCCAGCTCCTGGGTTACCAGGGCGAAGGCGGCGAAGAGGATGGCGTTGTCGGCAAAGGCGGTAAGGAACTGCGCCAGCAACAGGGTGTAGAGGTGGCGGCTCATCCTCCGAACTCTTGTTCAGCCAGCGCCTTTACGCCGGGATAGTCGATCTTGCCGGTGCCGAGCAGCGGCAGCTTTTTCGTCACCACGATCTTCTTCGGCACGTTGAGTTCACCGATCCCCAGCTCCTTCGCCATCTTTGTCAGTAAACCGCGATCCGCATCCATCTGTTCGGTGACCAACACCAGCGCCTCGCCCTTGGCCGCATCGGGCAGGGTGGTCACCGCATGCAGGGCATCGGGCCAGACGGCGGCGGCCAGCTCCTCCACCGCCGCCAGTGACACCATCTCGCCGCCGATCTTGGCGAAGCGTTTGGCCCGTCCCTGAATACGGATAAAGCCCTCTTCATCGACGGTGACGATATCGCCGGTGTCGTACCAGCCGGGGCCGTGTTCGGTGGCCGGCGGCACCAGCACGCCTGGGTTGTCGTGCAACAGGTAGCCGAGCATGATGTTGGGGCCGCGCACGAAGAGGCGCCCCCCCTCCGCCACACCGGGCACCGCCTCCAGTTTGTAGTCGATACCGGGCATAAAGCGACCGACGCTGCCCACCGCGCTCTCCATCGGCGTGTTGGCGGAGAGTACCGGTGCGGTCTCGGTGGCTCCGTAACCCTCGAAGATGCGCACGCCGAATTTCTCCGCCCATACCCGGCGGGTCTCCTCCTGTAGTTTTTCGGCCCCGGCGAACACGTAGCGCACCGAATAAAAATCGTAGGGGTGCGCAAAACGCGCGTAACCGGAGAGGAAGGTGTTGGTACCGAACAGCACCGTGGCGTTCACGTCATAGGCCATCTCGGGGACGATACGGTAGTGCAGCGGCGAGGGGTAGAAGAAGGCCTTCATCCCGGAAAACAGCGGCAGTAAAGTGCCGGCCGTGAGACCAAAGGAGTGGAACAGCGGCAGGGCGTTGAGAATAATATCCTGTGCCGAGAAGTCGATACGCGAGGCGAGCTGTTCGCGATTGGCGAGCAGGTTTCTGTGCGACAGCACCACCCCCTTGGGCGTCCCCTCGGAGCCGGAGGTAAAGAGGATGATCGCCGGGCTATTCGCCGAGGGGTTGCCACTGAGACGACGGTAGTTAAAGCCGGAAAATTTTGCCGCGATGGCACCGGACACTTTATCCAGGCTGCCGATCTGTTGCGCCACATCTTCCAGGTAGACCAGCTCGACCTGTTCAGCCAGGCGCGCGGCCACCGCATCAAGCTTGCCCTGCTCAATAAAGCGCCGCGAGGTGATCACCCGTTTGATCTGCGCGGTATCACAGGCGGTGAGCATACCGTGGGCACCAATGGTGAAGTTAAGCATTGCCGGTACCCGACCATAGGCCTGCAGTGCCATCAATGTGGTGACGGTGCTTGCCATGCTCGGCAACAGCACCCCGACGTTCTCGCCCCGCGCGGTGAGCGCGGCGAGTTTTTTACCCAGCACAAAACTGCCGGTAATAAGTCGGTCATAGGTTTGTGGTTTGCGTGACACATCGTCGATCACCACATGGTCGCCACCATGCACGCGGCGCGCATCGAGCAGTGCGCTGAACAGGGTGCGATCGATATTACTGGTCTCGAACACCATCTCGGTCATGATGTCGGCCAGCTCACTACCGGCCTCCTTGCGACGGGCGCGGCCACGCAACTCTTTCGCTGGCGTGATCTTACGTGGCTCCAAAACGGTCAGGGTGATCGGCGGAAACCAGCGCAGACGCAGACGGCTACGCATCCGCGAGAAAGGGGTGAACTGCGCGCCATCAATACGAACCGGCAGGATCTGTGCGTCCGATTTATCGGCCACCATGCCGGTGCCATCATAGACCTTCATCAGCGAACCGGTGACAGTGATGCGCCCCTCGGGGAAGATCACCGCCTTGTTGTCCTCCTTCAGGTACTTGATCAGCGCCTTGGAGGAAAGGGGGTTGGTCGGGTCCATGGGGAAGAGTTTGGCCAGCGCGAGGAACGGCTTTAACCACCAGCGCTCGGCATACCAGGTGTTGATGGCGAAGGTGAGGTTGCCCGGCAGGAACACCCCCAGCAACAGCGCATCGATAAACGAGGTGTGGTTGGCGATCACCAGTACCCGCTCACCGGCCTTGTCGAAATTTTCCAGGCCGTGTAGTTCCACCTTGTAAAGGGCCTTGAGCATTACGCGCAGGACTATTTTTATTAGATTTTTCATTACAACTCTCCCTAGACAACTTCTATTTTTTACTCTCGGCAAAACCCCGCAGGAAATTGTCGATCAACATTTGCGCCATCTGCGCAGTACTCTGGCCACCGGCCAGATCCATACGGTGGCGGATCTTCAGGGTGCAGATGCCGTGCACGCTGGCCCACAGCACGCGCGCGGCCCGCTCTATCTCAATCGCCTCATGCTCACTCTTCAGCGGGGCCAGCATCCGCTCCACCCGACCGAACAGGCGGCCAAGGCGCTGTTGATACCACTCCGGCAACACCTCATGCTCTGCCACCACGCTATCGAACAGCAGGTTCCAGCGGGCACCCTTCTCCATCGCGTAGTCGATATAGGCCTCGGCCAGGGTCTGCAGGCAGTCACGCGGCGCGCTGCAGTGGGCGCTACGGCTCTCCAGCCACTCATTCATGTCATCCAGGGTGAGGGCGTTGAGGTGTAGCACCATCTCCTGCTGGTTCTTGAACACCAGGTAGAGGGTGCCGACGGTATAGCCGATGGCACTGGCCACCTTGCGGGCGCTCAACCCCTTCGCCCCCTCCTCCTCAAGGATGGTGAGGGCGGCACCGAGGGCCATCTCTCTGATCTCTTCGCGGCTGTGGTCGCTACGACGGGCCATGGTCTGCTCCTTTCTGAACATTGTTTAAAAATACTGTAACGGAATATTGAACAACGTTCAATACCGTGCTATAAATTAATTAAACACCGTTCATTAGATGGCGTTGCGGGGAGTGAATTATCCATTCCCCATTAAACGGATATTAAATAAACGGTGTTCAATATATCCCTCAACAAGGAGAGAGACGATGAAACAGACACATTCGATACAAGCCCTGATGCTGGCAGTTGCCATGCTCTTTGTCACCGCCCTGCCCGCCCAGGCGGCGGGGCTACTTAGCCCAAAAGATGGCTCGCTGCCTGCGCTGGAAATCAAGGATCACCATGTCACCGTTGTCATTGAAGACGGCTACGCGGTCACCACCGTGGAGCAGCTGTTCCACAACCCCCACCCGCAGGACCTGGAGGCGATCTACTCCTTCCCGGTGCCGGAGCACGGCGCGGTGAGCGAGTTCACCATGTGGATCGACGGCAAGCCGGTCTCCGGCGAGGTGCTGGAGAAAAAGGAGGCGCGCCGCATCTATGAGGAGGAGAAGCAGGCGGGCCGCGAGGCGGGGATCACCGAGAAGGACCGCTACAGGACCTTCGATATCTCGGTCTCGCCGGTGCGCGCCGGACAGGATACCCGTATCCGTCTGGTCTACCTGCAGACCACCCATGTCGATACCGGCATCGGCCGTTACAACTACCCGCTGGAGGAGGGCGGCGTGGATGAGGAGAAGCTCGCCTTCTGGACCTCGAACGACAAGGTAACCGGCAGCTTCAGCTTCGACCTGACCCTGCGCTCAGCCTACCCGGTCGATGCGATTCGCCTGCCCAACCACCCGCAGGCACAGATAAGCCAGGGCAACACCGGCGAGTGGCTGGTACATATCGGCCAGGGGGGCGCGGCTCCGGTCAATGAGGAGGGTGCGAGCTTTAATCCGCAGCCGCCACAACAGGCCAGCACTGCCGTGCACACGCTGGACAGCGACCTGGTGGTCTACTGGCGTCACCAGCCGGGGCTGCCGGGCAGTGTCGATCTGGTCACCTACAAGCCCGACGCCAGCAAGCGCGGTACCTTCATGCTCACCGTCACCCCCGGTGACGACCTGCAACCGATCACCGAGGGCAGCGACTGGATCTTCATACTTGATGTCTCCGGCTCAATGCAGGGCAAGTACGCCACCCTCGCCGCCGGGGTCGAGAAGGCGCTAGGCAAGATGCGCCCCAACGACCGCTTCCGCCTGGTGCTGTTCAACAACGCCTCACACGAGCTGACCTCGGGCTATGTGAATGCCACCCCCGAGATGGTGCAGCACTACAGCGACAGGCTCACCAACTATCGACCCAACGGCGGCACCAATCTCTATGCCGGTCTGCAACAGGGACTGCAATCGCTGGAGGCGGATCGCAGCAGCGCCCTCATCCTGGTCACCGACGGCGTCGCTAATGTGGGCGAGACCGAGCAGAAGAAATTCATCAAGCTGTTAAAAACGAAGGACGTCCGCCTCTTCACCTTCATCATGGGCAACAGTGCCAACCGCCCGATGCTGGAGGCACTGACCAGACACTCCAACGGCTTCGCCGTCAGCATCTCCAACAGCGATGATATCGTCGGCAAGATCCTGGAGGCGAGCAGCAAGATGACCCACCAGGCACTGCACGGGGTCGAGCTGAAAATCAGTGGCATCAAAGTCGCCGACCTCACGCCACAACAGATCGGCTCACTCTACCGCGGCCAGCAACTGATCGTGCTTGGTCACTACTGGGGCGATGGCGAGGCAAAGGTCAGCCTCAACGGCAAGGTAAGCGGCACCTACAAGCAGTACCAGACCCGCTTCAAGTTCCCCGCCACCTCAAGCGATCACCCCGAGCTGGAACGGATCTGGGCCTACGCCAGCATCGAGCAGATGCAACAACAGATGGAAGACTTCGGTGAAGAGGCCGACACCCAACAGGCGATCACCGACCTCGCCCTGGAGTACAGCCTGGTCACCGACCAGGCCTCGATGGTGGTGCTGCGCGAAGAGGTATTCCAGTCACGCGGCATTAAGCGCAACAACCAGCAACGCCTCGCCGTAGAACATCAGGCACAACAGCAACGCGCGGCACAGCCGGTGCAGTCGCGTCGTGTCGATAACTCACAACCGATGTATTCGAAACCGCGCGCCAGTCACGGTGGTGGTGCGTTTGGCTGGTGGATGCTGGGGTTGATGGTGGTGCCGGTGGTGAGGAGGTTGCGTAATAAGGCATAAGCCACAGCAACACACCACACTAGAAGGGGGATGCTTAGTCATCCCCCTCTTTCCGTATAGTACGGAAAGGTGTAGTGTTATCCACATAACGCACAGGGAGTTATTTCTATGAATACAGGAAGTAATAACATCTCACCTTTCGAAACAGGCAGACCGAAGATCTGTGGTATACGGAATTTATATAGTATCTGTTATAAGTAAATAATTGAGTATCTTAGGATATAGAATATCGATGAATGATTTAATAACCAAGATAGAAATAATTAGTTTTCGTTCAATCGAAAAGATATCTATTCCAGTTAAGGAAATCAATATCTTCTCTGGCTCCAATGACATTGGCAAGTCAAACATACTAAAAGCCATTAATTTGTTTTTCAATAATCAAACAGATTTTTTAAAGTCATTAAAATTTGACGATGATTACAACAAGGTTTCAAGAGCAAAAGCACAGCGCTCTACAAAAATGAAACAACTTATAAAAATAAGAATCTATATAAAACCTCCTGCATCATATAAGACCCTGTCAGGAGAAAAGAATCTTTTTATCGAGAGGCAGTTTGATCGTGATGGTGAACGTTTTGAGAGATACAGCACTGAAAACAGCCAAAAAAAAGCCTCATTAAAGAGAATAATCAACAAAATTAAATATGTATATATCCCCGCTTTGAAAGGGGAGGACGTTTTGCAGTATTTACTATCTCTTATTGGCGAATATCAGCTTATTACAGATAATGATATTTATCATTAAATGACAGCATTTCTGATAAAACCAAAGATCTTAAAGATATTTTAGATGCGTCAGAGATACAGATAGGTACGAATTTTGGCCTACCAACTTTGCTTTCTGATTTTTGGCAGAAACTATCAGTTAATACAACTTATGAGCAGTTTGAGAAACTAGATGCTGATATACAAGGGAGTAACAAAAAAAGTAAATTAAATCCATCTCAATATTCCATATCACTCCTAAATCGTGGTGAAGGCATAAAAAGTAAATACATACCGCCATTGTTACAATGGCTAGATAATAATGATAAATCAAAAGAATTCATCTGGGGTATTGATGAGCCTGAAAATTCTCTTGAATTTGGGTTGTCGGACAAATTGGCGAGACTATTTTTTAATGACTATGCAATCTCTAATCAAATATTTCTTACCTCGCATTCTCTCGCATTTATAAACCCACCTAAAGGCATTACTATCCAGCCAACCATATTTAAGGTGTTGAAAGACGAATATGGCGCAACTCAATGGCAAAACGTAAATGATTTATTTAAGAAACAAACTAGACATAACTTGTATGACGAACTTGGCCTGTTATTGGCACAAAAAGAATTTATTGAAGAGTATCGAAGTGTTGTTAAAGAAAAGGAACAATTAAAAATAAAAGTAGATTCTTATAATTTGCCCATTATTATAGTCGAAGGTAAAACAGACAAGTGGATAATCGAAAAAGCATGGAGGGCATTGCATCCTAAAAATGTAATGCCTTTTGAGATTTATCCATCTGGACTTTATATTAGTATAGACGAAAGTGAGGGTAACGCAGACCAAGCTAGGCGCTCAGTTGAATTGATCTCCCCAATGATAAATGAAAGTAAGACTATCATAGCTCTGTTTGATAATGATCGTGAAGGTAATGATCAGATCAAGGGTCTTAGTAAGAAAATATTCGAAACTCATAGTGCGTCTAATTTTACCCGAAAACATAAAACGAAAAATATCTTTGGGCAGCTTTTACCTGTTCCTGAAGGAAGAAATAATTTTGTTGGCGATAAAATAATACAAAGGTTCTTGGAGATTGAGCACTATTTTGATGATGCGGTCTTAAATCAGTTTAAATTAAAAGGTGATACAGTGGCTCCAGATTCTAGTGTGTTTAGCATAAAAAGTAACAACAAAACATCATTTGCTTCTGCTGGAATCAGAAGTATAGATAATAGTAATTTTAATAATTTTGCTGTTTTATTTGATAAGCTAAATGAGCTTATTAGGCAATCACAAGACACAAACACATAACAAGTGGGTCAACATTCAATCAAAGGGGTCAGGGTAACTTGATTTAATCCTGTAGCATGCAATCATCATCATGCATTGCTAAACCGGAGTCATCCCGTAGGCCGCAATATCCAACAGTTATTGCACCCTAAAAACAAACCCAAAGGACGCCCCATGCAAGGCCCATCACCTGATAACAAACACCCAATGGAAGGATTTCCACAAGTTTGTTACATAAAAAATACTATTAATAACCCAAACATCATTGTGGGCGATTTTACCTATTACGATGATCCAGTAGATTCAGAGAATTTTGAGAGAAATGTCCTCTACCATTTTCCGTTTATCGGAGACAAACTGATTATTGGTAAGTTTTGCGCTATTGCACGTGATGTTAAATTCATCATGAATGGCGCTAATCACAAGATGTCAGGAGTAACTACCTATCCATTTCAGATATTTGGAAATGGTTGGGAAAGGGTTATGCCTGATATGAAAGAGCTCCCATATAAAGGTGATACGATCATAGGTAATGACGTATGGATCGGGTATGACGCCTTAATAATGCCCGGTGTAAAAATAGGAAATGGCTCAATCATCTCATCGAAGTCAGTAGTTGTTAACGATGTGCCACCCTACACTGTAATGGGTGGTAACCCAGCAAAGCCCATCAAATCTAGGTTTAAAGATGAGGTTATTGAATTGTTTGAATCCATTGCCTGGTGGGATTGGCCTATAGAAATAATTACAGAAAATTTAGAACTCCTTGTTTCTAATGATATTGAAAAATTAAAGGATGTTGCTATACAACAACATTTACCGTCAGAGTAAAAACCCCATCCCCCCACAGCCTCCCACCGAGGCTTCCCCCTCCCCCCAGCACTTGCATTCCCTCCACCACCAACTATGTTTTTCTTAGACTTTTCAACAGTCTCTTACCCCCTGATAAACAACATTTTTAGGAGAGTCATTATGGAAGAAGTATCAAACCTGTTTGACAAGGCGGTTGGTGAAATCGAGCGCATGCTTAACACCAAGACGGTTGTGGGTGAGCCGATCACCATTGAGGGGAATACCCTGATCCCGCTGGTGAGCGTCGGTTTTGGCTTTGGTGTTGGCGGCGGCTCGGGGAAGGAGCCGAAGAAGGGTAGTGGTTATGGCGGCGGCACCGGTGGTGGCGGTGGGGTGAAGCCGGTGGCGCTGGTGATCATCAATAAGGATGGGGTGCGTGTTGAGGCGATTAAGTCCGGGGCGGCCTCGGCGATGGAGAAGATCGCGGAGACCATCAGCAAAAGCCTGGCAGAGAAGGCGGTCGAGTAGCGAGGCACCCCGCCATGTGGCCAACCGCGCTTGTTGTGTTACTGCTGATTATGGCGCTACTGGCGGTACCGCTGGAGTTGAGGTTTCGGCTCTCACACCATGAGGTGACTGAGGGGGATGCCACGCTGCTGTGGCTGTTTGGCCTGCTCAAGGTAAATCTCTCCAATGCCGAACCGCAGCCGAAAAATGATCCCGGGAAAAAAGCGGCAAAGCGGAACAGACGCAATTCAAGCTCCCTTAACTTCTCCAGAGCCCTGCGGCGAAAGCCCGTGCGCTCACGCCTTGTCCGCTTTGTTCGCGATATCTGGCATGCCATTAAACGCGAGGACTTCCGGCTCTATCTCCGGACGGGGCTCGGTGACCCGGCTGACACCGGGCTGTTGTGGGCCTTCATCGGGCCACTCAGTGGCATGTTATTCGCGGCTGAAGATGCCGATATCACGATAGAGCCCGACTTTATCGATTCGGGCACGGAGTTTGTGAGCAGTGGTAAGATTCGCCTTATTCCCCTGCAGCTGCTCTACCTCATCATGGGCCTGCTGTTCTCACCCACACTCTGGTGCGGGCTACGCACTGCGCGCAGTCGTGAGCCGATATCTTTCGGATAAGAATAAAAACTCTGCCCTAACTGTTATTTATCGCACTCAACTTGTTCCCCTATCTCCACACAAAAATCATCAGATCTTGAATTCTCCGTATGATGGTTAACACTTAGTCTCTTACTCGCGAATTCCCGCCTCAGGGAGGTTGCCATGAACCAGCACTTCGTCCATCTCTTTGCCCTGCTCTACGGCCTCTGTCTTGTTCCTCTCGCTCTGGCTACTCCCCCTTCATCGGTACCCGGACATGTTATCGACGAGGCGCGGCAGAGCTATATCTTTGTCTTCGACCCGAGTGTCGCCACGGCCGATGTCACGACACGCGCCCGCGGCCTGGTTGCAGCAGAGGGAGGCAAGCTGCGCCATATTTACACCACGGCAATTAAGGGGTTTTCTGCCACGCTGCCGCTACAGGCTGCGCAACGTATCGCCGCTTCCCCACGTATCAGCTACTACGAACGTAATGGGGTAGCCTGGGCTATTGGTGCCGGTGCATTCAAACGGCCATCCTCTCCCGGCACCAAACCCGGTAATGAGGAGCCACCAGCCACACAGGTTGTGCCACCCGGTATTGCTCGGGTGGGTGGTCCGCTGGATGGCGACGGACGACACGCCTGGGTGATCGATACCGGTATCGACACCTCCCATGCGGATCTACTGGTCGGCAGCGGTGCCAATTTCGTGCTGCGTGGCAAGTCGACGGTTGATGATGGCAACGGACACGGCACTCATGTGGCGGGCACAATCGCTGCCATTAACAACAACATTGATGTGGTTGGCGTTGCAGCGGGGGCGATGGTGCACCCGGTGCGGGTACTGGGTAACAGCGGCAGCGGTACAATTGATGGGGTGATTGCCGGGGTCGATTATGTGGCATCCACGGCCAACGCGGGGGATGCGGCTAACATGAGCCTGGGGGCATCGGGCCACTTTGCGAGTCTGCACCAGGCGATCGTTAATGCGGCATCCGCCGGGATCTACTTTGCCATTGCCGCGGGAAATGCCGCCAGCTACGCGATGAACTACGAGCCGGCGCACATCGAGGCGCCTTACGTTTACACCGTCTCGGCGATTGATGCGGGAGATCGCTTTGCCAGCTTCTCCAACTGGGGTAATGCGCCCATCGATTTTGCCGCGCCCGGTGTCTCTATCCTTTCAACCCAAAAAGGCGGCGGCACCACCACCCTCTCCGGCACCTCCATGGCTACCCCGCACGTTGCCGGTCTGCTACTGCTCGGCGCGCCGCTGGTGGATGGCTATGCCGTGGCGGACCCAGACGGCACCCCGGATCCGATCGCCCACCACTAAGTTCCGGGGCAGGGTAAAGGCACTACCCTGCCCTCCCGCCCACCTGTGCCTAAAACTCATCTTTGCTATCATCTTGCTACAATTCACATTCACTAAAGGCACTTTTATGCAGAAGAGTGATGAGAACACCCCGGATAATGAAACGTGGCGCGACAAATTGAGCGCCGAGCAATTCCACGTCTGTCGGGAGAAGGGGACCGAACGTCCCTTTAGCGGGGAGTATGTGGATAACAAGGAGCCGGGCAAGTATCGCTGCGCCTGCTGTGGCGAGCTGCTGTTCGATGCCGCCACCAAGTTCGACTCGGGCACCGGCTGGCCCAGCTTCTGGGATGTGGCCGAGGGGGGTAAGGTCAAGATGATTGAGGATAACTCCCACGGCATGACCCGCGTTGAGGTGACCTGCGCCAGCTGTGATGCCCACCTGGGGCATGTGTTTCCCGATGGCCCAGCGCCCACCGGACAGCGTTACTGCATTAACTCTCTATCACTCAACTTCGAGGCCGAGGAGTAGCGTCACCGGGTGAGCTCACCGACGATCGCCTGCAGCCCCTCCATTGCGGCACCATCGTAATCGCCTTCTGGCAGGCGGCTGGCGATCTTTTCATCAATGATCTTTTTGATTGCCGCCTCGTTCAGCGCCTTGCCTAATTCATCCCCGGCAATGATCGCTGCCCCCTGCGGCTCTTTCACCAGCAGTAACAAGACACTGCTCGCTTTTTTCTTCGGCTTCCAGGCCTGCCAGATACGTTCGGCATAGACCTGTGCCGAATCACCCGCCGATGACTTCGCCGTTACCACCACCACATGGTTATGTTTGACAAACTGGTGCTGCGCCGAGACCTGATACATCAAATGCATCTGACTCTTGCTGAGCACCGCAGCGTGGTCATTCACGCGACTCTTGATTGGCGGCAGGCCATCACTCTCTGTTGCCACAGCAACCGAGCTATTTACTGCCAGTAAAAGTAAGCTTATTACCACACGCCAACTCGCCATCACCTAACTCCTCCTCTATTTTCCATACATCACCAGGGTGAACCGTTTCACGGAACATACCATGCTATGGTGCCAATATTACTGACAGACTCCACAAAGAGAAAAGTGTTCACGCCTTATGGATAAACAGATTGCCGCTATCGTCGACCGTGCCGGGGAGTTTATCCTCGGTAAGGATCACCAGATCAAACTCTCGCTGGCCTGCCTGCTGGCGCGGGGCCACCTGCTGATTGAGGATCTCCCCGGCGTCGGCAAGACCATTCTCTCCAGCGTATTGGCCCGCACACTGGGGTTGGAGTTCAGCCGCATTCAGTTCACCTCCGACCTGCTGCCCGCCGATATTCTCGGTGTCTCGGTATTCGAGCGTGAGAGCGGAACCTTCAACTTTCACTACGGCCCGATCTTCTCGCAGGTGGTGCTGGCCGATGAAATCAATCGCGCCACCCCCAAGACGCAAAGTGCACTGCTCGAAGCGATGGAGGAGGAGCAGGTCACCATTGAGGGCAAGACCTATCCCCTGCCCCACCCCTTCTTTGTCATCGCCACGCAAAATCCCAGCTACCAACTCGGTACCTTTCCGCTGCCCGAATCACAACTGGATCGCTTTTTAATGGTGATATCCCTTGGCTACCCGGAGCGTAATGCAGAGCGCGCCCTGCTGGCCGGACGCGAGCGGCGCGAGATGCTGCATGAACTGACGCCCGTGATCACCCCTGAGCAACTGGCGAAACTGCAGCAACAGGTGAGGGAGGTGCACGCCTCCGATGCACTGATCGATTATGTGCAGGCACTGCTGGAATTTTCACGCCAGTCACCCTACTACCTTAACGGCCTGTCGCCCCGTGCCGGGATCGCACTACTAAATGCGGCGCGTGCCTGGGCGCTGCTTAATGGCCGCGACCATGTGATGCCGGAAGATGTGCAACAGGTGCTCCCCCATGTCGCCGCGCATCGCCTGCAACTGGCCGCTGATCAGGTTGCCGCCAGTGTTGAGGCCGTGGTGCAACCCTTCGACGAAGTCGCTATCCCCTAAGATGAACACACTCGCACGCCGCGGTCTATTCGAACGGCAACGTGCCTTCTGGCGTCGCCTGTTTCGTCGCGATGTTGCCGAAACGGGACCCGTTACGCTGACGCGGCGCCGCGTCTATATTATTCCCAGCCGTAGCGGAATCATCTTTGCGCTGTTACTGTTTGCGATGCTCATCGGTGCCATTAACTACCAGAATTCACTCTCCTTTATCTTTACCTTTCTTCTCACCGGAATGGGTGCGGTTACGATGGTTCACACCTTTCGTAATCTTAACGGGCTGCGCTTTCGCGTCGGTCATATTCAACCGGTGTTTGCCGGCGAGCAGGCCGCTTTTCCGCTAAGTGTGGAGAACCCGCAGGGACACCAGCGCTTTGCGATTAAATTAATGTTTACCGATCAGCAACCGCATAGCCTCGACCTGGAGGCGGACGGCGGGCAGTGGCTGGAGCTACACCACCCCACCTCACAACGCGGCTGGCTGGATCCCGGCCGCATCACCGTCTATACCCGCTTTCCACTCGGCCTGTTTCACGCCTGGGCCTACATCAATATTGAGATGCGAGCACTGGTCTACCCCACCCCCTCCGCCGTGCGCAAACTTCCCGCTGAGGTACTGGTTCAAAGTGGTAGTACCGGTGATCAGGGCAAGGGCGATGACGACTTTGCCGCGCTACGCCCCTATCACCCCGGTGACTCATTGCGTCATGTTCACTGGAAGGCACTTGCCCGGGAACAGGGACTTCTCACCAAGCAATTTGGCGGGGGGGTGAGCGAAGAGATGTGGCTGAAGTGGGAGATGCTCGGCATCCTGCCCATGGAAGAGAAGCTATCTCACCTCTGCCGCTGGATACTCGAGGCCGACTCACGCGGCATGGCCTATGGTCTGGCGTTGCCACATAAAGAGCTAGCCCCTCAACGTGGTGATGCACACCGCCGCCAATGTCTGAAGGCGCTCGCGCTTTTCAATCTGCCGGACCACGCTCAAGGTGGTGCAGCGTGAGTCGCTACGAAAAACAGCTACTCCCCTCTCTCACCGGTAAACTGTGGTTACTGGCGGCGCTCTTTATGGTGCTGTTGCCTCACCTTTTGCGCATGCCGCCCTGGCTTTCCGTGGCCTGTGTCGGGGTTTTTGGCTGGCGGCTGGCGCACGAAATCAAAGGATGGTCATTGCCGCGGCGCACTCTTCGTTGGGCCATCACGATTCTTGCCTTTCTCAGCGTCGCTGCACTCTTTAAGACCGTCATCGGGCGTGATGCCGGGGTGGCCTTGCTGAGTGTGATGTTGTGTCTAAAACTCCTTGAGTTACGTACTCTGCGCGATGCGATGGTTAGCCTCTATCTTGGCTATTTTCTGGTGATCGGTGCCTTCCTTTTCAGCCAGTCGATCTACACCGGCGGCTATCTTTTACTCGTCGTACTGCTGCTCACCGCCGCACTCATTGCACTTAACCATCCGCAAGCTCGCTCTGCCAACACCCGTTTTTATCTGCGTTATTCCGGGCAGCTTTTATTCCAGGCCTTCCCCCTGATGGTGGTGATGTTCCTGCTCTTTCCACGACTTAACGGACCACTGTGGAGCATGCCGCAGGGGACAACGGGCAAGACCGGGCTGAGTGATCAAATTCGCATGGGCACCGTCTCTTCACTGGTCGAGTCGGAGGAGGTGGCATTTCGTGTCGACTTTAAAAACGCGATCCCCGCCGCCGATCAACTCTACTGGCGTGGCCCGGTATTGTCGCAGACCGATGGCCGACTATGGCAACGCATTCGCCAGCCGATTTTGCACAGCGTTCCAAAATACGAGGCGAAATCCGAAGCGGTTGAATACACCGTTATTCTGGAGTCCAACGGTTACAGCTGGCTCTTCTCGCTCGACCTGCCATCTGCCATGCCACAGGGACTCGATGCCTCATCTTTTATCACACCCGACTTTCAAATGCTCACCGCCAAACCGGCCACCAGCAAACAGCGTTACACCCTGCGTTCCACGCTCGACTATCGCACCGATGGAATTGATCACCAGGAATTATCAACCGCACTACAATTACCCGCTAACGTTAATCCCAAATCGGTGGCAATGGCCGAGAGTTGGGCAGAGGCCGGACTGCTGCCGCAGCAGATTGTCGAGCGTGCCATAAGCTACTACATAGATAACGACTTCTACTACACGCGCCAACCACCCCTGCTCGACATCGACCCGGTCGACGACTTCCTGTTTAATAGCCGTCGCGGTTTTTGCGAACACTACGCCACCTCTTTCGTTACCCTGATGCGCGCCGCCGGTTTACCGGCCCGTGTCGTTACCGGCTATCAGGGGGGGGAGAGTAATACCCTCGGCAACTATTTAATCATCCGCCAATCCAACGCCCACGCCTGGGCTGAGGTGTGGTTGCAGGAGAATGGCTGGACACGCGTCGATCCCACGACCAATATTCCAATCGACCGTGTCGAAGAGACCATCGACACGCAACGCTTTGCTACGACGGATCTGTTAGCCAGTGTCGCCCAAAACAAACAGTTCAACATTTTCAAAAGAAGTTTTTTTCAAATGCGCCAGATGTGGGACGCCGTCAACCACGGCTGGAACCTGTGGGTACTTGGCTTCGATCGCGAGCAACAGGACAAGCTATTACGCTCACTCGGTATTAAAGACATGAGCTGGCAAAACCTGCTCACCATTTTAATTGGCGCCATAATTGTTATTGTCGCCACCATTAGCGCTATTCTGTTGTTACTACGACCGCGGCAAACCGATCCGGTACAGCGCCAATACCAGCGTTTTTGCACCAGGCTGGAAAAACTGGGAACGGTGAGGGGGATCAATGAAGGGCCACTCGACTTTGCTAAGCGAGCCTGTGGTGAGTTACCGAACTGCTGTGAACAAATTAATGCTATCACGCGACTCTATGTTGACATGCGTTACCAGCAACAGACAGTAAAACCTCAACTCTCTAAACTTAAGCAGGCAGTACAACAAATATTATAAAAGTGACTACCTCGCAAAAAAATTTCTGCTTTATTTTCCTATACAGAAAGAGGTAAATATCTTCCCCAATAGATCATCGGATGTTACCTCACCGGTAATTTCTCCCAACGACTGCTGAGCCAGCCGCATCTCCTCGGCCAGTAATTCTCCAGAACCTTGTGCCAGTAATAGTTGCCCACGTTGCAGATTTTCATCCGCGCGGGCCAGCGCATCGAGATGGCGGCGGCGTGCCATAAAGGCACCCTCGCCCTCCCCTTCGTAGCCCATACTTTGCTTTAAATAATCACGTAGTTGTTCAACCCCATCACCGCTCTTGGCGCAAAGTCGAATGGCCTCTTCAGTCACTCCGGCACTACTGCCCGAGAGGTCAATCTTGTTCCGTATCACGGTGGTTTTCAGGTTATGTGGCAGACGGTCGATGATCTGTTGATCTAGCTCACTCACGCCGGTGGCATCATCGACCAGCAACAGCACGCGGTCGGCCTGTTCGATGGCGTTCCAGGCGCGACGGATCCCCTCCTGTTCTACAGCGTCATCACTCTCCCTGAGTCCCGCGGTATCGATAATGTGCAGTGGCATACCGTCGAGATGGATCTGCTCGCGCAGGATGTCTCGCGTGGTGCCGGCAATATCGGTGACGATGGCCGTCTCCTGACCGGCAAGGGCATTGAGCAGACTCGATTTACCGGCATTGGGTTGTCCGGCAAGAACGACGGTCATCCCCTCTTTCATCAGGCTGCCCTGCTGGGCCGATTTTTCTACCGCGGTCAATGCCTGCTGAATAGCATCGAGTCGTGACTGCACCTGACCGTCGGCGAGGAAGTCGATCTCCTCTTCGGGAAAGTCGATAGCCGACTCGACGTAGATACGCAGCTCAGTTAAGCCCTCGACCAGTTCATGGATCCGTTTTGAAAATTCCCCCTGCAGTGATCGCAGGGCACAGCGTGCAGCCTGTTCACTACCGGCGTCGATAAGATCGGCGATGGCCTCGGCTTGTGCCAGATCAAGCTTGCCGTTAAGAAAGGCGCGCTCGGAAAATTCACCGGGACGTGCCAACCTCGCACCGAGTTTTTGTGCTGTCGTGAGAATACGGTCGATAACGACTGGTCCGCCATGGGCCTGGAGCTCCAGCACATCTTCACCGGTAAAGGAGTTGGGGCCGGGAAAATAGAGGGCGATCCCCTCGTCGATCACCTCGTTTTCCAGATCCTGAAACGGCAGATACTCGGCGTAGCGTGGCCTGGGACAGTGGCCGAGTATTTTTTCGGCACAGCTTTTTACCCCTGGGCCTGAGATGCGCACGATGCCTACCCCGCCCCTGCCGCTTGGGGTCGCCTGTGCTGTGATGGTATCTCTGTTTTGTTGCATTGTATTTGTTGGCGACTAATGCCGTTCCTGAAAATTGTTATTTCACTTTCTTTATACAAAAAAGGCGCAATGGGGTGAGCATTGCGCCTTTTACTTTAGTAAGCCTGTGACTACTTGTCGCCTATCACCACCCGGGTGATGTAGTACTGCTGGGCAATCGACAGGGTGTTGTTAACCACCCAGTAAAGCACCAGACCTGCCGGGAAGAACAGGAAGAAGAAGGTGAAGGCGATCGGCAGGATCATCATCACCCGCGCCTGAATTGGATCGAGCGGTGTTGGGTTCAGCTTGTGCTGAATCAACATGGTCACACCCATCAGTACCGGCAGGATGTAGTAGGGATCCTGTGCAGTAAGATCGCCTATCCAGAGCATAAAGGGTTGCTGACGTATTTCCACGCTTTCCAACAACATCCAGTAGAGGGCGATGAAGACGGGAATTTGAACCAGAATAGGAAGACAGCCACCAAGAGGATTGATCTTCTCCTCGCGGTACATCCTCATCATCGCCTCATTCATTTTCTGCTTGTCGTCGCCGTAGTTCTCTTTGAGCTGCTTGAGTTTCGGTTGCAACTTGCGCATCTGCGCCATTGACTTGTAGCTGGTCTCGGAGAGCTTGTAGAAAGCCGCTTTAATTAGCACGGTCAGCAGAATAATCGACCAACCCCAGTTATCCACAAATCCGTGGAAGAATTTCATCAACCAGAACAGTGGTTTGGCAAGAATGGTCAGGATGCCGTAATCAACCGTCAGTTCAAGACCTTCAGCAACCTGCTCCAGTTCGTCCTGCAACTTAGGTCCAATAAAGAGTTGAGCATTGAGGTTGGCACTTTCACCTGGCGCAACATTCAGTTCTGCGCCGGTCATGCCGAGAATATAACGACCATCGCCCGGCACTCTGGAATAATAGTTATTACTCTCTTCCTTGCTGGGAACCCAGGCAGCGAGGAAGTAGTGCTGAATCATCGCCGCCCAACCACCGGTTATATTACGGTTAAGGGTCTCGTCGGCCATGTCATCAAATTCGATCTTTTCGTACTTTTCTTCGGCGCTGTAGATCACACCGCCGGTATAGGTGCGAATGAACATGCTGCTCTCATCTTCGGGTTTGCTACGTACCATCTGACGATACATGTGGCCACGCCACGCGTTTGCCGCACCATTGTTGATCTCATAGCGTACGCTAATGAGGTATTTACCACGATAGAAAGTGTAGACCTTATCTATATTGACACCGCTGGCATCTTTCCAGCCGAGACGCACCTCCATCTCTTCCTGCCCTTCATCCATGTGATAGCTGGTCGCCGTGGTGCTAAAAACCTGGTGGTGACTGGGTGCGGCACTCCCGCTGCCCTGTGATGGCAGAAGACCCGACTGAGCAATAAAGACCTCGGCGCCATCATCCATCAGCCTGAAAGGCTCATCTGGCCTATCCTGACTGACCGGGTAATTTTTCAGGTCGGCACGTCTCAGGTCACCGCCCTGGGTATCGATCTCAATAGCGAACAGGTCTGTTTCAACACTAATGCGCTGACCACTCTTTACACCCTTCATGCTGGGGGCATCGGCAACCTCTGGCTCGCCACCTGACTGTGTTGGTACCGCGGGAGTATCTTTCCCTGCCGTGATCTCAGTCGGCGCAACAGCCTTGGGGCGCACATAGTCGTTCTGCCAGGCTTCGTACATCATCAGCATGGTAAAGGCGAGTGCAGCAAATAGTATTACTCTTTGAAAATCCATCGTCTCAGTCTTTCTTATATAAGTGTTCGGTTCCGGGGACGGGGTCTATCCCCCCTTCGTGCCAGGGGTGACAGCTGGCGATACGTTTGATTCCTAACCAGGTGCCACGCATGGCACCATGATGCTCTATGGCCTGTTCGGTATAGCAGGAGCAGGTGGGATGAAAACGGCACTGCCCGCCCATAATCGGACTCAGGATCAGGCGGTAGCCTTTAATCAACAGTATTAGAATGCGTCGCATTTTCTCGCTATCTTCTGCCAGCAGTGCTCGATTTGTTCTCGCAACTCACTACGGCTAAGTTTATCAATACCGGGACGTGTCAGGACAACTACGTCAAAGTCGCCGATTATAGCCTGATGCAGACGAAAACTCTCCCTAAGCTGTCTCTTTACCAGATTTCGCTTAACGGCATGTTTTACATTTTTCTTGGAAATGGCCAAACCCAGACGAGGGTGACCGAGTTGGTTGCGTATCGCCAGCATCGTTAAATGCTTTGATCCAACCCTGCAGGCATCGGAAAATACCTGTTTGAACTCAGCCGGCTTCAACAACCTCAGTTGTCGAGAAAAGTCCCCACAAGCTTTATGCTTCTGGAAACTGCCGGCCTGTTGTTCCAACCCAGCTAAGTTAGGCTGAGAGGCGGGCACGGCCCTTGGCGCGACGCGCCTTGATTACTCTACGACCACCAACGGTGCTCATGCGGGCACGGAAGCCGTGGTTACGAGCACGTTTAATACGGCTGGGCTGAAAGGTTCTTTTCATGGCAGCTAGTCCAGTTAATAGTTACATAGACCCCGATTACCGAGGTCGCGAAAGGTCGGGCAATTTACTTTAATATGGCCTCTACTGTCAAGGTTTATGTACTAATTAATCTAATACTTTGGGTTGTGGATAACTCTTTCTATTGGCTGTAGACTAGGCTTTCCAACCCTTTTTGAATTCAATTAAACCATTAGTCAGAGGTCTGCCAGATGTCGGTAGCTATATGGAGTCAGTGCCTGTCCTATCTTGAGGACGAGCTGTCACCACAGCAATTTAACACCTGGATAAGACCGCTTCAGGCAGAGTTATCTGATGATGTTTTACGTCTACTCTCGCCTAATCGTTTTGTTCAGGACTGGGTTACTGACCGTTTTCACGGTCGTATCGAAGAGTTAATCACGCAACTTAGTAGTGATCAGGCTCCTAAAATCCTGTTTGAAGTCGGTAGCAGTGCTCAAGCTGTTCCCACAAAGGTGGAAAAAACGCCACCTGCGCCTGTTCCACAAAGGGTTAAACAGGCCGCTGTTGATCGCAGTCGCATCAATCCCGATTTCACCTTTGACAACTATGTTGAAGGTAAATCCAACCAGCTAGGCAAGGCCGCCTCAACTCAGGTTGGAGAGAACCCTGGCACTGCCTACAATCCACTCTTTATCTATGGTGGCGTTGGCTTGGGTAAAACCCACCTAATGCACGCCGTCGGCAACCTTATTTTGGATAGAAATCCCTCTGCCAAGGTAGTCTATCTACACTCAGAGCGTTTTGTTGCCGATATGGTAAAGGCGCTTCAGCACAACTCCATTAACGAATTTAAACGCTTCTACCGCTCTGTAGATGCCCTGCTTATCGACGATATTCAGTTCTTCGCCGGCAAGGAGCGCTCCCAGGAGGAGTTCTTTCACACCTTCAACGCCCTGCTTGAGGGTCAGCGTCAGGTTATCCTCACCTGTGATCGCTACCCTAAAGAGGTCAACGGGCTTGAGGAGCGCCTTAAATCACGTTTTGGCTGGGGACTTACTGTCGCTATCGAACCACCTGAGCTGGAAACTCGTGTCGCCATCCTTAAAAAGAAGGCCGAACATGCCCAGATCAACCTTCCTGATGAGGTTGCCTTTTTCATTGCCAAGCGCATTCGTTCAAATATTCGTGAGTTGGAGGGGGCTCTTCGCCGTGTCATCGCCAACGCCCACTTTACCGGGCGGCCTATCACCCTCGACTTTGCCAAAGAGGCACTGCGTGATCTCTTAGCCCTGCAGGCCAAGTTAATCACTATCGACAATATACAAAAGACCGTGTCTGAATATTACAAGATACGGGTGGCTGATCTATTATCTAAGCGTCGCAACCGTTCTATTGCCCGTCCACGACAGGTCGCAATGGCCCTGGCCAAAGAGTTAACCAATCACAGCCTGCCAGAAATTGGCGACGCCTTTGGCGGCCGTGACCACACTACCGTTATACATGGTTGTAAAAAAGTCGCTGAACTTAAAGAAATAGACCCGGTCATTTCAGATGATTACGCAAAGCTGTTAAGAATACTGACAACATGATGAGGGTAAGCTGTGGATAAACAGTCTTGTTGTTTCTAGCAAAAAATACTCAACAAGTTATCCACAACTGATACCTTTTTTAAACCGCCTTTTATAGGGCCCAAATAGTTACCTAAGTTAATGAAATATATAGAGTTATTTAAGTTATCCACAAAAATGTGCGTTACCAATAATAACAACAGATCTATATATAAATAATATTTTTATTAATAATATTCAGGATAAGATCCTATGAAGATCACCATAAACAGAGATTCACTTCTAAAACCTCTTCAGGTAGTTAGTGGTGTTGTTGAGAAGAGACAGACACTTCCTATCCTCTCTAATGTTCTATTAGTCGTTGAGGGAAATAAGCTCACACTAACTGGAACAGACCTTGAAGTTGAATTGACGGCTAGTTCATCGGAACTTCAAAGTAGTGGTGATTTTGAGATCACTCTTCCTGCACGTAAATTTATGGATATCTGTAAAAGCCTGCCAGACTCTGCATCGCTCGATATCGTAGTTGAGAACAACAAGGCGGTTATCCGCTCTGGTAAGAGTCGTTTTACATTGGCTACCCTGCCTTCAACAGATTTTCCCTCCAGCGAATCGATTACTGCTGCAAGGGAGTTTTCAATCTCTCAGGGGATCCTTAAACATCTGATTGATCAAACTTACTTCTGTATGGCGAATCAGGACGTTCGTTACTACCTCAACGGTCTTCTTCTAGAACTTAATCCGAACTCTCTCAGAGCAGTGGCTACTGATGGTCACCGCCTCGCATTAAGTGAAAAAGAGTGTGACATTAGCCCTGGTGATATCAGTCAGATCATTATTCCACGTAAAGGGATCATGGAGCTTACTCGCCTCCTAAGTGACTCTGATACGGCGTGTGTTGTACAGATCAATACCAATTTCGTCCGTATCGACCTGGGTGATATCGTCTTTACCTCTAAACTTATCGATGGCCGTTTTCCCGACTATGATCGTGTCATTCCTAAGGGGGGACAGAAGATTGTTACTGCCAACCGTGATCTTCTACGTCAGGGCCTGTTGCGTGCCTCCATTCTTTCTAATGAGAAATATCGTGGGATACGCATGAATTTCACCTCCAACCTACTGCGCGCTACCGTTAACAATCCTGAACAGGAAGAGGCTATTGAGGAGATCGATGTTAATTATCAGGATGATGATCTGGAGATAGGCTTCAATGTCTCCTACCTGGTTGATGCCCTTAACTCTATTAAGTCAGATGAAATAGAGATGACTCTACTTGATCCCAACAGTAGCTGCGTCGTCACAGCTCTGGGCGATGATAGCTCCCGCTATGTTGTTATGCCGATGCGCCTCTAATAGACTATTTTATGCCTTTTAAAAAGGTTGAGATCAGTCAGTTCCGTAATCTGCTCTCAACCACTTTTTACCCCTCCCCCTCCCTTAACCTAATATCCGGAAATAATGGTTCTGGTAAGAGCAGTTTGCTTGAGGCGCTTCACTATCTCTCCACGGGCAGCTCATTTCGCTCTAACCGTCTTGCAAATATAATTCATCATCAGCACGACTGTTTTACACTTTTCACACAACTAGATAATTCCATCTCTCATCGTATAGGCATTAAACGTTGTAAGGATTTCCATCATCAAACCAAAGTTGATGGTAATGACATTGCGCGTCGTTCTGAATTGGTCCAACTTCTGCCACTCCAGATTATATCCCCGGAGAGTATATCGCTCCTTCTTGAAGGCTCAGAGGTAAGAAGAAACTATATTGACTGGGCCTTGTTCCACGTGGAACACTCTTTTCACTACCACCTTTCTAGTTATCTTCGAGCTCTGAAGCAACGTAATGCACTCCTGAAGAGTCATAATATTAAAGATATTACGCACTGGGATGTTCAATTGGCTGAACACGGGGCCTTAATCGATAATTACCGTAAAATTTACATCACCTTATTGATCCCAGTAGTTGAGAGGTTATTATCAGTTCTTCTTCCTGAGTTTGAATTTTCAATTAACTATCGCTCAGGCTGGCCCAAGAACATCGACATAGCTTCAGCACTGAACAATTCTCTTGAGACAGATCTCAAGCTAAAGCACACAACGGTTGGCCCTCATCGCGCAGATTTCATAATGAAGACTGATGACGCTAAGTCTTCAGATATTCTGTCTCGTGGTCAGTTAAAGCTTGTTGTTATTGCTTTAAAACTTGCACAGATATTGAGCCTGCAGGAAATGAGTGGCAAGTTACCTGTCATACTCATTGATGATATTGCAGCGGAGCTTGATGTCGAACACAGGTCACTGCTACTGGATACAGTCCAATCCCTCGCTACACAGGTATTCATTACTACGCCAGAATTAAAGTTGGTGGATCACTCTCGTTGGAAAGAAAAGAAAGTGTTCCACGTGGAACATGGTCAGATTAAAGAGGTGGTATAATGGTCGCAATTGAAACCGGAGATGGTTATGAGTGAATACGATTCGTCCAGTATTAAGGTACTGAAAGGTCTGGATGCGGTCCGTAAGCGACCAGGTATGTATATCGGTGACACCGATGATGGTACTGGCTTGCATCATATGGTTTTTGAGGTTGTAGATAATTCTATCGATGAGGCTCTGGCTGGTCACTGTAGTCAAATTGATGTGGTGATTCATAGTGATGGTTCAGTTTCTGTGCGTGATAATGGTCGCGGCATTCCTGTGGACTATCATGAGGAGGAGCAACGCTCTGCCGCTGAGGTTATCCTCACCGTACTTCACGCTGGCGGTAAGTTTGATGACAACTCCTACAAGGTCTCGGGTGGTCTGCATGGGGTAGGTGTTTCGGTAGTCAATGCCCTATCCGAGAGTTTGACACTGACGATTGGACGAAACGGTAAGAAATACCAGCAGGAGTATGTACTGGGCGAGCCGCAGTATCCGCTAAAGGAAATTGGTGAGAGCAGCGAGACAGGTACCGAAATTCGTTTCAAACCGAGCACCGAAATATTTGCCCTGACAGAGTACCACTACGATATTCTGGCAAAGCGCCTGCGTGAGCTCTCCTTCCTTAACTCCGGGGTACGTATTCATCTGCTTGATGAACGTACTACAAAGGAGGATTTGTTTGAGTATGAAGGCGGTATAAGCGCCTTTGTGGAACACCTCAATCGCAATAAAACCCCGCTTCACGATACCGTTCTCCACTTCTCTGCTGAGAAGGACGATATTGGTGTCGAAGTTTCCATGCAGTGGAGTGATGCTTATCAGGAGAATATCTTCTGCTTTACCAATAACATCCCGCAACGGGATGGTGGTGCTCACCTAGCAGGATTCCGTGCAGCCCTTACCCGCTCTATTAATAGTTATATAGAGAGCGAGGGCCTGGCAAAGAAGGCGAAGATTAATCCCACGGGTGATGATGCCCGTGAAGGTCTCACCGCTGTGCTTTCGGTAAAGGTTCCTGATCCCAAGTTTTCTTCACAGACTAAAGATAAGCTGGTTTCCTCTGAGGTTAAGGGCGTTGTGGAATCCCTGGTGTCAGAAAAATTCCAGGAATTTATGCTGGAGAGGCCTACCGATGCGAAGATTATTGCCGGTAAGGTAGTGGATGCGGCCCGTGCCCGTGAGGCCGCCCGTAAGGCCCGTGAGATGACTCGTCGTAAGGGTGCACTGGATGTTGCCGGTCTGCCGGGAAAACTGGCTGACTGTCAGGAGAAGGACCCTGCCCTCTCTGAAATCTACCTGGTGGAGGGTGACTCTGCGGGCGGTTCCGCCAAGCAGGGTCGTGATCGCAAGAATCAGGCGATTCTTCCGCTGAAGGGTAAGATCCTCAATGTGGAAAAGGCGCGTTTCGACAAAATGATCTCCTCGCAGGAGGTGGGCACCCTGATCACCGCACTGGGCTGTGGTATTGGGCGTGAGGAGTTCAATCCCGAAAAGTTGCGTTACCATCGCATTATTATCATGACCGATGCCGATGTGGATGGATCACACATTCGTACCCTGCTCCTGACCTTCTTCTATCGTCAGATGGGGATATTGGTAGAGCGAGGACATATATATATTGCTCAGCCCCCACTCTACAAGGTCAAAAAGGGTAAGCAGGAGCGTTACGTAAAAGATGATATTGAGCTGAATAACTATCTGTTACAGATTGCTATCGATAACGCAGAGCTGCATGTGGATGAAACCGCTCCACCAATATCTGGTTTGGCAATTGAGGAGTTAGCCAAGCAATATCAACAAGTTATGGCGATAATTTCACGTCTTGGGCGTCGCTATAATAACCTGTTGTTGGAGAAGATGATTGCCCTGCCGAGTATTGATAGATCTACCTATGATAACGGTGAGATTGAGGCATGGTTTGCCCAGGCTGTTGATGCCCTGAATGATGAGCATGGCGCTTCGCGCCGCTTTACGATTAAGCCGCAGCGCTCCGAGGCGGGACTTATCGAACTGGTCAATATCAGTGAATGGCGCAACGGGGTGGCGAATGATTATGCCTTTAGCGCCAACTTCTTTGAAACGGCAGAGTACCTGGCGATTAAAACACTGGGTGAGCAGTTACAGGGACTCATTGGCAAAGGTGGTTATATCCAGCGTGGCGAGCGGAAGAAAGAGGTCGACAGCTTTAAACAGGCACTGGAGTGGTTACTCAATGAGGCAAAGCGCGGCCAGCACATTCAGCGCTATAAGGGTCTTGGCGAGATGAACCCTGAGCAGTTGTGGGAGACCACCATGGATCCAGAAAATCGCCGCCTGCTTCAGGTAACGATTGAGGATGCTATAGCGGCAGACGAAATATTTACCACATTGATGGGCGATCAGGTTGAGCCACGACGTGACTTTATCGAGGCCAATGCGCTCTATGTGGAAAACCTGGATGTTTAGGATCAGATCATAACGCAATAAAAAACCCGGCAGTGCCGGGTTTTTCTTTGTCTATCAAATAGATAGGCATAAAAAAGGGAGGCTAAGGCCTCCCTTTTTACACTGTGAGTAAAGACTTACTCCGCGTGGTAAGAGGTGATCAGCTCGACCTCGTTCTTGGAGCCGAGAACAACCGGCACGCGCTGATGCAGCTGCTTGGGCTGAAGTTCCATAATGCGCTCACGACCGGTGGTGCTGGCACCACCAGCCTGCTCAACGATGAAGCTCATGGGGTTAGCTTCGTACATCAGGCGCAGCTTGCCTTCGACACCCTTCTCCTTCATCTTCTCGCACAGTGGGTAGAGGAAGACACCACCACGGGTCAGGATGCGGTGTACTTCGGCCACCATGGAGGCAACCCAGCGCATGTTGAAATCTTCGCCGCGAGGACCCTCGGTACCGGCCAGGCACTCATCAACGTAGCGCTTAACCGGGGCTTCCCAGTGGCGCATGTTGGAGGCGTTAATAGCAAACTCACGGGTGTCAGCGGGGATAGTCATATCGGGGTGAGTCAATACAAACTCACCAATGTTGCTATCGAGAGTGAAGCCATTAACGCCGTTGCCGGTGGTCAGAACCAGCATGCTGGAGGGTCCGTAGAGGGCGTAACCGGCACAGACCTGTTCGGTGCCAGCCTGCAGAAAGTCCTCGGCGGTGGGGTTCTCGATGTCGCCCTTGAAGCGCAGGATGGAGAAGATGGTACCGACAGAGACGTTAACGTCCATGTTGGAGGAGCCATCAAGCGGGTCGAAGGTCAGCAGGTACTTACCACGAGGGCTGCCATCGGGGATGTGGTAGATGTCGTCCATCTCCTCGGAGGCCATGGCGGCAAGGTGACCGGCCCAGTCGTTGGTCTGCAGAAAGACATCGTTGGTGATGATGTCCATCTTCTTCTGCTCTTCACCCTGGACGTTCTCGGTACCGGCGGCACCGAGTACGCCAACCAGCTCGCCCTTATTGACAAGGTTGGAGATAACTTTACAGGCGGTAACGACGTCGTTGAGCAGCGAGGTGAAGTCGCCGGTAGCGCCCTGCAGCTTGCGCTGCTCTTCGATGATGAACTGCGTCACACTGGTACGATGGTTGTGCATAGTGTCTAACCCTTTAAATTTAAAACAAAAAAATTCCGACCGGGCGTATTGTTGCCCGGAAAATGGTCCGCGATATGATCCCTGTATGAGTGTCAGCGGGAGTCCGCTGAAAAGAGTTACGAGGCGGATAAACTTACATATCCGCCGATGATACCATAAGTGGAATTAATATTATAATGTGGTAATACGCTGATAGGTAGATTCTATCCACTCCTCTACCTGGGAATTAATCTCATTTGCCTTCATCCCGGCGGGATCAAAGGGCTCTCCGATCACCAGGGTGATCTCACCCGGTTTCTTTACAAAGCCCTGCTTGGGCCAAAACTCACCGGCGTTATGGCAAACAGGAACGACCGGATAACCACTCTTCTGTGCCAGCATCGCCCCGCCAATGGCGTAGCGTTTCTGCTGACCCGGTGCCGTGCGCGTGCCCTCGGGAAAGATCACGACCCAGAGTCCGCGTCGAAGACGATCGGTACCCTGATGAATGACCTGTTTGAGGGCTTTTTTGCCGGCACTTCGATCGATGGCAACCGGGCGGGTCATCGCCAGGCCCCAGCCAAAGAAGGGTATTAATAGGAGGTTTCGCTTCAAAACCCAGGTTTGAGGCGGGAAGATGGTTTGCATAGCAATGGTCTCCCAGGCACTTTGGTGCTTGGCAAGAATCAGAGCGGTACCGTCAGGTATGTTTTCGATGCCCTCGACATGAAATCGAAGATTGCAGGTGAGTTTCAACCACCAGAGTACGAAGCGAGCCCAAAGAGAAAAATAGCGGGCACGTAGTCGTTGCGAAAAGGGAAATGTGAGTGGGCTAAGGGCGACGACAATGATAGTGAGCACTGACATACCCAGATAGAAGAGGATTGCACGAAAAATAAGCATATCTAACTTTCCAGCAGAGCAGAGACGGCGTGAGAGAGGTCATCGTAAACGGGGATCCCATCAAGCCCCTCCCCTTGTGCCAGGGTGCGTTCGCCCTTGCCGGTCTTTACCAGCATGGGACTGGCCCCCACCGTTTGCGCAGCCTGCAGGTCGCGCAGCGAGTCACCAATCACCGGCACACCCTTGAGGGAGGTATCAAAACGTTTCGCGATGCTCGTATACATTCCCGGTAACGGCTTGCGACAGTCACAGTTGTCATCCGGGCCGTGGGGGCAGAAGGCGATCATGTCGATACTGCCACCGTGGTTGGCTAATTCGCTACGCAGCTTATCGTGCATCGCATTGAGGGTGTCGAGGTCGTAGTAACTACGGGCAATGCCGGACTGGTTGGTGGCGATGGCGACGCGGAAACCCGCCTGACAGAGGCGGGCGATAGCTTCGATGCTGCCGGGAAGGGGGATGAACTCATCGACGCTTTTAACGAAGTTATCGGAGTCATAGTTGATGACCCCGTCACGGTCCAGGATGATCAGCTTCATCTTTAGTCCCGGAACTCAGAGACGCGGATGCGTCCGTTTACCATCTTCGACTCACGTTTCATGATCTTGTCCATCTTGGCCCAGAAGGCCTCGTTGAGGTCGAAGTCCTGAGCGATGGCGGTGCCAATGAGCAGGATATAGAGGTCGGCGACCTCTTCGGCCAGCTGCTCCTTGGATTTTCCCTTGGTCACACAGGCACCGATCTCACCAAGTTCCTCGGCCATCAGCGCCATACGGTAGGTCATCTCCTCGCCGCCCTTGTTCTTAAAGTCGTGCTTGTCGTGAAAGGCCTGCACGGCGGCGAGCATGCTTTGGTAGGAGTCACGATTCTCTTCACTCATTGGGCGGTTACCTTATCCTTGAAGTTGTCCCAGATCGGCCACTTCCAGGAACAGGCCACTGAGGCGTTTCAGCAGGGCGAGACGATTGGCGCGCACCGCTGCATCCTCGGCCATCACCATTACCTCATCAAAGAAGGTATCGACCTCGGGGCGAAGGGCGGCCAGCTCCTTGAGGGCGGCCTCGTAGTTACGCTCGGCAAACAGCGGGGCGACGACCGCGGCCATCGCCTCGATCTTGGCTGAGAGGGCCTTCTCCGCCTCGTCGACGAAGCACGAGGGGTCAACTGCATCGGGGATCGCCTGCTCTGCCTTTTTCAGGATATTACCGATACGCTTATTCGCTGCGGCCAGGCTCTCGGCCTCGGGCAGTTGGCGGAAGGTGGTAACGGCCTTGAGACGGGCATCGAAGTCGATCGGCTGGGTAGGTTGCTGTGCCAGTACCGCCTCGAAGGTGTCGGGGGCGACACCGGCATCGGCATAGTAGGCCTTGAGACGACTCATCATGAAATCGAAGACCTGAGTGATCACATGATCGTTTTCAAACAGGCCGAGATTGGTGTCGGCGGAATGTTGCAGCGAGGCCTTAAGGTCGATATCGAGTCCCTTTTCAATAATGATACGCAGAGCACCCAGGGCAGCACGACGCAGGGCGAAGGGGTCCTTATCACCGCTGGGAACCTGGCCAATACCGAAGATACCGATCAGGGTGTCGAGCTTTTCGGCAATGGCGAGGGCCTGTCCGGTCTTGCCTGCGGGCAGTTCATCGCCGGCAAAACGTGGCATGTACTGCTCATCCAGGGCGGCGGCCACCTCGGCATCCTCGCCATCAAGATTGGCATAGTAGCGACCCATAATGCCCTGAAGGTCGGTGAATTCGAAGACCATATCGGTCATCAGGTCGCACTTGGCCAGCAGTGCGGCCCGGGCCGCTTTGGTGCCATCGCCGCCAATCTCCTGGGCTATGTACCCAGCAATCGCCGAGACACGCTGGCTCTTGTCATAAAGGCTGCCGAGTTTTTTCTGGAAGGTGACGCTCTTGAGGCTCTCCAGACGGCTCTCCAGTTTCTGTTTTTTGTCCTGGGTCCAGAAGAAGTCGGCATCGCTGAGGCGCGGTCGAATTACTCGCTCATTGCCTTCGCGCACATACTCCGGGTGACGGCTGTCGATATTGCTGACGGTGATGAAGTTGGGCATCAGTTTTCCGGCCTCATCGACCATGTGGAAATATTTCTGGTGCTCCTTCATAGCCGAGATCAGACACTCGGGCGGCACCTCCAGGAAGCGCTGCTCGAAGCTGCCGACCACCGCAAGCGGCCACTCCACCAGACCGGTGACCTCGTCGAGAAGCTCCTCGTCGATAACCGCCTTGCCACCGTTCTTTTCCGCGGCCTCCATCACCTGGGCACGAATGGCCTCACGGCGATCGGCGAAGTCGGCGATCACATGGCCGGTGGTCTCAAGAATCGGGGCGTAGGCCGCAGGTTCACCGAGGAAGATCGGATCGGGGTGGTGGAAGCGGTGGCCGTAGGTGTCGCGTCCTGACTTAACGGTGAGGATCTCGGCATCGATAACATCGTCGCCGAACAGCATTACCACCCAGTGTACCGGGCGTACGAACTCGGCATCCAGATCACCCCAGCGCATACGCTTGGGAATGGGGAGTTTATTTAGCGAGTCCTGCACTATCTCCGGGATCAACTCGGCGGTAGCCCTGCCCTGCTGGGTACTGCGGAAAACCAGCCAGGCCCCCTTGTCGCTCTCCATGGTTTCGAGATCGCTGGGGGTCACGCTGCAGGAGCGGGCGAAGCCCTCGGTTGCCCTGGTGGGGTTACCCTCATCATCGAAGGCCGCTTTTACCGCGGGGCCGCGTTTTTCTACAGCTTTATCACTTTGTGTGGTATCGAGTCCGTGAACCAATACTGCCAGACGGCGCGGTGAGGCATAGGGTTTAACATCACCAAAGTTGAGTTCGGCCTTGTTGAGGCCATCAATAATGCCCTGGGTAAAGGCACCCGAGAGTTTCTTCAGCGCCTTCGGTGGCAGCTCCTCGGTGCCGATTTCGATCAGGAGGTCATTCTTGCTAGTCATCTTATTTGCCCTCCTTTTTCAGCATGGGGAAGCCGAGGTTTTCACGTACCTCGTAGTAGGCCTGGGCCACGGCGCGTGAGAGTGCACGTACCCTGAGGATGTAACGCTGACGTTCGGTGACCGAGATCGCCTTGCGCGCATCCAGCAGATTAAAGGTGTGTGAGCCCTTGAGCACCTGCTCGTAGGCGGGCAGCGGCAGACCGGCCTCAATCAATTTATTGCTCTCTTTCTCGCACTGGTCGAACTGGGCGAACAGGTAATCCACATCGGCGTGCTCGAAGTTGTAGGTCGACTGCTCTACCTCGTTCTGGTGGAACACGTCGCCATAGGTGACCGGGCCGTCAGGGCCGTTGGTCCACACCAGGTCGAAGACGCTCTCGACGCCCTGCAGGTACATCGCGATGCGCTCCAGACCGTAGGTGATCTCACCGGTGACGGGTTTACAGTCGAGGCCGCCCACCTGCTGGAAGTAAGTAAACTGGGTCACCTCCATACCGTTAAGCCACACCTCCCAGCCAAGGCCCCAGGCACCCAGCGTAGGTGACTCCCAGTTATCCTCAACGAAGCGGATATCGTGCTCCAGCGGGTCGATGCCCAGCATCTTCAGTGAGCCCAGGTAGAGCTCCTGGATATTCAGCGGCGAGGGCTTGAGGATCACCTGAAACTGGTAGTAGTGCTGCAGGCGGTTGGGATTCTCGCCATATCGCCCGTCGGTGGGACGGCGCGAGGGCTGCACATAGGCGGTGCTCCACGGCTCCGGGCCGATAGCGCGCAGGAAGGTGGCGGGATGGAAGGTGCCTGCACCGACCTCCATATCGAGTGGCTGCAGGATCACGCAGCCCTGTTCGGCCCAGTAATGTTGCAGGGCGAAGATCAGTCCCTGAAAGGTAGAGGGATCGGGAGAAGTCGTTGTGCTCAAGGTGTGGCCTTTTCTTGTTCAGTCCGAAAGTCGGCCATTATAGCTTGGAGAGGGGAGAGGTTAACAGGCCGCCTATATAAAGGATGGTGAGTTGATGCCCCCCTTAGTGGTCAAATTGCGCTAAAATTGCCCTCTCGCATAATCGAACAGATATCCGCATGACCCAGCAACGCAAAGCAGTCGCCCTGATCTCCGGCGGCCTAGACTCCCTCCTCGCCGCCAAGGTGATGCTCGAACAGGGCATTCACGTCGAGGGGATCAACTTTTTCACCGGTTTCTGTGTGGAGGGGCATACCCACGCCATCCGCAAGAAGGACAAGGCCAAGCCGAAGCGCAATAATGCGCTGTGGTCGGCGGAGCAGCTGGGGATCAAGCTGCACATTATCGATATCGTCGAGGAGTACAAGGATGTGCTGCTCAACCCCAAGCACGGCTACGGGGCCAATATGAATCCCTGCCTCGACTGCAAGATCTTCATGGTGCACAAGGCGGTGGAGTGGGCGGAGAAGAACGGCTTCGACTTTATTATTACCGGTGAGGTGATCGGCCAGCGTCCGATGTCACAGCGCAAGGACACTATGCCGGTGGTGGCGCGGGATTCGGGGGCGGAAGATCGGTTGCTGCGCCCGCTCTGTGCCAGAAACCTCCCCCCTACCCTGCCGGAGCGCGAGGGGTGGGTAGACCGGGAGAAGCTTTACGACTTCTCGGGCCGCAATCGCAAGCCGCAAATGGCGCTGGCCAAGGAGTTCGGCTTTGAGGACTACGCCTCCCCCGCTGGTGGCTGCTGTTTTCTCACCGATGAAAACTATTCGCGCAAGCTGGTGGACCTCTGGAAGGGGCGCGGTAACCGCGAGTATGAGATGGACGACATCATGTTGCTCAAGGTGGGGCGTCACATCCGTCCGGCACCCCACTACAAGCTTATTGTCAGCCGTGAAGACGGGGAGAATAACTTTCTCAGCGGTTACAAAAAGCAGTTTATTCATCTTTATACCGTCTCCCATCCGGGGCCGCTGGTTCTGGTGGATGGCGAGCCGACCGATGGCGACCTTGAGTTGGCGGCCCGTATCGCCGGGCGCTACAGTCAGGGCAAGACCGCCGAGATGGTAACGGTGGAGATCCACTTCCCGGGGGGCGAGAGTCGCACCCTGGAGGTGGCTCCGCTGTCGCCGATGGACATAAAAAGTGAGTGGATGGTCTGAGCATGAAATATGAGTTGAATGCCCGCCGCCTGCTCTGCCCGATGCCGGTGATCCGCACCCAGGACAAGGTGGCGGAACTCTCCCCCGGTGATACGCTGGAGGTGGTCTGTACCGACCACGGCGTGCTCAACGATATCCCAGCCTGGTGTCGTATTAATGGTCACAAGGTGCTTGAAACCCATGAGGATGATGGCGAGATCACCCTGTTGATAGAAGTCGGCGAAGGCTGAGAAGAAGAGAGAAATATGAGCGGTCACCACCACCATCATCACGAACTCCCCAAGAGCACCGATAGCCGCTATGCCGAGATCCGCTGGGTCACACTGGTTGGTTCGGCGCTCGATCTGGCCCTGGGGGTGTTTAAGATAGGCGTTGGTTATGTGGCCAACTCTCAGGCATTGATCGCCGATGGTGTGCACTCACTATCAGATTTAGCCACTGATTTTATGGTGCTGTTTGCGGCAAAACACGGTAGCAAGGATGCCGATGAAGCGCATCCCTACGGCCACGGTCGATTCGAGACCCTGGCTACCGTTGCATTGGGTATTGCTCTGATCGTGGTGGCCGGAGGAATAGCCTGGGATGCCATTGAGCGACTGTTTCACCCGGAGGAGTTGTCGCAACCGGGGATCTGGGCGCTGGTGATCGCGGGGGTGTCAGTGGTCTCCAAGGAGTGGATCTATCACTACACCATGCACCTGGCACGAAAACTAAAATCCAACATGCTACGAGCCAATGCCTGGCATAGCCGTTCTGACGCTGTCTCCTCCATCGTGGTGATGATTGGGGTCGGCGGCACCATGGCTGGTCTTGATTATCTTGATGCGGTGGCTGCCGTGATCGTCGGTGCAATGGTGGCGAAGATCGGCTGGGACCTGGTTTGGGAGAGCCTGCATGAACTGGTCGATACCGCACTTGATCCCGAGCGGGTCGAACTGATTCGCCAGGAGGTGATGAGTGTCGGCGGGGTGCGTGAGTTGCATATGCTGCGCACCCGCCAGATGGGGGGTGAGGCGCTAGTCGATGTGCATGTGATTGTTGACCCGAAGCTCAGTGTCTCCGAAGGACACTATATTGGCGAGAAGGTACGCCGTCGCCTAATCGAAGAGGTGGACGAGGTGTCTGATGTGATGGTTCATGTCGACCCGGAAGATGATGAAAAGATGGCCCCCAGCCTGCATTTGCCCAATCGCGCCTGGGTGGAAAAGCAATTACATGAGAAGTGGCAGGGTTTGAATATTGCGAGTAATATCGGTCGACTTACCTTCCACTATCTGGACGGTAAGATAGAGATGGAGTTGTGCCTGCCCGCTGAGGCGACTTCCCGTGATGAATTTCAACACGAGGAGCTACGCAAATTGGTGGCCCTGGCGCAGGAACTTGAAGAGGTGCGGAGTGTGGAGCTCTTCTTCGAGAATGCACAACAATAGTGCGACACATAAATTTGTGCACCATTATTGTGCGTTAAATCGGCAATGAAAGTGTTTTATTTGGGTAATAGCTAGATAATTCATAAGCTTATATTCATGGCATAGTTCATGCTCTTTTTTAGCGACTCTTTTTAAATCGCCCATTATTGGGCAGATAATTAAACCATCACATGGGAGACCGTCGATGTCTGCAGAAAACGTAATGAAGCTGATTAAGGATAGCGGTGCGAAGTTCATGGACTTCCGCTTTACCGATACTCACGGTAAGGAGCAGCACGTCACTTACCCAACTAGCCATATCGACGAAGACACCTTCGCCGAAGGTAAGATGTTTGATGGTTCCTCCATCCAGGGCTGGAAGCATATCAACGAATCAGACATGATCCTGATGCCCGATACCACCACCGCCGTCCTCGACCCCTTCTGCGATGAGCCGATGATCAACATCACCTGTGATATCGTTGAGCCTTCAGACATGCAGGGTTACGAGCGTGACCCCCGTTCTGTTGCCCGCCGCGCCGAGGAGTACCTGAAGTCTACCGGTATCGGCGATAGCGCCCTGTTCGGTCCTGAGCCCGAGTTCTTCATCTTTGATGATATCCGTTGGGGTGCCGATATGAGCGGCTGTTTCGTCAAGATTGACTCTGAGGAAGCCGAGTGGAACTCGGAGCGCGTCTATGAGGATGGCAACATCGGTCACCGCCCCGGCATTAAGGGTGGTTACTTCCCCGTGCCTCCCGTCGACTCGCTGCACGACATTCGTGCCGCCATGTGTCTGGCGATGGAAGAGATGGGCCTTGATGTTGAGGTGCATCACCACGAGGTAGCTACCGCCGGTCAGTGTGAGATCGGCACCGGTGCCAACACCCTGGTGAAGAAGGCTGACGAAGTGCAGACCCTCAAGTACTGCGTACACAACGTGGCCCACAGCTACGGCAAGACTGCGACCTTCATGCCCAAGCCCATCGTTGGCGACAACGGCACCGGCATGCACGTGCACATGTCGATCTCTAAAGATGGTCAGAACCTGTTTGGTGGTAATGAGTACGGCGGTCTTTCTGAGATGGCGCTCTACTACATCGGTGGTGTGATCAAGCACGCACGTGCCCTGAACGCCTTTGCCAACGCCTCTACCAACAGCTACAAGCGTCTGGTTCCCGGCTTTGAGGCCCCTGAGATGCTGGCCTACTCGGCCCGTAACCGCTCTGCCTCTATTCGTATTCCTTACGTTACCAACCCCAAGGGTCGTCGTATCGAGGTGCGCTTTGGTGATCCGACCGCCAACCCTTACCTGATGTTCTCCGCCTTCCTGATGGCCGGCCTTGACGGTATTCAGAACAAGATCCACCCTGGCGAGCCGATGGACAAGGATCTGTACGACCTGCCGGCAGAAGAGAAAGCGGCCATCCCGACCGTTTGCCATAGCTTCGACCAGGCGCTGGATTGCTTGAATGAGGATCGTGAGTTCCTGACCCAGGGTGGCGTCTTCACCGACGACATGATCGATGCCTTCATTGAACTGAAGATGGAAGAGGTTACTCGCATCCGCATGACCACCCACCCGGTCGAGTTCGATATGTACTACAGCTGCTAATTCCGGTTTTAGTTCATCCGAACAGAAAACGCCCCCGCTAGTCGGGGGCGTTTTTGTTTGTGCAGTGAAAAAAGCTGACCTATGTTTAAGACTATGAAAATTATTCTTATGCCACTGTTTCTTATCTGTGCTGTCGTACAGGCGGAAACCGGATACCGGATAGTCCATCCCGATGGCACGGTAGAGTTCAGTGATCAGCCGACGCCAGAGGCAGAAGAGATCAAGCTGCGACCGGTGCCGACGATAAAACTGGTGCCGGTTACCCCTTCATCGTCAAAAGTCGGTAGTGAAAATGGCGGTAAAAGTGATGATGGATTTGATGGCACCATTGTTATCACGTCACCGCAGGAGGGCCAGACCCTGTGGTTTGGTGAGTCGGGGCTAAAAGTAGAAGTTGCCATTGACTTGGCCCTCAAGAGTGGACAACTGATCCAGATCAGCCTCGACGGCAAACCGGTAAGTCGCGGCACAGGTCGCAGTTTTAACCTTGGTGTGGTCTACCGTGGCAGTCATAGCCTACAGGCGAGTGTGGTGAGTGCGACAGGTAGCACTCTGTATAGCAGTCCCCCTCTTAACTTTTACGTAAGGCAGCACTCGCTGTTCAAACGTACACCCTTACCCCTCGACTAAAGCACCAATTTAGTGCATGTGGGCTACACTATTGCACTGAGAGAGCCCGCTTGTTGACGGTTAAATCAATTTAAACAAATCACAAATAGATAAATTCGTGTAATTTCAGGACGTTAGGTCTCATGCAAATAATCGGTGCAGGATGCATTAAATTGGTTTGGAACTTGCAAAGAGAAGTGCATGAATAGTTCGCACGAGATGTCAACGATAGCATTAGAGAAGGTTGTAGAGAATCTGCACACCACGGTGATGATTCTTGATGAGGGTCTGCGTCTGCGCTACATCAACCCCGCCGGGGAGACCCTGTTTGCGGCCAGTGCGCCACGCTTTATCGGCCTGCCGGTGCAGGAGCTGATCTTTGACGATGAGCTGATCGAAGCCCTCTTCCACGTGCTGGAGACCTACAGCCCCTTTACGGAGCGTGAGCTGGTAATGAACCTCGGTTTTGACCACAAGGTCACGGTCGATCTGACTGTCCTGCCCTTGCAGGAGGAGGCCCTGGGTAATGGCCTCATCGTAGAGATGAAGCAGCAGGATCGGCACCTGCGCATCAGCCGTGAAGAGGGGTTGCTGGCCCAGGGCAACGCCACCCGCGCACTGATTCGCGGCCTTGCCCACGAGATCAAGAACCCCCTGGGTGGTCTGCGTGGTGCGGCACAGCTACTGGAGCGTGAGTTACACAACGAAGAGCTCAAGGAGTACACCAATATCATCATCAGCGAGGCGGATCGGCTGCAGGCGCTGATGAATCAGATGTTGGGGCCCAACACCCTGCCGCGACGACGTGCGCTGAATATTCACGAACCACTGGAGCGGGTACGGCAGGTGGTTTCTGCTGAGATAAGCGAAAATATCCGCCTGATACGCGACTATGACCCTAGTATTCCCGATGTTTATGCGGATATCGATCAAATAATACAGGCCTTGATGAACCTCACGCGCAATGCCGCTCAGGCGGTGGGAAGCGAGGGGGAGATCATCCTGCGCACCCGCGCCATGAGCCACTACACAATTGGTCATGTGATGCACAAACTGGTCGCCCGCATTGATGTTATAGATAACGGTCCCGGCATTGCGGATGAAATGCGCGAAAGCCTTTTCCTGCCAATGATCACCGGGCGTGCCGAGGGAACCGGACTGGGGCTGCCGATCGCCCAGTCGATGATCAACCTGAACGGCGGACTCATTGAGTGGGAGAGCCAGCCGGGTAAGACCGTATTTACCGTTCTGTTGCCGGTGGCGACAGAGACCGGCGGTACAAAGGAGTAATAAAAGATGTCAGAGCAGAATACAGTCTGGGTTATTGACGACGACCGTTCCATCCGCTGGGTACTGGAGAAGGCACTGAAACAGGCGGGCATGACAGTGAAGAGTTTCGAGAGTGCCGATGCCGCCCTCAAGCAACTACAGCGTGAAGAGCCGATGGTGCTGGTGACCGACATCCGTATGCCGGGTATCAGTGGTCTGGAACTGCTGGAACAGATCAATGCCGATCACCCCGATATGCCAGCGATCATCATGACGGCCCACTCCGACCTGGATAGTGCGGTTTCGGCCTATCAGGGTGGGGCCTTCGAGTATCTGCCAAAACCGTTTGATGTCGACGAGGCAGTCGAGCTGGTGCGCCGCGCCATCACCCACCGCGAAGAGCAGAGTGCCGCGGTGAGTGCGGAGACCCTGGAGGGGGAGACCGAGATCATCGGCGAGGCTCCCTCGATGCAGGAGGTGTTCCGTGCCATCGGGCGTCTCTCCTCCTCCAATATCACGGTGCTGATTAATGGCGAGTCGGGTACCGGTAAGGAGCTGGTAGCCCACGCCCTGCACCGCCATAGCCCGCGTGCCGATAAGTTGTTTATTGCGATAAACACAGCGGCAATTCCCCGTGATCTGCTGGAATCTGAACTCTTCGGGCATGAGCGCGGGGCCTTCACCGGGGCGCAGTCGGCCCGCGAGGGACGTTTCGAGCAGGCCGATGGCGGCACCTTGTTTCTGGATGAGATCGGCGATATGCCCGCCGAGCTTCAAACCCGCCTGCTGCGTGTGCTGGCCGATGGTGAGTTTTACCGTGTCGGTGGCCGTGCCCCGGTAAAGGTCGATGTGCGGGTGATCGCCGCCACCCACCAGGACCTGGAGAAACGGGTGCGCGAGGGGCTGTTTCGCGAGGACCTGTTTCATCGCCTTAATGTAATACGCATCCATATCCCCTCGTTGCGCGAGCGCAGCGAGGATATCCCTCTGTTGATGCGCCACTTCCTGCACACGGCAGCCAAGGAGATTGGTGGTGAGGCGAAGTGGCTGGACAAGCCGACCGAGGAGTATCTGTGCGCCCTCGACTGGCCCGGTAACGTACGTCAGTTGGAGAACACCTGCCGCTGGCTTACCGTGATGTCGCCGGGCCAGGAGATCCACCTGGAGGATCTGCCCCCTGAGTTAAAAGAGGTGAGTAGCAGCAGTGGTGACGGTAGTGACTGGCTAAGCCCATTACGTCACTGGGCAGAACAGCGCCTTAACAGCGGGGCGAGCGCCATCCTTGATGAGGCGGTGCCGCAGTTTGAACGCCTGATGATCGAGGCGGCGCTGAAGAAGAGCGGTGGCCATCGCCAGGAGGCGGCGAAGCTGCTGGGCTGGGGAAGGAATACCATCACCCGCAAGATTAAAGAGCTGGATATGGAGAACTAAGAGAACAGCTTGGTTTCAGTGCTCGGGCAGCGTTACGGTGATACCGCTAATCGCAGGATCAGTGAACACCACACCACAGTAGACAAAACCCGGTATTGCAGGAAGAGGCTATTCAGCCATGAGTGAATCTTTAATCGAATCGATTCGAACAGCGGCTTGGTAAATTCGTGTTTTCTGAATGGGAACGGCCTTTGTACCCGATAGATATCCTCACGCGAAACAGTGCCAGCATGACGATGCGTAACTGAGCGAGAAAGTGAAGCGCTTGTTGATAGTTTTCTAATAGTTTCTGATGCGGGACGGGCGGGGCACCGAATGGTGCATCATTTCAGCCAGCAAATAATAATTCTCTGGGCTGTGTTGATGGGTAATCACCGCTGTTACAAGGGGGGGGCGGGC